>NZ_BAABAL010000006.1:0-539915 GCF_039537405.1 Allokutzneria multivorans | reverse complement strand
AACTTCTTCGCCTGCTGGTAGAACTGATCCGCCCCGTACATGTTCCCGTGATCGGTCATGCCCACCGCTGGCATCCCCAACCGCTGCGCCTCAGCGAACAGCGGAGCGATCTTCGCCGCACCGTCCAGCATCGAGTACTCGGTGTGCACGTGCAGGTGGACGAACGACTCAGACCCAGCCGACACCGGCGAACCTCCCAGAGCTAGCGACCGACCCAATCTAGTTCGTTGCTCACCGTGATGGCACGGACCCTGCTCCGGCGCGTCCGGGTCACGCGGGACTCCTTGCTGCCAAAGGGAAAGCGGCCCTACTCCAGCAACCGTGTGACCGCTGGTCCGAGCGGGTCGCCGACCAGTGCGAGCGAGTTCTCCGCCCGCGCGGCCAGCTCGAGCGGGTCGATCCCCCTGCTCAACCGCCCGTGCACGACGCGGTCGAGCCCGGCCCCGAGCAGCGGTGCGGCCGTGCGCAGCGCCGGGTCCAGCGCGATGGCGGCGGTGCTGCCACCGTGCATGACGATGTTGCGCTGCCGGTAGAGCCGCCGGAACACGCCCTGGAAGACGTGCCGGACGTCCATCAGCTGGCCGTGCGGCGCCCGCAGCACGGCCCTCATCCGCTCAGCGGCGGCGATGTCGTTGTAGGAGGGCAGCGCGAGCGGTGTCCCCGCCACCAGCGCCTCCGCCACCACCTCGCAGCGCTCGACGCTCGTGCGGCAGGACTTCAACCGTTTCGAGATCTGGTCCGGTTGGAGCGGTTTGTGCTTGTACCCCAAGGTGGTCAGCTCCGCTTGAGGCCACGAGCACGCAATGATCCCGGCGAGGCGGTCCGCCGAAACGGCACGGCCTTCTTCGACGTCCGCTTTGTCGCCGGGGTGGAACAGCAACGACTCGATCGCCGCCCAGGCTCCCGAGACCGCTGAAGCCTCTGTTCCGGAGTTCAGCTGCGACGCCAACTCCAATGCTTCGTCAAGCCGGTCGCTGCGGTTGACGGCGTACATGGTTCCTTCGCTCTCCAGGGAGAGGATTTTGATGCCGCGCTCAGGTGGGAGCAGGGGCAGTGGCGTCGTGTGGCCTGCGATCCACACTTTGCCCAACGGCTCCAGGCGCTTCGTGACGCGGCGTGAGTAAGAACGGCGTGCTTCGAGGCGGCGCACCCTGCTTCCCGCCTCTCGCGCCGCGGCCACGACGTCCTTCGCGGTGAACATATAGCGGAAGGCGCCGTTGTGCCTAGGCCCTGTCCGGTAAGTCGTCAGGTTTGCAGGTCTTCAAGACCACCCAACCCCCGCCCCAGTCGTCTTCAACGACAGCAAACCCCGCAAGACCGCAGGGTTTGCGGCGGTTAGCGATGATCAACAGAGGGGTTTGCTGGTCTTGAAGACACCCGAACCTCGGCGACACCGTGACCGGAACGCACAGCGCAACCACTTGCAGGACAGGGCCTAGGCGGATGGTCGATCTTCTGCTCGGCGAACCACGCCGCAGCGCGCGACGGCGAGCCCCATTCCGGCAAGTGCTTGGCGAGCGACTGCTTGTCCGGAATCGAGACGAATGGCACCAGCACGTCGAACGCGCGATCGTCCTGATCCGCAAGGCGGCAGGCATCGTGCAGCAAGTCGGCCAGCGTGGCGTCGGAATCCGTGCTCAAGGCGCGCGCCCATCGGTGCAGGTAGCCGGAGCTGTGCCCGCAGTCGAGGAGATGTGTGGCCACCGCACGAGCGAGCCGCTCGGGGGACAGCGTCTTCGTCGAGTCCACGGCACCCGCCCAACGCCCGAGATATCCGTTGGTGATCAAAGGCATCAGCTGCACCAGCCGCCGCCGCTCGCGGCTGTTCGGTGCCAGTCCCGAGCGCAGGAGCGTCGTGAGCTCCTGGCGCAGTCGCGAATCGCCGAGCCCTCTGTCCGGGCCGAGTTGCCGTTCCAGCGCGCGCAGGTACCAGGAGACCGCGCCCGGGGAGAGGACTCGCGTGCTGACCCAGTCACCTGCCTCCGCCGCCTCGCGCAACGCCAGCGCGCTGCTGGCATCCCAGAGCCGACGCGGCCACGGCGTGGTGTCGGCGAAGTAGTCCAGGAGCCGGGCTGTCACGTGGCGCGCGTAGGGGTCGGCGGACAGCGATCGCGTTGAAGTAGATGATGCTGCGGTCATGGGGTGCTACACTTGCAGCAGCGTTCAACGCTAAATTCCCAAGCCGGAGAGCCGCCAGTAGGCCGCTCTCCGGTTTTCTTTTGCGTGGGCGGCCCTGAGCTGCGGCTTTGTCGTTTTATGTGCCAACTTGGAAAGTGTTATCGGTGATTCGTTTCCGCCCTTGTCGCGAATCGTCGGGCGAAGAGCATGCTATTGGGGGACGGTTTGCCAGGGGCGCAAACTGTGAATGTGGCTATCTTGCCCCGAGTGATCGATCCGAATGCCGTCAAGCGACCGACCAGAGTGGGCGTCTACGTCGACGCGTTCAACGTCTACTACGGCGCGCGTGCCCATTGCGGGAAGGGAACGGCGGGGTGGCGTTGGCTGGACATCGGCGGCCTGGCGACGAGCCTCATCAACCCCCGGCTCTGGCCCAACCCCGTCCTTGACCGAATCGTGTACTGCACCGCGCTGCGCGAGCGCGAGAACGACCCGAGTTCGCTCGCCGACCAGGAGACCTACATCGGAGCGCTGAAGCACCACTGCGGCAATGTCCTTGTCGCCTACGGCAAGTACATGCCCCGCACCAGCACGGGCCTGCTCGTCGACAGGAGCGGAGGTCGCCCGCGTCAGGTGTTCTCCCCCGGCGGCGATCAGGTGCCGGACTGGCTGCCCGTGCGGGAGGTCATCGGCCCCCAGGGAGAACCAGCGCTGCTGGCGTCGGTCGCGACCTTCGAGGAGAAGGGGTCTGACGTGAACGTCGTCAACCACCTGTTGGTCGATGTTCTGACCCACCAGGTCGACGCGGCCATGGTGTTCTCCAACGACAGTGATCTGAGCCTCCCGTTGAAGATGGCTCGGACATGGGTTCCGGTCGCCACGGTCAATCCACATGCGATGCCGACGGCGGGGGACCTCCGCGGCGGCGCTGCCGACGGAGTGGGAGGGCACTGGTGGCGTCGGCTCCGCTCCGACGATTTCCGCGCGCACCAGATGCCCTCCCAGGTCGGATCGCACGCGAGACCCACTGGGTGGTGAGAAGAGATTTGATGATCGCGTTGATGAGTGTTATGGTCTAGCTACCGAACCCGGTTCTTGCGGAAACGCAGGGCCGGGTCTTTTTTTGTTCGCGACCTCACGCCGGAGCTGCTGAGCTGGGCGTGGGGCCCTCGCCTAGGCTCTTCGGCGTGAGCTCGAAGCCCCGCATCCCGAACGTGCTGGCCAACCGCTACGCCTCCGCGGCGCTGGCCCGGATCTGGTCCCCGGAACACAAGGTGGTGCTGGAGCGCAGGCTCTGGCTGGCCGTGCTGCGCGCGCAGGCGGACCTCGGTGTCGACGTGCCGTCGAGCGCGGTGGCGGACTACGAGCGGGTGGTCGAGCAGGTCGACCTGGCCTCGATCGCGGAGCGCGAGCGGGTCACCAGGCACGACGTGAAGGCCAGGATCGAGGAGTTCAACGCCCTGGCCGGGCACGAGCACGTGCACAAGGGCATGACCTCCCGCGACCTCACGGAGAACGTGGAACAGCTCCAGGTGCGGCTGAGCCTGGAGCTCGTCAGGGACCGCGCGGTGGCGCTGCTGGAGCGGCTGGCGAAGCTGGCGGCGGAGAACGCCGAGCTGGTGATCGCGGGCCGCTCGCACAACGTGGCGGCGCAGGCGACGACGCTGGGCAAGAGGTTCGCGACGGCGGCGGATGAGGTGCTGGTGGCGTTCGGGCGGGTGGAGAACCTGCTGGAGCGCTACCCGTTGCGGGGCGTGAAGGGGCCGGTCGGCACGGCGCAGGACATGCTGGACCTGCTGGGTGGTGACGCCGAGAAGCTGCTGGAGCTGGAGCGGCGGATCGCCGAGCACCTGGGCTTCGACGCGGTGTTCACCAGCGTCGGGCAGGTCTACCCGCGCTCGCTGGACTTCGAGGTGGTGACGGCGCTGGTGCAGCTCGCGGCGGGGCCCTCCTCGCTGGCGAAGACGATCCGGTTGATGGCGGGCCACGAGCTGGTGACCGAGGGCTTCCAGCCGGGCCAGGTCGGGTCGAGCGCCATGCCGCACAAGATGAACACCCGCTCCTGCGAGCGCGTGAACGGGCTCGCGGTGATCCTGCGCGGGTACGCCTCGATGGTGGGCGAGCTGGCGGGCGACCAGTGGAACGAGGGCGACGTGTCCTGCTCGGTGGTGCGCAGGGTCGCGCTGCCGGACGCGTTCTTCGCCTTCGACGGCCTGGTCGAGACCTTCCTGACGGTGCTGGACGAGTTCGGCGCGTTCCCCGCGGTGATCAGCCGCGAGCTGGACCGCTACCTGCCGTTCCTGGCAACCACGAAGATGCTGATGGCGGCGGTCCGCGCAGGGGTCGGCAGGGAGACCGGGCACGAGCTGATCAAGGAGCACGCGGTGGCCTCCGCGCTGGCCATGCGCGAGCGGGGGACCGAGCGCAACGAGCTGCTCGACCGGCTCGGGGCGGATGAGCGGTTCCCGCTCGGGCGCGAGGACCTGGACCGGTTGCTCGCGGACCGGCTGCCCTTCACCGGAGCCGCGTCGGCTCAGGTCGGCGCCGTCGTGGAGCGGGTCGAGGAGGTCATGGACCGCCACCCCAAGGCCGTCGGGTACGCACCGGAACCGATTCTGTAGCGGCGGAGTTCAATCGCTGGGCCGAACGGCCGTCAACCGTGCGTACACCGAATGATCGAGCAGCGCTGGTTCGCGTACGTGAACCTTATTCGGTTAAATCAGGACCCTGGATGCAGTGGGGTACCGCGCGGCGGGGCGACCCGACAATGTGTGCGGAGGTCAAGTTCCGCTCAAGCGTTGTGGTGTCGAGGGGGTCGTCCGCGTGGTCGCTCGCTTGGAAGGCAAAGCGCGCAACCGCGCCGCCCTGCTGGACGCTGCGCGGGACGTGATCGTCGAGGAGGGCCACCGCGGCGCCTCGCTCGGCATGATCGCCGGGCGGGCAGGGCTGACGACGGGCGCCATCTACTCGATCTTCGGGAGCAAGCGGGACCTGCTGGTCGCCGTGGTGGAGGACATCCACTGGCGGGTGATCGCCGAACTGCGCCAGTTGGGGGACCCCCGGCTCGGCCTCGAACAGGTCATCGGTGTCTACGTGCACGGGCGGCTGTGCGCGGCCGGTACCAAGGAGGCCGCGCAGCTGCTGGCCTTCGAGATGGAGCTGGCCGGGCAGGCGCAGAGCGACCCGGTCGTCAGCACGCGCCTGCGTGAGATCGCCCAGCGCTCGGACCACCAGTTCGCCGAGGCCCTGGTGGGCAGGGCGGACAAGAGCGGCGCGGTGATCGGGCCGGAGCGGGCGCGCCAGCTCGCGCTCGGCATCGGCGCGCTGGTGCAGGGTTTCGAGCAGCGGAGGCTGCGCGGGGAGGACGTGCCGGACCAGCTGGTCGTGGACCTCTCGGTCGCGCTGGCCCGGCAGTGACCCCTCAGGAGCCGATGCTCTCCAGCAGCGATCCGGAGTCCGGAGCCTTGGTGTAGACGATCGGCTCCTTGGACAGCTCGCTCGTGCGGCCGCCCTTGAACTCCGCTTGGACCCGCAGGTCGTACGCGGTGTTCGGGGCCGCCCGGTCCGGGCTGAACTTCTTGCCGACCAGGATCTCGAAGAACTGGTCGTCGGTGGCCTTGACCGTGCGGAAGGTGGTCGTCGGCTGCCCGGTCTTCACGACCAGGACGTGGTACTTCACGGCCTTGTCGACCGGGGACCAGCCGATCTTGTCGCTGCCGGGCAGGTGGTAGTAGTCGAACACGGAGAACGGCGAGCCCTGCGCCACCGCCGGGGGCGGGGTCGCCGCCATGGCCGTGGTGCCGGTCGCGAGCAGGGCGAAGCCGCAGAGCAGGACGGCGAGGCTGCGGTACAGCCGGCCTGGTGACATGGATGCGCTCCCTCGGAGTTCAGTCGGAGATAATGACGTTACTGGCGCAGGCGGAAACGTCGGCCGTCGATGCGGGGCTTCGATCGGTGGAAGTTCTGCCTTGCGCGTCGTCACCCTCTGTGGGACCTCACTTCACGATGTACACCAGTCGCTGCTTGTCGCCGTAGTCCTTGAAAGCCGCCGCCCGCGCCGAGGTCGTGCAGTGCGCGACGAGCTTGTTCCGCGCGAGCTGCCCGCCCCAGGCCCTGGCGACGGCGTTGTTGTGGAAGTCCATCTCGTGGCTGGCCGGGGGCGCGGGGTTCTCCTCGTGCGCGTCACCCCAGCGCTTGGCGTAGGCGCTGCCGTGGTCGGCGCTCAGCAGGGACTGCCACATGCAGTGCCGCGCGGCGTCGCGCTGGGTCCCGTCGTAGGACTGCGAGGGGAACGCGGAGGTGGACTCGTCCGTGGCGACCTTGGCGACCGCGAGCGCGGCCAGGCAGCGGATCGGGTTCTCCGCGCAGATCTTGCGCTCGCTCTCGTTGAGCTCGGCCATGGCCTGGGGGCCGGCGGAGGCGGGGGTTGTGAAGCCGAACACTGCGACGGCGGTCAACGCGAGGGCTGAGAGGGGTCGGCGCACGGCGATTTTCCTCCTCTGACAGGGGATTCGAGCTCAAGTCTGTTGCAGGCAGGGGTGATCCCCAAGCCTTTCGGGATCTGCTGAAGGTGAGCGCCGTCTAGGGTTGGCCCGTGCCAACGCTTGCCGAGTACCCGCAGATCGCCGCAGGTAAGGTCCGCCAGCTCCACGCCGTGGACGACGAGCACCTCCTGCTGGTCGCCTCGGACCGCATCTCCGCGTACGACCACGTGCTGGAGTCCGCCATCCCGGACAAGGGGCGCGTGCTCACGGCGATGAGCGTGTTCTGGTTCGAGCTGCTCGCCGACCTGGTGCCGAACCACCTGGTCGCGCACGACGACCCGCGCATCCCCGACGAGGTCCGGGGCCGCGCGCTGCTGGTGCGGCGCCTGGCGATGGAGCCGGTGGAGTGCGTGGCGCGTGGCTACCTGACCGGCTCCGGTCTCTCGGACTACAAGCGCACGGGCGCGGTGTGCGGCGTGGAGCTGCCCGCCGGGCTGGTGGAGTCCTCGCGGCTGGCCGAGCCGATCTTCACCCCGGCGACCAAGGCCGAGATCGGCGCGCACGACGAGAACGTCTCCTTCGAGGCCGTGGTGAAGGAGGTCGGGCAGGAGAAGGCCGAGCGGCTGCGCGAGCTGACGCTGAAGGTCTACGCGCGCGCGGCCGAGCACGCCCTGGAGCGCGGCGTGATCCTGGCCGACACGAAGTTCGAGTTCGGCACGGACGCCGGCGGTGCGCTGGTGCTCGGCGACGAGGTGCTGACGCCGGACTCCTCGCGGTTCTGGGTCGCCGAGGGCTACGAGCCCGGCCGGACGCAGCTGTCCTTCGACAAGCAGTTCGTGCGCGACTGGCTGACCTCGCCCGCCTCCGGGTGGGACCGTGCGAGCGACACGCCGCCGCCCGCTCTGCCCGCCGAGATCGTCGAGGCCTCCCGCGAGCGCTACCTGCGGGCCTACGAGATGATCACCGGCCGCTCGATGGCGGACTGGCCCTCACCCGCCTGAGAGTTCGCCGCACCGGGTTTCCGCGCTCACCTGGGGTAAAGCCGCTGGTCACCTCGGTCGTGCTCACTGGGGGCGTGGCTACCAGGCTCCTGGTCTCGCTCTCCGGCGTCGACGCGGGCTCCCTTGAGCACTGCGCGTCCGTCGCCGACGAGCTGGACCGGCTCCGCGTCCCGTTGTCCCTGTTGGTGAACCCACTGCCCGAACAGTCAGCAGTGGGCTGGGTCAGATTCCGCCGGAGCACCGGGGACGCCTTGGTGCTCAACGGTTTCGGGCGTTCTCCCGTGTTCGTGCCGCAGCAGCGGAGGGCCAGGCGCAAGCCTTCGCTGCCCGCGCACGAGGCCGGGTTGCGGCTGATCGCGACGGTGGCTTCCTTGGAGGTGCGTGGATTGGTGACCGACTGCTTCGCGCTGCTGGACGAGACGGTGTCGCTGGGCACGATGACCGCGTTGCGGCGCCACGGCTTCACGGTCTGCGCGGATGCCAACGGCGTGCACGACCTCAAGACTGGAACGCACTGGCGCGGGCGCGTGCGGCGCATCGGCCAGCGCGCGGAGTTCGCGATGATCCCGCGCCGCGCCGAGCTGGTACGGATCACCGTCGACGCCGCCGACCTCGCCCGCCACCCGTACCGGTGGGCGCTGTTCGACGCGGTGGAGGACGCGCTGCGCGACGGCGCGATCCCGGGGACCTACGCGGAGGTCAGAGTTCCACCGCTTCGGCGTGCTTCAGGCCACGGACCTCGGTCTTCTCCGCGCTGAGCCGGTCGAACCAGCCGTAGTACAGCTCCGGCCGGGCCAGCAGCGCCTCGTGGATCGGCACCGCGACCCGGGGGGCGACGGCGTTCATGAAGTCGACCGCTTCGGCGAGCTTCAGCCAGGGTGCTTCGGTCGGCAGGCCGAGCACGTCGACGTCCTGGCCGGGCACGAACAACGCGTCACCGGGGTGGTAGAACGCGCCGTCGCCGATCACGTAGCCGAGGTTCGGGATACCGGGCAGGGCACCGTAGATCGTGGCGTGATCCCCGCCGACCGCGTCGACCCGGACACCGCCGATGCTCAGCACCTCGCCGGGCTCGACGACCTTCAGCGGCGCGCCGAGATCGACCACCGAAGGGGCGGAACCCTTGTCCAGCACCAGTTCTGCGCGCGGATTGGCCTTGAGCAGGTCGGGCAGCCGCTCCAGGTCGAGGTGGTCGAAGTGCTGGTGGGTCACCAGGACCGCGTCCAGCTCGGTCAGCCCCTCGAAGCCCGAGGAGAACGTGCCGGGGTCCAGCAGCAGGCGCGCCGATCCGGTCTCCAGCAGCACGCACGAGTGGCCGTAGTGGGTGATCCGCATGGCCCGAGTCTAGGAGCGCGACGGCCGTGCGGCGGGCCGGCCGAGCGGCCCGCCGCACGCGGTCAGGACAGGAGCAGCAGCTCGGCCTCCTCCTCATGGGTGAGGCCGGAACGGCGTTCGCGCTCGAGGCCGAGGCTCAGCTCGTTCTCCAAGGCCGCCCTGGTGGCATCGCCCAGCGAGCGGTGACGCAACCCGGCGTCGGCCGCGGGCTTCGGGTCGTGGGCGAGCATGCCGTGGTTGCCGGGCACCCACAGCGGCAGCGACCGCGCTCCCGCCCACGGGTTCACCCCGGCCTCGGCCAGCTTCGCCTCCGCGAGCGGGACCAGCTCGATGTCCTGCCCAGCGACCTCGGCGATCTCGGCGATCATCTCCGGGAGCGGTGTGATCGGGCCGATCGCGTCGAAGACGCCGCCCAACCGCTGCTCCGAGGCGTCGACCAGCCAGTTCGCCAGGTCAAGGACGTCGACGTACTGTGCGGGCTGCTCCGGCGAGTCCGGGACCACGGCCCGCCCGCCCTGGTAGAAGCGCGCGGGCCAGTAGCCGAAGCGGTCCGACCAGTCCTCGTGCCCGGTGATCAGGCCGGGGCGGGGGATGAACGCGCGCTCGCCGAGCGCTTCGAGCACCCGGTTCTCGCTGGCGACCTTGATCCGTCCGTAGGCCGCCGGGTTGTCCGCCGGGGTCCGCGCGTCGGTGGTCTCCAGCAGCGGTTCCAGGGTCTTGGCGGAGGTGTCCTGGCCGAGGGGGCCGTGGTCGGCGTAGACGCTGATCGAGGAGACGAAGGTCCAGTGGCCCGCGTTCGCGGCCAGCGCTTCGAGGGCCTCGTTGACCCAGGTCAGCGACATCGTGGCCACGTCGATGACGGAGTCGAAGTGCTCGCCGGCCAACGGCGCGAAGCCCTCTGGGTCGTTGCGGTCGACGCGTATCAGCTTGGCGCCCGCCGGGACCTCACCCGAGGCGCCCCGCGCCGCGCAGAGGACGTCGTGGCCGCGCCGCACCAGCTCGGTCGCGACGGCCTTGGACAGGAACTTCGTTCCACCTAGTACGAGTACCCGCATGCATCCAGCCTGGCTCGCGGAACCGGAGCGGGCCATCCCTCTCGCGGAGGGCGAACGGACGGCGAACAGGTGAAATTGATCTGCGGCGCAGCTCACGCCCGTGAGCACCAACTCTGGAGAAGGTTCGAACCCGCTGGTCAGGTAGTCTGCGGCTGCCCGCCGAGCCGCAAAAACCGGGAGTGCGACCAGTGGCCCGTGTCGTCGTTGACGTCATGCCCAAGCAGGAAATCCTCGACCCACAAGGACAGGCGGTGGCCAACGCGCTGCCGCGCCTCGGCTTCGACGGGGTCAGCTCCGTCCGCCAGGGCAAGCGATTCGAGCTGGAGGTCGACGACTCCGTCGACGACGCCGCGCTCGCCAAGATCGCCGAGACCTTGCTGACCAACACGGTGATCGAGGACTTCACCGTCCGCAGGGTCGAATCATGAGCCCACGGATCGGGGTGATCACCTTCCCCGGCACCCTCGACGACGTCGACGCGGCCCGCGCCGCGCGCTACGCCGAGGCCGAGGCGGTGCCGCTCTGGCACGCCGACCACGACCTGCGCGGGGTGGACGCCGTCATCGTCCCCGGCGGGTTCTCCTACGGCGACTACCTCCGATGCGGGGCGATCGCGAAGTTCGCCCCGGTGATGACCGAGGTGATCGACGCCGCCAAGAAGGGCATGCCGGTTCTGGGGATCTGCAACGGTTTCCAGATCCTCTGCGAGGCGGGGCTGCTGCCGGGAGCGCTGCTGCGCAACGCCGGTCTGCACTTCGTCTGCCGCGACCAGTGGCTGAAGGTGGAGAACGCGGGGACCGCGTGGACCACCCGCTACGAGCCGGACGCGGAGATCCTCGTCCCGCTCAAGTCCGGCGAGGGCCGCTACGTCGCTGATCAGTCCACTGTGGACGAACTTGAGGCCGAGGGCCGCGTCGTCATGCGCTACGTCGGGGGCAACCCCAACGGTTCGCGCAACGACATCGCCGGGGTCACCGACGCCCGCGGGCGCGTGGTGGGGCTCATGCCGCACCCCGAGCACGCGATCGACGCGCTGACCGGGCCGACGGACGACGGCCTCGGCATGTTCCTGTCCGTTCTCGACGCGGTGGTGAAGGCGTGACGACAACCGAGCACCTCGCCGACACCGTCGAGAACGCGGCGGCGAACCCCGAGACCCCCCAGCCGTTCCGCGAGCTGGGCCTGAAGGACGACGAGTACGCCAGGATCCGCGAGATCCTCGGCCGTCGCCCCACCGACGCCGAACTGGCGATGTACTCGGTGATGTGGAGCGAGCACTGCTCGTACAAGTCCTCCAAGGTGCACCTGAAGTACTTCGGCGAGACCACCACCGACGAGATGCGCGAGCACATGCTCGCGGGCATCGGTGAGAACGCGGGCGTCGTCGACATCGGCGACGGCTGGGCGGTCACCTTCAAGGTGGAGAGCCACAACCACCCGTCCTACGTGGAGCCCTACCAGGGCGCCGCGACGGGCGTCGGCGGCATCGTGCGCGACATCCTCGCGATGGGCGCGCGTCCGCTCGCCGTGATGGACCCGCTGCGCTTCGGCCCCGCCGACGCCCCGGACACCCGCAGGGTGCTGCCGGGCATCGTCGCGGGCGTCGGCGGCTACGGGAACTGCCTCGGCCTGCCCAACATCGGCGGCGAGGTCGTCTTCGACGAGACCTACGCGGGCAACCCGCTGGTCAACGCGCTGTGCGTCGGCGCGATGCGCGTGGAGGACCTGCACCTCGCGCACGCCTCCGGGACCGGCAACAAGATCATCCTGTTCGGTGCGCGCACCGGGCTGGACGGGATCGGCGGCGTGTCCGTGCTCGCGTCGGAGACCTTCTCCGGGGACGAGAGCGCGGGCAAGCGCAAGAAGCTGCCCAGCGTCCAGGTCGGTGACCCGTTCACCGAGAAGGTGCTCATCGAGTGCTGCCTGGAGCTGTTCCAGTCGGGCATCGTCGTCGGCATCCAGGACCTCGGTGGCGCCGGATTGTCCTGTGCCACAGCGGAGTTGGCCTCGGCGGGTGACGGCGGCATGCACGTCGACCTCGACCTGGTCCCGCTGCGCGCCGAGGGCATGACCCCGGCCGAGGTCCTCTCCAGCGAGTCGCAGGAGCGGATGTGCGCGGTCGTCGAACCGTCCAATGTGGACGCTTTCATGGCGGTCTGCGCGAAGTGGGACGTGATCGCCACCGTCATCGGTGAGGTCACCGACGGCGACCGCCTGGTGATCGACTGGCACGGCCAGACCGTCGTCGACGTCCCGCCGCGCACCGTCGCGCACGAGGGCCCGGTGTACAACCGGCCGATCGAGCGCCCGGCCGACCAGGATGCGTTGATCGCCAACGCTCCTGACGCGCTGGCTCGACCGTCCACCCCGGAGGAACTGCGCGAGACGATCCTGAAGATGATCGCCTCGCCGAACCTGTGCTCGCGCGGGTGGGTCACCGAGCAGTACGACCGCTACGTGCGCGGCAACACGGTTCTCGCGCAGCCCAACGACACCGGCGTGCTGCGCATCGACGAGGAGACCGGTCGCGGCATCGCGCTGGCGACCGACTGCAACGGCCGCTACTGCAAGCTCGACCCGTACGTGGGCGCGAAGCTGGCGCTGGCCGAGGCCTACCGCAACGTGGCCGTCTCCGGCGCCGCCCCGCTCGCGGTCACCAACTGCCTGAACTTCGGCTCGCCCGAGGACCCGGCGGTCATGTGGCAGTTCGAGCAGGCCGTTCGCGGCCTCGCCGACGGCTGTGTCGAGCTGGGCCTGCCGGTCACCGGAGGCAACGTCAGCTTCTACAACCAGACCGGCAGCACGGCGATCCTGCCGACCCCGGTCGTCGGCGTGCTCGGCGTCCTCGACGACGTCCGCAGGCGGGTGCCCTCGGGCATCGGCAACGAGGCGGGGGAGACCCTGCTGCTGCTCGGCGAGACCCGTGACGAGTTCGGCGGCAGCGAGTGGGCGCACGTGGTGCACGGCCACCTCGGCGGTCAGCCGCCCAAGGTCGACCTCGCCCGCGAGAAGCTGCTCGGCGAGGTCCTGGCGGCCGGTTCCCGCGACGGCATGCTCTCCGCCGCGCACGACCTCTCCGAGGGCGGCCTCGTGCAGGCCCTCGTGGAGTCGTGCCTGCACGGGGAGACCGGCGCTCGCGTCGTTCTGCCCTCGGAGTCCGATCCGTTCGTGATGCTGTTCTCCGAGTCGGCTGGCCGGGTGCTCGTTGCGGTGCCGCGCAGCGAGGAACTGCGCTTCACCGACATGTGCACCGTGCGCGGACTGCCGTGGACGAAGATCGGCGTCGTCGACCCCGACGCCGCGGCCCTGGACATCCAGGACGTGGCGACGCTCGGCCTCGACGAACTGCGCACCGCTTGGGAGAGCACGCTTCCCGCGCTCTTCGACTAGCACTCGCACGTTGTGGCGGGGCCGCTTCCCAGTCGGGAGGCGGCCCCGTCGTCGTGGTGGGATGGGGAGTGTGGCGAGGGTTCTGGGGTTGATGTGCAGCTCGACGTTCAGTGTGCTGGACGTCAGGGAGCGGGTGGTGGTGCCCGCGCTCGCGGCGGGGTGGCGGGTGGCGATCACGTTGACGCCCAACGCTTTCACCTGGTTCGAGGCGGCGGGAGCCGTGGAACCGCTTCGCGAGCTGACGGGGCTGCCCGTGCGGGGTGCGTCGCGGTTGCCGACGGAACCGCGCCCGCACCCCGTCGTGGACTGCTACCTCTGGGCTCCCGCGTCCGCGAACAGCGTCGCCAAGCTCGCGTTGGGGCTCGGCGACAACCAGGCGCTGACCACGGTCACGGAGGCGATCGGGTCGGACACGCCGGTCGTCGTGCTCCCGCAGGTCAGCCCGGCCAGCGCGCGGCACCCTGCCTGGGACGGGCACCTCGCGACGCTGCGCGCGGGCGGAGTGGAGCTGCTGCACGGAGAAGGCGTGGATCTGCCGTGGGAGTCGGCGTTGGAGGCGGTGGAGCGCGTCACGAGGTGACGAGCTTGTCGTCCTCGATCCGCCAGTTCTCGGGCAGCCGTTGGCGGTCGAGCTTGCCGAAGCTCAGTTCCTCGTGCTGGATCTGCGGTGCGTGGACGCGGAGATCCACCCACTTCTCGATCAGAGCGTGGCGGATGTTCAGTTCCCGATCGCACTTTGCGTCCAGCAAAGAGATTCCGCCGCGGAACTTCGCGTGGTGCAGTTCTGCCCTTCCCCTGAACTCCGCGCTCGTGAGCAGGACCTCGCCGGTGAACTCCGCGCCGTTCCACCTCGTGATGCCGTAGAAGTTCGTATAGCGCGCAATTAGCTTGCCCACACGGCGATCCACCAGCTCCAGGTACTCGATGTGAGCACCTGTCAGGTCCAGGTCGTAGGCCGGGCCGGTGGCGTCCTTGCTCGGCAACAGGTCGTAGATCAGGCGTTGCGCGGTCTCGCGGACCTGGCGCTCACGATCGGCAGCGGCGTCCTGCTCGTGGTGGCGGTGCGGGTCGTCGGACCGCCTGTCGAAGGACTTGTGGGTGAAGGGACGGCGGAGGTACGAGCACAGGATGTCGAGCACGGTCTGCGTGTAATCGGCCCTGGTCTTTGCCAACCCCGCAAGCGCGTAGAGGGCTCCGATCCGCACCTGCTCGGCCTCGTTCCCGAGCATCTCCACCGATCTCGCGAAGCGCTCGTCGGACACCCGCTCGCGGTCGTGCTCGTTGCGGTCCTCCTCCGCGCGGCGCTTCCTGTCGTTCAGCCAGAGCGCGTAGAGCGCCACGACGGCGCCGCCCGCGAGGCCCCCTGTCTTGATCGCCTCGGTCAGCCCCGAGCGCGGGTCCGCGATCAGCAACCAGCCTCCTACCAGGAACAACAGCCCGAGCGCCGCCAGAACGGTTCCGGTGAGCAGCAGTCCCTGGCGGTGCCGGAGCCACCCGATGAGCACCACAGAGACCGCCGCCACCGAGATCACCGATCCGGCGATCAGAATCACCCATTTGTCCACCGGAAGATTGTCCAGATGACCGCTCGGCGGACAACAGCGCACGCTCACCTTTTGCATCGCCGCGATGCCGGTGAGTGACCGTCGAGCTGTCATATCCTCGCCACGGCGGCAAAAATCGGGGAGGGGCATCGGTGGATCGTCCTACCTGGGTGTGCGGAGACATCGACCTCACGAAGCCGAGCACCGCGCGCGTCTACGACTACTACCTCGGGGGTTCCCACAACTTCGCCGTGGACCGTCGGCAGGCCCAGCAGGCGATCGAGCTCTGGCCGGAGCTGCCCAGCAGCATGCAGGCCAACCGCGCCTTCCTCCGCAGGGCCGTGCGCTACTGCGTTTCCCGTGGTGTGCGCCAGTTCCTGGACATCGGCTCGGGCATCCCGACCGTGGGCAACGTGCACGAGATCGCCCAGCGCGCCGACGCGGGCTGCCGCGTGGTCTACGTGGACGTCGACCCCATCGCGGTCGCCCACTCCAGGGCGCTGCTCGCCGAGTCGGGCACGCGGCACACCGCGACCGTGCAGGCGGACCTGCGCGACCCGGACCGGGTGCTCGACGACCCGGCCGTGCGGGAACTGCTCGACTTCACCGAGCCGGTGGCGCTGCTGATGGTCTCGACGCTGCACTTCATCTCGCCGGAGGACGAGCCCGCGGCGCTGATCGCGCGGTACTCCGGGGTGCTCGCCCCCGGCAGCCCGCTGGTGATCTCCCACGGCACGGCGGACGGCCGCCCGGACCGGGCGACCGCGCACGAGAAGCTCTACCACCGCACCGGGACGCCGATCTGGATGCGCTCAGCCGCCGAGATCACCGGGTTCTTCGACGGGTTCCGGATGGTCGACCCCGGCCTGGTCTACCTCAGCGAGTGGCGGCCGGACTCGCCGGACGAGGAGTGGGAGCGCCCGGAGCGGCTCAGCGGGTACGCGGGTCTCGGAATCAGGAACTGAGTGGAGCGGCGGCACATGACAGCGGTCTCGGTTCGGAGCACGGCGCCAGGTCAGATCGACCTGACGCGGCCGAGCTGTGCCCGGCTCTACGACTACTACCTGGGCGGATCGCACAACTTCGCCATCGACCGCGAGTACGGCAGGCGGGCGATCGCGCAGTGGCCGCTGCTGCCCGCGATGGTGCGGGCCAACCGGGACTTCCTCCGCAGGGCGGTGCGCTGCGCGGTGCGCAACGGCATCCGCCAGTTCCTGGACATCGGCTCGGGCATCCCGACCGCGGGCAACGTGCACGAGGTGGCCCGCCGCGCCGATCCCGGGGCCCGCGTGGTCTACGTGGACATCGACCCGGTCGCCGTCGCGCACTCGCGGGCGATGCTCGCGGGCTGCGCAGGGGTCACCGTGCTCCAGGCCGACCTGCGCGACACGCAGACGATCCTGCGGGACAGCGAGGTCCGCAGGGTGATCGACTTCAGCCGTCCGGTCGCGCTGCTCACCCTCGGGGTGCTGCACCAGATCCCCGACGCGGACGACCCGAGGGGCCTGCTGCGCGAGTACCACGACGCGCTCGCCCCCGGCAGCCTGCTGGCGATCTCCCACGGCGCCGACGACATCGAGCCGGAGCGGGCGTTCGCGCACCAGAGCCTCTACGCGGGCTTCGGCACGCCGCTGTGGTTCCGGGGGCGGTCCCAGGTCCTTGATCTGTTCGGTGACTTCGAGGTGCTCGAACCAGGGGTGGTCCCGCTACCGGAGTGGCGACCAGACTCCTTCGAGGTCGACGCGCTCGACCCGCACCGGATGAGCGTGTACGGGGGGATGGGCCGCAAGGGCTGAACTCCCGGGGAGAGCGGGAAACCAACGAGTCGGAGGGACGGAGAAGCGGTGGCACTGCCGAGCTGGGCGCCAGCGGAGATCGACCTGTCGAAGCCGAGTGCCGCGCGCGTCTACGACTACTACCTCGGCGGGTCGCACAACTTCGAGGTCGATCGCAACCAGGCCGACGAGGCGATCCGCCAGTGGCCCGACCTGCCCAAGATCATGCAGGAGAACCGGGGCGTGCTCAGGCGCGCCGTGCGCTACTGCGTCTCCCAGGGCATCCGGCAGTTCCTGGACATCGGCTCCGGCATCCCCACGGTCGGCAACGTGCACGAGGTCGCCCAGCGCGCGGACCCGAGCTGCCGCACTGCCTACGTGGACATCGACTCCATCGCGGTCGCGCACTCGCGCGCCATCCTCGCCGACAACCGCAACACCACCGTTGTCCAGGCCGACATGCGCTACCCGGACCAGATCCTGCACGACCCGGACGTGCGCAGGCTCATCGACTTCGACCAGCCGGTCGCCGTGCTGATGCTCGCGGTGCTGCACTTCGTCTCCGACGAGGACGACCCGCTGGACATCACGCGCTACTACCGCGAGGCGGTCGTGCCGGGAAGCATGCTGGCCATCTCGCACGCGACGTTCGAGGGCCAGCCGGAGAAGGCGCTCAGGCACTCCGAGCTCTACCGCAGGACCGGGACCCCGATGTGGTGGCGGTCCAAGGCGGAGATCACGGCGATGTTCGGGGAGTTCGAGCTCGTCGATCCGGGACTGGTCTGGTTCGGGCGGTGGCGGCCGGACCCCGAGGACGAGGTGCACACCGATCCGCAGCGGGCGACCGGTTACGCCGGGGTGGGGGTCAAGCGTTGAGCACGGGAAGGGAGGAGGTGTGTCGGTGATGCGGCCAACCTGGGCGCCGTCCGAGGTCGACCTGAGCAAGCCGAGCCAGGCTCGCATGTACGACTACTTCCTCGGTGGCGACAACAACTTCGCGATCGACCGCGAGGTCGCGCGGCGCGCCATCGACCTGCTCCCGGACCTCCCGATGATCATGCGGGCGAACCGGGCGTTCCTGCGCAGGGCGGTCCGCTTCTGCGTCGCGCAGGGCATCACGCAGTTCATCGACCTCGGCTCCGGGATCCCGACCGTCGCCAACGTGCACGAGGTGGCGCAGGAGCAGAACCCGGACTGCCGCGTCGTCTACGTCGACGTGGACCCGGTCGCGGTGACCCACAGCGAGGCGATGCTGGTCGGCAACGGCAGGGCCGCCGCGATCCAGGCGGACATGCGCAACCCGAGGGCCGTCCTGGTCTCGCCGGAGGTGCGCTCGCTGATCGACCTCGACCAGCCCGTCGCGCTGCTGATGCTGGCCGTCCTGCACTTCATGCCGGACGGCGAACAGCCCTACAAGGTGGTTGAGCAGTACCGCGACGCCGTCGCTCCCGGGAGCTACCTCGCGATTTCGCACGCCTCGTTCACCACGAGCGACGACACCGCGCAGGACCGCGTCGACCTGATGGAACGCGCCGGGCTCGACCTTGTTTCGCGCACTTCCGAGGAGATCTCCGAGTTCTTCTCGGGTTTCTCGCTCGTCGAACCGGGTTTGGCCAGATTGCCGCTGTGGCGTCCGGACTCGGTACGGGATCTCGCATACGAACCGGAGCGTTTTGCGGGCCTCGTCGGTGTGGGGTATAAGGTCTAGACCACAATCACGTGGATATGAAGCAATTGCATACCGCGTGGCCTGTCTCGGCCTGACCGGGCGGGTTACGCTTCTAACCCCGAGTAACGAGGGGTGTGCGGTGGGCGAGCACGGACGAGCAACGGGTCATCCCGGCTTGACGCGTTCTCCTGGTGTCCGCACTACCGGGTGTCGGCTGTTCCCCAAGGCGCACTTAGGGATACCTAGAGTCAGCAACGTGCACGAAGTAGCCCGGAAGGCTGACCCTGGCTGCCGGATTGTCCGTGCTGACGGCCACCCCGTAACCTTCGCCCACGGCCCTGCCGGAAGCACCGGTGGTGACCGCGCGAGGACCCCGGCGAGTGGACGCGTCGTGGTCGCGCATTCCGTTCCCGATTTCGGGGACCCCGTGGGAAGCATTCGAACTCGCCACGGGCAAGTGGTCCCTGGAAGTGTTCCGTTCCGGCCTCGCAGTGCCGGGGAACACACCGCGGAAGAAGGACAGGGCGTGTCGGATCTGTACCGGATGGGCGGGCATCGGCCCTGGTCCAGAGAGTGCGACTCGATCGCACTCGGTCATCTCGGCTTCGAACTTGTTGAACAGGGTGTCGTCTTTTCGCGGCTATCCCGGCCAGACTCCCAAGGGGAGGTCGGAAAAAAGCCCGAGAGATCCGGTTCGCACGCCACGGTCGGGCTGAGAATATGAGTGGTTCCCACAACGAGTCATTTCCTCTCGGGAGGCTGCTGGTGACCCCGGCCGCCGAGTCCGAGCAGCCCGCCTGCGCCCGGTTCGCCCGTACCTGGGTCCGGTCCATCGCGGGCACGAGCTACGTCTCGCTGAGCCTCGCCGAGACCGAGCAGCTGCTGCTGCTCTACACCGAGCGGCTCGTGCAGGCGCTGTTCGCCGAACCCTTCCGCTCCACGCCCGCGCGCGAGGTCGGTTTCCACCTCGTCAACGCGCACTTCACCGGGATCGAGACGCTGAGCCGCAGCGTCGCCCTGCTGGGCGATGAGCTGCTGAGCGAGCTCGGTCTCGAGGGCGATGAACGGCTCCAGGTCCGCGTCGCGGCGTTGCAGGGCGCGCTCTCCGCCGGCTACGCCCAAGCGTTGCGCGAGCGCACGCTCGACGAGCAGGAAGCCATCCGGCAGGCCGTTCTCGACGCCCGCGACGCCGCCGAACAGGCGCGCAGGGCCAGCGAGGCCCGCTTCCGCGCGGTGTTCGCCGAGGCCGCGATCGGCATCGCCATCGGCGACGTGCGCGGCCGGATCGTCGAGGCCAACGCCTCGTTGCAGCGGATGCTCGGCTACGGACTCGACGAGCTGCGCAAGCGCCGCGCCCGCGACTTCATGCTCTCCGACGACGCCGCCGAGGTGTGGCGCCTCTACAACGAGCTGGTGCGCGGGCACCGAGAGCACTTCCGCGTGGACAAGCGCTTCGTGCGCGGCGACGGCGCGGAGATCTGGACCAACCTCACCGTCTCGCTGATCAGGGACGAGCAGGGCGCGCCGAACTACGTCGTGGTCATGGTCGAGGACGTCACCGACCGGCACCTGCTGCAGACCCGGCTGCGCCACCAGGCGCTGCACGATCCACTGACCGGTCTGTCCAATCGTTCACTGTTCATGGACCAGCTGGCCAGGGCCTTCGAGAACGCCGACGGTGAGACCCGCGTCGGCCTCTGCTACCTGGACCTCGACGGGTTCAAGGTGATCAACGACAGCCTCGGCCACGACGTCGGCGACCAGCTGCTGGTCGCGGTCGCGCAGCGGCTGGACACCTACGTCTCCGGGCGGGGCCGGATGGTGGCCAGGATGGGCGGCGACGAGTTCGTCATCCTGATCGAGAACACCCGCTCCACCCAGGACGTCATCACCGTCGCCGACCAGGTGCTGCACGGGCTGACCAAGCCGATCAAGGTCGGCAAGCACGAGCTGACCGTCTCCGCCAGCATCGGCCTTGTCGAACGCGAGGTCGTCGGCACCACCCCCGCCGACGTCATGCGCGACGCCGACATCACGCTGTACTGGGCCAAGGCCGACGGGCGCTCCCGCTGGGCGCAGTTCGACGCCGAGCGCAACGCCCGCGAGGTCGCCAGGTTCACCCTCTCCGCGACCATGCCCTCAGCGCTGGAGCGCGGCGAGTTCTACGTGGACTACCAGCCGCTGGTGCGCCTCGCCGACATGCGCGTCGCGGGTGTGGAGGCGCTGGTCCGCTGGCAGCACCCGGAGTTCGGCAGGCTCGCGCCCGACCGCTTCATCGAGCTGGCCGAGGAGACCGGGATGATCGTCCCGCTCGGCCTGTGGGTGCTGGAGCAGGCGTGCGCGCAGGCCAAGGACTGGGAGGAGCGCTTCGGCGCCGACGCCCCGTTCGTCAGCGTCAACCTCGCCGTCCGGCAGCTGCGCGACCCCCGGCTGGTCTACGACGTCGCGCGCATCCTGTCCAAGGTCGGCCTGCGCCCGCAGCGGCTCCAGCTGGAGCTGACCGAGAGCGCGATCATGGGCAACGCCGACGAGCCGCTGGACGCGTTGCGCTCGCTCTACGACATGGGCGTGCGGATCGCCATCGACGACTTCGGCACCGGCTACTCCAACCTCGCCTACCTGCGGAACCTCCCCGTGCACGAGCTCAAGATCGCGGGTTCGTTCGTGGAGGGGCTGCGCACGCACTCCGGCCCCGACGCCGGCGATGTGGACCAGCAGATCGTGGCGACGCTGGTGTCGCTGGCGCACACGCTCGGGCTGACCGTGACGGCGGAGAACGTGGAGACCGCGCCCCAGGCCCAGCGCCTGCGCGCGATCGGCTGCGACTCCGGCCAGGGGTGGTTCTTCGCCAGGCCCGGCCCGCCCGCGCAGATCGACGAGCTGATCACCGAGCACGCGTAGCGGGAACGAGTTCTTTTCGCATAGGAACCTTCACAGGCGCAGGTCGATCACGACCTTGACGTCGTCCTCGGCGCGGGTGAGCGCGTCGGTCCACGAGGACAGCGGCACGCGGCGGGTGATGAGGCGCTCCAACCACTCCGGGTCGGCGTCGGCGAGGATCCGCGCGGCCTCGCGGTAGTGCTCGATCCCGGCGTTGACGCTGCCCACCACGGCGGTGTTGTGCAGCACCATGGCGTCGTTGAGGGCCGCGCCGGGCACGGGGATCCGGTCCTTGTCGCCGGAGATCCCGGTCAGCACCACGACGGCGTTGCGCGCGGTGCGCCCGAGCACGTCGAACACCAGTCGCGCCGCGCCCGTGCACTCGATCACCACGTCCGGCTCGACGGGGACGGCGTCGAGGTCGTGGTGGTAGGTGGCGCCCAGATCCCTTACCAGTTCAGGCTTTCTGCCGTCGCGAACGCGGTCGAGCACGTGCACGTCCAATCCGCGCTGCGTGCCGATCAAGGCCGCCAGCAGGCCGATCGGGCCCGCTCCGGTCACCAGTGCGGTGCGGGGCGCTGCCCCGACCCGTGCTCCGACGTGATCGACCTGGTCCCACGCCTTGGCCACGACGGACGCGGGCTCGGTGAGCACCCCCAGCTCACCGAGCGCCGAGTCCACGTGGACGGCGAACTCCGGCGGCACGGTCCACCGCTGCGCGCCGTACCCGTCCAGCTCGGTGATCCCGCGCTCGGTGTACTCGCCGTTGGCGCAGAACTCCCAATGCCCGTTCGAGCACGGTTCGCACGGTCGCGGGTCGGGTCGGCGCACCACGCCGACGACGTGATCTCCAATCGCGAAGCCGCTTTCCGGTGGCGCGTCGAGGACCCGGCCGAGCGACTCGTGGAACAGCACCATCCGGTCCCGGCCCGGCGGCGTGCGGCCGAATCCGTCGTGCGCGATCTCCGCGTCCGTCGCGCACACGCCGACCAGCAGCCCCGCGACCAGGAGTTCTCCTTGCGCGGCAACGGGATCGGGAAGTTCGCTGATCTCGGCCAGTTCGGGCTTGCCGGGTACAACCGTCGCCGCTCTCACACCGCTCAGGGTTCCAGGAGCAGTCCGTTCTTGCCAGCCCGCGCGGCGACGAAGCGCTCGTTGACGTCGTTCCAGTTGATGACGTTCCAGAGTGCGTTGAAGTAGTCGGCCTTCACGTTGCGGTACTGGAGGTAGTAGGCGTGTTCCCAGGCGTCGAAGGCCAGCAGGGGGGTGGTGGCGATCGACAGGTTGGAGTGGTGGTCCTTCAACTGCTGGGTCACCAGGCGCTGGCCGACCGGTTCCCAGGCGAGAATGCCCCACCCGGAGCCCTGGATCGTCGAAGCGGCGGCGTTGAGCTGGGCGCGGAGTCCGTCGAAGGACCCGAAGAACTCATCCACCGCCGCGGCCAGCTCACCCGTGGGCTTGTCTCCGCCGTTGGGAGAGAGGTTCTTCCACCACACCTGGTGCAACGCGTGTCCGGCGAGGTGGAACGCGAGGGTGGTTTCCAGGCCGACGATGGAGCCGAAGTCTTGCTTGTCCCTGGCTTCGTCGATCTTTTCCAGGGTTTGGTTGGCGCCGGTGACGTAGGCCTGGTGGTGCTTGGAGTGGTGCAGCTCGTTGATCTCGCCGATGATCGCCGGTTCGAGTGCCGAGTAGTCGTAGTCCAGGTCGGGCAAGGTGTAGAGGGCCATTGATGATCTCCTCATCCGCGACAGCGCTGACGAGGAGATCATCGGACCTCCACCTCGCTTGAGGTCAAGCGTGACCGGGACCACGAGCGCCCCGCGACCGCGAGTGCCCCGGGACCGCGAGTGCCCCGGGACTGCGAGTGCCCCGGGACTGCGAGTGCCCCGGGACTGCGAGTGCCCCGGGACTGCGAGTGCCCTGGGGCCGCGAGCGCATTGAGGCCGCGAGTGCACCGAGACGGCGAGTGCACCGAGACGGCGAGTGCACCGAGACGGCGAGTGCACCGAGACGGCGAGTGCACCGAGACGGCGAGTGCACCGAGACGGCGAGTGCCCTGGGACCACGCGTGCACCGGGACCTTGAGTGCCCCGGGACCACGCGTGCACCGAGGCCGCGAGCGCACCGGGACCGCGAGTGCGCCGTCTCCGAACCCGAGGCGGTAGCCGCTCAGCACTGCTTCCGGCGTGGCCCATCCGGCGATACGTGTGGCCGCGGACGAGGGTGGCTTTCGTACGCCCGGGGATCCCCCCGATTCCAGCATCGCTCCGAGCGCCGACGCACGCCCACCACTGGCACCCCCTGGGCGGAATCCCTCTCACCCCACCACCCACTGTCCACAGTGGACTTTTGTGTACCCAATGTGGCATTTGTTTCGCCAGAGGTAACCAATGCCGCATTGGTTACGTACCCAACGGGGGCGGAGTGCGGCGGTGGCAGGGCCGGAGCGCGGACGTGCGGAGCGGTCGGTGGCGAGCGCGCGGGGAGCGTGGGCGCGCGCCAATGCCGCGTTTGTGTGGTTGAGCGTGCTGAATGAGTCATTGAGGGCGCTCAAGTACCTCAATGAGTCATTCAGCGCGTAAGGCCCACGCGCGGCTCCGGGGTACGCGAAAGCCTCGTTTGGTGCGTTGAGGGCGCTGAACGGGTCGTTTAGTGCGCTCAACGCACTGAACGGGTCGTTCGGGGAATCTGAGTACCTCAATGAGTCATTGAGGACCCTCAAGTACCTGAATGAGTCATTCAGGGCGTAAGCGCGGCCTGGGCGCCACCGAGAACGGTGACGCCCAGGACGAGGGGGTTCACCGCAGTGGGGCGGCTACCTCCCGCGCCGCGCTGTTCCAGCCGGAGACCTGGAAATGGGGAGTTTTGCCGCCCAGGTCGGACATTCGGTACTCGGCATGGATCGTGGTCTGCTCGCCTGGCCAGAGCGTGACGTAGTTGTCGCTCCACGTCGCGGGCGTGAGCTGTTCGCCGCCGGCGCCCTTGCGCAGGCTGGCGCGCTGGAAGAACGCCACGGTCTTGGAGTCGTTGCGCAGGGTCACCTCGGTGACGACCTTGTCGCCGCGCACCCGGGACCTGGCGTCCTTTGTGGACAGTTGGGTGGCCGGGAGGTTCTGGAGCCCCTGCATGTCGCCGTACTCGACGGTCGGGGAGTGCCACCAGGTGACCTTGCTGTGGTCCACCTTGTCGTCCTTTGTGGACAGTGCGTAGACGTTGCGGTCGACCACATTTCCGCGCGCGTCCTTCATCACCAGGCGCACGAAGTACGCGCCGTTGATCGAAGCGGGCTTCGCCACGGTCATCGCCCGCACGGACGCGTTGGCCTTGGCGGTGACCTGCTGGGTCTCGGTCGACAGCACGGTGCCGGCGAGGTCGAGCGCGCTCGCCTCCACGGTCAGGCCCGGCACCTCGTTGAGGCCGGTGTTCACCACGGCGATCGACTTGTCGTCGTAGGAGTACTGCGCGTGCAGCGGGCGCAGTCCCTTCTTGGCGCCGAAGTACGAGCCGTTGGTGCCAAGCTCGTAGTCGTAGAGGTGCCAGTACAGCGTCGGCCACGCGTTGTTGAGCATCCAGTAGATGACACCGGTCGACGGCTTCTCGGCGGCGGAGAAGTCCCGCCCGTACGCCTCGAACTGCGCGCGGTTGGCCTCGTAGTTGGACAGCTGGGCCTTGCGCAGGAAGTCCTCGCGGTCCTTGATCGGGCCGAACCGGTTGGTCATCGCCTTGGTGAGATCGGTCAGCTTGGAGAAGACCTCCTTCTTCGCCAGGTGGTAGTGCGCCTGGTCCGGCTTGCGCCAGAGGTCGTCGATCTCGGCCTCGGTGAGGAACTTCCGCAGGCTGTCCAGCTCCGGGATCATCGGGCCGGGCCCGACCTCGGAGGCGAAGCCGTAGTTGCCGCCGTTCTTCTTCTCGTACCAGTAGTTCGGCGGGATCCACCAGTACGGCCCGTCCATCTTCATCCCGGCCTCGCCCAGGATCGGCGGCGGCTGCTGGGAGGACGGCCTGCGCGCGGCCGACGGCATCACGGGCACCCGGAAGTCGACCTTGTGGAAGGCGTCCAGGTACAGCTTCTCGATGGCGGCGGTGGCGTAGTTGTCGCTGCCGATGAAGAACGCCAGGATGCTCGGGCTGTTGACGAACCTGCGCGCCTCGGCGGTGGCGGACTCGGCCGCGACGCGGTTGTCCTCCTCCGTCCACGGGTGCGTCGGGTTCTTCTTCGCCCACGCCTCCCACTTCGTGCAGCACTCCCAGCCCGGCATGAGCATGATGCCCATGCTGTCGGCCAGCTCCAGCAGCTCGTGGTCCTCCTCCTTGCCCTCAAGGCGGATCGTGTTCAGCCCGAGGTCCTTGACGTAGCGCAGCTGGTCGGCGAGCCGTCCGGGCTGCGTGCGCAGGAAGAGATCCGATGCCCAGCCACCACCGCGAACGCCGAAGTCCTTGCCGTTCACGGTGAACTTGCGGTAGCCCTCCGGCGTCAGGAACGAGCCGACGTCGCGGATTCCGAACTGGCGGCTCGCGCTGTCCGAGCCCGCCACGCGCAGGTTCAGCGTGTACCGGGGCTGCTCGCCGAACTGGGCGGGCCACCACACGCGCGGGTTGTCGATGCGAACGGGCTCGAACTCGACGGTCCTGGTTTCCTTGGGCGCCAAGGTGATCCGCTGTTCGAAGCGCACGCGCTCGATGTCGCCGCCGACCGTGGTGGTGATCGGGCGGTCGGTGTTGTTGCGCACCTCGGCCTTCACCGTCACGTCGGCCCTGCGCATGTCGGGCAGCTGGAGCTTCGGCAGCGCGCGCGGGTCGAGCAGCGACACCGGGCCGGTGGAAGTGAGGTTCACGTCCCGCCAGATGCCCATGTTGTTGTCGGGCGCGAGCGGGCTCCAGTCCAGGAAGCTCACCGTGAGGTCGCGGAACGGGTCTGCGGGCATGGCCTTGATCGCCAGCGCGTTGCGGCCGGGCCGCAGCAGCTTCGTGACGTCGAACTCCTGCATCGGGTACGCGCCGACGACCTTGTCCGTGCCCGCGAGCTTGGTGCCGTTGAACCACACCTCACCGCGCGAGATGACACCGCCGTTGAGCCGCAGGAACGTGTGCCTTCCGGGGACCGGCGCGGCGATCAGGTCGCGGCGGTACCACCACGGCACCTGGAAGTCCTTGGCGTCGACCTGTTGCAGGTTGGTGGAGTGGTTGACGTCGGGGTACTTGCGGTTGGCGATCAACCCGGCCATCACGGTGGAGCGGGCGGGCACCCGCAGCCAGCCCCGCTCGGGGAAGCCGGGAACGGAGATGTGGTCGCCCTCGACGGTCAGTCCTGCCGAGGAGCGCATGCGCCAGTCCGGCACGGTTGCCGTCTGACCGAGAGCGGTTGGCGCGCTGAAGCCGATCGCCCGCTCGTCCTGCTGCGCGAGCGCGGCGGGGACGGGCGCGAGCAGGGCGAGGCCGAGCGCGGCGGCGAGCCATGGGGCCTTGCGTCGGAACATGAGCGGCACTTTTCCCGCGTGAACCGATTTCGACAAGGCTCCTAACGAAGTAAATCTTTAACTTGCCGCCGCGCGGGCTCAAGCCGGGTTCAACGGACCTCGACCTTCGGCACGTTGTGCCCGGAGACCTGGAAGTGCGGGGCCTTGCCGCCCAGGTCGGAGGCTCGGTAGTCGGCCGTGAGCGTGGTCGACTCGCCGGGCCACAGGGTCACGTAGTTGTCCGACCACGTGGTCGGGTGCACTTCCGGTCCGCCGGCGCCCGCGCGCAGCGAGGCCCGCACGAAGAACGCGACCTTGTCACCGCTGTTGGTGATGGTGACCTTGTTGCCCGCCGTTGTCGCGCTCACGGAGCCCTGCGGGAGGTTGTTGAGCCCCTTGAGGTCGGCGTACTCCGTCTGCGGCGTGTGGTACCAGGTCGAAGCCCCGTAGTTCAGCTTGTCGGCCTTGGTGGACAGCCAGTAGACGTTGCGGTCGACGACGTTGCCCGAAGCGTCCTTCAGCAGCAACCGAACGAAGTACGTGCTCGACAGGCCGCCTGGCTGGGGCAGCGTTCCGGCCCGCACCGAAGCGTTCGCCTTCGCGGTCACCGGCTGCGACACGTCGGCCTTCTGCGTGCCGTCCAGGTTGAACACCGTCGCCTGCACGGTCAGCCCGGTGGCGTCGCGCAGTCCCGTGTTCACGACGGCCAGCGAGTTGTCGTCGTAGGAGTACTGCACGTGCAGCGGCCGCAGCGCGGTCTTCGCGCCGAAGTACGAGCCGCCTGTTGCCAGGTTGTGGTCGATCAGGTTCCAGTACAGCGTCGGCCACGCGCTGTTGAGCATCCAGTAGATGACGCCCGTCGACGGCCTGTCGGTATCGGAGAAGTTGCGGCCGAACGCCTCCAGTTGCGCGCGGTTGACCTCGTAGTTGGCCAGCTGTGCCTTGCGCACGAGGTCCTCGGTGCTCGTGGGCTTGCCGTAGCGGCCGTCGAGCGCGGTTCCCCAGAAGGACAGCTTGCTGAAGGTGTCTGAGGGCGCGAGGTGGTAGTGCTTCGCGTTGTAGTCCCGGAGCGCGTCGATCTCGTTGGGCGGCAAGAACTTTCGGAGGCTGTCGAGCTCGGGGATGGTCGGCCCGGGGCCGATCTCCGACGCGAAGCCGGACGCGCCGCCCTTCTGCTTGTTGTACCAGTAGTTCGGCGGGACCCACCAGTACGGGCCCTCCATCTTCATGCCGGGACTGCCGAGCTGCGGCGAGCTGAGCGCCTTGGCGGAGGAGATGACCGGCAGGTTCCACTCGGCCCGCTTGAGCGCATCGAGGTAGATCTTCTCCTGCGCGGCGGGCGGCGCGAAGTCGCTGCCGATCAGGAAGCCGATCATGCTGGGGTGATTGCGAATGCGCCGTGCCTCGCTCTCCGCCGACTCACCGGCGACACGGTTGTCCTCGGCGGTGAAGGAGTCGTAGGACTCCCACTTCGAGCAGCACTCCCAGCCGGTGAGCAGCATGATGCCCATCCGGTCGGCCATGTCGTAGAGCTCGTCGTTCTCCGGCTTGCCCTCAAGGCGGATGGTGTTCATCCCCATCGCCTTGGTCAGCTTCAGCTGGTCCTCGATCTTGCGGAGATCGGTGCGCAGGAACAGGTCCGACGCCCAGCCGCCACCACGCACCAGGAACGGCTGACCGTTGACGAAGAACTGCCGACCGCCTTGCACAAGCTTCGAGTCGATCTCACGAACTCCGAAGGTCGTCTTGGCGGTGTCGGAGGCTGTTCCGCCCACCGTGGCTGCGACCGACGCTTCGTACAGCGGCTGCTCGCCCATCTGGAAGGGCCACCACACGCGCGGCTCGTCTAGCTTCAGCGTGAACGTCGCGGTCTTGGTTTGCTTGGCGGACAAGGAGATCTGCTGCTTGAACGCCCGGCCGTCCACGGTGCCGGAGACCTCGGTGGTCTGTGATTTGTCGGTGTTGTTGCGCGCGTCGACCTTCACCGTGACATCGGCGCTGGCCAAGCTCGGCAGCGGTAGGTCGCTGTCCACGCGGAGGTTGCGCAGCGACACCGCTCCGGAGCTGGACAACGTGACATCGCGGAACAGGCCCTGGTTGCGGTCGGGCGGGAACTGCGCCCAGTCGATGAAGTGGATCGTCAGGTCCCGCTGCGGGTCGACGGAGTCCGCGCGCAGGGCGATCGCGTTGTCGCCCTTGCGGATCAGGCTCGTCACGTCGAACTCGCGGATCGGGTAGGCGCCGATGACCTTGTCCGTGCCCGCGATCTTGGTGCCGTTGAGCCAGACCTCGCCCCTGGCCAGCACTCCGCCGTTGAGCTTGAGGAAGGTGTGCCTGCCCGCGACCGGGTCGGCGGTGAACCCCTTGCGGTACCACCATGGCACGGCGAAGTCGGCCGCGTTGACCTGCTTCATGTTGGTGGAGTAGTTCAGGTCCGGGTACTTCCGGTTGGCGATCAGCCCGGCCATCACGGTGGAGCGCGCCGGGACCTTCAGCCAGTTCACGTCGGTGAACCCGGGTCGGGAGATCGCGTCGCCGCCGCCGGAGACCGAGCGCGAGGACTGCATCCGCCAGTCGGGGATCGTGCGCACGCCACCGGGCTGGTCCGGGGCGGCCGTCGCGGTGTGCTCTTGGGCGACCGCGCTGGTCACCGGTAGCAGGGGGACGACCAGGCTCAGGCCGACGACGGCCACGAGCCAGCGGGAACGTCGGGACATCAGGACTCCTGGCAACCATGGCGGCGGTGGACAGGGCTCAACCGTTAACACTCTTGCCGGTTTCCGGCCGCTTTGACAAGACGTCTTACGAATGAGCCGCCTGCGGGAAAGCCCTTCCCAAACGTCGCCGGGTTGGGGAAACTTCCGGTCGACCCCAAACCGCCGCCCCGTGTTTGGGACCAGGAGACTCATGCTCTCTCGCAGGACGTTGCTCTCCGGTGGTGCGGCCGCGGTTGTCGGCTACCACCTGCTCCCCGCTCCTTCGGCGTCGGCGGCTGCTGAATCCGCGTTGTGGCGTGAGTTCGTCAAGGCGCCCTACACGCACCCCCAGATCCCCAACATCTCCTTCGCGGGTTACCGCTACGGCGCCGAGCCGCCACGCGGACCCGTGCGCGCCAACGTCCTGGACTACGGCGCGAAGCGCGACGGCTCAGCCGACTCCGCGCCCGCGATCAACCGCGCGATCGCCGACGTCGGCCAGCGCGGAGGCGGTGTCGTCCTGCTGCCCGCGGGCACCTATCGGATCGACGACATCGTGCAGCTCGGCTACGACAACGTGGTGCTGCGCGGCGCGGGAAGCGGCAAGACGATCTTGCACGGCACGCGCTCGCTCGAACAGATCATCGGCATCAACCGCAGCCGCTACGGCTCGGAGAACTCGGCGTGGAGCTGGGCGGGCGGCATCGTGTGGGTCTGCCACCGCGACCGCTACCGGGACCTGACAGCCGCCATCAAGGCGAAGAAGTGGCCGATGGAGGGGTGGATCGGCAACGAGGGCGACAAGGCGTCGGTGATCACCACCGTGTCCGCGGCGGCGAAGCGCGGTGACTTCGAGCTGACCGTCTCTGACGGCAGTCGACTCGTCGCGGGGCAGCGGGTCCTGCTCCAGATCGACGACGACGCCGACTTCGGGCTGCTCAAGCACATGTGCGGCGACATCCCCGGTACCGCGAGCTACACCTGGGCCGACAAGGACAAGCTGCTGTCCTACCGCCCGTTCCAGTGGCCCGTGCGTGTCGAATCCGTGCAGGGCAACAAGGTTCGCCTTCAGCAACCGCTTCCGCTCGACGCACGTCTAGGGTGGAAGCCGCGCCTGACCACGCTCACCCCGCCCGTCGTCGGTGCTGGGGTCGAGGGTCTGACCATCCGCTTCGTGAAGACCCAGCGCCCGGCTCACTTGCAGGACAAGGGGTACAACGGCCTGGTGTTCCAGTGCGCGTGGGACTGCTGGGCCGATGACGTGTCCGTTGTGGACAGTGACAACGGGTTCCTCTTCGTGGCCTCGAAGAACGTCACGCTGCGCCGGACCAGGGTCGACGGCCGCGGCCAGCACCACTCGTACGCGTGCCGCGAGCAGGCGCACGACAACCTCGTCGAGGACTTCGCCATCGGCAAGTTCACCGAGCCCGCCCCGCCCGGCGCCGGGCACCACGGCATCAACGTCGAAGGGCTCTCGTGCGGCAACGCGTGGTCGCGCGGGCGGATGGCGGCCGGGACCTTCGACACCCACCGCGGCCTGCCGTTCCACAACGTGCGCACCGAGGTGGAGATCTTCAACGACGGCAACCACGGTGGCAGCGCCAACGCGGGCCCCTTGTACGGCGCCAGGTTCACGCACTGGAACGTCAAGGTCACCAACGAGCGCGCGGGCTGCGTGAAGATCGACCACGTCGCCCCGTGCAGCGCCACCGTCGGCATCTCCACCGTCCGCGAGTTCGGCCAGATCGACAAGCCCGACTTCACCGGCCCCCTCGGCTCGCGCATCGAGAGCTACGGCACCACCGCCGTCACCCCGCCCAACCTCCACCAGGCCCAACGCGCACTCCGCCTCCGTCGCCGAGGTTAGGGCGTCTTCAAGACCAGCAAACCCCGGGTGCGGCGGTCTTCAACGGTGCCTAACCCCCACTCGCGTGACCGGGGTTAGGCGTCGTTGGCGACCGTTTGAGGTGGGGTTTGTGGGTCTTGAAGACTGTGGAACGCGTGGTGGGCGGAGTTCGGCGGTGTGGGGGTTAGCCTGGGCGGGTGGCGTTGAGGAGGGCGGTCGACCCGCACGAGCTGCGTGAGGCGGTCGCAGCCGTGGTGCCGTGGCTGGACGGCGGACCACGGCCCGATCGCAAGGCGCTCGCGGCGGCGGTGCGGTTGAGCCTGCGCACGTTGGAGCTGGCCGCGCCGGGCCACAGCGTCGAGGTCAGGGTGCCGCCCTTCGCGGCCGTGCAGTGCGTTCCTGGGCCGAGGCACACCCGTGGCACTCCGCCGAACGTCGTCGAGACCGATCCGCAGACCTGGCTCGAACTCGTGCTGGGCCGCCTGACCTGGGGCGAAGCCCTCGACGGCGGACGCATCGACGCTTCGGGGACGCGCGCGGACGTCTCGCACTGGCTGCCGTTGGTGACCTTGAAACACTGATCCACAGATCGTTGTCCTGGCGCCGCTGCTCGGGAAGAGTGGCCGCGTGGCGGAACAGGTCAGTGTGCGAAGTGATCAGGGCGAGCGGCCGTCGTTCCGGCGGCTGGCCGTTGCCTGCGGGGTCGGAACCTCCCTTGAGTACTACGACTTTTTTGTTTACGGCACCGCGTCCGCGCTGGTGTTCGGGACATTGTTCTTCCGCGCGCAGGACCCGCTCGTGGCCACGATCCTGGCGTTCTCCACGTTCGCGGTCGGCTTCCTGGTGCGCCCGCTCGGCGCGATCGTGTTCGGCCACTTCGGCGACCGCCTCGGCAGGCGCCGGATGCTGGTGCTCAGCCTGAGCCTGATGGGCGTGACCACCGCGCTGATGGGCCTGCTGCCGACCTACGCGGCGATCGGTGTCGCGGCGCCGCTGATGCTGGTGCTGCTGCGCGTCGTGCACGGCTTCTCCGTCGGCGGCGAAGCGGGCGGCGCGGCGCTGATGGCGGTCGAGCACGCGCCGCCGGGCAAGCGCGGGCTCTACGGCAGCCTCGTCACGATCGGCTCGCCGATGGGTGCCTTCCTGGCCAACGGTTCCTTCGCGCTGGTGATGTTGCTCCCGTCGGAGGACGTGCTCTCGTGGGGCTGGCGAATCCCGTTCCTGGCCGGAGTTCTCGTTGTGCTGGTGGGTGTTTTCGCCCGCCGCAAGCTGCACGAGACGCCGGTCTTCCAGGACCTGTCGGAGAACAAGGCCACCGAGCGCATGCCGCTGATGACGGTGCTACGCAAAGACGGCAAGCGCGTTCTGCTCACCGCAGGTGTGAACCTCGGTTTCAACGCCTTCGTCTTCATCCTGTTCGTCTTTCTGCTCACCTACGGAAAGGAAGCGCTGAAGCTGCCGAGCTGGGTCATGCTCGTCGCGACGCTCATCGGCTGCGTCGTTTCGGTCGCCTGCATCGTCGGTTTCTGCGCGCTGACCGATCGCATCGGGCGCAAGCCCGTCATGCTCGGCGGAGCGATTTTCTGCGTGCTGTTCCCGTTCCCGTTGTTCTGGATGGTCGACACCGCGAACCCCACGCTGATCGTGCTCGCGGTGACCATCGGCTTCGCCGGGTCCTCGGCGATCTTCGGTCCGATGCTGAGCTACTTCTCCGAGCTCTTCGGCGCCGCGCACCGCTACACCGGAGTCGGCATCGGCTACCAGCTCGGCGCGGTGCTCGGCGGCGGTTTCTCCCCGCTGATCGCCACCTCGCTGCTGAAGGCGGGCGGCGGTTCGATGGCGGTCGCCTGCTACGTCGCGGCCGCGTCGTTGATCAGCGTCGGCTGCATGATCGCGCTGCCGGAAACTGTGCGTCGCGAATGACCGGAACGAGTTAAACCGATATTGCCCACCCGATCGCGGAGTCGCCGACCTTCGCGAGTGCCCGCATGATGATCGGTATGTCCCGACGCTTGCTGATCGTGCTCGCCGCGCTCGTCCCGTTCCTCGGTCTCGCGACGCCCGCGCTCGCCGCCGCCGAGGACCCCAAGGAGTTCTGCGCGGCCCAGTTCACCGACGAGGACCAGCAGAACGCGCGCTTCGTCGGCAAGGCGTGCCTCGTCCTCACCGACAAGAAGCTCAAGGTGGCCGTGAAGGGCACCTGCGTCTGGAACTACAGCTTCTACTGGGGAAAGCCGCTGAACTGCCGCACGGTGGACAGCAAGTACAAGCTCACCACGCCGCTCGGCGCCGCCGCCGACGCCTCGCTGAGCGGGCGCGAGAGCGGTATCGGCAAGGACCAGGTCGACGCGCTCGGCGAGGATTTTCCTTGCCTGGCAGGGAAGTACAAGCTCGACGTCTCCTACAAGGCGGAGATGATGGGCCTGTCCTTCCAGTGGTCCCGTTCGGTGACCAAGCAGCATCAGGTGGAGATCGAAGCCACGTGCTGATGCTGAGGTGACTCCGGTGGAGTGGTCGTCCGGTGCCTCCGGCCACTCCACCGGTCTTTTCCGGTGAACAGCACCGCGATTCCCGCAGCGAGCACGCCGCCGAGCGCGTTGTTGATCATGTCCTGCGTCTCGCAGGCGCCGAGCCCGGTCAGCCCCTGGAACAGCTCGATGCCCACGGCGATGCCGACGCAGGCGAGGGCGACCGGCAGGAACCGGCGCACCGCGAGCACGCCGAAGAAGGCGAACGGCATCAGCATCACGAAGTTCAGCCGCGCCCAGGAGCCGGTGAGCGAGAAGTCGTTGTGCCTGCACATCGCCCACGCCTCGCCGAGCGAATCGGCCCCGTACCGGTTGCCGCTGCGCACGAGGGTCGCGGCGAGCACCCCGCCGAGCGAGGCCAGCGAGAGCGCGCTGGCGATCTTGCGCCAGCCCAGCAGCCAGCCGAGCGCGAGGCCGACCGCGCCGAGCACCAGGCAGCCCACGAACGCCGCGAGAGCGACCTCGGGATTGCCGAAGATCCGCTCGAACAGGTCGAGGTCCCGTGTCAGGTGCCGCATGCGCCACCCCCTTTCGTTAACTCGGACGTGTGGTGCCGCCGGGCGTTGCCCACGCGTCGTTCGCAGGTCGGGGGTGGCGGGGTCCACAAAGACTGAGGGTCTCCTTGGCTCGAAGCACCGCCGCCGACACTTACACTTCAGGGGCAGTTCCACCCCGTCACGAGGGAGTTCTCGGTGCTCACCGACCCGACCCCATCGGAATCGGCCACACCCGACGCGCATCAGCACGACGATCTCGAGCGCGACATCCCGCGCGAGGAATGCGGTGTCTTCGGCGTGTGGGCCCCAGGCGAAGAGGTGGCGAAGCTCACCTTCTACGGCCTCTACGCACTTCAGCACCGCGGCCAGGAGGCGGCGGGCATCTCCGTCGGCGACGGCTCCAAGGTTGTCGTCTTCAAGGAGTTGGGCCTGGTCAGCCAGGTCTTCGACGAGCAGGTGCTGTCCTCGCTGCGCGGTCACGTCGCGGTCGGGCACACCCGCTACTCCACGACCGGCTCCACCACGTGGGAGAACGCCCAGCCCACCTTCCGCACCACCGCGACCGGCAGCGGCCTCGCGCTGGGCCACAACGGCAACCTGGTGAACACCGCCGAACTGCTGGCCAGGTGCAAGGAGCAGGGCGTCAAGGCGACGGCGGGCGCGACCAGCGACTCCGACCTGATGTGCGGCCTGCTCGCGGCGGCGGCCGCGGACACCGGCATCGAGCAGGCGGCGCTCGAACTGCTGCCCACGCTGCGCGGCGCGTTCTCGCTGTGCTTCTCCGACGAGTCGACGCTGTACGCCGCGCGCGACCCGCAGGGCGTGCGACCGCTGTGCCTCGGCCGCCTCGAACGCGGCTGGGTGGTGGCCAGCGAGACGGCCGCGCTGGACATCGTCGGCGCGTCCTTCGTCCGCGAGGTCGAGCCCGGCGAGCTGCTGGCGATCGACGCCGACGGCCTGCGCTCCACCCGCTTCGCCAACCCCGAGCCCAAGGGCTGCATCTTCGAGTACGTCTACCTGGCGCGCCCGGACACCGCGATCTCCGGCCGCTCGGTGCACGCCACGCGCGTGGACATCGGCCGCAGGCTCGCCGAGGAGCACCCGGTCGAGGCGGACCTGGTCATCCCGGTCCCGGAGTCCGGAACCCCCGCCGCGATCGGCTACGCGCAGGCGTCGGGCATCCCCTACGGCTCCGGCCTGGTGAAGAACGCCTACGTCGGCCGCACCTTCATCCAGCCGTCGCAGACCATCCGCCAGCTCGGCATCCGGCTCAAGCTCAACCCGCTGCGCGAGGTCATCCGCGGCAAGCGCCTCGTGGTCGTGGACGACTCGATCGTGCGCGGCAACACCCAGCGCGCGCTCGTGCGGATGCTGCGCGAGGCCGGTGCGGTCGAGGTGCACGTGCGCATCGCCTCGCCGCCGGTGAAGTGGCCGTGCTTCTACGGCATCGACTTCGCCTCGCCCGCGGAGCTGGTGGCCAACGGCCTCGACCTGGACGGCGTGCGGCGCTCGATCGGCTCGGACTCACTGGGCTACGTCTCGCTGGAGGCGCTGGTCGCCGCGACCGAGCAGCCGAGGACGCGGCTGTGCTCCGCCTGCTTCGACGGCGAGTACCCGATCCCGCTGCCGGACGACATGAAGATCGGCAAGCACCTGCTCGAAGGCATCGAGAAGGGTGTCGCCGGACCGGCCGCCCCGCTCTCACCCAGTGGCTACGGTGCCCAGGACGCACTGCAGCGCCCCTGATCAACCCACTTTGGACGGAGCTTCACGTTGATCGCCCACACGGACAGCCAGAAGGCCACCTACGCCGCGGCCGGGGTGGACATCGAGGCAGGTGACGAGGCAGTCGAGCGGCTCAAGCCCTGGGCGGAGAAGGCGACAAGGCCCGAGGTGCTCGACGGCATCGGCGGCTTCGCCGGGCTGTTCAAGCTGCGGCTGGACCGGTGGAAGGAGCCGGTGCTGGCCTCCTCGACGGACGGCGTCGGCACCAAGCTCGCGGTGGCGCAGGCCATGGACATCCACGACACCGTCGGCATCGACCTGGTGGCGATGGTTGTTGATGATCTTGTGGTCTGCGGTGCGGAGCCGTTGTTCCTCCAGGACTACATCGCCGTCGGCAAGGTCGTCCCCGAGCGCATCGCGCAGATCGTCAAGGGCATCGCGGACGGCTGCGTGCAGGCAGGCTGCGCGCTCATGGGCGGCGAAACCGCCGAGCACCCCGGCCTGATGGCGCCCGACCACTACGACATGTCCGCGACCGGCGTCGGCGTCGTCGAGGCGGACGCCGTGCTCGGCCCGGACAAGGTCAGGCCCGGCGACGTGGTGATCGCGATGGGTGCCTCCGGCCTGCACTCCAACGGCTACTCGCTGGCCAGGCACGTGCTGCTGGACATCGCCAGGATGCCGCTGACCGGGCACGTCGAGGAGCTCGGCCGCACGCTCGGCGAGGAGCTGCTGGAGCCGACCCGGATCTACGCCAAGGACTGCCTCGCGCTGGCCGCCGAGACCGAGGTGCGCACCTTCGCGCACGTCACCGGCGGCGGGCTCGCGGGCAACCTGGCCCGGGTCATCCCGCAGGGCCTGCTCGCCGAGCTGGACCGGGGCACCTGGACCCCTGCTCCGCTCTACGCCCTCATCGCCCAGCGCGGCCGGGTGGAGCGCGAGGAGATGGAGCGCACCTTCAACATGGGCGTCGGCATGGTCGCCGTCGTCGCGGCCGAGGACACCGATCGGGCGCTCGCGGTGCTGACCGCGCGGCACGTCCCCGCCTGGGTCATCGGCGAGGTCGGCAAGACCGCCGACGCCGACGCCCCGCGCGCCCTCCTCCGAGGCGACCACCCCCGCTTCTGACCGCACGCTGAAGCCCTGAACGACCCGTTTGGTGCCTTGAACGCACTGAACGGGTCGTTCAGCGCACTCAACGCACCAAACGCGGCGTTGGCGTTGGCGGCCCGTTCGGTGTGCGGGGGAGCCGGGGGTGAGCGACCATGCGGCGTGTGACCGGCCTCGCTGTTGCGGGAGTTCGGCAACCTCGCGGTGGGCCGCACCGTAGTAGCAGGTGACTGGAGGGAGAGCCCAGTGGCCGCTGATCGCGACAGCGAGTTCGCCGAGTACATGGAGAGCCGGGCGAACGTCATGCGTCGCACGGCTTATCTGCTGTGCGGTGACTGGCACCGGGCCGAGGATCTCGTGCAGATCGCGCTGACGAAGATCTACGTGGCGTGGCCGAAGCTGAACCGCAACGGTTCCGTCGACGCCTACTCGCGCCAGGTGCTGGTGCGCAGCGCCATCGACGAGTCGCGCAGGGCGTTCCGCCGCAGGGAGACCCCGGTGGACGCGCTGCCCGAGGTGCCCGCCGACGCCCGGCGGATCGACGAGGCGATGGACGTGCGCAAGGCGCTGGCGGCGCTGCCCGCCGGACAGCGCGCGGCCGTGGTGCTGCGCTACTGGGAGGACCTCTCCGTCGAGGAGACCGCGCGCGCGATGCGCTGCACGCAGGGAACGGTGAAGAGCCAGGCGGCCAAGGGGCTCGCCGCGCTGCGAAAGCTGTTGTCCCACACCGAGGTCTTCGACAACCCCGCCGGCAAGACCGTTTTCGAGGAGCAGCGATGAACCGCGAGTTCCGCGACGAGGACATCCGCGACCTGCTGGGCACGGTGGTGGGTTCCGAGCCGCCGATGAACATCGACCGCGCGAGCGTGATCCAGGCGGGCAAGCGCTCGCTGCGGCGGCGCAGGCTGGCGGCCGGAGCCGGGGTGGCCGCGGGCGTGGTCGCCGTCGCGCTCGGCGCCACCGCGCTGGCCGGGCCGAGCGCACTGTTCGGCGGACCCGACCTCGGCCCCGCCGGGCCGGGACCGACGATGACGAGCACCACCGGCCCCGCCTCGCCCGAGACCACGCGGCCGCCGTACAGCACCACCACGACCCGGACCTCGCCGAGCACCGACGCCCCCGCCGCGCGGATCGCCCTGCCCGCGAACGACCCGAAGACGGCATCGGTGCTGTCGCAGTACAACGCCGCCTACTCGGCCGCGAACCCGTTGCCGCACTGGGCGGAGCCACTGCCGCGAAACCCGAGGTTCGAGGCGGCAGACGGTGGGTTGCGGCTGGAAGCGGAGTTGAAGGACTCCCAGGGGCTCGGCGCGTTCCGGATCGAGGTCTTCAAGACCGTCAGCCCCAGCGTGGGGCAGCCGTGCCGATCGGCGAGCACCGCGGCTGTCGTGCTCACCTGTGAACCGGTCGACCTGGGCGAAATGCCCGACAGGCGGCGGGTGAACGGGTTCTTCAGCGCCATCAAGACCGCGGCGGAGATCACGCACACGATGACGATGTGGCGGCCCGACGGCATCGAGATCGTCGCGACGAGCACCAACACGCGCCTCGGCATCGGCGGGGTCAGCCGGGCGGGGCCGACGCTGTCCAAGGCCAGCCTGCGCCAGGTCGTGCTGACGCCCGGATTCGTGCCCTGGTGACGGTGTCGTTGACGGTTGGGGCGTCTTCAAGACCGGCAAACCCTCCTGTTGATCATCGTTGACCGCCTCAAACCCGGCAGGCTCACGAGGTTTGCTGTCGTTGGAGGCGGCTGGAGCGGGGGTTGGGTGGTCTTGAAGACCGGCGAACCCGGTGACTCGCAGGACTGACTAGGCGCGCCACCGGTAGCGGCGTTCGGGCCGCCCGGTGGTGCCGTAGCGCAGGCTGACGTCGGCGCGGCCGGAGCTGACGAAGTGCTCCAGGTAGCGGCGCGCGCTCACCCTGGACAGTTCGGTGGCCTCGGCGCACTCCGTCGCGGACAGGTCGCCGTCGCACTCGCGCAGCACGCGCTCCACGAGCCTCGCGGTCTCCTTGGTGAGTCCCTTGGGCATGGCAGCTCCTGAGGACGGGCGGCCGCCGAACATCTTGTCCACTGTGGACTGATCCATTGTGGACTGTTGTTGGCGCACGACGGAAAGATGTTCGAGCTGCGCGCGCAGGGCCGCGTAGGTGAACGGTTTGATCAGGTAGTGCAACACTCCACCGCGCATCGCCGAGCGCACGGTGTCCACATCGCGCGCCGCGCTCACGATGATCACGTCGGTGTCGCCGCCGAGCGCGCGCAGCTCCCGCAACACCTCAAGACCGTCCACGTCCGGCAGGTAGATGTCCAGCAGCACGAGATCCGGGCGCAGCGCCTCGACCTTGCGCACGGCGTCCTCGCCGGTGTGCGCGACGCCGACCACCTCGAAGCCGGGCGTGCGGCCGACGTAACCGCTGTGCACCTTGGCCACCATGAAGTCGTCGTCGACGACGAGCACCCTGATCACCGCGAACCTCCACCAGCCGCGAACCCCAGCCGTGCCGAGAAGACGGCTCCGCCATCGTTGCGCACGGAGACCTCGCCGCCCCGGCGCACGCAGATCTGCCGTGTCAGCGCGAGGCCGATCCCGCGCTGGCCCCCGTGTTCTGCGACCTTGGTGGTGAAGCCGTTGCGGAAAACCTCCTCGGCCAGCTCGGGGGCGACGCCGGGCCCGGAATCACGTACGCGCACGAGCACTTCGCGCTCGTTCTGCCGCAGGTCGACCTCCACCCAACCGCCGCCGCTTGGCAGGGCGTCGAGCGCGTTGTCGACCAGATTGCCCACCACGGTGACGAGATCGGCGGACAGCGCGTCGTCCAGTTCGCCCAGCTGGCTGTCCGCGCTGAGCCGCAGTCCGACCCCGTGCTCTGCGGCGAGGCTTGCCTTGGCGATGAGCAGCGCGGCGAGCGGGGCATCACCCACCTTCGCCACGACCTCGGCCGACCACGCCTCGTGGGCCCGGCTCGCGTGCGTCACGTAGCGCACGACCTCGTCGTACTCGCCGAGCTCGATCAGCCCGGAGATCGTGTGCAGCTGGTTGGTGAACTCGTGCGCCTGCGCCCGCAACGTGTCGCTGGTCTGCCGGTGCACGTCCAGCTCGTGGCGCAGCGCGGCCAGCTCGGTGCGGTCGCGCATGGTGATCACCGCGCCGATCTGCTGCTCGTGCGAGGAGATCGGCATCCGGTTCATGGTGAGCACCCGGCCGCTGCGCAGCGCGATCTCGTCCTGCCCGGACGTGCGCCCGGCGAGCACGTCGCGCAGCCGCTCGTTGAGCTCCAGCGAGTCCACCGGCCGGCCGACGCAGTCCTCCGCGAGGTCCAGCAGCCGCAGTGCCTGGTCGTTGACGAGGGTGATCCGGTTCTGCTGGTCGAGGCCGAGCACGCCCTCCTTCACGCCGCGCAGCACGGCCTCGCGGTGCTCGACGAGCCCGGTGATCTCCCTCGGCTCCAGCCCGAGCGTCTGCCGCTTGATCCACCACGACACCACCAGCGAGCCGCCGAGCCCGATCGCCGCCGCGATGCCCAGGTAGACCAGCAGATCACCGGGGGAGGAGGTGATCGTTTCCCAGGTGCTCGGCCGCGCCCTGCCCGCCGCGACCACGCCGAGCACCCGCCCGGCGTCGCTGATCACCGGCACGTGCGCGACCACCGCGTCGTCGACCACGCCGACCCAGGACCGCCCGGACAGCGCGGTGGAGTCGGCCAGCTTCTCACCGATCTGCGCGGGGTCCGGCGAGGTCAGCACGGTCCCGGCGGCATCGGTGATGATCACGAAATCCGCGCCGGACAGCGCGCGGGCGCTCTCCGCGAACGGCGGCAGCAACCAGTACCGCCGCACCTCGTCCTCGACACCCGTGCGCACGCCCGCGGTCGCCGCCACGTCCTCCGCGACGGAGAGCAGCCTGCTGCCCTCGGTGTCGCGGAACGTGGCGTGCGACTGCGCGATCGTGACCGCCCCGACCGCCCCGAGCAGGGCGAGCACGATCAGCAGCTGCAATCCGAACAGCTGCCGCGCGAGCGATCCTCGGAAACCCACCGGGCCACGGTAGTGCGCGCGGACTCAGCCAGCGGGTCGGTCGGGGATCTGCTTGACCAGCTCGCCCTCGCAGCGCTGGCCGACCGGCGGCATCGCGCCCTCGGTCAGGTAGCGGTTCACGTGCGTCCGCAGGCAGGTGTTGCCGTGCAGGTAAGCCGCATGACCGTCGCCGTGCCAGAGCGTGCGCGAACCCGGGAGCTGAGCGGCCACCGCCGCCGCGCCGATGGTGTTGGTGTTGTTGTCCAGGTCGCCGATGCCGACGAGCACGGGTGCCAGCTTCGCGGGACGCAGCGGCTTCGGCGGGTAGCTGGGCTTACCGGGAACGCCGAGGCAGCGGCCCAGTTCGAAGCGCCCTTCGATCCAGCCGAAGCGCGGCGCTGCGGCCTTCAGACGCTTCTCGATGCCCAGGAACTCCTGGTAGCTCGGGATCTTCGGCAGGAAGTCGTGGCACAGGATCTCCGTCTGAACGCTGCCGAACCCCTCGATCGGCGCGTTCTTCAGATCCGTCAGGAACCGCCCGGCATCACCGTCGCGGGCCTCGGCGAGCGCCCTGGTCAGGCGGGGCCAGACTGGCGGGGAGAGTCCGACAAGAGCACCCGCGTAGAGGTCCTTGACGGTCACCTTCACGCCTGGTCCGGCGCTGGGAGCGGGCAGCGGGGCACGGGCGAGCAGCTCGTCCCACAGATCGGAGACCTTGATGCCCTTGACCATGCAGCCCGCGCGCTCGGCGCACCAGGCATCGAGGTGGTCCCAGTGCTTCTCCTGGGCGACCGCGTAGTTGCGCAGCCAGGTCTCCAGTTGGGGCTGCGTGTGGTCGGCGACGCCGTCCAGGTACATCCGGTCGACGCGCTGCGGGAACAGGTCGATGTAGGCCTGGCCGTACGTGGTGCCGTAGGAGTTGCCGAAGTAGCGCAGTTTTTCGTCGCCGAGGGCCGCCCGCAGCGCGTCGATGTCGTGGGCGACCTGCCACGAGGTGAGGCCTTCGAAGGCGGGACCGGCGGCCTCGCGGCAGCTCGCGTCGTACTTGGCGTTGGCCTCCGCGTGCGCGCGCCACTGGGCCTCGGTGTCGGCGAAGACGAGGCCGTTGGTGGGCGGCGGTGCCACGGCGCACTTCACCAGAGTGCTGCCGGGCGTCCTGCCGAGCCCTCTCGGGTCGAACATCACCACGTCGAGGCGCTCGGTCAGCTGGTCGAGCATCGACTTCACCGGCGGCATGCCCGAGAGCGGGAAGGCCGTGGTGTTGCCCGAGCCGAAGTTGGCCAGCAGCGAACCCACGCGGCGCCCGGGGTCCTTGGCCCGCGCCCGCACGAGGTCGAGCGGGATCTTGGGGCCGCCGGGGTTCTTCCAGTCGGCGGGGACCTCGAACGTGGCGCACTGCAGGCCCTGTTCACAGTCCCGCCACTGGATTCCCGGCGGCGGTGCGGCTCCTGCGCCCGGCGTGGCCAAGCCCGTCGTGACGAGCACGGCCACGGCGAGCGCGCGGATACCTCGTGCCATGACTCCTCTTCTCCCCGGTCACACGTCGGTCCACAGTGGACTTTGCTTGCTGTGCAACGATTCTTGTCGTTAACGTGTGTCGCTGCCATCTGCCTTTCGGCATATATCCCCCGGGAAAGGTGTGTCATGGCCCCAGGAAACCGGTTGTCACCGTGGACCCGCGATGTCGTGCTCGCGGTGCTCGTCCTGGCGCTCACCCTCGGACTGCCCGCGCTCGATTTCGTCGCCGGGGTGGACGACCGGGTGCCCCGCGACGGGCTGTGGCTGCTCCTGGCGGTCGCGGCGTGCGCGCCGATCGCGTTGTGCAGGCGGTTCCCGTTGTCCGCGATCACCGTTTCCGCGCTCGTCACGCTCGGGTCCGTGCTCGTCGGGCACACCGTGTCCCCTTGGCCGGTGGCGATCGGTGCTTATCTGGTTTCCTACCACTGCGAACGGCGCTGGCTGCCCGTGCTGGCGGCGGGTGCGGTGGTGTGGATGCTGACCATGACCGCCGTGCTCAGCGGTGGGTTGCTTCCGTCGAACGTGCTCACCAGCACGGGATTCGCGCTCATGCCGGTGTCCTTCGGCTACGCGCTGCGGATGCACCGCGACCACGCGCGCCAGCTCCAGCGGCTGCACGTCGCCGAGCAGCAGCGCGCGCGGGCGGAGGAGCGGGCGCGGATCGCGCGGGACGTGCACGACGTCGCTGGACACCACCTGAGCGCGATCCGGTTGCGTGCCATGGGCGGTCGCCGTGAAGCCGACGGCGATGACGCGCTGCGCACGATCTCCGAGCTCTCCGCCGAGGCGCTCGGCGAGATCCGCGGCCTCATCGAAGGGTTGCGCGAGGACGAACCCCGGCTGAACGAGTTGCCCGCGCTGGTGGAGCGGCTGAGCTGTCCGGACTTGACGGTGACCGTCAAGCTCGACGATCTGCCGAACCCGCCGGAGAAGGTGCAGGGGTGTGGCTACCGGATCGTCCAGGAGGCGCTGACCAACGTGGTCCGGCACTCCAGCGCGCACCAGGCCTCTGTCGATGTGCGCGTGGTCGGCGAGGACCTGGTGATCACCGTGGAGGACGACGGCGTGGGTGCCGATACGGTGGTCGAAGGCAACGGGTTGCGCGGTATGCGCGAGCGCGCTGAGCTGCTGGGCGGCTCCGTGGTCGCAGGGCCGCGAGATCCACGTGGGTGGCTGGTCAAGGCCGTTCTGCCGGTGAAACGAGGACTCGGATGATTCGCGTGCTGGTCGCTGACGACCAGGCCGCCGCGCGCACGGGGCTCCGCCTGCTGCTCGACGGCGAACCGGACATCGAGGTGATCGGCGAGGCCGCCGACGGGCACGACGTGGTCGCGCTGACCGAGCGCCGCCGCCCCGACGTGGTCTTCACCGACCTGCGGATGCCGAGGATGGACGGGCTCACCGCGATCAGCCGGGTCTGCGCGCTCGACCCCGCGCCCTCGGTGATCGCGCTGACCACCTTCGACACCGACGAGTACCTCTTCGGAGCGCTCCAGGCCGGGGCGGTCGGGTTCGTGCTCAAGGACAGCGAGCCCGCGCTCTTCGTCGACGCCGTCCGCGCCGCCCACCAGGGCCAGGGGCTGATCGACCCGCAGGTCACGCGGCGGGTGGTGCGCCGCTTCGCGCAGACCTCCCCGCGCCCGGCCACCCCCGAGCTCGCCGAGCTGACGCCGAGGGAGGTCGAGGTGCTGCTCAGCCTGGCGCGGGGGCTCAGCAACGCCGAGATCGCCGAGGAGCTGTTCATCAGCGCGGGCACGGTGAAGATCCACATCGCGCGGGTGCTGGCCAAGCTCGGGGTGTCCACCAGGGTGCAAGCCGTGATCTACGCGCACCGGCACGGGCTCGTCACCTGGGACTGAGCCCGTGTCGGCCGGTCGGCTGATTGTCGGCTCGGCGGGGGATTACTACTGTTCGCACCGACCCGACGCGCGGAGGGCTCGTGAAGAACCTGAAGACCTTCGCGCTCGTGCTGCTCGCATCCGTCGTGGGACTGATGGTCGCGCTGCGGTTCTCGGGGCTTCCCGACGTCGCGGTCTGGCGCACGGACAAGCTGCTGGAGATCCTGGCCAACCTCGCCGCCGCCGTCGGGTTCGTGATCACCGCCCGCCGAGCGCCCGGCACGGACCGCCGTTGGCGGGTGCTGCTCGCCGTGGCCGCCGTGTTCCGGCTGGCGTTCTGCGTCAGCTACTTCTGGGTCGACCTCTCCGGCGGCAGCCTGCGCGCCGCGCTCAGCTCGGCCCCGGCGATCTTCACCGCGAGCACCCTGCTCACCCTGGCCGCCGTGCTGGTGCTGGCGCGCCGCAACGGCCCGACGCCGCGCCGCTCCAGCTCGCGCGACCGCCTGCTGTTCTGGTTGGACGGTCTGATCGTCACCAGCTCGGCCGTCGTGCTCAGCTGGGTCACCGCGCTGCAACCGGTGCTGATGGACCACGAGCGCGTGCTCAGCCCCGCGATCCTGATCAGCAGGCCGATCGAGTTCCTGGTGCTGCTGGTGATCCTGATGGCGCTCTCCCGCAAGCGGCAGGAAGAGCGCCAGATCGCGATGTTGTTGGTGTGCATGGGTTTCTTCGCCCAGATCTGCGGATCGTGGGGCCTGGGCTACCTGATCCCCAAGGGCGTTCCGTTCGAGACCGTGCGCTTCCTGGCCGACATCACCTTCGTGTGCGCGGGCGTGTTCTACGCGCTGACCCCGTGGGTCCCGGTGCGCAGCCGCGACAGCGGGCCTCGGCGCAAGGCAGGGCTCGCCGACCACATGCACTTCGTCGCGCCGTACCTGCCGGTGCTGGCGACGCTGATGTTCATCGGCCTGTCCACCGCGGTCGGCGCCAGGCTCAGCGCCGGGGAGACCTACGTCGAACTCGGCGTGGTCGCGATCGTGCTGGTCCGCCAGTTCGTCACGATGGTCGACAACGAGCGCCTGGTCCGCCGCCTCTGGGACCACCAGAGGCGCCTGCGCTACCAGGCCTACCACGACGCGCTCACCGGGCTGCCGAACCGCATCGCCTTCCGCGAGCAGCTCGAACGCCTGCTGGCGCACCCCGGAACCGAGCCCGCCGTGCTCTTCGTGGACCTCGACGACTTCAAGATGATCAACGACCGGCACGGTCACGCGGTCGGGGACCGGGTGCTGGCCGGGATCGCCGCCCGGCTGCGCGCAGTGGTGCGCCCGCCGGACCTCGTCGCGAGGCTCGGCGGTGACGAGTTCGGCGTGATCCTCGTCGAACCCGGCCCGCGCAGTCGGGACATCGGCGCGAAGCTGCTCGCCGAGCTGTCCAAGCCCTACAGCGTCGACGGGGTGGAGCACACGGTGCGCGCGAGCGTCGGCGTCGCCAGCGCCGCTGACGCGCGTGAGGTGGAAGGCACGGCCGATGCGGCGGACCAGTTGCTGCGCTTGGCCGACAGCGCGATGTACCTGGCGAAGAACCGGGGCAAGGGAACGCTAGCCGTCCACATGGCGACGTGAGGACGGGATGAGCGCGTTCAGCGTCGAGGTCATGCCGGCCAGGCGCACGCGGTGGCCGCTCGGCGGCAACGCGGTGAGCACCGTCCGAGCGTGAGCGGCGTGCTGCTCCGCCATCCGCATCGCGGTGCCGCACGCGTCGGTGCGCCGCACGATCTCCACGAGCTGCGGTAAGCGGTCCGGCGCGGATCGCGATGCGAGCAACCGTTCGATCCGCGCGCGGTCGCGTGAGCCGGCCGCGTCGTGGGCGAGCAGCACGGGCAGCGAGAGCCTGCGCACGCGCACGTCGCCGCGCCCGTCCCTGGTCACCGCTTCGACGTTGCGCTCGTAGGTCTTGAGGTCCTCGCGGATCTGGTAGGCGAGGCCGAGCCCGTCGCCGAACTCCGCCAGCGCGTTGGTCTGCGCCGGGGTCGCGCCGCTGAGCACCGCCCCGACCCGGCACGCGGCGGCCAGCGGTGCGGCCGTCTTCAGCCGCGCCATCCTGAGGTAGCCGTCGAGTCCACTGTGGAGGGTGTGGGCCAGCTCCATCTCCGTGCCCCTGCACGAATCGAGCCCGGTGCTGGCCTGGATGCGCATCGCCTCGGTCACCCGCTCCGGCGGCACGCCCCGGTCGACGCACTCGCTGAGCGCGCGGAACCACTCGAAGAGCAGCGCGTTGCCCGCGACGATCGCGTCGGCGGCGGGGCTGACCGCGCGGTGGATGAGCTCCTCCTGCACCAGTCCGCCCACGTGCGAGCACTCGAAGCCGACCGCGGCGGGCAGGATGCGGACCGGGTCACCGCCGACCGCCATGGCCGACTCCAGCACCAGCATCGGCCGCAGCAGCCTGCCCGGCGGCTGCGTCGCGCCCCGTGGCCAGCGCCGCCCGCACTCCCGCACCACCATGTCGGCCAGGTCGGCGTTCATCGCCGTCCCGGGGACAGGAACAGGGTGGGGGCTGGCTCGGCGGGGCGAGGCACAGCGCCAAGGTGGTGTGCCCCGGCGGCCCGGTCAATCCTCGCGCGGGGGCTTTCACCCGAAACGGTGGGCTTTTTTCGCGTTCCGGTCCGCTCACCGGACAGTCCACTATGGATTTCCGGGTTGTGAACACAACGACCACAACGATCGCTGCGCACGCAAGCGCGACGTTCGCGCGTGCTTCACCGCAGGATGTGCTCACTCAACGGAGAGGCGGGGATCACCGTGCGGGTCCGCAACTGGCTGGCCGCGGTGGGAGCCGTGGCGGCAGCGCTGCTGGTGCCACCGCTGCTCACCTCCGGAGCGGACGGTGACGCGGGCGCTCAGCTGCGCGGGCTGCGGGTGCTGGTGCCCAACGCGCCGGGCGGCGGCTACGACACCACCGCCCGCACGGCGGCCAAGGCGATGGAGGACGCGGAGCTGATCCGCAACGCCGAGGTCTTCAACCTGCCGGGAGCGGGCGGGACCGTCGGGCTCGGCAGGATCGTGAACGAGCGCGGCAACGGCAAGCTGGTGATGTCGATGGGCCTCGGGGTCGTCGGCAGCGTGTACACCAACAAGTCGCCGTCCTCGTTGCAGGACACCACGCCGATCGCCAAGCTCACCGAGGAGCCCGACATCGTCGTGGTGAGCAAGGATTCCCCGTACCAGAACATCGGCCAGCTCATCGCGGACTGGAAGGCGAACCCCGGCGCCGTTCCCGTCGGCGGTGGCTCGTCGCCAGGAGGCCCCGACCACCTCGCGCCCATGCTCATGGCGAAGGCGGTCGGACTTGCCCCGAGGACCGTGACCTACGTGCAGTTCGACGGTGGCGGAGAACTGCTCGCCGCGGTCCTCGGGCGCAAGATCTCCTTCGGAGTCTCCGGGGTCGGTGAGTACGCCGACCAGATCAAGGCCGGTTCGCTGCGCGTGCTCGCGGTGACCGGGCCCACCCGCATCCCCGGCGTCGACGCTCCGACGCTGAGCGAGGCCGGGATCGACGTGAAGTTCACCAACTGGCGCGGAATCGTCGCCCCGCCAGGGATCTCCGACAAAGAGCGGGCCGCGCTGGTCGAGCTCTTCCGGCAGCTGCACGACACCCCGCAGTGGCGCGAGGCGGTGGCGCGCAACGGCTGGACCGACGCCTACGCCCCCGCCGAGGAGTTCGGCGCGTTCCTGACCGCCGAGAACGCCCGCGTCGCCGCCGTGCTCAAGGAACTGGGGCTCGCATGACCGAGAGGCTGAAGCAGCACTCCGAGCTGTGGGTGTGCGCTTTTCTGTTGCTGCTGGGCGGTGTGGTGCTCGTGGACGCGATCAGCATCCCGGCGAACTTCACCCAGCGGGGTCCGGTGGGGCCGAAGGCGGTGCCGTTGCTCGTCGGCGGTCTGCTCGTGCTCGTGTCGGTGCTGCTCGCGGTGGACGTGCTGCGCGGTGGCAAGGGCGAGGCCGAGGCGGGGGAGGACGTCGACCTCGACGCCCCGGCCGACTGGCGCACCGTCCTGCTGCTCGCCGCCGCGTTCCTGGCGAACATCGTGCTGATCAACCTCGTGGGTTTCCCGGTCTCCGGCATGGTGCTCTTCTGGGGCTCGGCGTACGCGCTGGGCAGCCGCAACCACGTCCGCGATCCCCTTGTGGCAGCGGGACTCTCGATCCTCACCTACGTCGTCTTCAACAACCTGCTGGGAGTGCACCTGCCCGGTGGCCCGCTGATGGGGGTGCTCTGAGTGGACACCTTGACCCAGCTGCTCAACGGTTTCGGCACGGCGCTGACCCCGGTCAACCTGCTGTACGCGGTGATCGGCGTGCTGCTCGGCACCGCGATCGGCGTCCTGCCGGGGATCGGGCCCGCCATGGCGGTGGCGCTGCTGCTGCCGGTGACCTACGGCCTCGACCCGACCGGCTCCTTCATCATGTTCGCCGGGATCTACTACGGCGGCATGTTCGGTGGCTCCACCACCTCGATCCTGCTGAACACCCCCGGTGAGACCGCGGCGGTGGTGACGGCGATCGAGGGAAATCCCATGGCGCGCAAGGGAAGGGGCGCCCAAGCCCTGGCCACCGCCGCCATCGGCCACTTCGTCGGCGGGCTCATCGGCACCACCCTGCTCGTGCTGCTCGCGCCGTTCGTCGCCTCGGTCGCGGTGGACATCGGCGCCCCCGACTACTTCGCGATCATGCTGCTGGCGTTCATCGCGGTGACCTCGGTGCTCGGCGGCTCCAGGATCCGCGGCTTCGCGTCGCTGCTGATCGGCCTGGCCATCGGGCTCGTCGGCCTCGACGAGATGACCGGCCAGCAACGGCTCACCTTCGGCTCCCTCCAGCTCGCCGACGGCATCGACGTCGTCGTGGTCGCGGTCGGCCTGTTCGCGATCGGCGAGTCCCTGTGGGTGGCCGCGCACCTGCGCCGCAAGCTGGCTCAGCCGATCCCGGTCGGCCGTCCGTGGCTCGGCCGCGAGGACCTGCGGCGGTCGTGGAAGCCCTGGCTGCGCGGGCCGCTGATCGGCTTCCCGTTCGGCGCGATTCCCGCTGGTGGCGCCGAAATCCCGACGTTCCTGTCCTATGTGACCGAGCGCAAGCTCTCCAAGCACAAGGACGAGTGGGGCAAGGGCGCCATCGAGGGCGTCGCCGGTCCCGAGGCCACCGCGAGCGCCTCGGCCGCGGGCACGATGGTCTCGATGCTGACGCTCGGCCTGCCGACGACGGCCGTCGCCGCCGTCATGCTCGTGGCCTTCCAGCAGTTCGGCATCCAGCCGGGACCGCTGCTGTTCCAACGGGAATCCGCGCTCGTGTGGGCGCTCATCGCGAGCATGTTCATCGGCACCGTGCTGCTGCTCGTGCTCAACCTGCCGTTGGCTCCGGTGTGGGCGAAGCTGCTGCGGCTGCCGAGGCCCTACCTCTACGCGGGCATCCTGTTCTTCGCCAGCGTCGGCGCCTACGCGGTCGGCGGCGAGGTGCTGGACCTGGTGATCCTCCTCGTCATCGGGCTGCTCGGCTTCATGATGCGGCGCTTCGGGCTGCCGGTCCTGCCCGCGGTGCTCGGCGTGATCCTCGGCCCCAACGCCGAGCAGCAGATGCGGCGCGCGTTGCAGATCAGCGACGGCCACCTCTCCGGCCTGGTCAACACCACGTTCTCGGTGATCGTCTACGCCGTCATCGCGCTGATCCTGTGCTGGCCGCTGCTGCGCAAGTTCCGCACGTGATCGCCGTCACTTCCTGAACCGGGCAACCCCTGGCGCGTCCTGCCTCGTATCGAGGGGCGAGACCGTTTTGGAGGCCCAGTGACCGATCGCGACGCCGAGTTCGTCGAGTTCGTCCAAGCCCGTGGCGTCGCTCTGCGGCGCACCGCGTTCCTGCTGTGCGGTGACTGGCACCGCGCGGAGGACCTGGTTCAGGCAGCTCTGATCAAGCTGTTCAAGTCGTGGCACAAGATCCAGAAAGACGGGTCCGTCGATGCCTACGCGCGCCAGGTGCTTGTGCGAACCACGATCGACGAGTCGCGGAGGTTCTGGCGTCGGCGGGAGCGCGCGTCCGCCGAGCTGCCGGAGGTGGCCGTACCCGCGGTGAGCACCGAGGAGGCCCTCGATCTGCGGAGGGCCCTCGCCCAGTTGCCAGCCAGGCAGCGGGCCGTCGTGGTGCTGCGGTTCTGGGAGGACCAGTCCGTCGAGGAGGTCGCGAACCTGCTCGGCTGCGCCCAGGGAACCGTGAAGAGCCAGGCGTCCAAGGGCCTGGCCGCACTGCGAAAAGTGCTTGCCGATCAGCGGGACTACGCGGTTCTGGAGGTACAGCGGTGAGCCACGAGGAGCTGACCGACATGAACGAGTACGCCGAGGCCCACCAACTGCTGGGTCGCGCGCTCGGAGAGGAACCCACTTTGAACTTCCACCCCACGACCGTTCTCGCTGCCGCCAAGCGCAGCGTCGCCCGGGGCCGCGCGTGGGCCGCCGGCGGTATCGCGGCGGGCGTCGTCGTCATCGGCATCGGCGGGGCCGCGCTGGCCTCCCCCTTCGGCGGCGCGGACGCCCCGCCCGCGGGCGGAGTGCCGACGACGAGCGCGCCGCCGTCGTCGACCATCACGGTCAGCCCCACCGGCACGGTGCGCCCGACCACCGTGCGCCCCACCACCACGGTGAGCCCCGACCCCACCACCGGCCGCCCCGTTCCCACCACCACGCGGGTCGAGCCCACCACGCCGAACCCCACCACGCGCCCGGAGACCACCGCGACCACCCGCCCCGAACCCCCGCACACCACCAGCCCCGGCACCCCTCCCCCCACCACCCGCTAGACCCCTCATCCCCCCTCGCCGCCACTCAGTCCGCTCAGTCGCGGCTGAAGCCCTGAACGACCCGTTCAGTGCGCTCAACGCACCAAACGACCCGTTCAGTGCGTTGGGAGCCCTGAACGACCCGTTCAGTGCGCTCAACGCACCAAACGACCCGTTCAGTGCGTTGGGAGCCCTGAACGACCCGTTCAGTGCGCTCAACGCGTCAAACGGGACTTTCGCGGGCGGCGCGGAGAACAAGCGGGCGGAGAACCACCGAGAACTACCGATGCGGAGAACTGCCGGGAACCACCGGCGGAGAACTGCCGAGAACGCCGGAGCACGCCCAGTGCTCCGGCGTTCTCGCCGTCTCGGGGGTTGGAGGTGCACACTGGCCTTTCGTGTTCGATCGACGCACGGGAGAGGTTCGTGGCCGAGGTTTCCGCGAAGAACCCCACGCTGGAGACCGTCGCAGCGGTCGCGGGCGTGTCCAAGTCGACCGTCTCGCGGGTGATCAACAACCTGCCGCACGTGCGCCAGGACATCCGGGAGGCCGTCGAGCGGGCCATCGCGCAGACCGGCTACGTGCCCAACCAGGCGGCCCGCTCGCTGGTCACGCGGCGCACGGGCGCGGTCGCGCTGGTGGTGCAGGAGCCGGACACCACGGTCTTCAGCGACCCCTACCTGACCGGCCTGATCCACGCGGTCGCCGACGAGCTGGACCAGACCGACGTGCAGCTGGTGACGATCATGGCGCGCTCGGAGCGCGAGCAGCGGCGGCTGGACCGGTTCCTCCGCGCGGGCCACGTCGACGGGGTGCTGTTGACCTCCGCGCACGGCGCGGGAGTGCTGGGCGGCCTTCCCGTTCCGGTCGTCCACGGCGGCAGGCCGCTGCGCACGGCCAAGGACGCGATGTGGGTGGACGCGGACAACGTCGGCGGGGCCAGGCTCGCCGTCGAGCACCTGAGGGAACGCGGCCGTCGGCGCATCGCGATGATCGCGGGCCCGCAGGACATGGCCGTCTCCATAGACCGGCAGAGCGGCTACCGCGACGCGCTCGACCCGAACAGCCGCCCGGTGATCGCCTACGGCGACTTCAGCGTGCGCGGCGGTGAGCAGGCCATGCGGCAGCTGCTGGCGTGGGAGCCGGAGCTGGACGCGGTGTTCGCCTCCTCCGACATGATGGCGGTCGGCGCACTGGAAGTCCTGCGCGCCAACTGTCGCAGCGTTCCCGAGGACGTGGCCGTCGTCGGCTTCGACGACGTCGAGCAGGCGCGGCTGGCCGATCCGCCGCTGACCACGGTCCGGCAACCCATCGACGAGCAGGGCCGCCGCATGGTCAGGATGCTGCTGGACGCGATCGCCGGGGTCTCGGGGGAGCACGCCGTCACGCTGCCGACGAGCGTGATCGCGCGGCAGTCCTCCTGATTCTGGGAGCGCTCCCATCTCATAACGGATGCGACACCATTTATTGACCTGTGTCATGGCCTTCGTCACACTCGCTGGGACTGGGAGCGCTCCCAGGATTTCCCAGAGCGAGGTGTACTGTGCGACAGCGACCCACCCTCTTGGCTGCCATCGCGGTGCTCGGTGCCACGGTCGCCTGCGGCGGCCCCGCGGACGGCCGGATCGAGCTCAGCATCGGGACCTTCACCGAGTTCGGCTACGAGCAGCTGCTCACCGAGTACGAGGCGGCCCACCCGGGAATCAAGATCGTCCACAACAAGACCGGCCAGGGCGGGCCGTACCACCAGGCCCTGTTCACCAAGCTCGGGGCGGGTTCGGGGCTGGCGGACGTGCAGGCGGTCGAGGAGGGCTACCTCGCCGACGTGCTCGCCAAGCCCGCGCTGTTCACCAACCTGGAGCAGGTCGGCCCCGCCTCGGTGACGGCCGACCGCTGGCTGGACTGGAAGTACCAGTCGGCCAAGGCCAAGGACGGCACGTTGATCGGCTACGGGACCGACATCGGCCCGCTGGCGATGTGCTACCGCAAGGACCTCTTCGCCGCAGCCGGACTGCCGTCGGAACCGGAGGCGGTCAAGCCGCTGTTCGCCAGCTGGCAGAGCTTCTTCGCCGCTGGGCAGGACTTCGTGGCGAAATCCGGCGGCAAGGCGTGGTTCGACTCGGCCGCGCAGATCTTCAACGCCATGCACAACCAGCTCGACACCGGCTACTTCGACCGGCAGGACCAGCTCACCGTGGAGCGCAACCCCGGCATCCGGCAGAACTGGGACCAGCTCGCCGCGGCGGTCGCGGGCGGCCAGTCGGCGAAGCTGGTGGCCTTCAGCAACGAGTGGAACTCCGGGTTCAAGACCGGTGCCTTCGCGACGAAGACCTGCCCCGCCTGGATGCTCGGTGTGATCAAGGAGCAGGCGGGCGCGGGCAACGCGGGCAAGTGGGCCGTCGTCGACGCCTTCCCCGGTGGCGGCGGGAACTGGGGCGGCTCCTACCTCACCGTGCCGAAGCAGAGCAAGCACCCCAAGGAGGCAGCGGAGCTGGCTGCGTGGCTCACCGCGCCTGAGCAACAGGTGCGAGCCTTCCTCAAGGCAGGCACTTTTCCCAGTCAGGTCAAGGCTTTGAGCGCGCCGGAGCTGCTCGGCAGCACCAACGACTACTTCGGCGGCGTGCGCACTGGCGAGCTGTTCGCGAAGCAGGCGACCAAGGTCGGCAGGGCGCAGTACAAGGGGCCCGGCGACGGCAAGATCCAGGAGAACGTGTCCTCCCCGGTGTTGCAGGCGGTGGAGCAGGGCACGTCGGCGCAGGAGGGCTGGCAGCGGTTGGTCGACGGCGCGAAGAAGCTCGCGAAGTGAGCAGGCTCTCCCGTTGGGACGTCAAGTACTCGCCCTACCTCTACATCGCCCCGTTCTTCGTCCTCTTCGGACTCGTCGGCCTGTTCCCCTTGCTGTACACGGCCTACGTGTCGATGTTCGACTGGGACCTGCTCGGCGGGGAACCGGCGTTCGTCGGAGCGGACAACTACCTCGCGCTGTTCTCCGACAGCCAGTTCTGGACGACGCTGACCAACACGCTGAGCATCTTCGTGCTCTCCAGCGGTCCGCAGATCGTGATCGCGGTGCTGCTGGCAGCACTGCTCAACTCCCGGCTGCGCGCGCCGACGGCGTGGCGCGTCGGGGTGCTCCTGCCGTACGTGGCGAGCCTCGTCGCGCTCGGCATCATCTTCGCCAACCTCTTCGGTCCCCACTACGGCCTGGTGAACGGCCTGCTCGAACTCCTCGGCCTCGACCGCGTCGACTGGCAGGCCGACCGCTTCGCCAGCCACGTCGCCATCGCGGTGATGGTGAACTGGCGGTGGACCGGCTACAACGCGCTGATCGTGCTCGCCGCGATGCAGGCCATCCCCAAGGACGTCGTCGAAGCGGCCACTGTGGACGGTGCGGGGCCGGTCCGCCGCTTCGTCAGCGTGACGTTGCCGTTGCTGCGACCGACGCTGATCTTCGTGGTGATCACCTCGACCATCGGCGGGTTGCAGATCTTCACCGAGCCGAAGCTCTTCGACGCGATGCCCGGTTCCAACAACGGGGGATCGTCCAACCAGTTCCAGACGATCACGTTGTACATGTACCAGTCGGCCTTCGAGAGCGGCCACCTCGGCTACGCCTCGGCCATCGCCTGGCTGCTCTTCCTGGTGATCATCGCGATCGCCGCGGTGAACTTCCTGATCACCCGGCGGCTCGCTGCCGGGTCGGGGGTGCGCTGATGCGGCGCCGCGTGTGGGTCTACGGAATGCTCACGGCCTTCGTGCTGGGCTCGGCCTTCCCGTTCTACTGGTCGTTCCTGGTCGCCAGCCGGGACAGCTCGATGCTCGCGGACCCGACGCCGTCACTGCTGCCGGGAGGGAACTTCCTCGCCAACGCGCAGCGCGTGTTCGACTCGGTGCCGTTCTGGAAAGCCTTGGCCAACAGCGTGATCGTCGCGGGTACGGTCACGCTGACCACGGTGCTGTTCTCCACACTGGCAGGCTTCGCCTTCGCCAAACTGCGCTTCCGCGGCCGTGACCCGTTGTTCGTGTTCGTGGTGGCCACCCTCGCCGTCCCCACCCAGCTCGGGGTGATCCCGCTGTACCTGGCGATGGCGGAGTTCGGCTGGGCCAACGGTCTTCAGGCGGTGATCGTGCCGAACCTGGTGACGGCGCTCGGCGTGTTCTGGATGCGCCAGTACACGGTGGACGCCCTGCCGTTCGAGCTCGTCGAGGCGGCGCGGATGGACGGGTGCAGCATGATCCGCGTCTTCTGGCACGTGTGCCTGCCCGCGGTCCGCCCGGCCGCGGCCTTCCTCGGCATGTTCACGTTCATGACGTCCTGGAACGACTTCCTGTGGCCGCTGATCGTGCTCAACGCGGAGAACCCGACCGTTCAGGTGGCGCTGGAGAAGTTGCAGAGCGGCTACTACGTCGACTACTCGCTGGTGCTCGCGGGCACGACGCTCGCGACCATCCCGGTCCTCATCGTTTTCGTCGTGCTCGGCAGGCAGATCGTCGCCGGGATCATGCAGGGTGCAGTGAAGGGGTGAACCGTGTCCGTACTGTCCTTCCCGCCCGGCTTCCTCTGGGGAGCGGCGACGGCGTCCTTCCAGGTCGAGGGCTCGACCACGGCGGACGGCCGGACCGACTCGATCTGGGACGCGCTGTGCCGTGTGCCCGGCGCGGTGGTCAACGGCGACACCGGGGAGCCCGGCGCCGACCACTACCGCCGCTACCCGACCGACGTGGAGCTGATGAAGTCGTTGGGGCTCAACGCCTACCGTTTCTCCACGGCGTGGCCGCGGGTTCGCCCGGACGGCGGTGCGGAGAACCAGAAGGGCCTCGACTTCTACGAGCGCCTGGTGGACTGCTTGCTGGACAACGGGATCGCGCCGTGGGTCACGCTGTACCACTGGGACCTGCCGCAGGCGCTCGAGGACAAGGGCGGCTGGGCGCATCGGGACACAGCACACCGGTTCGCCGAGTACACCGCGTCGGTGGTGGACCGCCTCGGTGATCGCGTGCAGGACTGGATCACGTTGAACGAGCCGTGGTGCTCGGCGATGCTCGGCTACGCGTTGGGCAGGCACGCGCCGGGACGCACGTCACCGCGCGATGCCGTCGCCGCCGTCCACCACCTCATGTTGGCGCACGGTCTCGCCATGGACGTGATCCGCGGATCGGCGCCGCGGGCCCGCGCGGGGATCACCCTCAACCTGTTCCCGGTGGTGCCGGTGCAGCCGCAGGACGCGGAGATCGCCCGTCGCGTCGACGGGTTGCAGAACCGAGTCTTCCTCGATCCCGTGCTGCACGGGCGGTATCCGGAGGACGTGCTCGCCGACCTCGCTCCGCACGGCTTCACCGACCACATCGCCGACGGCGATCTCGCCACGATCGGCCAGCCCGTGGACTTCCTCGGAGTGAACTACTACCGCGACATCCAAGTGATCGACTCCGGGGAGCCCGTCGCCGGGCCGACCGAGTGGATCGGTGCCGAGACGGCTCGCTTTCCCGCGCGCGGGCGGCCGCTCACCGATATGGGGTGGGAGGTGGTTCCGGAGGGCTTGACCGATTTGTTGCTGAGCCTGCACCGGCAACGTCCGGATCTTCCGTTCTACATCACGGAAAACGGCGCAGCCTACGCCGACGAACTGATCGACGGCCAGGTTCACGATTCGGACAGGGTCGAATTCATGGAGGCACATCTGCGCGCTGTGCACGCGGCGATCGCTGGGGGAGTGGACGTTCGCGGTTATTTCTGCTGGTCACTGCTGGACAACTTCGAGTGGGCAGAGGGGTACGCGAAGCGGTTCGGAATCGTTCACGTCGATTATGAGACCCAGCAAAGAACGCCGAAGGACAGCGCTCACTGGTACTCGCAGGTCATCGCCGATCACGGGCTGTGATAGCGGAAAGGTTCGAAATGGCCTTTCCTGGCCGTCGATCCGGCCGGGACCATGAGCAGCATGAAAAAGATGATCGCCGCTGCGCTCGTCGTGGCCGGAATGGCACTGGGGGCTGGTCCTGCCACGGCGAACGCCGATGCCTTTTACGTCGACCCCACCTCGAACCCGGCGAAGTGGCTCAAGGCCAACGGCGGCGATCCGCGAGCCGCGAAGATCAAGAGCGCCATCGTGGACAAGCCCATGGCGAAGTGGTTCGGCAACTGGAACGCCAACATCGGCGCGGACGTCTCCGCCTACGTGCGCGCGGCGCTCACCGCGAAACGCATGCCCGTGCTGGTGGCGTACAACATCACCGGCCGCGACTGCGGGAGTCACTCCGGCGGCGGCGCGGGCAGCCCGGCCGCCTACCGCACGTGGAGTTCCGCCTTCGCCTCCGCGATCGGCACCCTGCCCGCCGTCGTGGTGATCGAGCCGGACGCGGTGGCTCAGCTCGACTGCCTCGCGGCTCCGCAGAAGCAGGTGCGCCTCGACCTCCTCAAGCACGTCACGGCGGAGCTGAAGGCGAAGGCCCCCAACGCTTTCACCTACCTCGACGGCGGGAACTCGTCGTGGATCGCCGCGCCCGAGATGGCCAAGCGCCTCACCTCGGCGGGCATCGCCAACACGCGGGGCTTCGCGGTCAACGTCTCCAACTACCGCACCACCGCCGAGTCCGCGCGCTACGGCAGCGACGTGGTGTCGCACCTCGGCCAGAAGAAGAGCTTCGTGATCGACGTGAGCCGCAACGGCAACGGCTCCAACGGCCAGTGGTGCAACCCGGCGGGCCGCAAGCTCGGCGAAGCACCTCGGCTCGGCGCGGCTCCGGCGGAGATGTTGTTGTGGGTCAAGGTCCCCGGTGACTCCGACGGGAAGTGCGGCATCGCCCCCAACACCCCCGCGGGCGCCTTCACCCCCGAGATCGCGATGCGCCTCATCAACGGCATCTGAGCCCGTCAGGCGGGCGGCGGGCAGGTCGTCGAACGGGTGACCAGCTTGGGGTGCAACAGTTTCCGGACCGGGTCGGTCCTGCCGTCGCGCACGCGCTGGAGCAGCGCCTCGGCGGCGAGCCGTCCCATCTCCGCGCGCGGCTGGTCGATCGTGGTCAGCGAGACGTGGCGCATCGACGCGAGCGAGGTGTTGTCGTAGCCGATCACCGAGACGTCCTGCGGCACGCGCAGCCCGGCCTCCTCCAGCGCGGAGATCGCGCCGACCGCGTTGTAGTCGTTGGCCGCCACGACGGCGGTCGGCGGGGTCTCCCGTGCGAGCAGCATCTCCTTGACCGCCTTGGCGCCCGCCGCGTCCGTGTACTCGCTGCGGAACACCTCCGGTTCGAGGCCGTGCTCGCGCATCGCGATCTGGAAACCGCGCCGCCGCAGCGCGGACTGCGAGCCGCCTCCGCCGTCGAGGTGGGCGATTCGCCTGTGCCCCAAGGAAACCAGGTGATCGACGGCCATCCGCGAGCCAGCCTCGCCGTCATCGTTCACCGTGTCCACAGTGGACAAACGAGAGGATCGGGACACCAACACGATCGGGGACTCCTCCGCAGCGGACTCGATCGCCGACGACGGCACGACCGGACCGAGCAGCGCGAGGCCCGCGGGCCGGAAGGACAGCAGGCTGTTCAGCGCGCGCCGCTCCCTGGCCGGACTCCGCCCACCGGAGTTGATGATCAGCTCGAAGCCCTCCGCGCGCGCCGCGGAGTCCAGGCCGTCGGCGACCTCGGCGAAGAAGGGGTTGTGCAGGTCGGAGAGCATCACGCCGAGCACGGTGGAGGTCCGGCTGGCGAGCGCGCGGGCCATCACGTGCGGGGAGTAGCCCAGCTGTTCGGCCGCTTCGAGCACGGCAGTGCGCCGCTGTGCGCTCACCTTCGGGGAACCCCGCATCACCAGGGAGACCAGTGCTCGTGACACGTTCGCGACGCGCGCGACGTCCTCCATCGTCGGACGGGCCACGACGTCCTCCTTGACCGGTCAGGAGATGACGAGCAGGGTTGTGAGCCTTGACACTGCTGATGAGAACGCTACAGCATTGGAGCGCTCCAACCAATAGAGCGCTCTAATGGCGCGAGCCCCTGACCTGGACGGAGAGCGAATGCGCATCGGAGTTGCGGGTGTCGGGCGGATCGGCACCATGCACGCCGCCAACCTCGCCTCACTCGGCCGGATCGACGAGGTCGTGCTCTTCGACCCGCTGCCGGGCCGCGCCGAGCAGGCAGCCGCCGCGCTCGGTGGTGCCGCGCGCGCGGTGGAGGACCTGGACGCCCTGCTGACGTCCTCGGACGGGGTCCTGCTGGCCACGCCGACGGACACGCACCCGGACATGCTGCGCAGGGCGCTGGCCGCCGGGGTGCCGACGCTGTGCGAGAAGCCGATCGCCAGCGACATCGACCAGATGCGCGCGCTGGTCAAGGACGTGGAGGCGTCGGGGGTCGAAGTCCTCGTCGGCTTCCAGCGGCGCTTCGACCCCGCGACCGTCGAGCTGCACCGCCGCATCCGTGCGGGCGATGTCGGCACGATCTACCTCGTCCGGGCGATCGGGCACGACGCGAGCCCGCCGGACTTCGGCTACCTCCCGGCCTCCGGAGGTATCTTCCGCGACCTGCTCATCCACGACCTGGACGCCGTGCCGTGGCTGGTCGGCGAGCCCGTCGTGGAGGTCTACGCGGCCGGCTCCGTGCTCGTGCACGACGCGTTCGCGCAGGCGGACGACGTGGACAACGCTGTGGTGACGCTGCGCTTCGCCAGCGGGGCGCACGCCACGCTCGCCGGTGGGCGGCACAACCCGCTGGGTTACGACCACCGCATCGAAGTGCTCGGCAGCAAGGACTCCCTCACGGTCGGCGTCGACCCCCGCACCCCGTTGACCTCGCTGGAGAACGACGGCCCCAAGGTCGGCCCCGAGGCCTATCCGGGCTTCATCGAGCGCTACCACGACGCCTACCTCAACGAGATGGCCGTGTTCGTCGACGTGGTCTCCGGCAAGGTCGAGAACCCCTCTCCCGCGCGGGAGAGCCTGACCAGCCTGGAGCTGGCACTCGCCTGTGACACCTCGCGCCGTACCGGAAACCCGGTTCGCGTCACCCAGTCGTTGGAGGCCACCCGATGAGCCCGAAGATCGCCGCTGCCCCGATCTCCTGGGGTGTCTGCGAGGTGCCCGGGTGGGGCCACGTGCTCGACGCGAAGACCGTGCTCGGCGAGATGGCGAGCCTCGGCGTCCAGGCCACCGAGCTCGGCCCGCCCGAGTACCTGCCGACCGATCCGGCGGAGCTGCGTGAGCTGCTCGGCGGCTACGGCCTCAGCATGGTCGGCGGATTCCTCGCCGTCCCACTGCACACGGGTGCGCAGTCCACTGTGGACGAAGCTGAGCGGACGGCGAAGTTGCTCGCGGCGACCGGCGCCGAGGTGCTCGTGCTCGCGGCGGCCACTGGGCTGGACGGTTACGACGATCGGCCGAAGCTCACCGACGAGGAGTGGGCCACACTGGTCGAGACCGCAGCGCGCATCCGCGACATCGCTGCGGCACAAGGACTTCGCACCGTGCTGCACCCGCACGTGGGGACGCACGTGGAGAACGCCGAGGAGGTCGACCGCTTCCTGGCCGACTCCGACTTGGAGCTGTGCCTGGACACCGGGCACCTGCTCATCGGTGGAACCGACCCGGTCGAGCTGGCGCGCAAGTACGCCGACCGGATCGGGCACATGCACCTCAAGGACGTCCGAGCCGACATCGCGGAGCGGGTCCAGCGCGGAGAACTTCCCTATGCCAAGGCCGTTGGCGAGGGCATTTACGTTCCGCTCGGGGACGGGGACGTGGACATCGCCGGTATCGTCGCGTTCCTGCGCGAGGCCGGCTACGACGGATGGTGGGTCCTGGAACAGGACACCGCGTTGCAGGTGGGGGACGCCGAAGCGGCGGGACGGCCGGTGCGGGACACCGAGCGGAGCCTGCAGTACCTGGGGAAGCAGTTCGACTGAGATCGCTTTCTAGGAGAAGACAATGACGTCTTACCGATCCCGCCGCCTCGGCGCGCTGGTCGGACTCACAGCCGCAGGCCTGGTGCTCGCGGCGTGCAGTGGCCCCACAGGCGGCTCGGGAGCCACTCCTTCAAGCGCGCCAGGGGGTTCCGCGCCCTCGGGCGGCCCGCTGAAGGTCGCGGTCGTCTCGCACGGCACGCCCGGCGACGCGTTCTGGAACGTCGTCAAGAACGGGGCCGAGGCCGCTGGCAAGGAGCTCGGCGTCGAGGTCCAGTACCAGGCCAACGGCGACCCCGCCGCGCAGGCCAAGTCCATCGACAACGCGGTGGCGCAGAAGGTCGGCGGCATCGTGGTGTCGATGGCCAACCCGGACGCGCTGCGCGACTCCATCGCCAAGGCCACGCAGGCGGGCATCCCGGTCGTCACGATCAACTCCGGTGAGCAGCGCAGCACCGAGTTCGGCGCGCTCATGCACGTCGGCCAGAACGAGGGCATCGCGGGCGAGCAGGCGGGCAAGAAGCTCAAGGACGCGGGCAAGCGCAAGCTGCTGTGCGTGATCCACGAGGCCGGCAACATCGGGCTGACCCAGCGCTGCGACGGCGCCGAGCGCGGTTTCGGCACCACGCAGAAGCTCCAGGTCGACATCAGCAACCCGACCGACGCGCTGGCGCGGCTCAAGGGCGCGCTCCAGGCGGACCCGTCGATCGACGCGGTGCTGACGCTGAACCCGCAGGTCGCGGGCAACGCGGTGAGCGCGGCCAAGGACACCGGCGGCAAGGCGCAGGTGGCGACCTTCGACCTCAACTCCGACGTCGTCGCGGCGATCAAGAGCGGTGACGTGCTCTTCGCCGTCGACCAGCAGCAGTACCTCCAGGGGTACCTGCCGGTGGTCTTCCTCAAGCTCTACAAGGACAACGCCAACACCGTCGGGGGTGGCCGCCCGGTGCTGACCGGTCCCGGCTTCGTCGAGAAGTCCAATGTGGACGCTGTCGGCCGCAACGCCGACCGCGGCACTCGCTGACCGATTCCGGCGGGTTCCGCGCGGAGCCCGCCGGTCTCACCGGATCTCACCGGATCTCACCGAAGGAGTTGGGATGGCGTTGGCGGTGCAGGGAGACGACGAGCGGGTCGCTCGCGTTGGCCTCGCGGATCGCCTGGTCAGCAGGCCGGAACTGGGTTCCGTGCTCGGCGCGCTCGCGGTGTTCGTGTTCTTCTCGGTGCTCACCGACCAGTTCCTCAGCCCGATGGGCGTGGCGAACTGGCTGGATGACTCCTCGACGCTGGGCATCATGGCGGTCGCGGTCGCGCTGCTGATGATCGGCGGTGAGTTCGACCTGTCGGCGGGCGTGATGACCGCCTCCACCGCGCTGGTGACCGCGATCCTGGCGACGCAGCTCGGCTGGAACACCTGGCTGGCGCTGCTGGTCTCACTCGTGTTCGCGCTCGGTGTCGGGGCGCTCAACGGCTGGCTGGTGATGAGGACCGGGCTGCCGAGCTTCATCGTCACACTGGGTACCTTCCTCGCGCTGCAAGGGCTCAACCTCGGCATCACGCGACTGGTCACCGGTTCCGTGCAGGTCTCCGGCATGCGCGAGGCCGAGGGCTACGAGTCGGCCGGTTACCTCTTCGCGTCCACTGTGGACGTTGGAGGAACGTCCTTCCCGATCTCCATCGTGTGGTGGGTGCTGGCCGCGGCGGTCGGCAGCTGGGTGCTCATGCGCACGCGCTTCGGCAACTGGATCTTCGCGGTCGGCGGGGCCGCCCCGAGCGCCCGCGCGGTCGGCGTTCCCGTGGTGCGCACCAAGATCCTGCTGTTCATGACGACCGCCTTCGCCGCGTGGCTGGTCGGCTCGATCAACATCCTGCGCTTCACCACGGTCCAGGCCAACCAGGGCATCGGGCTGGAGTTCCAGTTCATCATCGCGGCGGTGATCGGCGGCTGCCTGCTCACCGGCGGCTTCGGCTCGGCGATCGGGGCCGCGATCGGCGCGCTGATCTTCGGCATGGCCCGCCAGGGCATCGTCTTCGCGCAGTGGGACAGCGACTGGTTCCAGCTGTTCCTCGGCATCATGCTGCTGGCGGCCGTCCTGGTGAACAACGCCTTCCGCCGCCGGGCGGAGCGGGCAAAGAGATGAGGACGACATGACGGCATCCATGCCCGACCCTGCAAGCAGGTCGGGGGTCCTCCTGGAAACCCGTGAGGTCGGCAAGAGCTTCGGCAGCGTGATCGCGCTGAACGGCGTGTCCACCGTGGTCAATGCAGGCGAAGTGACCTGTGTGCTCGGCGACAACGGCGCCGGGAAGTCCACGTTGATCAAGATCCTGGCCGGGGCGCACCAGCACGACACCGGCGAGTTCCTCATCGAGGGCGAGCCGGTCCGGCTGTCCAGCCCGCGCGAGGCGCTGGACCGCGGTATCGCGACGGTCTTCCAGGACCTCGCCGTGGTCCCGCTGATGAGCGTGTGGCGCAACTTCTTCCTCGGCTCCGAACCGCGCAAGGGCTGGGGTCCGTTCTCCTGGCTGGACAGCGCGAAGGCTCGTGCCACCACCAAGAAAGCGTTGTCGGAGATGGGGATCGACCTCCGCAACGTGGAGCAGCCGGTCGGCACGCTCTCCGGTGGTGAGCGGCAGTGCGTCGCGATCGCGCGCGCCGTCCACTTCGGGGCGAAGGTGCTGATCCTGGACGAGCCGACCGCCGCGCTCGGCGTGAAGCAGGCCGGGGTCGTGCTGCGCTACGTCGCCCAGGCCCGCGATCGGGGGCTCGGCGTCGTGCTGATCACGCACAACCCGCACCACGCCTACCCGGTCGGCGACCGCTTCCTGTTGCTCAAGCGCGGGCGCAGCCTCGGTTGCTTCGACAAGGCCGACATCTCCCTCGAAGAGCTGACCAGGCAGATGGCCGGTGGCGCGGAGTTGGAAGCGCTGGAACACGAACTGCGAGGGATGGGCTCGTGAGCGCACTGGAGCTGTTGACGGTCGGGCGAGTCGGTGTCGACCTCTACCCCGAGCAGAGCGGTGTCTCGCTCGCCGAGGTCAGCACCTTCGCGAAGTCCCTCGGTGGCACGGCGACCAACGTCGCGGTGGCGGCGGCCAGGCTCGGCCGCCGCTCCGCCGTGTTCACCAAGGTCGGCGAGGACGACTTCGGCCCCTACGTCCGCAGCGCGCTCAGCGACTTCGGTGTTTCGCCGGAACACGTTGGTACGGAACCGGGTCTGCTCACTCCCGTGGTGTTCTGCGCGCTCAACCCGCCCGCTGACCCGCCGTTGTTGTTCTACCGCCGCCCCACCGCGCCCGACCTCCGGCTGCGGCCGGAGGACGTGCCGTGGGACGAGGTCGAGAACGTGCCGTTGTTCTGGGTGACCGGAACCGGTGTGTGCGAGGAGCCTTCGAGGGCCACTCAGCGGGAGATGTTGCTGCGCAGGGGACGTCGCGACCACACCGTGCTCGATCTGGACTACCGGCCCATGTTCTGGGAGTCCGAGGACGCCGCGCGCACGGAGATCTCGTGGATGCTCGACCACGTCACGGTCGCGGTCGGCAACCGCACCGAGGTGGAGATCGCTGTGGGGACTGATGATCCCGACGAGGCGGCCAAACGTTTGCTCGATCGTGGTGTGCGCCTGGCCATCGTGAAGAAGGGCGCCGAGGGCGTTCTGGTGGCCACCGACGAGGGCTCGTGGACCGTGCCGCCACACCCCGTCGAGGTCGTGTGCGGGCTCGGCGCAGGGGATGCGTTCGGCGGAGCGCTCGCACACGGTTTGCTGGCGGGCTGGGACCCGGTGCGCATCGCGGAGTACGCGAACGTGGCTGGGGCGCTTGTGGCGTCGAGGTTGGCGTGCGCCGATGCCATGCCCACGTCCGAGGAAATCGAGGCTGAGCTTTCGTGATCACCGATGCCGCTTGGCGGGAGTTGTTGCACACCAGGGCTTTCGAGCCCGGTGCGATCGCGTCCGCCTACGCTGCCCGCCGTCGCAGGCCGCTGCTCGGGCCGAGCGGCACGCTGTTCCTCGTCGCCGCCGACCACCCCGCGCGCGGAGCGCTCGGGGCCGCAGGCGATCCGACCGCGATGGCCGACCGCCGCTCACTGCTGGAGCGCTTGCTCGTCGCGCTGGACAACCCGGCCGTGGACGGCGTGCTCGGCACTCCGGACATCATCGAGGAACTGCTCCTGCTGCACGGCTTGCACGACAAGGTCGTCATCGGCTCGATGAACCGCGGTGGCCTGGCGGGCGCGGACTGGGAGATCGACGACCGCTTCACCGCCTACTCTGCAGAGTCCATTGTGGACTATCGGTTGGATGGCGGAAAGATGTTGCTGCGACTGGTGAACTCCGACGCGGGCACGGCTCCGACCTTGCAGGCGTGCGCAGAGGCCGTGTCCGCTCTGGCTTCCGCTGGAGTCATGGCGATGGTCGAGCCGCTGCCCTACGAACGCCGCGAAGGCTCGCTCGTGCTGCAAAGCGACGCGACCTCCTTGGCCAGGGCGGTCACCGTCGCGTCCGGCGTTGGCCGCACTTCGGCGCACACGTGGCTCAAGCTCCCCGCGCCCGCCGACCCATCGGCTGTGCTCGGCGCGACCACCTTGCCGTCGCTGGTCCTCGGCGGCCCCGAAGCCGACAAGTCGTTGTGGGAAAAGACGTTGCGCCATCCGGTCGTGCGCGGACTCGTGGTCGGCCGCACGCTGCTCTACCCGGAGGACGGCGACGTGGCAGCTGCGGTGGCTGCCGCCGCGAGCCTTCTGCGCTCGACCCGAGAGGAGATCTCCGCGTGACGCTCCACCGTCCACAAGGGACACTTGTCGCCGATGGCGATCCGATCCTGCTCACTCCGGAAGACGCGGGCTGGACGTACTGCGGCCTGCGCGTGCTCGTGCTGGAGCCGGGCGAGCCGCGCGTGATCGAGACTGGTGAGTTCGAGGCGTTCGTGCTCCCGCTCGCGGGCGGCTGCGTCGTGGAGGTCGACGGTCACCGCTTCGAACTCGAAGGCCGTGAGTCCGTCTTTACGCGGGTCACCGATTTCGCTTACGTGCCAAGGGATGCATCCGTCACGCTGACCTCTTTGAGTAGTGCTGAGATCGCGCTGCCGATGGCCAAGTGCACGCGCCGCCTCGAACCGCGCTACGGCCCGGCGGAGGGCGTGCCCGTCGAGGTGCGCGGCGCGGGCAACGCGACCCGGCAGGTCACCAACTTCGGCACTCCCGGCGTTTGGGACCACGCCGACAAGCTCAACGCCTGCGAGCTGATCACCCCCGACGGCAACTGGTCCTCCTACCCGCCGCACAAGCACGACGACTCCGAGCCGTGCGAGGTGGTGAACGAGGAGATCTACTACTTCCGCATCGCCGCGCGGGACGGCGTGACCCCTTCGCGCGAGGGCTTCGGCTTCCACCGCACCTACACCGGTGACGGCCAGATCGGCACCGAAGACCTGCTTGCGGGGTCGAGCATCGACGAGGACGTCACCGTCCGCGATGGCGACGTTTTCCTCATCCCGCGCGGATATCACGGCCCGTGCGTCGCCGCGCCCGGCTACCCCATGTACTACCTCAACGTCCTCGCAGGCCCGGCCGAAGAGCGCTCCATGGCCTTCTGCGACGACCCCGCCCACACCTGGATCCGCGACACCTGGGCCTCCACCCCCACCGACCCCCGCTGCCCCATGACCACCGCCACCCCCAAACGCGCTGAATGACTCATTGAGGTACTTGAGCGTCCTGAATGAGTCATTGGGGACGCTCAACTCCCCGAATGAGTCATTCAGCTACTTCAACGCACTGAACGGGTCGTTCAGGCACAACACCAGGAGGTAGTGGAGTGCGTACGGTTCGGCTGACCACGGCCCAGGCGCTCGTGCGGTGGTTGATCGCCCAGCGCACGGAACTGCTCGACGGCTCGCAGGCGCCGTTGTTCCCCGGAGTGTTCGCGATCTTCGGCCACGGCAACGTGCTCGGCCTGGGCAACGCCCTCGAAGAGCACCGCGACGAGATCCCGGTGTGGCGCGGGCAGAACGAGCAGGGCATGGCGCTCGCCGCGATCGGTTACGCCAAGGCCACCCACCGCCGCCAGGTCATGGTGGCGACGTCCTCGATCGGCCCCGGCGCGCTGAACATGGTCACCGCCGCGGGTGTCGCGCACGCGAACCGGCTGCCGGTGTTGCTGCTGCCCGGTGACACCTTCGCCAGCCGCGCGCCCGATCCCGTCCTCCAGCAGGTCGAGCACTTCGGCGACGGCACGCTCACGGTCAACGACGCCTTCCGCGCGGTGAGCCGCTACTTCGACCGGATCACCAAGCCGGAGCAGCTGCTCGCCGCACTGCCGCAGGCCGCGCGCGTGCTCACCGACCCCGCCGAGTGCGGCCCGGTCACGCTCGCGCTGCCGCAGGACGTGCAGGGCGAAGCTTTCGACTTCCCGGAGTCGTTGTTCGCGCCGGTGGTGCACCACATCACGCGCCCCCGCCCAGATTCGCGGTCGGTCGAACGCGCCGCCGAGCTGATCAAGGCCGCCAAGCGCCCGCTGCTCGTGGTCGGCGGCGGCGTCCGCTACTCCGGCGCGGGGGGCAAGGTCATCGAGTTCGCCCAGACGCACGGCGTGCCGATCACCGAGACCACCGCGGGCCGCACCCTCGTCCCGCACGACCACCGGCTGCACGCGGGGCCGTTGGGCGTGACCGGCTCTTCGTCGGCGAACACCCTCGCCGCCAAGGCCGACGTGGTGATCGCGGTCGGCACCCGCCTCCAGGACTTCACCACCGCGTCGTGGACGGTCTTCCACCCCGAGACCAAGATCGTTTCGATCAACGCGGCGCGCTTCGACGCGGTCAAGCACGGCTCGCTCGCCGTGGTCGCCGACGCCGCCGAAGGACTGCGCGAGCTGAACCGCGCGCTCGGCGACTGGCGAGCTGAGGACCCGTGGACGGCCTCCGCCTCCCATGAGCGCGCCAAGTGGGACGAGCACCTTGACGGGCTCCGTCAAGCCACGGATGGGCTACCGACCTACGCGCAAATCGTCGGCGCCGTCAACGACAACGCGCACCCGCAGGACTACGTCATGACCGCCTCGGGTGGCCTGCCCGGCGAACTGATCGGTGGGTGGCGCGCACTGGGCGCCGCGACCATGGACGTCGAGTACGGCTTCTCCTGCATGGGCTACGAGATCGCCGGAGCTTGGGGAGCCGCCATGGCCCGCGCCGGGACGCACCCCGACGGCGTCATCACGACACTGCTCGGCGACGGCTCGTACCTGATGATGAACTCCGAGCTGTTCTCCGCCGCGTTCGCCGGGCACCCCCTCGTCGCGGTCGTCTGCGACAACGACGGCTACGCGGTGATCGCCCGCCTTCAACAGGGCCAAGGTGGCGCGGCCTTCAACAACATGTACGCCGACTGCCGGTCGACGACCGACAGCTCCAAGCGCCGAGTCGACTTCGCGGCGCACGCGGCGTCACTGGGCTGCGGAGTGATCCAGGCCGACACCCTCGCCGAGGTCGGCCCCGCGTACTCCGCCGCCCGATCGCAGGCTCAGCAGGAACGCCGTCCTGTCGTGGTCCTCGTGCGAACCCACCCGTCGTCGTGGACCGAGGCCGGAGCCTGGTGGCAGGTCGGAGTCCCCGAAACCGCCCACCGCACCGAGATCACCGACGCCCACCGTGAGTCCCAGGAAGCCCGAACCCGCCAACTCCGCTACCTGGCCCCCTGACCCGGCCCCAGCGGAAGTTCACCAGTCTTCAAGACCACCCAACCCCCACGCAGCGCATCTCCAACCGCCGCAAACCCACTGCCAGTCATGAACCGCAGGGCGTTCGCCAGTCTTCAAGTACGCCGAACCCCGGCGCGCCCTGTCCTCAACCACCGCAAACCCACCCGCCGGAGGTTCACCGGTCTTCAAGACCACCGAACCCGGGCGCGCGCAGCACCACCAACCACCCCAAACCCGGGGTTCAGCGCGGTTAGCGACCGCCACAACGGGGGTTTGCGGGTCTTGAAGACGCACGAACCCCGACGGGCACGTTCTCAGGGCCGTCCCGCCAGTGATGGTGGAACGGCCCTGAGGTGCGTTGTGGAGAGGGATTCAGTCGCGGTACTTGTCCGCGTACCTGTCCGCGTACGGGTCGTCGTCCTCTTCGTCCTCGACGGAGGGCGGAGGAGGAGGACTCTCGTCACCGGACAGCTCGCGCTGCAACGCATCGAAGTCGGCGGGAGGGGTGTGGTACTTGAGCTCCCGGGCCACCTTCGTCTGCTTGGCCTTTGCACGGCCGCGCCCCATGGCTCGACCCCCTCATACAGGGACGGGGGCGACCAGTGGTGGCCCCGCACGTCTCGACTCGTTTCCTGGCAGTCACCGTACCGTGCCCAGGCACCTGAATGCGACGCGGCACGGCGCTGCGGGCAGTGCCTCATGACACGGTTGTGACCGGGCCGAGACCGCATGGCACGATTCCTCCCGTGCCCCGTCCGTTCGTCGCCTATCTCCGGGTGTACGAGCCGTTGTCCTCCCTGGAGGGCGCGTTTCGTTCGCAGGTCGAGCACGCGCTGCGCAACGGGGGTGGGCTCACCAGGTCCCAGGCCGCCGACCGCGAGCGCGAACTGTGGCTTAGGACACAGTCGGCCGCTCCGACCCGTCTGCTGCCCGGCGACAACGCCGACGGCGAGGGCGCACTGCGCAGGCTCGACGTGATCACCCTGCCCGTCGCCGACGCGCCCGGCCGCGACGCCGTCGACTCCGACGAGTCCCCGTTGGTCTGCCCGCTCGACCTCCGCCCGCGTGCCGCGGCAGGGGTGATGGGTTTCCTGTCCCACTCGGTCGGACCGCTGGTGGACGAGGCGCTGCCGCTGCCGGTCGAGGTGGTCAGGGCGAGGGCGTCGGCCGCGCTGAGCAACCTGCCGCGCCGAGCCGCCCACGTCGTCTCCTCCACCTGGACCGTGCCGCTGCCGTGGTTCGCGCTGGTCGACCCGGGCGCGCGCAAGGTGGTCCTGAAGGAGCGCGGGGACGCGGAGCGCAGCGTGCACTGGCTGATCTCCATGTCCGACGCGCGCCGCCGCGCCGAGGAAGCGCACGCGGTGGTGACGGCGACCCTCGGCGAGGAGGGCCCGGCCCGCATCCTCCGCGACACCTCGCGCTGGCTGGCGCACTTCGACGTGAACTCGGTGATCGAGCTCGACTACGGCGGCCTCGTCCAGCTCCTGGAGGACGCGGAGCTGACCGAGGACACCTCAGCCGAGGACGTCCAGGTCGCGCTCAGCGCACTGGAGACCGGCAACGCCGAGCTGGCCGCCGAGCGCTACGCGAAGCTCCGCGAGTTCTGGAGCGACCTGGCCTCCCGCGAACAGCACAACTGAGGGCCTGTTCGCGGGGCCCGTGTTCGCGCCCCGCGAACAGGCCCTAACGCGCCGCCTTCATCCCCCGAGCGGTCTTGCTGAACGCCAGCCCGACGCCGACCAGCAGCATCGGCAGCGCCGCGCCCACGAACGCCCACTGCACGTCGATCGCGATCAGCACGCCCATCAGCGCGATGGACACGGAGTCCAGGGTCATTCTCGGCAGGTCGATGATGCTGCTCACCCGGCCGAGCAGCTCGCGCGGAACGGCGGTCTGCACGAAGGCGGGCAACGCCACGTCGCTCGAATACGCGACCCCGACGCCGATCACCGCGAGCACGACGGCGGCGACCCACACGCTGGGCAGGAAGCCGATGAGCGCGAAGGCCGTGCCCTCGCACAGCGTCATGCCGATGATCAGCAAGCCCCAGCGCCGAGGCAGCCCGGTGACCGACGCGCCGTAAGCGCCGATGAGCTGGCCCAGCCCCCACGACGCGACGAGCACGCCGAGCGCGATCGGATCGCCGGACAGCTCCTTCGCCAGCGCGGGCAGTCCGACGGCGAACAGCCCCGCGTAGGCCAGCGTCGCCGCCGTGACCAGCAGCAGCACGATCCGGATCTCCACGTTGTCGCGGGCGTAGCGCAGGCCGACGCCGATCTCACGCCACAACGGGGTCTCGGGGCGCTCCGCCGGTGTTCCCGCAGGCGCTCCGCGCAGCGTCGCCGCTGCGAACAAGAACGTCGCGGCGTTCACGATCATGGCCGTGGTGGTGTTGCCCAGCGCGACCAGCACGCCGCCCGCGATCGGTCCGGCCAGTCGGCCGAACTGCTCGCTCATCCCGAGCAGCGCGTTCGCCTTGGGCAGCTGCTCGTCGGACACCAGCGACGGCAGGATGCTCGAACTCGCTGGCCAGAAGAACGCCTCGGCCACCCCGGAGAGCACGCCGATGACGAAGAAGTGCCAGATCGCGATGGTCCCGGTGGCGTTGAGCACGGCCAGCGTGAGCACGCAGCCGCCGCGAACGAGATGCGAGATCAACATGACGGTCCTCGGCGAGAGCCGGTCCGTGACAGCACCGCCGACCAGTACCAACGCCCCGCGCGGCACCGCGATGGAGATCATCACGGCGGCCAGGGTGGTGGTCGTGGAGCCGGTGACCGACAGGACCAGCCAGGCGAAGACGACGTCGTAGCTGTAGTCCCCGAGCATGGAGACCGATTCGCCCGCCCAGACACGGCGGAACGACTTCGGAAGATCGCGCATGGGCGGAACTGTCGCCGCAGTGGCTCCGATCCGCAAAACGATTTCAGAGCTTGCGCAAGAGCACCAGGCTGAGCACCGCTGCCGCACCGCCCACCGCGAACGCCGCTGGCCAGGACACCTCGGCGGCCAGCAGGCCCGCGATGCCCGGCGCGATCGCCGCCGACAGGTAGTTGGCCGTGTTCTGGAAGCCCAGCGCCGTGCCGCTCCTGCCTTCCGGAGCCATTTCACCCGCAGCGGTGAACGCCAGCCCGTTCCAGCTCAGCGACAGGGCGGTGGCGGCGACCGCGACCACGGCGAGCACCGGCACCGCGGCGTTCCCCCAGTCCAGCAAGGCCACCAGAGCCAGAGACACCGCGATCAGCACCGAGACCGTGCGCAGCGGCCCGAGCCTGCTGGACACGCGGTCCGACCACGCGCCGTTGAACAGCCGTCCGCCCGCGCCGAGCAGCTGGGCGACGGCGAGCAGGGTCGAGGCCACGGCCAGGCTCACGCCCCGGTGCTCGTGGAACAGCTCGACCAGCAGCGCCGCGGTGGTGAACTGCGGGATCACCAAGCACGCGCTGGCCAGGCTGAGCCGCCACAGCCGGGGGGAGCGCAGCACCTCGCCGGCCCCGCTGCCCTTCGGCGCCCGGACGGCACCCTCGGGCTCGCGGACCCAGACGACAACGGCGATCGCGGCGACCAGGCTGATCCCGGCCAGCACCAGGAACGCGCTCGGCACGCCTCCGGAGTGCGCCGCCAGCGGCAGCACGAGCGCGGAGAGCGCGGCGCCCGCCGGGGTCGCGCACTGCCGCACGCCCATGGCGATGCCCCGCTTGTCGGCGGGGAACCAGATCATCACGGCGCGCCCGCTCGCCGCGTTCGCGCTGGCCCCGAAGGCCCCGGCGCCGAGCAGCGCGAGCCCGGCGACCAGCACGTCGTCGGTCGCGGCCGCCCCCGCGAGGCACAGTGCCGCCGCGACGAGCCCGATCGTCATCACCGGGCGCTCGCCGAAGCGGTCGGCGCTGGCGCCCCAGAGCACCAGCGTCAGCATCGTGCCGAGGTTGACCGCGCCGACCAGCAGTCCCGCCTGCGGCAGGCTCAGCGAGAAGTGGTCGCGCAGCTGCGGGATCAGCACCGGCAGGCCCAGGAAGTAGGAGGCGTTGGCCCCCTGGCCGAGCGCGCCCGCCGCGAGCACGACCCAGCGGTAGCTCTCGGGGCGCGTGATCATCAGCGGAGCCTAGGACGCATATCCACATTGCGGGAGTGCTGTCCCAATAATTGAAAAGACACGTAATCGGAGCAGGCCTTTATGTGGAAGATTTTCCATGTCGGAGCATGGGGTGATCGGCGCGTTCTTCGGTCGTGTCCGAACTGCAATTTCCACAAAACCGCAGGTAATTGACCCCTTCTTGATGTTGGAGCTCGCGGTGACGATGGTCACAAGAAAGGAGAAGAACGGTTTCAAGAGCGACTATTCCGCCCCGTGGGCATGCGTCATCTTGGTCACACGGCTTTGTTGCCAATTTTCCAACAACCCTGTGGTTCAGTCGTTCTTGCTGGCGCACCCCCAGGCGCCGCAAGTGAAAGGAAGACGATGACCTCGCTGCTCTCCCGCCTCGCCGTCGGTGGCGTCCTGATCGCCGCCCTGGGTGGCGCCGTCGCCCCCACCGCGGTCGCCGCTCCGGCTCCGGCCGTCGACTGCGCCGAGGGCAACGTCCTCAAGGACGTCTTCCACTCGGCCGACCACGACGGCATCAGCGTGGTCTTCAACTACCACTGCGCGGTCGAGGGCAAGGACGCCAAGGGCAAGAAGTTCAACCACCTGCGCGACGTCTCGTTCCTCGGCGCCAACGAGAAGCCCTACCCGTCCGCGGGCGAAGGCAAGATCGACTACGACAAGAGCGCCAAGGCGTGGATCCGCGTCGTGACCGACGGCTACAACTGGATCGGCGACACCTACAAGGGCAAGCGCAAGATCGCGGGCGAGGGCGCCGTCAAGCAGATCGTGCACGCCGACAACTTCGAGGGCCAGGCGCTCTGGTTCATCGGCCTGGACAAGAAGCGGCAGATCACCTTCTCCGCCAAGGGCAAGACCGTCCAGGTCTACGTCAAGGTCGCCTGATGACCGCCCTCGGCCTGAGCAGGGCGATCGCTGTCGGCGCGGTGCTGGCGGGACTGTCGGGCGTGCTCGCGCCCCTGGCCTCGGCCACCCCGGCGCAGGAGTGCCGTCCGTTCACCTTCTCCGAGGTCAAGGTCCGCGACACCGGTTCCACGACCGCCGTCGACCTGACCTACTCCCGCCGCGTCGAGGACGTGACGGTGAGCGAGCTGACCTCGCCGCCGGTGCAGGACGGCTCCGGCGACCCGGTCAAGGTCAAGGGCACCAGCTGGTACGAGGTCCGGATGCTGTGCGGCTACGACTGGTACGGCAACCCGTACAGGGGTCCGCGTCGTGTCAAGGGTGCGGGCGTCGTCGGCGAGGTTGTCATCAACGGCGACTTCGAGGGCACGCTGTCCTGGGTCATCGGCACCCGAAAGGGCCTCTTCCCGAAGTCCGTGCACCACACCGGTTCGACGCTGACGATCGAGTTCCCCAAGAACTAGTCGCGCGAACCGCAGCAAGCCAGAAGGGACCTTCACCGCAGGGGGTGGAGGTCCCTTCGCCTGTTCCAGCTCAGAACACGGCCCTAGAAGACGGCCCCAGAAGACGGCCCTAGAAGACGGCGGGGAGCAGGCGGACCGAGCCGACCCGCCGACCGCCGCCGAACACCGGCTCCTCGGCCAGTTCCTCCAGCGCGGGTGTGGCGACGCCGAGCGAGCGCAGCGCGCCGACGATCACCGGCATCCGCGCCCGCTGGGCCCCATCGGAGATCTTCAGCGCGACCGCCCGCCCGTCCGGCAGAGCCGCCGCGTGCACGCCCTCGGCGCCCGCCTTGCACAACAACCCGGGCACGGCGTCCATCAGCAGCGTGTCCTCGCGCCCGGTCCCCGCGACCAGGTACGGGTGCGCGCGCATGGCGTCGGCGACGCGGCGCAGGTCCGAGCCGGGCTCAGCGCTGGCGAGCTTGCCGAAGGCCCGGGCGAGCCCGTACAGCGAGACGGAGAACAGCGGGGCGCCGCATCCGTCGACCGCCGTGTGCGCGATCGGCTCCTCGGCCAACTCGGCGAGGGTGTTCCTGATCGTCACCTGGAGCGGGTGCGACGGATCGGTGTAGGAGGTCGTCGGCCAACCGCGCTGCACGCACGTCGCGAGCATGCCCGCGTGCTTGCCGGAGCAGTTCATGCTGACCCGGTTCGCCGTGCCACCGGCCGCGACCAGCGCGTTCCTGCTGCCCTCGTGCACGGGGTAGTCCGGAGGGCACAGCAGGTCGTCCGGGGTGAGACCGTGCTTGGCCAGCAGTGCCGTCGCGCGCTCGACGTGGTCGGGCTCGCCGTTGTGGGAGGCGCAGACGAGGGCCAGGTCCGCGTCGTCCGGCACGTCGAGGCCGCACCGCAGCATCCCCAACGCCTGGACGGGCTTGTTCGACGAGCGCGGCATGATCGGCCTGCGGGTGTCCCCGTGCACGCGGACCACCTCGCCCGCCGGTCCGAGCACGATCACCGAGCCGTGGTGCACGCACTCGCGCACGCCGGAACGGACCACCTCGACCAGTTCGCTGGCGATGGCTAGTCCTCCTCGGGTTCGTCGGCCCCGTCCTGCCTGCGCAGCCTGCTGGCCGCCAGCAGATCGTCCACCGACGCCCTGCCCTCGCGGTACCGCCGAGCGATCTCTTCGTTGAGCTGGTCCATGACCACCTGCACCTCGCGCCGCCGCCTGGACACCGACGCCTCCTCGGCGCGGTAGGCCCGCAGCGCGTGCGCGATCTGCTCCTCGGTCAGCGAGGTGACGTTGGACAGGTCCACGTCGGAGACCAGGGTCTCGACGTGCCTGCGGTGCGCCTCCGCGCGCGAGGGTTCCGGCATCTGGGCGCGCCCGAGACTGCCGGTGGACCGGACCGCGTTCTCCGAGAGGATGCCGACGAGCTGCTCGACCACGGAGGTCGGACCACCCTCGGAGCGTCTGCGCTGCTCGGCCAGGACGATGTCGATCCTGGCGTGCAGGAGCCTGCGCACGTAGGAGAGGTCGGTCTCCTCCTGCGCAGCCTCGTCCCGCAGCTCCCGCACCTCGCTGAGGGGGCGCTGCTCGACACCCTCGGTGTAGTCCGGGGCCAGCACGCGGTCAATCCTCCGGCGCCCGCCTGGACGTACCTCGATCACGTGCCCATCCTGCGGGACATTCCGGTCAGCCGCCAACACCCGCTCTACTCCCAACAGGTACACATTCGAATAATCACCTGGATTGCCGCACTCCGAGCAGCGCCAGAGCCTCGTCGACCGCGATCGGCGGCCGTTGCGCGATCCGGGACAACGCCGCCGCTCGCGCCGCGAGTTGGGCGTTGTCGCGCACCCGCTCGCCCCTCGCGTAGGAGAGCGTGTCCTCCATGCCCACCCGCAGATGACCACCTGCGGACAGTGAGGCCAACATCACCGGCAGCGACGTGCGCCCGATGCCCGTCGCGGAGAAGCTCGCCCCCTGCGGCAGCAGCCGCAGCGCGGAGGTCAGCATCTCCGTCGTGCCCGGCATGCCGCCGGGAACGCCCATCACGAGGTCGACGTGCACGTGACCGCCCGCGGGCGCCCCGTGCTCGTCCAGCAGCCGGTTCAGCGAGGCCAGCTGGCCGACGTCGAAGATCTCGTACTCCGGGACGATCTCGCGCTCCTGCATCCGCTTGTGCAGCTCGACGATGAACTCCCAGCGGTTCATGAACACCGCGTCGCCGAAGTTGACCGTGCCCATGGTGCAGGAGGCCGAGTCCGGCATGGCGTCGAGCACGGCCAGCCGGTCCTCCTCCGGATCGGTCACCGCGCCGCCGGTGGACAGCTGGACGATCAGGTTCGTCTCACCGCGCAGCGCGGCCACGGTCTCCTTGAGCAGGCCCTGGTCCAGGCTCGGCCGGGCCTCGGCGTCGCGGACGTGCACGTGGATCATGCTCGCGCCGACGCGCTCGCAGTCCTGGCCCGTGCGGACCAGCTCCTCCAGCGTGACCGGCAGGTTCGGGACCTCGGCCTTGCTGTGCTCCGCCCCGGTGGGGGCGACCGTGATGAGAGTGCCGGACGACCCTCTGCCTGACGACGCTGTCATGGTGGCTGATCCTGCCAGGCGATCGGCGTCCGGAGATAGCCCCCGGGGCAGGTGGTCAGCCCCGCAGCCTGCGCAGCGCGGCGCGTCCTGGCTGCTCACCGGTGTCCGGCGGCACCGAGTCGGGGTCGATCGCGGCGCTCACCGCGTCCTCGCCCTCACCCGCGCTCAGCTCGGTCTCGACCGGCACCGAGCGCTTGAGCAGCGCCAGCGCGATCGGGCCCAGCTCGTGGTGCAGCACGGCCGAACCGAGGCGCCCGACGACCTTGCCACCCGCCGTGACCGGAGCCCCGGGCTCGGGCAGCACCTCCTGCGAGCCGTCCAGGTGCAGCAGCACCATCCGCCGGGGCGGCTTGCCGAGGTTGTGCACCCTGGCGACCGTCTCCTGGCCCCGGTAGCAACCCTTGTCCAGGTGCACGGCGCGGCCGATCCACGAGACCTCGTGCGGGATCGTGCGCGCGTCGGTGTCCATGCCGAGCCGGGGGCGCAGCGCCTCGACCCGCAGCGCCTCGTAGGTCCAGCTGCCCGTTGGCCTTGCCCCCGCGCCGGTCAGCCGCGACCACCACGCATCCAGCTCGGCGCGGGGCACGAGCAGGTCGACCGAGTCCGGCGCGCTCATCCGCCTGGCGAACCCGCCGCCGGGCAGGGCGAGCACCCCGTCCGCGACCACGACGCCGACCGCCGCCAGCACCTCGTCCGAGGTCGGGCCGACCACCGTGAGCAGCGCGAACTCGTCGGTGACGTCCTTGGGCTCGACCTTGGACCAGAAGACCATCTTGGTCAGGTAGCCCAGCAGCGGCTCGACCCGCGAGCGCTCGACGTCCAGCCACACGGTGCCGTCCAGCTCCGCGACGACGGCGTGGTCCTCGATCCGGCCCTGCACGTCGAGGATCAGCAGCTCGCTCCCGGAGCCGTCGGCGAGGGAGGTCATGTGCTGGCTGGTCAGCGAGTGCAGCCAGGTCAGCCGGTCCGCGCCGGAGACCGCGATGACGCCCCGGTGCGAGCGGTCGATCACCGCTGCCGAGCGCGCGGCCGTCCGTTGCTCGGCGAGCGGGTCGCCGAAGTGCCACGGCACCCCGGGGTCCGCCGAGTCCTCCGGCGGGGGGATCGCGCCTGGCTGGCCTAGCGTCACGGCAACTCCTGATCTCCGACTGAGCAGTCCGCGCACACCCCGGAGAGCGCGAGGTGGCTGGCATCCAGGTGGAAACCCCGCGCGGTGTGCAGTTGTTCCCCCAGCGCCGCGAGTGCGTCGCACGGCACCTCGTCCAGCCCGCCGCAGCGGTGGCAGACCAGGTGGACGTGCTCGTGGGCGTCCACCGAGTAGCTCGGCGCGCCGTGCCCGAGGTGCGTGTGCCGCACCAGTCCGAGCTGTTCGAGCAGGTCCAGCGTGCGGTAGACGGTGGTGATGTTGACCGTCGGCGTGCGCTCGCGGATGTGCTGGCAGATCTGTTCCGGGGTCGCGTGTTCGAGCTCTGTCACCGCGTCGAGCACCAGCTGGCGCTGCGGCGTCATCCTCAGCCCGCGCTCGCGCAGGGTCCGGCGGAGCATCTCCGGCACGCTGTCCACGAGCCCAATCGTAGGCTGATCGCATGCGCGTAGTGGCAAAGCTCGACGGGACTCTCGTCGACCCAGAGGCCCCACTCCTCCGACCGGACGACTACAGCGTCCAGCGCGGCGACGGCGTGTTCGAAACGATCTTCGTGGTGAACCGCAGGACCCGTGAGTTCGGCCCGCACCTCGCCAGGCTCGCCCGGTCCGCGGCACTGCTGGACATGCCCCCGGTCGACGTGCCCGCGTGGGAGCGGCTCAGCCAGATCGTGATCGACGCCTGGCCGTGGGACACCCACCCCGAGATGGGCCTGAAGCTCATCTACACCCGGGGCCCGGAGTACGGCGACGGCACGCCGACCGGCTTCGCCATGGGCATCCCGATCCCGGACAGCACCATCGCCTGCCGCCGCGACGGCGTGTCCGCGCTGACCCTGGACCGCGGCTACAGCACCGACCTCACCGACCGCGCGCCGTGGCTGCTGCTGGGCGCGAAGACCCTGAGCTACGCGGTGAACATGGCCGCGACCCGCTACGCGAAGAGCCAGGGCGCCCAGGAAGTGATCTTCACGGCCGCCGACGGCACCGTGCTGGAGGGCCCGACGTCCACGGTGGTCATCGCCAAGGACCGCACCCTGACCACCACCCCGCCCCCGCTCGGCATCCTCGAGGGCACCACCCAGGCGGCCCTGTTCCGCGCTGCCGAGGCGGCGGGCTGGAAGACCAAGGTCGAGCCGATGACCGTCGAGGACCTGACAGGCGCGGACGGCCTCTGGTGCGTCTCCAGCGTCCGGCTGGTCACTCGCGTGCACACGCTCAACGGCACACCCCTGCGGGACTTCACGCCCCTGCACCAGGAGATCTCATCCCTCTACGAGGCCGTCTACGCCTAGCCCCCGTTGAAGCCCTGAACGACCCGTTTGGGTACTTGAACGCGCTAAACGACCCGTTCAGCGCGCTCAACGCACTAAACGGGTCGTTCAGGGCTTAAGAACTGCGGCTTCAGCCGACGACGCGGGTGAGGCGGGCGGAGGTGTGCGGCTGGAGGGGTTGACCGGCCATCGCGCGTTCCTCGACGTAGGCCAGGTCGCCCTCGACGATGCCGTAGAGGCGGGAGGCCGCGTTGACCTCCTTGGCCGTCGCGGTGCGCATGACGATGTCGGTGCCGAACTCCCACGCGGTCTGGCTCAGCGGCTTGCCGTAGTAGATCTCGACGATCCCCGAGGAGTGGGTGAGCAGCACCTCGATGGTCTCGTCGGCCTGCGGGCGCCAGAAGCCGGTCTCGCGCGCGGCGGGGCGCACGACCTCACCGGCCTCGTTGAGCAGCCAGGAGCGCGCCTCGTAGTGGACGAACGGCCGCCCGTCGTGGGCGAAGGTCACCTGCTGGCCGAAGCGGTACGGGCCCTCGATCGTCGGGTAGACGACCTCGCCCTCGCCGCGCCACACGCCGATCAGCGGCAGCAGGTCCAGGCACGCGTCGTGCAGGTTGGGGCCGAGGCGCAGGTTCGCGGTGTCGCCCGCGATGGGCATGTCCTCGAACTGCGGCAGGTTGCGGTCGCGGGTGTGCTCGGCGCGCTCGGCGGCCGCGCGCACGGCGGCGTCACCGCTGCCGGGAACGACGCCGGGGGCCGGCTCGGGGGGAGTCTGGGTCATGTCCTGCGATTCACTCGTCAGCGCTGGTCGGAGTAGAGCCGGTAGACGACGTAGCCGGCGAACCACAGTGTCAGCAGCGCGGCCAGCCCGATCAGCCCGGTAAAGAACCATTCCACCCGCCGAGGATACGTCGGGGGTGGAGCGGCCGCGCCGCCCCACCCCACCGGGGTGACGAGGATCAAGCGAGGAGGGCTCAGCAGCCCCACTGACCGCTGATGGAGACCGCGCGGAACAGCGCGTTCCAGGTGAGCGGGCCGACGATGCCGCTGTCCTTGATGCCGACGTTGCGCTGGAACACGCGCACGGTCGCCTGCCACGCCTCGTTGTAGTGCCCGCCGCTTTCTTCAGGGGCGTCGATCTCCAGCCGGTTGAACGCGTTGGCGAGCTGGTCCATCATCTGCGGGTCGTGCGCGCCGGGCTGGATGCCGCGCTCCGGCAGCAACGGAGTGCTGGTCCGGCCGGGCAGCAGCGGGCCGACGAGTGCCTGCCAGGTCGGCTGGTCCACCACGCCGTCGTCGACGATTCCGTTGCGGCGCTGGAAGTCCTTCACCGAGGCGAGCGTGTTCTCCGCGTACAGCCCCGTTCCGCGCAGGCCGTATCCCTTGTAGCGCAACGCACGCTGCAATCCGAGCACCTCGACCCCGCGCTGCCCCGGCTCCACCCTCGACAGCGTCGCGGCGAACTCGCGCGAATCCCCTTGGTGGGCCTCGCAAGCCATGGCGGTGCCAGCGCCGGTCACTGCCGCAACGCCACTGAGCCCTGCCGCGAGCACCGCGACGACGATCGCCCGAACACCGAACTTCCGCATGGGTTCCTCCCCTGTTGTGCCTGTGCCAATGACACGTCCGGGTGAGGCATGTGGTTGCCACGAAAAGAAAAGAGTTCGACCCCGTCCCAGTGCAGCGGAACGGGGCCGAACTTTCTCGGAGTGGCTTCTAGGAGACCGCGACCTCAAGGGTGTGCAGTCCCGGGCCGTCGGCACTCACCGACGTCTCGCCGTTGCCCGAGCGGTGCAGAGCGCGCACCGTCCACGAGCCCGGAGCGGCGAAGAACCGGAAGTCGCCGCCGTCGGAGGAGACGACCTCGGCGGTGAACTCGCCGGAGGAGTCGAGCAGGCGCACGAACGCGCCGCCGACCGGGGCACCGCCGGAGAGCACGCGCCCGGAGAGCACGACCTCCTTGCCGGCGTCGATGTTGGCGGGCAGTACCGCCGTCTGGGCGGGGGCTCCGCAGCTGCTCATCTCGTCCGCTCCCTTTACTTCTTGCCCGCGCCGAGCTCGATCGGCACGCCGACGAGCGAGCCGTACTCGGTCCAGGAACCGTCGTAGTTCTTCACGTCGGAGTAGCCGAGCAGTTCCTTCAGCACGAACCACGTGTGCGAGGAGCGCTCGCCGATGCGGCAGTAGGCGATGGTCGCCTTGGACTCGTCGAGGCCCTCCGCCTTGTACAGCTCGCGCAGCTCCTCGTCCTTCTTGAAGGTGCCGTCCTCGTTGGCGGCCTTGCTCCACGGCACGTTCAGCGCGCCGGGGATGTGGCCGGGCCGCTGGGCCTGCTCCTGCGGCAGGTGCGCGGGGGCGGCCAGCTTGCCGGAGAACTCGTCGGGGGAGCGCACGTCCACGTAGTTCTTGGCGCCGATCTCGTCCTCGACCTCGCGGCGGAACGCGCGGATGGAGGTGTCGGGCTCGGCCGCGGTGTAGGTGGTCGCGGCCAGCTGCACGTCCTGCTTGTCCAGCGGGCGCCCGTCCAGCTCCCACTTCTTGCGGCCGCCGTCGAGCAGCTTCACGTCGGCGTGCCCGTAGAGCTTGAAGTACCAGTACGCGTACGCGGCGAACCAGTTGTTGTTGCCGCCGTAGAGGACCACGGTGTTGTCGTTGCTGATCCCCTTGGCGGACAACAGCTTCTCGAAGCCCTCGCGGTCGACGAAGTCGCGGCGCACCGGGTCCTGGAGGTCCTGCTTCCAGTCGATCTTGACTGCGCCGGGGATGTGCCCGGTCTCGTAGGCGGCGGTGTCCTCGTCGACCTCGACGAACACCACCCCTTCGGCGTCGAGGTTCTGCTCGGCCCATTCGGCCGAGACCAGGACGTTCTCACGGCTCATCGAGCGCTCCTCGTGAAGGGTTTGCGTCTACTCAGAACACTTGCTGGGGTGGAAAGTCTTGGGGACTCAGGCTGGGCGGAAGCGCCGCAGCAGCAGGTACATCTCGCAGCCGAGGCACAGTCCGAACGCCGCGTTGAGCAGTGCGGCGACCAGCGCGCCCGCCGTGGCGACGATGCCGAGGGTGGTGAGGCCGGAGGCGTAGCCGATGGTGCCGACCAGGGTGAAGACGAACCCGACGCCCTGTGCGAAGCGAAGCGGCTCGGACGCCTCGCGCTCGGTCGTCGGCTTCAACCTCGGCTGCACCGCCGTGCGGTAGAGCTGGCCGTAGGGGTTGAGGCGCAGGCTGATGAAGGCGCACATGGCGAAGATGACCGCCTGCGCCGCCACCAGCTGCCACACCCCGGTGACCATCCCCAGCACGAGCACGAGACTGGTCAGCCAGGCCGAGAATCGGGGTCCTCGGGGATCGACCGGTGGGTCAACGGACATGGACTTGCCTCCTGACTCGACTGCGAAAAGAGTCCGTCAGAGGCGGTTCCCGGCGCGCTCGGCGCAGCCGTCAGCAACCGCCCGTCAGAGGCGACACAGGCTGCTGCGCACGCGGCAGTGGTCCACCACGCGTCGCTTCGTCAGCCATACGTACATGTCAGCGAGGTTACTCCGATCGCCCGCGCTCCGGGAGGGGTGTCCAGCCAGTGGGAACACCCCGTGCTAGGGCAGGTGCGGGCGCAGCGCGGTGACCAGCGCGTCCCGCTTCGGCAGCCCGCTGACCCGCAGCAGTTCCCGCCCGTCGGGAGCAAGCGCGAGCGTGGTCGGGGTGCGCAGCACGTGCAGCTGCTCCGCGACCTCGGGGTGCGCGGTGAGGTCGAACTCGACGTGGCGCACGCCCTCGGTGCGCCCGGCGAGGTCGGTCAACAGCACCCGCGCGTGGCGGCAGGGAGCGCAGAAGGTGGTGGAGAACTGGAGCAGCGTGACGGGAGACCCGGCGTCCGGCGCCGCGTCCAGCGCGGTGCGCACCGGAGCGGGCAGCACGACCTCCACCGGCTGCCCCTTCTCCCTGACCCTGCCGTTGAGCTTGCGGTAGAGCAGGCCGATCGCGACCGTCACCACGATCGCGACCAGCACAACGACGAAACCCGTCATCGTCACCGCCGAAAGAGCTAGGGGGTCACTGCCCCATGCGCCCGGTGAGGGTGCGCAGCTGCACGTCCTTGGCCAAAGCCTCCATGACGAGCTGGTTCCGTTCAACCCTGACCGCGGTCGGCACGACGGTGAACGGCAGCGCCCCGAGGTTGACCCGGTGGGTGAAGGCGGCCCGCGCGGCGCGCTCGATCGCGGCGGGCAGCGTGACCTCGCCACCGGACTTGGCGTTGCCGAGCTTGAGCGTGTTGGGCTTGATCTCGATCTGCCCGTCCACGATCTGGATCACGCCGAGCACGGTGATCTCGGTCTTCAGCCCGGCGATGGTGGTGCTGCCGGTGAGCCGGACCATGGCCTTGCGCTTCTCCTCGTCCTGCACGGTCCCGGCGAGCGGCGGCTTGGGCTCCTCCTGCTCCTTGACCCGGTTGACGTCGTTCTGGAGCTTGTTCAGCTCCTCCTGCGTCGGGTTCTCGATCTTGAGGTCCGGGATGCTGATCAGCTTGCCGACGTCGCTCGCGGTGACCTTGACGGCGCCGAGCACCTCGTCCACCCGCATGTCCTGGGTGTTGCCGGAGATCAGGTCGGACAGCGAGGCGCGCGCGTGCCGCAGCCGGACCTCGCCCTCGACCTTGATCTTGCCGTCGGCGGTCAGCGGCACGCCGACCGCGCGGACCTCGACGTTGGGGTAGTCGCCGGTGAGGGCCTGGTAGATGAACGGGAAACCGTTGATCCGGACGTCGGGGTCCTCGGTGATGTTGAGCTGGGTCCGCATCCGCTGCGACAACTGGTACTCGGCGGTCGCCGCGATGGCGTAGTCGGCGACCACGAACAGGCCCAGTACGACGACCAGGCTGATGACCAGCTTCTTCACGTGGGTTCTCCGTCCAATCCTTGCCTCGGTCCGCCGCTGGAGGGCCGCGGTACCGATAGGGGGACGTGACGCACCCCGACGGAGTTGCCTCGGGTGCGCTCGTCCAGCCACCGAGCGATGCGGTCCACCAGCTGTGGCGTCAGCGCGCTCTCAGCGTGCCTCATGCCCGGTTCGAGCCACAGATCGGCCTCCCCGCCGGTCGCCCTGTGGAGCGCCTCGGCGTGCTCGCGGGGGAAGTACTGGTCGCGCTCACCGTGCACGATCAGCAGCTTCTCCGGCGGTACGAGGCCCGCGACCTCGACGGGAGACGCCGGGATCTCCGTCCACGGAGTGCCCAGCCGGACCCCGAGCAACCGCGCCGCGATCCGGCCCTGCGGCTGCTCCAGCATCCAGTGCACGCGGCGCATGGCCGGGGTCTCGCGAACCCACCACCGCGCCGGGCAGCTGACGACAGCCACGGCGTCGGGGGCTTCGATGAGCGCCGCGTGGCGCAGCACCACCGATGCGCCGAGCGAGATCCCGAGCGTCGCGACCCGCTCGTAGCGCTGCCGCGCGTACTGGACCGCGGCCTCCACGTCGTGGATCTCCGCTTCGCCGACCGTGGAGACGCCGCCGGAGCGACCGTGTCCGCGCAGGTCGAAGCCGAGCACGGAGTGCTTCAGCGCGAGCCTGCGCAGCAGCCGTTCAACGGTCGGCAGGCCGACGTGGTGTGTTACGCCGTGTGCCACGACGATGGCGAGACCGCCCGGATCGGCTGAATCGTGCAAGACGGCGTGCAGGCGAACGTTATCCGAGGTCATCAGTGTGACGCGGGCTTCGCGGGCTAGGTGTCGAGGTGGCACGTTCGGTATCCTCCCCGACATCCTTCGGCAACGGCGCCGACCGAACTCTTGTGGACCGAGCGCGGTCCGCGCGAGAGGAGCGCCCATGTCGAGCATCGATCTGCTGCTGCTGACCACCGACCGCGATCCCGAGTCGGTGCTCCCCGCTCTCTCGCTGCTCCCGCACCAGGTGCGCCCGCTCGCTCCCGATGTCTCCGCGCTGCTGGAGGCCGGTCCGCACGAGGCCGTCATCGTCGACGCCCGCACCGACCTCGTCGGCGCGCGCAGCCTGTGCCGCCTCCTCGCGGGCAGTGGCATCGACGTTCCGGTCATCGCCGTGGTGACCGAGGCCAGCCTGGTCGCGCTCAACGCCGACTGGGGCATCGACGAGATCCTGCTGCCGAACTCCGGCCCCGCCGAGGTCGACGCCCGCCTGCGGCTGGTCCGCGGTCGCAGGGCCGCCGCGCACCGGGGCGGCGACGGCGCGATCCAGGTCGGCGAGCTGGTCATCGACGAGGCCACCTACTCCGCGAAGCTGCGCGGACGCGCGCTCGAACTGACCTACAAGGAGTTCGAGCTGCTCAAGTACCTCGCGCAGCACGCGGGCCGGGTCTTCACCCGTGCGCAGCTGCTCCAGGAGGTCTGGGGCTACGACTTCTTCGGCGGCACGCGCACGGTGGACGTGCACGTGCGTCGTCTGCGCGCCAAGCTCGGCCTTGAGCACGAGGCGCTGATCGGCACCGTGCGCAACGTCGGCTACAAGTTCGTCCGCCCGGCCACCCGCTCCACCTCGCAGCGCGCCGCGGCCCCGGCTCCCACGCCTCGGATTCCCGTCTCCCGCTAGGTAACGTCGGTTCGGTGGAACTGATCTGGCAGGACAAGCTCTCCGAAGAGCAGGCGGACCAGGTGCGCGCGCTCGTCGCCGCGGCGGCCGAGGTCGACGGCAGGGCGCCCATCGGCGAGCACGTGTTGCTGAACCTCGACGCCGGGGACCACCTCGTGGCCACCGAGCGCGCGGGCGGGCCGGTCGTCGGCTACGCCTTCCTCGACCGCGCCGGTGACAACGACGGCAACGCGGTCGCCGAGCTGGCCGTCCACCCCGAGCACCGTCGTCGCGGCACCGGCTCCGCGCTCGTCGAAGGCGTGCTGGGCAAGGTCTCCGACCGCTCGAAGCTGCGCATCTGGGCGCATGGGGAGACCCCCGCGGCCAGGCACCTCGCGGAGAAGTTCGGCCTGCGCCGCGCCCGCGAACTGTGGCGGATGCGCCGTTCGCTCGCCGATGCGTTGCCGACCCGCGAGGCCCCGGAGGGCGTCGTGCTGCGGACCTTCCGCCCCGGCGAGGACGAGGCCGCCATGGTCGCGGTCAACAACCGCGCGTTCTCCTGGCACCCCGAGCAGGGCGGCTGGACCGAGGCGGATGTCCGCGCCCGCGAGGCCGAGGAGTGGTTCGACGCCAACGGTTTCTTCCTCGCGGAGAAGGCGGGCGAGGTCGTCGGCTTCCACTGGACGAAGGTGCACCCGGCCTCGCCCGGCACCGGTGGAGAGCCCATCGGCGAGGTCTACGTCGTCGGCATCGACCCCGACGCGCAGGGCGGCGGCCTCGGCTCCGTGCTGACGCTCGCCGGGCTGCACCACCTGCGCTCGCTCGGCCTGCCCGCCGTGATGCTCTACGTCGAGGCGGACAACACCGCGGCCGTCCGGGTCTACGAGAAGCTGGGGTTCAGCCGGTGGGACGCCGATGTCCAGTTTGCGCCGGTTTGACCCGCTCCTGATAGGCGTCCGCTTACGGACAGGCACCGACTCTGCGCGAACCGGCATGTCGTTCGTGAATGTGCGGTAGTTTCACGCGCTCTTAGCACGCCGTAGACCTGTCCGGGAGTGAATTCAGCATGTCCATGCCCTACCCGCCGCAGCAGCCGCAGGGCGGCTACCCCGCGCCACAGCAGAACGGACTGGGCACCGCCGGCTTCGTCGTCGGGCTCATCGGCCTGGTCTTCAGCTTCATCCCGATCATCGGTGTCGTGGCGTGGCCGCTGGTCATCATCGGCGCGGTGCTCTCCGGGGTCGGCCTGAGCAAGGCGATGAGCGGTGCCGCCAGCAACAAGGGGCTGGCCATCGCGGGCCTCGTCTGCTCGATCGTCGGACTGGTCATGTGCTTCGCCTACCTCTCCGCGTGGAACGAGGCGGTCGACTCCGGCAACGAGATCCTGCGCAACCTGCCCAACCGGTAGCGCCGAAACACCTCCGCGACGGGGGCTGTGCTCGATCGAGCACAGCCCCCGTCGCTGTGTCGCGGGCCGGGCGGGGGCGCCGCAGACTGGGAGCCGTGGGCACACCGGATGACGGAGCTGTCACGGCGCGCATACGCGCTGGTCACGCGGGGGACACGGAACGGCCCCAATGGGGTGGGGATGGTCACTCCCAGTGGCTTGTTCACCCGTCGTTCACCTGTTCAGCGAGGCCCGTCAACCCTGGCTGCCTACCGTCTGCGGCCGTACGGCGGAAACCTCGCCGGCACATCCCTTTCCCAGCTGGAGGAGTTCAGGTGAAGATCAAGCAGAGCGGCGCCGCGATCGGTCTGGTGGCCGTGGGCGCCCTGCTGCTGTCCGCCTGTGGCAGCGACAACAACACCGGGGCCCAGGGCACGTCCAGCTCGATGGCGAACCTGAGCGTCGAGTGCGGCGGCAAGGCCACCCTCTCGGCCGAGGGCTCCTCGGCGCAGAAGAACGCCATGGACATCTTCGCCAAGGACTTCCAGGCGAAGTGCCAGGGGCAGAAGATCGCCTACACCAAGTCCGGCTCGGGCAAGGGCATCAGCCAGTTCACCGCCAAGCAGATCGACTTCGGTGGCACCGACTCCCCGCTGAGCAAGGAGAAGGGCGAGGTCGACAAGGCCGCGCAGCGCTGCGAGGGCAACCCGGCGTGGAACCTGCCGCTGGTCTTCGGCCCGGTCGCGCTGGCCTACAACGTGCCCAACCTGAACAACCTCGTCCTCAACGGCGAGCTCGCCGCGAAGGTCTTCAGCGGCCAGATCACCAAGTGGAACGACCCGGCCATCGCCGCGGCCAACCCGGGTGCCTCGCTGCCGGACAAGAAGATCGTCGTGATCTACCGCTCCGACGAGTCCGGCACCACCGAGAACTTCCAGACCTACCTCAAGACCGCGGCCCCGCAGGCGTGGACCAAGGGCGGCGGCAAGAAGTTCACCGGCGGCGTCGGTGAGGGCAAGGAGTCCTCCGACGGCGTCTCCAGCGCGACCAAGAGCACCGACGGCGCCATCACCTACGTCGAGTGGTCCTTCGCCAAGAACGCCAAGCTGGGCATCGCCAAGGTCGACACCGGCGCGGGCGCGGTGGAGCTGACCTCCGCCAGTGCCGCCAAGGCCATCGACGGCGCGCAGGTCAAGGGCACCGGCAACGACCTCGTGCTGGACCTGAACTCGATCTACGGCACCAAGGCCGCCGGCGCCTACCCGCTGCTGCTGGCCACCTACGAGGTGGTCTGCTCCAAGGGCTACGACGCCGACACCGCCAAGGCGCTCAAGGCGTTCCTGACCGTGGCGGCCAACGCCTCCGCGAGCGAGCTGGAGGCCGCGGGCTACGTGGCGCTGCCCGAGACGTTCAAGAAGAAGCTGACAACGGCCGTCTCGGCGATCGCCTGACGGATCCACTCTCGATCGGGCGGTTGGCCGGGACGCGACGCGCGTTCCGGCCTTCCGCTTGACCGGACTACCGGAGGCTGTCATCTCCAGCGCTGAGAAGCCGACCGTTGTCAGGCCAGGCGACCGGATCTTCCGGGCCCTGACCTCCGGCGCGGGCGTGTTCATCGTGGTCCTGATCGCCGCGATCGGGATCTTCCTGCTGCTGCGCGCCGTTCCCTCGCTGCAGCGGGACAACGTCAACTTCCTGCTGAGCCGCGACTGGGTGACCAACGACCCCGCGAACCTGCGCTTCGGCATCATCGACCTGCTCTGGGTCACCGTCGCGACCTCCGCCGTCGCGCTGGTGCTGGCCACCCCGGTCGCGCTGGGCATCGCGCTGTTCCTCACCCAGTACGCGCCGCGCAGGCTGGCCCGCTCGCTCGCCTACGTCGTCGACCTGCTCGCCGCCGTGCCGTCGATCATCTTCGGCCTGTGGGGCATCCAGGTGCTCGCGCCGACGCTGCTGCCGTTCGCGGAGTGGCTCAACGACGCGCTGGGCTGGATCCCGATCTTCGCGCTGGGCAACGTCTCCACCGGCGGTGGCGGCAACATCTTCATCTCCGGCGTGGTGCTCGCGGTGATGATCCTGCCGATCATCACCGCGGTCAGCAGGGAGATCTTCGCGCGCACCCCCGTCACGCACGTCGAGGGGGCGCTCGCGCTCGGCGCCACCAAGTGGGAGGTCGTGCGCACCACGGTGCTGCCCTTCGGCAAGGCGGGCTTCATCAGCGCCGCCATGCTCGGCCTCGGGCGCGCGCTCGGCGAGACCATCGCGCTGACCACCATCCTCAGCGCCACCGACTCCGCGCCGAACTACACGATCTTCGACGGCGGCGCGACGTTCGCGTCCCGGATCGCACTGGGCTCGGCGGAGTTCAACGACAACCTCACCGTCGGCGCCTACATCGCGGCCGGTCTGGTGCTGTTCCTGATCACCTTCGCGGTCAACGCGCTCGCGCGGACCGTCGTGGCCGGGAAGAAGGAGTACGCATGAGCACCTCCGTTGACCTCGACCGGCCGGCGAGCCCGCCGGCGTTCCGGCCGATCGGCGCGGCCCGCAAGGCCAAGAACCTCGTCGCGACCGTGCTGGTCTACCTGTGCTTCGTCATCGCGGTCATCCCGCTGGTGTGGGTGCTCTACACGGTGCTGGAGAAGGGCCTCGGCCCCATCCTCAGCGCGGACTGGTGGGGCAAGTCGCTCAACGGGCTCACCGCGACGCAGTTCGGCGGCGGGGCCTATCACGCGATCTTCGGAACCCTGGTGCAGGGCGTCGTCTGCGCGCTCATCTCGGTGCCGATCGGCGTGCTCGTGGCGATCTACCTCGTCGAGTACGGCGCGCGCTCGCGGATGGCCAGGACCACGACCTTCATGGTGGACATCCTCACCGGTGTCCCGTCCATCGTGGCCGGTCTGTTCATCTACGCGCTGTGGATCACCACGTTCGGCTTCACCCGCAGCGCGTTCGCGGTCTCGCTCTCCCTGGTGCTGCTGATGGTCCCGGTGGTCATCCGCACCACCGAGGAGATGCTGCGGATCGTGCCGATGGAGCTGCGCGAGGCCTCCTACGCGCTCGGCGTTCCCAAGTGGAAGACGATCGTCAAGATCGTCATCCCGACGGCGCTGTCCGGCATCGTCACCGGCGTCATGCTCGGCCTGGCCAGGGTGATGGGCGAGACGGCGCCGCTGCTGATCCTGGTCGGCTACGCGCCGTTCATCAACTACAACATCTTCTCCGGCGAGATGGCCTCGCTGCCGTTGTTGATGAACACCGAGCGCGCCACCGGCACCGAGGCGGGCGACATGCGCGTCTGGGGCGCCGCGCTGACCCTGGTAGTGATCATCATGCTCTTCAACCTCGTGGCCGCGATCGTCTCGCGGCTCTCGGCGATCAAGACGAAGTGAGCGGGCGGTAAACCAGCGATGGCCAAGCGCATCGACGTCAAGGACCTCAACATCTACTACGGCAAGTTCCAGGCCGTCGACGGGGTCACCTTGTCCGTGCCGCCGCGCAGCGTCACGGCGTTCATCGGACCGTCCGGCTGCGGCAAGTCGACCGTGCTGCGGTCGCTGAACCGGATGCACGAGGTGACCCCCGGGGCGAGTGTCGCGGGGCAGGTGCTGCTCGACGGCGAGGACATCTACGCGTCCACAGTGGACCCGGTGTCCGTCCGCCGCACGATCGGCATGGTCTTCCAGCGGCCCAACCCGTTCCCCACCATGTCCATCAAGGACAACGTGGTCGCGGGCCTGCGGCTGGCCGGGATGAAGAACAAGAAGGAGCTCAACGAGATCGCCGAGCGCTCGCTGCGCGGGGCGAACCTCTGGGCCGAGGTGAAGGACCGCCTCGACAAGCCCGGCGGCGGCCTCTCCGGCGGTCAGCAGCAGCGGCTCTGCATCGCGCGCGCCATTGCCGTGCAGCCCGACGTGCTGCTGATGGACGAGCCGTGCTCCGCGCTCGACCCGATCTCCACACTGGCGATCGAGGACCTGATCACCGAGCTCAAGCAGCAGTACACGATCGTCATCGTCACCCACAACATGCAGCAGGCCGCCCGGGTGAGCGACCAGACCGCGTTCTTCAACCTCGCCGGGGTCGGCCAGCCCGGCCGCCTCGTCGAGGTCGACGGCACTGAGAAGATCTTCTCCAACCCAACGCAGAAGGCAACGGAGGACTACATCTCCGGCCGCTTCGGCTGAGCCACAACGAAAAGACGAATCGGCCGGGTGCGCGAGCACCCGGCCGATCCCGTCCAGTGCTTCCGAAGTTCGCCGGTCTTCAAGACCCACCAACCCCCGTCTCGATCATCGCTAACCGCCACAAACCCCAACAGCACCAAGGGGTTTGCGGCAGTTGACGACCGCTGAGACGGGGGTTTGCCGTACTTGAAGACCAGCGGACTTCTAGTCGTCGCCGGGCATCTTGCCGGTGACGATGAAGACCACGCGGCGGGCCAGTGCGACGGCGTGGTCGGCGAAGCGCTCGTAGAAGCGGCCGAGCAGGGTGATGTCGACGGCGGGCGCGACGCCGTGCGGCCAGTCGGGGCTCATCATCACGGCGAAGAGGTGGCGGTGCAGCTCGTCCATCTCGTCGTCGTCCTGCTCCAGCTCCATGGCCAGTTCCAGGTCGCGGGTGCGGATGACGCGCTCGGCCTTCTTGCCCAGCTCGTGGGCGACGCGGCCCATCTCGGAGAAGTCCTCGCGGACCTGCTCCGGCAGCACGGGCTGCGGGTGCCTGCGGCGGGTGGTCTTGGCGACGTGCAGCGCGAGCTTGCCCATGCGCTCCAGGTCCTCGGCCGCGTGGATCGCGGAGACGACGACGCGCAGGTCGGTCGCGACGGGGGACTGGAGGGCGAGCAGTGCGAAGGCCTGCTCCTCGGCGGCCTTGCGGGCCTCACCGATGCGGGCGTCCTCGTCGATCACCTGCTCGGCGAGCGACAGGTCCGCGTCCAGCAGCGCGGCGGTGGCCCGCTGAACGGCTTCGCTGACCGCCGCGCACATGTCACCGAGGTGGTTGGCGAAGTGGTCGAGCTGCTCTTGGTAGGCCTCACGCATGCCGCCCACCCTACGTCGGGCAGGACTCGGGGACCGTATAGCTCGGTGAACCGGGCGTTAATGGAGCACAAACACCGCGTGCGCCGAGCTACTTGCAGATCTCGTCGGCCGCGTTCACCGTGGACAGGTCCTTCGGCAGCGGGGGCGGCGTCGTCGACGTGCTCGGTTGCTGGTTCTGCCCGCCGCCGGAGGGGGCCTTCCACTCGAACTCCGGGCCGAGCAGCAGCCGCACCGAGCCGCCCATGTTCGGCACTTCCTCCAGCAGCGCACCGGGAACGACGCCCTGGAGCACCTTCGCGTGCAGCGCGCGCTCGGCCGAGAAGCGGATCACGGTGCGCTGCACCTGCTCACCCGCGCCGCTGACGTTGACGACCTGGAAACCCGCCTTGCGCAGGGATTCCGCCGTGGTCTCGGCCAACCTCGGCTTGGAACTGCCGTTGAGCACCTGGACGGGAACCTCCTTCGCCGTCGGCGGAGGACCGACCGGACCGCCCGCCTGGGGATCGGGAGTGCCGTTGCTGGAAGGCTTCTCGCCGGGCAGCGGGGCCTTGTTGATGATCGCGCTGAACAGCGCCTTGGTGGCCTCGGTGCGCAGGTCCTCGCGGAAGCTGTTGTCCTCCAGCTTGGTCGTGGTCGTGGGCACCGTGGTGAAGGTGACCCGCCCGGCCTCCAACCCGTTCAGCGACTCGCCGAGCGTCAGCAGCTGGCTCACGTCGATGTTCTCGCCGTAGGTCGCCTTCGCGAAAGCGCTCGCGAAGTCCCGCAGCCTGCCGGGACTCGTCAGCACCTGGCTCGACATCGCCTTGCGCAGCAAGGAGGACAGGAACGCCTGCTGCCGCTTGATGCGGCCGTAGTCGCCGGTCGTGTCGCCCTCGACCTTGCGCGCCCTGACGAAGCTCAGCGCGGCGTCGCCGTTGATGGTCTGCTTGCCGGGATCGGGGATCACCACGCCGATCTCGGCGTCCTTCATCGGCTTGGAGACGCAGATCTCCACGCCCTTCACGGCGTCGACCATCGCCTTGAAGCCCTGGAAGTCGATCGCGACGAAGTGGTTGATGTGCAAGCCGGACAGGTTCTGGATGAGCTTCGTCAGGCACTTCGGCCCGCCGATCGCGTAGGCCGCGTTCAGCTTCTGCTTGGAGCCGGGGATCTTCTTGGAGGTCTGCTCGCCGGTCTTCGGGTCCCAGCCGTTGCAGTCCGGGATCTGCGTGTTGAGGTCGCGCGGGAAGGACACCATCACCACGCGCTTCCGGTCGGCGGGCACGTGGGCGATCATCACGGTGTCCGAGCGCGCGCCCTCCGATGCGGCCTCGCTGCCGACGCCGTCCTCCGCCTTGGAGTTCGCCCTGGTGTCGGAGCCGACCATCAGGAAGTTCTCCGCGCCGTACTGCTTGTCCTTGTGCAGGATGGCGGCGGAGTTCTGGTCGAGCGCGTCGACCTCGCGGAACTGCCCGTCCAGCCAGACCTTGGTGACCCACCCGGTGCCGAGCACCACGAACACCAGCGCCGCCACCGCGACCGCGACGCCGCGCAAAGCCAAGCGCGCCTTGGGGTTCAGCCGTTGCGGGGGCAGGAGCGGCGGATCGCCGCCGTCCCCGCCGCCGTCCGCGAGGGGCACGGGCTCGGACTCGGCCTCGACCGGGAGGTCGTCCTCGGGTTCGTCTGGGATCTGCTCGATGAGCGCGGTGACGCCCTCATCCCCAGAAGCGCCAACCGCCCCGCTGCCGACGGCGATTCCGTTGCGACTGTTCCGCTCTGCGAGATCCGGAGCTGCGTGGTGCATCGTGGCGTGCAGCTGCCGGATCGGCACTTTTGGGCTTCGTATCGCCCTGTCCTCGGAATCGAGTTTGGATCTGAGCTGAGCGCTGAACTCCGGTCCGAGCTCCGCGCTCTCCTCGATCCGGATCAGCCGGGTGAGCTTGCCGCGCCGCTGTTTCTCGGCCTGCTCGATCTCGGCCATCTCGTCGTGCACCGCCGAGAAGCGCGCGAGCGTGGCGTCGATCTTGCGGCGGCGTTCGTCCAGCTCGAAGTCCGACTCGCCTGCGGGCTGCTTCGGCTGAGCCAGAGCGGGGGCCGGAGCCGGGGGCTGGGCCTGCGGCGGTGCCGGGGCCGCGCCGGGCGGCGGGACCGGACCACCGGGAAGGCGCTGCGGTCCGCTGATGTGGTCGCGCGGGAAGCGCGGCGGCTGCGCGGGCTGCTGCTGCCGAGCGGGGCCGGACGCACCTGGGGGCATCGGCGGACTGGCCGGCGGGAACCGCCTGCCGCCCTGCTGGGGCTCGGCGGAACGGGGTGGCATGCCGGGAGGAAGGGGCTGCTGCGGGTCGGGCAGCGCGCGGCGGCCGGTCTGCTGCGGCTCCATCGGCGGGCGGCCCGCCGGGGGCTCGGGCAGCGCCCTGCGGCCGGTCGCCTGGGGCGGTTCCGGCTGAGCGAGCCTGCGTGCCGACGGTTGCTCCAGCGGCGGCCGGTTCTGCTGGGGCGCCTGCGGGGGCGGGAGCTGCTGCTGCGGTGGCCGCTGCGGCGGGGAGAGCCTGGGGTCGAACGGCGGCTGCTCCACAGGGAGCCGCTGCGGACCCGAAGTCTGTTCACGTGCGCGCCTGCGGCCACCCTGCGCCTGCTCCATCGGCGAGTGCTGCGGCGCCGCCGGGTCGACGGGCCACTGTCCGGAGTGCGGGGCGCCCTGGTGCACCGGCGGGGGCGACATCGGCATCGGGGGCTGCTGCGGCGGCGCTGGGGGCCTTTGCGGCGCTGCCTGGGGCTGCTGCTGCTGCTGCCAGCGCGGGTCGACCGGTTCCTGGGGTGGCAGCTGCTTGCCGCCGCCGTGCTTGGCGAGCAGGTCCGAGACCGAGGTTCCGCCGTCCTCGTCCAGCGAGCGGCGCCGACGGCCGGTCGGCTGGTCCAGCTGCGGCCGGTGCTCGTTCTGGGGTTCGTGGCTGGAGCCCCGGGAGCCGAAGCCGCGGCGCGAGTCCTCCGACACCCGGCCTCCTTTCCCTGGTCGTAGTCGCCCGTCCCCCGTCGAAGACGCAAAGCTAACCCGTCTGGGTTGCTTCGCCGTGTGCGCAGTGTCACACCCCGTCACGCTCTGTCGGACGACGAGCGCTCCGAGGTCCCGGCCGATAGTACGGATCACGGTCCGGACTCACGAAGGTAACCGAACGAACGGTGATCGCGAATGGGCCGGATCGTTGTTACCGCGTTGCTCCGTACGGGTGGCGGTCAGTAGTACCCGACAACGCGCGGCTCGGCCACTGCCCTGCGCCCGGCGGCAGCCCCGGCCAGCCGAACGCGCCCACCCTCCCGGTAGGCGACCGCGTTGCGGCCCGACTGCTTCGCCACGTACAGCAGGCTGTCCGCGCGCAGCAGCTGCGCCTGGGGGTCGACCGAGAGGGGCGCTCCGCCCTGTTCCGGGGCCGGTTCGTGGGCCAGCCCGATGCTGACGGTCACCCGGAGCCCGGTGGCCAGTTGCTGCCAGGGGAACCGTTCGGCGCGAGCCCGCGCCGCTTCGCAGACGGCGACCGCCGCCGGGGCGTCGATGTCCGGCAGCACCAGGACGAACTCCTCGCCGCCGTAGCGCGCGCAGAACCCGCCCTCCGGCAGGCCGTCCTGGAGCAGTTCGACGACGCGCTGGAGCACCCGGTCGCCGACCAGGTGCCCGTAGGTGTCGTTGACCTGCTTGAACCAGTCCAGGTCGACGAGCGCGACGGCGAGGCCGCCCGCGGTGTCGCGATCCTGCTCGGTGAGCAGGTCCACCAGGCGCTGGTCCAGGTACCGCCGGTTGTAGGAGGCGGTGAGGCTGTCCCTGAGGCTTTGTTCACGGGCTTCCGCGTGTTCCCTGCGCAGCCTGTCGACTTCGTTGCGCAGTTGTTCCGGAACGTGCGGCGGCTCGATTTGCTCCGAGGAGAGCAGGTCCAGTGCGGAACGCAGGTGGTGATATGCCTGCCGCCACTGCCCGCGCGATGCGAACAACGCGGCGATGGATTCGTGGAGCTGGACGAGGCCCGCGTTCGGCTGCTGGGAACTCGAATTGTGCGGAACCCCGTTCGCCGAGGAACCGCGGTGCGCCGGTGGGACGGGTGGTGCGGGCACGCCTCGGACGGCGCCGTCTCGCGCCGGGTCCGACTCGGCTACACCGGGCCGCAGTACGGTCACCGCACTCACCTCCCTTACGACGGTGGTGTCGTCGCGCGCGCCGGAGCCCTTGAGGCACCGCGCCCGGCCCGTCCGGTAATTCGCTCGACTGGCTGATCGAGGGTTGCTCCGAACTGGTGACGCAGCGTGATCCATCTCCCAGAGGGTTGTGTACCCGGCCGTGCAGGTGGGTCGCGCGGGGCCGGGGCTCCACCACCCGCGTGGACCAGCCAAAATCCACGGTCGGCCCAGGGTTTTCGCGGGGTCGGGACGGAGTGCGTTCAGTTCGGGCAGGGCGCGAACCCATACGCCATTCCATTCAGGACGACAACGTGTTGGGAACCGATTTGGTTGCCCACCGTGTTGTTGTCGCGACGTGTCGAGACGGCGACTGCAACGACATACACATTCCCGCGAGGGGGAGCGGTGTTTCCGCCCGGGGACCATTTCGGGTCCGCCCGCAACGTCGACCAGACCGGTTCGGTCAGCACCGTCAGGCCATTAAGTTGGCAAATGCCTGAATGGAAATCGGGGTGCTGGCTCTTCCGGTACAGCTCCTGCTGCGCCGCGCTGCCCCTGGCCGCCGCCGCGTTGCCGTCCTCCACGTAGCGGAGCACCAGCGCCCGCTCGGCGTCGCCGACGCCCGCGAGCACCGCCTCGCCGGTGATCGCGCGCCCGCAGCCCGCGACGGCCAGCAGCAGGAGGAGGCCGAGCGCTCTCAGCGTCAGCCCCCGGAGTGCATGAGGTCGGCGCCGACCGGGACGGCGGTGTCCTCGGGGTCGTTGAGCCAGCCTTCCGGCAGCGCGACCTTGCCCGGCGAGCCCTGCCGCCCGCGCGGGCCCTCCGCGTCCTCGGGGAACGGCGCGGAGTGGTCGAGCTGGGTGATCAGGTCCTCCAGTTCGGCGACCGTGCTGACCAGGCTGAACTGGCGGCGCAGGTCCGAGCCGATCGGGAAGCCCTTGAGGTACCAGGACATGTGCTTGCGCAGGTCGCGAACGCCCGTGTCCGCGCCGAGGTGGTCGGCCAGCAGCAGCGCGTGCCGGTGCAGGATCTCAGCCACCTTGCCCAGCGACGGCCCCTCGGGGATCGGCTCGCCCCTGAACGCGGCCTGGAGCTCCGCGAACAGCCACGGCCTGCCGAGACAGCCGCGCCCGACCACGACGCCGTCGCAGCCCGTCTCGGCCATCATCCGCAGCGCGTCCTGCGCGGAGAAGATGTCGCCGTTGCCCAGCACGGGAATCGTCCGCACGGCCTCCTTGAGCCGCGCGATCGCCGTCCAGTCGGCCTCGCCGGAGTACCGCTGCGCGGCGGTGCGGGCGTGCAGCGCGACCGCTTTCGCGCCCTCCGCCTCCGCGATCCGCCCGGCGTCGAGGTAGGTGATGTGCTCGTCGTTGATGCCGATGCGGAACTTCACCGTCACCGGCACGCCCGCCGGCTCGGCCGCCTTGACCGCCGCGGCCACGATCTCGCCGAACAGCCGCCGCTTGTAGGGCAGCGCCGCTCCGCCGCCGTTGCGCGTCACCTTGGGCACGGGGCAGCCGAAGTTCATGTCCACGTGGTCGGCCAGGCCCTCGCCGACGACGATCCGGGTCGCCTCGGCCACGTTCACCGGGTCGACGCCGTAGATCTGCATGGAGCGCGGGTTCTCGCCCTCGCCGAAGGCGATCATCCGCATGGTCTTCGCATCGCGTTCGACGATCGCCCGCGCGGTGATCATCTCGCAGACGTAGAGCGAGGTGGGGCTGCCGAACTCGCGGCAGAGCTGCCGGAACGCCACGTTCGTGATGCCCGCCATGGGCGCGAGCACGACGGCGGGATCGACCGGGTACTGGCCGATCTTCAACGAGGGAGTTCCAGCGGTCACGCCGTCAAGCGTAACCGGGCACGTCAGGCGGGTTCTTCCGAGCGGAAGCGGGCGAGCAGCTCCTGGGCCTGCGCGCTCTGCGCGGCGAAGCCGTGAATCATGCGCTGGTCCTCGGGAACGACCGGTCCGCGCAGCAGCGCGCCGTCGCAGCGGAAGCAGAACTCGATCTCGAACAGCGGCCCGGCCCCGTCGTGGGCGCGGATCATCCAGCCGGGGACGAAACAGCGGCTGATCTCCTCGTACGGCACGCTCGCGATCAGGTCGAGCGCGCTCCGGGCGCTGTCGCCCTCCCAGATCGCCACGAGCTGGTCGTCGCCGAGCCGGACGACCTCGATCAGTGCGGCGCGCTCGCGCTCCTCGGGCAGGAACACCTCAGCGCGCCACGCCGCAGGCGACGACGGTCTCGTGGGCGAGCAGCCTGGTCAGCTCCCTGACGAAGAAGTACGGCAGGTCCGGCCAGCCGTGGAACTCGATGCCCAGGTTGCCGTAGGCCCAGTCGCTGTCCCACTCGGTGATCGGCTGCGTGAGGTAGCAGTCCGGGCAGCTCACCGGGCCCGCGTTGCCACCGGCCTGCCACTCGGCGAGCGCGTCGGTCGCGTCGTCCTCGTCGGGCTCGAAGGTGTAGCGGCAGACCGGGCAGAACAGGAAGTGCCCCGCCGTCGAGGAGAACGCGGTGCGGCCGGTCACGATGCGCACGCCGCGCAGCATGTCCGGGCTCGGGCCGAGCAGCCGCTTGACGTTCGAGCCGGGGCGGTAGGCCCACAGCGGGTCGCCCTCGAAGATCTCGAACTGCTCCCCGATGATCACCTGGCGCATCAGCAGCCAGCTCCGAATCTCGTCAGCGAGTTTCGGAGCGTCCTCGGCAGACACCTCGCGATCGACGACCGCCGCGTACATCTCCACGGGAGCGGACGATAGTGAAGGCGATTCGCCGGGCTGCGCGCCACCCTGCGTCGCCGTGCCCGCACGCCGATTTGCTAAGCAGTCCACAGTGGACAGTGGGAATGCGGGCGCCTCACCCGATGGTTGTGTCCGGGCAGGAACTCGACCCCGGAGGTGAGCGGTGCGTGATCGCACCTGGTTGGTGGCCTGCGCGGCGGCGCTGTGGGGCACCGACGGACTGCTGCGCAAACCCCTCGCCGACGCGCTTCCCCCGGCGACGGTCGTGTTCTGGGAGCACCTGATCGTCGTGGTGCTCCTGCTGCCGTGGTTGCCCGCGGCGATGCGGGCGTTCGCGGCGAGCACGGCGAAGCAGAAGACGGCCCTGGTGGCGATCGGCGTCGGAGCTTCGGCGGTGGCCACGGCGATGTTCACCGCCGCGTTCAAGCTCGGCGACCCGGTCACGCCACTCGTCCTGCAAAAGCTCCAGCCGGTGTTCGCGGTGCTGGCGGCCTTCTTCTTCCTGCGCGAACGCGTGCGCTGGACCTACGCCGCGTTCGCCGTTCCCGCGCTGCTCGGCGCGTGGTTGCTGAGCTTCCCCGACCCGTCGCAGTTCCGGGTGTCCGCGTTGTCCGCCGCCTTGCTCTCGCTGGGCGCCGCGGCGTTGTGGGCGGGTGGCACGGTGCTCGGCCGGATGGTCAGCACGGAGATGTCGCCCATGCACGTGACCACGCTGCGGTTCGCGATCGGGCTCCCCGCATCGGCCGCCGTGGTCGGCGTGCAGGGCGCGCCCGTCCTGGTCGGCTTCGACAACGCGCTGGGCCTGGTGCTGCTGGCCGTGATCCCGGGCCTGCTCGCGCTGCGCCTGTACTACCTCGGCCTCCAGACCACGCCCGCGTCCCGCGCGACCTTGGCGGAGCTGGCCTTTCCCGCGACCGCCGCGCTGATCGGCGTGGGGCTGCTGGGCACCTCGCTGACGCTGACGCAGTGGATCGGCTTCGCGGTGATCGTCGGCGCGGTGACCTTGCTGAGCTGGCACGAGCGCGTTCGCAAGGCCCCGGCCGTGGTTCACAAACCGATGTCCCGCGCGAGCAGGTCCTGAGCGGTCTCGCCGCGCACGAGCAGTCGCGGGGTGCCTTCGTGCACGGCCACGACGGGCGGACGGCCGACCATGTTGTAGTTCGAGGCGAGGGAGTGGTGGTAGGCGCCGGTGCACGGCACGGCCAGCAGGTCCCCGGCGTGCACATCTCCCGGTAACGGCACGTTCTCGGCGATGACGTCGCCCGCTTCGCAGTGCCTGCCGACGACGGTCACGGGCGCGTCCGGCACCCGGCTTCCCCGTCCGACCAGGCGCACCGCGTACTTCGCGCCGTAGAGCGCCGGGCGCGCGTTGTCGCTCATGCCGCCGTCGACCGCGACGAACGTGCGGCTTGTCCCGCGCTTGACGGTCACGACGCGGTAGAGCGTGACTCCGGCGCGCGCCACGAGCGAGCGGCCCGGCTCGACGGTGAGCTTCGGCGCGGGCAGTCCTCGCCGATCGCACTCGTAGTTCACCGCGCCACGAACTCGATCGGCGAAGCCGTGGAGGTCGAAGTCCGCCTCGCCCGCGAGGTACGGCACCACGTGCCCACCACCCAGGTTCAGCTGCGGCAACGTCATCCCGTGCTCGGCGCGCACGCTGTCGAGCAGGCCGACCATCCGGCGAGCCGCGAGCTCGAAGTCCGCGACCCGCCCGACCTGCGAGCCGATGTGGCAGTGCAGGCCGACCAGACGTAGGCCGGGCTCGGCGAGGACGTGCCGGACCGCCTCCGCCGCGGCGCCGCTGGCCAGCGAGAACCCGAACTTCTGGTCCTCGACACCGGTGGCGATCGCGGCGTGGGTGTGCCCGTCGACGCCCGGGGTGACGCGGACCAGCACCGGTTGCGCCGTCGCGAGCGCGCCGAGCTGGGCGACCTCGTCGAGCGAGTCGACGACCACCCGGCCGACTCCGGCCTGCATCGCGGCCTTGAGGTCGTCGGCGGACTTCGCGTTGCCGTGCAGGATGATCCGCTCCGCCGGGAAACCGGCCGCCAGGGCCACAGCCAGCTCGCCCGCCGAGCAGACGTCCAGCGACAGGCCCTCCTCGGCGATCCAGGTGACCATCGCGCGGGTCAGGAACGCCTTGCCCGCGTAGGCGATCTCGACGTCCGGCAGGGCTCGGCGGTAGGCGCGGCAGTTCGCGCGGACCTGGGCCTCGTCCACGACGTAGGTCGGGGTGCCGAAGCGCCCGGCCAGCTCAGCGAGCGCGACGCCGCCGACGGCCAGGTCGCCGGTCGGTGTGAGGCGGGTGGAGCTCGGCCAGATCTCGGCGGCGGGCAGGCGGTCGATCGAGGCGCGGAGTGAGGGGATCAGCTCAGCGAGGGTCACCGTGGGCTCCGTGGAGTGGGGGTGTTCGACCGCTCCACGACACTCCTGCCGTCGGCGGTCGGCGAGGCCCCATACGCGGTCCTGACGCGGCGGCGCGGGTTGTTGACGCTTTCGCTGCGCCAGATCGTGATGTGCGGTCCCCGTTCGGTACCACAGCGTGTCCACTGTGGACCCATCGAGTGGTTTGAGCAGGCATTTCGGGTGAACGCGAGTGATCATCGGGTCTTTCTCATGCCACGAGCGCGACGAGCTGGCACTGAAGTGTGATGCAGCTCATAGATGTCCGCGCCAACGTGCCACCCGCCCGGGGCGTCAAGTGAGTGCGTTTACGGGTTTGTGTGAAAGGACACCATGGTGGGGGACAAGGGTCGTTCGGGGCGTCGCTGGGCGCTGATCGTGCTGGGGTGCGCCGCGCTCGCGCTGACGCCCGCCCTGGCCGCGTGCACCGGCGGGGGTGGCACGACCGCGCAAGGGGGAGGCGCGGCGACCGCGGAGGAGGCGCCCAAGGCTCCGGCGAAGGTCGCCATCGCGCCCGCCGACGGCGCCAAGGACGTGCCTCCCGGCCAGGAGGTCAAGGTCGGCGTCACCGACGGCACGCTGACCGAGGTCAAGCTGACCAACAACGACGGCAAGGCCGTCGCGGGCAAGCTGGCCGAGGACAAGAAGTCCTGGGTTCCTGGGGAGGACCTCGGCTTCAGCAAGACCTACACCTGGGCGGGCAGCGCCGTCGGCACCGACGGCAAGCCGGTCGCGCTCGCGGGCTCCTTCAGCACCGTCAAGCAGGGCCGCATGATCAACATCACGCCGAACGTGGTGCAGGGCGAGACCTACGGCATCGCCATGCCGATCGGCCTGGTCTTCGGCCAGGACGTGAAGGACAAGGCGTCGGTCGAGCGGGCGCTCAAGGTCACCACCGAGCCCGCGACCGAGGGCTCCTGGGCGTGGACCCACAACGACCAGGTCTACTGGCGCCCCGCCGAGTACTGGAAGCCGAACACCAAGGTGACGCTGAACGCGAAGCTCTACGGCGTCTCCTTCGGCGGCAACTCCTTCGGCAAGGAGAGCATCACCAGGAGCTTCGGCATCGGCCGCTCCCGCATCACCGTCGCCGACAACCAGACGAAGCACGTGATCGTCACCGAGAACGGCCAGCAGGTCGCCGACTACCCGGCCAGCCTCGGCAAGGAGCACGACCGCAAGCTCGTGACCCGCAACGGCAAGTACTGGGCGATGGAGAAGCACCGCCTCAAGCTGATGACCAACCTCGCCTACGAGTACGAGAACTACCCGGCGCCGTGGGCGGTCCGGATGTCGTGGAACGGCGAGTTCATCCACGCCAACGACAGCACCCGCGGTTCGCACGGCAAGGCCAACGTCTCGCACGGCTGCATCAACCTGACCTCCGCGCGCGCCAAGGAGTTCCACGACGCCACCCTCATCGGCGACCCCATCGAGGTGACCGGCGCCAAGATCGACATCCCGACCAACGGCAGCGACATCTGGGGCGCGCCGTACAGCAACTGGAAGGCACTCTCCGCGCTCGGCAAGGGCTGACGCCGCGCGAGGTGGGGTGGTCTTCCGTGGCCGCCCCACCAGCGGTGATCGAGATCGTTGCCGCCACGATGCCCGGTTCTGCAACCGTCACACCCCGCGGTCGGCTAGCCTTGTCGGCGGGCCGCTAGCTCAATTGGCAGAGCAGCGGACTTTTAATCCGCGGGTTGTGGGTTCGAGTCCCACGCGGCCCACCAGCACGAACAACGCGAAGGCCCCCTGAGCGATCAGGGGGCCTTCGGTCTGTCTGGGCGCAGCTAGCAGGCCCCCGGCGCCGCGCGCTTGTTGCGAACCAGCGCCACATGACCGAGGCGGATGTGCTCCTTGCTGCGCGCGCACTGGCGCCATGGCCTGCCCGGGCCGAGGGGCGAGTTCACGGTGTCCCACTCGACCAGGGCGTTGTAGGTGGGCGAACAGTTTCCGTAGAACTGAATGCCGTCCTTCTCGTAGAAATTGCACAGCGTGGGCGGGTCCGCGTGCGCGGCGGAGACGCCGAACGTGAAGACGCCGACGAGTGCGACGAGTGCGCTCCCGGCTCGCGTGATGATTCGCGGCATGTAATGGCCTTCTTTTCTTTTTCGGCAAAATTTCGACTGGCGCGCTGAATTCTCGGTCTTCAGCGTTTTTCGGTGCGTGACAGTACTCGCAGTCTGAGTCGGTCCGGTCGCACGAGGATTCCCACCTTCGGGCGTGCCTGCGCATCGGTGATCGGTTCCAGAGACCAGCGCGTGAAAACCGTGGCGAGGTTGACAACGAGCGCATCGACGGCAAAACCGGCGCCGATGCACTTGCGAGCACCTCCGCCGAAGGCGAAGAAAGGTGCTCGTGCTGCGGAGAGTTCCGTCCAGCGGTCGGGGTCGAATCGACCGGGGGCGGTGAACAGGTCGGCTCGGTGGTGTACGAGGTAGGGGCTGTAGGCGACAATCCTTCCCTTGGGAATCGTCTGTTCACCGAGCTGCGTGGTTGCGGTCGCGACCCGGGTGGCGAGCCACGCCGGAGGGAACAAACGCAATGTCTCGGTGACGACGTTCGCGGTGAACGACAGCGCCGTCACGTCTTCCGGTGTCGGCGCGCGTCCGCCGAGGACCGCGTCCAGTTCGGCTTGGAGCCGCCGCTGCGATTCGGGGTGCTGCGCCAGCAGGTGCATCGCCCAGGCGAGCGTGCTGGCCGTGGATTCGTACGAGGCCACGAAGAAGGTCGTGACCTGACCGACGATCTCCGTGTCGGACTCGCCTGCCTCGTCGCGCGGCGCCGCGGCGACAAGCAGGCTGAGCAGGTCGTCCTGCCCGTCTCCGTCCGCTCGTCGCGCGGCGATGATCGAGACGATCGACCGGTGCAGCCGGTCGACGGTCCTGGCGAAACGCCTGCGACTGGTCCACGGCAGCAGCGCCAGCCGCGGTGCGCGACCGAAGATGAAGGTGATGTCGCGTCGCATGCCCTCCAGCGCTCGCTGCGACGTGGTCGTCGGGAACAGCGTCGCGAGCGCGACCTGGCTGGACAGCCGCTCCGCGTAGGAGGTCACGTCGACAGAGTCCCCGTGGCGCCAGGAACTGACGGCCGCCCGCGCGTGCTCCACGATCATCTGGACGTACCCGCTCCGGCGCCCCGGCACGAACGCGGGCCGGATCAGTCCGCGCTGTCTGCGGTGGTCGGAGTGCGGACACGTGCCCAAACCGCCGCCGAGATAACGGCGAGCCCATTCGTACATGAACCCGCCCTTGTCGAAGGTGCGGTCGTCGAGCAGGACCTGGCGCGTCAGCTCTGGATCACACACCACGGTCACCGTCGCCGTGCCCACCCGGAGGTCGACGACGTCGCCGTGTGCGGGAAGCGATTTCATCAGCGCGAGCGGCTTGCGCAGCAGTTGGAGAACATGGCCGAAGACAGGAAGTCCACGAGGGGCATTCGCGCCTGGCGTTCCCGATGCCGAGTCGGAGGCGTCCATGGAAGCTCCTCTCACCGATGGATCATTCGGGGGCGTCGGCGGAGACGAAATATGTCCGAGCACGGGTGAGTTCGAAGTAGCCCCATCGCACGCCGTTCCACTCGTGCTGCTCGCCGTGGTACCGAGGGCTGACGTAGTGCCACTGCTGGTCGCCGACGAGCACCTGACCCAGCTCAGCCAGGTAGCCACTGATCTGTGGGTCCTTGCCCAGTTCGCTGGCAAGGATCTTGGCGCGGAGATCGACGAACTCGCGTTCACCGGCCAGCAAGAGCGCGCTCACGTGATTCACCGCTTCTTGCAGTTCCATACCGTGGCGCATCAGCACGACGACTCCGTTCATCTGGTCGCCTGCGACGTGGTCGCGCCGGAAACCCAGAATGTCGTTGCCGTAGATCAACGTGTTGGTGAGAACGTCGTGCAGGGTGAATATCTCCGGATGCGACTCGCGCGCCGCGCTCAGGTCGACGTCCATTCCTCGCTCCACGAGCAGGTAGACCCAGTCCATCCCGGAGCTGCGCCGGTGCAGATCCATGTAGCCGTCGAAGTCCAGGTCTCCGCCGCAGGCCCGAAGCGCGATCTCGTCGACGAACCCGTCGAGCATCACCTCGATGTAGCTGATGAAGCGGTGCTGCTGTTCCGCGCTCAACCGGGTCCTCGCCCGGTCGAACAGGTCGCGAAAGGCGTCGGTGTGCACCGAGTGCTGCCGCGGCGGCGAACCGGCCATGATCGAACGGAGGTCGTCGAACAGGGACGAGTAGCCGTCGAAGTCGCCGCTGCCGTCCGCCTCACTCGCGCGGTGGTAGGTCACCACGTCGTCCAGGAGGAACCAGAACTGGAAAACGTCGGCAACGACCGTGGCCCAAGCAAGATCCGCACTGGGGTGCGCGAAGCCCGCCCAGGCTCCGTGGCGGCCGCGCAGGAAGACGTCCAGGCTGTGGGTGTTCTCGAACACCGAGCCCAGTCGGGACCGCACCCATTCGTTGGAGTGCTGCTCTACGACGTCAGATTGTGGGTGCATCCGAAAGTCGAGCAACCTCGGTCGCACCGGCATGCGGAACCTGCCCCAGACAGACCGCTCGTCAACACCATTGATCTCAAGCACCGTGAACCTCCGCCCCCCCAGCACGGCGGAGAACATGATGTGCCGCCCGACCTGGTGGCCGGAGATTACTGGCGTTGCGTGATGGCGTTGACCGGATTTAGCGCTGGGGGAATGTGAACAATCTTGAGGGGGTGTGCCGGTCGGCGCTTCGACAGGTGAGGCAGTGCTTGGTCGGCGGGCGCCGGAAGTGAGCGCGCCCGAGCGAGCGAATGCTTTCAGTCCAGCCGAAAGGTTGCCACTCCATCGGGTGATCGAAGCCTTGATTTGGTTGCGTGAATGGCCCTGTCGGAAGGCTGCTACTGTGCTTCGGTAATTATTCGCGGCCCGTGGGAGTGAGTTGTTCCTGCAGGGATCGCGCATCTCGAACTCGGGTCAGGAAGTTGTCATGCGCAAGGTTTTCAGGGTTTTCGCTGCGACCGTTCTAGCTGTGGGTATTGCGGGTCTGTCGTCCGTTTCGGCCTCGGCCGAAGCGAAGATGCACCGGGGCGAAAGCGGCTGCTTCACCTATTCGTACAAGCAGGGCGGAGTTCAGATGAACACCACCGTGTACTACCACAACAAGTGCAAGGGCAGCGCCACGATCACGATCGTTCCGACGAAGAGCGGACTGATCTGCTCTCCGGAGAAGATTCGGGTCAAGGGCGGCGACTACGGCGACTACACCATGTGGTGCGACTCCGTTCGGCGGGTTGAGGGCACCTGGAGCTAGTGCAGGCTGAGATCCGGTCGGATCTTCAGGGGGCTGTGGTGCGCGAAGCCTGGGTGCGAGCCGTCGCTGGGCGCGGCGGGAATGCGGAGAATGCTGGTGTCTCAGCGGAAGAACTGCTCGCGCGGTACGGCGAAGCGCACCGCAGCTACCACACGGAACGGCACGTCCTGGCGATGCTCGCCGATGTGGAAGTGCTGGCCGAGGACATCGTGCTCGACCCTGTCGACCGTGATGTTCTGACCCTGGCCATCTGTGCCCACGATGTCGTTTACAACGGCAAGCCGGGTGAGGACGAGCAGGCGAGTGCCGCGTGGGCTCGACGCCACCTCGCGGCCGCCGGAATTCCTGATGCCGTCATCGACCGCGTTGAGGCGCTGGTTCTCGCCACGATCACGCATGAGGCCGGCGGTCAGGATGTGTTGGCCGATGTGCTGCTCGACGTCGACCTGGCGATCCTTGGCGCGCCTGAGTCGAAGTACGACGCCTATGTGCGAGCGGTGCGCGCGGAGTACTCGCACGTTGCGGACGAGCAGTGGCGCATTGGTCGCGCCGCTGTCCTGCGAAGCCTTGTAGAACGAGACGTTCTTTACCGAACCGCTGGCGCACATCGGCGGTGGGATTCTTTGGCGCGCAACAACATGCGGCGCGAGCTAGGTGGTCTGTGAAGTGAGGCGTCTGGCGAACTCGCTGGCGCGGTCGGTGTCGCGGGTGACCCAGTAGAGCGCTTCGTGGTGGTGCGCCCGGTCGATGTCGGCGACCTGTGTGTAGACCGCCGCGCTCCGCTCGTAGAAGTCACGCCAAGCTCGGAGCGGCGCGTCTGGCGCTGGACGGAGTCGTCGGACCGCCTCGTGCGCGTCCCGCAGGGTGCGGACGTTCATCGCTTGCGACCAGGTGGTGACGCGCATACCCCGACTCCTCTGTACAGAACCTGTGCCCCATTAGCGGAATCGGCGTTCCGCGAGTCAAGCAGGTTCTGTACAGATAGTCAGTTTGGGTGAGCGGAGAACTTGTACTCCAGCATGTAGGAGCCGGAGTCGAGGATCATCTCGTTCAGCTCCACTGGCACGTTGTCGGCCGTGTACGCGGTGCGGATGATCTCGATGACCGGTGTTCCCTGAACCAGGTGGAGGGTCTTAGCTTCCTCCGTATTCGGCATCCGAGTGCGCAGTTCCTCTCGGAAGTGCACAGGCTCTTGCCCAAGCTCCTTCAACCGCGCGTAGGCGCCACCGCTGCCCGTGTCGGTCTCGGCGATCGCGGAGCCCTTGACGAGCGTCGCCGGGTAGTAGCTCGTCGCCAGCTGGATGGCATGGTCCTCGACCACGTACAGCCGTCTCCGGGCCACGACCTGGTCATCGGCGGCCAGGTCAAGGATGTGTGCGACGTGGGGCGGAGCAGCTTCCTCGGAGACGCGAACATCCGAGACCGCGAGACGACGGTTGTCCGTGACACTCCAGATCGACCGGTCGGCGCCCCACACGGCGGTCTTGAGCCGGTCGGGAGAAACGCGACGGACCGGGCGGAACTCACGGACGTAGGTGCCCGAGCCACGGCGCGCGACAACGAGACCGGCGTTCTTCAACGCGTCCAACGCGCGGCGGGCCGTCGGCTGGGCGACGCCGTACTGGGCCATGATCTCGTTCTCACCGGGGACCTTGCTCCCCGGCGGCAGGGTTCCCGAGTCGATCAGGCTCCGGATCTCGTCCGCGATCTCGCGATATCCGCGTCGCGCCACGGCCACGTCCTCCGCACGGTCGGGTTCTGTACAGCGGCAGGCTACTGGGCGGGGCCGCGCACCTGACGTCGCGGAGCACAATGTGCAGGCATGCAGACCGAAGCGTTCGCCGAGTACCTGTCCGAACTGGACGGCGCGTCGCTGACGGCGTTGCTCCACACGCGGCCGGACGTGCTGGTCGAGCCGTTTCCGCGAGGGTTCGCCGGGCTCGCCCAGCGGCTGAGCGATACGCATTCGACTGCCGTCGCGCTGCGCGGGGTGAGCCGGGACGCGGTGGTCGTGGGCCAGGCCATCGCCGTGCTGGCCCCGTCGGCGACCGTGACCGGAGTAGCGCGACTGCTCGACGCACCGGAGGCTGCGGTGCGCGACGGGGTCGCGGAGCTGTGCGCTCGCGGGTTGGCCTGGACCAGGTCGGCGACGTTGTCCCTGCCGGAGTCGCTTTGCTCGCACTGGTCGGAGGCCTTGGGCACGACGCGGCCAGTCGCCAAGTTGGCGCAGACGGTGCTCGCCGATGATCTGCGCAAGGCGGTCGCGGCGCTGGGCGGTGACGTTGACGGGCTGCGCAAGCCGGAGCTGATCGCCCGGCTCACGGAGCTGATGTCGGACACGCGTTCGATCGTCGCGCGGGTGAAGGCGCTGCCGAAAGCGGCGAGAGGACGACTTGATGGATATCGCCGCATCCGGTTCGGCTACTTCGGCGTCCAGAGCGGGGATGAGCGCTCGGAGAACCTGGCAGGGCTCGTACTGCTGCTCAACGGGACGCCGGAGGTGCCGAGGGAGATCGCGGTCGCCGCGCTGCTCGCGGAACAGGAGTTCTCGCTGACCGGCCGACCGGAGATCCCGCTGGCCGATGCGGACGAGGACGTGATCGACGCGGGTGCGCAGGCCGCCGCCCAGGAAACACTGCGCGGGATCACGACCCTGCTCGACGACGCTGCCGCGAAACCGTTCGCAGCGTTGAAGAAGGGCGGGATCGGCGCGCGTGAACGGAGCAAGCTCGCTGGTCGGCTCGCGGTGCCCGAAGGTGTGGTCGCGCTGTGGATCGACGTGGCGCACGCGGTCGGACTGCTCGGCAAGACCGGGGCTGGTTACGCGCCGGCGGCGGCGTTCGCGGAGTGGCGAGCGGCAGAGCCCGGCTCGCGCTGGGCGACGCTGGCCAGCGCGTGGTTCGCGATGGACCACGCGCCGAGTAGCAGGGAAGAAGTCAAGGGAGACAAGGAGATTCCGCCCCCGCTGTTCGTTCCGTCGAAGGCGGGGCTGATGCGCCGAGCCCTGTTGTCCGCCGCGCGCTCGGGTGGCTCCGCGGTCGCTGCGGGCCGGGAGATCGACTGGTTCTGCCCGCTGCACGGCTACTCGGACGACCAGCGCGCGGACAAGGTCGCGGCTGCGCTCAGGGAAGCGGAACTGCTCGGGGTGATCGCGGCCGACGCGGTGAGTCCGCTCGGCGAACACCTGCTGGCCGTTCCCGACGACGTGGAGGAGCTGGCTCGGCGTTGCGCCCCAACGCTTCCCGAGGCCGCCTGCACGGTGATCCTCCAGTCGGATCTCACGGCCGTCGTCACCGGGGAGCCCAGCTTGGCCGTTGCCAGGTTGCTGGCGGATGCCGCCGTGAGCGAAGCGCGCGGTTCAGCCGGGATGTGGCGGTTCTCCCCGGCGAGCGTGCGCGCCGCGTTCGACGCAGGCTGGGATGCGGCCGAGTTGTTGGCGGAGCTGAGGGCGATCTCCGAGCGCGAGCTGCCCCAACCACTGGAGTACCTGGTCAATGACGTCGCGCGGCGGCACGGACATGTGCGGGTGCGGAGCACGCGGTGCTGCGTGGTTGCGGACGAAGCGACGATCACCGAGATCCTGCACACCCGCTCGCTGGGGGCGTTGCGTCTGCGGCAGCTCGCTCCGACAGTCGCGTCCAGCACTGCCGAGCCTGCCGACGTCCTCGCTGGGCTGCGTGCGGCGGGCCTCGCCCCGGTCGCCGAGGACGAGTCCGGCACCGTGATCGTCGAGTCTCGCCGCGCGCACGAAGCAGTGGTGAACCGGGCACCTGCCGGATCTGGTCGCGCCCGGCTCACACCGACCGAGCTGATCGAACAACTCGCCGCCGATCCGCGCGGAGAACTCGGCCGGGCGGAGAGGGAAACCGACACGTTCGAGGCGCTGGCGCGACAGAACGGCTCCCTCAGCGACGCGGAACTGGAGCTGCTCGCCGATGCCTTGGACAACGGCGGTGTTGTGCGCATCGCCTACAGCGACAAGACAGGCGCGTTCACCATCAGGGACATCCAGCCGGAGGAGATCAACGACCGGTGGCTCGAATCCTGGTGCTACCTGCGGGACGCCGAACGCGGCTTCGCCATCGCCAACATCAAGTCGGTCTCGCCTGCACCATGACCAGCGGTCAGCGCTCGACGCAGTTCTTCCCGCTGACTGGGCAGATGAACGGGTCGTACGGATCGGTACGGCTGTCGAGCAGCGCCTTGTGGTCCGCCCAGCCGACCTTGCACCAGCGCGCCACGCAGAGCGCGGTGACCCGCGAAGCTCCCGCATCGCGCAGGGTCACGGCAGCGGACTGGATCTTCGCGCCGGTCACCCAGGTGTCGTCGATGAGCAGAACATGTCGTCCGCGTACGCGTTCACGGTGCTGCTCCGAGAGTACGAAGCGGTCATCGCGCACGACCCGGTTCTTGTCGGCGATTCCTGGCCCGAGTTCCAGCAGGACCTGATTGCCCGGGATGCTTGCCCCCGCGGCCTTGCGCGCGAGTCCCACCACCGGGTGCTCCGTGACGGGGTAGTTCTTGGAGGGGACGAAGGTGATCGCCTCCCACGGAGATCCGGTGCTCTCGGTGATGCACCGACCGTGGATCTTGGTGGCCGCCGCGATCATCGTTGCCAGGTTCTCGGCGCACCTCGGTGCGGGCGGGTCTCGTTTGTACGCGCGCACCGTGTGAACCGACTGGTGCGCGGTGTCGCCCCGGACATAGGTCAAGGTCAAAACGGATGACGCCAGGCGCTCGCCGAATTCCTGCTGCTGCGCGTAGCACTGCCTGCACAGCGGCAGCGTCGACGGCCCTGTGCAAACGGAGCAGGTCTGTCCAGGGACACGCACTGTGTTGCGGAAGAAGCCACCGACTCGGACCTGCAACCTTGAGCGGTACTCGTGCGGGGTACCGCTGGTCATAGGTCTTTGGCCGCCGTGAGCAAGTATGTGAGGTCGTCCGGCTCGGTGGCCAGATCGTGGGCTCGCTCGACGGCCTCTTCCGGAGTGCGAGCTGTGAAGACGCCGGGCTCACCGACGAGGGCGTTTCCCCACTTGGTTCCGCGGGCGACGGAGTCCATCAGGATGACGGGCCTGCCGTGAGCGACGGCCACGCGTGCCTGGATGCGCGTCCCGCTCTTCTCGCTCGCCTCTACGACGATCGTGGCCCGCCCGTATGCGCTCATCGTGGCGTTGCGCATGGGGAAGCTCTGTTTGCTCGGCGTCGCGTCGGGCCAGAACTGGGAGATGACAAGGCCGCGCCGGGAGATCTCCGCCTGGAGATCGCGGTTGCTGGGCGGGTAGCTCTTCTCGATGCCGGTGCCGATGATCGCGACGGTTCGCGCGCCGCTGGCCAGGGCGGCCACGTGCGCTGCGGTGTCGATGCCCTCGGCCAAGCCGGAGAGGACCGTGAGTCCAGCCTTCGCCAGCTCGGTCGCGATGGCGGTGGCGTTCGCGAGGGCTTCGTCGGAAGCCCGTCGCGAGCCGACAACGGACACCGCTTTGTCGTCAGGGACAAGATGCCCTCGGGTGAACAGCACCGGTGGCATCTGGTGCACTTCGCGCAGCTGGGCCGGATAGCGGTCGTCGTAGAACGTGAGGAATTCGAAATCCTGTGCGCTCCACGCTGTGACATCGGCGTGAGCGGAGTGAAGAGCGTCGTCGGGTTCGGCGAACAGCGACGGTTCGAGGTGCGCTTCCCAGACCCGGAGCGCGCTTCCGGTGTCGGCGACCTCGGCCGTGATCTCCGGCCAGGACATCCCGGAAGGGCGCGTGCGGAGGAGGGCAACGAGCGCAGACTTCTCATCGTCGCCCCAGCGTCCCATGCTGCTCAGCGTAGAGCCGCCCTGCCGTTGGCGCGGTACGGGCCGCGCGCAGGGATTGGCCAACTGTGTCTGGTTCCTCACCGTCACCCCCTCGGCAATGTCTACTTGATAGGGGCGGGAGCAGCAGGCGATTGGGCACTCATGAACTTGGTCTTTGCCTGAAATGCGAAGGCGTCGAATTTCCTGATGTGCGCGGCTGGCAACAAAGGAAGGTGATCATTTTCGTGCGGAAGGCTTGTTGTCCACGGTGGCAGGGGCGAGCTCGGACTGTCCACTGTGGACGCCGTTGCTGCCGCTCAGGTTCGGCCCCACGTCGTGATCTCGCCGCCCGGAGTGCACACCACACGCAGCTCCCCGGGCCCCGTCGCCGACCACGCCTCGTGCTTCGCGTCCGGCTCGACCGTCAGGTGGTAGCCGTTGTCGAAGCCAAGGTGCAGCTCACCGTTCTTGAAGATGATCTCCCAGGTCAGCTTCGCGCCGAACAGGGCGAGCGCATCGGCCACCCGCTGCCTGCCCGGGCGAAGCCGCACCGGACCGTCCGGAGTGGACAGTTCGGCGTCGGCCTCGATCGTGATCACCGCGCCGCCGTCGAGCAGGAGCGTCAGCGCGTTGTCCACGCGGATCTGCGTGACCTCCATGCCCCGGTACGGCAGCGCCCAGCGGTCGCCGAGGTGGATCAGCTCGCCCATGCGCACAGCCTGCCCGACCCCGGGCTGACTCGCACGGGGTCAGAGGTCGAAGCCGCGTTGCTGGTCGGCTCGGCGTTCCTCCTTGGACTTCTTCGGGTCGGTGGCCTTGTCGTAGACGTGCTCAGCGCCCTTCTCGATGGCCACGTCGGTGCCCACCGCGATGCCCGCGGTCGTGGCGGCTTTGCCGAGCCTGGTGGTGCCGCCGACCATCGTGGAGAGGATGCCCTCGCTGATGTTCGCCGCCAGCGCGGCAGGGCCGGTGGTGCCCCTGATGAAGCGGTTGTCCGTGGCCGATGCGAGCGATTCCGTTGCGTAGTCGGCGTTGGTGAAGATCCGGCCCACGCGGCTGCTGCGGTCCAGCTGCGTCATCCCCTGCTTCTCGAACCAGCGGCCGCCGCGCAGCTTCTCCATCTCGTTGAGCACGTGGCGGATTCCGCCCGTTCCGCGCACTCGCACCAGGTTTTTCTCCAACTGCTCAACGAGCCCGAACAGCTGCCGCTGCACGGAGGCGGCCTTGGTGCTCAACCGTGCGGCGGTGCCGCCGACGCGGGCGAAGGTGGCGCTCATCGCCATGGCGGTGCTGGTGCCCGCGGTCAGCCACGCGGCGGCGATGGCGGCTAGCCACTGGACGAGCACGCCGATGACCAGTTCGGTGATCGCCTCGATGAAGAACTCGACCAGCATGTCGAAGAGGTCGGCGATGGTGTCGAGGACCTCCTTGATCTCGCGGACGTCGTCGGCGAGGCCATCGACGGCGGTGGCGAAGGACTCCATCTGCGCGCGGAAGGCGGTGGCGGCGGCACCGACCCACACGGCCTCGGTCGCGGCGGCGCGACGGCGCTCGGCGATGGCGACCTCGTCGAGCCAGCTGCCGACCTTGGCCCAGCCCTCGCCGGTGGCGCGCATCTGCTCGGGATCGCCGACCGCCCACTCCGCGATCTCGACGAGCGGGCTCATCACCAGCGACACGAGGAAGCCGAGTCCGTTGTCCGCCAAGGCTTTCCCGGGGCTGGCGATGGTCTGCAACAGCTCGGCGCGGCTCTTGACGGTGGCGACCGCGATCTCCGGCGGCGACGTGGCGTCGGCGAGGTCCTGCGCGGAGCCGACCCAGGAACTGCCCCGGCCCGCGAGCTGCTCGAACCAGTTCTTCTGCTTGTCATCGCCCTTGTTCAGCTCGGCGAAGCTGCCCGGCCCCGTCACGCCTGGACGTCCTTGCCGAGCGCGGAGAACCCTTGGGACAGCCCCGATTCCGTGCCGTTGTAGATCGCATGCGTCGCGTGCAGCCCTGCCGAGGTCTGCCGGAGGTACGCGGCGGCTCCCCTGGTGAGCGCACGGCACTCGTCGAGCATGTCGTAGTAGATCTTGGGAGTGCCGTAGGACTTGGCGAGCGGACCGAAGCACTCGTCGTCCAGCTTCGCCTGGAGGAGCAGGCGTTCGAGCTGGTCGAACTTGTCGGCGAGGCTGTCGCTGCCGTCGGCGTGGCTCAGCAGCGCGTCGGGCTGGACCTCGTAGCCGTTCACTCGGCGGCCCCGTTCAGCGCCTGCTTCGCCTTCGCCAGGTCCTCGCCGAGGACGGGCTCCAACTCGGTGTCCACGCGCTGCGCGGCGGCGGCCGTGGCGAGCCGGATGGTCTTGAGGATGTCCTGCTGCAACGCGGTGTGCGAGCGCTTCACGGCGTCCGGGCTCAGCCGCAGGTCGAGCACAGCGCCCGCCGGGCTGACGGTCACGGTGACCGCTCCGTCGCCGCTGCGCGCGGTCCCCTGGAGCTCGCGCAGCTTGTCCTGCGCCTTGCTGATCTGCTGCACGCGTTCGTCGAAGGACCGCAGCATCTGCTGGACGCGTTCCTGGTGGCTCGACATGACCCCTCCCCGATTTGCTACTGCAAGGACGTTATCGGGATCGGGGAGGGGACACGCGCGCTTCGGTGGCAAATGCCCGATCAGGTACGCCTGGCGGGTAGCTGCTTCACCGCGGTGGCGATGAAGCCGAGGTCGCCGATGACCTCCTCGGCCCGGTCGCGGTCGGTGTACATGGCGTAGTGCCGCGCGGCGATGGCGTCGGGGTCGGCCTCCCCGGCACCCTTCTCGACGCGGACGCAGACGGTGAGCGTGCCCGCGTGGATGCCCTCCGGGGCCAGCTCGGCGTTGAGCCCGATCACCCAGTTGCGCAGCCCGGACATGGCGATCCCCAGGTTGGCCAGCATCGGGACCGGCTCGACGGCAGAGGCTCCCGCGCTGAACAGCAGCGTCCCCTCACCGCGCTCGCGCATGCCCGGCAGCACCTGGCGCACGGCGGCGATCGCGCCGAGGACGTAGACGTCGAGCTCCCGCTGAGCGGACTCCACGGTCAGCTCGGTGGGGAACTGGAGCTGGGCGGGGTCGATCACGCTGGGGCCGAACACGAGGACGTCGACCTCGCCGATCTCCGCGAGCGCGGCGGTGAGGCGCGCGTGGTCGGCGATGTCGGCGGGGTGCGCGTGCGCGTCGATGCCCTCGGCGCGCAGCTGCTCGACGTAGCCGGTCAGCTTCGCCTCGTTCCTGGCGATCAGGCCGACGCGGAAGCCCTTGCTGCCGAAGAGCCTGGCGGTGGACAGTCCGACTCCGGGGCCCACCCCGACGACGGCGACGGTCTTGGTCACGCGATCCTCCAATAGTTACTAGTTGTGCGTAGGCGCATCATCAGTAAGTATTGGATCGCTGCACAAGAAGGCACATTGATGTGCGCTACGAACACGGGAGTGCGTGATGACCGAGCGGGATGTGCTCGCACTGCGGACCGACGCCGACGAGGAGACCTGCCGCAGGGTGCTCCAGGTGCTCGCGCGGGTCGGCGACAAGTGGACGCTGCTGGTGATCGGCACGCTCCGTGAGGGCACGATGCGCTTCGGCGAGCTGCACCGCGCCGTCACCGGGATCTCGCAGCGGATGCTGACGCTGACCCTGCGCCAGCTCGAACGCGACGGGCTGGTCGGCAGGACCGTGCACCCCTCGGTGCCGCCGAAGGTCGAGTACGCGCTCACCGAGCTGGGGCGGACGCTGCTCGGCACCGCGCTCCAGCTGGCGTGGTGGGCGGCGGACCACATCGACGAGATCGAGGCGAACCGCCGCGACTACGACTCCGCGCTCAGCCCAGCAGGCGACTGACCCGGCGAACGACCTCGCCCGCACCGTCCTCGGCCCGCACGAGCTTGGCCAGCTCACGAGCGCGCGGGGCGTGCTGAGGGGCCGCCTTGATCAGCTCGGCGAGGCGCTCGGCGCTCAGTTCGGTGAACGGCACCCAGCCGGGGCTCGCGCCGATCGCCTCAAGGCGCTTGGCCCAGAACGGCTGGTCGGTGATCGCCGGGACGCCGACGGCGGGGACGCCCGCGCGCAGCCCGGCTCCGGTCGTGCCCGCTCCGCAGTGGTGCACCACGGCGGACATGCGCGGGAAGAGCCACTCGTGCGGGGCCTCGCCGATGGTCATCACGTCGTCGCTGGTGAGGTCGAGCCCCGCCCAGCCCGCCTGCACGACCGCGCGGACGCCCGCGAGCTTGATGGCGTGCGCCACCAGGTCGTTGAGCTTGGCGGGATCGGAGAACTCGCGGCTGCCGAAGCCGAGGTAGATGGGCGGCGGGCCGGCCGCGAGGAAGTCGGAGAGCGCGGCGGGCGGCGCCCAGTCCGGGCGGCTCGCGGGCCACCAGAAACCGACCCCGTCCTCCGCGTCCGTCCAGTCGCTGAGCCTGGGCGCGACCACCGGGCTGAAGCCGTTGATCACCGGGAGTTCGCGCCGCATGACCGAGGTGGTGAGCGCGCCGAGCCCGGACTTGGGCAGGCCCAGCCGCGTGCGCTCGGCGGCGACGCCCTTGTTCATCACCTGCTCTCCGGTCAGCAGCGAGATGCGGCCGACCGCGCGGTTGCCCCACGGCCCGAGCGGGAACGGCACCAGCATGTCCGGCGCGGCGTCCGCGGTCGGCAACCACGGCTGCAACGGCGTCGCGATCAGCGGGACGCGCAGGCCCTGGGCCACGTGGTAGGCCGTGAAGACCGCCATGCTGTTGGACAGCACCAGATCCGCGCCCTCGGCGCCCGCTCTGAAGATCCCCTCGTTCAGCTCGGCGATGTGCTCGCGGAACACCTTGATCATCCGCAGCGTGCCGAGCGGACCGCCGCCGCCCTCCTGCCAGCGCTGGCCCTCCGGCGTCGCGCCGATGCCGCGCGGGTCGCCCGGGATGCTCCGGAACTCCAGGCCCGCCTCGCGCACGAAACCGCCGAACTCGGCGTAGGTGGCCACCGCGACGTCGTAGCCGGCTTCGCGCAGGCGGATGCCCAAGCCGGTGAACGGTGCGACGTCGCCCCGCGAGCCGGGCGCGTAGATGAGGATCGGCATGGGGTTGAACCTACAGTTGAAACGTTTGGCCTCCGCCGAAGAGCACAGACCGCGCGAGCTGCCGCGACCTAGCTTCGGGCTTCCCGGACGAGGGAGGCGACGTGAGGACCAAGGTGGTCGCGGCGGCGATGGCGCTGAGCACGGCGATGGCGCCCCAGGCGGTGGCCGCGCCCGCGGTCGAGATCCCGCAGGGGGTGACGACGGGGTTCGCGGTCTTCGACCGGGCGAGCGGTCAGCTGACGGTGCAGCACGAGGCCACGACGCGGTTCCGCTCCGCGTCCCTGGTGAAGATCCTGATCGCGCTGGACTACCTGACCAGGCGCGGAGTCGGCACGCCGGTGCCCGACATCGACTTGACGCTGCTGGAGCCGATGCTGCGCTCCAGCGACGACACCGCGGCTTCGATCTTGTGGGAGCGCAACGGGCTCAACGAGATCGTGCACCGCATGGTGCGGCTGATCGGGCTCACCGAGACGCAGCCGCCCGCCGATCCGAACTGGTGGGGCTACACGGCGGTCAGCGCCTCCGACGTCGTCAAGGTCTACAGGTACCTGCTGGAGAAGGCTCCGCAGCCGTACCGTGAGTTCGTTCTCGGCAATCTCCGCAAGTCCACACAATGTGCGACAGACGAGCGCGACCAGTACTTCGGGATTCCCCGCGCGCTTCCTCGGCCGTGGGCGGTCAAGCAGGGGTGGTCGGGGTACCCGGAGCCGCCGCGCGGGGAGAAGTGCGTCGTCACCGGCGAAGGTGCCGCGGCGAACGAGATCGACCTGCGCAGCCCCGCGCTGCACACGTCGGGCCTTGTGGGCGAGGGAGATCGCAAGATCGTCGTCGTGCTGACCCTGCACCCGCAGGGCACTCCGTGGGCCACCGCCGCCGGACGCATCACCGCACTGACCAAGTCCGTCCTGGCCGCGAGCACCCGCACGCCGTAGTTGCACAGTCTTCAAGACCCGCAAACCCCCCTTTCTGCGGTCGCTAACCGCTACAAACCACGCGCTGGGTTTGTGGTGGTTAGCGACCGTTTTCGGTGGGGTTCGTAGGTCTTGAAGACTGGTGAACTTCGGCTGGGGCGGTCAGCGGCCTGCGGGTTGCTCGGTGATCTGACGCGCGGTGACGGTTCCGTCCTCGCCTCGTTCTCCTTGTACGGCAACGGTGTCGCCGGGGGCGAGGTCGCGGGCGGAGCCGCGCTGCGTGATCATCACGGAGGTCTGCGCGGAGAGCACGACCTTGACCTCCTGGCCGTCGCGGCCCTTGACGTAGACCGCGTCGCCCTCGACCCGCGAGATCGTGCCCGCGGTGCCACGGCCCTGCGGGGATTGCTGCTGCTGTTGGGGTTGCTGGGCTTGGGGCTGCTGCCGCGCGGGGGCACGCCCGCCCAGCGCTGAGTGCATGGCGATCCCGCCGAGGAAGGACACGACGGCGAGCGCGGCGGCGGCCAGCACGAGCGTCAGCCTGCTGGTGCCGCGCCCGGCGGAGGCCAGCCGCTCGTTCAGGTCGCCGCTGTCGAGTTCGCTGGTCAGCAGCTTCTCGGGGTCGGTGGACATCCCAGCCTCACTCATGCCGAAGGGCTTCGATCGGGCGCAGCCGGGCCGCCCGGCTCGCGGGGTAACTGCCGAAGAACAGTCCGATGAGCACGGACACGCCGAAGGCCAGCAGCACCGAGGACGGCAGCACCTCGGGCTGGATGCCGGAGAAGCTGAACCGGCTGCCCACCCAGCCCGCGAGCACCCCGATCGCACCGCCGATCATGCTGAGCAGCGTCGCCTCGGCGAGGAACTGGCCGGAGATCGCGCCGCGCGGGGCGCCGATGGCCTTGCGGATGCCGATCTCCCTGATCCGCTCGGTGACCGTGACCAGCATGATGTTGGTGATGCCGATCCCGCCCACCAGCAACGAGATCCCGGCGACGGCGGCGAGCAGCGTGGTGAACACGTCCACCGCCTGGGTGCGCGTGCTCAGCAGCTGCTGCTGGTTCTGCACGCGGAAGTCCGAAGTGGACGATCCGGTGATGCCGTGCCGCTGGTTGAGCACAGCGGTGATCTGGTTCTGCGCGGCCGTGATCACCTCGGCGGACTCCGCCTGCACGACGACCTGGTTGAGGCTGCCGGTCCCGGTCAGCGCGTACTGCAACGTGGTCAGCGGCGCGACCACGGTGTCGTCGGCGTTCTGGAGACCACTGGAACCCTTCTGCGCCAACACTCCCGCGACGGTGAACGGGATGTTGTTGAGCTGGATCTGCTTGCCCAGCGGGTCATCGCCTGCGAACAGCTCCTGCGCGACGGTCTGCCCGATCACCACGACCTTGCGCGCGTCGGTGACGTCGCTGTCGGAGAACGCCGCGCCAGAACCGACGGGGCTGCTCGTGGCGTCGAAGTAGCTCGGCCGCGTGCCGATGACCTGCCCGACGCTGTGGCTGAGCCCCCGGTAGGTCGCGGTCGCCTGCGCGGACACGACGGGCGAGACGCTGCGGATGTCCGGCGCGATCCGCTTGTCCGCCAAAGCTTCCGCGTCGGCCACGGTCAGCGGTCGCGGCGCGGTCGCGGCTCCGCCCCGCATCGGGGAGACGGTGAGCAGGTTCGTGCCCAGCCCGGCGATGCTGTTCTCGATCGCCTTGGACGCGCCGTTGCCCACGGCGGTCAGCAGGATCACCGCCGCGACACCGATGCTGATCCCGAGCGTCGTCAGCACCGACCGCATCTTGTTGGCCAGCAAGCCTTTCACCGCGAACCGGAGCACTTCGAGCGGGCTCATAGCGGCGCCTGCCGGTGGTCGGAGGTGATCTCGCCGTCGACGAGCCGCACGACGCGGCGGGCGTGTGCGGCCACATCGTTCTCGTGCGTGATCATCACGATCGTCCTGCCGAGCGCGTTGAGCCTGCCCAGCACGCCGAGCAGATCGTTGCTGCTCTTGCTGTCCAGGTTGCCGGTGGGCTCGTCGGCGAGCACGAGCGCGGGCGCGTTCACCAGAGCCCGCGCCACGGCGACGCGCTGCTGCTGACCGCCGGAGAGCTCGTTGGGCATGTGGTGCGCGCGGTCGCTGAGCCCGACGAGTTCCAGAGCCGCCTCCGCGCGCTCGCGCCGTTGCTTGCGGCCGAGCCCCGCGTAGGTCATCGGCAGCTCCACGTTGCCCAGCGCCGACACGCGCGGGATGAGGTTGAACGACTGGAAGACGAACCCGAGCTTCCTGTTGCGCAGCAAGGACAACTGCGTCTCGTTGAAGCTGCCGATGTCGATGCCGTCGAGCTTGTAGCGACCGCCGCTGGGCACGTCGAGGCAGCCCAGGATGTTCAGCATCGTCGACTTGCCGGAGCCCGACGCGCCCATGATCGCCACGTAGTCGCCCCGGTGCACGGTCAGGTCCACCCCGCGCAGTGCGTGCACGGCCGTGTCACCGCCGCCGTAGGTCTTGCGCAGGCCCTTGATCTCGATGACCGGAGCCGTCATCGGTTCCCACCCGGACCGCCGCCGGTGAAGCCCCCGCCACCGCCCCCACCGCCGAACTGCACGCGCCCGCCGCCACCCGGAAGTTGTTGCTGCTGCTGGGTGTTCGCCGTCGCGGTGGGGATCACGACCAGCTCGCCCTCGGTCAGCCCGGAGGTGATCTGCGTCGACTGCTCGCCCTTCACCCCGACCTGGACTGCGCGCACGGACTGCTGGCCGTTGCTCCACACCGTCACTCGGTGCGTGCCGCCGGTGGACTGCACGGCGAAGCTCGGCACGGTGATCGCGTTGTCGACCTTGGCCACCACGACCTGGACGCTCGCGGACTGCCCGGGCTTGAGGCCCTCCGGCACCTGGTTCAGGCTCAGCGTTACGCCGTACTGCACGACGTTTCCGCTGGTCGTGGGCGTGAGGTCGATCTGGCTGACCTTCGCGGGGAACTGCTTGTCGGGCAACGCGTTGATGGTGACCGTCGCGTCCTGCTCGGCCTTCAACCGGGAGATGTCGATCTCCGCGATGTTCGCCTTCACCTGGAAGTTCACCAGGTCGGACAGCACCACGAAGCCACTCGTCGTGCTCGACGACGACGAGTTGGACGAGGACGACGAGGACGATCCACCAGAGGACCCACCGGACGAAGAACCGGCGGGATTGCCCACGGAACCGGAGATCGACACGACCGTGCCCTCAGCGGGAGCCTTGAGCACGGACGACGACAGGTTGGCCTTCGCCTCGGTCAGCGCGGCCTTGGCCTGCGTGACCTGGCTCTTGCGCTGAGCGAGCGTCGCCGCGTCGTCGGCCTTCACCGCGTTGAGCGAGGCCTGCGCGGCGTCGAGGCTCGCGGCGGCCTGGTCGACCTTGCTCTGCAACGCGGTCGCGTCCAGCCTGGCAAGCTCCTGACCAGCGGAGACCTTGTCACCGACCTTCACCGAGATCTTCTTGACGGTCCCGCTCGTGCCGAAGTTCACGCCGACCGTGGACGCGCTCTGCACCGTCCCCGCCGCGGAGACCGTCGCGCTGACCGAGCCGGTGCTGACCGGGACCGTGCGCGGTGCCGCGCCCTGGGCGGACTGACCCGGGAACAGCAGGCGGACCGCGAAGAAGCCCGCCACCAGCACAATCAAGATCAACACCACGTTGATCAGCACGGCACGTCTCATGTGCCGCAGCTTCTGTGCGTTAGCTGGGTATTACCTGTACGAGCGATAACGGAGCTGTCACAGCCACCCCAGCTCCCACGCGCGCTGGGCGGCCTCGTAGCGGGTCTCGGCGTCGAGCTTGGTCATCGCCGTCGACAGGTAGTTGCGCACGGTGCCCTGCGTCAGGTGCAGCCGCTGCGCGATGACCTGCACGGTCGCGCCCTCGCGGCTCTCGCGCAGCACGTCCAGCTCGCGCGGGGTGAGCGGGCACGGCCCGGCGAGCAGCGCCTGCGTCGCCAGGTCGGGGTCGATGCAGCGCTGACCCGCGTTGACCTTGCGCACCACGTCCGCGAGCGACTGGGCCTGCGCGGTCTTCGGCACGAACGCGAGCACACCGGCGTTGAGCGCGCGGTGCAGCACACCTGGCCGCGCGTGCCTGGTGACGATCGCGATCCGGGTCTTCGGCAGCTCGTCGCGCAGCGCCTCGGCCAGCTCGATCCCGTCCATGTCCGGCATCTCCAGGTCGAGCATGGCCACGTCCGGGCGCAGCTCCTTCGCGGCCTTCAGCGCGGACGGGCCGTCGGCGACCTCGGCCACCACGTCGATGTCCGGCTCCAGCGCGAGCAGTGCGGCCACCGCGCCCCGGATCAGGTGCTCGTCGTCGGCCAGCAGCAACCTGATCATGACGCGTCCTCCTCGGGGATCTCCGCGCTGACCCGGAACGTCCCACCCGGCTCCGCGCCCGCCGTGAACCGGCCGCCCACCGCGTGCACCCGCGCCGCGAGCCCGGTCAGCCCGGTTCCGGTGCCGTCCTGCGGAGCGCCCACGACGCCGTCGTTGAGCACGGTCACCCCCGAGCCGTCGAAGGTGATCTCGCAGCGCGTCGCGGCCGCGTGCCGCAGCACGTTGGTGATCGCCTCGCGCAGCACGGCGCCGAACAACGGCTGCTGCGAAGACGGCAGAGAACCCGTTATGCGGCAAGCGATTCCGGCTGCTTCGAGCAACGACCGGATACCGCCGAGCTCCGTCGCGAGGTCGACCCGCCGGTAGCCGCGCACGACGTCCCTGACCTCGCTGAGCGCGTCGTGCGCGGTCTGGCGCACCTCGGCCATCGTCGCCCGCGCGCGTTCGTCGTCGGGCAGCCGCACCGCCAGCTCGGCCTTCATCGCGATCACTTCGAGGCTGTGCCCGAGCACGTCGTGCAGGTCAGCCGCGAAGCGCAGACGCTCGTTGGCCACGGCCAACTCCGACTCGGTGGAGCGCGCGGCGTTGATCTGCTCCGTCACGTCCCACAGCCACGCCTGCGAGACCGTGATCACCGCGACCAGCACCACGATGACGATGCACACCACCCAGTAGAGGTGGGGCTGCGCGAGCCCGATCAGCGCCGTCAGCCCGGCCATCACCGCCGTCTGCACCCAGCGCGCCGGGCTCGGCAGAACCGCCGCGGCCGCACCGGCCGCGGCAGCCGGGCTGAACGCGGCCCAAGCCGAGTAGGTGGGTTGCGCGGTCGGCACCAGTACCAGGGCTGAGATCAGCGACAGCGCCAACGTGATCAGCAGCTCGCGATCGGTCCAGCGGACGGTGCCGTACTCGCTCAGCCCGCGCAGCGTCAGCCGCCCGGCGAACACCGCGAACACGATCTGGAGCGCGGCGAGGGCGAGGGTCCACAGCCCTGAACCCTTGAACAGCAGGACCAGCAGCGGCACGAGCGCGAAGACCAGCACGCTTCCCAGCAGCGACCACTTCGTGTAGGCGTGGACGGCGCGGATGCGCTTCTCCAGGAGCGGTTGCGGTGGGGGCACGCGGGCAACGCTACTGCCGATGACATTTGTCAGTACGGCAGCAACGCGCACCACCGCCCTGAGTGATGATCGCGCGCACTACTGGCGGAGCTCCAGCTCCAGCAGGCTTTGTCCCGTGAACGAATACGCGATCGACGCCGTCGGGCTCCGGTGCGCCTACGGCTCGTTCGAGGCGGTGCGGGGGATCGACCTGCAAGTCCGTCCGGGCGAGCTGTACGCACTGCTCGGCACGAACGGCGCGGGAAAGACAACGGCTGTCGAGACCCTCGAAGGGCATCGGCGCGCTTCCGGGGGGACCGTGCGGGTGCTCGGCCTCGACCCGGTGGCCGACCGGGGGCGCCTGCGCTCGCGGATCGGGGTCATGTTGCAGGACAGCGGTTTCGCCGGTGACCTGACCGTGGCCGAGACGCTCCAGCTGTGGGGGAAGATCACCACTGCCCGTCGGGGGCGGCTGGACGTGCTGGAGCTGCTGGACCTCGGTCACCGCTCGGACGTGGCGGTGAAGCAGCTCTCCGGCGGCGAGCGCAGGCGGCTCGATCTGGCGCTCGCCGTGCTCAACCGGCCGGAGGTGCTGTTCCTGGACGAGCCGACCACCGGGCTCGACCCGGAGTCGCGCAAGCGCACGTGGGAGGTCGTGCGCGGGCTGCTCGTCGAGGGGACGACGGTGCTGCTCACCACGCACTACCTGGAGGAGGCCGAGACGCTGGCCAACCGATTGTCCATCATGGACAGAGGGCGGATCAGCGTGCACGGGACGCTGGACGAGGTGCTCGCGACCCATCCGGCGCGGATCGCCTTCGACCTGCCGCACGGGATCGCGGTGACCGAGCTGCCGGTGCTGCCGGGGATGTCCAACTTCACCAACAACGCGGGCCGGATCGAGCTGAACTCTTCGCGCCTGCAACACGATCTGAGCGCGCTGCTCGCCTGGGCCGACCAGCGCGGGGCCGACCTGGGGCGCCTGCGCGCGCACCACGCCTCGCTGGAGGACGTCTTCCACCAGGTGGCCGAGCGGATGGGAGAGGCGGCATGAGGGTGCTCGCGCTCGGGGGAACCGAGCTGAAGTTGTTGTGGCGCAACCGGACGGTCATGTTCATGGCCATCGCGTTCCCGCTGGGGCTCGGTGGCTACATGGCCTACCAGGGCTCTTCGTTCGGCGGGGGCGGCTGGGGCGTCGTGGTCACGCTGCAGATCATGCTCGTGCTGCTGATGACCGTCTACATCACCATCACCACCACGCTCACCGCGCGCAGGCAGGACCTGTTCCTGAAGCGCCTGCGCAGCGGCGAGCTGACCGACTTCGGTGTGCTGGCCGGCACGGTCGGACCCGTGCTGGTGCTGGGTTTCGCACAGTCGTTGGTGCTCGCGATCATCGCGATGGCGGCGGGGGCGCCGATCCCGGCCAACCCACTGCTGTTCGCCGCCGGTGTGCTGATCGGGCTCGCGCTGTTCGCCGCGGCGGGCATGGCCTCGACCGTGTTCACCAAGACTCCGGAGAACGCGCAGCTCACCACGCTGCCGATCTTCATGGTGGCCGCCGGTGCCGCCGCCAGCTCGTTCCTCGCGGACAACCAGATGGCGCACTGGATCTCCGTCGCCCTGCCTGGCGGCGGGATCGCCGAGATGCTGCGCACCGGCTGGCTCGGGGTGACCTGGGACGGCAGGTCGGTCGGGTTCGTGGAGCAGCTGGTCTCCGCCGGGCCCGCCGCCGGTGCTTCACTGCTGTGGGCGGTGCTCGCGGTCTACGCCGCGCTCAGGTGGTTCCGCTGGGAACCGAGGTCCTGACCTCCTCGGCCGCGGCTCGTTCCCTTGCCAGGGAGCGGGTCGCGGCCACCGCCGCCGGCGCGATCAGCGCGGTGGTCAGCCCGACCGCGACGAAGGACAGCGACAGCGAGGTCAGCTGCGCGATCCCGCCGATCATCGGCGGCCCGAACAGGAAACCGCTGTAGGCCAACGCGGAGACGAACGCGATCTCGCGCTCCCCGCCGCTGCCGTCCGGGCGCCTGCCCGCCGCTCCGGCCAGGCCGAGCGCGATCGGGAAGGCCCCGGCGAGACCGGCTCCGGCCATCACGAAGCCCAGGTAGCCACCGCCGGGTACGAGTGCGGAGATGAGCAGCCCGGCCGAGGCCAGAACCGCACCGCAGCACAGGGTTCTCGCCGCTCCGAAGCGGTTCTGCGTCCACGCGCCCGCGAACCTGGCGATCGCCATCGAGCCCGCGAAGGCCGCGTACCCGAGCGCTGCGGCGTCTTGCGCCATCCCGTGCTCGGTGACCAGCAACAACGCCGACCAGTCCGCGCTCCCGCCTTCGGCGATGGCCGAGCACAGCGCGATGCTGGCCAGCAGCCACAACACCGGCCGCCCCGCGACCTTGCCGTTGACGACGGGCTCTGCCGAAGCGGCTGCGGCTGTCTTCGGAACCGACTTGATCACCGCGAGGAGCACGAGCGCGGTGATCACCGCGACCACGCTCAGGTGCTTCGCGACCGACAAGCCCTGCCTGGCCGCGAGGGCGGCGCCGCCCGCGCCGAGCATCGCTCCGACGCTGAACCCCGCGTGCAGCACGGGCATGACCGCCTTGCCACCCGCGCGCTCGATCGCCACCCCGGCCACGTTCATGGCCACGTCGACCACGCCGGTCGCCGCTCCGAGCACCAGCAACACCGCCGCCAGCAACGGGATCGAGTCCACCAGGCCGATCAGTGGCAGCGCGGCGGCCCCGACCAGCAGCGGCACGGCGATCCCCAACCGCGCGCCGAAGCGCTCGACGGCTCTGCCGCAGAAGGACGCCGCCAGCACCATGCCGACGCTCGCCCCGAGCAGTGCGAGCCCGAGCGTTCCCGGCTCCGCGCGCAGGGTCTCGGCCAGCGCGGGCATGCGCGGCGCCCAGGAGCCGAACGCGGCCCCGTTGAGTGCGAACACGACGAACACCGCGATCCTGTGGTTGATCACGTATCTCCTCCCTTCTCTTTTCCCACAGTGACTTAAGCGCTTCAGTAAGTCCAGTGGTTTGCGGCCGTCCTAGACTGCGATGGTGAATGTCACACGGCGTCGGCGTCCGACGCTCGACGATGTCGCGGCGGCGGTCGGTGTCTCCAGGGCCACGGTGTCCAACGCGTACAACCGACCGGACCAGCTCTCCGCCGAGCTGCGCGCGCGGGTGCTCGACGCCGCCAAGCGCCTCGGCTACGCGGGGCCGAACCCCGTCGCCCGCAGCCTGGCGCGCAGCCAGTCCGGGGCGATCGCGTTCATGCTCGACGCCAACCTGTCCATCGCCTTCTCCGATCCGGCGCTGTCGATCACGCTGGACGCCTTCGCCACGGCCATCGCGCCGGGGGAGCACGCGCTCGTGCTGCTGCCCGGCGGTGAGGACGGCGGCCCGAGGGCGGAGCGGGTGATGCGCGCCCAGGCCGACCTGATGGTGTCGTACTCCTTGTCCGACAAGGCTTCCGCCCTGCAAGCCGTGCGTGATCGCGGGCTGCCGCTCGTGGTGGTCGACGAGCCCCACCTGCCCGGTGCGGCGGTCGTGGGCATCGACGACCGAGGTGGTTCCGAGGCCGCTGCCCGGCACCTCGTCGAGCTGGGGCACCGGCGGATCGGCGTGCTCGCGCAGGACTGCATGTACGGCTTCCCCGGCGGCCGGCGCAGCCGCGCGGAGGCCGAGGCCAGCCCGTTCCGGATCAACCGCGAGCGGCTCGGCGGCTACCTCGACGTCATCGCCGAGGCCGGGATCGACCCCGACTCCGTGCCGATCTGGGAGTTCAGCGGCATGGACCGCGAACGGGCCGTCGCCGGCGCGCACGCCGCGCTCGTCGAGGAACCCGGGCTGACCGCGCTGCTGTGCATGTCCGACGAGCTGGCCGCCGCCGCGACGACGGCCGCCCGGCAGCTCGGTCTGCGCGTCCCGGAGGACCTGTCGCTGGTCGGCTTCGACGACACGCCCACCGCGCGGCTGCTCGACCCGCCGCTGACCACGGTTCGCCAGGACCTGCTCGGCAAGGGGCGCATCGCGGGGGAGCTGGCGTTGCTGCTGCTGTCCGGCCGCAAAGCGCCCAAGCCGACCGTGCTCCCGACCGAACTCGTGGTCAGGGCTTCAACGGCGCCGCCGGTCAGCGCAGGTGGGAAGCCCCGTTGAGGTCCACGACCGTGCCCGAGGCCCACACCGCTTCCGGCGAGGCCAGCCACAGCACCGCCGACGCGATCTCCTCCGGTTCAGCGACGCGGCCGAAGGGACTCTGAGCACGGATTCGCTCTCCGGATTCGCCCGCGAGCCTGTCCGCGACGCGGTCGGTCTCGACGAACCCCGGTGCCACCGAGGTCACCGCGATCCCGTGCGGCGCAAGGGCGACCGCGAGCGACTGGCCGAGCGCGTGCAGCCCGGCCTTGCTCGCTCCGTAGGCGGGGTGGTCGGGCTCACCGCGAAAAGCTCCGCGCGAACCGATGTTGATGATGCGCCCGCTCTTCTGGCCGATCATGATCTGCGCGGCGCAGTAGCTGAGGTTGGCCGCCCCCACCAGGTTCACGTCAACGGTGTGCCGCCACGCCGCAGTCCAGTCCTCATAGGACGTTTCGGCGATCGGGTGCGCGACGTTGGCCGCCGCGTTGTTGACCAACACGTCCAGCCCGCCGAGCCCGGCAGCCGCTTCCTCCACGATTCGTTTGGCCTGCGCGGGATCTGCGATATCGCCTTGGACGAGAACACTGCCCTCCAACGTCTCTTGTGCCTGCTCACGGCGGGAGGAGTAGTGCACCGCGACCTCGGCCCCGTCGGCCGCGAACGCCCTGGCGATGGCGCGCCCGATGCCTCCCGAGGCGCCCGTGACGAGGACCCGCCTCACTTCGCGAAGACCTGCGAGTCGTCCGCGAACGCCTTGAACTCCAACGCGTTCCCGGCCGGATCGCGGAAGAACATCGTCCACTGCTCACCCGGCTGGCCCGCGAAGCGCAGGTAGGGCTCGATCACGAACTCCACGCCCGCGCCCCTGATGCGCTCCGCCAGCGCGTGGAAGTCCTCGATCGTCAGCAGCAACCCGAAGTGCGGCACCGGAACCTGGTGCCCGTCAACGGGATTGCTCGCCGCGTCCCCACCGTCCTCTTCGGACAGGTGCGTGACGAACTGATGGCCGTAGAGGTTCCAGTCGATCCACCGCTGCGCCGAACGCCCCTCGGCCAGCCCGAGCACTCCGCCGTAGAAGGAGCGCGCCGCGTCGATGTCGTTCACCGGGACGGCGAGGTGGAACCTGGGCAGTGCGCTCATCGCGCTCCTCCTAATGTCGACATTCGGACAAGTCATGCTCACGTTCTCGCAGGCTATACGCGTAGCGCAAGGGATCGCTAGGATGGAAAAATGAAGAAGGTGGAGCGTCGGGGTCTCTCCGGTGACGCCGCGGACCGCATCCGTGACGCCATCCTCGACGGCACGTTCCTGCCAGGGACGGCGCTGCGCGAGGTCGAGCTGGCCGCGACCCTCGGCGTCAGCAGGGGCGCCGTCCGCGAGGCGCTCGCGTCGCTGGAGCACGAGGGCCTCGTGCAGAGCGAGTGGCACCGCGGCACCCGCGTCACCGACGTCACGCCCGAGGTGGCCGAGGAGGTCTACACCCTGCGCGCCACCATCGAGCGCCTGGCCAGCACCCTCGCCGCGCAGCGCGCCACCCCCGCTGAGCTGGCCGAACTCGACGACGTCGTCGACCGCATGGCCATCGCCGTCGAGTCCGGCGCCGAGGCCGTCGAACTGCTCGCGCTCGACATCGAGTTCCACGACCGCGTGTACCGCGCCGCCCGGCACCGCAGGCTGTGCGAGGCGTGGCTGGCGCTGCGCTCATCGGTCCGCCTCTGCCAACTGACCCGCATCCGCCTCGGCCGGGCGGGCTACCGCGGCCTCGTCGTCGACGAACACCGCGAACTCGTCGAGCTGCTGCGCGGCACCGCCGAGAAGCGCCTGGCCCGCGTAGCGGAGGAGCACGTCCTCGGCGCCATGACCGCCCTCACCAAGGACCTCGCGCCCTAGCGGAGTTTCCGTTGCGCGGCAACGAAACGAAGCCTTTCCCGATCAGCTTTCGTGTTCCTTCGAACGGGCGAGCTATGTCCGTTTTGCGATGAAATGCCGACCGGGTGCAGCACAGTGCCGCCGTGAAGAAAATGAGTGCCGCGGCCATCAGTGCCGCGCTCGCCTGCACCGTGCTCGTCCCCGGTGCCCAGGCCGCCGAGAGTGCTCGGGAGTACCACTGCGGGTTCATCGCCCCCGGCAAGACCCCGGACTTCCGCGCCCGCTACAACCACTGCGGCCCGACCCGGGTGAACATCAAGGTGAAGAACATCGCCTTCACCGAGCAGGACCTGTGCGTCCCGCCCGGCGTGATTGACATCGAGGGCCACATCGACGGTTTCCGAACGATTGACGCCTGGTACACCGGCCTCTGCTGACCCCGGCCCCACGCCCGGCATCATCGGGGGTTGGGGCGTCTTCAAGACCCCCCAACCCCCCTGTCGATCATCGCTAACCGCAGCAAACCCCACCCACAAGCGCCGCGCGCATCCGTTTCGCACCCATTGCGGGGAACGGGTGCGAAACGGAAGAACGGCTAAGCCCGGGCGGGAGCGGTGGAGGACAGGCCGACGAGCTCGCGGGCCACGAGGACTCCGCCGACGAAGGCCACGGGCATGACGATGATGCCCAGGATCGGGATCATGCACAGCAGTGCGGCGGGCAGGCCGAGACCGAAGCCGAGCATCCGGCGCTTGCGCAGCAGGTCCCGCCGCTCCTTCAACGCCATGCCGCGCCGGTAGAACGGCACGCCGATCAGTTCGAGCGCCATGAACCACGACGTCACGAGCACGATCAGCGCCGGTACGACGAACTGCCCGAACACCGGGATGAACCCGGCGAAGAACAGCGGGACGGTGAACATCAGCGACCGCAGCAGCAGCCGGAACGTGTCCGCGATCCCCATGCCCAGCAAGGTGAAGAAGCCGAGGTCGACCGCGTTGGGGACGCCGCCGAGGTCGTCCTCGACCTTCTCCGCGATGGTCTCGTAGAACGGGCCGCCGATGGCGAGCGTCAACGCCGAGAACAGGAAGCTGCCGAGCATCAGACCCGCCGCGAACAGCACGACGGAGGCCGCGATCCGCAGGACGTTCCGCGCGCCCTCCGACCACGTGTCGGCGAACGGCGTGACCAGCGCGGCCAGTTCGTCCAGTGAGAAGAACAGGGTGACGAGGCCGCCGATCAGCAGCGCTGTCGTGATGATCGCCGGCAGCGCGCCGATCAGCAGCAGCCTCGGTTTGCTCAGAAGAATGCCCAGTCCTTGACCGAACATCCGAAGTCCCTTGAAGAAATCGCGCACCGGGCAAATCTGTCACAACCGGACAGGCGCGCGTCAGGGGTTTAGTCGTTTTCACCCGCCAACTCCGCCGCGATCCCGGCGGCGATCGTGTACGTGTCGCCGATCGGCTTGGCCGGGTGCACCGCCGCGCGCCGCGCCCAGTTGTCGGCTCGCGAGCACCAGTCGGTGAACACCGGAGGCACGCCGAGGTCGACAGTTTTGGCCAGCTCGGTGAACCAGCGCTGCCACCGCGCTCGGTAGTAGTCGCCCATCAGCCCGTGCCAGTCGCGGTTGGCGTACTCGTGGAACACGCCGCAACCCTTGATCGTCCAGATCGTGAGGATGGACCTGGCGTTCCACACCAGGACCTCCTCTTCGAGCGGAGTGCCTGCCCACGCCTTCGCGCGCTGCTCCCACGGCCCGAGCATCCACTGCTCGTGCGTGCCGAGCACGCGATCGGTCAGGTCGGCGTAGTGCAGGAACCGCTCGCCCAGCCGTTCCACTTCGAGCCGGTTCTTCGCCTGGTAGGCCGCGCGGACGCGGTCGAGCACGCGCCGAGCCCGGTTGGCGAGCACTTGACGGGTGACGTCGACGAGGTCATAGCGGTAGGTCTTGAGCTGCCGCAGCATCGGGTGCACGCGCAGCAACGCGGCGAGCGCGGGTTCGAACTGCTCGGGCGGGTAGCGCCACGTCTTCGGTGCGAACGAGGACGCGGAGGTGACCGTCAACGAGGGCTCGGCGGCGAACGGCGTCTCGTGCGGGCCCTCACCGCTGGTGTGGTTGGTCGACTTGTACGAGTACGCCGTGTTCAGCAGCACCCGCCACGCCGTCAGCGCGTTCTGGTCGGAGCTCCCGTAGCGCCGCCGCACGTAGTCGGCGATCCAACCGTCCAGCTCGACCGGCTCGTCCCGCCACGTCATCTCCGCGAGCAGGTCGCCGACGACGGGGTTGTGGTAGGTCCCCTCCAGCACCATCGCGGTCCCGGTGAGCCGCCCCCGGTCGGCCGCCTTGCGCACCGCGGGCAGCGTGCGCCCGGGCTCGACGAGGTTGCCGAACATGCCCAGGCGCCCACCGAAGTTCTGGATGGTGCCCCAAGCCCAAGGCGCGCCCCAGAAAGCATTCGTCTTGTTCCACAGTGGACCGTCGTCGGAGTCGAGGTCGAGCACGATCACGCGGTCCTTGTCGATCGCCTCGATCAGCTCCTTGCGCGGATTGCCCTGCCACGCCTGCAAGAGCCACGTCGCGTTCGGCACGGCCTTGGTGAGCGCGCCCTGCACCGCGCGCCCGGCGTCTCCGATCTTGACGTCGCCGAGCACCCCGCCCTCGTGCATGAGGTCGTTGGAGTAGTGCGTCGAGGTGCCGAAGTGCTTGGCCTGCAAGCGGTAGAACTGCTCGGCGAGCTGAGGCCACAGCGGGTCGGTCGCCGCGAGCCACCACGGCCGCAGGTGCCCGCCGTAGTCCTCCTGCGGGATCACCTTGGCGAAGGGGTTGCGCTCGGCGAAGACCCGGTCCGGCACGTGGCCGATGAACGCGGGCAGCACCGGGGTGATGCCGAGCTGCCACATCCGCTCGTTGATCTTCTTGCCGAGCTCGGCGCGCTTGCGCATCAGCTCGACGCTGACCGGGCCGCTGTAGGCGGACTCGCCGTCGTCGTAGCCGGTGATCTCGCCGTACCACTGCCACGGCTGGTGCGCCGGCTGCGCGATCCACTGCCGCACCTCGTACTCGGTGAGCCCGAAGCCCTGGAACAGCTCGTACCAGATGATCTCCTGGCCGACCATGGACAGGACGCGGTTGTAGCCGCTGGCCGCGAGCAGGTCGAGCTCGCGCTCCCAGTCCTCCCAGTGCCAGTACGGCATGGTGTAGCCGAAGACCGTGAAGTTGTACGCGTAGCGGTCGGTCAGCGAGGTCGTCTTCGTGATCGGCCGCTTCGGCGCGGGCAGCTGGCGGGGCAGGTCGAGCCGGTCGCCGTTGGTGGACAGGTGCCCGCCCGCGACGTGCTTGAGCCACCAGTGAAATCCCGACATCAGCGCGACCGGACTGCTCGCGGCGAGTTCGATCGCTCCGCGCTCGCCCGAGATGTCGAATACGTCGTAAGCGCCGCTCGGCGGTTCCACGGGCCGTAGGTCGAACTGTTGCGCCCATCCGGTGTTTCCGCCAAGCAAACGGGTGATCGCAGTTCTGAGTGCTGCCGTGTCGAATGTGCGTGGAGGTCGCGGGGATTCCGCTGACGCCAAACCGGGTGTGGCCGCTACCAGTGCTCCGGCCAACGCGGTGTGCAGGAAGCCGCGGCGGTGGAAACGGGTCATGTGATCAGCCCCCGAATGCCGGTTTTCCCACTAACTGTCCGGGTTTCCACGCCCGCTGGCCAGAGGAGTCATGCGAATGCAGGAGTCACACCGAGGCGGAGGAAGGCAGGTTGACGGTCAAACCCGAGGCCAGCACTCCGGAATTCGGCAGCAGCAGGGTGCCGTCCTCGGTGGACAGCGTCACGTAGGTCAGCCCGAGCGCGATGACCCGCCCGACGAACGGCCCGTTCAGCGCTCCGGAGCGCACCTCGATGGTGTCGCCGACCTTGAACGGCCGCACGAAGAGCACGACCAGCCCGGCGAAGACGTTCGCCAGCGTCTGCTGCGCGGCGATGCCGACCACCACGCCGGTGATCGCGCCGCCCAGCAGCAGCTGCTGCACCGGCACCGCCATCAGGCCGAGCGCGGTCAGCGCGACCAGCACGTATCCGACGACGGTGATGCCGATCTTGACCACGGAACCGGCCGACTGGAGCCCGCGCTGGTCGAACCTGCGGTCGATGTCGGCCGCGAGCAACCTGGTCACGGCGATCCCGCCGACGAGGAACAGCACGGTGCCCGCGACGAGCAGGATCTTGGCGAGGGCGCGGTCGTCGGGGTCGAGCAGCGAGCCCGGTGCTCCGGCGAGCGCGAGGCCCGAGACGGCTGCCACCACGGCGATGCCCAGCGGGAGAACTCTCATGCCGCCCGGGTACCCAGGAGCCCCCGTCCGGCTAACAGCCCATCGGCGGACAGCGGGCGGACAGTGATCAGGCTTACGCTTGTCGCGAATCAGCGGAATAGGCGGGGAGCGGGCGATGGTGTTGCGCAGAACCCCTTTGGCCATCGCGATGGTGATGGCGGTCGTGCTCGGTTCCGCCGCACCCGTGGTCGCCGACTCCGGTGGCGCATCCGTGGTCAGTGGAGCGGCTCGCTTCGAGGTGTTGACACCGACGTTGATCCGGATGGAATACGCCGGGGACCGCCGATTCGAGGACCGCCCCACATTCAACGCGGTCAATCGCCAGCTACCCCGCGTCGCCTTCACCAAGACCCAGGAAAAGGGTCTGCTCATCATTCGCACGGGCAAGCTGACGTTGCAGTACCGGCTGAATTCCGGGCCGTTCAACCAGGACAACCTGCGCGTGGACCTGATGGCCGGGTCGATGCCGGTGACCGCGCGCCCGGCGTGGGAGCTGGTCGGCTCGTGCGACTACGGCGCGCTCTGCGAGGCCGAGACGCAGCGCAACGTCAACGGCGCGATCATCGCCGACGAGCACCCCGGCTTCACCGGTCGCGGCTACGTCGCCGGGCTGACCCGCCGCAACGCCACGGTCGGCTGGACGGCCAAGAAAGTCCCTGCTGGCAAGCACTCCGTGCAGGTCCGCTACGCCAACGCGGTGCCCAGTGGTGAGCCGCAGACCATGACCGTGACGGCGGGCGACGTCAGCGTCCCGATCACCCTCGGACCCACCGGCGGCTGGGAGACCCGCGCCATCGCCAAGGTCGAGGTCGACCTCCCGGCGGGCGCTCCGGCCATGGCGGTGAAGTGCACGGAGGTCGGGCGCTGCGGAGTGGACATCGACAGCGTCGCCCTCACCCCGCTGGACGCCGCCTATCCGATCCCGGCCGATCCCGCGCACACGGCCGCGAACCTCGGCGGCTGGCGGCGCAGCCTCGACGAGGCCGACGGCCCGCGCGCGCTCTACGAAGGCATGATCAGCCGCGACGGCTGGTACCTGCTCAACGACACCGAGACCGGGATCATGCAGCCCAACGGCTCGGTCGTCGCGCGCCCCAAGCGGACGGGCGACTACCAGGACGGCTACTTCTTCGGCTACGGCCACGACTACCGGCAGGGTCTCCGAGACTTCCGCGACCTCACCGGGCCGTCGATGTTGTTGCCCCGCTGGACTTTCGGCAACTGGTACTCGCGGTACTACGCGCACTCCGACGCCGACTACCGCAACGAAATCGTGCCGGGCTTCCGCGCCAACAAGGTCCCGCTCGACGCGCTCGTGGTGGACACCGACTTCAAGGCGCCGAACAAGTGGAACGGGTGGGACTGGGATCCGCAGTACTTCCCGGACCCCAAGGGTTTCTTCGACTGGGCGCACCGCGAAGGCATCCGCGTCTCGCTCAACATCCACCCCAGCATCGCCACCAGCGATCCGCGCTACGCCGAGGTCCGCGCCGAGCTGGGCCGGGACCTGCGCGTCGGGCTCTGCAACCTGTCCGAGGAGTGCCGGGTCTTCGACCTCAGCAACCCCGCCGAGTCCGCCGCCTACTTCAACCTGCACCGGAAGTTCGAGGAGCAGGGAGTCGACGTGTGGTGGCCGGACAGCTGCTGCGACGGCAGCATGGCGCGCGGCGAAGGCATCTCCCCGGACAGCGTGCTCAACGCCCAGTACGCCAAGCGCGCGGACGACCAGGGCAAGCGCGGTTTTTCCTGGAACCGCAGCGGAAGCGGCTTCGGCGGCTACGCGCTCACTCCGGCTTACCCCGCGGGTCCCTGGGCCGAGCATCGGTACACAGTGGACACTTCGATGGATACGACGTCCACGTGGGAGCTGCTGTCCTTCGCCTCGTACTACACGATTCGGCGCGGCAACATCGGCATGCCCTACGAGTCGCACGACATCGGCGCGCACAACTACCCGGAGAACGGCAACAAGCTCCCCGAGGACCTGTACGCGCGGTGGGTGCAGTTCGGCACCTTCCAACCGTTGCTGCGCCTGCACTCCAACCACGGTGTCCGCCTGCCGTGGGACTACGCCGACCAGGCGCGCGCGTCCGCGACGAAGTTCCTTCAGCTCCGCGAATCCCTTGTCCCTTACACGTACTCGCTCGCGCGGCAGGCCCACGACACCGGCCTGCCGATGACGCGGGGGATGTACCTCAACTACCCCGAGCACGAGGACGCCTACCGCTTCGACCGCCAGTACCTCTACGGCGACGACGTGCTGGTCGCGCCCGTGGCTTCGCCCGGGATGACCGATGTGAAGACGAAGGTCTGGTTCCCGCCGGGCAGCTGGGTCGACCACTTCACCGGCAAGCGCTACACCGGGCCGTCCGTGCAGGAGGTCAGCACCGACCTTTCCACGATGCCGGTTTTCCTGCGGGGCGGCGGAATCCTGCCCACGCGCACCGACTACGTCGACCACTCCGGGCAGCGGCCGTTGGACCAGGTGACCCTGGACGTCGCCTCCGGTGGCATCGGCACGTTCTCGCTGTACGAGGACGCCGGAGAGGGAAATGCTTACCGCGCAGGGGAATTCGGTCGGACCGAGATCCGCTACACCGAGCGCGCGGGCTCTGGAACGCTCACGATCATGCCTCGCGTCGGCACCTTCCCCGGAGCCGTGCCGAACCGAACGTGGACCGTGAACATCCGCGATGTCGCAGCTGCTCCGCAAGCCGTTGCGGTCGCTGGCGCAGCCACTCCGTTCACCTACGACGCGGCGGCCCGAACCCTCACAGTCAAGATCACCGCCGCCGCCACCGCCCAGACCACCCTCACCACGACTGCGCGCTAGTTCGTTCCCGGGCGGGGCGGATCGGTCCAGCCTTCCCTGGTGGCGATCTTCGTCGCCCCGACGGCTACCAGCACACCGACGGCCGCGCTGACCAAGTGCAGGCCGTTGTCCGCCCAGTTGATGTTCAGGAAGTTGATCTCCGGCGTGGACACCGCGAACAGGCCGAAGACGAACACCGCTCCGTACGCGATCGCGAGCACCCAGCCGAACACGGCGGTGGCCCGCAACCCCGTCGACGCGGCTGCTCCGGCCAAGCCGATCGCGAAGTGCACGAGGTTGTGCAGCGGGTTCACCGTGAAGCCCAGCAGGTGAACGTCGTGGTCGTGCATGAAGAAGTCGTCGAACCCGGTCACGGTGAAGCCGACCAGGCCGATCAGGAAGTACACGGCGCCGACGACCAACGCGGTGACCTGCGGCCAGGGAAAGCGCGAGCTGTGCGGCTGCGCGGCCGCAGGTGTGCTGTTCATACTCGCTGGCTACCCGCTATTCGCGCGTGCACCCTCGACAACACCTCCGCATACGAGGATCGTGCGGCGCATGGAACGCAGCGTTGACATCAGCGCGTCGCCGGAAGCCGTGTACGGCCTGGTCAGCGACGTGGCACGGCAGAGCCGCTTCGTTGCGGAGTCGACGGACGCGCGCTGGCTGAGCTCCGCGCGCGGCGTCGGCGCGAGGTTCCGCGCCGGGAACCGCAACGGGCTCTTCCGCTGGTGGACCACGGCGGAGGTCGTCCTCGCCGAGCCCGGGCGCTGCTTCGCCTACCGCGTGCGGAGCTTCGGCTCGCTCGTCGCGGAGTGGCGCTACGACATCGAGGAGAGCGACCTGGGGTGCCGCGTCACGGAGAGCACCCGTGACCTGCGCAATCGCCTCTTCCGCGCGGTGATCGCGCCGGTCGGCACCGGAGTCGTCGACCGGGAGAGCCACAACCGGGCCAACATCGAGAAGACCCTGGTGCGGCTCAAGGAACTCGCAGAGGCGCCATCGTGACCGTCGGCGAGACGAACGGGATGTAGGCCAGCCCCAGCGGATTCCCGTTGGCCAGCAAGGAGATCCGCGCGCGGGTCACGGCGGCGCCGATCGGCTCGCCGTGCACGAGGAAGCCGCGCAGGACCTCCTCGGCGAACTGGTCGGCCATCTGCTCGAAGACCGTGATCTCGGTGCCGATCACCCCGCACGCGAAGGCGTCCTCGACGAAGAAGCTCACGAAGTCGATCGCCCGCTCCGGCTCCAGATCCGTTGTCCGGCAGCCGTTCAGGAACACCAGCGGTCGGCTCCACGACCACCGCGGCCGCCGTTCGCGGAGGGTGTCCGGGGTGATCGTCGGCCCGCCCCGCCTGCCGACCTGGAGGTACGGGACCTCGCCGCTCACGCCGCCGTGGCAGTAGAAGTAGACGATCTGCGGGTCGCCCTTGAGTGCCGCGAGCGTGCTCTCCCGGTCCTCGCCGAGCCGGTAGTCCTTCCACGGCAAGAGCTCTCGCAGCGCGTCGCGGTGTGCGGCCGTCGAGGCGAAGTCCTCGTAGACCCCGCCGACGAGCCGCGCTCCGCCGTCGTGGGGGAGCAGCGACGGCACGGCGGGCGCCGCCCCGAGCGACGCGGGCAACCCGAGCGCGTGGCGGAAACCCCAGAAGCCACCGGGGCACACGACGTTCGGGTTCGGCCTCAGCGCCTGGCGGCATTGGCGCTGGAGGCAGGGGCTCCGAGGGATCTCGTTGCGGCTCGCCCAGTCCAGGAAGTCCTGACACAGAGCCAACTTCGGCGCGTTGCTGTCCACCGGCAGGTCGTAGACCATCGCTGCGGGGATCACGTGCTGAGCGCCTTCTTTCAAGGCGATCTGCACGAAACCCGGAGCGCCGAGCGCGTCGGCGATGCGGTCGGCCATGTCGTAGGAGTTCTCGTTCACCGAGCGGCCCAAGGCCCTGACCAGCACGTGGTAGAGCCGATAACCGTTGACCGCCAAGGTGATCAGGTCGTTGCTGACCTGCTCGACGCTCGGTGGGAGCGCGTAGCGGTAGGTGAACTCCTCGCGCCACGGGTGCTCGTTGCCCCACGCCACCCGGCTCAGCGCGCCCCTGGCCATCCTGATCGCGCTCGTCAGCTGGTGCCCGGAGATGCTCGCCTCCGCCCGCAGCACGTCCTCGCCCTGCTTGGCGAACACCCGCAGCGCGTGCGTCCCCCTGCCGTCGTCGTCGAGCAGCAGGCTCGCGCTGTACTGGTACGGCGTGTACCGCAGCGGCACATCGTCCGGATCCGCGATGCGAAAGTCCACAGTGGACTTCAGTTCACCGGGGTTCGCGGTGACGAGTTGCGACTGGATCAACTCCTGCTGCCAGTAGATGTTGCAGCGCAGGCGAAGCGGCCGCAGCTCGCGCGGAGTGCGGACGGGGAAGAACAGCCGGGTCGGATGCTCCACAATGGACGGTTGGCGGAGCACGCGCGCCGAGCCGTCCGCGTTCATCTCCAGCACTCCGGTGGCCGATGCCGGATCGATACCGAGCTCTCCGGGGAATCCGTACAGCACAACGGTCAGCTGCGAGTTCGCCGGCAGGTAGGGCTGCAACGACATCGGTGTCGCCTCAACGGAAGCGCTGACGAGCGCTCCGACATCGAGCCAGAACCAGTAACCCCAGGCGGGCCGCAACGTCGCGTCCGGTGTCAACGGCACCAGTGGCGCGTCCGCTTCGGCGAAGCCCGTGTTCACGGCGTTCGCGGAGGCGCTCGGAAGTACCCCGATGCGCTCGCCGCCCGACCGGAGCGAGGGCCCATCATCGGCTTCCTCGAACACCGGTAGCGGAATCTCCATCTGCGCAATGACATTGACGTGCGCGAGCCGGACCGGCTTCCCGTCTTCCCCATGCCGCACGAGGGTCGCGCGCGCCGCGAGGAACTGCGACACGATCGGCGTCGCCGGGATCTCGATGCTCAGCTGGTACTCACGGGACTCCGCGCCCCACGTCCCCGTGCTGAACCCCAGTGGGCTCGCCTCGTCGGTGAGATCGACCTGCCGGGGCGAGATCTGCCGCAGGAAGCGCAGGCGCGCGTGCTTCGGCAGCTCCAGTCGCAGGTGGACGCCGTCCTCGACGCCCTCCGTGGAGCTGTCCGGGCCCACGTAGTTGCACAGGAAGCGGTCCGCGTACGGCGCCGCCGCCTCCGCGAACTCCTGCCTGGTCCCCGCCGTGATCAACATCGCGCGCGGGTGCGGCCCGGCGTGCTCGGTGAGCATCACGGCGGCTCGCCCGAGCCAGTCCGCGAACCGCGCTCCGCCCTGCCGCCCCAGCTTCCCGACCGCCGCCTTCGCCGCCGCTCGCGTCCGCTGGTCCGCCACCACCAGGCGCGCCCCGTCCGGCAGCGTCGTCGTGCCCGCGACCACCGCGAACTCCACCCCGTCCGCGATCGCGTCGACCGCGCTGAGCACGTGCGCCTTCACCGCCGCGAACCCCGCCCGGTTCGACCGGTCGAAGACGATCACTTCCGCCGTCCTCGGCAACGGGTGCGCCGAGACCGTCAGGACCGCGTTGACCTCGCGGTCCGCCGCTTTGAGCGGTTTCGGGCCGCGCACCGCGACGTCGAAGCTGAGCCGGTCGAGCATGATCCGCCTCCGTCTCAGCGGCGCGGGCCGTCGTCTACAGGGCCGCTGTTTGCAGGGTCGCTGTTTGCAGGGCCGTTGTTTGCAGGGTCGCTGCCTCCTGGCCCGTTGCTTTCAGGCCCCTTGTGCTCCTGGGCGCCCATCGCACCCCGGTCCGGCCCGTTCTGCAACCGCTCACCCGGCCCGACTTCGCGACGCCTGCCATCGATCACGACGGGAACCCCTCAATCACCAACTCTTGCACGCACGAGCCCCCAACGACCCCAAACCTCAACCCCCACACCCACCCCCGCCGCGACGTACCCAATGTGGCATTTGTTTCGCCAGACGTAACCAATGCCGCATTGGTTACGTCCCCGCCGCCCCCAACGCCCCGTTCCCCCTCGTAAGCCCCGAACGACCCCTTCAGGTACTTGAACGCACCAAACGACCCGTTCAGCGCGCTCAGGCCCCTGAACGACCCGTTCAGTGCGTTGGAGGGCCCCAAACGACCCGTTCAGCGCGCTCAGGCCCCTGAACGACCCGTTCAGTGCGTTGGAGGGCCCTGAATGACTCATTGAGGTACCTCAACTCCCCGAATGACTCCTTCAGGTACTTGAGAGTCCTCAATGACTCATTCAGCTACTTCAACGCGCTGAACGAGTCATTGAGGTGGTTGAGCGCACCAAACGAGCGAGGCTCAGGTCATCAGGCCGGAGCGCCACGCCCACGAAGCGATCTCCACGCGGTTGCGCGCGCCGAGCTTGGACTGCACGGACGCCAGGTGCGTCTTCACGGTGGACAGCGACAGGAACAGCTCGGCGCCGATCTCGGTGTTGGTCAGCCCCCGAGCCACCGCGCGCACAACATCCAGCTCGCGCTCGGTCAACGCCTCGTGCGGCTTGTCGGCCACGCTGACCGAAGGCTTGTTGAAGTGCTCCAGCATCCGCACGGTGATCTGCGGCGAGATCAACGCGTCCCCGCGCTCGGCGGCCCGCACGGCCTCCACGAGCAGCGCGGGACCGGCGTCCTTCAGCAGGAAGCCACTGGCGCCGTTGGCCAGAGCGGTGTGCACGTACTCGTCGAGGTCGAAGGTGGTCACGACGACGACCTTGATCGGGTCGGTGACGCCGGGGCCGCACAGCTGCCTGGTGACCTCCAAGCCGTCGAGCCCAGGCATGCGGATGTCCATCAGGCACACGTCGGGCCGCAGCTCGCGCGCCTTGCTCACCGCGGAGATGCCGTCCCGGACGTCGGCGACGACCTCCATGTCGTCCTCGTTCTCCAGGATCATCCGGAAGCCGATGCGCACCATGTCCTGGTCGTCGGCGATGAGCACCCGGATCGTCATTGCTTGGCCTCCCCGACCGGCAGCTCGGCGAAGACCTCCCAGCCGCCCTTCCACCCCCGGCCGGCCGAGAAGCGACCGCCGAGCAGTTCGACGCGTTCCCGCATTCCGACCAGACCGTAGCCGCCGGAGCCGCCGATCGGATCATGGGCCGAGCCCTGCCCGTCGTCGGCGACGACCACCCGCGTCCTGCCCTCCTCGCTGATCACGTCGATCTTGATCACCGAGGCGTTCAGCGCGTGCTTGTGCGCGTTGGTCAGCGCCTCCTGCACCAGTCGCAGCACGGAGCGCGCCACCTCGGCGGGCACCTCCGCGCGCAGGTCGATCCGCAGTTCGATCGGCGGTCCGATCTCGCGCGCCTCCTCGACCACCTTGCGCACGTCGGCGGCGAGGTCGGCGGTCGCGGACTCCGCGGCGTCGACGCCGATCCGCGCGTCGGCGTCGCGCAGCGTGCCGACCAGCCGTCGCATCGCGGTCAGCGCGTCGCTTCCGCTGCGCGCGACGCTGGGCAGAATCCTTTGCGCCGCAAGGGGATCCTTCTCGGCGACGATCATCGCGGCCTGGGCCTGCACGACGATCCCGGTGACGTGGTGCGCGACGACGTCGTGCAGTTCGCGGGCCAGCGCGATGCGTTCCTGCTGCTGCGCCGAGGTCACCGCGTGCGTGACGGTGCGCTGCCGGTCCTTCTCCCGAGCCCGGAAGTACAGTCCGGTGCCGACGGCGAGCGCGAACAGCATGAAGGTCGGGAACGCCTCGTCGAAGTTGTTCAGCGACCAGCCCGACCGGGCGTTGTGGGGCCTGAAGATCGCCGCGACGAGACCGGAGAACCAGATCGTCACCACGGCCGTCGTCGCCCACCGCCCCGGCGCGGAGCGGACCACCGTCGCGATCAGCACCATCATCGACGCGGTCTCCGACGGGGACACCGGGCTGAAGACGGCAAAGGTGTCGGTGCCGGTGAAGGAGTAGCCCAGCGAGGTCCCGACGAGCATCGCCGCGCCGATGAACGCGGCGTCGATCGGCCTGCGCGGGGAGATCACCGCGACCGCGGCGAGCAGCACGGCGGGCGGGAGCGCGAGCAGGTCGCGCGTGGGCCCCGTCGACACCAGCTCCGCGACCAGCAACAAGCCGAGCGCGAGCGCGATCGGCCACTGCCGGCGCATGAGTGCCTGCCAGCTCGCCAGGGAGTTGTCCACGAGACAGCAGGCTACGACCACCGCGGCCGGGAGCGGGTCGGCCACGCGGCCATGACCGCCCTCGGCCATTCGGCCGACCGATCGGGTGACGGCCCGGCCCGCTGGCCGAAGTGGTGGGACCGCGCCGGGACGCAGGGTTGTCCCAGTCGTTCACATCTTGGAGGAGACGGTGACAGAACCGATGGGTCTGAACCCACTTGCCGATCGCCAGCCCATTCTCGTCGGGCAGGGCCTGGTCAAGCGCTACGGGCAGACCCACGCGCTGGCCGGGGTGGACATCGCCGTGAACGTGGGTGAGGTCGTCGCCATCGTCGGCCCGTCCGGTTCGGGCAAATCCACGCTGCTGCACGTGCTGGCCGGGATCCTGCCCGCGGACGGAGGGGACGTCCTGGTGGCGGGTCGTCCCATCACCCGCCTCGGCGAGGGGGAGCGCAGCAAGCTCCGCCGCAGCGCGTTCGGCTTCGTCTTCCAGACCGGCATGCTCGTGGCCGAGCTGAGCGCGGAGGAGAACGTCGCACTGCCGCTGCTGCTCGCGGGCGGCTCCAAGAAACAGGCGATGGGCACCGCCCAGGAGTGGCTGATCAAGCTCGGACTCGGCGGGATGGAGCACCGGCGCCCCGGTGAGCTCTCCGGCGGCCAGGCGCAGCGGGTCGCCATCGCCAGGGCGCTCGCCCACCGGCCCCGGGTGATCTTCGCCGACGAGCCGACCGGAGCGCTGGACTCGCGCACCGGCGAGGAGACGGTCACCGCGCTGCTGCACGCCGCGCGCGCCACCGGGGCCGCCGTCGTCATCGTCACCCACGACCCCAACGTCGCCGCCCGCGCCCAGCGCGTCGTGGAGATCACCGACGGCCGGATCGCACTGCGAGCCGCCGCGTGAACCCTCTGCAACTGGCCGTTCGCGTGCTGCGGGCCGACTCCCGCAGCCGCGCGTCCGCCCTCTTCACCATGCTCGGCGTCGCGGTCGGCGTCGCGCTCGTGGTGTGGCTGGCCGCCACGCCCGGCGCGATCCAGAACCGCGCCGACCGCGAGAGCTGGCGCTCCCAGTACAGCGCGGGCGGCCCCGAGCAGTCCGCAAACCAGCCGCTGCTCGTCGTCAAGACCTACGACGACGTCGACGGCGAGCGCGTGCACCGCTTCGACGTGGCCGCCCTCAAGCCCGGCATCCCCGTGGCACCCGGCATTCCCCGCGTCCCCGGCCCCGGCGAGGTCTTCCTCTCCCCAGCGCTGGCGGAGCTGGCCGCGAAGCGCCCGCCCGCCGAGCTGGCCGAGCGGTTCCCCGGCAAGGTCGTCGGCGCGCTGGGCGACGAGGCGCTGAGCTACCCGGGCGAGCTGGTCGCGATCGTCGGCCACGCCCCGGACGCCATGCCCTCAGGAGCGCAGTCGCGCGCCGATCTGGCCCGTCCCGAGCGCGGTGGCCACCCCGACGGCCTCCTGCTGCTGCTCTCCCAGGTCGGGCTGATCATCCTGGTGGTGCCCTGCCTGGTGCTGGTGGCCTCGGCCGCTCGGCTCACCGCGGCGCGCAGGGAGCGCAGGCTGGCCGCGCTGCGGCTGGCGGGAGCGACACCCCAGCAGGTCGTCTGGATGACCGTCGCGGAGACCGCCGTCGCCGCCGTCGCCGGCACGGTGCTCGGTCTGATCATCGGCATCCCGTTGCGCTCGCTCACCTCGCGGATTCCGTGGGAGGGCGGCACCTGGTTCCCCTCCGACTTCACGCCGAGCGCGCTGCTCGTGATCGCGGTGCTGGTCCTCGCCCCGCTCATGGTCTGCTTCGCCGCGGTGTTCGGGCTGCGCCGGGTGCTCAACCAACCGCTCGGTGCCGCCAACCAGCACACCAAGCGCCCGCCGAGCGTCGCGCGGCTGCTGCTGATCTTCGGAGCGGGCGCGATCTTCTTCGTCGGCCTCGGCATGGCGCAGGGCAGAGGTGGCACCACCACCTACGTGCTGGTCGGGCTCACGGCCGTGGCGATCGCCCTCGTGCTGGTCGGCCCGCTGGTGACCTCGTGGGTCGGCAGGTTCTTCACGGGCGTCTGGCGCTCCCCGGCGACGCTGCTCGCCGGGCGCAGGCTGCGCGATGACCCCAAAGCCGCCTTCCGCGCGTCCTCCGGCGTCGTGGTCGCGGTGTTCGCGGGCTCCCTCGCGCTGACCATGTTCCCCGGACTGGAGGGCAGGATCGGCTTCAGCGACGGCACCTGGCGGGACGGCGTGCTCGTCGCCCAGACCTACGGCGCGCAGGCCAAGCAGGTCGCGGCCGTGCGCACGGACATGGCGAAGAACGGTGTGACCGCGCCCGTGATCGCGATCAGTGAGGGGAGGCTCGGGGCCAAGGGCGACCGGAACTCCCAGTCCGCGATGGTGCTGAGCTGCACCGACGCCGTGAAGGTCCGCCCGGTCGACATAGGGGTCTGCCAGCAGGGACCCGCGATCTACGTGCCGAGGGGCACGCGCATCGCCCCCGGCGAGATCGTCTTCCAGAGCTACGGCTCGCGGGGCACCGAGTCCGCCGACATCGACCTGCCCACGCAGGTGCCGGTCCGCGAGTACCAGCCGAACGGCCGAGGCAGCGCGACCATCTTCGTCGACCCGGCGCTGGTGCCCCAGAACAAGCTCGCGATCAGCTCGGTCGCGGTGGTGACGACGCCGCAGAACGAGGCGGTGGCCCGCACCGCCGTCCTGCGCAACGTGGTCGGCGCGTCGATCTACAGCAACGGGGCCTACGACTCGCACGGTGACACCCTGCTCGGGGACCTGCGCCGGGTGACCGTGATCGGCCTGGCGATCGCCACCATCCTCGGCGGGGTGAGCGCCGGGGTGGCCGCCGCCGGGTCCGTCGTGGACCGCAGGCGCACGTTCGGTGCGTTGATCGCGGCGGGAACGCCAACGAACGTGCTGGTCAAGGCATTGCGCAGGGAGGCGATGCTGCCCGCGCTCGTGGCGACGGTCGGTGCGAGCGTCGCCGGTGCTTTCATCGGTGCCGGGCTGCTGACACTGGCCAAGGGCGACCTCGTCCTGAGTCCGTGGCTGGTGACCCCGGCGGTGCTGGGCCTGGTCGTCGCCCTGCTCGCCGCGGCCGCCTGCGGGCCGGTCCTGCGGAAGGTGACCGCCCGCGCGTACGCCGAGGAGTAGTCCGGCGTGCGTCATCCCTGACGGGGGGTTCGGGCCGGCATCGGGGGTCGGCCCGAGCCCCCCGTCAGGGTTTTTCCCCCTCGGCCGGATGGCGAGCGCGCTCTGGCCGCACAGCCGATCCGCCGACCCCCTTCGACCAGCGACTCTTGTGGTGTCACGCCGCAGAGGGGACACAACGGAGGAGCTGGAGATGGTCACCATGATCTGGATCGGAATCGCCGCGGGCCTGGTCGTTCTCGTCCTGATGGCCGTGTCGGACCACATGAACGACCACGCCCAGGCCGAGGACATCGCCCCCGCGACCGTGCCTGTCCTGGCCGAGCGCACCAAGACCGCCGCTGCCTCCGCCGTCCTGCCCACCCGCTCCACGCACCTGCCGACCGCCGCCTGAGACCGCTCTCCGGCCCAGCAGGATGTCGGCCGAGTGACCGGGAACGTCGCCAATCGCCGTCAATCGCTGTCCAAGCGGTGCCGCGCCTGAATATCCTGCGAACCTCCTGGCGCGGTCATCGCTCCAGGTCCGACGAAGCGGACAGACGGATGGCCTCGACCGAAGACCACTTAGCACCACCGCCGTCGCCGACGAGCCGGATGCCCGACGCGGGCGTCCCCGAGCCCGGCGGCCGCAGGCGGATGAGCAGGCGCGCCAAGACGGTGCTCAACATCGCGGCGGGCGGGGTCCTGCTGCTGGTGGTCGCGGTGGCGATCGGCGCCTGCTGGCTGTTCCGCGAGTCCGAGAACATGGCGATCACCAGGGCCACCTACGACTCCGTCGTGGTCGGCCAGCCCGAGCCCGTCGCCAAGCGGCTGCTGCCCTACGGCCAGTCCAAGATCGCCGCGAAGCTCGCGCGCAAGGCCGGGCTGACGGCCAGGCAGGACCACGCCGCCTGCCGGCACTACCTCTCCCGCGACGAGCAGGCCACGCACGCCGGGCACCTGCTGGTCTACCAGGTCTGCTTCGCGGCCCAGTCCGTCGCGACGAAGGCCCGCCTGGAGGTCGGCAACCTGGCCCCGAGAGGCCCCCGAACGGCCGAGCGACCCGAGCACTGACCCCCAAACCCCACCCCTTCGGGGGATAGCTCACACAAGAAGCACCCCGTTTCCGCGTGATGAGTCCCCGTCAGCGTGCTCTTACCTCGTGAGAGGTCTTGGCGGCGAGAGGGGAACGCAGTGGAACAGGTGACGCTCAGGGCCAACGTGCCCGCCGCCAGGGCGACCCCGGGGCAGCAGGTCGTCCGCGTGGCGCACGTGGACTCAGTTCCGCTCTTCCAGCAGGGCGTCGCCGCGGTGCTGCACCGCGACCCGCGCACCGTCTGGGTCGGCGCCGCCGCTTCCACCGCCGCCACGGTGAACCTCTGCCAGAGCGCCAAGCCGAACGTCCTGCTCGTCGACGCCGACGCCGATCCCGGAGCGCACCTGTGCCGCCTGCTCAGCGGCCTGCACCCCGACCTGGTCGTGGTGGTGCTGTTCCGGCAGAGCGCGCGCAGCGGGGGCGAGGTCGAGCGGGCGCGCCAGGCCGGTGCGCGTGGTTTCCTGCCGCGCGAGATCGATCCGAACCGCCTGCCCAGCGCACTGAGCCTCGCGCTGGAGAACGGCTTCTACATCGACCCCAGCATCAGCCCGCTGCTGAAGAACAGCGGCCACGCCAAGAACTCCGGCACCCTGCTCTCCCGCCGCGAGCAGGAGGTGCTCGGCCTGATCGCCGAGGGCATGACGGCCAAGCGGATCGGCAACCGGCTCGGCGTGTCCGAGGAGACCGTGAAGACCCACATCCGCCGGATACTGCGCAAACTGGAGGCGAGGGATCGCGCCCACGCGGTGGCCCGAGCCTTCCACGCCGGGGTGCTGCCACCCCGCTGACCAGCAGGGGAGAGACGCTCCGTGCAGTTCGGCGCCTACGCGTTCGTCACCGATGAGGGCATCCACCCCGCCGAGCTGGCCGGAGCGCTGGAGGAACGCGGTTTCTCGGCGCTGTTCGTCCCCGAGCACACGCACATGCCGCTCGACCACACGCCGTACCCCGGCGGCGGTCCGGTTCCGCGTCGCTACTGCCGCTCGCTCGACCCCTTCGTGGTCCTCGCGACGGCGGCCGCGGTCACCGAGCGCCTGGTGCTCGGCACGGCGATCGCGCTGCTCGTCCAGCGGGACCCGATCATCCTGGCCAAGGAGGTCGCCAGCCTCGACCACCTCTCCGGCGGCCGTGTCGAGCTGGGCGTGGGGGCGGGCTGGAACCGTCCGGAGATCGCCAACCACGGTGTGGACCCGCGCGTGCGCACACGGGTGCTGCGCGAGCGCGTGCTCGCCGTGAAGGAGATCTGGACCAACGAGATCGCCGAGTTCCACGGCGAGCACGTGGACTTCGGACCGATGCGCTCCTGGCCGAAGCCGGTGCGCTCGCCCCATCCGCCGGTCCTGCTCGGCGGTTGGGGTCCGACCCTGGTCGAACGGATCGTCGACCACGCGGAAGGCTGGATCGCCCCGCCGCCCTTCGGCCCGGCGAAGCTGGCCGAGCGGGTGGTGGAGCTGCGTCGCGCCGCGGGAGCGGCGGGGAAGCCGATGCCGTCGGTGACGGCCTACGTGCACGGACCCGATCAGCGGGTCATCGACGGTTTCGCCGAAGCGGGGGCGGACCGGCTGCTCTTCAGCCTGCCCGCCGCCGGGCGCGAGGAGAGCCTGCGCCTGCTCGACGACTTCGTCACGCGGATCGCGATCTGAGTCCGTGCACGGGGAGAACGGGGGGAGTGCGGCTCACACCAGGTTGTTCTGGCGGGCTTCCCACTCGAGGCGCTGCATGACCCACTCCTGGGCCAGCGCGGTCGGCGAGGTCTGCCGCATCTCGGCGAGTTCGCGGAGCTGCTCGTTGGCCATCAGCTGCAGGCGCAGCTGGAGGACCTGCGCGTTGCCGAAGCGGCGCCCCGAGGCGGTCGTCTCGACATCTGATTCGGGGGCCAGCGCGGCGAGGTAGGAGTCCATCTCCTTGTCGGGAGCGAGCTCCTCGGATTGCCGCACCGGCGGGCGATGGCGTCCAGTCGAAGATTTCAGTCGTCCAAGCACGCCGAAGAGGGTAGCCGGTGGACTCTGAACCGGAGTACTCCGTGACGTGTGTCACGGGCAGTCGCTTCGCCCAATCCTGCCCTACGCGTGGAGAGGCCCCCGCGCCAGGGGGAGGAACGCGGGGGCCGGAGGGGATCTCCACAGGCGCTGACGGGGGGTGTCAGCACGCCCGATTGTCGCACGCGCGCAGTTCGCTCAACAGGGGTGGAATTCAACATTTTTCGTCAAGATCTTTCAGAACACCCCGCCTGAACGGCGCTTATCAACGAATCAAGATCATTTTCCGCCCTGCTGGCCGGTGTGCGTCTCGGCCTTGCTGGGCTGGGTGTCGACCTTCCCCAGCGCCAACCCGGCGCCCACGAGGGCGACCAGTGCCACCGCCAGCGCGGCGAGCACCAGTGCCGGGTTCGCCCGCTTCGTCATGAACCGCTCGCGACCGCGTACCCGGCCTCGGTCACGGCGGCGGCGACCTCGTCGTCGGCCAGCGGCCGGCTGCTGCGCACGGTCACCGTGCCGGAGCTCAGCTCGACCTCGACGCCGGTCACGCCGGGGACCTCGGACAGCTCCTCGGTGACCGAGGCGACGCAGTGTCCGCACGTCATGCCGGTGACCACGTACTGCTGGGTCGTGGTGGTGGTGCTCACGCTCACGGCTGCTCCTGGGGGTGTGCTCTGCCTGGCGCCCCAGTCTCGCGCGGTCCCGGCGGGCGGGCGTGCCCGGGGCGCGGTCACTGAATCGAAACCGGGCGACGATCGTATGGTTACCCAGGGTTTTGACTGAATCACTCTGCGGGGGGCTGCGATCGGTTCTAGCGGTAGATAACCTGCGCCGGAAGCCCAAGTCGGGGAGGCGCGATGTACGGGTCGCTCGAAGTCAAAAAGTTCTTGTGGGAACAGGGTGAGTCGGTCGGCAGGCAGGCGGGCGGAGTGCCCATGCCGCGCAATGGCGATCCCTCACGGATCTCGGACGAGCAGGTGCACAGGGCCAGGGTCGCGGTCGCCCGCGGCGCCTTAGGAGCGGAGGACTGCCGGACCCTGCTGGACATGCTCGGCCTGGTTCCAGGAGAGGACGGTGCGCCCCCGGTGCAGCGCTGACCTGGGCTGTCGGTGATCCGGATGACCTGTGAGGACGTGAGGTGGGGCGGCGGCTGAGGCCTGCTCGCCCCACCTCACTCCTTGTTCGCGGGACGCTCCCGTGTCACTCGTCCCGCTCGGTGCGGCTCCCCCGAGACGCGCACCCCCCGGGCGCATCCGCCACCTGAAGACCCGGTTGATCGTTGTGCGTCTTTCGGGGCTTTCGCAAAAGATACCTGTGTGCTGCTTTCCCGGCAATCGCAGACAATTGTCATCGCCCGGTCGCAATTCGTGACCGCAATAGGCCAAAACGGTGGGGATGAGCCACGCGCCGCGTCGCGGGCATTACTTCCCGTGTTCGCCGTTCACCCTTCTGGCCCCTCGGAACGGTCAGATCCGCAGCCCCCACCCGCCGTCATTCACGAGGGTCTGCCCGGTCGTCCAGGCGCTGCCGTCGGAGATCAACCACTCGATGAGGTTCGCCGTGTCCTCCGGTCGGCCCCACCGCCCCATGGGCATTCGCCCGGCCACGTGCTCCCGCGCCGCGTCGTCGGCGCAGCCCGTGTCCACCGGCCCCGGGTTCACGCAGTTCACCGTCACACCCTTCGCCGCGAGCGCCCCCGCCAGGCTCGCCGTCACCTGCTGCAGCGCGCCCTTCGAGGCCGCGTAGGGCAGCTCGCCAGGCATCGCGCCGTAGTGCTGCCCGGAGGTGAACAGCACGATCCGCCTGCCCGGCCTGCTGTGGTCGCGCACCGCGTCGAAGCGCTGTGCCAGCAACATCGACCCCCGCACGTTCACCGCGTGTGCCAGGTCCAGCTCCGCCGCCGTCAGCTCCGCCAGGCTCTGCCCGCTGCTGCGCGCGTGCGCAGCCACCACCACGTCGATCGCCCCGAAGGCCGCCACCGTCGCGTCCACCACCGCCGCGGGCGCGTCCGGCTCCGCGAAGTCAGCCTCCACGTGCTCGATCCGCCCCGCTCCTGAGGGCAGCCTCCGCCTCAGTTCGTCGATGACGTAGATCACACCAAGTGGGTCCGCGCCCCACGGCTGCTCCGCGTCGTGCGCCTCCCACGACTGGGCGAGCACGTCCGCCCCCAGGCTCGCCAACCGCTCTGCCACGGCAAACGCGATCCCGGCCCGCCTGCTGACCCCGGTCACCAGCGCGGCCCGGCCGCGCAGAGGGAACTCCCGCATGCCCCCGGCGTCCCGCCCTCGGCAAACCCTTTTCGCAGGTCAGCCCCTTTGAGGACCCCCGTTTTGTATTTGCTGGACGGTCTGCCCTATGCTTTCGGTACTCCCAACGGGCAACCGGGAGGCAAGGTCGGGTTGGTCACCGAACCGACCTGGTCCCCATCGTCTAGCGGCCTAGGACTCCGCCCTTTCAAGGCGGCAGCGCGGGTTCGAATCCCGTTGGGGGCACTGCACTACAGTAGTAAGAAATGCCACTAGGCCCAGTGGCGCAGTTGGTTAGCGCGTCGCCCTGTCACGGCGAAGGTCGCGGGTTCGAGTCCCGTCTGGGTCGCCACGTTTCCAGTTCGCTGGAAGCAAGGCCAGGTAGCTCAGTTGGTACGAGCGACCGCCTGAAAAGCGGTAGGTCGGCGGTTCGACCCCGCCCCTGGCCACCACACATGAACTGCGAAGAGAAGCCCCAGCCGGATCGGCTGGGGCTTCTGTCGTCTCAGTCGTCGTCTCGGTCGCGTTGCCAGAGGTACCCGCCGACCTCCTCCAGAAGGACGCGAAGATCCGCACGGCTGGCGTCTTTATGATGCGGCGAGAAATGCTGGAGGCGGAGGAGTTCCCGGTGAGTGCCGACGGAAGCCAGGCCAACCCGTGGCATTGGTACGAGTACGAAGTCGGGCTGGCCAGTGAGATCGCGCGCGCCTGCGTCCGGTCCCTGACCTCCTTCCTGATCGGCCTGGGATGCGCCTTCGCGCTGATCATGTGCATGGGCCTGCTCGCCGAAGAGGACCTGCTCGACGATCGCGGCCTGGAGAAGGCCGTCGATCACCTCAGCCGCATGAGCTTGGGTGTTCTGCTGGCGTTCGTGCTGGTCGTGTGTGCCGCTGGTGCGGTGGCCAGCTTCCTGCGGGAGTCGACCACGTCCAGGGCGATCGTCAACGCGGCCGCCCGGGGCGCGTCCCGCCATGCCGTTCCTTCGCCCGACCAGGTTCGGTCCGTCACCGGCAAACCCGCGGAGGCACTCGCCTTCTTCGGCTGGGCGAACGCGACCCTGGCCGGCCCGCTGGGGGTGATCGGGCTGATCGTGGTGCTGGCGGAAGGAGACGATGCCGAGAGCGCGCTGATCTTCTCTCTCATCACCGGCTACGCGGTGATCATGGCCTTCGTCGGCTACGCCAGTTCCCACCTGCTCACCCCGGCCCATGAACGTCGCCATGCCCGGGTCGCCGCGCACTGGACTTCGAACGACGAAGAACAAGCCTGGAAGCCGGTGGAACAAGCGCGCCGTGACAGTGCGGGCAAGAAGACCACGCCCAGGCCGTCGATCGCGAAGCGGTGTCTTTACGGTGCTGCCGGTCTCTGGCTCGTGGGTGTCCTCGCGTTGCAGATGTCGGTGCTGACGCGCTGCGCGGGTGGGAAGTACGAGTGCAAGAAAACTACCTACTCCTCGCCGATCGAGGCCCTGATCGCCGGGGGCGTCTGGATCTTCGCGGTCCTGATCTCGGCGGGCATGCTGCTCGCGGTCATCGGCGTGCTGTTCGACTGGAGGCAGCGCCGGTCCGAACGTGCCGAGCTGCGCACGAGGTTGGCCGATCCGGCATCCGACCGCCCGGCCGAGGACCTGCTGGCTTACCACTCGCAGCGGCAGACACATCCGCTGGCGCGGGTCGGCGCGACGTTGTCCGGGGCGGGGCTGGTGTTCAGCACGTCCTCCTACCTGGTCGGCAACGGTCTGGGACTGGGCTCGGAGGACGTCTTCGCCGCTTACCGCACAGAATCGCTCGCCGCGATGGTCGTCTCGGTGGGCGTGTTCGCCGCCGCCCTGCTCGGCACCGGCATCGTCGGCGTGCGCGGCCGCGAACTCCGCAACGCCCTCATGCGGCGCTGGCCGTCGCCCACTTCCTGGTCGACCGACAGCGACGGGAAGGTGCAGCGCGCCAAGCGTGGCCCCGCGCTGCACAAGGCCTCGGGCCAGCGATGACGCGCCCCTTCCTCGGAATGCTTCCCGGTCGGATCAGCGGAGGAAGTCGGGGAGCCAGTCATCGTCGAAGTGGATGAGGACCAGGGCCTGGTCGTCGTGGAGCTTGGGGCGGGGCCAGCGCTTGCCGTCGGGGTCGGTGGCCTCGGCCTTGCGGACGGCGTCGAGCACGGAGTGCAGGCCCTCGTCGGAGGCCTGGTCGAGCAGGGCGGTCCAGTCGGCGAACAGGCCGTAGTCGTCGACGCCGCAGGAGACGCCGTCGCTGGCCATGATGACGCTCTGCACCTGGTCTCGTGGCCAGCCGGCGCGAATGGCCTGGCGGGCGGCGGCGGGATCGGCCTCGGCCACCCAGAAGCCGCCCTCGCGGTTGCGCCACGCGCCGACCTCGGCGGCTGAGGAACGCAGCAGCTCCAGGTGTTCCTCGCCGTAGCCGCCGCCCTCGCGCAGGTGCTCGCGGTGGCTGCTGCTCGGCCGGGGCAGGTTGGCCAGGCGCGTGTCGTTGACGACGTGCACGTCACCGATGGTGAACGCGACGACGGGGCTGTCGGCGAGGACGAGCGAGTCGACGTGGTCGTCGGTCCAGCGCACGATGGCGACGGTGCTGGACGGTGAGCTGCCCGGCTTGAGCTCGTAGTCCTCGGCCATGGTGCCGATCGCCGTCTCCAGCACCTCGGCGAGGTCGGCCTCGGGGTCCTTGTTCAGCCCGCGGCGCAGGTAGTCGCCGAGGCACTCGGCGTACCAGCCGCCGGAGCGGGCGCGTGGTTGCAGCGTGGTGGCACCGTCGAGCAGGACGACGGCGTGGGGCAGGACGACGATCTGGTCCTCGTTGGCGCGCACGCCGCCGTCGATGCGGACGCCAGCGCGCTCTGCCATGTCGATCAGCGGCACGCTTCCGACAGTAGAGGTCCGAACCGACAAAGAAGATCTACGACGGCGTTTGCACCCGGGTGGGCGCACGCAATGCCACGGATGGCAGAAAGGCCTGCACGACGGGTCCCATGGCCAGCGCGTAGACCACGGTGCCGATGCCGACGGTTCCGCCGAGCAGCCAGCCCAGCGCGAGCACGGCCAGCTCGATCCCGGTCCGCACCAGGCGGATCGACCAGCCCGTTCGCGCGGTGATGCCGGTCATCAGGCCGTCGCGCGGGCCGGGGCCGAGCCGGGCGCCGATGTAGACCGCGCAGGCGAAGCCGTTGATCACGACGCTGGCCAGCATGGCGAAGATCTGCAGCGGCAGGCCGTGCAGCGCGGGCACCAGGGCGAGCGTGGCGTCCACCGCGAGTGCGATCACCACCACATTGGCCACGGTGCCGATGCCTGGCATCTGCCGGAGGGGTAACCAGGCCAGCAGGACGACGGCCCCGGTGAGCGCGGTGATGGTGCCGAAGCTCAGCCCGATCCGGTTGGTCAGGCCCTCGTGCAGGACGTCCCACGGGTCGAGCCCCATGCCCGCGCGCACCATCAGCCCCATGCTCGCCCCGTACAGCGCGAGGCCGGCGAAGAGCTGGGTGAAGCGCCGGAGCGGTCGGTCGGAGAGCGGGAGCGGACTCAGGTTCACAGCGGCCATGCACTCATCCTGAGGACTGATTGGCCTTTACTTCGAGGGCCAATACTGAACAATTGGCCGCATGACCTCCACTCTGCCTGCGGGAAGCCGGATCTCCGGTCCGCGTCTGGCCTCCTTCCTCGGCTCGTGGCGCCGCCCGGACGGCCGGGGAGCCGCGGTGGACCTCGCCGCAGCGCTGCGCGTGCTCTTCCTGGACGGACGCCTGCCGGTGGGGACCCGCTTGCCTGCGGAGCGGGAGCTGGCCGAGGCGCTGGGCGTCAGCCGCACGATGGTCACCACGGCCATGGACTCGCTGCGCGAGAACGGCATGGTGGCGAGCAGGCGCGGCGCGGGCTCGTGGATCTCCGTGCCGGGCAAGGAACCGGACCGGACCGGGTGGTCGCTCCACCCGCCCTCGACCGTCATCGACATGGCGCACGCGTCACCGTTCGCGCCGCCCGGACTGGCGGCGGCTGTCGACCGGGCTCGGCTGCGCCTGCCGGAGCTGCTCAACAGCCACGGCTACCAGTCCTTCGGCCTGCCGGAGCCGCGCGAGCTGATCGCGCGCCGCTACACCGAGCGCGGGCTGCCGACGACGCCGGACCAGGTCATGATCACCAACGGGGCGCAGCACGCGCTGACGCTGGCGCTGCGGCTGCACGTCGGACCGGGGCAGCGGGTCCTGGTGGACAACCCGACCTACCCGACCGCCGTCGACGGCATCCGCGCGGCGCACGCGCTGCCCGTCGCGGTGCCGTTGGACCGGGACGGCTGGGACCTGGACAGCGTGGAGGCGACGCTGCGCCAGGCCGCGCCCCGGCTGGCCTACTTCGTCGTGGACTTCCAGAACCCCACGGGCCTGCGGATGTCCGCGCCGGACCGGGAGCGGCTCGCGCACGCGCTGCGCAGGGCGAGGACGCTGGCCGTGGTGGACGAAACCCTCGTCGAGCTGGACCTGGAGGGCGACCCGGTGGACGCGCCGCCGCCGCTGGCCGCCTTCGCCGAGGACTGGGTGATCCTGGCAGGCTCGGCGAGCAAGGCGTACTGGGGCGGCTTGCGGATGGGGTGGTTGCGCGCGCCCGCGGAGCTGGTGCACCGGCTCGGCGAGTCGCGACCGTCGATGGACCTGGGCTCGCCGGTGTTCGAGCAGCTGGTGCTCGCGGAACTGCTGGCCGACGGCGAAGCCATCCTGGCGCCGCGCCGCGAGGAGTTCGCGCGGCGCAGGGACTTCATGGTCGAACTGCTGGCGGAGCACTGTCCGGAGTGGACGGTGAACCGGCCGCCGGGCGGGTTGAACCTGTGGTGCGACTTGGGAAAGCCGCTGAGCACACAGCTCGCGATGGCCGTCGGGAGGCATTCGGTCCAGGCCGTTCCCGGGTCCCGGTTCGCCGCGCACGGCGGGCTGGAGCAGTGGATGCGGCTGCCGTACACACTGCCGGATGACCAGCTCGCCGAAGCTGTGCGGCGCATCGGAGCCGCGTGGAGCGGGCTCGCCGACCCAGTTCCTCCGGGACACGGGATCGCTTGAGCTACAAGAGGATCTGGCTCACGGTGTGGATCAGCAGCCCGGCGAGCGCGCCGACCACCGTCCCGTTGATCCGGATGAACTGGAGGTCGCGGCCGACCTGGAGCTCGATCTTGCGCGAAGCCTCCTCGGCGTCCCAGCGCTGCACGGTCTCGGTGATCAGGCCGCCGATCTCGTCGCGGTAGTTGATCACCACGTACATCGCGGCGCCTTCGAGCCAGCCCTCGGCCTTGGCGCGCAGCGCGGCATCGGAGGCCAGCCGGTCGCCGAGCTTGAGCAGGCCGTCGCGCATCCGCCTGCGCAGCTCGCTGGACGGGTCCTCGGCCGCCGCCAGGATCATCTTCTTCGCCGCGCCCCACGCGGAGCCGGTGAGCCGCTGCGCGTCCGGGTGCGCGAGCACCTGCTGCTTGACCTGCTCGGCGCGGGCCATGGTCGCCGGATCGTTGCGCAGGTCGTCGGCGAACTCGGTGAGGAAGCGGTCGATCGCCTGGCGCATCGGGTGTTCCGGGTCGGCCTGCACCTTCGCGGTGAACTTCAGCAGCTCCTTGTTCACCCGTTCCGCGAGGATGCTGTCCATGAACTTCGGCGACCAGCTCGGCGCGCGGTCGCTGACCAGCTTCGACACCGCGTCGGGGTGCTCGCGCACCCACTCGTGCGCGCGGTCGCAGAGCAGGTCGACCAGCCGGTGGTGGGTGCCGTCGGCGAAGAGCTGACCGAGCAGCCTGCCCAGCGGCGGCCCCCACTCGCGGTCGGTGAGCTTGCGCACGACGGCCTGCTCCAGCACCGCCTGCACGTCCTCGTCGCGCAGCACCGCCACCGCGCCGCGCACGATCGTCGCGGCCTCCTCGGTCACGCGGTCGGCGTGCTCCGGCTCGGACAGCCACTCGCCGAGCCGGGCCGCGAAGCCGACGCGCCGCAGCTTGTCCCGCACCACGTCCTCGGAGAGGAAGTTCGACTCGACGAAGGTGCCGAGGTTGCGGCCGAGGTCGTCCTTGCGGGTCGGGATGATCGCCGTGTGCGGGATCGGCAGCCCCAGCGGACGCCGGAACAGCGCGGTCACGGCGAACCAGTCGGCGAGCGCGCCCACCATCCCGGCTTCCGCCGCCGCGCGGACGTAGCCGACCCAGCCCGGTGCGCCGAGCGACTCCTGCCAGCGCGTCACGGCGAAGATCAGCGTCGCGCCGAGCAGGAAGCACAGCGCCACCACCTTCATCCGGCGTAGGTCGCGGAGCTTCTCTTGCTCTCGGGGAGTCAGCGTCGCCACCCCTCGATTGTTACCGGTGTTTGGCCCAGGGGCGTTGAACGAGCAGGATCGGGGCCGTGGCTAATCGTGCTCTCGTCTCCCGGCTCCAGCCGTTCACCTCGACGATCTTCGCCGAGATGACCGCACTCGCCCAGCGCACCAGCGCGGTCAACCTGGGCCAGGGCTTCCCGGACACCGACGGTCCGGCGTCGATGCTCGAAGCGGCGCGGGCCGCCATCGCGAACGGGGTGAACCAGTACCCGCCCGGCCCCGGGATGCCCGAGCTGCGCACAGCCATCGCCGAGCACCGCACGCGCTACGGCACCGCCTACGACCCCGACACCGAGGTCCTGGTGACCGTCGGCGCGACCGAGGCGATCGCTTCCGCGCTGCTCGGCCTCGTCGAGCCGGGGGACGAGGTCGTGCTGGTCGAGCCGTACTACGACTCCTACGCCGCCTCCGTCGCGCTGGCCGGTGCTGAGCGCAAGGTCGTCTCGCTGGTGCCGGACGGCGACCGGTTCGCGCTGGACCTGGACGGGTTGCGCGCGGCGATGGGCCCGCGCACCAAGGCGATCCTGGTCAACACCCCGCACAACCCGACCGGCACCGTCTACACCGCCGACGAGCTGGCCGAGATCGCCCGCCTGTGCCAGGAGCACGACGTCGTCGCGATCACCGACGAGGTCTACGAGCACCTGCTCTTCGACGGCAGGCAGCACACGCCGCTCGCGACGCTGCCCGGGATGGCCGAGCGCACGCTGACGATCTCCAGCTCCGGCAAGACCTTCAGCGCCACCGGCTGGAAGGTCGGCTGGATCTGCGGTCCCGCCGAGCTGGTCGGGGCCGCCCGCGCCGCCAAGCAGTTCCTCACCTTCGTCGGCAGCGGCCCGTTCCAGCCCGCCGTCGCGCACGCGCTGCGCACGGAGCTGGACTGGGTCGAGGCGCAGCGCCTTGCCTTGCAGGACAAGCGCAACCGGCTCTCCGCAGGGCTGGCGGAGGCGGGCTTCGGCGTGCACGCGAGCGAGGGCACGTACTTCGTCTGCGCCGACGTGCGCCCGCTCGGCTTCGAGGACGGCTACGAGCTGTGCCGCGCCCTGCCCGAGCGCATCGGCGTCGCCGCGGTGCCCGTGCAGGTCTTCACCGACAACCAGGAGAACTGGCGGCACCTCGTGCGCTTCGCCTTCAGCAAGCGCGACGAGGTGCTGGACGAGGCCGTGCGCCGTCTGCACAAGCTCGCGTCCTGATCAGCGCTGAGTCCTCGCGAGCTTGCGCCGCAACGCGTGCAGGCACCGCAGGCGCATCGGTCCGATGCTGCTCTCCGCTACGCCCAGCTCCCGTGCGAGCTGGGCGTAGCTGGTCTCCGGGTGGAACGCCAGCACCCACAACACGCGCTGGCACCGCTGCGGCAGGTCCGCGAACGCGCGCCACAGCTCCTTGCGCGCGGCCGCGCTGAGCAGCTGCTCCTCCGGTCCGCCTTCGGGCACCGCGCGGTCCAGCAAGGGCGGCTCGCACGGCATCTCCCTGCGGCGCTCGGCGAGCAGCCGCAGGGACTCGCGGCGGGCCGTGGTCGCCAGCCAGCCGGGCAGGCTCTCGGGATCGCGCACCGTGTCCAGCCGTTCCGCGAGCCGCAGCCAGGTCAACTGCGCGACGTCCGCGACGTCGGAGCTGCTCAGCCGATGTGATCGCGCCGTCGCCAGCACCAGGCGCTCGTAGCGGGCGACCAGCGCGCGCCACGCGGGCTCCTCCCCGGCCCTGGCCCCCGCGACCAGGTCCGCCGTGGTCTCGGCTGTGTCTTCTTCCCCGTCCACTGCTCCGTCCACAACGTTCCCCTTCGCGTGGTCGCCGGTGGTGGTGCCGAGCTATGTGACTCGCCAGTAACATCCGGCGGATCCGCCACTCGCCGGATCGGGTGGGCGTGACACGTCCGACGGGGCGCTCCGCGCACCCAATGGCCCAAGGCGACGCCGATGATCACGGCTCGATCGGGCAAACCGGGCCGCCGGGTGCCCCGGGGGAGACCGGTCAGTGCCTGAACCGCCCGGGAAAAGCCAGGTCGTGCGGTGAAACCCGAAAGATCGACCTTCGTCACTCTGCGTGTGAGGCCGGGTGCCGGGAGAGCGTGGGAGCGCGGCGGAACGCCAGGTGGCGGGGGTGCGTTACGCGTGCGCACCCGGCTCACTCGACCGAGTGGCGCCACGCACCGTCATCGCAGGCCAGCGGCCCGTCCCCGAGTGGAGCACCGAGCAGCCTTTCCGGGTGGTTAATTGCGGGTAGGCTCGCCAACGGCGCCGGGTGGAACAAACATGTCAATCGCAGCGGTTCCCGAGCGTGTTACGTCTTTGGTGATCGGCGGGTGGTGGTGACGGTGTCCAGCACCGGAACGGTGCGCAGCTGGGGAGAGAGGCTGCGCGCTGTTGCCGTACGGCTGGCCGTCACTGGTGGTCTTGCTGCGACCGCCTGGCTGGCCGTGGCCACCACCGCTACCGCCGACGAGGCGCCGGCCCGTGTCGACGTTCTGAGCCCGTCGGTCGTCTTGGAGCAGGGCCAGCGACCGGCGGATGCCGCGACGCCGGCCGGCGTCCTCGTCGAACCGGCCACCGCCAACGCCATCGCCAACACCACCGCGCACTCCGGCCCCGCCGCACGCCTCCGGGCCGCGAAGGCCGTCGAGCGCTCCGAATCCACGACTGCCACGACTGCCGCGGCTCCTGCCGCTGTCGTGCGCGGTGAACCCGGTGCGAACCACTCCGAGCTGCGCGATCTGATCAAGGATCTGCTGCGCCTGCGCATCGCCTCACCCGCCCCCGAGCCCGGTGAGGACCCCAGCGCGGGGCTGACCCGGCCGCTTCCCGAGCCCGAGCTGCCGAACCTGCTCCCCGCCGGTCCGGAGCGACCGGCGCTGGGCAACCACTCCTCCGGCGAGGTCTCGGCCGAGCGGCCCAAACCGCTGCCCTGGCCCGGCGGCCCGGTGACGCTGCCCGCCGCGGACGACCCGCCCGCGCAGGCCCCCGCCGACGAGGCGGGCACCTCGGCGCGGCACACCCACCACGTGAGCGCGCGTCCCGCGCCCGCTCGTGCCGGCCTCTCCCTCGGTGGCTCCGGTGACGCCAAGAAGGACGGCGTCCCCACGCTGCCGCACGAGGACACCAAGCCGAACCCCGTGCAGACCGGGACCTCGCCCACCAGCGGCAACGGCCTGGCCGAGAGCGGCCCGCAGCGCGGTGCCGCCGGTCTGCCCGCGCTGCTGCTCCCGCCGCCGGTCCTCTCGGTGACCGGTGTCGTCTACGGCGACGGCGTCGTGCCCGTCGCCGGTTTCCTGAGCCGTCCGGCCACGTCTCCGGACTGACCCCGCGACCGCTGGCGCGGTTGGGGTGTGCGCAGTTCGAGTTGATCTTGCTCATGCTTCGGCGCCGACCGTCTGTGCAACGGTCGTGACGCCCTTCCCGACCGGCGCGGCGCCCGCGGGTTCGCTCCGGAGGCTTACTGTCCTGAGCCCTTTCCGGAAGTCGGTTCCCCCGCCGACGAGCCCGTGGGCGCCCGCCCGGCCCCGGCCCTCCGCCTCGCGCGGACACCCCTCCCAGAACCACCCGATTCCGACCGACCGCGCCCGGCCGGGTCGGGTTTACAGCCCCGGCGTCGCGTTGCCCCCGCGACGTCGGGGCTTCTTACTGCCCGCGATCAGGCAAGCACCCCGCATCGGAGCAGGGGCACGATCTCGGTATGTCAGCGGTCCCGTGGGCCCAGGCTTGATCGTCGACAACTCGCCCGCCCGCCGCACTTGCCCCGGTTCACCTTCGAGCGCTCGGCGCTGGCCGCCCGCGCCGCGCTCGCGGGACCGTGGGGTTTGCGGCGGTTAACGATGATCGACAGGGGGGTTTGGTGGTCTTGAAGACACCCCAACCCCCGGTGGGCGCCGTGACAGGTCCTAGGCAGGCGCGCGGGCCGGGTCAGGTCTTGGCGCGCTCGCGGAAGGTGCGCGCCTTTTCGCGGTTGCCGCAGACGCGCATGGAGCACCAGGAGCGCGAGCGGTTGCGGGAGCGGTCGTAGAAGGCCCACTGGCAGGTGTGCGCCGGGCAGATCTTGAAGCGGTCCCAGTCGCCGACGACGGTCAGGCGAAGAGCGGCGGCCATGAACAGGCCCGCAGCGGTGGTGGGGGCGAGCACGGGGATGCCGGAGCGCAGTTCGGCGCGAAGGTCGACGGCGATGTCGGGGGCGTGCTCGCGTCCGGCGACGGCCTCGCGGAGGGCGTCGCGCAGCGGCCGGAGGTCGGCGGGGTCGCCGGGCTCGCCGATGTCGCGCTTGCGCGCCCAGAGCCGCCACTGCTCGACGTCGTCGAGGACGTCCGTGTGTTCCTCCTCGTCGCGGGTATTCAAGAACGCGAGCAGGAGGTCCACGTCGTGGTCGGTGTTCCAGGCGGTCACCCGTCCCACTCTACGACCGGGAACGGTTGCCGCCCGTGAGGCCGACCACCATACTGCGGACACTGGTTAGTAACTGTCGTTCAATTAACAGTGGTTACGCTTGGAGGAGTGGCGATGGCCGAGAACCGCGCCCTGCGACTGGAGACGGTCGTGCTGGACTGCCCGGAGCCGTTGGCGCTCGCGGAGTTCTACAACGACTTGCTGGGGTGGAACGGGGTCGAAGGGGACGATAGGTGGGCCTCGGTGACCGGGCCGGACGGGGCCAAGGTCTCCTTCCAACGCGATCCGGAGTTCCTCGCGCCGACCTGGCCCGAGGGGGAGCGGCCGCAGATGCTGCACCTGGACATCAAGGTCGAGGACATCGACGCGGAGCACGACCGAGTCGTCTCGGTGGGCGCGAAGCCGCTCGGCGCCGATTCGCCGGAGCGCGGGTTCCGGGTCTACGCGGATCCGGCCGGGCACCCGTTCTGCCTGGTGACGTGAGCTGGTGCACTGGGCCGCCCGGCATGCGCTGACCCGGGCGACCCAGTCACACCGTCCACACGTCGGGGGGCACTGATGTCAGTGCGGACGGTATGCACCGGCGCCTCACGGATGCGGCTTCAGAGCCGGACAACCCGAAGAGGCGTAGTCCTTGTGGTACTCGAAATGCCACGGTTCGTTGGCATATCGGCGGCACCAGCCTAATGCTCCAGCGGTGCGCTCCAACCATGCTGCCGACGCACGGGGCTGCACGTCCACTGCGAGCCCGCTCACATGCAAAGATTTAGCGGGCGGTAACACGTACTTCTCGGCGAGCGAACGGTCCCCGCCGTAGCGCTCCAGTGCCTCGTCGAACTCCGCTTTCTGCTGCGCGACAGAGCGTTTCGCCTCGTGCGCGCACAGCGTGACGCCCTTCGAGGTGGCCTCCTCCTTGGCCTTGGTCCACGCCTGGGCGGCCGAGGACGTCATGCCCGAGGTGTCCTTGTCGTGGTAGCTCGGATCGACGGTGCAGGCGCCCTTGGTGGTCTTGCCCTCCTTCTCGCCCTTGGGTGCGCTCGCCCCGCCTTCCGGGGGCACGTAGGTGATCGCGGGCGGCGGCTCGGGAGGCATGGCGCGGGCGGCCCTGCTGTCCAGCTGCGTGCGCGTTCGCTCTGGTCCCGCGCCTGTGTCCGCCCCGATGGACATCGTGCCGAGCGCGCTGATCAGCACACCGACGAGGGCGCCTGCGGCGACCAGTCCGACGGTTCTCTGCACTTCGCGCTCCCAGGTTTCGACTGCTTCTCAACCGGATACGGCCGACCCCTTTCCGGCGTTGCACGAGGGCGCGAGGGCCACATCAGGGAAATCGATGTCTCGCGCTATACACTCGGTGTACAGTCCGCTCCATGTCAGTGGGGCACACGTTGCTGGGCTTGTTGGAGAAGGGTCCACGGCACGGCTACGACCTGAAGCGCGCCTACGACGAGCGGTTCGGGCACGACCGCCCGCTGCACTACGGCCAGGTCTACTCGACCCTGTCCCGCCTGCTGCGCAACGGTCTCGTGCAGGTGGACGGCACCGAGGCGGGCGGAGGGCCGGAGCGCAAGCGCTACGCGATCACCGACGCGGGCGTCACCGACGTGGACGAGTGGCTCGGCACCCCGGAGAAACCCGAGCTGTACCTGCAGAACACCTTGTACGCCAAGGTGGTTCTCGCGCTGATGTCCGGTCGCGGCGCGCAGGGCGTTCTCGACACGCAGCGCGCGGAGCACCTGCGGCTCATGCGCGTGCTGACCAGGCGCAAGGCCGAGGGAGACCTCGCCGAGCAGCTCGTGTGCGACCACGCCCTGTTCCACCTCGAAGCCGACCTCCGCTGGCTGGAGCTGACTGCGGCGCGGCTCGACGAGCTGAGGGAGGCCGGAGCGTGAGTGAACTGCTGGTGGCGAAGAGCCTCGCGAAGTCCTTCGGGAAGACGGCCGCGCTGGTCGACGCGAGCCTGTCGGTGCGCGCGGGGGAGCTGGTGGCGGTCATGGGGCCGTCCGGTTCCGGGAAGTCCACGTTGCTGCACTGCCTCGCGGGCATCCTCAAGCCCGACGCGGGCGCGGTGACCTACCGGGGCGCCGAGCTGTCGGCGATGTCTGACAGTGAGCGAAGTGCTTTGCGCCGCAACGACTTCGGCTTTGTCTTCCAGTTCGGTCAGCTCGTTCCCGAACTGACCTTCCTGGAGAACGTCGCGCTGCCGCTGCGCCTCGGCGGGACGCGCAGGGCCGAGGCCGAGCGCGTGGCGGCGCAGTGGCTGGACCGCTTGGAGGTCGCGGACATCGCTGCGAAGCGGCCCGGGGAGGTATCCGGAGGTCAGGGTCAGCGGGCCGCCGTGGCGCGGGCACTGGCCACCACGCCGAAGGTGCTCTTCGCCGACGAACCCACCGGCGCGCTGGACTCGCTGAACGGCGAGCGCGTGCTCCGGCTGCTCTTCGAGGCGGCCAAGCAAGCCGGTGCCGCGGTCGTGATCGTCACGCACGAGCCCCGGGTGGCGGCCTACGCGGACCGCGAGGTCGTCGTGCGGGACGGGCGCACGCAGGACGCCGAGCTCGTCGCGTGAGCTTGGGACGGACCGGGCGGTGCTTCGCTGACTTCGCGCTCGGGGCGCGGCTCGCGGTCGCGGGCGGCCGGGGCTCGGTGGTGCGCCTGGTGTGGATCACGGTCGGCATCGGGCTCGGCGTTGCGGCCCTGCTCGTCGCCGCCTCCGCGAGCGCGGTGCTGAACTCCCACGAGGAGCGCACGCACGCCCGCGCGATCGACTCCTCCGCCATCGCGCTGCAGCCGGTTCCGGGAGTCAGCCCGCTGTACAGCTCCTACATCAGCACGGAGTTCGCCGGGCGGCGCTTCGGCGGGGCGATGCTCTTCGCGGACGGGCCGAACCCGCCGAGGATTCCCGGCGTCGACGTGGTGCCGAAGCCGGGCGAGGTCGTGCTCTCGCCGGCACTGCGCGACCTCCTCGCCGACCAGAGCGGAGAGTTGCTGCGGCCGAGGTTCCCCCAGCGCGTCGTCGGGCTCATCGGGGACGAGGGGCTGAGCGGCCCTTCGGAGCTGCACTTCTACGTCGGTGTCGAGCGCGCCGAGCTGCCCGAAGGGGTCGTCGGGGCCTACGTCGTCGGCGTTCCCGTCGGGGAGCTGTACTTCAACCCGTTGCTGGTGCTGCCGGCCGTCATAGCCACGGTGGTGCTGTTCGTCCCGGTGGTGGTGTTCGTGGCGGGCACCGCGCGGCTGTCGGCCTCGGCGCGGGACCGCAGGCTCGCCGCACTGCGGCTGATCGGCGCGGACAGCGGTCAGGTCAGGCGGATCGCTGCGGGGGAGTCGCTCGTCGGTGCGCTGGCCGGGCTCGTCGTCGGTGCGGGGTTCTTCTCCGGCGGGCGCGAGCTCGTCGACCGGGTCTCGCCGTTCGGCGTGAGCGTCTTCGCGCGGGACATCCGGCCGTCGATCCCGCTGGCGCTGCTGGTGTTCGCGGTGGTCCCGGTGATCGCCGTCTGGGCGGCCCTGTTCGCCTTGCGCAGCACGCTGATCGAGCCGCTCGGCGTCCGCCGGGGCGTTGGCGGGCCTCCGCGCAGGCTGTGGTGGCGGCTGTTGCCCGTCCTGGCCGGGGTCGCGCTGTTGGCGGGGCAGCACCGGGGCATGGCGTCGGAGGCCCGCCCGGCGCTCGTGGTGCTCGGGGTCGTGCTGATCCTGGCCGGCATGCCGATGGTGTTGCCGTGGCTGCTCGAACGCTGCGCCGGGCGGTCGCGGGGAGGGCCGCTGTCCTGGCAGCTCGCGATGCGGCGGATGGAGGCGCACGGCGGTGCCTCGTGGCGGATCGTCGGCGGGTTCACGGCGTTGCTGGCCGGTGGGATCGCGCTCCAGGCGCTGCTGCTGACCGTCGATCCGATGCGCCACAACGAGTACCTGGACCGGGCCGACGATCGCGATCGGGCGTGGACGGCCACCTCCGACGCGGAGTCGGCGCGGGTGCTGGCCGAGCGGTTGCGCGCGACTCCTGGGGTGGCGCGCGTGGTCTCCTACGACGTGGTCTACACGCGGCAACCGTTGCGCGAGTTCGGTTCCCTTGAGCTGATCGTCGCGCCGTGCCCCGCGTTGCGCGAGCTGACGCCGATCGCGAACTGCACGGACGGCGACGTCTTCGCCTACCCCGACCGCGACGGCGAGAACGTGCGGGTGCCAGTCGGCACGGAGTTCGCGCTGGACGCCGATTCAGCGCGCGCGGCCCAGGTGAGCTGGAGGTTTCCCGAGCACGTCCGCCCCGTCGCTCGGCCCGCCGCACACCTGAGGTGGATCGGGCCGGGCCTGCTGCTCACCCCTGCGGCGATCGGGGGCGCGGTGCCCGAACTCCAGCACCAGGTGTCCGTCTGGCTCAGCGGGCACGATTCCCTTGCGCTGGAACAGATTCGCAACGTGATCGGGCTGACGCGGCAGTTCGCGCTGCCCACGCTGGCGATGACGGCCAGCGACTCCGAGCGGACCTACGCGGCGATCCGGGGGCTCGTCACGGTGAGTTCGGCGGTGACGCTCGGGCTGGCCGCCGGCGGGCTGCTGGTGGTGGCCTTCGAGCACGTCAGGCAGCGCAGGCGGCAGTTCGCGGTGTTGGCGGCGACCGGAGTGCCGTACTCGACGCTCGCGCTGTCGGTGCTGTGGCAGAACGCCGTGCCGGTGCTCCTGGGGACGGGAGGGGCGCTGGTGTGCGGTCTGGGGCTGGCGGTGCTGGTGCTGAACACCACGCCGATGCCGCAGCACTACGACTGGGAGGGGATCGCGACGATGGGCGTCGCGGCCGTGCTCGCCGTGCTGCTGGCCACGGTGTTGACGCTGCCGCAGCTGCGCCGCGCGATGCGGCCGGAGGGCCTGCGCACCGAATGATGCACTTCCATGCAGATAAATTCGGTGAATTCTGGGAGAAAGACCAGACCCGGGTGGCCGGATCAGATGATGAATTCGAGGATGTCCATGATGAAGCTGTCGCCATCGTCGCGCTTGCGCTTCCCGCCGTCGTCCTCGCGCCTGCTCCTGTGGTACGTGCTCGACGCCCTGACCAGCTGTTCCAGCTCTCCCCGGTCGAGGTAGAGGCCCTGGCAGCCCCGGCACTGGTCGACGTGCACGCCGTTGCGCTCGTAGGTCACCAACACGTCGCTGCATTTCGGGCAGATCATGGGCTGGAGATTACGCGGATTCGAGTTCCCAGTGCTGTCCACCGGACGGCTCATCGAGCCAGATCCACTGGCCGTCCGAGTCGATGGTGAGCCGGAACTGTTCGCGCCGGGGTTCGCCGAGCTCGCGCCAGCGCTCGTAGGCGTGCTCGGTCTCGTCCCACAGCCGCCGGGGCCCGCCCTGCTCGACGTGGTGGCGCCCGCGCTCGGAGATGTGCCGGACCCACGAGCCGTCGGGGTGCAGCAGCCAGTTCTGCCTCGCGTCGCCCTCGGTCACGCCGGTGGCGGGCCGCACGCCCGGCAGCGCGAGACCGGCGAAGAACTCGAACGCGCTGCTCGGGCTGGTCACCACGTTCATGCCGAGTTTCGTCGGCGACGCGGGGGCAGGGGACTCACCGATGGCGCGCAGCAGCTCGGCCAGCTCGGGGCCGCGATGGGCGCGCAGCGGCATGAACCGGCCGTCCGCCGGGAGCACGCTGCCCTCGCCGGTGCTGTTGCGACCCGCCCTGACCCGCACGAGCCCGGCGCCGAGCGGCCGGTGCAACGTGGTGACGACGAGGCCGCCGACCACGGTCTGGGCCAGCCAGGGCAACGGGATCCGGGCGACCGAGCAGGTGGCGAGCACCCGGTCGTAGGGCGCGGTCGGCGCGTAGCCCGCCGCGCCGTCGGAGGTGGACACTGTCGGGCGGTAGCCCGCGCGCTCCAGGTTGGCCGCCGCCCTGCGCAGCACGAGCGGATCGACGTCCACAGTGGACACGTTGCGCTGACCGAGCCGGTGGCACAGCAGCGCCGCGTTGTAGCCGGTCCCGGTGCCGACCTCCAGCACCTTCTCGCCGCCCCGGATCTCTAGTGCCTCCAACATGATCGCCATGATCGTCGGCATGCTGGAGGAGGAGGTCGCGGTGCCGGGGGTGCGGCCCTGCTGCCTGGCGGTGGCCCAGCGGCGCTCGTCGCAGTCGAGCTGGGTCACCCACACCCAGTCCGAGTAGACCAGGTCGAGCCACTCGTGATCGGAGTCGGCGACCGCCGTCCAGCCGCCGTCCGGGTGCGGCTTGAAGAAGCGGGACAGGAACACGTGCCTCGGCACCTGCTCGAAGGCCGTGCGCCAGCGCGGATCGGCGACCGCGCCCTGGCTCGCGAGCATCGCGGCCATCCGGTTGCGCAGCCGTTGTGCCTTGCGCTTGCTCACTTCGCCCATGGCGCACCTCGTCAATCACGGTAACCCGAGGTGGGCCGTGGCGCCTTCAGCCGAACAGGGCAGCTCCAGCGGCCACTCCGCCCGCCGCCGAGAGCACGCCGAGCACGGTGCTGCCGACGACGTTGAGCAGCGCGGCCCGGCGCCGACCGCTCCTGAGCAGCTCCACGGTCTCGTGGCCGAAGGTCGAGTACGTGGTCAGCGCGCCGCACAGGCCGGTGCCGAGCAGCGCCATGCCGGGCGTTGCCACGGCGGCCCCGGTGAGCACGCCGAGCACGAACGAGCCGATCACGTTGACCGCGAAGATGCCGCGCGTGCCGAAGCGCTGGGCGGCGAGGTAGCGCAGCGGCGCGCCGACTCCGGCGCCGAGCGCGACGAGGAGGGCGTTCACCTGACCAGCCTCGCTCCCAGGACCACGGCGCCGAGCGCGGCGAAGAGCGTGCCGAGGACGTAGAGCCCGGCGATCACGAAGTGCCCGCCCGCGAGCAGGTGCTCGGTCTCCACGGTGTAGCCGGAGAACGTGGTGAAGCCGCCGAGGACGCCGGTGCCGAGCAGCGGCCTGCGCAGGCCCTTCGCGGGCAGTGCCATCAGCGCGCCGATGAGCAGGCAGCCGAGCACGTTGATGCCGAAAGTGGCCCAGGGGAACCCGTCGCGGGGAACGTCGACTGCCAGGCTCACGCCGTGTCTGGCGAGGGCGCCGATGACGCCGCCCGCCGCGACCGCTAGCACTGCCGGGGCCTGTTCTCGCACGTCACGACCGTAGTCCGGTCCAGTGTGGGCAAGGCCACCACCCTCCTGCAAGCGCTTTGCTTGCAACAGCTAGCACCCGTGCGTACTGTCGGGTAACAGCGAGAGGAGGTGGCCGGATGAGCCGGGTCGAAAAAGCCGTCAGCGACGTCAACGAAGCCGTTGTCGGCACGGTCCGCGACATCGGTGAGTACATCCGGACGCAGCGCTCCAGCGCGCAGATCTCCCTGCGCCAGCTGGCCAAGCAGGCCGGGGTGTCCAACCCCTACCTGAGCCAGATCGAGCGGGGACTGCGCAAGCCGAGCGCGGAGATCCTGCAGCAGATCGCCAAGGGGCTGCGGATCTCGGCCGAAGCGCTCTACGTGCAGGCCGGAATCCTCGAGGAGCGGGAGAGCGGTGCCGTCGTGGACGCCGTGCTCGCCGACTCCGAACTCACCGAGCGGCAGAAGCAGGTGCTGCTCGACGTCTACCAATCCTTCCGGCGGGAGAACCGCGCTTCACCGTCCACTTCGGACGGAGAAGGCGACCTGCCGACAGCGACTCGCGACAACTAAGGAGCAATACCGTGTCGACCACCACCCAGAACGTCCGCGAGCAGGCGAGCGCCGTCGTCACCACCGTGCTCGAGCAGGCCCGCACCCCGCTGCTCGCCGCGCTCGGCGCCGGTGACCTGGCCGCCAAGGCCGTCGCCGACGCGCTCGGCAAGGCCCGCGAGGCCGCCAAGGACGGCGCCGAGGCCGCCAAGTCCGCCGCCGACGAGCTGCCCAAGGACCTGACCGGCCTGCGCGCCAAGCTGGAGCCTGCCGAGCTGCGCAAGTACGTCGACGCCTACACCCAGGCCGCGCTGCAGCTCTACGGCTACCTCGCCGAGCGCGGCGAGGAGGCGCTGGAGACCCTGCGCAACACCCCGCAGGTGCAGAAGGCGCTGACCCAGGTCGAAGAGGGCACCAAGGTCGCCCAGGGCCGCGTCGAGGAGGTCGTCACCGACGTCCGCGAGCTGGCCGACGACGTGCTCGGCAAGGTCACCCGCCGCACCCGCTCCGCCGGTGAGAAGGCCGCGCAGGCGACCGAGCGCGTGGCCGAGGACGTGGCCGAGGCCGTCGTCGACGCCGGTGCCGAGGCCGCCGCCGCGACCCGCAGCACCACCCGCAAGGCCGCCAACCGCACCGAGGCCGCCAAGCCCGCCGCCGCGAAGAAGACCACCAAGAACTGACCTCCGGCGCGAACCCGTCAGGGCCCCTGATCACTCCCGTGGATCAGGGGCCCTGACGCGCTCGGGGGCTCCGGAACACCGGAACTGCCCGTACGCTGGGAGTCGTGCTGAGGCCAGACGTCATCATCCTGCTCGTCATCTACTGGGCGGCGATCCCGTTCGGGGTGTACGCGTTCGGCCACGCCCTCATGCAGCGTGCCGACGCCTTCACCGTCGCCGAGAAGCTGACCAAGCCCGCGTGGCTGGGCATCACCGGCGGCTCCACCGCAGCGCTGATCCTGTTCCAGCTCGGCGGGCCCGGGGCGCTCTTCTGGCTGCCCGCGCTGGTCGCGGTGCTGGTCTACATCGTCGACGTGCGCCCCAAGCTGGCCGAGGTCCAGCGCGGCCCGCGTTGGTGATCTGGCAGGCGCACGGCTGCGGGGACCCCGTCACCGTCGTCGTTCCCGGCCTCGGGACGACACCGGGCGAGGCGAGGCTGCCTGCTTCCGGCCTGCCCGGTACCCGCGTCGTGCTCACGCTTCCGGGGCACGGAGACGCTCCCGGCGCCCCGTCCGGGTACTGGCGCTACGAGCGCGTCGCCGACGACGTTTCAGCGGTTGCCTCGGAGGTGGGCGCCACCGCCGCCATCGGGACCTCGCTCGGCGCCGCCGCACTGATCAACCTCGTCGCGCGCGAGCCGGAGCGCTTCGACCGGCTCGCCCTGCTGCTGCCCGCCGCGCTGGCCGAGCCGCGCGGCGACCCCGACCTCCCGCTGCTCCGCCAAGCCGCCGCTGTGGCTCGTGGGGACCGTGCTGAGCTGCGTGAACTCATGCTGGAGCACCTTCCCCGGGGCGTGGAGCTCGGCGACTACGTGGACACCAGGATCGCCGCGCTGATGCGGCTCGGCGACGCGCTCGCCGCCCTTCCCGGCCAGGCCCCGCTGAGCGATCCCGCGCAGGTGGCGGCGGTGAAGGCGGACGTGCTGGTGATCGCGGCGACCGGCGACGGCCAGCACCCGCGCGAGGTCGGCGAGGCCGTCGCGGCGGCGTTCCCGCGCGGGCGGCTCGAAGTGCTGCCGACGCGGGCGCCGCTGCTCACCCACCGGCCCCGTGTGCGGGAGCTGCTCAGCGATTGGCTTGCCCGGCCGTCTCGTGGGTAGCCGAAGTGCATGGCCGAATACCTGAAGAGAATCGCGTTCATGGTGGCCGACGAGGGCATCGAGCAGGTCGAGCTGACCTCCCCGTGGCAGGCCGTGCTGGACGCCCCCGCCGAACCGCGACTGCTCGGCCCCGAGCTGGGCAGCGTGCGCGCTTTCAACCACCTGGAACCCGCCGACTCCTTCCCCGTCGACATCACCTTCGAGGAGGCCGTCGCCGCCGACTACGCGGGGCTCGTGCTGCCCGGCGGGGTGGCGAACCCGGACAAGCTGCGGATGAACCCGCACGCCGTGCGCCTGGTGAAGGAGTTCGTCGCCGCCGGCAAGCCGATCGCGGCGATCTGCCACGCGCCGTGGCTGCTCGTCGAAGCGGACGTCGTGCGCGGCAAGACGCTGACCTCGTTCCCGAGCCTCGCCACGGACATCCGCAACGCGGGCGCGACGTGGGTGGACGAGGAGGTCTTCGTCTGCGACCACAACGGGTGGCAGCTGATCACCAGCCGCTCGCCCAAGGACCTGGACGCCTTCAACGCCGCGATCCTGAAGGTGTTTAGCCTGGGCGCATGACCTGGACCATCGCCGGATCGCTCACCGTTCTGCCCGCCGCCGAGCACCCGGAGCTGCTCGCCGAGCCGGTCGCCAAGGCGCTCAGCGCGCTGTCCGACGCCGACCGCGACCGCGTCGGGGTCGCCGAGATCGACCCCGAGCTGGCCGACACGGCCGCGTTCTGCGAGAAGTACGGTTCGCCGCTGGACGCCTCGGCGAACTGCGTCGTGATCAGCGGCAAGCGCGGCGACACCGTGCGCTTCGCGGCGTGCCTGGTGCTGGCGACCACACGCGCCGACGTGAACGGCTTGGCGCGCAAGCGTTTGGAGGCGCGCAAGGCGTCGTTCGCGCCCATGGACGAGGCGGTCAGCCTGACCGGCATGGCCTACGGGGGAATCACTCCGGTGGGGCTGCCGGAGGGCTGGCCGATCCTGCTCGACTCCGTCGTGGCCGCAGCGCCCGAGCTGGTGATCGGCAGCGGTGTGCGCTCCAGCAAGCTCTTCATCCCCGGTGACGTGCTGGCCCGCCTGGCCGGTGCCGAGGTCGTGGAGGGCTTGGGGCGGTGACCATGCCGGACTACGAGGTCGAAGCCGCGCACTACGACTCGACCCGCGGCGGTGAGCCCCGTGCTCGTGCCGCCGCCTCCGCTGTTGAACGACTGCTTCCGCCCGGCCCGGTGCTCGACGTCGCGGTGGGCACGGGGATCGTGGCCGCTGCGATGACTCGCCAGGTAATTGGCGTTGATCTTTCGTTGTCGATGCTGGGGCACGCGACCCAGCGCCTGCCGGGACGGGTCGCCCAGGCCGACGCGCGTCGCCTGCCCGCGCGGTCCTCCAGCGTCTCCGCCGTGACCGCGATCTGGTTGCTGCACCTCATGCCCGACTCGGAGGCTGTGCTGCGCGAGGTCGCTCGGGTGCTCCGGCCCGGCGGTGTTTTCGTGTGCACTGTGGACAAACGCGCCGCGCACCGGTTGGCGGAGGGCAACATCGCGATGCCCGGTGCGCGAGATGAACGCGCCCGCGTCGAGTCCTTGGGGGCGCGGTACGGGCTCTCCGTGTGCGGCGAGGGCTCCTTCGTGGGCCACGGCCAGGACTTCGAGCCGGTGTTCCCGTTGCTCGCACTGACGAAGGGCTAGCTCGCGTCGGTTCGCTGGTCTTCAAGTAAACCAAACCCCGCTTTCGATCATCGCTAACCGCTACGAACCCTGGCGGGGTTGGGGGCGGTTGAAGACGGTTGCGGGTGGGGTTTGTGGGTCTTGAAGACTGGTGGACCCGGGTGGCGGAGGGCTAGTGGAAGACCACGGTTCGGTTGCCGTGCACCAGGACGCGGTCCTCGACGTGCCAGCGGAGGCCGCGCGCGAGCACGACCTTCTCGATGTCGCGGCCCTTGCGGACCATGTCACCGCTGCTGTCGGTGTGGTCGACGCGCACGATGTCCTGCTCGATGATCGGCCCGGCGTCGAGCTCGGCGGTGACGTAGTGGCAGGTCGCGCCGACGAGCTTCACGCCGCGCGCGTACGCCTGGTGGTAGGGGCGCGCGCCGATGAAGGACGGCAGGAAGCTGTGGTGGATGTTGAGCGCCTTGCCCGCCCACGCCGCGCACAGCTCCGGCGGCAGGACCTGCATGAACCGCGCCAGCACCACGGCGTCGGGGTGGTGCGAGTCGACGATCTGACGGATCTGGTTGAAGGCCGCCTGCTTGCCGTCGGGGTTCTGGCCGGGGCCGGGGAAGGGCACGTGGTGGAACGGGATGCCGTGCGCCCTGGTGATGTTGGCGAGGTCCGCGTGGTTGCCGATCACGGCGCGCACGTCCACGTCCAGCTCGCCGGAGGCGACGCGGCCGAGCAGGTCGTAGAGGCAGTGCCCGGCCTTGGACACCAGCAGCACCACGCGGCGCGGCACTCCGGTGTCGCTCACCCGCCAGTCGGTGCGGCTGCCCAGCTCGGCGGCGACTCTGGCGAAGCGCGTGCGCAGCTCGGCGAGGTCGAAGGGCAGTGAGTCGGCGAGGACCTCCTGGCGGGTGAAGAACCAGTTGGTCTCGCGATCGGTGTGGTAAGCCGCTTCCACGATCCAACCGCCGAACTCCGCGAGGAACGTCGAGATCTTGGCGACGATCCCGGAGCGGTCGGGACAGCCGAGGGTGATGACGTAGCGGCGTTCAGGGCTGGACATGGCTGGTCAGTCTGTCAGGCGGTCACGATCGAGCGATGCGCAACCCCGGCTATGGTCGGCGCGTGCGCATCGCTGGCTACAACATCATGAGTGGCGGCTTCGACGGGTACGAGACCACGTCGCCCGTGCCGCAGCGGCTGCCCGAGGTGAAGCTGGCGGTTCAGGAGCTGGGGGCCGATGTCGTCGGGCTCGTCGACACTTTCCGGTGGGACGAGATCTTCACGACCGACGAGATTTGCGAGCACTTCGGCTACAGGTACGCCTTCTGCGTCAACCTGGGCGACGATCGGTTGACGGAGTTGGGGCACAACAACGGTCTCACCCTGTTGAGCAATGTTGAGTTGGAAGACGTCCGCTCAGTTCGGATCGCGACGCGCAACGCGATCTCCGCCCGTGTGCGCGGCGGACTTCGACTCGTGCTCGTCTACCTGGACGACCTCAGCGAGGACGTGCGGGTCTCGCAGGTGAAGGCGCTGGCTCCGGAGATCGACTCCAGCGTTCCGACCGTTGTCGTCGGCGATCTGAACTCGTTCAAGGCCAGCGATCTGCCCGACCTGAGCGGCGTTTACGAGAGCGCCCCGGTGCTCGCCGGAGCGCTGGCGCCGATCGTCGCGGACATGCAACGGGGCGAGGTCGCGGAACTGCTGGAGTCCTTGGGGCTCCAGGATGCGAGCCCGGCCGGGCGCCCGACGTTCCCCACGCAGTTGTTCCCCATCAAGCTCGACGAGCCGGTCCTGCGCCTGGACTACTGCTTCCACACCGCTTCGGCGACCGTGCGGGACTTCTCGGTGCCGAACTCGGAGATCTTCCAGAAGGCGTCGGACCACCTTCCCGTCGTTTTCGACGTGGTGTGAATCAGATAGTCAGATCGAGGGCAGCGCGTCGAACAGTTCGCGCTCACCGGTGACCACTGCGGTGCTCGGACGGTTCCAGATGGCCCGGTAGACCGCGTCCGCCGTCCCCGCGACCACGGCGTCGGCGTGGAGCGCGGGGTCCGCAGTCGGAGTCACCTCGGGCGTCTGGCCGGGGCGCAGCGTCATCGTCCACGCGCGGCCCGCGTCGGCGGCGTGGAACAGGACCGTGCCGCTCGCGGTCGACGAGCTGAAGTTGCCCAGCGGCAACGCGATCAGGCGTTCGTCGACGCCGTCGGCCGCGAACTGGGGATCGAAGATCAGCCGGGAGTCCACGCCGTGCGCGAGGTCCGCGTCCACCCGGTGGATGGCCGTCTCGTGCGCCTGCCGCCGTGCCCACACGCGCACGCTTCCGGGCATCGAAGCGAACATCCAGGTCGGCTTGTCGAGGTCCAGCTCGACGAAGCGGTCCAGCATCGTGGCGGCCACGTCGTCCCACCACACCAGCAGCTCGTCCCACTGCTTCGGTGCGCGTGCGAACTGCGGCGGAGCTGTGATGTCTTGTGCGACAAGGACTTCAGCGGTTCGCGAGTGCACGTTGGCGATGTGCCGCACCAGGTCGAAGACGGTCCAGCCAGGGCAGGGCGGCACCTTCGCGTCCGGGCCGGCCGCCACTGCGGCCTCGCGCAGCGCCACGGCCTGCTCTCGCACGTGATTGACGAAGTCGGCGTGCTCCATGCGCTCGACCCTAGAGGTCGGCGGGGGCGACCGCGGCCCAGTCGACGGTGACCTCACCGAGGCGCCAGCGGCGGTGGTTGTCGCGCACGGGCCAGCCCCGCTCGGCGAACAGCCGGATGGCTTCGGCCCACCTGGCGCGCGGACCGAAGGGCACGAACGGCGCGGCGTTGGCCCAGCAGCTGTCCAGGTCGGAGAGCAGCTCGTGCACGCGCTCGCCGGGCACGTTGCGGTGGATCAGCGACTTCGGCAGCCGCTCGGCCAGCTCGGACGGCACCTCGAGGTCGGAGGGCTTGCAGGCGAAGGTCATCGTCAGCGGCCCGGAGGCGTCCAGCGTGACCCAGCAGCACCGCCTGCCGATCTCGTCGCACGTGCCCTCGACCAGTAGGCCGCCGGGGGCCAGGCCGTCCAGGATCGTGCGCCACGCCTGCTCGGCGTCGGACTCGCTGTACTGGCGCAGCACGTTGAACGCGCGCACCAGGTCGGGCCGCCGCCCGGCCAGCTCGAAGCCGCCGCGCCGGAAGTCCAGCAGCGGCGGGTCGGCGACCGCGGCCCCGGCGGCGACGCGCTCGGCGTCGATCTCCAGGCCGAGCACGCGCAGGTCCGCTCGGACGACGCGAAGGCGCTGCGCCATCTCCACGGTGGTCACCGGCGAGGAGCCGTAGCCGAGGTCGATCACCAGCGGGTCGGCCGCCGCGCGCAGCACCTCGCCGACGCGCGGGTTCGCCGCCATCCAGCGGTCGACGCGGCGCAGCCGGTTGGGGTTGGTGGTGCCCCGGGTCGGCAGGCCGAGCGCACGCGCCCGGCCCGCCGCGAACCGGGGCTTGCGGCGTGCCTGGTTCACGGCTTGCCGGTCAGCCAGCTCAGCGTGAAGGTGTTCTCCGCGTCGAGCAGCTTGCCGATCTGCTCCACGATCGCCTTCTCCACCTTGCCGCCGACGAAGGGCAGCGACACCCGCACCTCCAGCGAGCTGAGCAGCTGCGACCCCGTGCCGCTCGGCCGCAGCTGGAGCGAGCAGTTGATCGAGGCCGGGGCTCCTGGCACCGAGGCGACGACCGTGCCGACGGCGCCCTCCCCGGCGGCGCGCCAGCGCTCGGTGCGCTCGATCACCAGGTCGCCGTTGATCAGCGTGCGGACGAACGAGGGCAGCTTGTCGGCGGGTACGCCCTGTTTGAGCACCGCCTTGCTCTCGCCGTCGGTGCTCTCGTGCGAGAGGAGCTCCGCCTTGCCCCCGCCGACCGCGGCGAGCCGCGCGCGCAGGTAGTCCGCGTCCGTCAGCGCCGCGAGCAGCGCGGGCGCCGGGAACGGGAACTCGTGTGAGGTCTCGGTGCTGGTGGCCACGGCGCGTCAGGCTACCGTTGGCGGCCGTGACCACACCGCCGTCCGCCACCGAAGCCGTCGCGCTCGCCGACCACACGACGCTGCGACTGGGCGGTCCGGCGGCCCGGTTCGTCAACGCGACCACCTCCGCCGAGCTGGTCGAGGTCGTGCGCGCCGCCGACGCGGCCGCGGAACCGCTGCTCGTGCTCGGCGGTGGATCGAACCTGGTGATCGCCGACGAGGGCTTCGACGGCACCGTCGTGCGCATCGGCACATCCGGCAGGCGCATCGACCGGCTCAGCGACGGCCGCGTGCAGCTGACCGTGGAGGCGGGCGAGGACTGGGACGACGTGGTCGCGCACACCGTCGCCAACGACCTCGGCGGCCTGGAGTGCCTCTCCGGCATCCCCGGCCTGGTCGGCGCGACCCCCGTGCAGAACGTCGGCGCGTACGGCGTGGAGATCACCGACGTGCTGGTCTCCGTCGACCTGCTGGACCGCGAGAGCGGCCAGGTGCGCATGGTGCCCGCCGCCGAGCTGGGGCTGGCGTACCGGACGAGCGTGCTCAAGGGCAAGGACAACGCCGTCGTGCTGCGCGCGCGGTTCGCGCTCACCGACGGCGGGCGGTCCGCGCCCATCGCCTACGCCGAGCTGGCGAGGACGCTCGGCGTCGGTGTCGGCGAGCGCGCGCCCGTCGGGGAGGTGCGCAAGGTCGTGCTGGAACTGCGGCGCGGCAAGGGAATGGTGCTCGACCCGGTCGACAACGACACGTGGAGCGCGGGCTCGTTCTTCACCAATCCGATCCTCGCCCAGGGCGAGCTCCCCGGAGTGTTGGAGCGGATCGCCGCCGTGGCGGGGGACGTTCCGGTGCCGAACTTCCCCGCGACCGAGGGGCACGTGAAGCTCTCCGCCGCGTGGCTGATCGAGCGCGCCGGTTTCCGCAAGGGGCACAGCGCCCGCGATGGCCGGGTTTCCTTGTCCACCAAGCACACCCTCGCGCTGACCAACCGGGGCTCCGCGCGCACCGAGGACCTGCTCGCGCTCGCCGCCGAGGTGCGCGACGGCGTCGCCTCCGCCTTCGGCGTCCGGCTGCACCCCGAACCCGTCCTCATCGGCTGCGCGCTCTAGAACCCGTTCTCCTTGCGCGCCACCACGTTCACCGCACTCCTCCTCGGTCCCCTCAGCGCGGACTGAAGTACCCAATGTGGCGTTGGTTTCGTCTGGCGCAACAAATGCCACATTGGGTACGTCGTTGCGGCCGTGCGTAGGGCAAACACCTACGCGGGCGGGGGCCGTTCGGGTGACGTCGTGTGACGATCGTCTAACTGCGCGTGTTTCATGGGATGTGCGGATGCCAGCTCTGACGAGGAGGGCATCATGGCGGGCGACACCCGGGCTTGGCGCAGGGACGAGATCCGACCGGTCAAACGGCGGGTCGAAGACGCTTTTCTCGATCTGCCAGGGGTTGTCGGCGTGGACATCGCGCAGCAGCGCGTCGCGGGGCTGCCGACGGGGCGGCTGGCGATCTCGGTGTCGGTGCTCGACAAGCTCCCCGAGAACCGTGTGGCGGCAAGGAACATCCTGCCGCGCGAGGTGGAGGGCGTTCCGGTCGACGTGGTGCGCGACGACGTCGTGGCGCACACGGCGCTGATGCGCGCGGACTCCGCTCCGGAACCACCGCCCGAGGCGTACTCGACCCTGGTCGGCGGGATCAGCGTCGGTCCGTGCAGGCCGATCCGGCTCGGGCCGCCGCTCGCGCCGGAGTACGGCGAGTACGTCACGGTGGGCACGCTCGGAGTGCTCGTCACCGACCGGCTCGGCAGCGGGGAAGTGCTGGGGCTGACCAGTTTCCACGTCGCGTGCGTCGATGACGGCTGGGCGATCGGCGACGAGCTGACCCATCCGTCCAGAGTGGACGGTGGACGGTGCCCGGACGACGTGTGCGGCAGCCTCGCGCGCGGCGCTCTCTCGTCCAAAGTGGACGCCGCGCTGATCAGGTTCCGCTCCGGCAGCGCCACCGAGCCCGCGATCGTGGGCATCGGTCCGATCACCGGTCACGCGGCGGCGCGCATCGGCGCTCCGGTGCGCAAGCGGGGTCGCAGCACCGGGCTCACGGCGGGCGTCGTGGTGTCGGTGGACGCGACCGTGCAGCTCGACTACGGCGCCGGCCTCGGCGTGCGACGGATGCGCGACCAGGTCCGCGTGGAGGTGGCGGCGGGGCGCTTCGGTGACCGGGGCGACTCCGGGGCCGCCGTCGTCGACCAGTCCGGGCGCGTGATCGGGCTCCACTTCGCGGGTAACCAGGGCGGGACGGTCGGTTACGCCAACCCCATCGAACCCGTGCTCGCCGAGTTGTTCGTGGACGTTTGCACCGGTTGAGGCATCCTTGGGCGGTTCGAGGTGACGACCGTCACACCCGACTGGCGCACCCTCGGCTTCACGCCGAACGTCTTCTGGGAGGTGCACGATCGTGCCCATGGGTAGGTGGAGGTCGATGGACGTGGGTAAGCGGGGAACTCGGGGCGTTGTCGGATTGACGAGCATGGCGCTCGCCGCGGTTCTCTCGCTGGTGGCATGCAGCGGTGAGGGCGCGGCGCCCGCCGTCGAGGCCCCACCCGTCGCCAAGATCGCGATGGACCCCGTCGACGGCGCGAAGGACATCAGCCCGACCGCCCCGGTCAAGGTCACCGTCGCCCAGGGCACGCTGACCGAGGTCACCCTCGCCAACACCGACGGCAAGGCGGTCAAGGGCGAGCTGGCCCCTGACAAGCTGAGCTGGACCAGCACCGAGAAGCTCGCGTTCGAGAAGAGCTACACCTGGACGGGCAAGGCCACCGGGACCGACAACAAGCCGGTCGAGGTCAAGGGCGGTTTCAGCACCCTCAAGGCGGGCAAGCTGATCCGGGCCACGGTGAACCCCACCGACAACGCGGTCGTCGGCATCGCCATGCCGATCAAGGTCGAGTTCGACGCGAAGATCAAGGACAAGGCCGCAGCAGAGAAGGCGCTCGTCGTGGAGACCACGCCCAAGGTCGAGGGCGCGTGGGCCTGGCTCAACGACCGCGAGGTGCACTTCCGGCCGGAGAAGTACTGGCCCGCCAACACCAAGATCAAGGTCCACGCCAACCTCTACGCGGTGCCCTACGGCGACGGCAACTTCGGCCGCGCGGACGTGAGCACGCAGTTCAGCATCGGTCGTGCGCAGATCGTCAAGGCGCACACGCCCTCGCACAAGCTCGTCGTGCAGCGCGACGGCCAGACCGTGGCGACCTACCCGGCCAGCTACGGCAAGGACGGGAACAAGGACCTGAACACGCCCAACGGCACCTACATCGTGATGCAGAAGAACAACGTCGAGAAGATGGACAACCCGAAGTACGGCTACACCAACGTCATGAAGAAGTGGGCCGTCCGGATCTCCAACCACGGCGAGTTCATCCACGAGAACAACGACAACGCGGCGAACATCGGCAGGGCCAACACCTCGCACGGCTGCGCGAACCTGCTGGAAGCCGATGCCAAGAGGTTCTTCGACAGCGCGCTGATCGGCGACCCGGTCGAGGTCACCGGTTCGGCCACCGCCATCGCCCCGCAGTACGACGTCTACGACTGGCAGCTCACCTGGAACCAGTGGCTGTCCAAGTCCGCGCTCCGCTGAGGCTGTCCGCTGATGTGAGATCGGGAACGGGCCCTCGCGGGTGCGGGGGCTCTCCGGGTTCACTGGAGCGGTGCGACTCTCGGAGCTGAGCGGTGCCGGTGGGACCAGGCTGGCCGTGGTCGAGGCCGGGCCGCCCGACGCCCCTCCGGTGGTGCTGCTGCACGGCTGGGCGCAGTCGGCGCGGTGCTGGGACGCCCAGCTCTCCGACGAGCACCTGACCTCCCGCTTCCGCATCATCGCCGCTGACCTGCGCGGGCACGGCTCCTCCTCGGTTCCTGCGGACGGCTACGACCGGTCCGCGAGCTGGGCTGGCGATGTGGCGGCACTGCTCACGCACGCCGGGCGCGACGCGGTGCTCGTCGGCTGGTCCTACGGGGGCCTCGTCATCACCGATTACCTGCGTGAACACGGTTCACAGGCTGTCGCGGGGGTGGCGTTCGTCGGCGCGATCACCGAGCTCGGCCGAGGTCGTGAAGGCGGTCGCACCGGAGCTGTCATGCGCGCCGCGCTCCCCGCCGCGTTGTCCGACGACCCCGCGGTCGCGGTGCCGGCACTCCACGAGTTCATCGACGGCATGACCGTGCTGCCGCTGCCAGGAGAGATCCGCCAGCGCGGGCTCGGAGCCGCGCTGAACACCTCGCCCGCCGTGCGCCACGGGCTGTTCCGCCGGGACGTCGGCAGCGCTGACGTGTTGTCGGGGCTCGATGTGCCCGCGCTCGTCCTGCACGGCCTCGACGACCGCGTGGTCGACCCGGCGGCGGGCCGCTACGCCGCCGACCTCATCCCCGGCGCGGCGACGAGCTGGTACCCGGAGTGCGGGCACCTGCCCTTCGTGGAGCAGGCCGAGCGCTTCTCCGCCGAGCTGGCCGAGTTCGTCGAGCGCTGCCAAGGGGAGTCAGGGGAGTCACTGTGATCAAGCGGATCGCCGTGCTGGCGATGCACACCTCGCCGCTGGAGCAGCCGGGCACCGGGGACGCGGGCGGGATGAACGTCTACGTCGCGCAGACCAGCAGGCACCTCGCCGCCAACGGGGTCGAGGTCGAGGTGTTCACCAGGGCCAACGCCCCCGACCTGCCGCCCGCCGTGGAGATGGTGCCCGGGGTGACCGTGCGGCACGTCCCCGCCGGACCGCCGGAGCTGGACAAGAACGACCTGCCCACCCGTATCGCCGAGTTCGCCTCCGGGGTGGTCGCGGCCGGTCAGGGCAGCTTCGACGCGGTGCACTCGCACTACTGGCTCGCCGGGCAGGCCGGTGTGCGGGCGAAGCGGGCTTGGCGAACACCGCTGGTGCACACCGCGCACACGTTGGCCAAGGTGAAGAACGCCGCGCTCGCCGAGGGGGAGCGCCCCGAGCCGAAGGCGCGCGTGGTCGGCGAGGAGGAGCTGGCCGCCGCCGCTGACCGCCTCGTGGTCAACACCGAGATCGAAGCGGCGCAGGTGCGCGGCCTGTACCGGGCGCGTCCCGAGCAGGTCCTGACGATCCCGCCGGGCGTGGACCTCGACTGCTTCACCCCGGGCGACCGCGCCGCCGCGCGTGCCGAGCTGGGCCTGCCCCTCGACGCGGTGGTCCCGGCCTTCGTCGGGCGCATCCAGCCGTTGAAGGCGCCTGACGTGCTGCTGCGCGCCACCGCTGAGCTGCTGGCCCGCACGCCGTCGCTGCGCGAGCGCATGGTGACCCTCGTGGTCGGTGGGCCGTCCGGCACCGGGCTCGACCAGCCGGAGCTGTTGCAGCGGCTGGCCGTCGAGCTGGGCATCGCCGACGTGGTCCGCTTCCTGGCTCCGCGCTCCGGTGCCGCGCTCGCCCAGGTCTACCGGGCCGCCGACGTGATCGCCGTGCCCAGCCACAGCGAGTCCTTCGGCCTCGTCGCGCTCGAAGCGCAGGCGTGCGGCACCCCGGTCGCGGCCACCGCGGTCGGTGGACTGCCCGTCGCGGTCGCTGACGGCGTGTCCGGGCTGCTCCTGCCCGACCACCGCACCGAGCGCTGGGCGGACGCGCTCGCCGGGATCGCGCTCGACCCGGCGCGGCGCGCGGCCATGTCCGCGGCGGCGGTGCGGCATGCGGCACGCTTCTCCTGGGAACGCACCACGGAGGGGTTGTTGGCCGCCTACGCCGACGCCGCGCGAACGGAGGTCGGGGCATGTCCGTGCAGCAGCTGATCGAATCCACTTTGGACGAACGCGAACTCGCTTGGCAGAGCAAGGAAACGGGCAAGTACTTCGTCACGCTGCCCGGCACGAAGAAGCTCCAGACCAACTGCTGGCTCATCATCGGCCGCGAGGCGCTGCTGATCGAGGCCTTCGTCTGCCGCCAGCCCGACAGCAAGCACGAGGACGTCTACCGGTTCCTGTTGCGCCGCAACGCGAAGCTCTACGGCGTGCACTACACGCTGGACGCCGAGGGGGACATCTACCTCGTCGGCAGGATCGGGCTGCACGCGGTGACCGCCGACGAGCTGGACCGGCTGCTCGGCCAGGTCCTCGAAGCGGCCGACGGGGACTTCAACAGCCTCCTGGAAATCGGTTTCGCGGACGCGATCCGGCGGGAGTGGGACTGGCGGGTCTCCCGGGGCGAGTCCCTCGCCAACCTGAAGTCCTTCAAGCACCTGGTCGGAGACGCCGAGTCCCAATCGTGATGCTGGTGGACGAACGCGGCGGAGGTCGGTTTCCGTCTCCGGGGCATGCCGTCATCCAACTCGACTCGACGTCTCGGCACCGCGGTCGGTGCCGTGCTCGCACTGGGCTTACTGGCCGGATGTGGTTCCGGCGCACTGTCTTCCGGTGAGGCGCAGAGCGCGCACGACCTCGCCGCGCCCGTCCCCGCCGATGGCAGTCTCAGCAAGCGGGGCGCGGGTGAGGTGGCGGGTGTCGCCCCCAACGCGCCGGTCCCGCCGGACCAGAAGATCGATCCGCTCTCGATCTCCCCGGAGCGCCAGCTGATCCGCACCGCGCGCCTGGAGCTGAGCGCCGCCGACGTCACGGGCGTGGTCGGGCGCGGCAAGGAGGCGGCGACCAGGGCGGGTGGCTTCGCAGGTGCGGAGGAGACCAGGGAGACCCGCGCGACGCTGACCCTGCGCGTGCCCGCGGACAAGTTGGACGCCGTGCTCGACGAGCTGACCAAGCTCGGCACCGTGAACGTGCGCGACGTGCGCTCCACCGATGTCACCGACCAGCTCGTGGACACGCAGAGCCGCATCACCTCGCAGCGGGCCAGCGTGGAGCGCGTGCGGGCGTTGCTGGCGCGTGCCAACACCGTCGGCGAGATCGTCCAGGTCGAGGGCGAGCTGAACCGCAGGCAGGCCGATCTCGAAGCGCTGCAACGGCGTCTGGAGTCGATGTCCAACCAGGTGGCCATGTCCACGGTGACGCTCACCGTCCTCAGGACCGGCGCTCCGCCCGCCAAGGCCGACAGCGGGTTCCTCGCCGGTCTGGCGAGTGGCTGGAACGCCTTGCTGGCCTTCGGTTCCGGGCTGCTGACCGCGATCGGGGCCGTGCTGCCGTTCGCCGTGGTGATCGCGATTCCCGTGCTGGCGCTGGTGATCTGGCTGCGCCGCAGGAAGGCCGCCCCGGTCATCGCCACCGAGGAGTGAGGGGGACGGTGGAGCGGCTCGGGAGAGAGAGGGAGTCGCGAGCTCGAGCCGCTCCACGCGTGTCCCCGGCCGGTCGCGCAGGTGGGGGGCACCTGGGCGGTGTTCCGGGCGGGCCGCGGTTCGACGGGGGATGCGAACCGCGCGACGCCTCACCGGATCGGGGAATGCGTGGGAGCCGACCGGCGAGGTGCTGCCAACTTGGCAGACACGACCGGGCGATCACAAGCCTGGCCCGTTACTCCATTCGAGTGTAGTTAGTCATGCGAAGTAACGGAAAGATATCGGGTTCCTGCAGGTGGCGGATGCCTTGACCCTGGGTTGTGAAGCCGGTCACGATGGGGCGCCGCCACCTGGGCAACCACCCGACGGAGGGACGTTCATGATCTTCAGGAGCCCGTTCCCCGATGTTGCGATCCCCGACGTGGGCCTGCCGGAGTACCTCTTCGGCGACCTCTCCCAGAGGGACGGCACCGGGCGTGCCGAGCACCCCGCGCTCGTGGACGGCTCCTCCGGCCGCTCGCTGAGCTACGGGGAGCTGGCCGCGATGATCGACAAGGTCGCGGGAGCACTGGCGGCGCGCGGCGTGCGCAAGGGCGACGTGGTCGGGATCTTCAGTCCCAACACGCCCTTCTACGCCGTCGCCTTCCATGGCGTGCTGCGCGCGGGCGCCGTGGCCACCACGGTCAACTCGCTCTACACCGCCGACGAGCTGGCCTCGCAGCTGCGTGACTCCGGCGCGACCGTGCTGATCACCATCTCCGCGTTCCTCGACCGCGCCGAAGCCGCAACCAAGGCCGACGGCGTGCGGGTCTCGGAGATCATCGTGCTGGACGCCGCGCCCGGTCACGCCAGCCTCAGCGACCTGCTCGCCGAGGGCGCGGCACCGCCCGACGTGGTGATCGACCCGGCGACCGACCTGGCGGTGCTGCCGTACTCCTCCGGTACGACCGGGCGGGCCAAGGGCGTGATGCTCACCCACCGCAACCTCGTGGCGAACATCGCGCAGATCTGCGAGCTGATCGAGGTCGGCAGCGAGACCCGGGTCCTCGCGGTGCTGCCGTTCTTCCACATCTACGGCATGCAGGTGACCATGAACGCGGCGCTGCACGTCGGCGCGACCGTCGTGACGATGCCCAAGTTCGACCTGCCCGAGTTCCTGCGGGTGATCGCCGAGCACCGCACCGACCGCGTCTACATCGCCCCGCCCGTCGCGGTGGCGCTGGCCAAGCACCCGATCGTCGACTCCTACGACCTGTCGCCGATGAAGGTGCTCTTCTCCGGCGCCGCCCCGCTGGACGAGGAGCTGGCCGCAGCGGTGAAGGCGCGGCTGGGCTGCACGATCCGCCAGGGCTACGGGATGACCGAGATGAGCCCGGTCAGCCACATGATCCCGGACGTGCGCGAGGACATCGCGATCGGAACGGTCGGCCTGATCATCCCGAACATGGAGTGCAAGCTGATCGACCCCGCCACCGGCGATGAGGTCGGCACCGGCGTGCCCGGCGAGCTGTTGTGCAAGGGCCCCAACGTGATGGTGGGCTACCTGAACAACAAGGAGGCCACAGACTCCACTGTGGACGCCGACGGCTACCTGCACACCGGCGACGTGGCGGTGATCGACGAGAACGGCGTGGTGTCGATCGTCGACCGGGTCAAGGAGCTGATCAAGTACAAGGGCTACCAGGTGCCGCCCGCCGAGCTGGAGGCGTTGCTGCTGACCAATCCGCTCATCGCCGACGCCGCCGTGATCGGCGTGATCGACGAGGAGGGCGAGGAGGTGCCCAAGGCCTTCGTCGTCCGGCAGCAGGGCGCCGACCTCGACGAGGCGGCGGTGCGGGCCTTCGTCGCCGAGCGCGTGGCGCCGTACAAGAAGGTCAGGGTCGTGGAATTCCTCGAAGCGATCCCGAAATCGGCCAGCGGCAAGATCCTCCGGAAGGACCTCCGCGCCCGCGAGAAGGCCTAGCCCCTGTCCCACGCGGCCTCGCGAATGCCGCGTTTGGTGCGCTGAACTCCCTGAATGACTCATTCAGGGAGTTCAGGTACCTGAATGAGTCATTCAGCGCGTTGAGGGTCCTGAATGAGTCATTCAGGAACTGAACTTCACGCTCTGGTAGCCGTTGGGCACGAAGGTGGAGCTGCCGGGCGGGACAGTGGTCGCAACGCCGGTGCACTGGGCGGTGGAGTACACGAGCGCGGTCGCGTTCGTGCGGTTGTTCGCGCGGACGCCCTCCTGGGACAGGGAGAAGCACTTGAACGCGGGCGGGTTCTGGATCACGTAGGACTGACCGGTCGCGGTGAGAGCGGTGAACTGACCCGTTGCCGCCTGCGCGGTCAGCGGGGCGAGCAGGGAGAGCGCCGCGGCTGCTCCGGCGGCGGCGAGAACGGTCAGGCTTCTGGACACGGTGACCCCCAAGGTTTTCGTGACAGGACGGAACCTGGTGCTTACCGGTGAACCCCGTCGCGCGTCTCGTGCTTCACCCGATGCTGAAGCACGCCAACGTTCGCCTTGGCGTTCGCCGTCCACAGGGCTCGGCTGGACGGCCGATTCGGGTTAGGTTCTCGTGACATGTCCACGCCAGCAGCCGAGCGCCCGCAGCGCGGCGGCCGACCGCGCAACGCCGCCATCGACGGCCAGGTCCTCTCCGCCGCGGTGGACCTGGTGGTCGACAAGGGGATGGCCGGGTTCTCCATCGAACGCCTCGCCGCGCACACCGGGATCGCCAAGACCACGATCTACCGCAGGTGGAAGTCCGGGGACGAGCTGCTCCAGGACGCGCTCGCCTCGTTGCACTTCATCCACCAGGAGTTCGAGGAGGGGCCGCTGGAGCCGGTCCTCGTCGAGCGGGTCTGGCAGCTCTACCGCAGCATGATCGACACCCGGGCGGGCAAGCTGGTCGCCGAGCTGGTCCCCGACATCCACCGCCGCCCCGAGCTGTTCGAGGTCTACTGGACCCAGGTGGTCCGCCCCGGTCGCGCCGCGATGGTGGAGCGGCTGCGGCGGGCGGTGGCCGAGGGCGAGCTGCTGGCGGGCACCGACCCGGAGTTCCTGGTCGAGATGCTGATCGGGCCCGCGCTCTCCGGCGCGCTGTTCCTGCCGGGGGCGATGACCGAGGAGCAGTCGGCCTTCCACGTGCGCACCGTCCTCGCCGGACTCTGTCCTAACACGAAAGAGTGATCTGGCAGGCTTGACGCCATGACAGCGACCCTGGTTCTGCTCCGCCACGGTGAGAGCGTCTGGAACGCCGAGAACCTGTTCACCGGCTGGGTGGACGTGCCGTTGTCGGAGAAGGGGGTGGTCGAGGCCAAGCGCGGCGGCAAGCTGCTCAGCGAGGCCAAGCTCCTGCCCGACGTGGTGCACACCTCGCTGCTGCGGCGCGCGATCTCCACCGCCAACCTCGCGCTCGACGGCTGCGACCGGCACTGGATCGACGTCCGCCGCGACTGGCGGCTCAACGAGCGGCACTACGGCGCGCTCCAGGGCAAGGACAAGAAGCAGACCCTGGAGGCCTACGGCGAGGAGCAGTTCATGCTCTGGCGCCGCTCCTACGACACGCCGCCGCCGGAGATCGAGCTGGGCAGCACCTACTCCCAGGACGAGGACCCGCGCTACGCCGGGCTCGGCTCCGACCTGCCGCGCACCGAGTGCCTCAAGGACGTCGGCATCCGCATGCTGCCGTACTGGGAGAAGGCGATCGTGCCCGACCTGCGCGCGGGCAAGGTCGTCCTGGTGGCCGCGCACGGCAACTCGCTGCGCGCGCTGGTGAAGCACCTCGACGGCATCTCCGACGAGGCCATCGCGGGGCTGAACATCCCCACCGGCATCCCGCTGCGCTACGACCTCGACGAGGACCTCAAGCCGGTGAAGGCGGGCGGGACCTACCTCGACCCCGAGGCAGCGGCGGGCGCGATCAAGGCCGTCGCGAACCAGGGTCGATAACCGTTCGGTGAACGGTGCGAGACCTGTTGTTGAACAACGCCTCGAACAGGTGTCACAGGCGTCACGTATAGCCGTCTGGGAGTAGTCCAACCGCCCGGACCAGTGCTTACGATGCGCCCGTGACCGCTTCGGGCTGCATCGCCCTGCTGATCGGTGTGCTGCTGGTCGGCGCGGGGGTCGGCTTTGTCTCCGGGCGCGCCGCCGGTCGGCGCGCCCGGAACCGACCCGCCGAGCTGACCGTGGCCGATCTCGTGCAACGCGTCGTGCACTCCTCGCACAACGGGGTGGCGGTCATCAACCGCTTCGGCGCGGTCGTCGTGCACAACCCGCGCTCGGTCGAGCTCGGGTTCGTCAGGGACAACCGCCCCGACCTCCGCGCCGAGAAGGCGGCGGAGCGGGCAATCGCCACCGGCGAGCCCGTCGAGGTCGACCTCACCCCGCTGGACAACCGCGTCGGCCGCCAGCCCGCCGCCGTGCTCGCCGAGGTCCGCCCGCTCGGGGACGGTTTCGCCGTCGTCGACGCCGCCGACCAGTCCGAGGCGGTCCGCCTCGAAGCCACCCGCCGCGACTTCGTCGCCAACGTCAGCCACGAGCTGAAGACGCCGGTCGGCGCGCTCGCGCTGCTGGCGGAGGCCGTGCTCGACGCGGTGGACGACCCGGTCGAGGTGCGCAGGTTCAGCGGCAAGATCCTCCGCGAGGCCACCCGGCTCGGCACCCTGGTCACCGAGCTGATCGCGCTGTCCCGGCTGACCGGCGCCGAGGCGCTGCCGGAGCTGGAGGTGCTGGAGGTCGACGACGTCGTCGACGAGGCGCTGGGCCGCTCCCGGCTGGCCGCCGAGTCCGCGGGCATCGAGATCACCGTGGACCAGCCGAGCGGGCTGCTCGTCGACGGCGACCGCACGCTGCTGGTGACCGCGCTGACCAACCTGATCGACAACGCCGTGTCCTACTCGGAGCCGGACAGCCCGGTCTCGGTCAGCCGCCGCTTCGCCGACGGGACCGTGGAGATCGCTGTCACCGACCGGGGGACCGGCATCGCCCCGGAACACCAGCAGCGCGTCTTCGAGCGCTTCTACCGGGCCGACCCGGCCCGCTCCAGGGCGACCGGGGGCACCGGCCTCGGCCTGGCCATCGTCAAGCACGTCGCCGCCAACCACGGCGGTGAGGTGCGGTTGTGGAGCAAACCGGGCACCGGTTCCACCTTCACCCTCCGCATCCCGGCACACCGGGTCGCGGAGGCCGCGCCCGCGGCGGTGATGTCGGAAGACCCCGCGCCACTCGCAGTCGTCGAATCCGGAGGAGTCTCGTGACCAGGGTGCTCATCGTCGAGGACGAGGAGTCCTTCGCCGACCCGCTCGCCTTCCTGCTGCGCAAGGAGGGCTTCGCCACCGCCGTCGCCACGACCGGCCAGGAGGCGCTCGAGGAGTTCGACCGCAACGGCGCCGACATCGTGCTGCTGGACCTGATGCTGCCCGGGATGAGCGGGACCGACGTCTGCCGCGCGCTGCGGCTGCGCTCCTCGGTCCCGGTGATCATGGTCACGGCGCGGGACAGCGAGATCGACAAGGTGGTCGGCCTCGAACTGGGCGCCGACGACTACGTCACCAAGCCGTACTCGGCGCGGGAGCTGATCGCCCGCGTCCGCGCGGTGCTGCGCAGGGGCGCCGACAACGCGATGGATTCCGACCTCGCGCCGCAGGTGCTGGAGGCGGGCGTGGTGCGGATGGACGTGGAGCGGCACGTGGTCACGGTCTCCGGCACGGAGGTCAGCCTGCCGCTCAAGGAGTTCGACCTGCTGGAGTACCTGCTGCGCAACGTCGGCAGGGTGCTCACGCGCGGTCAGCTCATCGACCGGGTGTGGGGCGCGGACTACGTCGGCGACACCAAGACGCTGGACGTGCACGTGAAGCGGCTGCGTTCCAAGATCGAACCGGACCCCTCGCTGCCCCGGTACCTGGTCACGGTCCGTGGGCTGGGCTACAAGTTCGAGTCGTAGGCTGTTGATCACGCGTCCGGGGCCGCGCGCCCCGGACGCCGTTCACCCGCGCCCGGACCGGGCCGATGGCCACCGCGCTCCCGACCGGCGGGTAGCCTTGTCTCCGTGCGCCTAGGGGTGCTTGACGTCGGGTCCAACACCGTCCACCTGTTGGTGGTGGACGCGCATCGTGGTGCCCACCCGACGCCGATGCGGTCGGAGAAGGCGGTCCTGCGGCTCGCCGAGCAGATCACCGACGGTGACCGGCTCAGCGACGAGGGCGCGGAGCTGTTGGTGGACGCCGTCGCGCACGCCCGCGACTCCGCCGTCGGGTTCGGCTGCGCCGAGCTGATGGCCTTCGCCACCTCGGCCGTGCGCGAGGCGAGCAACTCCGCCGACGTGCTCGCGCTGGTGCACGAGCGCACCGGCGTCGAGCTGAAGGTCCTCTCCGGCGAGGACGAGGCCCGCTACACCTTCCTGGCGGTGCGCCGCTGGTACGGCTGGTCAGCGGGCAACACGGTGGTGCTCGACATCGGCGGCGGCTCGCTGGAGATCGCCGTCGGCATCGACGAGGACCCCGATCTCGCGCTGTCGCTGCCCTTCGGCGCGGGCAGGCTGACCAGGACCCGCTTCGCCTCCGACCCGCCGACCAAGCGCGAGGTCCGCGAGCTGCGCGAGCGGCTGGACGCCGAACTGGCCCCGGTCTCCCGGCGGCTGCGCAAGATCGGGCCGCCGGATCACGCGGTGGCCACCTCGAAGACCTTTCGCACCCTGGCGAGGCTGACCGGTGCCGCGCCGTCCTCCGCGGGCCCCATGGCCCGCAGGACGCTGACGGACGCGGGGCTGCGCCAGCTGATCGCTTTCATCTCCCGCATGTCAGCAGCTGACCTGGCCGAGCTGGAGGGCGTCAGCCACAGCAGGGCGCACCAGCTGGTCGCGGGCGCACTGGTCGCGGAGGCCGCAATGCGAGCGTTGTCGCTGGCCGAGCTGGAGATCTGCCCGTGGGCGCTGCGCGAGGGAGTGATCTTGAGACGGCTGGACCAGACGGAGGAAGCAGTCCAGACTGCTCCGGCAGTGAACGGCTCGATCGATCAGCTTTCGGGTCGGCAGGATCACAGTTCTGGACGGACAGGCCGGTACGGGGCACGGTGGACTCAATGAGCAAGAACAGCGAGTCGGAGCACGACGACGGTCAGAAGACCGTCGCGGAGCTGCTCGCCCAGTACGGGGCCGACGGACCGCCGACGGCGCGACGCAGGCGCAGGCGGCCCGACGACGACGTCAACGAGACGGCGCCGCAGGCGATCATCAACCGGATCCTCACGGACTCCGGTCAGATGCGCGCCATCCGCGACGACGGTCAACCGCAGCAGGGGCAGCAGCCGCACCAGGGGCAACCGCAGCAACCGCAGCAGCGCCCGCCCGCCGGGCCCGGACAGGGCACCGGTCGCTTCGCCGCGCCGCCGCCCCAGCAGCCCGCGCCGCAGCGCTTCGAGCCCAGCCCGCAGGCCGGGGGCCCGCCGCACACCTCGGGTCGCTTCGCCGCACCCCCGCCGAACACCGGAGCCCACCCGGTGCCCGGGACCGGCGCGCACCCGATGCCGCCGCAGGGCACGGGGCAGCACCCGGCTCCGCAGGGCACGGGCTCGCACCTGGCCCCGCCGCCCGGCACCCCCGACGCGGACGTGACCGCGCAGTACCCGGCGATCAGCGGCGACTACCCGCCGCCGGGGACTCCCGGTGGCCAGCGACTGGTGCCGCGACCGAACCCGGCCGCGCAGACCTCGCAGGCCCTCCCCGTGCCGCCGCCCGGCGCCGCGGCGGGCGAGCCGGTCACCGAGCAGTTCCCCAGGATCACCGATGACGCCGCGCCCACCCAGGTCGGCGCGACGCCTCCGCTCACCGGCGCGGCCCCCGCGGGCCTCGACGGCGATCACGACTGGTTCGGCAACACCGGGCAGCAGCCGTACGCGGCGCTGCGCAGCGGCCGTCCCGCCGAGGAGGACTACCCGACCAGCCAGGCCCCCGCGGTCGTCGACGACGAGCGCGAGGACGAGCTGGAGGAGGACGACGAGGCCCGTCCGGACGCCGAGGCGGACGAGGACGACGCCGAGCGCGCCGAGTCCGACGAGGACGAGTACGACGAGTACGACGAGGACGAGCCGTCTCCGGCCAAGGAGTGGCTGGTCATGCTCGCGCAGCTCGGCGGCGGCCTGGTCGGCGGCGCCGGGCTCTGGATCGGGTTCCAGTTCCTGTGGAGCTGGATGGCCCCGGTCGCGCTGTTCGTCGCGCTCGCGGTGATCGGCGGCATGGTGTGGCTGGTCCGCAAGATCCGCAAGGCCGACGACCTCCAGACGATCGTGCTCACCGTGCTGGTCGGCCTGGTGGTGACCATCTCACCGGCGGCGCTGCTGCTGGTGAACCGTTGATCCCGGTCGGACTCTCCACGGCGGCGGTCTGGCCGCAGCCCGCCGCCGCCGCGTTCGAGTACGCCAAGGAGCTGGGCTACGACGGCGTCGAGGTGATGGTCTGGGCCGACCCGGTCAGCCAGGACGTCAGCGCGCTGCGCAGGCTCTCCGACATGCACGGGGTTCCCGTGCTGGCCGTGCACGCGCCCTGCCTGCTGATCACCCAGCGGATCTGGTCGCCCGACCCGGAGGTGCGGTTGCGCCGCGCCGTCGCGGCGGCCGCGGCGCTGGACGCCCCGACGACGGTGGTGCACCCGCCGTTCAAGTGGCAGCGCAAGTACGCCGACTCCTTCCCGCAGCTGGTCGCGGAGCTGGAGCGGGTGACGGAGGTGGCGGTCGCGGTGGAGAACATGTTCCCGCTGCGCCCGCTCGGCAGGAAGCGCCAGCTGCGCCTGTCCGGCTACCGGCCCTCCTACGACCCCACCGACATCGGCTACGCGAACTACACGCTCGACCTGTCGCACACCGCCGCCGCCCACGTGGACGCGCTGGAGCTGGCCAAGCGGATGGGATCCGGGCTGCGGCACATCCACCTCGCCGACGGCACCGGGGCGCCCACCGACGAGCACCTCGTGCCGGGGCGCGGCAACCAGCCGTGCGCGCAGCTGTGCGAAGAGCTGGCGCGCAACGGTTTCGACGGCCAGGTGGTGCTGGAGGTCAGCACCCGCAAGGCCACCAGCCGCGAGCAGCGGGTCAGCGATCTGGCCGAGGCGCTGCTGTTCGCGCGGTTGCACCTCGGGCAGAACCCGCGCCTCGATCCGGCTTGATCGACTTTCTCGTTGCGGAGATGTGTCCGCCGCAGGCTTTTCGATCTTGTTGCTGACGTACAGTTCCGCCCGTGAATCCGTTGCGCTCGTTGATCCTCGCCGCCGCGGGCAACGACGCCGTCCAGCGAATGGTGTCGACCGCCCCGCTCAGTCGCGGTGTGGTCGACCGGTTCGTGGCGGGCGAGGGCACCGACGACGCCGTCGCGGTCACCACCGCGCTGGCGCGGGACGGGCTCGCGGTGACGCTGGACTACCTCGGCGAGCACACGACCGATCGCGAGCTGGCCGATCGCACGGTGCGGGCGTACCTGGACCTGCTGGACAGCCTGCACGCGGCGGGGCTTTCGGGCTCCGCCGAGGTGAGCGTGAAGCTCTCCGCCGTCGGCCAGGCCTTCGACGAGGGACTGGCGCTGGCCAACGCCTCGCGCATCTGCGCGGCGGCGGAGCAGTGCGGCACCACGGTGACGCTGGACATGGAGGACCACACCACCACCGACTCCACCCTGGGCGTGCTCGCGGAGCTGCGCAGGACCTGGCCGTCGGTGGGCGCGGTGCTCCAGGCGTACCTGCGCCGGACGCCCGGCGACTGCCGGGACCTCGCCGGCTCGCGGGTGCGGCTGTGCAAGGGCGCCTACGCGGAGCCGGAGTCGGTGGCCTTCACCGACCCGCACGAGGTGGACCTGAACTACGTGCGCTGCGCGAACGTCCTCCTCGAAGGGGAGGGCTACCCCATGTTCGCCACGCACGACCCCCGGCTCGTGTCGATCATCGGCGAGCGGGCGAAGTGGTACGACCGCGCTCCGGGCAGCTACGAGCACCAGATGCTCTTCGGAGTACGACCGGACGAACAACGGCGCTTGGCCGAGACGGGCGAGACGATGCGGGTTTATGTGCCCTACGGCGGGCAGTGGTACGGCTACCTGATGCGGCGGCTGGCCGAGCGCCCCGCCAACACCACCTTCTTCCTGCGCTCCCTGGTCGGTACCTCATGAGACTGCGCACGGACCCGGTGCGGGTCACCCCCTTCGCCATCGCCACCACCGTGCGGCCGATGGGCGACGGCAGCTTCACCGGCGAGCTGGCCGCCGACTGGACGATCGGCGGCAAACCGCACGGCGGCTACCTGCTCGCGCTGATCGCCAGGACGGCGCTCGCCGCGGTGGACCCGGGCGGCACGGGCGGACTCGACCCGCTCAGCGTCAGCGCGGACTTCCTGCACACCCCCGAGCTCGGTCCGGTCCTGGTGCGGACCACGGTCGCCAAGGCGGGGCGCACGGTCACCGTCGTGCAGGCCGAGCTGTTGCAGCGCGGCAGGACCTGCGTGCACGCCATGATCACCGTCGGCAGGCTGCCCGACGCCGTGCCCGCGTGGTCGGATCTGCCCGACCTCCCCGCCGAGCCCCCGGCGCGCGCCATCGACGTCGGTGCCACGGACGCGGCGAAGACCTTCCGGATGTCCAAGGCCTGCCAGGTCATGCTCGACCCCGACGGCGCTGGCTTCCTCAACGGCAACATCGGCGACCCGCTGCGCCTGCGCCTGTGGGTGCGCCCGCGCGACGGCCAGCCCGACCCGCTGTTCGCCCTGGTCGCCGGGGACATCTCGATGCCGGTGACGTTCAACCTCGGCAGGCTCAGCTGGTCGCCGACCGTGCAGCTCACGGCTCTGCTGCGCTCCCGCCCCAGCACGGGCTGGCTGCGCTTGCAGGTCGACTCCCGCGCGGTGCTCGGCCAGTGGTTCGACGAGGACGCCACGGTGATCGACTCCTCCGGCAAGCTCGTCTGCCAGGCCCGGCAACTCGCTCTGACCAGCGCAGGGTGAAGCCCTAGGGTTGTCAGCCATGACGACCATCGCGGTACTGGGTGCGGGGAAGATCGGTGAGGCGCTGCTGTCCGGGCTGCTGGCCTCCGGGCACCCGTGCGCCGAGCTGATGTTCACCGAACGCCACCCGGAGCGCTCCGCCGAGCTGACCCGCCGCTACGGCGTGCGCGGGGTCGAGGTGGCCGAGGCCGCCAAGTTGGCCGACGCGCTCGTGGTCGCGGTCAAGCCGCAGGACATCGAGCCGCTGCTGGAGGAGCTGAACGGCTCGCTGTCCTCCGGCGCGCTCGTGGTCTCGCTCTGCGCGGGCCTGCCGACCTCGCTGTTCGAGAGCCGTCTGCCCGAAGGCACTCCGGTGGTCCGCGTCATGCCCAACACCCCGATGGTCGTCGGCGAGGCGATGAGCGCGATCTCGGCGGGGCGGCACGCCTCCCGGGCGCACATGGAGCTGGCCGAGGGCATGCTCGGCGCCGTCGGCAAGGTGGTCCGGGTGCCCGAGGCCCAGCAGGACGCGGTCACCGCGCTCTCCGGCTCCGGCCCCGCGTACTTCTTCTTCCTGGTCGAGGCCATGATCGACGCGGGCATCCTGCTCGGCCTGCCCAGGGCGGTCGCCGCCGATCTGATCATCCAGTCGGCCATCGGCTCGGCGAAGATGCTGCGCGACTCCGGCGAACACCCCGTCGCGCTGCGCGAGGCCGTGACCTCCCCGGCGGGCACCACGATCATGGCGATCCGGGAGCTGGAGAAGCACGGCGTCCGCGCGGCGCTGCTGGCCGCGATCGAGGCGGCGCGCGACCGCTCGGTCGAGCTGGGCCGGGCTCATGAGGGAACTTCCCGCTAGTCGCTTCAGTCACTCCAGCCCGGTTACCCTCAGGGGGAGCGCGTGCGTGTTGAGTTCCGCCGGAGGGGAAGCCGGCGGCGCGCCACGTGGCGATGAAAGATGCGGTGACACATGCCGGCTGGCAGGGAGAAGAAGAACGACAGGCTCGGTCAGGTCCAGTTTCTGACGGTCGCCGAGGTGGCCGACATCATGCGTGTCTCGAAGATGACCGTGTACCGCCTGGTGCACTCGGGTGAGCTGCCCGCCGTGCGCGTGGGCCGTTCGTTCCGGGTCCCGGAGAACGAGGTGCACGCCTACTTGGAGAACGCGTACTACTCGGCTGGATAGCTGACGAGAGGGGCTTCAGCCCGTCCAGGTACTCTGGCAAGCCGCTGCGTGCCCGAGGCCGCCGGCAGGTGTGCGTGGGCGTGCGAGAAGCTCGAAATACGCAAACGTCAACAGCGAAGGAACCCGCATGGGCTCGGTCATCAAGAAGCGTCGCAAGCGCATGTCGAAGAAGAAGCACCGCAAGCTGCTTCGCAAGACCCGCCACGCGCGTCGCAAGCAGGGCAAGTAAGCAGTACGCGACCGCCCCTGCGGTTAATCCCGTGACGCCCGCGCCCGGAACGCTCCGGCGCGGGCGTTCGCGCGTCCTGGACCGTCCTCCGTGGCGGGCTCGCGGTGTGCCCCGGAGCACAGAGTGATCGGAAACGCACTCGTCCAGTACGGTGACGCGTCCAGGATCCGGCTAACGATCTGGCCGACTCCTGCGAAGCTTCCGGCGGGTAACATCCCACCCTTCACCGCCAGTGCCCAGGGAGTCGCATGGCGCCCAACGTCGTTCTCGTCACCGGGGTCAGCCGTTTCCTCGGCGGACACCTCGCAGCCCGCCTCGCCGCGAACCCGGACATCGAACGCGTGCTCGGGGTCGACACCGTGCCCCCGCCGCGCGACCTGCTGCGCCGGATGGGCCGGGCCGAGTTCGTCCGCGCGGACATCCGCAACCCGCTGATCGCCAAGGTCATCGCCACCGCCAAGGTGGACACCGTCGTGCACGCCTCGCTCTCGGCCAACCCGGGGTCGACCGGCCGCACGGCGATGAAGGAAATGAACGTCATCGGGACGATGCAGCTGCTGGCCGCGTGCCAGAAGTCCGACCTGGTGCGCAAGTTCGTGGTCAAGTCGACCACCGCCGTCTACGGTTCGAGCCCGCGCGACCCCGCGGTGTTCACCGAGTCGATGGGCCCCAAGGACCTGCCGTCCTCCGGCTACGCCAAGGACGCGGTCGAGGTGGAGGGCTACGTGCGCGGCTACGGCAGGCGCCGCCCGGACGTCACCATCTCCACGCTGCGCTTCACCAACTTCATCGGCCCGCGCATCGACACGGTGCTCACCCGCTACTTCGCGCTGCCGGTCGTGCCGACCGTGCTCGGTTACGACGCCCGTGTCCAGCTGTTGCACTCCGAGGACGCCCTCGCGATCCTGGAACGTGCGACGCTGCACGACCTGCCAGGGGTGTTCAACGCGGGAGCGGACGGACTGCTGCTGCTCTCCCAGGCCATCCGCCGCGCTGGCCGGGTTCCGATGCCGGTGCCCAGCTTCGCGGTGCAGCCCTTCGCGCAGGTGGTGCGGGGGGCGAGGCTGGTGGACTTCTCGCCGGAGCAGATGCGGTTCCTGAACTTCGGCAGGGTGGTGGACACGGCCAAGCTGCGCGAGCAGTTCGGCTTCACCCCGAGGTGGACCACCCAGCAGGCCTTCGACGACTACGTGCGCGGCCGGGGACTGCGGCCGGTGATCGACCCGGAACTCGTCAACGATGCCGAGCGGGGCATCCGTGGAGTGCTGGCCCGGCTGGGCCGATGAGGGAGTGAGGAGGTGAGGACGATGGCAGGAGCACGAGTGATCCCGATCCGCTCGGTGGCGCGCAAGCAGCAACAGCAGCAACCTGCGGGATCAGCGCCGGTGCGCCCGGTCCCGGCCGAGGACGAGCTGCCGCCGCAGGAGGAGAAGCCCGACGAGCGCGAGCAGGTGCGCGAGGAGTCCGCGTTGGAGCGCGGGCTGACCGACGCGCTCGCCTTCGTGCGCAAGCGGCTCACCGGTGACTACGAGGTCGACGAGTTCGGCTTCGACCGCGAGCTGACCGACAAGGTGCTGTTCCCGCCGCTGCGGCCGCTGTACGAGAAGTGGTTCCGCGTCGAGACGATCGGCCTGCACAACGTGCCCGCCGAGGGCGGCGCGCTGCTGGTGGCCAACCACTCCGGCACGCTGATGCCGATGGACGCGGTGATGACGGGCCTCGCGGTCCGCGACCACCACCCGGCCGAGCGGCACCTGCGGATGCTGGCCGCCGACCTGGTCTTCAAGTTCCCCGTGCTCGGCGCGCTCGCCCGCAAGGCGGGTCACACGCTCGCGTGCGGCGCGGACGCGGAGCGCCTGCTGCGCAACGGCGAGCTGGTCGGCGTCTGGCCCGAGGGCTTCAAGGGCATCGGCAAGCCGTACCGCGACCGCTACAAGCTCCAGCGCTTCGGCAGGGGTGGCTTCGTCTCCGCCGCGCTGCGCACCGGGGTGCCGATCATCCCGTGCTCGATCGTGGGCGCCGAGGAGATCTACCCGATGATCGCCGACGTGAAGGCGCTGGCCAGGCTGTTCGGCCTGCCGTACTTCCCGGTGACGCCGTTCTTCCCGCACCTCGGGCCGCTCGGCCTCGTCCCGCTGCCCTCGAAGTGGTACATCGAGTTCGGCGAGCCGATCACCACCGACCAGTACGAGGCGGGGGCGGCCGACGACCCGATGCTGGTGTTCAACCTGACCGACCAGGTGCGCGAGACCATCCAGCAGACGCTCTACCGACTGCTCACCCAGCGCCGCAACGTCTTCCTCGGGTGAACGCTGGGCTGAAACCCCGGTTGAACACCGGCGTTCTCCGGCGTGGGGGCGGATCTCGCGGCTAGCATCCCCGCCGTGAACCAACCCATGCCCCCCATGCCTCCGCCGCCACCGATCCTGGTCAGCACGATGAACGACGTGCCGGGCTACCGCGTCGTCCGGGTGATCGGCGAGGTGTTCGGCTCGACCGTGCGCAGCCGCAACGCCTTCTCCGACATCGGTGCCAGCTTCAAGGGCATGTTCGGCGGCGAGCAGGCCGGTTACACCCAGCTGCTCAACGACTCGCGGTTCGAGGCGCTCGGCAGGCTCAAGCAGAACGCCGCGGGCATGGGCGCCAACGCCGTGCTCGCCATGCGCTTCGAGAGCGGCGACATCATGCCCGGCAGCACGGAGATCGCGGCCTACGGCACCGCCGTCTTCATCGTGCCGCTGGACCAGCAGGGCCCCGGCGGCCCCGGGCCCGGTGGCCCCGGCCCCAGGTAGGACGACCCGTCAGGAACGGCCGCGGCGGCGGTAGGCCATGCCCGCCGCCAAGGCCCCTGCGACGACCCCTGCGCCCAGCACCGACGGCACGCCGATCCGGGCCGCCTTGCGACCGGTGCGGAAGTCGCGGATCTCCCAGCCGCGCGCCCGCGCCACGTCGCGCAGGCCCTGGTCGGGGTTGACCGCGACCGCGGTGCCGACGACCGAGAGCATCGGGACGTCGTTGACGGAGTCCGAGTAGGCCGTGCAGCGGCGCAGGTTCAGGCCCTCGCGGGCGGAGAGCGCGCGGACCGCGTGCGCCTTGCCCGGTCCGTGCAGCAGATCGCCGACCAAGCGCCCGGTGTAGACGCCGTCGACGCTCTCCGCGACCGTGCCGAGCGCGCCGGTCAGGCCGAGCCTGCGGGCGATGATCCGCGCCAGCTCCACGGGGGTCGCGGTGACCAGCCAGACCCGCTGGCCCGCGTCCAGGTGCATCTGCGCGAGAGCCCTGGTGCCGGACCAGATCCGGTCGGCCATCAGCTCGTCGTAGATCTCCTCGCCGAGGGTGACCAGCTCCTCCACCGAGCGGCCCGCCACGAAGGACAGCGCCTGCTCACGGCTGCTGCGGATGCCCTCCGCGTCCTCCTTGCCGCCGATCCGGAACTTCAGCTGCTGCCAGGCGAACCCGGCGAGGTCGGAGGTGGTGAAGTACTTCCGCGCCGCGAGGCCCCTGGCGAAGTGGAAGATCGACGCGCCCATCATCATCGTGTTGTCCACGTCGAAGAAGGCCGCCGCGGTCAGGTCCGGCGGCACGGCGAGGGCGGCTTCCAGCTCCGCGGCCGCGGCCTCGGCGGAGGCCTCGCCCGCCGCGATCGCCCGGGACTCCCGCTCCGAGCTGTCGACATCCCTGCGCCACAGTGGCACCTCGGCGCCTCCGGTCCTTGATCGTCTGGCCTGCTGATGACCCGTTCCAGGGTAGCGATCGACCGGTGGCGCAACTGTGGGGATGTGCCCAGAGGCTCAGCTGTCGGCGCGCGCCACGGGCACGGCGGCGGCCTGCGGGGCGGCGCTCAGCTCGGCGAGCAGCCTGGCCCTGATCCGGTCCCGGGTCTGCCGGTCGGGGGTATCGCGCGGAGCGGCGCGGCGCAGCAGCGCCACCACCTCGTCCTCGCGTTCCTCACCCACCGTCGCCCGTCCCTTCCAGACTGGACAAACGAGGTGATACCGGATCGGTTACGCCACTGTCGAGCGACGTCAGCGGAGGCTTCGGGGCAGCAGCTCCGCGAGCTTGCGCACGGCGCGGTGCTGGAGTGCCTTGACCGCGCCCTCGTTGCGGCCCATCGCTTCGGCGGTCTCGGCGACCGAGAGGCCGTGCAGGAACCGCAGCACGATGCACTCGCGCTGGTCGGTGTTGAGCTTGTCGACGCAGCGCAGCACCTCGGCGTTGGTGGCGTCGCGCACCACCGACTGCTCGGGGCCGGCGTGCTCCTCGCGGGTCTCGCCCAGCTCCGCCGTCGGCACCTCGAAGCGGTACCGGCTGGACTTCACGTGGTCGAGCACCAGGTTGCGGGCGATGGTGATGAACCACGCGCCCACGTCGCGGCCCTGGTAGCTGACCGAGCCGATGCGGCGCAGCGCGCGCAGGAACGTCTCGCTGGTCACGTCCTCGGCGAGCGCGCGGTCTCCGAGCCGGAACAGCACGTAGCGGTAGACCACGTCGACGTAGCGGTCGTAGAGCTCGCCGAAGGCCGCGACGTCGCCGTCCTGCGCCGCGGCGACCAGCCGCCACACATCGGTCATCGCCGCCTCATCCGGAACCGGACGCAGGGTCGTTCTGGTCGTCGGGGCAAGCCCTGAGCAGGCCTTGCCCAGTGGTTGGGTCATCCGCCGCTCCCTTGCTCCGCTGCGTGAGGACGGCCACGCCGCCCGGGGCGGTTCGCCGAAGCATACGTCTTCCTACTCGTCGGTAGGTAGTGGCTGGTGCCACCGGGGGGGTGACGCACGCCGGGCGGATGCGTGACGTAGCACACCCATGACAGACTTCGCGTCCTGGGTAATCCGCTTTCGGGTCACCCGGAATCGCCCAGCAGTAGGAGGTCGCGCATGTCCGTCGTCAACGTCGCCGATCTGGTGCGCGCGGCCGCCCAACGGGGCGCGGCTCACCCCGCGCTGATCGACGCGGCCGACGGGCGCACGCTGACCTGGGCCGAGCTGGACTCCGCGGTGAGCTCCGAGGCTGCGAGGCTGCGCGCCGACGGTGCCGAGCCCGGTGACCGGATCGCCGTGAAGCTGCCGACCGGCCTGCCGTTCTGCGTCGCCGTGCTGGGCGCGCTGCGCGCGGGCTGCGCCGTCGTCCCGATCGGCCCCGGCGTCTCGCAGCGCGAGCTGGAGCGCGTGCTCTCCGACAGCGGCGCCCGCGTGGTGATCGACTCCGAGGACGTTCCCGCGCTGGACACCACGTTCACCCCGGGCGACTCGGTGCGCGGCGGCGAGGACCTCGCCGTGCTCGCCTACACCTCGGGCACCTCCGGCTCGCCGCGCGGCGTGATGCTGTCCCACCGCGCGTTGCTGGCCAACACCAAGCAGTGCTCCGAGCTGCGCCCCTGTCCGGTGACCGCCGCCGACCGGGTGCTGCTGGCGCTGCCGCTGTTCCACGTCTACGGCCTCGGCCCCGGCCTGTTCCAGGTCTGCGCGAGCGGGGGCACCGGCGTGCTGCTCGCCCGCTTCGACGCGGACGCGGCGCTGGAGGCGATCGAGAACCACCGCGTCACCACGCTCGTCGGCGTCCCGCCGATGTACACCGTGCTGCTGCGCCAGCCCGCCGAGGTGCTGCGCGAGCGGCTCGCCACCGTGCGCGTGTTCACCTCTGGCGCCGCGCCGCTCGATTTCGAGGCTCTGCGCGGCATGCGCGAGATCACCGGGCTCGACATCTACGAGGGCTACGGCCTGACCGAGACGGGGCCCGTGCTCACCACGACCCTGGGCACCGGGCGGATCAAGCCCGGCTCGGTCGGCCAGGCGCTGCCCGGCGTCGAGGTCCGCCTGGTCGACTCCGACGGCGAGGCGCTGCCCGACGGCTTCGAGATGGGCGAGGACGCCGAGAGCACCGGCCTGGTCGCCGCGCGCGGGGCCAACCTGCTCAGCGGCTACTGGCCCGACGCCGCCGACGGCCCCGACGTCGACGGGTGGTTCCGCACCGGCGACGTCGGCTACTTCGACTCCGACGGCGACCTGCACCTGGTGGACCGCGCGGGCGACCTGATCATCGTGAACGGCTTCAACGTGTACCCGCACGAGGTCGAGTCCGTGCTCGCCGAGCTTGACGGCGTGCGCGAGGCCGCTGCCGTCGGCGTCCCCGACGACACCACCGGCGAGGCCGTCAAGATCGTCATCATCAAGGCCGAGGACAGCGACCTCAGCGAGGAGAAGGTCCTCGCCCACTGCGCCGAGCGGCTCGCCAAGTTCAAGGTGCCGACCAGGGTCGAGTTCGTCGACTCCCTGCCGCACACCGCCACCGGCAAGCTCGCCCGCCGCAAACTCCGCGACTCGTAGTCCCGTTTCGCTCGCGGTTCGCTACGGTTGAGGGGCGGACCCGTCCCACTCCAGTGGATCAACGGGTCTTGCTTCTTTTCCGGGGCTTCCTCGTCTGGCTGTTCACAACCGCAAGGGCGTACCACCCACCGCGCACACCTCGCCCAGGATCTTCGGGTACCACTGCCACATCACGCTTTTCGAGTCAGCTCGCAGGACTGCCATGAACGCGGCGTACGCGATGAGGTCTGCCTGCTGAACCCACTGGCTCGTGTGTGATCCCTGGAACGACGGGTCTTCGAGAAGGCAGCGCGTCTCCAGCTTCAAGCTCCGGTGGGCGAGCCGGTAGGCCGGATCGGTGCCGGCGCCGTCCATGAACACCATGCCCAGTTCTCCGGCGGCGTGCAGGCGTTCGTCGAGCAGGGCGACCAGGTCGCTGTAGAGGTTCGCCTTGGCCGTGACGAAGTTCGTCCCGGTGGTTTCGCGGTAGACCGCGCCGACGCGTGCGCCAGGCAGCTCGGCGATCGTCTGGAAGGCCGCGTTCATCACGGCTGTTCGGGTGGCCTTGCTGTGATCCCAGGGGGTGCCGCCCGTGGGGCGCCCCCTGCCGTTGGCGAATCTCGTGGCGTGCAGTTCGTAGCTGGCTGGAACGCCGGTGTCGGCGTACAGGTCGCGGCGACAGTCGAGCCATGTCCGCAGCGCACGGCGCCAGTCGGATGCGAGCACCTCCACCCAGCCGTAGACGGCCAGGCCGGACGCCTGCGCACCGGAGTCGTCGATGTAGATCAACCGCGCGGACGCAAGCTAGGTCAGACGGCCGACAGTCCCGACCATCGTCAGGCAAGCGCCAAGGGCAACCGGGGCGGCCAGAGGGATTGAGGCGGTTAGCGATGATCAACAGGGGGGTTTGTGGGTCTTGAAGACGCCTGAACTCCGGGTTGTCCTCGCGGAGCGCTCCGGGGGGCCGCTCGGGGGACGTGGCGTTGGAGTGAGCGGGTGTGGGGTGTGCGCGGATAGTTGGACTTCCTAGTATCGGTGGCCCCACAATCGGACGGTCCGAGTTCTGAGCACCCGCGTGGAGGACCGCCGCGATGAGCGCGCCCGTGATCGAACGCCAGCTGCCGACCGAGGAAGCCGCAGAGCTGCTCGCACTGACCCGCGAGCTGGCCCAGCGCGAACTGGCGCCGAAGGCGGCTGAGGCCGAGGCGACAGGGGAGTTCCCGCGCGAGGTCTTCCGCACGCTGGGGCGCTCGGGCCTGCTGGGGCTGCCGTACCCGGAGCGCTACGACGGCGGCGAGCAGCCGTACGAGGTGTACCTCCAGGTCGTCGAGGAGCTGTCGCGGGCGTGGCTGGCGGTGGGCCTCGGGGTCAGCGTGCACACGCTGTCCTGCCACGCGCTGGCGAGCTTCGGCACGGACGAGCAGCGCGAGCGCTGGCTGCCGTCGTTGCTGGGCGGGGAGAAGCTGGGCGCCTACTGCCTCTCGGAGCCGCACAGCGGGTCGGACGCGGCGGCGTTGCGCACGAGCGCGAAGGCGGACCAGCACGGCGTCTACACGGTGCAGGGCACCAAGGCGTGGATCACGCACGCGGGCGCGGCGGACTTCTACACGTTGCTGGCGCGCACGGGGGACGACGGCCCGAAGGGGATCTCGGCGTTCCTGGTGGACGCGGACACTCCGGGGATCTCGGTGGCGCGGCCCGAGCGCAAGATGGGCATGAAGGCCTCGCTGACCGCTCAGGTGGTCTTCGAGGGCGCTCAGCTCCCGGCGGACCGGCGCATCGGGACCGAGGGGCAGGGCCTCAAGATCGCGTTGGAGGCGCTGGACGCGGGGCGGCTCGGGATCTCCGCGTGCGCGGTGGGTGTGGCGCAGGCCGCGCTGGACGTGGCGGTCGCCTACGCGAGGGAGCGCACGGCCTTCGGCAGGGCCATCGGGGAGTTCCAGGGCGTCTCGTTCATGCTCGCCGACGCGGCCGCGGGCATCGAGGCGGCGCGGCAGCTCTACCTCTCGGCCGCCCGGCGCAAGGACGCGGGGCAGTCGTACTCCACGCAGGCCGCGATGGCGAAGCTGATCTCCACCGACATGTGCATGAAGGTCACCACGGACATGGTCCAGGTGCTCGGCGGCGCGGGCTACGTCGAGGACTACCCGGTGGAGCGCTACATGCGCGAGGCCAAGGTGCTCCAGATCGTGGAGGGCACCAACCAGATCCAGCGCATGGTGATCGGCCGCAGGCTGCTCCAGGGATGATGTGCGCATGCCCCACGAAGTCACGCTGATGAGCCGGGTCGGCTGCCACCCCTGCGAGGTCGCCAAGGTGGAACTGGCCCGGATCTGCGGCGAGCTGGGCGTGCCGTGGTCGGAGGTGGACGTGGACTCCGACCGCGAGCTGCGCGCGGAGTACGGCGACCGGGTCCCGGTGTTCCTGGTCGACGGCCGCGAGCACGGTTACTGGAGGGTGGAGGAGGCGCGGCTGCGGGCCGCGCTAACCTGATCCCGGGCGGAATGCCCGCGTTTTTGTCTGGGAAGTACCTGTTCGGGTGATTGCCCGATGAGCCCGCCCGACTGCCCCTCCGCCGTCGCGAGTGGTCCGCGACCTGCGTGTGACCGGGTATTGTGCGGCTGGTTACGTCGGCTGGCCACGACTTTGTGCCTGCGTTCACAAGCGGCTACCGTGTGAACGTCGCCGTTGCGGCTGGAGAGCGGAAGACCCCACCTTCGCGGACGTCAGCTGCCGGGCGACCCATTTCCAGATGCAGGCGAGGGAGAGCAGCGTGGCGGCGCAGCGGGACCAGGGGCACAACGGGGACCAGCCGCCCGCCACTGTCACCGACGTGACCGTCCGCGATGTCCCGGCCGCCCGCGAGCGGGCACGGGCCATCCCCGAGGCCGCGGTCGCCAGGCTCGCCGTCTACCTGCGAGTCCTCTCCGCGATGGGCGAGGACGGGGTCACCACGATCTCCAGCGAGGAACTGGCCGCCGCCGCCGGGGTGAACTCGGCGAAGCTGCGCAAGGACCTCTCCTACATCGGCTCCTACGGCACCCGCGGCGTCGGCTACGACGTGGACGTGCTGATCAGCGAGATCGAGCGCATCCTCGGCCTGACCCGCAAGCACAGCGTCGCGGTGGTCGGTATCGGAAACCTGGGCCACGCGCTGGCGAACTACGGTGGATTCCCGAGCAGGGGCTTCCCGGTCGCGGCGCTCTTCGACGTCGACCCCGACCTGATGGGCGTTCCCGTCGGCGGTATTCCGGTCGAGCACATCGAGGACATCGAGTCGATCTGCCGCGAGCGCGAGGTCACCATCGGCGTGATCGCCACGCCGCCCTCGGTGGCTCAGGAAGTTTGTGATCGTTTGGTCTCAGGCGGCGTGCAATGCATCCTGAACTTCGCACCAGTGGTTCTCGGGGTCCCCGACCACGTCGAGGTGCGCAAGGTTGACCTGGCGGTGGAGATGCAGATCCTCTCCTTCCACGTCGCCCGCCGCGCCGACGAGGCGCAGGCCGAGGTGACCGTGGACGGCACCCGGCCCGGCGTCGGTGAGGCGGTGGTCGGGCGATGACCCTGCTCGCCGTCGGCCTGTCGCACCGCACCGCGCCGGTCCGCGTCCTGGAGCGCGCCGCGGTCTCCGGTGACGAGGCCGGGAAGCTGCTGGACGAGCTGCTGCGCTGCCCCAACGTCTCCGAGGCCGTGCTGGTCGCGACCTGCAACCGGGTCGAGGTCTACGCGGTCGTCGACGCCTTCCACGGCGGCCTCGCCGACGTCTCCGGCGTGCTCGCGCGCCAGGCGGGGACCGACGTCGGCCAGCTGTCGGCGCACCTGTACGTGCACTACGCGGCGCGCGCCGTCGAGCACCTGTTCCGGGTCGCCTCCGGGCTGGACTCCATGGTGGTCGGCGAGGCCCAGATCCTCGGGCAGCTGCGCACCGCCTACGGCGAGGCCGACAAGGCCGGGACCGTCGGCAAGGTCCTGCACGAGCTGGTCCAGCAGGCACTGCGGGTCGGCAAGCGGGTGCACAGCGAGACCGGCATCGATCACGCCGGAGCCTCGCTGGTCACCGAAGCCCTCGCCGACGCCGCCGCCGTGCTGGGCACGCTGTCCGGCCGCCGCGCGCTGATCGTCGGCTCCGGCGCGATGGGCGGGCTGGCCGCCGCGCACCTGCGCCGCGCGGGCGTCGCGGAGATCGTCGTCGCCAACCGCACCCCGGAGAACGGGCAGCGGCTGGCGGAGAACATCGCGGCCGAGGGTGTTCCCGCGCGCGCCACGGGGCTGTCGGAGCTGGCCGTGGAGCTGGCGACGGCGGACGTGGTCTTCGCCTGCACCGGTGCCACCGAGGTGGTCATCGACGCGGGCGTGCTCGCCGGGGCCAGCCGCGACATCGTGCTCTGCGACCTCGGCCTGCCCCGCGACATCGACCCCGCCGCCGCCGAGGTCCCCGGTGTGCGCGTGGTGGACCTGGAGAGCCTCCAGGCCAGGCTCAGCGACGCCGAGGCGGGCGCGGACACCCGGCTCGCCACCGAACTCGTCGCGGAGGAGGTGCGCGCCTACCTGGCCGCGCAGCGCTCCGCCGCGGTGACCCCGACCGTGACCGCGCTGCGCAGGCGCGCGGCCGAGGTGGTCGACGCCGAGCTGCTGCGGTTGTCCACGCGGTTGCCGGAGCTGGCGCCCGACGTGCGCGACGAGCTGTCGCAGACGGTGCGCCGCGTGGTGGACAAGCTGCTGCACACCCCGACCGTGCGGGTGAAGCAGCTCGCCTCCGCGCCGGGCGGCTCCGACTACGCGGACGCGCTCCGCGAGCTGTTCGCGCTCGACCCGCAGGCCCCTGCGGCGGTCGGCGCCATGGACCCCTTCCTCCACAACGTCCACGGAATCCACAGTGGACAGTCCGAAACGGACGGTGATATCCGGTGAAGCCGAGACTGCGGATCGGGACGCGCGGCAGCGCGCTCGCTCTGGCGCAGACCGGCCTGATCGCCGCGGCGCTGGAGCGCGCGGGAGCAGAGATCGAGACGGTCGTCGTGAGCACCCCGGGAGACCGGTCGAGCGCTCCGATCGCCGAGATCGGCGTCGGGGTGTTCACCTCGGCACTGCGCGACGCGCTGGCGGCGAACGAGATCGACGTGGCCGTGCACTCCTACAAGGACCTGCCGACCGCGCCGGACCCCCGGCTCGTGCTGGCGGCGGTGCCCCCTCGCGAGGACCCGAGGGACGCGCTGTGCGCAAGGGACAACCTGACCCTCGGGGAGCTGCCCGTCGGCTCCACCGTGGGAACGGGATCGCCGCGGCGGGCCGCCCAGCTGGAGGCCCTCGGGCTCGGGCTGAGCGTGGTTCCGTTGCGCGGCAACGTGGACACCCGGCTCGGCAAGGTCACCTCCGGTGAACTGGACGCCGTGGTGCTCGCGAGGGCCGGACTCGCCCGCCTCGGCAGGCTCGACGAGATCAGCGAGACGCTGGACCCGTTGCAGATGCTGCCGGCGCCCGCACAGGGCGCGCTGGCGGTGGAGTGCCGGATCGACGACGTCGACGTGGAGCACCTGATCCGCTCCACGCTGGACGATGAGGCCAGCCGCGCCGCGGTTACCGCGGAGCGCGCGATGCTCGCAAGGTTGGAGGCGGGCTGCAGCGCTCCTGTCGGGGCGCTGGCCGATGTGGTCGAGGACCTCGACGACGAGGGGCGCACGGTGTTGCGCCTGTCGTTGCGAGGGGTCGCCGCGACTCCCCACGGGGACATGCTGCGCGCCTCGGCCATCGGAAACACGACAGCTGCTGAGCAGCTCGGCCGCGCGGTGGCCGAGGAACTGCTCGACCTCGGGGCCGCGGTGCTCAGCGGCCCAGGGGAGTGAATGGGAATGGGGATTGCCTGATGACCCGCGCTCGCAAGACCCCAGGACGGGTTGCCTTCGTCGGTTCCGGACCTGGTGATCTCGGTCTGCTGACCGTCCGGGCCCAGGAGCTGTTGACCAGGGCCGAACTCGTGGTCACCGACCCGGACGTTCCGGTGGAGGTCGCCGCCCTGGTTCCGGAGACGGCCGAGGTCCGGCCCGCGGTGGGCGAGCCCGCCGACGTGGCCAAGGACCTGGTGAACGAGGCCAAGAACGGCCGATCCGTGGTCCGGCTCGTCGCCGGTGACCCGCTGACAGCCGACGCGGTGGTCGAGGAGGCCGCCGCCGTCGCCAAGTCCACCATCGCCTTCGACGTGGTCCCCGGCGTTGCCGCGGGCACCGCGGTTCCGGCCTACGCCGGTGTCGCGCTCGGCGCGGTGCACACCGAGGCCGACGTGCGCGGCAGCGTGGACTGGGCCGCACTGGCCAGTGCTCCCGGCACGCTGGTGCTGCACGCTTCGGCCAGCCACCTCGCCGAGGCGGCGTCCTCGCTGGTGGAGCAGGGCCTCGCGCCGCAGACCCCGGTCTCGGTGACCACCGAGGGCACCTCCTGCGCGCAGAAGACCATCGACACCGCGCTGGCCTCGCTGGCCAGCGACGCCGGTGACCTCAGCGGCCCGCTCGTGGTGACCGTCGGCGGAGCCGTCGCGAACCGGGCGAAGCTGTCCTGGTGGGAGTCGCGGGCGCTCTACGGCTGGCGCGTCCTGGTGCCCCGCACCAAGGAGCAGGCCGGCGCGATGAGCGAGCGCCTCCGGTCGCACGGCGCCATCCCGGTCGAGGTGCCGACGATCTCGGTGGAGCCGCCGCGCAGCCCCGCGCAGATGGAGCGCGCGGTCAAGGGCCTGGTGGACGGCCGCTACCAGTGGGTCGTGTTCACCTCGACCAACGCGGTCCGCGCGGTGTGGGAGAAGTTCGCCGAGTTCGGCCTGGACGCCCGGGCGTTCTCCGGCGTGAAGATCGCCTGCATCGGCGAGGCCACGGCGGCGAAGGTGCGCTCCTTCGGCATCATCCCCGAGCTGGTGCCCTCCGGGGAGCAGTCCAGCGAGGGCCTGCTCGCCGAGTTCCCGCCGCACGACGACATCCTGGACCCGGTCGACCGGGTGCTGCTGCCCCGGGCGGACATCGCCACGGAGACGCTGGCCGCCGGGATGCGCGAGCGCGGCTGGGAGATCGACGACGTCACCGCCTACCGCACCGTGCGCGCGGCCCCGCCGCCCGCCGACACCCGCGAGATGATCAAGACCGGTGGCTTCGACGCGGTGTGCTTCACCTCGTCCTCCACCGTCCGCAACCTGGTGGGCATCGCGGGCAAGCCGCACGCCCGCACCCTGGTGGCGTGCATCGGCCCGCAGACGGCCGAGACCGCCAAGGAGTTCGGCCTGCGCGTGGACGTGCAGCCGGACCTCGCCCAGGTGCCCGCGCTGGTCGACGCGCTCGCCGAGCACGCCAACCGGCTGCGCGCGGAGGGTGCTCTCCCGCCCCCGCGCAAGACCAAGCGCGCCCGCCGCTGACCGGTTCCCCGTAGTGCCACCGCGGCCCCAGGCGTGTGTTCGCCTGGGGCCGTTCTGGCTTCACCGCAAGGTTTCCCGAGAAGGGAAGTAGTGCCCGTGTTCCCGACACACCGCCCGCGCCGACTGCGCCGCAACCCGGCGATCCGCAGGCTCGTCGCCGAGACCACCGTCGAGCCGCGTCAGCTCGTGCTGCCGATGTTCGTCAAGGAAGGCGCCCGCGAGCCGGTCGCGATCCGCTCGATGCCCGGCGTCTTCCAGCACACCCGTGACTCGCTGCGCAAGGCCGCCGCGGAGGCCGTGGAGGCGGGGGTCGGCGGGCTGATGCTCTTCGGCGTCCCCGAGACCCGCGACGCGGCGGGTTCCGGCGGCATCGACCCCAACGGCATCCTCAACGTGGCGCTGCGCGACGTCCGCGCCGAGGTCGGCGACGCCACCGTGCTGATGTCGGACTGCTGCCTGGACGAGTTCACCGACCACGGGCACTGCGGCGTGCTGGCCCCGGACGGCTCGGTGGACAACGACGCGACGCTCAGCATCTACGGCGAGATGGCTGTGGCGCAGGCCGAATCCGGCGCCCACCTCATCGGCCCCAGCGGCATGATGGACGGCCAGGTCGGCGTCATCCGCGAGTCGCTGGACCGCGCTGGACTGCTGGACACCGGCATCCTCGCCTACTCCGCCAAGTACTCCTCGGCGTTCTACGGCCCGTTCCGCGAGGCGGTGGAGTCGCAGCTCGCCGGCGACCGCAAGACCTACCAGCAGGACGGCGCCAACGTCCGTGAGGCGCTGCGCGAGGTGCAGCTCGACCTCGCCGAAGGTGCCGACGTTGTCATGGTCAAGCCTGCAGGGGCCTACCTCGACGTGATCCGCGCGATCACCGAGATCTCCGACGTTCCCGTTGCGGCGTACCAGATCTCCGGCGAGTACGCGATGATCGAGGCGGCCGCGGCCAACGGCTGGATCGACCGCAAGCCCGCCGTGCTGGAGACGCTGACCTCGATCCGGCGCGCGGGCGCGGACGTCATCCTCACGTACTGGGCAGTGGAAGCGGCGCAGTGGCTGAACCAGAGGTGACCCCCGAGGCCGCTCCGGCCCCGCAGCCGTTGCAGTTGGCTCGGGTGCTCTGGATCGCCAGCACGGTGGTCAGCATGGCTCGTGCCCTCACCAAGCTCTCCGACCGCGAAGCGATCATGAACCAGCTCCAGGCCATGCGCCCGGACCTGCCCTTCGACCAGGTGGACTCGGCGGCATCGGCCTCGGTGTTCATGGGGTTGGCGATGTCGCTGGGCTTCGTCGCGATCTACGCGTGGTTGTCCTCCCGAATGCTCGCGGGCTTCCCGTGGGCGCGCATGGTGCTGGTCGCCTTCGGCGTGATCGGTGTGTCCCTCAACGTGCTCGGGCTCGTGGGACTGGCCGGTGGGGTGACCGCGACGGCCGGGCTCCAGGTGACGACGCTGGACGTGGTCTTCGGGACGACCGTCCTCGCGCTGGACGCCACCGCGCTCGTGCTGATGTTCCGGCGGGAGTCCCTGGCCTACTTCGCGAAGATGGCTCCGCTGCGCATGCCGCGACGCCCGTCGCTCTGAGTTACCCGGTCGGGCGATTTCGGTAACGGTCCGTTGCTCGTGGCGGATGTCGAGGGTGTGACCACTGCTCCTGACTCGTCGCTGCCTTCGGCTCCCGAGATCGATGACAGCCAGCGCGCTCCGGTGCGGCCCCGCGAGGTGCTGATCTCGTTCTGGGCGTGGATCGCGGCCGCCGCGCTGGAGGTCGTGCTCATTCCACTGGTGCTCGCCGATGGGCACCTGCTGACCGATGAGGCCCTCGACGAGGAGCGCGCGGGGGCGGTGCTGCGCGGTGACACCGTGCAACTCGACTCGGGCGTGGTCCGCTTCGGCGCCGGGGTCGTGATCGGCGTGGTGTGCGTTGCCGTGCTAGCGCTGGCCGCCGCTTATGTGTGGTTCGCCCTGCGGATGCTGGCGGGGCGCGGGTGGGCGCGCGCGGTGCTGATCGGGCTGACGGTGATCACCGCCGTGTCGTCGTTCTGGGTCGAGACCGACTGGCACGGTATGAGCATCGTCGGACTGTCGGTCTTCGCGACGCTGCTGATGGTGATGCCGACAGCGAACGCTTACTTCGCCGAATCTCGAAAGCAGGGACAGCGCTGAGGGTTGGCCAATAATTTTCACGAATGACTGCGCCGCTGCGGCCCCCGCGACCGAAGACGATCGAGTTCGCCTTCATGGGATGCGTCGTCAGCGCGCTCAGCGCGTTCGTGACCGTCATCCTCTACTTCGTCGGACGCGACGACATGATCGCGCTGGGCATCAAGCCCCTGCTGCCCGCGAGCATGCTTTCGCAGGAGCAGAAGGAGGAGATGGCCAGCAGCGTGGTCGACAGTTCGTTGACCACGGTCGCAGCCTTCTACCTGAGCGTCGCGTGCCTCACCGTGGCCCTCGCGATCCTGGTGCGACGGAGGCGGAACTGGGCCCGGATCGTGCTCACGGTGGTCGCTGTCGTCGGGCTCGCCGGGGTGCGGACCAGCATCAACGGCCAGGCGATCAGCCCGGCGGGCATGCTGCCGCTGCTGACGCTCGCCGTGAACATCGCGGTGATCGTGCTGCTGTACGTGCCCGCGTCCAACCGGTACTTCGCGAAACCGAAGCCGCAGGGGTGATCCGGCGGGGGTCGGCTACCGTGCACGCGTGACCACGCCCCAGCCACGACCGAAGACCGTTGAGGTCGCCTTCTGGCTCAGCGTGGTCGCCGTGGTCATCGCACTCGCGACGCTGGGGGTGGCCCTCTCGGCGATCCACATCGTCAACTCGCTGATCGGCGCGGCCAACGAGGCTCCGCCCGGCGGGTTCCGCGAGGCGTTCGAGGACGCTTTCGGCGGCTCGATCCTGCTGGCCACCCTCGTGTCCGCGCTCGTCGGTGCCCTGGCGTTGACGGTCGTCGGCATGATGCGGTCCGGGAGGAACTGGGCCCGTGCTGTCGTCGCGGTCCTGAGCGTCGTCGGACTCGGCTGGCTGACCACCAGCCGGCACGGCGTCGACCTCGGCTCGCCCAGCGCGTTCTCGCTGATCGTGATCGCCACCATCGCCGCGGTGCCCGTGCTGCTGTACGCGCCCGCCTCCAACCGCTACTTCGCGAGGCCCCGAGCATGAGCAAAGAACCGGCAGTGTCGGCCAAGTCCGTGCGCACCGCAGTCGCCGTGTGGCTGGCGCTCGCGACCTTCTGCACGCTGGACGTGCTGCTCACGTGGTTGGAGCAGACCAACATCCGCAAGGCCGTCGTCGACGCCGGGATCGTCCCGCCGGAGAGCGTCGATGCCTTCCTGAACAACGTGCTCTGGCAGAAGACGATCTTCCAGCTGGGCTTCGCGGTGGTCTACATCGTGCTGGCGGTGTTGCTGCGCAAGGGATTCGCGTGGAGCCGGGTCGCGCTGATCGCGGCATCGGTGTTCCACGTGTTCCTGCTGCTCTCCGGCGGCTCGTTCAACGCCGTGCTCATCCTGATCCTGGCGCTGGTCACCGGCGCGCTGATGATGACCTGGCGGCAGTCGACCACGGACTGGCTGGCCACGGCCCGCGAAGCGCGCTGATGCGGCCGGGCTTCGACGAGCCCGCCCCCGAGCTCTACGCCGAGCGCGGGGCGAGCTGGTGGCCGGTGCTCTGGGGTCCGGCGTTCTGCCTGGTCGGCGTGGTCGTCGAACTGCTGCGGCCGGGCGGGATGGGGCTCGGCACGTGGGTGCTGGTCGCGCTCGCGTTCACCGTAGGGGCCGCGGTGTGGGTGCGCGCGCGGCGGGCGATCGGCGCGGTGCTGCTGACGCCCTTCGTGCTGCGCCAAGGCCGTGAGGACCTTCCGGTCGAGCGGATCGAGGCGGTCACCGACGTGGGCGCGCCGGTCGGCGCGAAGGTGCTCGGCGGCGGGTGGAGCGTCCCGAAGGGCACGACCGCGCTGCCGGTCCGGCTCGACAACGGGGCCGTGGTGCTGGCGTGGGCCCGCGACGCGCAAGCCCTGCGAGACGCCCTGATCCGGCTCCTGGAACGGCCGTCGTGAGAGGCTAGGCGCCATGGTCGAACACCGGGAACCGCGCCTGCACCAGCCCAAGCGCTGGTTGGTCGTCGGCGCGGAGGTCGTGCTCGCGGTCGTGTTCGTCCTCATCGCGATCTGGGCGTGGCAGCGCGGGATCGTGCCCATGGAGTACCCCAGGCAGAACGGCGCGCCCTTCCAGTTGGAGCGCCACCAGGGGCAGTGGTGGCTGCTGGCGGTGGGCCTGTGCACGGCGGCCGGGCTGCTGGCGCTGGACGCCGTCCGCCAAGCGCTGCTGGCCAAGCGCGGCAAGTTCAAGCCGGTCGAGCTCACCGACTGACAGCGACTGACTGACAGTGGCTGACGACAGGGTGCGCGTGCTCGTCGTCGATGACGAGCCGGCCATCCGGGACCTCCTCGCGGCGAGCCTCGGCTACGCGGGCTACAAGGTCCGCACCGCCGCCGACGGGACCGACGCGCTCGCCGTCGCCGAGCTGGACCGGCCCGATCTCGTGGTGCTGGACGTGATGCTGCCGGACATGAGCGGCTTCGAGGTCATCAGCGCGCTGCGCGCCACGGGTGGCCACGTCCCCGTGCTGTTCCTGACCGCGCGCGACGCCGCGGAGGACAAGGTCACCGGCCTCACCCTCGGCGGCGACGACTACGTCACCAAGCCGTTCAGCCTCGAAGAGGTGATCGCCAGGGTGGAGGCGGTGCTCCGGCGCAGTCGCGTGCCGAGCCAGGAACAGCGGAAAGTGTTGCGCTGCGCGGACTTGGAGCTCGACGAGGACGCGTACGTGGTGCGGCGCGCCGGAGCGCCGGTGCGGTTGTCGCCGACGGAGTTCAAGCTGCTGCACCACCTGCTCAGCAACGCGGGCAAGGTGTTGTCGAGGGCGTCGATCCTGGACGCCGTGTGGCGCTACGACTTCGGCGGCGAGGCCGGGGTGGTCGAGTCCTACATCTCCTACCTGCGCAGGAAGGTCGACTCGACGCAGCCGCGGCTGATCCACACCGTGCGCGGTATCGGCTACGTGCTGCGCGAGCCGCCGGGTTCTCGGTGATGCGCGCCTGGTTCCGGTCCAGGCTCGACCGCGTCCCCCTGCGCTCGCAGCTCGTCGTCGGCCTGTCCGTGCTGGTGGCGGGCGGGATGGTGGTGGTGGGGCTGCTGGCGGTCGCGGCCGTGCGCAACAACCTGCTCGCCCAGGTCGACCAGCGGCTCTCGGAGATCGACGTGAGCCAGCTCGACCTGCGGCCACCGGGGCGCGGGTCGCCGACGATCAGCCGCGCGCACCTGCCGGGCACGTTCCTCGTCCAGGCCACCGACGCCACCGGGCGCGTGCTCGCCGAGCAGCGGATGGTCGACGTCCAGTTCCAGGGCAGCCCGGTCCTCGCAGGAGTGCTGCCCGCGGCGAGCAGGCTCGTCACGGTTCCGTCCACAGTGGACGGTAGGTCGTGGCGGATCATGGTGCGGGACGCGGGCGGCAGGTTCTTCGTGACAGCGTCCACTTTGGACGACGTGGAGGACGTGGTCGAGGCGCTGGCGATCACGCTGCTGGCGATCGGTGGCATCGTGCTCACGCTGCTCGGCGCGCTCGGCCACGCGCTCGTCCGGATCAGCCTGCGCCCGCTGGACGAGGTGCGGGAGACGGCCCGGCGCATCGCCGACGGAGACCTGGCCAGCCGCGTGCCCGCGCGGCCGGAGAGCACCGAGGTCGGCGGCTTGGCGGCGGCGCTCAACACGATGCTCGTGCGGATCGAGGATTCCTTCAGCGCGCAACGGCGTTCCGAGGAGGCCGCGCGGCGCTCGGAGGAACGGATGCGGCGGTTCGTCGCTGACGCGAGCCACGAGCTGCGCACTCCGTTGACCTCGATCAGGGGCTACGCCGAGCTGTACCGCCAAGGCGCGGCGACCGATCCGGAACAACCGTTGCGCCGCATCGAGGACGAGGCCGCGCGGATGGGTCTGCTCGTCGACGACCTCCTCCTGCTCGCGCGCCTCGACCAGGAGCGTTCGCGGCGTGACGAGCTCGTCGACCTGGCCGTGCTCGCGGTGGACGCGGTCGCCGACGCGCACGCCGTGGAGCCGGGGCGGCGGGTGCGGCTGAAGCTGGGGGAGCCGAGCGGACTGACCGTGCGCGGGGACGAGGACCAGCTGCGCCAGGTGCTCGCGAACCTCGTCGGCAACGCGCTCCGGCACACCTCGGAGGAGGTCGAGGTCGGCGTGCGGTCCGAGGCCGACGAAGTCGTGCTGAGCGTGACCGACCACGGCCCCGGGCTCGCGGCGGAGGACGCTGAGCGGATCTTCGAGCGCTTCTACCGCGCGGATGCGGGGCGCAGCAGGAGCACTGGCGGCGGCACCGGGCTCGGACTGGCCATCGTCGCGGCGATCGTGGCTTCGCACGGCGGAGAAGTCGCTGTGCGGACGGCTCCCGGCGAGGGCGCGAGCTTCGAGGTCCGGTTGCGTGGGGCACGTCACGGGGGCTCGTGACGGGGCGCCGCGCGTCGGTTGCCACACTGGAGGGGTGACCGCACACTCCGGTTCCGAGACATCCGCAGCCCTGTTCAAGCGCGCGTCCGCCGCGACGCCGGGCGGGGTGAACTCGCCGGTCCGCGCCTTCCAGTCGGTCGGTGGGACGCCGAGGTTCATGGTGCGCGGCGAGGGCCCGCACCTCTTCGACGCCGACGGCAACCGCTACGTCGACCTGGTCGCGTCGTGGGGTCCGATGATCTTGGGGCACGCGCACCCCGCCGTCGTCGAGGCCGTCCAGCGCGCCGCCTCCGCCGGTCTGTCCTTCGGCACCCCGACCGAGGGCGAGATCGAGCTGGCCGAGGAGCTGATCGCCCGCGTCGAGCCCGTCGAGCAGGTGCGCCTGGTCAACTCGGGCACCGAGGCGACGATGAGCGCGATCCGCCTCGCGCGCGGGTTCACCGGGCGCCGCAAGGTGATCAAGTTCGCCGGGTGCTACCACGGGCACGTCGACGCGCTGCTGGCCCAGGCGGGCTCCGGCGTCGCCACGCTCGGCCTTCCGACCACGCCCGGCGTGACCGGCGCGCAGGCCGAGGACACGCTCGTGCTGGCCTACAACGATCTCGACGCGGTGCGGGCCGCCTTCGCGGCGCACGGCTCCGACATCGCCTGCGTGATCACCGAGGCCGCCCCCGGCAACATGGGCGCCGTCGCGCCGGAGCCGGGCTTCAACGCCGGGCTGCGCGAGCTGTGCCACGCGAACGGCGCGCTGCTGGTCATGGACGAGGTGATGACCGGCTTCCGCGTCTCCTCCGCCGGGTGGTTCGGCGTCGAGGGCGTCGCGGGCGACCTCTACACCTTCGGGAAGGTCATGTCCGGTGGCCTGCCCGCTGCTGCGTTCGGAGGCCGGGCCGACGTGATGGCCAAGCTCGCCCCCGCCGGCCCCGTCTACCAGGCGGGCACGCTCTCCGGGAACCCCGTCGCGGTGGCCGCCGGACTCGCAACGCTGCGCGCTGCCGACGCCGAGGTCTACCGGGCGCTGGACCGCAACGCCCGCAAGCTCGGGCAGCTGTTCACCGACGCGCTCAACGCCGAGGGCGTCGCGCACCGCGTGCAGTACGCGGGCAACCTGGTCAGCGTGTTCTTCACCGAGGACCCGGTGCGCGACTACGAGGGCGCGAAGGCCGCGCAGACCTGGCGCTTCCCGCCGTTCTTCCACGCGTTGCTGGAGCGCGGGGTCTACGCGCCGCCGAGCGCTTTCGAGGCGTGGTTCGTCTCCGCCGCGCTCGACGACGACGCGTTCACCGTGATCACCGAAGCCCTGCCGCACGCCGCCGCCGCGGCTGCCGCCGCGCGCGAGGAGGACAAGGCATGACCAAGACCGTTGTCCACGTGATGCGGCACGGCGAGGTCTACAACCCGCAGGGCATCCTCTACGGCCGCCTCCCCGGGTTCCGACTCTCCGGAGCGGGCCAGCAGCAGGCCAAGCTCGTCGCCGAGTTCCTCACCGACCACGACATCGTGCACGTGGTCGCTTCGCCCCTGGAGCGCGCGCAGCAGACCGCGCGGCCGCTGGTGGAGTCGCACCACCTGGAGCTCGCCACCGACGACCGGCTGATCGAGTCGGCGAACAAGTTCGAGGGCCTTCGGGTCGCGGTCGGCGACGGGGCGCTGCGCTCGCCCGCGCACTGGCCGAAGCTCTACAACCCCTTCCGGCCGTCCTGGGGCGAGCCGTACTTCAAGATCGCGCACCGGATGCTCGGCGCCGTGCACCGCGCGCGGGCCGTCGCCGCAGGGCACGAGGCCGTCGTGGTCTCCCACCAGCTGCCGATCTGGACGCTGCGGCGGTTCCTGGAGGGCAAGCGGCTCTGGCACGACCCGCGCCGCCGTCAGTGCTCGCTGGCCTCGCTGACGTCGTTGATCTTCGAGGACGAGCGGCTGGTGAAGATCGCCTACACCGAGCCGGTCGGCAAGACCGACCCGAGGGTGACCGGGGCATGAGGAGGCTCTTCTTCGTCGCTCTGGCGCTGCTGCTGGTCGCCGGGTGCGACGCGGCGCCGGGCGATGAGTTCACCTTCGTCGCCCCCGGCGGGCAGACCAAGATCTTCTACGACGCCGCCGAGCGCAAGAAGCTCCCCGCGATCGAGGGCGAGAGCCTGCTGGAGGAGGGCAGGACGATCAAGGTCTCGGACTACCGGGACGAGGTCGTCGTGCTCAACATCTGGGGCGCGTGGTGCGTGGCCTGCCGCACCGAGGCCGACGACCTGGAACGCGTGCACCAGCAGACCAAGGACTCCGGAGTGCGGTTCCTCGGCATCGACGTGAAGGACCCGTCGCGCACCGCCCCCGCCGACTTCCTCCGCGACCGCAAGATCACCTACCCGTCGATCTACGACCCGGCCGGGCGGTCCCTGCTGGCGCTGCGCAACTACCCGCGCAACATCGTGCCGTCGACCATCGTCCTCGACCGCCAGCACCGCGTCGCGGCCATCCTGCTCACCGACCTCCTCGACACCGACCTCCTCCCCGTCGTCCAGCGCATCGCCGCCGAACCCCGCTGACCCCGCGCTCGGCCTTCCACCTGAACGACCCGTTTGGTGCGTTGAGCGCGCTGAACGACCCCTTCAGTGCGTTGAGCGCGCTGAACGACCCGTTTGGTGCGTTGAGCGCGCTGAAAGGGTCGTTTGGTGCGTTGGGAGCCCTGAACGGGTCGTTTGGTGCACTTGGACGGCCCTCAACGGGTCGTTTGGTGCGTGTTGAAGGAGCTGAATGAGTCATTGAGGACGCTCAACTCCCTCAATGACTCATTCAGTGCGCTCAAGTACCTCAATGAGTCATTCAGCGCGTTGGAGTACCTGAATGAGTCATTGAGGGCGCGTGTGGGGCGGGGGTGAAGGGGGTGCGTGGGGTGGGACACATGTCGTGGCTGGTGGGAGTACCCGGGCGGAGGGGCCACGATCGGGGTACCTACGCTGAACTGTCGTGAGCCCCACCGAGATCGCGATGTCCGGCCCCCTGGTGCTGGCGATCGCGGTCGCACTGCTCGCGGGGGCGGTCTCCTTCGCTTCGCCGTGCTGCATTCCCCTGGTGCCGGGATACCTCGCCTACCTGGCCGGACTCACCGGTTCGGAAGCTCCCGCGGTCACGGCCGATGAGGCTCCGAAGGCGGGGCGCTGGCGAGTGGTGCTGGCGGCGCTGCTGTTCGTCGCGGGGTTCACGGTCGTCTTCGGGCTCACCACGGTCGTCGTGCTCGGCCTTTCGGACGCGGTCAACAACAACGTCGAACTGCTGCAACGCATCGGCGGAGTGGTGACGATCGCAATGGGGCTGGTGTTCCTCGGCCTGGTTCCAGGACTCCAGCGCGATGTGCGCATTCACAGCCAGCCGGGCCGCAAGCGCGGTCTGTGGGGCGCTCCGCTGCTGGGCGCGGTGTTCGGCCTGGGGTGGACGCCGTGCCTGAGCCCGACGCTGATCGGCGTGATCGCGGTTGCCACGGGCACCTCCGTCGGGCCGACGACGCTGCGCGGCGTGGTGCTCGTGCTGGCGTACTGCATCGGCCTGGGGCTGCCGTTCGTCCTGCTGGCGCTCGGAGCGCGCTGGGCGTTGCGGAGCGCGGGCTGGCTGCGCAAGCACACCAGGGGTGTTCAGCTCACGGGCGGCGTGATGCTCGTCGTCGTCGGCCTGATGCTGGTCACCGGGACCTGGGCCTATCTCGTGCAGTGGTTGCAGACCACGCTCATCAGCACTACGGAGCTACCGATCTGATGGCGACCTTCGCGTTCCTGCGCAACACCTGGCGCGGCCTGACGAGCATGCGGACGGCGCTCGTCCTGCTCTTCCTGCTGGCGCTCGCGGCCATGCCCGGAGCACTGCTGCCGCAGCGGCTCACCGCGGGCGACAAGGTCGGGAAGTACTTCGAGGAGAGCCCGAACCTGGCCCCGGTGCTCGACCGCCTCGGCCTGTTCAACGTCTTCGGCAGCATCTGGTTCTCCGCGATCTACGTGCTGCTGTTCATCTCGCTGGTGGGCTGCCTGATCCCGCGCACCGCCGAGTACGCCAAGCAGATGCGGGCCAAGCCGGTGCTGACCCCGCGCAACCTCGCGCGGCTCCCGCACCACGCGAAGTCCACAGTGGACAGCTCGCCGGAGGACGTCGTCGCCGCGGCCCGCGAGCGGCTGCGCGGCTGGCGCACCGACGTCCGCGTTGAGGACGACGGCTCGCACACGATCAGCGCGGAGAAGGGTTTCCTGCGCGAGGCGGGCAACCTCGTCTTCCACTTCGCGCTCATGGCCATGCTGGTCGCGATCGCCTTCGGCAAGATGTTCGGCTTCGAGGGCCAGGTGATCATCCACGCCGGGGACGCGCAGGGCTTCTGCAACTCCGGCATCTACGCCTACGACAGCTTCCGCCCCGGCCTGCGCGTCGACGGCACCGAGCTGCAGCCGTTCTGCGTGCGCGTCAACGACTTCGAGGCCACCTTCCTGCGCAACGGCCAGGCGGACAGCTTCCACGCCAACGTCTCCTACCAGGAGGCCGCCGATCTGGAAGCCGGGACGTGGCAGCAGGCGGGGCTCCAGGTCAACAGCCCGCTGCGCCTCGCGGGCGGCACGGTCTACCTGCTCGGCCACGGGTACTCGCCGCGCTTCACGGTGACCTTCCCGGACGGCCAGAAGCGCACCGAGGCGACGCAGTGGCAGACGATGAACACCGTCACGCTGCTCTCCCAGGGCGCGACGAAGTTCGACCCGCCCGGCGTCACCGACCCGGAGAAGCGGCGCACCGGCCAGCTCGCGGTCACCGGCCTGTTCGCGCCGACGGCGGCCTTCGAGGGCACGCTGATGACCTCCGTCTTCCCCGACCTGCGCGATCCCGCCGTCGCCGTCGACGTCATGCGCGGCGACCTAGGCAACGAGTCCGGCAAGGGGCAGTCGATCTTCGAGATCGACAAGTCCATGGTGGACGGCGGGCGGCTGAAGAAGGTCGCGCGGCAGAACCTGCGGATCGGCGAGGAGATCGCGCTCGACGACGGCACCAAGATCCGCTTCGACGGCGTTGGCCGCTGGGTCGGCGTCCAGGTCGGCTACGACCCGGGCAGGCTCGGCGTGCTGATCGCCGGAGTGCTCGTGCTGCTGGGCCTCGGGGCCTCGCTGAGCATCAAGCGGCGCCGCGTCTGGCTGCGCGCCACCCCCGCGCCGGAGGGCGCCGAAAGCGCACGTACCGTGGTCGAGGTCGGTGGGCTGGCCCGCACCGACCAGGCCGGTTACGGCGAGGAGTTCACCACGCTCGCCGCGGATCTCCTGCGGCCCGGGAAGGAACGCTGATGGTCAACTCGAACCTCTCGACGTTCAGCGACTGGTCGTTCAACAGCGCGCTGGCCATCTACCTGGTCGTGCTCGTCCTGCACGCCGCGGAGTACGGCTTCACCCGAAACCCCGACCGCAAGCGCGAGCTGGTCGCGGCGGGTGGAGCGGAGGTCGCGCCCGACCTGGGCACGACGATCACGCAGGGCCGCACGCTGCCGGAGCGCCTCGGCCGCACCGCCGTCTCGCTGACCGTGCTCGCCGCCGTCCTGCACGGGGTGTCGCTGCTGCTGCGCGGGCTCGCCACGCAGCGCGTGCCGTGGGGCAACATGTACGAGTTCGGCTCGGCGATCTGCCTGGTCGCGGTCGTCGCGTGGCTGGTGGTGCTGCGCAAGCACGACGTCAGGCACATCGGCGCCTTCGTCATGCTGCCGATGCTGCTGCTGCTGTTCGTCGCGGGCAAGCTGCTCTACGTCGAGGCCGCGCCGCTGATGCCCGCGCTGCGCTCGTACTGGATCACCATCCACGTCTCGGCCGCGATCCTCGCCAGCGGGGTCTTCCTCGTCTCCGGCGTCGCGTCGGTGCTCTACCTGATCCGGTTGCCCCACGAGGCCGACCCGGAGCGCTTCGCGGTGATGGGGCCGAAGCTGCCCGCCGCCGCATCGCTGGACCGGCTGGCCTACCGGCTCACCGTCTTCGCCTTCCCGATCTTCACGTTCGGGATCATCGCGGGCGCGATCTGGGCGGAGTCGGCGTGGGGCCGCTACTGGGGTTGGGACCCCAAGGAAACCGTCTCCTTCATCGCCTGGGTGATCTACGCCGGGTACCTGCACGCGCGGGCGACGGCGGGCTGGCGCGGTTCACGTTCGGCCTGGGTCAACGTGCTGGCGTTCCTCACGATGATCTTCAACCTGTTCTTCGTGAACCTGGTGACGACGGGCCTTCACTCGTACGCGGGCGTGTGACCCCGGATCAACACGATTCGGCATAAACGACTAACGTCGGCCGCGGGATGAGGAATTCTTGCCCCCCGAGCTTCTCGACGTTGCCCAAGGAGGGACTCCAGCGGTGACCGGACGCCACGAGGACCCCGAGACGCGTCAGGACGCGGCGTGGACCCCGCCGCAGAACGGCGGCCAGCAGCCCGCGTGGACGCCGCCCGCCGACGCGCCCACCGAGGCCGCGCCGGTGGTCGACCCGACACCGTCCGGGTCCCTGCCCGCGCAGAACCCGTCCGGTCCGTCCGGGCCGCACCAGGTCTCCGGCTACCCGACCCAGGGCACCCCGTCGGGGCCGTACCCGGTGCAGGGCAGCCAGTCCGGTCCGTACCAGGTCGCCGGTGGTCAGTCGGGTCCGTACCCCGTCACCGGCGGTCCGTCCGGGCCGTACCAGGTGCAGCAGGGCCAGCAGCAGAACAGCCCTTACGCCCAGCAGCCGCCGCCCGGCTACCCGCAGCAGCCGCCGCCGGGCTACCTCCAGCAGCACGGCTACCCCCACCCGCAGCAGCAGGGCCAGCAGCAGCAACAGCCCCGGCACCAGGTGCAGGACCTGTCCTCGGCGCAGCTGCTCAAGCAGACCAAGCGCCCGCCGCAGTCCGGCTGGCGCCGCGCGGTCTACGTGGCCAGCGGCCACCTGCTCAACCTGGGTGAGAGCACCACGGACCTGCACCGCCGCGAGCTCATCGCGCGGATAAACCAGCCGGTCCAGGGCTGCTACAAGATCGCGATGCTCAGCCTGAAGGGCGGCGTCGGCAAGACCACCACCACGGCCAGCCTCGGCTCGACGTTCTCGTCGCTGCGCGGGGACCGGGTGATCGCGGTCGACGCCAACCCCGACCGGGGCACGCTGGCGCAGAAGATCCCGCTGGAGACCACGGCCACCGTGCGGCACCTGCTGCGCGACGCCGGGCGCATCCGCCGCTACAGCGATGTGCGCGCCTACACCTCGCAGGGCCCGAGCAGGCTCGAAGTGCTGGCCAGCGAGCAGGACCCCGCGGTGTCGGAGGCCTTCAGCGAGGACGACTACCGCCGCACGGTCGACCTGCTGGAGCTCTTCTACAACATCGTGCTGACCGACTGCGGCACCGGACTGATGCACTCGGCGATGAAGGGCGTGCTCGACCTCGCCGACTCGCTGGTGATCGTCTCCTCCGGCTCCATCGACGGCGCCCGCAGCGCGTCGGCGACGCTGGACTGGCTGGACGCGCACGGCTACCGCGACCTGGTCACCCGCTCCGTCGCGGTGATCAACTCGGTGCGGCCGGGCTCCGGCAAGGTCGACCTGAACAAGCTGGCCGAGCACTTCGCCTCGCGCTGCCGCGCGGTCTGCATGATCCCGTTCGACCCGCACCTGGAGGAGGGCGCGGAGATCGAGCTGGACCAGCTCGCCCCGGAGACCCGCCTCGCCATGCTGGAGCTCGGCGCCGTCGTCGCCGACGACTTCCCGCACGCGGTGGCGCGCGCCCGCTCGAACTGAACCTGTGGCACGAAGAAGGGGCGCCCCGCTCGGGACGCCCCTTCTTTCCGTTCTGGCTCAGCCCTCTGCTGCTACTGACCCTCTTCAGGATCGCGGCGCTCGCGACGCTTGCGCTCGTCGAGGCGGCGCAGGAACTCGGGGTCGTCGTCCGGTGCGAGGCTCGCGGAGCGCGGCTTGCTCGTCTGCTCGGGGCCGAAGGCCCTCCAGAGCAGTGCGGAGATGGTCACCGCACCGATCGCCGCCAGCATGTACAGGTACAACACCGCTGCCTCCTCCCACGTCCGACACGGCTGAGGGTAGCCCGCCGTTCCGACGTCTTACCGGGGTTGTTCGCGACCAACGGCAAAAACCCCGGTTCGCTCACCGACCACTGTAGTGATCGGGGAGCGAACCGGGGGTGAGGTCCCTACCCGGTGAACGTCCGCCGCCGCAGGTTCACCGGGTGAGGAGGGGCGGAACCGGGTCCGTTGCCCCGCCCCGTGAGCGACGTGGCGCGCCGGGACTTCGGCCACCTCGCGACGTCCTCCCTCGGTCCCCCTGCCCTCGCAAGGGGCTCACGACCTCGGAAAGGCGCCACGGTCCCGAGCTGCTGCTCGCCGCCGCTCCGTCAGCGCACACCGACCGGCCGCGGGCGCCGCGGCCACCGGCGTGCACTGCTCCACTTGGTCCTCGCGCCATCTCCTCTCGGAGCGGATGTGTGAATTACTGAACCCAAATATGACCCGTTGAGCGGAGGAGCACACATCCCAAGTCGCCATAGCATCCGGGTTATGGAGCTTGAGGTGCGGCACCTCCGAGTTCTGCTGACCGTCGCGGACACCGGAAGCGTGTCCAGGGCGGCGGCCACCCTGGGGCTGTCCCAACCGTCCTTGTCCGCCCAGCTGCAACGCATCGAGCGCACCATGGGCATCCCGCTCTTCGAGCGCTCGCCCAGCGGCGTCGAACCGACCGCCTACGGCCGCTACGCGCTGGCCAAAGCGCGCACCGTCCTGGCCGAACTGGAGGAGCTGCGGTCCTGGACCGCGCAGTTGGAGGTCTGCGAACAACCGATGCTGCTGCGCATCGGCGCGGTGCCGGGGCCGATCGCGGCCAAGCTCGCGCTGAGCCTGCGGAGGGCCTTCAGCTCGCTGCGCCCGGAGAACGAGACCGAGGTCTACAGCCACGCGGAGCAGTCCTCGCTCGCGCTGCTGCGGATGATCGACTCCGACCGCCTCGACGTGGTCGTGGTCGAGCAGTTCGCCGGGCACGAGCTGCCGGTGCTGCCGTCGGTGCGGCGCATGGAGCTGGTCGCGGTGGAGCCGGTGTTCGTGGCGCTCGGCGACCAGCACCCGTTGTCGGGCAAGGCCGAGATCGACCTGGCAGACCTCGCCGAGGAGTCGTGGATCATCGATCCGCTGCTCGACTCGGGGGAGTCGGCGCACCTGCGCAGGGCGTGCCAGCGCGCGGGCTTCGAGCCCAGGATCAGGCACCACGCGACGGAGACCACCGCCGCGCGCAGCTTCGTCGCGAGCGGGCAGTGCGTGAGCCTTGCCCAGGCGACCTCGCGGGAGGGCCTGGGGATCGTGGTGCGGCCGCTGGTCGGCGATCCGATCGTGCGGCGGCTGGACGTGGCGTGGTCGAGCGAGCGCTTCGCGGAGAACGGCGAGCTGGTCCGGCTGGCAGCCGCCGACGCCTACCTGGGGCTGGTCGAGTACAACGACAGCTTCGCGCGCTGGTGGGACACCCACCCCGAAGCCCACCCGGCGATCGCCTGACCCCGCTCGCACGAGTCGCCAACCACCACAAACCCCGGCGGGTTTGGAGTGGTTGGCGACTCGTGGGAAAGCTCGTTGAGGTGTGCCCGGCTCAGCCTGCCTCGGTGGTCAGCTCGGCGAGCAGGGAGTTCACCTCGGACTCCCGGAACCTGCGGTGCCCTCCGGGCGTCCTGATCGATCCGATCCGGCCCGCGGTGGCCCACCTGGTCACCGTCTTCGGGTCGACCCGGAACAGCGTCGCGACCTCGCCCGGGGTCAGCAGGCGCTCGCTGGACGGCCGAACCGCCGCTCGCATCGTCGTCACGGTGTCCTCCCCTTGATCGTGAGTCGTACTCGGGCATCGTGGCACCCGAGGCCCCAGGTACTCGAACGTTTGTCTAGAGGTAATGGGTAGGTAAGGGACGAAACGTGCGCTTCGGGCAGGTCGACCGGAGCGCGCGGGGAGGCTCTACGCTCTTGCGACCATGGACGCTGTCGACCGAAAGATCATCGCGGCGCTGCGGGACAACGGCAGGGCCACCTACGCCGACCTGGGAAGACAGGTCGGGCTCTCCGCTTCCGCGGTGCACGAGCGCGTTGGCAAGCTGGAGACCGCCGGGGTGATCACCGGCTACCACGCGATGGTCGATCCGAGCGCGGTCGGGCTCGGGGTCACCGCGCTCGTCGGCATCCAGCCGACCGACACCGGTGACGACGACGAGGTGGCCGCGGCGCTCGCCGAGCTGCCCGAGGTCGAGAGCTGCTACGCGGTCGCGGGCGACGAGGCGTTCGTGGTGAAGGTCCGCGTGGCCACCGTGGACGAGCTGGAGCGCACGCTGGGGCGACTGCGGCGGATCGCCGGGGTGGCCCGCACCAGGACCACCGTCGTGCTCTCCACGCGCTTCGAGGGCCGTCCGAACACCCCCGGCTCGGTCAGCGCACCGCCGGTGCCGACCATCGTCGGGCCCGGCGCGTAACCTGTGGGCGTGTCCGATACCTCGAGCTCGAAGGCGACGACCTCAAAGGCGGAGTTGACGCGCGACATCGCGCTGTACACCGTGGCGCGGTTCGGCACCGTCGCGGCCGTCGCCGCGCTGCTGGTCCTGGTGAACGTGCCGCTGCTGGTCGCGCTGCTCGTCGCGCTCGTGGTGGCGCTGCCCGCCTCCTTGGTGATCTTCAAGGGACTGCGCGTGCGCGTGGCGACCGGCCTCGCCGAGGCCGGCGAGCGCCGCAGGGCCGAGCGTGCGGCGTTCCGCGCCGAGCTGCGGGGCGAAGCCGGGACGTAAAGTCCGGGTATGCATGTCGACCGGTGTTGTGAGCAGACCAGGGACTGGGTCAACGAGGCGGTCCGGATCATCGACGCCGACGCCAACCGCAGTGCCGACACGCACCTGCTGCCGTACCCGCTGCCGTTGGAGTGGGGGATCGACCTCTACCTCAAGGACGAGTCCACCCACCCGACCGGCTCGCTGAAGCACCGGCTCGCGCGCTCGCTGTTCCTGTACGCGATCTGCAACGGCTGGGTGACCGAGGGCACGCCGGTGATCGAGGCCTCCTCCGGCTCGACCGCCGTGTCCGAGGCGTACTTCGCGCGGCTGCTCGGGCTGCCGTTCATCGCCGTGATGCCCCGCTCCACCAGCCGCGAGAAGATCGCGCTGATCGAGCGCCAGGGCGGCCGCTGCCACTTCGTCGACGAGGCCGGCGCGCTCTACGAGGAGTCCCACCGCCTCGCCGCCGAGCTGGGCGGGCACTTCATGGACCAGTTCACCCACGCCGAGCGCGCGACCGACTGGCGCGGCAACAACAACATCGCCGAGTCGATCTTCGAGCAGATGGCGCTGGAGCGCTTCCCCGTCCCGGAGTGGGTCGTCGTCGGCGCGGGCACCGGCGGCACCGGCGCGACCATCGGCCGCTTCGTCCGCTACCGCAGGCTGCGCAGCCGCCTCGCCGTGGTCGACCCCGAGTTCTCCGTGTTCTTCGACGCGTGGCGCGACACCGTGCCCGGCCTCGTCGGCGAACGCGGCTCCCGCATCGAGGGCATCGGCCGTCCCCGCGTCGAGCCCTCCTTCGTCGGCCAGGTCATCGACCGCATGATCAAGGTCCCCGACGCGGCGTCCATCGCGACGATCCGCCACGCCGAGGAGCTGCTCGGCAGGCGCGTCGGCGGCTCGACCGGGACCAACCTGTGGGGCGCCTTCCAGCTGATCGCGAAGATGCGCGCCGACGGCAGGCAGGGCAGCGTCGTGACCCTGCTCTGCGACGGTGGGGAGCGCTACGCCAACACCTACTACGACGACGCCTGGCTGGAGCGCGAGAACATCGACATCAGCTCGGCGACGCAGGTGTTGGAGAAGTTCCACGCCTCCGGCGAGTGGACCGGCTGACTAGCCCAGTGCGAGGCCGATGCTGGTGCCGATCGACCACACCAGCATCGCCATGCCGGTGTCGCGCAGGACGGGGATCAGCTCCATGCCGGTTCGGCCGCCGAGCACTCGGCGCAGCGCGGGGATCGCGATCGGCAGCGCCAGGAAACCCAGCAGTGTCAACGGTTGGCGGAGTCCGAGCAGCACGGTCATCAGGAACGGCACCGCGAGCACGGCGGTGTAGAGGCTGCGGGTGTCGCGGTCGCCGAGGCGCACGGCCAGCGTGAGCTTGCCGGTCTCGGAGTCGGTGGGGATGTCGCGCAGGTTGTTGGCGATCAGCACCGCGCTGGAGAACGCGCCCACCGCCACCGCCGCGCCGATCGAGACGCCGCTGACCATGTCCGCCTGCACGAAGAGCGTGCCCAGCACCGCGACCAAGCCGAAGAACACGAACACGGCCAGCTCGCCGAAGCCCGAGTAGCCGTAGGGCCGCTTCCCGCCCGTGTAGAACCACGCCGCGACGATGCAGAGCGCCCCGACCGCGAGCATGAGCCACTGGCCCGTCAGCACCACCACGGTCACACCGAGCACCGCCGCGAGCCCCAGGCTGGCCCATGCCGCGATCAGCACGGTCTTCGGCTTCGCCGCCCCCGACCCGACCAGCCGGAGCGGGCCGACGCGGTCCTCGTCGGTGCCCCTGATGCCGTCGGAGTAGTCGTTGGCGTAGTTCACGCCCACGATCAGCGCGAGCGACATCAGCAGGATGAGCGCGGTGTGCAGCCACGAGAAGCCACCGACGCCGTACGCCGCGCCGGAGCCGACCAGCACTGGGGCGACGGCGTTGGGCAGCGTGCGCGGGCGAGCGCCCTCGATCCACTGGGCGAGTGAGGCCATGAGCACATCTTCGCCGACACCCCACCCCACGCACTCCGAGGGTCCACACCGCACCCCGAAGCCCCGAACGACCCGTTTGGTGCGCTCAACGCACTGAACGACCCGTTCAGTGCGTTGGGAGCCCTCAACGGGTCGTTTGGTGCGTCGGAGTAGCTGAATGAGTCATTGAGGTGGTGGGGGAGGACCTGAACGACCCGTTTGGTGCGTTGAGCGCACTGAACGGGTCGTTCAGGGCTTAAAACGGGGGGTTAGCAGGCGGGGGCGGAGGCCACGCCGGCGACGTAGGCCTTGGGGATGTACATGTTGGTGTGGATGCGGAACCAGACGTTGGAGGTGCCCTGCGATCCGGCGACGCTGTCACCGGTGACCTGGCACGTGACCTGTGCGCGGGCGTGGTTGCCCGCCATGCCGACCTGGGTGGCGGTGGCCTTGGCGGCGTTGCGGACGTTGACGGGGCCGCCGCTGGTGCTGCGGACGGTGCCGAAGGTGCCGGTGCCGGTCCACAGGTACGTCGCGGTGACCCACGCGTTGTCGTTGAGCTTCAGGCCGTCCCAGAACGTGCCGTCGGCGAGGTCGATGCCTGCGGGGTTCTGCACGACGCGGCCGAAGCCGTCCTTACCGCCGTTGTACTTGTCCTGGTACGCCGCCTGGGCCTCGGGCTTGCCCTGCGGGAGGTTCTTCCACATCTCGCGCTGGGCGGAGGGGTTCCAGTAGTCGTCCTTGATGTTCCACGGGCCCTTGTCCCACACGGCGGCCCAAGCGCAGCGCGTTGCGGTGCAGACCTTCACGCTGTAGGTGCCGGTGTTCTTGGGCGCCAACGACTTCCCGGACGGCAGCGCCACGAAGTGGTCGCGCGACTTGATCACGTGGCCGTTCGCGGTGGTGCCGCCGACGAGGCCTTCGCGGGTGGCGTAGACGCGGTAGCTGCGCGCGGCGGCACGCGGCTCGGCGGCGGCCTGGGGGCCGGACTCGGCGGAGAGCCGGACGCCGCGCACCTCGGGGCTGCGGCCGTCACCGGAGTTGACCATGGCGATGCGGACCTCGACGCGCTTGGTCGCCTCGGGGAGTTCGGCGGGGGCGGTGGTCCACTCGCTCCACTCGCCCCCGGCCAGCTCGCCGCGCACGTCGACGGAGACCTGGGCGTCGCCGGGGACCGTGGCGTCCACGGTGGCGCCGATGCGGTTGGCGGGCGCGGCCAGCTCGTGCGCGGCGAGCACGAGGCTGCCCTCGTCGCGGTCGTGCATGGCGCTGGCCGAGCGGACGGGCTCACCGGCGAGGCGCAGCGCTCCGCCGGTGAAGCGGACGTTGGCGTCGTCGTCGGTGATTTGGCTGAGGTCGGGGTTCCACGCGGTCTCCGCGGGGGCGGCCAGGGAGACCGGGCCGATCGACAGGAAGGTCGTTCCCATAGCGGCGCACAGGGCGGCGGACGCCACAGCTCGCCGCAGTCTGGTCGAAGCCACGACTGCTCTCCGTTCCCGGGACGCGCGTAGCGAGCGAACTCGCAGCAGGGGGGCACGCGTCCCGCACGGCGCAAGGGAAACTTCGCGCTTGGTGGATTGTCAACAACCTGCGAAGCAATTGAGGCAGCGAGTAACCGTTCTGCCTAACGTGAAATAATGCCGCTATTCTTCATATTGATCATCGTCGCGGCGAGGGCACGGCGGTCGACCTTGCCCGGCCCGCGCAGGGGCAGCTCGGGGACGACGGCGATCCGCTTGGGTGCGAACGGCCCGCCGAGGCGGTCGCTGACGAGTGCGCGCAGCCGCGCGGAGCTGGGCGGAGCTGCCTGGTCAGCGGGTACGACGACGGCGGCGACGAGCTGCCCCCACTCGGGGTCGGGTAGGCCGAACACGCAGGCCTCCAGCACGTCAGGCTCCGCGCAGAGGACCCGCTCCACCAGTGCGGGGGCCACGTTCACGCCACCAGAAATGATCATGTCGTCGGCTCGGCCGAGCACGGTGAGCCGACCGTCGGGCTCGACCTGGCCGAGGTCGTTGGTGTGGAACCAGCCTTCGGCGAAGGCCGAAGTCGGGGAGGCTCCGCGATAGCCGCTGGCCAACACCGGGCCGGACAACGAGATCCGGCCGTCCTCGTCAAGCCGCACCCGCACTCCGTCCAACGGAATGCCGTCGTAGACGCAGCCGCCGCAGGTCTCGCTCATGCCGTAGGTGGTGACCGCGGAGACGCCCGCCGCACGAGCCTGGGAGAGCAGCTCAGCCGGAGTCGCGGCCCCGCCGAGCAGCACGCCGTCGAAGGCCGCCAGAGCCTCCAGGCCAGCGCCTCCGTCGGCGAGCAGCCGCACCAGCTGCGTCGGCACCAACGACGTGTAGTGCCTGCCAGCACGGTCGAGGACGGCACGCGCGGCGTCGGCGAAGGCGGACGGCCGGAACCCTTGGCCGGTGAGCACTCCAGGCTCCGACCCGGCCAGCAGCGACCGGATCAGCACCTGCACTCCGGCGATGTGGTGCGCGCTGAGCGCGAGCAGCCACGTGCCCGGTCCGCCGAGCCGTGCGTGCGTGGCCTCGGCCGACGCGCGCAGAGCCGCCGCGGACAGCAGCACGCCCTTGGGCTGACCGGTCGAGCCCGAAGTGGCCACGACCAGCGCGATCTCGTCCTCGACGGGACCCGTCAAGGAGGAGATCGCGGTCTCGCCCGGCCCGATCGGCAGCAGGGCCGGGCCCGTGCCGTCGAGCGCGGCCCCCAACGCCCCGAGGACGTCGGGGGACGAGACCGCGACCAGCTCGCGCATCAGTAGTAGTAGGGGAAGCGGGACCAGTCGGGCGCGCGCTTCTCCAGGAAGGAGTCGCGGCCCTCGACGGCCTCGTCGGTCATGTAGGCCAGGCGCGTGGTCTCGCCCGCGAACAGCTGCTGGCCGACCAGGCCGTCGTCGATCATGTTGAACGCGTACTTGAGCATGCGCTGCGCGGTCGGCGACTTGCCGTTGATCTCCTTCGCCCACTCCAGGGCCGTGGACTCCAGCTCCGCGTGCGGCACGACCTCGTTGACCGCGCCCATCCGGTGCATCTTCTCGGCGTCGTAGGTGCGGCCGAGGAAGAAGATCTCCCGCGCGAACTTCTGGCCGGTCTGCCGAGCCAGGTACGCCGAGCCGTAGCCCGCGTCGAAGCTGCCCACGTCGGCGTCGGTCTGCTTGAACTTCGCGTGCTCGGCGCTGGCCAGGGTGAGGTCGCACACCACGTGCAGGCTGTGCCCGCCACCGGCCGCCCAGCCAGGGACCACGGCGATGACCACCTTCGGCATGAAGCGGATCAGCCGCTGGCACTCCAGGATGTGCAGCCGCCCCGCGCGCGCCGGGTCGATGGTGTCGGAGGTCTCGCCCTCGGCGTAGCGGTAGCCGTCGCGGCCACGAATGCGCTGGTCACCGCCGGAGCAGAAGGCCCAGCCGCCGTCCTTGGCGGACGGACCGTTGCCGGTCAGCAGCACGCAGCCGATGTCGGAGCTCATCCGCGCGTGGTCGAGCGCGCGGTAGAGCTCGTCGACGGTGTGCGGGCGGAAGGCGTTGCGCACCTCCGGGCGGTTGAAGGCGATCCGCACCGTGCCCTGGTCCACGGCACGGTGGTAGGTGATGTCGGTGAAGTCGAAGCCCTCGACGACCCGCCACGCGGCCGGATCGAACAGCTCTGAGACCTGGTTGGACGGCACGCCTGCGAGAATAGGCGGGTCCAGGGAAGGGTGTTGAACCGGTGAACCCGTCTACAGCGCAGGCGCGCGTCGTGGTCGACGAACTCGTCCGCAACGGCGTCCGGCACGTCGTGCTCTGCCCCGGCTCCCGCAACGCCCCGCTGTCCTTCGCGCTGCACGACGCCGCGAAGGCCGGGCGGCTCACCCTGCACGTGCGGATCGACGAGCGCAGCGCGGGCTTCCTCGCGCTCGGCCTGTCCAAGGGGCTCGGTCTGCCTGCACAGCGCAGGGGGCTCGTGGCGCTGGCGTGCACCTCCGGCACCGCCGTGGCGAACCTGCACCCCGCCGTGCTGGAGGCCTTTCACTCGGCGGAGCCGCTGATCCTGCTCACCGCTGACCGGCCACCGGAGCTGATGGGGACCGGGGCGAACCAGACCACGTGGCAGCACGGGGTCTTCGCGCCGCACGTGTCCACAGTGGACTTTCCGGTGGCTGAGGCTCGGCAGGGTCAGAACGCGGTGTGGCGCAGCATGATCTGCCGCGCGGTCGCCCGTGCCGAGAGCGATGGCCCGGTGCACGTGAACATCCCGTTCCGCGAGCCGCTCGTGCCGGACTCGACCGACGACTGGCCGGAACCGTTGGTGGGTAGAGAAAACGACGCGCCCTGGACCTTGAGGCGGACCAGCGGCGAGATCGTCGCGGTCGAGTCGATCGACCTCCCCGCGCGCACGCTCGTCGTCGTGGGCGCGGCGAAGTGGGGCGCCGGCAACGAGATCGGTGAGATCGCGGCGGAGCGCGGCTGGCCGGTGCTCGCCGAGCCGGGCGGCGCGGGTGGTGTCAGCTCGACCAAGGCAACGCTGCTGCGACACGGAACCTTGTTGCTGGGACTGGAAGAACTTCGCCCTGAAGCCCTCGTGGTCGTCGGGCGCCCGACGCTCACGCGCGCAGTGCAGCGGTTGCTGCGAACGACCCCGCTGGTGCACGTGGTCGACCACAGCGCGGACTGGATCGACCCGCAACACCAAGCCACCTCCGTCGGCCCGCTCGCCCTGGTCGACCGCGAGGCCGAGCTGGAATGGCTGAACAGCTGGCAGAACGCGGACGAAGCTGCCGCGCGCGCGGTCGAGGACTTCCTCGCGGCGGAGCCGTGGCCGACCGGACTGCACGTCGCCCGGGACCTCCTCGCCGCGATGCCGCGCGACGCCGTGCTGTTCCTCGGCTCCTCCAACCCCGTGCGCGATGTCGACCTCGTCGCGGCGACCGCGCGGCCGGACGTGCTGGCCAACCGAGGCCTCGCCGGGATCGACGGCAGCGTTTCCTCTGCCGTGGGAGCCGTTCTCGGCGCGCACGACGGCGATGAGCGGATCGGACCGTGGGGCGCGGCGCTGCTCGGCGACCTGACCTTCCTGCACGACGCCAACGGCCTGCTGATCGGTCCGGCGGAGCAGCGGCCGGACCTGACGATCGTGGTGCTCAACGACGACGGCGGCGGGATCTTCTCCTTGTTGGAGCAGGGATCGGCCGAGCACGCTGATTCCTTCGAGCGGGTTTTCGCCACTCCGCACGGCGCGGATCTTGCCTCTTTGTGCGCGGCGTACCGGGTTCCGCATGTTCGGGTGGACACCCGTGAAGAATTTCTTCACGCACTGGCGCCGGGGTCAGGACTGCGCGTGGTCGAGGTGCGAACGGAGCGCTCCGGCCTGCGTGACCTGCACGAACGTCTGCGTGCGGCGGTGCGGCGCAAGGGCTGAGCATTTCAGTCCCACCAGGTGGATGTGAAGAAAACGTCCTGGTGTCCCGCGATTTCCCGGGTCTAGGTTGCAAGCCGAGTCGGCTGCGTGGGGAGTCGGCCATGACGGAGAGGTTCGATTTCCGTGCTGCGTAAACACAGCCTGCGCGTGGGGGCGGCCGCGGCTGCCGCGATCGCGCTGCTCGCCTGGCCCGCCGCCGCAGGGCCGAACGACGTCGGCGCCCCCGGAATCGGTGACGAGTACTACCCGGGTGACGGCAACGGCGGCTACGACGTCTCGCACTACGACATCCGGCTGCGCTACCAGCCCGCCGACGACAAGCTCTGGGGCACCACGGTCATCACGGCCAAGCCCACCCAGCGGCTGACGGAGTTCAACCTCGACTTCGCCATCGACCCGAAGTCGGTCCTGGTCAACAACCTGCCTGCGAAGTTCAGCCGCACCGGGACCGAGCTCAAGGTCACCCCGGCGCAGCAGGTCCACCAGGGACTGCTCACCACGATCGTCGTGGAGTACGAGGCCACCCCGTCGACGATCACCATCGACGGCCAGAACAACTGGAAGCGCACGCCGGACGGCGCGCTCGCGGTCGACGAGCCGCACGTCTCCGCGTGGTGGTACCCGAGCAACGACCACCCGACGGACAAGGCCACCTTCGACGTCTCCGTCTCCGTGCCCGACGGTACGGCCGCGCTGTCCAACGGCAAGCTCGCGGGCAAGTCCAGCCGCGCCGGGTGGACCAGGTGGAACTGGCGCAGCACCAAGCCGCAGGCCACCTACCTGACCTTCCTCGCGGTCGGCAAGTACGAGGTCGTGACGGGTACCGGGCACAAGGGCCAGCCGCTGGTGAACGCTTACGGCACCAACCTCGGCGAGGCCGCGGACGCTGCCAAGGCGAGCATCGAGCGCACCCCCGAGGTCATCGCCTTCCTCGAGGACTACTTCGGCGACTACCCCTTCGAGGCCCAGGGCGGCGTCGTGCCCAGCTCCGGCCTCGGCTTCGCACTGGAGAACCAGACCCGCCCGGTGTACAGCCCGGCGTTCTTCTCGGCAGGCTCGCACGTGTCGGTCGTCGTGCACGAGCTGGCGCACCAGTGGGCGGGCGACTCGGTCTCGGTGGCCAAGTGGCGCAACATCTGGCTGAACGAGGGCTTCGCGAGCTACGCGGAGTGGCTCTGGTCGGAGGCCAAGGGCGAGGGCACCGCGCAGGAGATCTTCGACCACTACTACCAGCGCCCCGCCGAGGACCCGGCCTGGCAGGTCGTCACCGGCGACCCGACCCCGGCCAAGCTCTTCGACGGCTTCGGCGTCTACACCCGTGGTCCGATGGCGCTGCACCAGCTGCGCAACGCGGTGGGTCTGGACACCTTCAAGAAGATCCTGAAGACCTGGAACACCGACAAGAAGTACGGCAACGCCACCATCGAGCAGTTCATCGCGCTGTCGGAGAAGATCTCCGGAAAGCCGCTCTACGACCTGTTCCAGAAGTGGTTGTTCACCAAGGGCAAGCCGCAGCTGAGCGCCGACCAGTCGGTTCAGTCCAAGGCTCCCGGCGTGCGGGCGAACGTCGTTCCGAAGTCGATCGCGAAGATCGAGGCCGGGCACCGCATCATGCACAGCATGAACACCAAGTAGTTCTTCGGTTCCTCCCGTCCGGCCCCGTGGCTCGAAGTCGCGGGGCCGGACGTGTCAGAAGTGGATGTAGCTCGCGGGCTTGATCGAGCCGATGTCGCGCTTGCCGTAACCGTGCGAGACGCGGACGTTGTACTCCTGGACCGTGACCTTGCTGCCGCTGACGGCGGAAACGATGGCGACGTGACCCGCTCCGCCGCCCATGTTGCTGCCCCAGACGGCGACCGCGCCGACCTTGGGCGTCCTGTTCACGGTGAGTCCCGCGTTTCTGGCCTTGTCGTCCCACGTGCCCGCGTCGCCGAAGAAGACGCCTTTGTACTTCGCGTTCTTGAACGTGATCCCGCGCTTGTCCAGCCGGTACGCAACGTAGGACGTGCAGTACCGCGTGAGGAACCCCCACTTGTCGGTCTTGCCGACCGCACTGTTCGCGTAAGGATATTCCGTCGCGGCCTCAGCGGACGTCGGAACGATCACCGTGATCGCCGAGAAGAGTGCCGCGAGTGCGATGCTGCTGGTTCGCTTCATGCCGCGAAAGGCTAAGCAAGCCCCAAGTGCCTGTCTTGTTCGAATTCTTCTTTTGGAAGCAGTGACTCACTTTTCGGCGCAGCCCGAAAATGAATGCAGCTCAGTTCCTGCTGGTCAGTTGCCTTCCAAAGCGTCGCGAATGGGCACGAGTTTGGCCGCTGCCTCTGTGACCTCGGAATCCGGATCGGAGTCCGCGACGAGCCCGCACCCGGCGAACAACCGCGCGGTCGCCCCGCTGACCTGGGCGCAGCGCAGCGCGATGCCCAGCTCGCCGTCCCCGTTCGCGTCGATCCAGCCGACCGGCCCGGCGTAGCGGCCCCGGTCCATCCGCTCCAGCTCGGTGATCATCTCCACGGCGGCCTTCTGCGGCGTCCCGCCGACGGCCGCGGTCGGGTGCACGGCGGCGGCCAGCCGCAGCAGGGAGGGCGCGTTCGCGGTCGAGCGCAGCCGCCCGGTCACATCGCTGGACAGGTGCAGCACGTTCGGCAGGCGCAGCACCTCGGGCGCGTCCGGGGCCTCCAGCGTCGCGCAGTGCGGCCGCAGGGTGTCCACGAGGGACTCCACGGCGTAGGCGTGCTCCTCGCGGTTCTTCGCCGAGCTCAGCAGCTGCGCGGCCAGCTCGTCGGCGGTCACGCCCTCGTGCGGCCAGCTGGTCCCGGCGAGCACCCGCGAGGTGACCTCGTCGTCGAGCTTGCTGAGCAGCATCTCCGGGGTGGCGCCGAGCAGGCCCTCCACCGCGTAGACCCAGCAGCTCGGGTAGCGCCCGGCCAGCCCGTGCAGCAGGAACCGGGGGTCGAACGGCTCGTCCGCCGTCGCGAGCAGGTCGTGCGCGAGCACCACCTTGCCCAGTTCGCCCGCGCGCATCCGGTCCACCGCCGCGCGCACCGCGTGCCGGTAGCCGGTCACCGGCAGCTCGCCCTCGGAGTAGCGCACGGTCCCGGTCCGCCGCACCGGCTGCACCGAGCGGTTCACCGGAGAGCCGCCGTCGACCGGGCCGATCTCGGTGACCCACGTCGTCCCGCCGCGCCTGCCCACGAGCACCCTCGGCACCACGAGCACCGAGTCACCGGGGTGGTCGGCGAAGGCCATGCTCGCGAACGCGACCGCTCCCGAACCCGGCAGTCCGACCTCGTCGAGCACCTCGGCGCGCTCGCACACCGAGCGCCACCACAGCTCCGCGTCGACGAAGCGGTTCGGCCCGCTCGGCGCGTACCGGGCGGCCTCGCCCCAGCCGACCAGGCCTTCCCCGTCGCGCACCCACGTCAGCACGCCCTCGGGAGTGGGCAGCAGGTCCAGCAGTTCGGTGTCCGCGCCCATCGGGCGGCTGTGCACGCGCAGCCTGGCTGCGATGCCCTTCTCCGGAGCGCTGGTCACCCTTCGAGCGTATGAGCCACGTGCGCGGGACGCGTCGCCGGTCTGGCATAAAGTGACCCGATGTGGCGGAGGACGCAGTCGTGAGCACGCCGGGCGACACGCCGGGCGGCACGCCGGGCGGCACCGCTGTCGACGCGCGCGCGGCGGACGCGGCCGACCCCTCCACCGGCGCGGGCGACAAGATCACCGGATCGGCGGGGGCCACGGACGCTGCGGGGGACGGGACGCTCGACGCCGCGGTGCGCGCGAGCGCGCAGGCCGAGGCCGACGAGCTGCGCGGCCCCCGCTTCGCCCAGGCCCGCGCCGTCTGGGGGGCCATCCGCACCCAGGCCCGCGACCTCCGCAGGGCCACGCTGATCACGCTCGGCCTCGCCTGCCTGGTGACCGCGTCCTGCGTGATCCTGGTCGTCGGCGCCTACACGAACGACTTCAAGATCACCGCGCGTCCCGGCGTGGCCGCCGCCGAGGTGATGTCGGCCTCCTACAACCGCACCGTGGTGCGCTTCAGCACCCCGGACAGCGCCGTGCGGGTGCCGCGCGACGGCGTGCTCTACCCGGGCGGGCTCCAGGTCGGCCAGGTGGTCAGGGTCGAGTACGACCAGGCCAACCCGGACCTCGTGCGCGTCGCGGGCCGGGGCGCGTGGCTGACGCTGGTGCCCGCGCTCACCATCGTCCTGGTGGTGTGGGCCGTCGCGGGTGGCGTGCTCTGGCTGCTGCATCGGGCGAAGACCCGCCCGCGCAGGGAACCCGTGATGGTCGTCGACTCGTCCGACCTGCTGCGTCGCTAGACCGTTCGGGCCACGATCTTCCGGTAGGTTCCGGCCCGGCAAAGACTTCCTGGGGGCTACGAATGGACACGATCTCCCGTCGAACCACCGCGATCGCCGCGGCCGGGCTCGTCACGGCTTTCCTCGCCGGTTGCACGTCCTCCGTCGTGGGCAGCGCGGAAGCGGGGCCACCGCCCCCGACCACCAAGCGCGTGGTCCCGACCTCCGTCTCGGCGAAGTCCGCCGCGGAGGAGACCAACAGGGTGATCACCTCCGAGGCCGGGGCCGCGCTGATGGCGAAGCTGCGCGCTTCCGACGTGTGCCAGTCGCTCGACCCGGAGCCGATGAAGAAGTTCGGCGACCCGCAGACCGTGTTCATGGGGCCGGGCCTGTCCGGCTGCAAGATCCGCTCCGGTAACTCCGGCACGGAGGTGCCGACGCACCGCTTCGAGATCTCGCCCAAGGTCTACACCGACATCGACCGGGCGAAGGACGATGAGTTCGACGTCGCGGGCCACAAGGTCTACCAGGCGAAGGGAGCCGGGTCGGAGGGCTCCTGCTCCGCCTACCTGCCGATCGAGGACACCGGCTACGCCTTCGTGGTCAGCGGCTACAAGTCCAAGGGCGCCTGGCCGGAGGCGTGCGCGGATGCCAGGGCGTACGCCGGCGCGATCGCGAAGAAGCTGCTCGCCATGCCCGCCCGCACCACACCGCTCACCGGCAAGACGTTGATCGACAAGGATCCGTGCGCCACACGGCAGCAGCTCCTCGGCGAGTTCCCCGGCTGGTCGTCCCAGGGCTTGCCCGGCCGCTACCACCCGCACGGCTGCCGGATCGCGTTGACGAAGCCGGGCGATCCGTACAGCTACACCGTCAACGTGCTCTACCAGTACAACGTCGAGCAGGAGGTCACCGCGGACACGCCCGCGGTGACCATCGCGGGACTCAGCGGTATCCGGTTGAACAAGCCCTTCATGGATCTGCCGGAGAGTTGCTCGGTGAACCTGACCTACAAGCCGTCTGATCCGAAGGGCAGCATCACCGGCCACCTGATCAGCGTCGATCTGAGCCCGACGCAGCTGAACCCCCAGCTCGGTCAGAAGGCCCCGCCGCAGTCGCTGAAGCCGTGCGAGGTCGTCGACAAGATGGCCGCCACCGTCGTGGGGAACCTGGGCTGACAGGGGTGCGGCGGGGGCACGCGCCCCCGCCGCGACCGCTCAGAACTTGATCTCTCCGCAGGCTCGGCCGATCGACCGCGTGCCACCGCCGCTCTGGTGCTCCCACCCCTGGACGCACACCACGGAGCGGTTGGGCAGGTCGCGCCCGACGCGCAGCGTGTAGCCCTCCGGATGCGTCCAGGTCGCGGTGTGGGTGTTCATGTCGATGCCGCCGCCCCAGATGTGGAAGTGGCCGTAGATCTTGCTCCGCCAGGTCAGTGAGGCCCTGATCGAGTGCACCGACAGGCCGCTGCCGTTGATGGTGATGCACGTGATGTCGTTGCAGCCCGACATTCCCGCCTGGGCAGGGACGACGAGCGTCGACATGGCGGCCGTGACGGCGACCGCGCTGACCGCGGCGCGGCGGAACACATTCTTGAAGAGCACCGGAATCCCTCTCTCACTGTCGTGCGACGACGGTGGGGACCGGGATTCGGCGAGAGCGTAAGTCGCGGCAGCGGGCCGCGCTGAACGAGCGACCCGCTGCCGCTCCGGTTCAGCCCGTGACCGTTGCGCAGGGGAGGCCCATCGACTTCAAGCTGCCGTCGGGCATGTGCTCCCAACCCTCCGTGCAGAACTTCGTGCCGCGGGGCACGCTGCGGCTGAGCTCCAGCGTGAAATGGATGTGGCGGTTCCAGCTGTAGGTCTTCCTGGGGGTGTTCATGTCGATGCCGCCGCCCCAGATGCGGAAGTGGGCGTCGCGCTCGAGAGTCCAAGCGTCCATGCCGACCCTGATGTGGTCGACGTGCAGACCTTCACCCTTGATCAGGATGCACGTGTCGACGTTGCAGCCCGACACCGTTGCCTGGGCCGGGACGACCAGTGTCGACATGGTCGCCGCGACGACGGCCGCGCTGACCGCGACGCGGCGGACCGCGTTCTTGAAGAACACCGAAATTTCCTCTCGTACTGGTGCGATGAGGGTGGGGACCCGGTGTGAGCGCACCGTAGAGAGGAGGGCTAAACGATCACTCAACGCTGCGGCAGGGGCTCCGCGCGCCACCAGGACAGGAGGTCGGCGGCGAACTCCGGGGCCGCGACGAGCAGCCCGCCCTCCGGGAGCGCCCGGGGGTGTCCGTCGCGGTCCAGCACCACCGCTCCGGCCTCCGTCGCCAGTGCGAGCGCCCCGGCCACGTCCCACTCCTCGTAGTCGTGCAGCACCGCGCCGACCGCGTGGCCCAGCGCCACCTGCGCGATCGCCAGCGCCGTCGAGCCGAGCACGCGCACAGCGACCCTGGCCTGCCCGGCGCGCTCGGTGAACTCGGCCATGCCCGGCCAGATCCCACCCCTGCTCAGCTCGGTGCAGACCACTCCGCCCGCGAGCGCTGCGCGGGGAGCCAGGCGCACTGGCGTGCCGTTGGCCCTGGTGCCCCTTCCGCGCGCCGCCGCGTAGATCTGGGCTCGGTAGGGATCGGCGACCACGCCGACGACGGGGCCGAACCGGTCGATGAGCGCCAGGCTGAACGAGCACCACGGGATGCCCGCGACGTAGTTGATCGTGCCGTCCACCGGGTCCACCACCCAGCGGTACTCGGTGGAGGCCGCGACCGGCAGCTTGCCCGCACCCGACTCCTCGCCGATCACCGGAACTCCGGGGAACTCCGTCGCGAGCACGCGCCGGGTGTGCCGTTCCAGGGTGCGTCCGGTATCGGTGACCCAGTCGAAGGGCGACTCGTCGGTCTCGGGGCGCACGTCGCGCCCGGCCGTGGCGGTGATCACGTCCGCGGCGTCGTTGGCCAGCCGCCCCGCCACCTCCAGAGCGCGGGAGAGCAGTGCCGGTTCGAGCGAGGGCACCGGCTGGGAGGACAAGGCCGTCATGCCGTCCGAGCGTGACCGTGATCGGTGTCCGCAGCGCGAAACCGAGGTGACGTGGTGAGGATCACCAGGCCAAAAGTGCGGGTCAGACGTCTGTGCATACGTGGGTGTCCAGGCGTTGCCCGAGCGCGCCGGGGGTACCCCGAACCAGGACTTCGCCCACCGTTCGCCGACCCTTCGTGCAAGCGGTGCGAGCCGGGCTGGAAGGGTGGGCACTGTGAGACCCGTGCGCGTAGCGATCGTGACCGAGAGCTTCCTCCCGCACGTCAACGGAGTCACCAACTCCGTGCTGCGGGTGCTGGAGCACCTCCGCCGCAACGGTCACGAGGCGATGGTGATCGCCGCGGGCAACGGCCCCGACGAGTACGCGGGCTTCCCGGTCGTGCGCCTGCCCGAGGTGCAGCTGCCGGTGCTGAAGGCCCAGCCGATCGGCGTGCCCAGCCGCAAGGTCGTCCGCGCGCTGCGCGAGTTCAACCCCGACGTGGTGCACCTGGCCTCGCCGTTCATCGTGGGCATGCGCGGCATGGTCGCCGCCCGCAAGCTCGGCCTGCCCACGATCGCGATCTACCAGACCGACGTGGCCGGCTTCGCCGGGACCTACGGCCTCGGCCTCGCTGAGCGCGCCGCGTGGCGCTGGACCCGCTGGCTGCACGGCATGGCCGACCGCACGCTGGCTCCGTCCAGTTGGGCCGTCAACGCGCTCGGCGAGCACGGCATCCCGCGCGTGCACCACTGGGCGCGCGGCGTCGACGTGAACCGCTTCCACCCGTCCCGCCGCGACGACGCGCTGCGCGCCCGGCTTGCCCCCAACGGCGAACTGCTCGTCGGCTACGTCGGCAGGCTCGCGCTGGAGAAGTGCGTTGACCGCCTCCAGGCCGCGCACGACATGCCCGGCGTGCAGCTCGTCGTCGTCGGCGACGGCCCCGAGCTCGACGCGATGCGCAAGTCCATGCCCCGCGCGGCCTTCCTCGGCATGCGCGAGGGCGAGGAGCTGGCCACCGCCTACGCCAGCCTCGACCTCTTCGTGCACACCGGCCCGTTCGAGACCTTCTGCCAGACCGTCCAGGAGGCGCTCGCCTCCGGCGTCCCCGTGCTCGCCCCCGACGCCGGTGGCCCCCGCGACCTCGTCCAGCCCGGGCGCACCGGCTACCTGCTGCCCGCGTGGGACGCCGCCGAGTTCGAGCAGGGCCTGCGCGAGGGCGTCACCGCCCTGGCCGACCCCGGCACCCGCGCCCGCTTCGCCGAGGCCGCGCGCCGCTCTGTCCTCGCCCGCACCTGGCCCGTCATCTGCGACCAGCTCCTCGACCACTACGTCGAGATCGCCAACATCCCCCAGTCCACCACCACCGCCGCCTGACCCCCGGCCCGCTTAGTAGCTGAATGACTCATTGAGGTACTTGAGCGCCCCCAATGACTCATTCAGGTACCTCAACTCCCTCAATGACTCATTCAGCACGCTCAACCACATGAACGAGTCATTGGCGCGCGTTGGGAAGCCCTGAACGACCCGTTTGGTGCGTTGAGCGCGCTGAACGGGTCGTTTGGTGCACCAGGAGCCCTGAACGGGTCGTTTGGTGCGTTGAGCGCACTGAAGGGGTCGTTCGGGGCTTGGGCGTTGGGCTGAGCGGCGGGGTCAGCGGGCGGGGGAGGGGGTGCGGGGGTGGGGTGTGCGGTGGTGGGAGGCTCGGGGGCATGCGGATCGTCCAGCTGGCGAACTTCTACGGGCCCCGTTCCGGCGGGCTGCGCACGGCGTTGAACCACCTGGGGCCGGGCTACGTGGAGCGGGGGCACCAGGTGGTGCTGATCGTTCCGGGGCCGGAGCACTCCGTCGAGGATCTGCCGGGCGGGGTTCGGCGCATCACGCTGTTCGGGCCGACGGTTCCGGGCATGGGCGGCTACCGGGTGCTGGACCCGTTCCGGGTGCGGGCGTGGCTGGACCGCCTCAAGCCGGACGCGATCGAGGTGTCGGACAGGGCGACGCTGCGCGGACTGGGGCGCTGGGCGAGCCGCAACGCGGTGTCGAGCGTGGTGATCTCGCACGAGCGCCTGGACCGCATCCTGGAGCAGTTCCTGCTGCCGCCCCGAGCCGCGCGCTGGGCGGCGGACGTCGCGAACGGCTGGATGGCGCGGAGTTTCGCGAACGTGGTGTGCACCACGGCTTTCGCCAGGCAGGAGTTCGACCGCATCGGCGCGGCCAACCTGCGCCAGGTGCCGCTCGGGGTGGACCTGGACACCTTCGACCCGGGCAACTACGACGACTCGTTGCACGCGCGGCTGCTCGGCGACGCGGACTCGCTGCTTGTCCACTGTGGACGGTTGTCGCCGGAGAAGCACGTCGACCGCAGCGTGGAGACCGTCCGGGAGCTGCACCGGCGCGGACACAACGTGCGCCTGGTGATCGCGGGTGACGGGCCGCGCAAACGAGCGCTGGAGGAGCTGGCCGACGGGCTGCCGGTGACCTTCCTCGGCTTCGTGGACTCGCGCGAGGAGGTGGCCGATCTGCTTGCCACGGCGGACATCTCGCTCGCGCCGGGTCCACATGAGACGTTCGGCCTCGCAGCGCTCGAAGCCCTCGCGTCCGGCACGCCGGTCGTGGTCTCGGCTTCCTCCGCGCTGCCGGAGATCGTGCGGCCGGGCAGCGGGGCGGTGGCCGCCGACGACACCCCGGCCGCGTTCGCCGACGCGGTCGCCTCGGTGCTGGCCCTGCCCGAGCCGGAGCGCCGCGCCGCCGCGAGGGCCCGCGCGGAGTGCTTCCCGTGGGCGGCGGCGGTCGACGGCATGCTCGACGCGCTCCGCTGAGGCTCTAGGCTCCTCGCATGGTCAGGGCCGGTTTGGACAAGAAGCCACGCGAGGTCGCCGAGATGTTCGACGGCGTGGCCCATGGCTACGACCGCGCGAACTCCGTGATGACAGTCGGGTTCGACCGGCGCTGGCGGGGCAAGACGGCGCGGGCGCTGGACCTCAAGCCGGGGGAGCGGGTGCTCGACCTGGCCGCGGGCACGGCGATCTCCACCGTCGAGTACACCGGCTCCGGCGCGTGGTGCGTGGCCGCGGACTTCTCGCTCGGGATGCTGGAGCGCGGCAAGGAGATCGGGCGGGACGTGCCGATGGTCGCCGCCGACGCGATGCGGCTGCCCTTCGCCGACAACTCCTTCGACGTGGTCACGGTCACCTTCGGGCTGCGCAACTTCGTCGACACCGAGGCCTCGCTGCGCGAGATGGCCAGGGTCGTGCGCAGCGGCGGGCGCATGGTGATCTGTGAGGTCTCTCAACCCCAGTTTCGCCCGTTCCGGTTCCTTTACCGGCGACTCGGGCTGCCGGTGCTGCCGCTGCTGGCCCGTCCCGTCTCGTCCAACCCCGAGGCCTACCGCTACCTCGCCGAGTCCATGGGCGCCTGGCCTGGCCAGCGGGAACTCGCGGAGATCATCTCCCGCGCCGGGTGGTCGGAGGTGGCGTGGCGACCGCTGAACCTCGGGGTGGTCGCGCTGCACCGCGCTGTCAAACCCTGACGCGCCTCCGCGAGCCGCGTTTCGCGGAGCACACCGTGGCCCGCGCTCTGTTCGCCTAGACTCGGACCTGGTTCGTGAACGCTTTCACAAGGAGTCCCATGATCACGTCAAGCCGTCGTCGTCCGGGCGAGGACGCCGAGGTCATCGTGGTCGGCGCAGGCCCTGCCGGGTCCACCGCGGCCACCTACCTGGCGCGGGCCGGACTGGACGTCCTGCTGCTGGAGAAGAGCTCCTTCCCCAGGGAGAAGGTCTGCGGCGACGGGCTCACCCCGCGCGGCGTCAAGCAGCTCATCGACCTGGGCATCGACACCACCGAGAAGGCGGGCTGGCTGCACAACCGCGGCCTGCGCGTGGTCGGCGGCGGCCGGACCATCGAGCTGGACTGGCCGGACCTGGCCACCTTCCCGCCCTACGGCGTGGTGCGCCCCCGCCAGGACTTCGACGAGATGCTCGCCCGCACCGCCCAGCACGCGGGCGCGCGGCTGCTGGAGCAGACCACCGTGCAGTCGGCCATCACCGACGAGCGCACCGGCCGCGTCATCGGCGTGAAGGCCGTGACGGGTCCGGACAAGAAGCCGGTGAGCTACCGCGCGCCGCTGATCGTGGCCTGCGACGGCGTCTCCGCCCGGCTCGCGCTGTCGGTCGGCCTCGACAAGCGCGAGGACCGCCCGATGGGCGTCGCCGTGCGCCGCTACTACGAGAGCCCGCGCACCAAGGACGACTACCTGGAGTCGCACCTGGAGCTGTGGGACCGCAGCAACCCCGCCGAGCCCAAGCTGCTCCCCGGCTACGGCTGGATCTTCGGCATGGGCGACGGCACCGTGAACGTCGGGCTGGGCATCCTGTCCACGTCCAAGGCCTACGGCAAGACCGACTACCGGGCGCTGCTGAAGTCCTGGCTGGACGGAACGCCGGAGGAGTGGGGCTTCCGCGACGCCAACGCGCTCGGCAAGGTCGGCGGCGCCGCGCTGCCGATGGGCTTCAACCGCACCCCGCACTACCGCAACGGCCTGCTGCTGGTCGGCGACGCGGGCGGCATGGTCAACCCGTTCAACGGCGAGGGCATCGCCTACGCCATGGAGTCCGCGCGCATCGCGGCCGAGTGCGTCGTGCACGCCCTCGCCCGTGCCGAGGGCCCCAGCCGCGAGCGGGCGCTCGGCCGCTACCCGGTCGCCATCAAGCAGGCGCTGGGCGGCTACTACCGGCTCGGCAACATCTTCAGCAAGCTCATCGGCAACCCACACGTCATGAAGACGGCCACCAAGTACGGCCTGCCGATGGACGGGCTGATGAAGCTCGTGCTCAAGCTGCTCGCGGGTCTTTACGACCCCAAGGACGGCGACGCGCTCGACAAGCTCGTGGCGACCGCTGTTCGGCTGGCACCGAGCGCCTGAGACCACTTTTGGTTTTTTGGCGGCTTGTCTCAAGTCTTCCTTAAACCAGGATGTCCGGGGTTCAGGCATCCGCACGCCGTTGTGCCGTGAAGAATGTATCGCGCGCGGATTTTCCCTGGTCGTGGCGTTGTCGCCGCGTAACCGGGGTTCATTCGCGCGAATCAGGTCCTGAAACGATATGAGGGTGCTCGGCGATTGCCGTGGTAGTTAATTCCCACGCGCCGCAAGCCGAGCCTGGAGAAGGTCACTGTGCTGAGTGCCACGACGAGCACTTCTTGGACGTCGCCGGTCAGGACCGCGCTGCCCGCGATCCCCGCACCGGTCTACGAGGTGTGCTGGGCGCGGCTCGGACTGGGTGTGATGCCGTTCCCGCTCGTGGTGCTGCGCACCTCGACCGACCCGGACGACCACGGCGCCGTCGAGGCGCGCGCGGCGCACTGGCTGCGCGAGCACGGCCTCGGTGACGAGCACCGGATCGGCCCCGAGCTGACCGAGGCGCTGCGCACGATCGCCGACTTCGACATGGAGCTGGCCGTCGTCTACACCGAGCACGACGTGCAGACACGCATCGGCGGGTTCGCGCGCGGCGGTCGCTCGCTGCGCGCGGTGCTGCGCGCCGACACCGTCGAACTGGAGTGGATCGAGAACGAGCTGCTGGCCTCCAGCGCGCTCGCGGTGGTCCCGGAGTACGGCCCCGGAACGGCATCGCCCGTGCGCGTCGCCACCGACGACCTCGCCCGCGCCGGACGGCACTGGGAGCGTTTCGGCGTGATCGCCGACACCGGTCGCGCGGACACGGAACGCTTCCTGGACATTTATGCCTCCGCAACCGCTGTCGGTCAGGCCAGCGCATTGCGCCCGTCGAACCCGCGCAGCTGCAAACTCGTCGCCCAGTCGCCCGTGACCTGGCTGGACACGCCGGAGGGCCGGTACTCCATCACGCACTCGGGCGGGTGGATGTCGCTGGCCGCCGCTTGTTCGGGAACCGTTTCCCAGCACCTCTCCGGCCTGCTCAGCGGCCCTTTCTCCTAGCCGCTGAGCACTAATTGCGGCACTTACCTGAGTAGCGGCGGGCGGATTCGCCCGATCGGTTCTCGGTGCTTGTGCGGTGCGCCCGCCCACGGTTGCATTCCCCACGGTGAGTCGTAACGGGAACGATTCCCGTGTTCCCGTGTCCGGTGGTGCGCCACGAGCCGAGCCACCGGGAGTCCGAGCCAGAGGCTGGGGTGCCCATCGTGTCCATCTCCGCAGTCCGTCGCCGTGTGAGCCTGCCGCCGATCCCCGCCCAGGTCTACGAGACGTGCTGGAACCTGCTCGGGCTCGGCGCGATGCCGTTCCCGCTGGTGGTGCTCGGTCACGCGGGTGAAGAACGGGGCCTCACCTCGGACTGGCTCGGCGAGCACGGCCTCGGCGGTTCCGGCTGCGGCGCCGACCGGGTCGGCACCGAGCTGGCCTCGGCCCTGAGGGTGATCTCCGACTTCGACGACGAACTGGCCGTGGTCTACGCCGACGAGCCGGGCCAGACCCGCGTCGGCTGCTTCACGCGCGGCGCTGAGGGGCTGCGAGCGGTCCTGCGCGGCGAGTCCGTGGAACTGTGCTGGATCGATCCCGCGCACGCCGCTGAGAGCGCCATGGCCGCGATCCCGCCCCGCGCCGCCGCGCTCGTGCCCGGCCCGAGGAACGCCGCGGACGACACCGCCGTGGCCGAAGACGCCGTGGGCAACGCGGAGTTCTTCGCGGTGTACTCCACCGCGACCGCCTTCGGCAGGGCCACGACGGTCTCCCGCACCCCGGACCGCACCGGCACCCGCGTCTCCGAAGTGCCCGTGACCTGGCTCGACACGCCTGCCGGGCGGTACTCGATCACCACGGCCGACGGTCAGCTCGCACTCACCCCGGCCGCGCCCGCCGCGTTGCTCTGCCAGCTCCGCGCCCTGTTCGCCTAGCGTGCCCTCGGCCGCTCGGCGCAGCGCTCCCGCCCCCGTCCAGCAGGCCTGGATGTGACGTCTTACACTCCTGCGCGAGGCTCTTGTGAAGCAGTTCACAAGCGCGTTGCAGGTTAGGTGCGCCTAACTACAGAAGCGGTTCAGAGACACCCTTAGGCTGCCCCCTGGCAGCGGCCCGACAGGGCTGTTGACGAGCGCGGATGAGGAAAGGACGGCGGAGAGAGTGCTCCAGCCTTACATCCCCCTCGTACTCATGTTCGTCCTGGCCGCGGGCTTCGCGGTCTTCTCGGTCACGGCGGCGCCGTACATCGGTCCCCGCCGCTACAACCGGGCCAAGCTGGACGCCTACGAGTGCGGGATCGAGCCCTCGCCCCAGCCGGTCGTCGGCGGCGGTCGAATGCCCGTCGCGTACTACCTGACGGCGATGTTGTTCATTCTGTTCGACATCGAAATGGTGTTCCTCTACCCGTTCGCGGTCTCCGCGGACGCCCTGGGCATGTTCGGCCTGGTGGAGATCGCCCTGTTCATCGCGACCGTCGGGTTCGCCTACGCATACGTGTGGCGCCGCGGCGGCCTGGACTGGAGCTGAGCAATGGGTCTTGAAGAGAAGCTCCCCAACGGCGTCCTGCTGGCCAGCGTCGAGAAGCTGGTCAACTGGACCCGCAAGTCCTCGCTGTGGCCCGCCACCTTCGGCCTGGCGTGCTGCGCGATCGAGATGATGACCACCGGCGCGCCCCGCTACGACCTGGCGCGCTTCGGCATGGAGGTCTTCCGCGCCTCGCCGAGGCAGGCGGACCTGATGATCGTCGCCGGGCGGGTCAGCAACAAGATGGCGCCGGTGCTGCGCCAGATCTACGACCAGATGCCCGAGCCCCGCTGGGTGCTCGCGATGGGCGTCTGCGCCTCCTCCGGCGGCATGTTCAACAACTACGCCGTCGTGCAGGGCGTCGACCACGTGGTCCCCGTCGACATGTACCTCCCGGGCTGCCCGCCGCGCCCGGAGATGCTGATCGACGCGATCCTCAAGATCCACGCCAAGATCATGGACGAGCCGCTCGGGCCCAAGCGGGCCGCGCTGCTGGCCGAGTCGGGCCACCGCACCGAGCTGATCCCGTCCTCGGTCCGCTACGCGAAGAAGAAGTGAGCGAGATGAGTAGCGCGGACGACAAGCCGGTCGGCGGCTACGACGCCGACGTGGCTGCCGCTCAGCCCGCCGTGTTCGGCGAGCACGAAGACCGCGGCGGGGTCGTCGCCGGTCGCGCCCGCAAGGGCATGTTCGGCATCAGCGGCTCCGGCGACACCTCCGGCTTCGGCGGCCTGCGGCTGCCCGCCCACGTGCCCGCCCCCGCCGAGCGCCCCTACGGCGGCTGGTTCGACGAGTTCGCCGACGAGCTGGCCGCCGCCATGGCCGAGCGCGGCGTTCCGGCCGAGGCCGTGCAGCAGGTGACCGTGGACCGCGGCGAGATCACGTTCTACGTGCGCCGCGAGGACCTGGTCGCGCTGTGCACCCTGCTCCGCGACGACGCCGCCCTGCGCTTCGAGCTGTGCAGCTCGGTGTCGGGCGTCGACTACGGCGTGGACGTGCCGCAGCGGCTGCACTCGGTCTACCACCTGACCTCGATGACCTACCGGCGCCGCATCCGCCTGGAGGTCGCGGTCGACATCGACGACGCGCACGTCCCGAGCGTCGTCGGCGTCTACCCGACCGCCGACTGGCAGGAGCGGGAGGCGTGGGACATGTACGGCATCGTCTACGACGGCCACCCCGCGCTGACCCGCATCCTCATGCCGGACGACTGGGACGGGCACCCGCAGCGCAAGGATTACCCGCTCGGCGGCATCCCGGTCGAGTACAAGGGCGCGGAGATCCCTCCGCCGGACCAGCGGAGGTCCTACTCATGAGCACCGGTACTGAGAACACTGCCGGCACCGACGCCTACGCGGACTCCCGCGAGACCACCGAGGGCCGGGTCTACACCGTCAGCGGTGGTGACTGGGACGACGTCCTCGCCGACGCGACGCACGACGAGCGCGTGGTCATCAACATGGGGCCGCAGCACCCGTCGACGCACGGCGTGCTCCGCCTCGTGCTGGAGCTCGAGGGTGAGATCGTCACCCAGGGCCGCGCGGTCATCGGCTACCTGCACACCGGCATCGAGAAGAACGCCGAGTACCGCACCTGGACCCAGGGCGTCACCTTCGTGACGCGCATGGACTACCTGGCGCCGCTGCACAACGAGGCCGCGTACTGCATGGCGGTCGAGAAGCTGCTGGGCGTCGAGGCCCCGCGCCGCGCCCAGGTGATCCGCGTGCTGCTGATGGAGCTCAACCGCATCAGCTCGCACCTGGTCTGCCTGGCAACCGGCGGTATGGAGCTGGGCGCGCTGACCGGTATGACCGCCGGTTTCCGCGAGCGCGAGGAGGTCCTGCACCTGCTGGAGTTCCTGACCGGTCTGCGGATGAACCACGCGTTCATCCGGCCCGGCGGCCTCTCGCAGGACCTGCCCGAGGGCTACGAGCAGAAGATCCGCGACTTCATCAAGGTCATGGACTCGCGCCTTCCCCAGTACGACAAGCTGCTCACCGGCCAGCCGATCTGGAAGAACCGCCTCTCCGGCGTCGGCTACCTGCCGCTGGACGGCTGCCTCCAGCTCGGCCTCACCGGCCCGATCCTGCGCTCCGCGGGTCTGCCGTGGGACCTGCGCAAGGTCGAGCCGTACTGCGGCTACGAGGAGTACGACTTCGAGGTCCCGGTCGAGACCGCGGGCGACTGCTTCGCGCGGTACAAGGTCCGCCTCGCCGAGATCCACGAGTCGCTCAAGATCGTCGAGCAGTGCCTCGGCAAGCTGGAGCCGGGCCCGGTCATGGTGGAGGACGCCAAGATCGCCTGGCCCGCGCAGCTGACCATCGGCGCCGACGGCATGGGCAACTCGCTGGAGCACGTCCGCAAGATCATGGGTCAGTCGATGGAGTCGCTGATTCACCACTTCAAGCTGGTGACCGAGGGCTTCGACGTGCCTGCGGGCCAGGTCTACGTGCCGATCGAGTCCCCGCGCGGCGAGCTGGGCTACCACCTCGTCTCCGACGGCGGCACCAGGCCGATGCGCGTGCACGTGCGCGAACCCAGCTTCGTGAACCTCCAGTCGATGCCCGCGATGAGCGAAGGCGGCCAGGTCGCCGACGTCATCGCCGCCGTTGCCTCGATCGACCCGGTGATGGGTGGTGTGGACCGATGACAACTACTCAGCCTGAGCAGTCCACTGTGGACATCAGCATCTTCGGCGACGACATCGTCGAGAGGGCGCAGCAGATCATCGCGCGCTACCCCGTCTCGCGGTCGGCGCTGCTGCCCATGCTGCACCTCGTGCAGTCGGTGGAGGGCCACGTCAGCCAGGCGGGCATCGCGTTCTGCGCGGCCCAGCTGGAGCTGACCACCGCCGAGGTCAGCGCGGTCGCGACGTTCTACACCATGTACAAGCGCCGCCCGTGCGGTGAGCACCTGGTGAGCGTCTGCACCAACACCCTCTGCGCCGCGCTGGGCGGGGACGCCATCTACGCCAAGCTGCGCGAGCAGCTCGGCACCGACGGCAAGCCGCTCGGCCACGAGGAGACCGCGGGCGAGCCCGGCACCCCCGGCTCGATCACGCTGGAGCACGCCGAGTGCCTGGCGGCGTGCGACCTCGGCCCGGTGCTCCAGGTCAACTACGAGTTCTTCGACAACCAGACCCCGGAGTCCGCCTCCGAGCTGGTCGAGAAGCTGCGCAACGGCGAGAAGCCCGCGCCCACCCGTGGCGCGGCGCTGACCGACTTCAAGCAGGCCGAACTCCAGCTGGCCGGGTTCTTCGACGGCCGCGACCCGGCGGACAACGCCGGACCGTCCGCGTCCATCGAGACCGTGCGCGGCGCCAAGCTCGCCCAGGAGCGCGGCTGGACCGCGCCGTCCATGCCCGACGACGCGCCGCTGCCCGCGCTGCCGGAAAAGAAGTGAGGGCGCGATGACTGACGACAACCACGTCCTGACACCGGTTCTGACCAAGCGCTGGCTGTCGCCGAACTCCTGGACCCGGCACACCTACGAGCAGCTGGAGGGCTACACCGCCCTGCCGAAGGCTCTGAAGGCGCACCCGGACCAGCTGATCGAGCTCGTGAAGGCCTCCGGCCTGCGCGGGCGCGGCGGCGCGGGCTTCCCGACCGGCCTCAAGTGGAGCTTCATCCCGCAGGGCGACGGCAAGCCGCACTACCTGGTGATCAACGCCGACGAGGGCGAGCCGGGCACCTGCAAGGACATCCCGCTGATGATGGCGGACCCGCACTCGCTGATCGAGGGCTGCATCATCACCTCGTACGCGATCCGCGCGAACTTCTGCGCGATCTACGTGCGCGGTGAGGTCCTGCACTGCATCCGCCGCCTCAACGCCGCGGTCCAGGAGGCCTACGCCGCCGGGTACCTCGGCAAGAACATCCTCGGCACGGGCTTCGACCTCGACCTGGTCATCCACGCCGGTGCGGGCGCGTACATCTGCGGCGAGGAGACCGCGCTGCTGGACTCCCTCGAAGGGCGTCGCGGCCAGCCCCGGTTGAAGCCCCCCTTCCCCGCGACCGCGGGTCTCTACGCCTCGCCCACCGTGGTGAACAACGTCGAGACCATCGCCTCGGTTCCCTACATCGTCAACGGCGGTTCCGACTGGTTCCGCGCGATGGGGCGGGAGAAGTCCCCGGGCCCGAAGATCTTCTCGCTCTCCGGCCACGTGGAGAAGCCCGGCCAGTACGAGGCCCCGATGGGCATCACGCTGCGCGAGCTGCTCGACATGGCGGGCGGCATGAAGGACGGCATCCCGCTGAAGTTCTGGACGCCGGGTGGTTCCTCCACGCCGATGTTCACCGCCGAGCACCTCGACGTCCCGCTGGACTTCGAGGGCTGCGCGCAGGCGGGCTCGATGCTGGGCACCACGGCACTGCAGATCTTCAACGAGACCGTGTCCGTGCCGTGGGCGGTCATGAAGTGGACCGAGTTCTACAAGCACGAGTCCTGCGGCAAGTGCACCCCCTGCCGCGAGGGCACGTTCTGGCTGACGCAGATCCTGCAGCGCATGGTGCGCGGTGAGGGTTCGCCCTCGGACATCGAGACGTTGCTCGACATCTGCGACAACATCCTCGGCCGGTCCTTCTGCGCGCTCGGCGACGGTGCGACGAGCCCGATCACCAGTGCCATCAAGTACTTCAAGCACGAGTTCCTTGAGCTGTGCCAGCAGAACGCGGCGGCGCAGCCCGAGCTGGCGGGAGCAAGCTCATGACCGTGGCTCCTGAGAAGAACCAGGACCAGCCACCTGTGCCGGAAGGCCACGTGCGCCTGACCATCGACGGCGTGGATGTGGTGGCGCCCAAGGGCGAACTGCTCATCCGCACCGCCGAGCGCCTGGGCACCGTGATCCCGCGGTTCTGCGACCACCCCCTCCTCGAACCGGCCGGTGCCTGTCGCCAGTGCCTGGTCGAGGTGGAGATGGGCGGCAGGCCCATGCCGAAGCCGCAGGCCTCCTGCACGATGACCGTCGCCGATGGCATGGTGGTCAAGACGCAGCTCACCTCGCCGGTCGCCGACAAGGCGCAGCAGGGCGTGATGGAGCTGCTGCTGATCAACCACCCGCTGGACTGCCCGATCTGCGACAAGGGCGGCGAGTGCCCCCTGCAGAACCAGGCGCTCAAGCACGGTCGCGCGGAGTCCCGCTTCGAGGAGAAGAAGCGGACCTTCGCCAAGCCGGTCGCGATCTCCACCCAGGTCCTGCTGGACCGCGAGCGCTGCGTGCTCTGCCAGCGCTGCACCCGCTTCTCCGAGCAGATCGCCGGTGACCCGTTCATCGACCTGCTCGAGCGCGGCGCGATGCAGCAGATCGGTGTCGCCGACGACAAGCCGTTCCAGAGCTACTTCTCCGGCAACACCATCCAGATCTGCCCGGTCGGCGCGCTCACCAGCGCCGCGTACCGCTTCCGCTCGCGCCCGTTCGACCTGGTCTCCAAGCCGGGTGTGTGCGAGCACTGCGCCGGCGGCTGCGCGACCCGCGTGGACACCCGCCGCGGCAAGGTGCAGCGCCGCCTCGCCGGTGAGGACCCGGAGGTGAACGAGGAGTGGTTGTGCGACAAGGGCCGCTTCGCCTTCACCTACGCGACGCAGCCGGACCGCCTCACCACCCCGCTCGTGCGCGACGCGGAGACCGGTGAGCTGAAGCCGGCCTCCTGGACCGACGCGCTGCGCATCGCGGGCGAGGGCCTGGCCAAGGCCCGCGAGAACGGCGGCGTCGGTGTGCTGCCGGGCGGCAGGCTGACCGTCGAGGACGCCTACGCGTACTCGAAGTTCGCCCGCGTCGCCTTGCGCACCAACGACATCGACTTCCGCTCGCGCCCGCACTCCGCCGAGGAGCTGGACTTCCTCGCGGCCCGCGTCGTGGGCACCACGCCGGAGAACGGCGTGACCTACAAGGGCATCGAGTCCGCGCCAGCCGTGCTGTGCGTGGCGCTGGAGCCCGAGGAGGAAGCCGGAATCCTGTTCCTGCGCCTGCGCAAGGCCGCCAGGAACAACAAGACCAAGGTCTTCCACCTGGGTCAGTACACGACCTCCAGCGTGCGCAAGAGCTTCGGTCAGCTGCTCGCCTGCACCCCCGGTGCCGAGGCCGCCGCGGTCGACGCGCTCGGCACGCACAACGACGGTGCCGACGTCCGCGAGGCGCTCGGCTCGGGCAACGCGGTGATCCTGGTCGGCGTCCGCGCCGCCGAGGTCCCCGGCCTGTTCTCCGCCGTCACCCGGCTCGCCGAGACCACGGGCGCCAAGCTCGCGTGGGTCCCGCGCCGCGCCGGTGAGCGGGGTTCGGTCGAGGTCGGCGCGCTGCCGACGCTGCTGCCGGGCGGTCGCCCGGTGACCGACGCCGCCGCCCGCGCCGAGGTCGAGCTGGCCTGGGGCATGGAGTCCGGTGCGCTGCCCGCCGCGCCCGGTCGCGATCTGGACGGCATCCTCGACGCCGCCCTGACCGGTGACCTGACGGCGCTGGTCGTCGGCGGTGTCGACCCCGAGGACCTGCCCGACCCCGCGCTCGCGGAGAAGGTGCTGGACCGGGTCGGCTTCCTGGTCTCGCTCGAACTGCGCGAGTCCGCCGTGACCGCCCGCGCCGACGTGGTGCTGCCGGTGGCCGCGGCCGTCGAGCGCGGCGGCAGCTACCTGAACTGGGAGGGCCGTCGCCGGTCCTTCGAGCCGGGTCTGTCGGTGCCGAACGTGATCCCGGACTGCCGGATCCTGGACAGCCTCGCCATGGAGATGGACGCGGACCTGTTCACGCAGACCCCGGCCGCCGCCGCGGGCGATCTGGCCCGGCTCGGCGAGTACACCGGTGCCCGTCCCGCCGCGCCCAGCGTGGCCAGCGCCGGTGCCGCCAAGGCCGACGCCGGACAGGCCGTGCTGGCGAGCTGGACCCGCATGCTGGACAACGGTCGCGGTCAGGACGGCGAGCCGAACCTGGCCGGTACCGCGCGTCCCGCGGTCGCGCGGCTCTCGCCGGAGACCGCCGCCAAGCTCGGCGCCACCGACGGCACGGAGGTCACGGTGCGCACCGAGCGCGGCGCGATCACGCTGCCGCTCGCGGTCGCCGACCTGCCCGACGGCGTGGTGTGGCTGCCCGGCAACTCCGGGACCTCCACCGTGCGCCGCACCCTCGGCGCGGGCCACGGCGCTGTCGTGACCGTGACGGTTGCTGACGGAGGGAACGCGTGAGCACTCCAGAACTCCTTGCCAACGACCCGTTCTGGATCACCATCATCAAGGTCGTCGGCATCTTCGCGCTGCTCGTCGTCCTGACCCTGTTCATGATCAACTGGGAGCGCAAGGCCGTCGGCCGGATGCAGCAGCGCCCCGGTCCGAACCGGGTCGGCCCCGGCGGCTGGCTCCAGTCCCTCGCGGACGGCCTCAAGCTGGCCTTCAAGGAAGACATCCGGCCCGTGCTGGCCGACAAGTGGGTGTTCTTCCTGGCCCCGGTGATCTCCTGCGTTCCCGCCTTCCTGGCGTTCTCGGTGATCCCGCTGGCCGGCGAGGTCAGCTTCTTCGGCCACCAGACCGCGCTCCAGCTGGTCGACCTGCCGGTCGGCGTGCTGGTCGTGCTGGCCTGCTCCTCGCTCGGCGTCTACGGCATCGTGCTCGGTGGCTGGGCCTCCGGTTCGCCGTACCCGCTGCTGGGCTCGCTGCGCTCGGCGGCCCAGGTGATCTCCTACGAGATCGCGATGGGCCTGTCCATCGTCGCGGTGATCATGTACTCCGGCACGATGTCCACCGCGGGCATCGTGGACGCGCAGCACACCAACGGCTGGTTCGCCCTGCTGCTCCCGGTCAGCTTCGTGATCTACGTGATCTCCATGGTCGGTGAGACCAACCGCGCGCCCTTCGACCTCCCCGAGGCCGAGTCCGAGCTGGTCGGTGGCTTCCACACCGAGTACTCCTCGCTGAAGTTCGCGCTGTTCTTCCTCGCCGAGTACATCAACATGGTCACCGTCTCGGCGCTGGCCACGACGTTGTTCCTCGGCGGCTGGCACGCGCCCTTCGGGCTGGCGACGCTGGTGCCGTGGATCGACGACGGCTGGCTGGGCCTGGTCTGGTTCCTGCTGAAGACGCTGACCTTCCTGTTCGGCTTCATCTGGCTGCGCGGCACGCTGCCCCGCTACCGCTACGACCAGTTCATGAAGCTGGGCTGGAAGTTCCTGGTCCCGGCGAGCCTGGTCTGGATCGTCGCGGTGGCCACCATCAAGACCATCCGCAACCAGGGCGTCACCCCGCAGCAGGTGCTGATGATCGGCGGCGGCGTGCTGGTGGTGCTGCTGATCGTGGCGTTCCTCATCCCCGACCGGCAGGTCGAGGAGGGACCGCAGATCCCCATGGCGCACAGCGGGTTCCCGGTTCCGCCGTTGGACCTGAGCGTGCCGAAGCCGCCCAAGCGCAAGGCCGCCGTCCCCGTGGAGGCCAAGGTCGGAGCGGGCTCCAGCGGCGAGATCACCGGCAAGCAGCACTCCCCGAACGTTCCCGACGCGACCCCCGCGGGCAGCGACTCCGAGTCGGCCAAGGGTAAGGACAAGGAGGCCAACGATGGGGTTCTTTGATCCCGTCAAGGGCTTCGGCGTGACCTTCGGAACCATGTTCAAGAAGGTCGTCACCGAGGAGTACCCCGAGGTCAAGAAGGTCACCGCGCCTCGCTACCACGGTCGGCACCAGCTCAACCGGCACCCGGACGGGCTGGAGAAGTGCGTCGGCTGCGAGCTGTGCGCGTGGGCCTGCCCCGCCGACGCGATCTTCGTCGAGGGCGGCGACAACACCGAGGACGAGCGCTACTCGCCCGGTGAGCGCTTCGGCCTCGACTACCAGATCAACTACCTCCGGTGCATCGGCTGCGGCCTGTGCATCGAGGCCTGCCCGACCCGCTCGCTCACCATGACCAACGAGTACGAGCTGGCCGACGACAGCAGGCAGAACCTGATCTACACCAAGGAGCAGCTGCTCGCGCCGCTGCTGCCCGGCATGGAGCAGCCGCCGCACCCGATGCGCCTCGGTGACAACGAGACCGACTACTACGTCAACGGCCCGGCACTGGCCCGCCAGCAGCCGGCCGCCGACGGCGGCGAGGGGGCCAAGGCGTGAACACCGCGCTTCTGCTCGCCCAGGCGGGCGCCGAGGTCACCACCGGCGAGGCCGTGGCGTTCTGGGTCCTCGGCCCGCTCGCCCTCGCCGGTGCGCTCGGCATGCTGTTCTCCCGCAACGCCGTGCACTCGGCGCTGTGGCTGGTGCTGACCATGCTCGGCCTCGGTGTCATGTACATGGTCCAGCAGGCCCCGTTCCTCGGGTTCGTGCAGATCATCGTCTACACCGGCGCGATCATGATGCTGTTCCTGTTCGTGCTGATGATGGTCGGCAGGGACGCGTCGGACTCGGTGGTCGAGGTGCTGCGCGGTCAGCGCTTCGCCGCCGCGCTGTTCGGCATCGGCTTCGGTGTCCTGATGGTCACCGCGCTGGCGCGGGCGCTCACCGACGTGCCCGCCCGCGGCCTCGCCGAGGCGAACACCACCAACGGCGGCAACGTCGGCAACATCGGGCGCGCGGTCTTCACCGACTACGTGTTCCCGTTCGAGCTGACCTCGGCGCTGCTGATCACCGCAGCGCTCGGCGCGATGGTGCTGGCCTTCGTCGACCGCAAGCACACCGAGCGCAAGACCCAGCGCGAGATGGTCGAGATGCGCCTGCGCGGCGAGCACGACCGCCCGTCGCCGCTGCCCGGCCCCGGTGTCTTCGCCACCGCCAACTCGGTCGCGACGCCCGCGCTGCTGCCCGACGGCTCGGTCGCCCCGGAGTCGGTCTCCGAGCTGATCGAGGCCACCTCCCGCAAGACGCTGGAGGCCGACGTCGCCGAGGTCGCGGGCACCAAGCCCGGCCCCGACGCGCACGCACTCACCGGTAAGGAGGGGGACAGGTGAGTCCCACCCACTACCTGCTGCTCTCGGCGCTGCTGTTCACCATCGGCGCGGTCGGCGTGCTGGTCCGGCGCAACGCCATCGTCGTGTTCATGTGCGTGGAGCTGATGCTCAACGCGGTGAACCTGACGCTGGTCACCTTCGCCAGGATCAACGGCGGGCTGGACGGCCAGGTGATGGCGTTCTTCGTGATGGTCGTCGCGGCCGCCGAGGTCGTCGTCGGGCTCGCGATCATCATGTCCATCTTCCGGACGCGCCGCTCGGCCTCGGTCGACGACGCGAACCTGCTGAAGTACTGAGGGGCCAGAGGTGACGAGTACGTATCTCGCCGAGCCCGCGAAGGTGCTGGCCGCCCAGGGCATCGCGCAGTACGCGTGGCTCCTGATCGTCCTGCCCCTGCTCGGCGCGGCGATCCTGCTGATCAGCGGGCGCCGCTCCGACCGCTGGGGCCACCTGCTCGGCAGCGCCATGGTGATCGCCGCGTTCGGCTACGGCCTCGCGCTGTTCTTCTCCGTCATCGGGCTCGACCCCGAGCAGCGGGTCCGCGAGGTCAGCCTGTTCTCGTGGATCCCGGTCGAGGCGCTGAAGGTCGACTTCGGCCTCCGGCTCGACCCGCTGTCGATCACGTTCGTGCTGCTGATCACCGGTGTGGGTTCGCTGATCCACATCTACTCGATCGGCTACATGAGCCACGACGAGAACCGGCGCAAGTTCTTCGCCTACCTGAACCTGTTCGTCGGCGCCATGCTGATCCTGGTGCTGGGCAACAGCTTCGTGACGCTGTACCTGGGCTGGGAGGGCGTCGGTCTCGCGTCCTACCTGCTGATCTCCTTCTGGCAGCACAAGCCGTCCGCGGCGGAGGCGGCCAAGAAGGCGTTCCTGATGAACCGGGTCGGCGACATCGGCCTGGCCGTGGCGATCTTCCTGATGTTCGCCAACCTCGGCACCACCCAGTACACCGAGGTCTTCGAGCGCGCCGGTGAGCTCTCCGGCGGCGTGGTCCTGGCGATCGCGCTGATGCTGCTGCTCGGCGCCTGTGGCAAGTCCGGTCAGTTCCCGCTCCAGGCGTGGCTCCCGGACGCGATGGAGGGTCCGACCCCGGTCTCCGCCCTCATCCACGCCGCGACCATGGTCACCGCCGGCGTGTACCTGATCGCGCGGTCCAACCCGATCTACGACCTCACCCCGGACGGCCGCCTGGTCGTCACGATCATCGGCGCGCTGACGCTGCTGATCGGGTGCGTGATCGGCTGCGCCTACGACGACTTCAAGAAGGTCCTGGCGTACTCGACGGTCAGCCAGATCGGCTACATGATCCTCGCGGTCGGCCTCGGCCCGTTCGGCTACGCGCTGGGCATCATGCACCTGCTCACCCACGGCTTCTTCAAGGCCGGGCTGTTCCTCGGCGCCGGTTCGGTGATGCACGGCATGAACGACGAGGGCAACATCCGGCGGATGGGTGGCCTGGCCAGGAAGATGCCGATCACCTTCGTCACCTGGGGCCTCGGCTACCTGGCGCTGATCGGCTTCCCGTTCCTGTCCGGCTACTACTCCAAGGACGCCATCATCGAGGCGGCCTTCGGCCAGGAGGGCTGGCGCGGCTGGGTCTTCGGCGGTGCGGCTCTCTTCGGCGCTGCGCTGACGGCCTTCTACATGACCCGCCTGATGCTGCTGGTGTTCTTCGGTGAGAAGCGCTGGGAGAAGCTGAAGTCGGCCGACGGCAGGGACTACTCCCCGCACGAGTCGCCGAAGTCGATGACCGTCCCGATGATCGTGCTGGCCTTCGGTTCGGTGTTCGCGGGCTTCCTGCTCAGCAACGGCGGTCTGCTCTCCAACTGGCTGACCCCCTCGCTGGGCACGCTGGAGACCGCTGAGCACGGCGTCATCCCGCACGCCCTGGTGCCGCTGCTGACCGTGGCGCTGTCCGCGCTCGGCGCGCTTGTCGCCTGGGTGATCTTCGGTCGCAAGTCGGTCCGCGTCCCGGTCGAGCGGCCCGCTGCGTCCTGGCCGGTGCGGGCGGCCCGCGCCGACCTGTACACCAACGCGTTGAACGACTGGCTCGTCGTCAAGCCGAGCCTGCTGCTCACCAGGGCCTTCCTGGTGGTGGACAACAAGGGCGTCGACGGGATCGTCATGGGCACCGCGTCGGTGCTCGGCGGCGGCTCCGGCGTGCTGCGCCGGACCCAGACCGGGTTCGTCCGCTCCTACGCCCTGAGCATGCTTGGAGGTTCGGTCCTCGTGATCGCGGCCATGCTGGTGGTGAGGTTCGCGTGAGCAGCGCCATCTTGCTTCCAGCTCTCCTTCTGCTGCCGCTGGTCGGTGCTGTTGTTGTCGCCTTGCTGCGCAACAACGACCGGCTGGCCCGGCTGTCCGCGCTCGGGTTCTCCCTCGCGGAGCTGGTCCTGGCGGTCTTCGCCTGGATCGCCTTCGACGCGGGCGGCGCCCGGTTGCAGCTGACCACCTCGGTGGAGTGGATCCCGCAGTTCGGGGTCAACTTCGCGCTCGGCGTCGACGGCATCGCCCTGGTGATGATCGCCCTGATCGCCTTCCTGGTGCCCGTCGTCATCGGCGCGTCCTGGGAGGAGAAGCTGCCCGAGGGGCGCACCCTCGGCGGCTTCCTGTCGCTGATCCTGGTGATGGAGACCTTCATGGTCGGCGTCTTCGCCGCCACGGACGTCTTCCTGTTCTACGTCTTCTTCGAGGCGATGCTCATCCCGGCGTACTTCCTGATCGGCCGCTTCGGCGGTCCGCGCAGGACCTACGCGGCGATGAAGTTCTTCCTGTACTCGCTGCTCGGCGGCCTGATCATGCTCGCATCGGTCATCGGTGTGTACGTGACCAGCGCGGACGTGCTCGGCAAGGGCACGTTCGAGTGGGCGAAGCTGGTGGAGATCTCCAAGGACCTCTCGCCGACCGCGCAGTTCTGGCTGTTCCTCGGCTTCTTCGTGGCCTTCGCCATCAAGGCGCCGCTGGTCCCGCTGCACACCTGGCTGCCGGACTCGGCCGCCGAGGCCCCGGTCGGTGTCGGTGTGCTGCTCGTCGGCGTGCTGGACAAGGTCGGCACCTTCGGCTTCCTGCGCTACGGCCTCTCGCTGTTCCCCGAGGCCAGCAAGCAGCTCGCACCGCTGGTGCTCGTGCTCGCCGTGATCGGCATCCTCTACGGCGCGTTCCTGGCCTTCGGGCAGAGCGACATGAAGCGGTTCGTGGCCTTCACCTCGATCGCCCACTTCGGTTTCATCGCGCTGGGCATCTTCGCCTTCAGCAGCCAGTCGATCTCCGGCTCGGTGCTGTACATGGTCAACCACGGCATCTCCACCGGCATGCTCTTCCTGGTCGTCGGCATGGTGATGGCGCGCGGCGGCTCCAGGAAGTTCAGCGACTACGGCGGCATGGCCAAGCTGACCCCGGTGCTCGGCGGTCTGTTCCTGGTCGCCGGTCTGTCCTCGCTGGCGCTGCCGGGAACCAACTCCTTCGTGAGCGAGTTCCTGGTGCTGGTCGGCTCCTTCCCGAACGAGCCGGTGTTCACGATCATCGCCTCGGTCGGCATGGTGCTCGCCGCGCTGTACGTGCTGCGGGCCTACCAGCAGGTCATGCAGGGCCCGGTGCGCGGCACCGCGCTCGTCGGCCTCGCGGGCGGCCCCGGTTCGGCGACCGACCCGGAGTCGGAAACCTTCAAGTCCAAGATCGCCGACCTCTCCCGCCGCGAGCTGATCGTGCTGGCTCCGCTGGTGGCACTGGTCATCGGCCTCGGCGTCTACCCGAAGCCCGTCCTGGACGTCATCACCCCGTCCGTCACGGCGACGATGACCGAGGCCGGCGTGACCGACCCGGTTGTCTCGCAGGAAGGCAACAAGTGACGTGAACGTCCCGATGCTCCTCGCCCAGGTCGAGCAGGTCCAGGTGCCCGACCTGGACTTCCCGGCGATCGCGCCGATCCTGATCGTGCTCGGCGCCGCCTGCGTCTCCGTGCTGTTCGAGGCGTTCCTGCCGCGTTCGGCCCGCTGGGGCGCCCAGTTCGGCCTCAGCGTGCTCGCGCTCGCCGGTGCGGGTGCCGCGCTGCTGAGCTACCTCGGTGACGCCCCGGCGACCGGGGTCACCACGCTGGCCGGCGCCGTCGCCGTGGACAAGCCCGCCCTGTTCCTCTGGGCGACGCTGCTGATCCTCGGCCTCGGCTCGGTGCTGCTGATCGCCGACCGCAGGGTCGAGCCCGGTGGCGCCTTCGCCGCCGACGCCGCCGTCCGGCCCGGCACCATCCAGGACCGCGAGCAGGCCACCACGGTCATGCAGACCGAGGTCTTCCCGCTGGCGCTGTTCTCGCTCGGCGGCATGATGGTCTTCACGGCGTCCAACGACCTGCTGACCATGTTCATCGCCCTCGAGGTGCTGAGCCTCCCGCTGTACCTGATGTGCGGCCTGGCCCGCCGTCGCCGCCTCATCTCGCAGGAGGCGGCGGTCAAGTACTTCCTGCTCGGCGCCTTCGCCTCGGCGTTCTTCCTGTACGGGCTGGCGCTGCTCTACGGCTACGCGGGCTCGATCAAGCTCTCCGCGATCGCCCAGGCCGCGGGCGGCTCCGACCGCTCCGACACGCTGCTGTTCGCCGGTATCGGCCTGCTCGTGGTGGGTCTGCTGTTCAAGGCGGCGGTCGGCCCGTTCCACTCCTGGTCCCCGGACGTCTACCAGGGCGCTCCGACCCCGGTCACCGCGTTCATGGGCGCGTGCACCAAGGTCGCGGCCTTCGGCGGCATCCTGCGGGTGTTCTCGGTGGCCTTCGAGTCGACCAGCTGGGAGTGGCGCGGGGTCCTGTGGGGCGTCGCGATCGTCTCGATGCTGATCGGCGCGATCCTCGGCCTGACCCAGACCGACATCAAGCGGATGGTCGCCTACTCCTCGGTGGCGCACGCGGGCTTCCTGCTGATCGGTTCGATCGCGCTGACCGACGAGGGCCGCGCGGCCACGCTGTTCTACCTGCTCACCTACGGCTTCACCACGCTGGCGGTGTTCGCGGTGATCAGCCTGGTCCGCGACGCCAACGGGGAGGCGACGCAGATCAGCTCCTGGGCGGGTCTCGGCAAGCGGTCCCCGGTGGTGGCGCTGATCTTCACGGTGCTGCTGCTCGCCCTCGCCGGCATCCCCTTCACCAGCGGTTTCGTCGGCAAGTTCGTGGTGTTCTCGGCCGCGCTCGCCGACGGGATGGCCCCGCTCGTGGTGGTCGCGCTGCTGGCGAGCGCCGTCGCCGCGTTCTTCTACCTGCGGATCATCGTGCTGATGTTCATGCGCGAGCCGGAGGAGAACGGCCCGACGGTGAGCCTGCCCGGCGTGCCGACGACGATCACCATCGCGCTCGGCGTCGCGGTGACGGTTCTGCTCGGCGTCTTCCCGTCGGCGGTGCTGGACTGGTCGCTGGTGGGAGCTTTCATTTCCTAGACAGATCACGTCGCTGGAGAAGCCCGCGGACGCTTGCCGTTCGCGGGCTTTTTCATGCCGTTTCCCGAGTTGTTTCGCCCGTGTTGGGGAAGTCATAGCGCGTTATGGGCCGGTGGGTGCCACGCACCCGGCAGCCCTACGTAGGCTTCGGATGTGACCACGAGTGAGCACGCCCGCCTTGGCCGGGACCGGGACGCCAGTTCGGTGCTGACCGACCCCGGGCTCGCCGCGTCAGTACAGGCAGGCCTTGAGCGAGTCGAGCGGCTGCTCAAGACCGTCGTGCAGAGCGACTTCGAGTTCGTCACCGAGGCCTCGCTGCACCTCGTCGAGGCGGGCGGCAAGCGCATCCGCCCGCTGTTCACCCTGCTCGCGGCCAACTTCGGCGACGCGGACGAGGACGACGTGGTGACCGCCGCCGCCGTGGTGGAGCTGATCCACCTGGCGACGCTGTACCACGACGACGTGATGGACGAGGCGACGATGCGCCGCGGCGCCGTCAGCGCCAACGCCCGCTGGGACAACGCGGTCGCGATCCTCACCGGTGACTTCCTCTTCGCGCACGCCTCCAAGCTCGTCGCGGGGCTCGGGACGGAGGCCGCGGAGATCATCGCGGTGACGTTCGGTGAGCTCGTGACCGGCCAGATGCGCGAGACCGTCGGGCCCAAGCCCGGCCAGGACCTCGTCGAGCACTACCTGAAGGTCATCGCCGAGAAGACCGGCTCGCTGATCGCCACCGCCGGGCGCTACGGCGCGATGTTCTCCGGCGCGGACGAGAAGACGATCGTGGCGTTGCAGCGCTACGGCGAGATCATCGGCACCGCGTTCCAGATCTCCGACGACGTCATCGACATCGCCTCGCCCTCCTCGGCCTCCGGCAAGACGCCCGGCACCGATCTGCGCGAGGGCGTGAAGACGCTGCCGATGCTCTACGCGCTGGAGGAGCAGGGCGAGCGCGGTGAGCGCCTGCGCGAGCTGCTGGCCGCTCCGATCACCGAGGACCACCTGGTGACCGAGGCCCTGGACCTGCTGCGCGAGTCCGAGGGGCTCGAACGCGCCAGGAAGACCCTCTACGGCTACGCCGACGACGCCCGGGGCGAGCTGGCCTACCTGCCGGAGTGCCCGGCGAGGACGGCTCTGGAAGCCCTGGCCGACTACGTGGTTGACCGCAGCAAGTAGCGACTACTTGGTGGACTGAGCCGGCTCTTCCGGAACCTCGACGACGATCGCTTCCGGCACGACGGTGGTCTCGTACCTGGCCAGCTTGCGCCTGCTCCGGTGTGCCGCCAGCGCGCCGTCCACCGTGAACAGCACCAGGGCCGCCCAGACCAGCCCGAAGCCGAGCCAGCGCTCAGGCGTCATCGGCTCGTGCATGACGAACAGGCCCCAGGCGAACTGGATGATCGGCGCCAGGTACTGCAAGGCGCCGAGCGTGACCAGCCGCAGCCTGCGCGCGGAGGTGCCGAACAGCAGCAGCGGCACGATCGTCACCGGCCCCGCCGAGACCAGCAGCAACGCGTGCCAGACGCCGTGCTCGCCGAAGGTCCCCGCCCCCGAGGCGCCGAGCCAGATGAGGTAGCCCGCGGCGATCGGGCCCAGCACCACGCTCTCGGCGGCCAGGCTGGTCACCGAGTCCATCGGCACGGTCTTCTTGATCAGGCCGTAGAAGCCGAACGAGGTCGCCAGCACCAGCGCGATCACCGGGACCGACGCCGAGCTCATGGTCATCACGATCACCGCGACGGCGGCGATGCCGATGGCGACCCACTGCGTCCGGCGCAGCTGCTCGTTGAGCACCGCGACGCCGAGCACCACGCTGACCAGCGGATTGATGAAGTAACCGAGCGCTGTTTCGGTCACCTGGCCGGAGGTCACCCCGTAGATGTAGGTGCCCCAGTTGACCGCGATCAGCACCGCGGCCGCCGCGACCAGCAGCCACGACCGCGCCGACAGGCCTCGCAGCCGCGCCCAGCGGCCGAACAGCAGCAGCCCGCCGAGCATGAAGACCATGGTCCACGCGATCCGGTGGGCCAGGATCTCGACCGAATCCGCAGGTCCGAGCAGTGGCCAGAAGAGGGGGAACAGGCCCCACAGTGTGTAGGCGCCCACCCCGCACAGGAGTCCGGAGGCGGTGCCCGGCTGCCTGGGGGAGGGTGGAAGGGCCATCGAGTCCGCTGAGGTGGTCATCGATGGCACCCGAATGAGTTTACGCTGAGCGTGATGAACGGGACAGACGCGTTCATCACACGAAGAGGAGGTCCAAGGCGGTGTCGTCCCTGTTCGGAGAGGTCTGGCTGTACTCCCTGCTCGCGGTCCTGGTCGGGGCCGGAGCCACCTGGCTGATCTTCGTCCGGCCCGCCCGCCGCAGGATCGCCGAGCTGGAGGACGAGCTCGCCCGCGTCGACCTGCCCAGCTCCGCCGCCGAGCCGAAGCCCTCGCGCCCGCCGGTGTTCAACGCCGCGCCCGCCGTCCTCTCCGCCCCGGAGCGTCCTGAGCCGCCGAAGCTGCCCGAGGCCGTTCAGCCGCAGCTGGTCGACCCGGTCTTCTCCGACCCCGTGCCCACCCAGGTCGTCGAGCCCGCTCCGCCCGTGCCGACCGAGGTGGTCCGCGCCGAGGCCAGCGACGCCGACGACGAGCCCTCGCTCGCCGAGCCTTCGCCCGCCGATGTCCCGCAGCCCTCGCCCGCCGAGGAGACGGCGCACATCGAGGTGGCCACGGCGAGGATGGACCTGCGCAGGCCGACCCCCACGCTGTCCGACATCCCGCCCGCGCCCACCGAGTACCTGGAGCAGCTCCAGCGCCAGCGCGACGCCGAACAGGCCGCCGCCGCTGCCCGCGCCGACGAGGAACCGCTGTTCTTCGAGGCCACCACGCCTCCCATGGGCATCAGCCAGGCCGCCATCCAGCAGGAGCTGCGCGCGGCCGGTGCCGCCGACGAGCGCTCCGATCGCCCCCGGCCCAGCGCCGCGCCGCGCTCCGCCCAGCCCACCGCTCCGCCCGAGGTCGACCCCATGGAGATGGAGCTGGCCGACCACACGCCAACCGCGCTCATCCCCAGGGTCGAGTGGCGCGGCGGCTACCCCGACACCGCCAAGCCCTCCGGGAAGACCCCCGGCGACGTGGACGACGTCGACGTGGACGACCCCGCCGCCGGAGCCTCCCCGCGCCCGGCCGCCGACTGCGAGCCCGAGCGCGCCGACGCCGACGACTTCGGTGCCTTCGACGCCTTCGGCGGGTCCGCCCGTCGTGAGCGCCCCCAGGCACCGCGCCCCCAGCAGGACCTCGCCGAGCCCGAGATCCCGTCGCGCCAGGTCGCCCTCAGCCGAGGCTCCGCCGCCGCCCGCAACGCCGCCGCCGACCCCGCCTCCCAGCCCACTGCCTCCCAGCCGACGTCTCAGCCGACCGCCGCTCGCCCCGCGCCCGACCGCCAGGCGCCCTCCGCTGACCAGCCCATGTCCGCTCAGTCGGCAGCCCCTGCTGAGCCGACTACCGCGTGGTCCACGTCCGCTCAGGCCGACTCGCAGCCGACGGCGTTCTCCGGACCGGACGCGCAGCCCACGACCGCCCAGCCGACGTCCCGGCCCACGTCGCCCGAGTCGGTCCAGCGAGCCGACACCCAAGCGACCAGCACGCCGGTCCAGCCGACTCCCGACGAGCCGACAGCGGTCCAGTCGCCCGGCGCCCAGCGACCCACCGCGCAGCCCACGACGTCCCAGCCCACGACGTCCCAGCCCACGGCAGCCCAATCGTCAGCAGCGCAGCCAGCGTCGGCCCAATCGTCGGCAGCGCAGCCAACCGTCGCTCAGCCAACGCCAGGCCAGCCGACCCCAGCCCAATCGTCGGCAGCCCAATCGTCGGCAGGCCAACCGACCACCACCCAGCCAGCGTCGGCAGCGCAGCCGACCGCCGCCCAGTCAGCGCAGCCGACGGCCCACGCCTCCGGCCACCCCGAAGCACAGGCCACCACCGCCATCCCGACCGGCGCCCAGCAGCCCTCCGAGCAGCCCCAGCGGACGCCGGACCCCAAGACCGAGGCCCTCCTCGCGGAAGCGGCCAGGCGCGAGGCCGAACTCCGCAGGCTCCAGGAGCAGCACCAGCCCGACCGCACCCGCTCGCTGTTCGAGCCGGTCGTGGACCCGGACGCCACCTCGGGCTCGCCGAACGGCAACCGCCCGGCGCACTGACCCGGAACGACGAACAGGGGCCCCGCTCACATCGAGCGGGGCCCCTGTTCGTCGAATCGAACCGTCAGTCGGTGATGACCGTCCACGTGTCCTTGCCGCGCAGCAGCGCGTCGAGGTCGGCGGGCTTGGCGGTCTTCGCCTGGTCGACCTGGGACCGGGCCAGGTCGTCGTAGGTGGGCCGCTGGACCTGGCGGAACACGCCGGTGACGGTGTGGTCGAGGTCCTGACCACCGAGGCGGGACAGCGCGAACGCGTAGGAAGGGTCCTCCAGCGTGGCGTCGTGCACCACGAGCGCGTCCTCACCGACCTCGGCGACCTTGCGGACCGAGAACGTGCCGGTCCTCGGGTCGCGGACCACGCCGTACTCGCCCTCGGCGCCGAAGCGGATCGGCTCGCCGTGGGACAGCGGGATGATCCGCCGCTCCCGCTCGCCAGGCTCCTTGAGCACGTCGAACGCGCCGTCGTTGAAGATCGGGCAGTTCTGGTAGATCTCCACCAACGCGGTGCCCCGGTGCTGGGCGGCGGCGCGCAGCACCTCGGTGACGCCCTTGCGGTCGGAGTCCATCGCCCGCGCCACGAACGTGGCCTCGGCGCCGATGGCCAGCGAGATCGGGTTGAACGGGTGGTCGAGCGAGCCCATCGGGGTGGACTTGGTGACCTTGCCGACCTCGGAGGTCGGCGAGTACTGGCCCTTGGTGAGCCCGTAGATCCTGTTGTTGAACAGCAGGACCTTGAGGTTCACGTTGCGGCGCAGCATGTGGATCAGGTGGTTGCCGCCGATGGACAGCGCGTCGCCGTCACCGGTGACCACCCACACCGACAGGTCCGGCCGGGACACCGAGAGGCCGGTGGCGATGGCCGGGGCGCGCCCGTGGATGGAGTGCACGCCGTAGGTGTTCATGTAGTACGGGAACCGCGATGAGCACCCGATGCCGGAGACGAAGACGACGTTCTCCCGCTTCAGCCCCAGTTCGGGCATGAAGCTCTGCACCGCGTTGAGGATGATGTAGTCCCCGCAGCCGGGGCACCAGCGGACCTCCTGGTCGGACTTGTAGTCCTTGGCGGTCTGCTTCTCGTCGGTGGTCGGAACGCCCTCCAGGCCACCGATCGTGGGAAGACCCAGCTCGATCGTCATGCCTGAACCCCCTGCACGATCTCGATGAACACGTCCTGCAGCTCCTCGGCCTTGTACGGCAGCCCGGAGACCTTGGTGTGGCTGATGACGTCCACCAGGTACTTGCCGCGCAGCAGCAGCGCGAGCTGGCCGAGGTTCATCTCCGGCACGATCACCTTGCGGTAGCCGCGCAGCAGCTCGCCGAGGTTGCCGGGGAACGGGTTGAGGTGCCGCAGGTGCGCGTGCGCGATCTTCATGCCCTGCCTGCGGACCCGGCGGCACGCGGCGCCGATCGGCCCGTAGGTGGAGCCCCAGCCGAGCACCAGCACGTCGGCGGATCCGCTGGGGTCCTCGACCTCGATGTCCGGCACGGTGACGCCGTCGATCTTGGCCTGGCGGAGCCGGACCATCTTCTCGTGGTTGTCCGGGTCGTAGGAGATGTTGCCCTTTCCGTCGGCCTTCTCCAGGCCGCCGATCCGGTGCTCCAGCCCCTTGGTCCCCGGCACCGCCCACGGGCGGGCCAGCGTCTCCTCGTCGCGCACGTACGGCCAGAACTCACCGGAGCCGTCGGGAGCGTTGGGCTCGGAGGCGAACTCCACCCGCAGGTCGGGCAGGTCCGAGGTGGTCGGGATCCGCCACGGCTCCGAGCCGTTGGCGATGTAGCCGTCGGAGAGCAGCATCACCGGCGTGCGGTAGGTCAGCGCGATCCTGGCCGCCTCCAGCGCCGCCGCGAAGCAGTCCGCCGGGGTGGACGGCGCGACCACCGGAAGCGGTGCCTCGCCGTTGCGGCCGAACATCGCCTGGAGCAGGTCGGCCTGCTCGGTCTTGGTCGGCAGGCCGGTGGACGGGCCACCGCGCTGCACGGCCACGACCAGCAGCGGCAGCTCGGTCATCACCGCGAGGCCGATGGTCTCCGACTTGAGCGCGACACCGGGGCCGGAGGTGGTGGTGACGCCGAGCGCCCCGCCGTAGGAGGCCCCGAGCGCGGCGCCGACCGCGGCGATCTCGTCCTCCGCCTGGAAGGTCGTCACGCCGAAGTTCTTGTGCTTGGACAGCTCGTGCAGGATGTCCGAGGCCGGGGTGATCGGGTAGGTGCCCAGGAACACCGGCAGCTCGGAGCGCTGCCCGGCCGCCACGATCCCGTACGCCAGCGCGGTGTTGCCGGTGATCTGGCGGTAGGTGCCCGGGTTCAGCTTGGCGGGGGAGATCTCGTAGGTGACCGCGAAGGCCTCGGTGGTCTCGCCGTAGTTCCACCCGGTGCGGAAGGCCAGCACGTTGGCCTCGGCGATGTCGGGCTTCTTGGCGAACTTCTCCCGCAGGAAGCGCTCGGTGCCCTCGGTCGGCCGGTGGTACATCCAGGACAGCAGCCCGAGCGCGAACATGTTCTTCGAGCGCTCGGCGTCCTTCTTGGACAGGCCGGTCGGCTCCAGCGCGCCTCGGGTCAGGGTCGCCATCGCGACCTTGTGCACCTGGAACTCCTCCAGCGAGCCGTCCTCCAACGGGTCGGAGCCGTAGCCGACCTTGGTCAGGGCGCGCTTGGAGAACTCGTCGGTGTTGACGATCAGGATCCCGCCGGGCGGCAGGTCGGCGATGTTCGCCTTGAGCGCCGCCGGGTTCATCGCCACCAGCACGTCGGGCCGGTCACCGGGGGTGAGGATGTCGTAGTCGGCGAAGTGCAGCTGGAAGCTGGACACGCCGGGCAGGGTCCCTGCTGGCGCGCGGATCTCCGCCGGGAAGTTGGGCAGCGTCGCGAGGTCGTTGCCGAACGCGGCCGCCTCCGAGGTGAACCGGTCACCGGTCAGCTGCATGCCGTCACCGGAGTCACCTGCGAACCGGATGACGACGCGGTCGAGCTTGCGGATCTCGGTTTCGCGTCCCGGGGTGCTGACGCTCATGGAGTGGCGGTCCCTCTCTCACAGGGGTCGCGGGGCCTGCGGCCCGCACTGGATTCAGGGACGTCGTCTCGGCTGGTGGGCACGGGCAACGGACCCTGCTGCCCCCGAGGGTAGTCCTGCCTTACTTAGACGCTGTAAGCCCGGTTACCGCCCGGTGACACTGCGGTCAACGGTAAGTTCCGGCACTTTCCTGAATCGATTGAGGAAACCCAGATCACACTAGAGGTTCCCGAGGGCTAGGAAGCCTCAGCTCCGCGAGATCCGCCCCTTGAGCGCGGCCAGCCGCTCGGCGAAGGCCGGGCTGTCCATGGACGCGATCTGCGGCACCAGCTCGTGCTCGACGGCTTCGGCGTGTGCGCCGAGGCTCGCCGTGACCCGCATCGACGATTTCGTGGTCACAGCCAGCTCGCGAGGCGCTGCGGCGGCTTTGTCCGCCAGCTCGACGGCCGCGCTGACGACGTCCTCCGCGCTGCTCCACGCGAGCCCGTGCCGCACCGCCGCGTCGGCGTCCAAGAACTCGCCGAAGAGCACCATCGCCTTCGCCGTCTGCGGTCCGGCGAGGCGCTGGAGCATCCAGGTCATCCCGCCGCCCGGGTGGATGCCGAGGTTGAGGAAGCGCGCGTCGAAGCGCGCCTTCGGCCCGGCGACCCGGACGTCGCAGGCGAGCGCCAGGTTGAGCCCGGCGCCGACCGCGGCCCCGTTCACCGCGGCGACCGTGGGCAGCGAGCAGTTCGCCACCGCGAGGAAGCCGCGGTAGATCCGCCGCAGCCCCTCCTCGCGGGAGTCGCCGAGCTGTGTCAGGTCCGCGCCCGCGCAGAACGCGGGCGGCGCCCCGGTCACCACGAGCGCGCCAACGCCGGAGTCCGCCTCGCACGCGGCCACGGTGTCCGCCAGCGCCTGCGAGAGGTCCAGTGTGAGCGCGTTGCGCCGCTCCGGATCGCTGACGGTCACCACCGCGACGGCACCCCGCCGCTCCAAGATCACCTCGGCACCCATGGGCGCGATTATCGCTCCAAGGCCGCTCGCACGACGCGGACGGCTTCCTCCGGATCGACCCCGAGCGCCCTGACCTTGGCCGCGAACTCCTGGGCCGCGCGCTGGACGGCGGCCTGGCCGTGCCCGCCCGTCGCGCTCACGAAGCTGCCGTTGCGCCCGCGCGTCTCGATCAGCTCCGCTTCTTCGAGCTCGCGGTAGGCGCGCGCGACGGTGTTCGCGGCGAGCCCCAGCTCCTCGGCGAGCTTGCGCACCGTCGGCAGCCGCGTGCCCGCCGCCAGCGCGCGCTCGGTGATCTGCCTGGCGAGCTGCGCGCGGAGCTGCTCGAACGGCGGTACGGACGACGCGGCGTCGATGTGGACGTTCACCACGGCTCAGCCTCCAGCCTTCGGTGTGGCGGGGCGCTCCAGCAGCGTGGACAGCACCACGGTCGAGACGGTCCGGTCTATGAAGTCCACTGCCCGCAGGCGCTCCAGCGCGGTTTCCATGTGGTGGATGCTCGCGGCCCGCAGGTGCACGATCGCGTCCGCCGAGCCCGACACCGTGTAGGCGGCCTTCACCTCGGCCAGCGGCTCCAGCCCCGCGCGGAGCCTGCCCGGCCTGATGTTGCCGTGGCAGTGCACCTCCACGAAGGCCTCCGTTCCCCAGCCGAGGGCCTCCGGGTCCACCACCGCGGTGAAGCCCCGCAGCACCCCCGCGTCCAGCAGTTTGTCCACCCGCCGCTTCACTGCGGGCGCCGACAAACCGACGGTCGAACCGATCTCCGCGTAGCTCGATCGAGCGTCCGCAACGAGGCACGAAATGATTCGATGGTCAATCGAGTCCATACGCAACATTCTGCCGTTTACGCGGCATGATGCGGCGTTGATCGATGGTCTGTCGGACACTTAGATTTCGAATCATGTCGTCCGCCGTTGAGGTCCGCCCCGTCTCCGGGGCCAGCGCGCTCGCCGCCGCCCGCACCCCCACCACCCGGCGCTACCTCATGTGCGCCCCGAAGTTCTTCACCGTCGAGTACGCGATCAACCCGTGGATGGACCCCAGCGAACCGGTGAGCACCGAGCGTGCCCTGGAGCAGTGGGCCGAGCTGAAGCGGACCTACGAGAGCCTCGGCCACGTCGTCGAGGAGATCGAGCCGCAGCCCGGCCTGCCCGACATGGTCTTCGCCGCCAACTCCGGCACCGTCGTGCACGGCCGCGTCCTCGGCGCCCGCTTCCGCGCCCCCGAGCGCGCCGGTGAGGCCGAGTTCTACCGCCGCTGGTTCCTGGAGCACGGCTTCCGCGACGTCGTCATGCCCACCAACATCAACGAGGCCGAGGGCGACTTCACCTGGAGCGGCCGCGTCCTGCTCGCCGGCACCGGCTTCCGCACCGACCCCGGCGCCCACGCCGAGGCGCAGGAGATCCTCGGCGTCCCCGTGGTCTCGCTGAAGCTCGTCGACCCGCGCTACTACCACCTCGACACCGCGCTCACCGTCCTCGACGACTCGCGCGACAACCCGCTCGTCACCTACTACCCGGCCGCGTTCTCGCCCGGCTCGCAGCGCGTCCTGGAGCTGCTGTTCCCCGACGCCGTCCTCGCCACCGAGGCCGACGCCGCGTGCCTCGGCCTCAACGGCGTCTCCGACGGCTACAACGTCGTCCTGCCCGTCGAGGCCACCGCGCTCGGCACCGCGCTCGAAGCCCGTGGTTTCCGCGCGCACTACGTCGACATCTCCGAGCTCCGCAAGTCCGGCGGCGGCCCGAAGTGCTGCACCATGGAAATCCGCGTCTGATCCACCTCGAGGAGACCCCGGTGACATCACCGCCGGGGTCTCCTTGCTTAGGCATCCGGTTCTTGGCGAACGCATCGCCAGGTCACTCAATCGGGGTTGCGTTGAGCCGTTCGGACGTCGTTACCGTGCGGACATGACCGCTGCGAACGACTCGTTCCCCGGTTCACCGGTGCCTGATCTGCCGCCCGAGGCGGCTCCGTTCGCAATCCGTGACGCGTTGATCGACGAAGATCGCACGGATTTCGTCGGCCAGTACCAGGCAGCGATGGCACTTGCGGCAACCACACTGGACCTGGCCCCGGTGCTCGATCTGTTGCGCGCGTGGCAGCGGACGGCCGCGGTGACTCAGGGCATGGGCGTTGCTGCCTACCGGCGGATGATGTCCACGGTCGATGAGATCCAGCGAACGGGCACGAGTTCCACTGCTGAGTCACGCGACGGGATGCACGAAGTCCTCAGGAATCGTCTGGGAAGCCGGGACGGGTTCGCGGGTCTTCAAGACCCGCAAACCCCCTTCTCGCGGGTCTTCAACGACGACAAACCCTTGGCCGCTGGGGTTGAAGGCAGTTGACGATGATCGAGAAGGGGGTTGGGTGGTCTTGAAGACACCCCAACCCCGACGTCTCTGTCGTGATCGACCGCGTGTGATCAGCGGGTGACGTTGTAGATCAGTTTCTGGACGCCGTTGCCGTAGGACTCGCTGTCCACGAGCGCGAGGTTCTGCTTGTCCTTGTCGGTGCCGCTGAACAGCCGCTTGCCCGCGCCGAGCAGAACGGGGAAGACAAGCAGGTGGTAGCGGTCGATGAGGCCGGCGTCGGCGAGGTTGCGGTTCAGCTCGGCGCTGCCCTGGACGATGATCGGCCCGCCCTCGGTCTCCTTGAGCGCGGCGACGTCGTCGAGCGAACGGAGAACGGTGATCTCGCCCCAGTTGGAGACGAGGTCCTGCTCGCGCAGGGTGCTGGACACGACGTACTTGGGCATCGCGTTGTAGCGCGGGAACTCCGTGGTCATGCCGGGCCACACGGCGGAGAACGCCTCGTAGCTGGCGCGGCCGAGCAGCATTGCGGCGGCCTCCTCCTGCTCCTGGGCCTTGAGCGCGTAGGCGGCCGGGTCGAAGTCGATGTCCTTGAAGGTCCAGCCGGTGTTGCGGTAGCCGGGCTCGCCGCCGGGGCCCTCCATGACGCCGTCGAGGGAGACGAAAGCGGTGGAGATCAGGGTGCGCATGGAATGCTCCTCGGGTGCTCTGACGTGCTCTTCTACTCCTGCGTCGATCGGCGTCGACCGGAATCGACACGTCCGCGGAAAAATCTACGTGCGAATCCGTCCGAGGCCTTGTACCCGCGTCGCGAACGTTGTCAGCTACGAGGCTGACGACTTCAACCGGCTGGCTGACCGCTGCGTCCGCCAGCTCAGAGCGGGTCGTCGGCCAGGGTGGACGGAGCCTCCCTCTCGAAGGCCGCCCACAGCAGGTTCAGCGGGTGGTCCGCGGTGTGCTTCGCCCGCTCGCCCTTGCGCGCGAACACGCCGGTGAACTGCTGCAGCCTCGGCCGCGCCTCATCGTCGAGTTCGAGCACCCGCAGCGGGACGGACTCGCCGAACTGACCCTCCACGGCGGCGTGGCCGACGCCCTGGGTGACCACCATGCAGCCCCGCGCCAACCGCGAGCGCAGCAGCGTCGTGCCGTAGTGGATCTCCTCGATCTCGGCGGCCACGGTCAGCTGGGCCCGGTACTCCGGCCCGTACCACCGGCGCAGGAAGTCGTTCACCATGCCCGCCGACGGCAGGATCATCGGCACCCGCCGCAGCCGGTTCGCGTCAACGACCTGGCCGGGCAGCTCCTCCTCGGAGAGGTTGGTCAGCACCACCGGCCTGCTCTGCCGCCACCACGGCAGCACCTCGAAGCGGTCCAGCTCCCCGCTGTCCGCCGGGTCGACGATCGTGGTGCCGCACACCAGGTCCAGCTCGCCGGTGTCGAGCTTGCCCCACAGGTCCTTCGAGCGGACGTGCACGATGCGCAGCTCGACCTCCCTCGCCCGGAACTCCTCGGCGACGTGCCGCCACGCCTGCCCCAGGTACTCCAGCGTGAACCGGGTCGTCCCGACCGTCAGCGTCCTGCCGAGCTGGTGCCGCCACTGCTGGAACGCGTCAAGGCCGCCCTCCAACGCCTTCCTGGTCAGCTCCACCGCGCTCCTGCCGACGGGGGTGAACAGGAAGTCCTGCCCGCGCCCGCGCTTCTCCACCAGCGCCGTCCCGCACAGCGCCTGGAAGTTCCGGTTGAGCGTGTCGAGCTGCTTCTGCACGCTCGACTGGTCGCGCCCCAGCGTCCGGGCCGCGCGCAGCGCCGAGCCCTTCTCGTGCACCACCAGCAGGGTGCGCAGCTGGTCGAAGGTGACGTCCAGCAGAGCCACTGGGCAGTCCAGCAGCCGGTCCAGTGCCCGGTCCTCCAACGGAGCCGGTCCGGGGGCGGCGGTCAAGTCGAGTCCTTTTCCGTGAGGCCAACTGGCGGGAAGTCCAGTTGAACTGAACTTGATTCCATTTCGTTCCGAACTGATCGCTAAGTCTATTCTATCTGACTGGACAATACTCACTCATGATGGTTTGAATACTGCCCGTCAAGTGGTTGCCGGGCAAATCCCATTCCTCACTACTCGCCCGGCCCGCGAAAAGCCATATACAAGCTGGGAGTTTTCTGTGTCCTCGCACGTGCCGGAGCTGTCGGCGCCCACCGCGACACGGGTGTCGTTCGTGCTGGTCGCGGCGTCGGTGGTGGCCACCGTCGTCGCGCTGGTGCTCACCTTCGCGCACCGGGACGAGCTGGTCCGCCTCGTCAGGTCCACCGCGGCCGACGTGGACGGCAGCCTGCACTCCTCGTCGCTGTTCCACGGGCTCTGCTGCGCGGCGCTGATGCTGTTCGGCGTGCTCGCGACGAAGGGCGTCAACTGGGCGCGGGTGCTGCTCACCGCCATCGCCGTGTTCACCGTGCTCGCGGCGTTCGCCGGCGGCGACGCGCGCTACCCGTCGATGATCACCTTCGCGGTGATGACCGCACAGGTCCTCCAGGTCGGCGTCGTGGTCGCGCTGTGGCTGCCCACCAGCAACGAGTTCTTCCAGCGAGCAAGGGCCGTGCGCGCGCTCCCGCCGATCGAGGTGTACGCGCTGCGGCTGCGCTGACGGGGTCCGCGGCGCAGGGGGGAACTCGCGCCGCGGACCGGGGGAGAGGGGAACGGCCTCGATTCTTCGGGGCCGTTCTTTCTCATTCGCCCCGGCAAAGCCGATCTTCCGGTGCCCGCACGCACCCGAAACGTCGAACGGGGGTCCCCCAGCTACCGGGGACCCCCTAAGACCTCATTATCCCAACCCGGCCCGCCCCAACGCGAGCCGCCAAGGCCCCGATCCATGATCAGGGCGGATATCGTTTCACTCGCAGCCGTGCGCTCCTCCCGGCCGCCCGCCGGTCGCGCGGGAGCTCAGGGCTGCGCGGGGAACTCGTACTCCAGGACGTAGCTGCCCGCGTCCATGGTCATCTCCGTCAGTTCGACCGGCTCGCCGTTACCGGTGAGCGCGGTCCTTGCCACCACCATCAGCGGAGTGCCCGGCTCCAGCTGCAACGCGGTGACCTCGTCGCCCTGCGGCATGCGCGCCCTGATCTCCTCGCGGAAGACCATCGCGGGCTTGCCCAGCTCCCGCAGCCGCGCGTACACGCCGCCAGGACCCGGGTTGATCTTGGTGAGCGGGGTGCCCACCGCGAGCCTGGCCGGGAAGTACGACACGCAGAGCATCACCGGGCGCCCGTCGACCAGGTTGCGGCGCTTGCGCACCCACACCCGGCTCTGTGAGGGGACGCCGAGCACCCTGGCGACGTGCTCGGGGGTCTCCTGCTCGGTCACGTCCACGCTGTCGATGGTCAGGCTCAGCGAACTCGGATCCGTCTTCCACCTCGGCGCGCACACGTCCTGCGCGTCGCTGCGGACCCGCTGCGGCGGCAGCCTGCGGATCAGCCGGTCGTCCCGCACGTAGACCCCGGAACCGCGCCGGGACCACGCCAGGCCCTCGTTCTTGAGCACGTCCAACGCAGCGCGCACGGTCATCCGTGCGGCGCCGTAGCGCTCCATCAGGTCGTTCTCCCCCGGCAACCTGGAGCCAGGGGGGTACTTGCCAGCCAGGATGGCTGCGCGCAGCTCGTCTGCTATTCCTCGGAACTTCACCCGGTACGCAGAGCCCGGATCGGCCACTGGGACTGCCTTCCTGTCGAATTGCCCGCTCAGTAATGAACCCATCGCCCCACCGGCCGAGAGTACTCTCTATAAGTAGTCAATCGACTACTGTCCGAGGTTCCGGCAGGCTGGCCCTGAGCAGGTGCCTAAAAGGTGCTCGTCCTACCCTCGGTCGCTGTGAGAACTCCCCTGAGCCTCGACTGGGGCGTCAGCTACGAGCTGACCGTGCTCGACCTCGGGCTCGCCTGCTGCGGCGTCGAGGTGATGGCGGCGTTGCGCGGCCTGGACGACGCGGCGCTGGAGCGGCTCGGCGTCACCCCTGTGGACAGCGACGAGAGCGCCCACGTGCTCGTCGTCTCCGGCACGGTCACCGACGTGATGCTGCCCGCCGTGCTGGAGACCTACCGGGCCATGCCGGAGCCGAAGTACGTGCTCTCCGTCGGCGCCTGCTCCAACACCGGTGGGCCGTACTGGGACTCCTACGCGGTCACCAAGGGCATCGACCAGCTGCTGCCCGTCCACGTGGCGGTACCCGGCTGCCCGCCCCGGCCGGAGGCCCTGCTCGAAGGACTGGCAGCGCTGCACCGCCTGATCACCGAGCAGGTGCCCGCGTGAGCCTCGCCGAGGCGCTCGCCTCCGCCGTGGACGGTGTGACCACCAAGGTCGAGTTCGGGCGCCCGCGCGCGCTCGTGCCCCTGGAGAGCTGGCACCGCGCGGCGCTCGCGGCGAAGGACGCGTTGGGCTGCCGGATGTTCGACTGGCTGGGTGTCGAGGACGCGGGCAGGCCCGGAGCGGTGGGGGAGCGGCACGCGGTCACGCTGCACGTCGTCCACCCCGGTGAGCGCGCGGGACTGCTCATGCGGACCGAGCTGCCCTCGGGCGAGGAGCTGCCCAGCGTCGCGTCCGTGTGGGCCGGTGCCGCGTGGCACGAGCGCGAGGCCGCCGAGATGTTCGGCATCGCGCTGGCGGGCCACCCCGACCCGAGGCGGTTGCTGCTGCCGGACTCCTTCGCCGGGCACCCGCTGCGCAAGGACTTCGTGCTCGCGGCCAGGGTGGTGCGGCCGTGGCCGGGCGGCCTGGAGCCGGGGGAAGCCGACACCAGCGCGCCGAGCCGCCGCCGACTCGCCCCGCCCGGAGTGCCCGGCCCCGAGTGGGGACCGCGCCGAGAGGAGCCCCAGCAGTGACCGACCTGCCACCCCGCACGCGCGGCGTGATCGCGCTGCTGGAACAGAACTGCACCGTCTGCATGATCTGCGCGCGCGAATGCCCCGACTGGTGCCTGCACATCACTTCGCACACGGAGACGGTGCAGGAGCCGGGTTCCGCGAGGCCGCGGCAGCGCAACGTGCTCGACCGCTTCGCCATCGACTACGGCCAGTGCCTGTACTGCGGCATCTGCGTGGAGGTCTGCCCCTTCGACGCACTGCACTGGGCGCCGGACTTCGACTACCCCGGAACCGGCGCGCTGGACGGCTCCGGCGCGGTCGCCGAACTCGTGCACGAGCGCCCCGCGCTGGGCGAGTGGGTGGCCGCCGTGCCTCCGCCGCCTCCGCTGGACCCCGCCGCCGAACCGGCCCCGGAAGCAGCCCAGCGCGGCGGTCGCCCGGGTCGCTGACGGAACTTCCGTCCCGGAGCGGGCGTTGTTCTACTGGAAAGCGACCAACCGGGCAGACCCTCGGAACCGCGCATCATCCGGAGGTTGAGCGACGTGCACAGGCACTACAACGGGCTGAGGACCGCGCTGCTGCTCGGCGGGCTCAGCGCGCTGATCATCCTGATCGGCGCGCTCTTCGGCGGCGGGTGGCTGGTGCTCGCGCTCGTCGTGGCGCTGGGCGTGAACGCCTACGCCTACTTCAGCTCCGACCGGCTGGCGCTGCGCGCCATGCACGCGCGCCCGGTGTCCCAGGCCGAACAGCCCGCGATGTACCGCATAGTCCGCGAGCTGGCCACATCCGCGCGCCAGCCGATGCCCCGGCTCTACATCAGCCCGACCGAGGCGCCCAACGCGTTCGCGACCGGCCGCAACCCCAGGCACGCCGCCGTGTGCTGCACGACCGGGATCCTGGAGCTGCTGGACGAACGCGAGCTGCGCGCGGTGCTCGGGCACGAGCTCGCCCACGTCTACAACCGCGACATCCTGATCTCCTGCGTCGCCGGAGCGCTGGCCACCGTCGTGACCTTCCTCGCCAACATCGCGATGTTCGCGGGCCTCTTCGGCGGCGGGGACGACGAGGACCGGCCCAACCCGATCGCGCTGCTGCTGATCGCGGTGCTCGGGCCGATCGCGGCCAGCATCGTGCAGCTCGCGGTCAGCAGGTCCAGGGAGTACCAGGCCGACGAGACCGGCGCGCACCTCACCGGCGACCCGCTCGCGCTCGCCTCGGCGCTGCGCAAGCTGGAGATCGGCACGCAGCTGGCCCCGCTCGCGCCGGAACCGCGGCTGGTCTCCCAGTCGCACCTGATGATCGCCAACCCGTTCCGGCCAGGCGACGGCATGTCCAGGCTGTTCTCCACCCACCCGCCGATCGCCGACCGGGTGCGCAGGCTGGAGGAGATGGCGGGCAGGCAGCAGCCGCCCGGCTGGTGACTTCTCAGCCGGAAGCGCCCGCCGCCCGCGCGACCTCCATGACGTACTCGCCGTAGCCGGACTTCGCCAGCTTCTCTCCGAGCGCGAAGCACTGCTGGGCGTCGATGAAACCCATGCGCAACGCGATCTCCTCAAGGCACGCGATGCGCACGCCCTGCCGCGTCTCCAGCACCTGGACGAACTGCCCCGCCTGCAGCAGCGAGTCGTGCGTGCCCGTGTCCAGCCACGCGAAACCGCGGCTCAGGTCGACCAGGCGCGCGTTGCCCTGCCGGACGTAGGTCTGGTTGACGTCGGTGATCTCCAGCTCGCCGCGCTTGGACGGCTTGAGCCCCCTGGCGATCTCCACGACCTGGTTGTCGTAGAAGTACAGGCCAGTGATCGCCTTGTTGGACTTCGGGATCTCCGGCTTCTCCTCGATCGAGACGAGCCTGCCCTCGGCGTCCACCTCGCCGACGCCGTAGCGCTGCGGGTCCTTGACCCGGTAGCCGAAGAGCACGCAGCCGTCCAGGTCGGCCACCAGCTGCTGGAGCTGGGAGGAGAAGCCCTGGCCGTAGAAGATGTTGTCACCGAGCACCAGCGCGACCGGATCGTCGCCGACGAAGTCCGCGCCGATCACGAACGCCTCGGCGAGCCCGTTCGGCGCTGCCTGCTCCGCGTAGCGCAGGTCAAGCCCGAACTGCGAGCCGTCCCCGAGCAGCCGCTGGAACATCGGCAGATCGGTCGGCGTGGAGATGATCAGGATCTCCCGGATCCCCGCCAGCATCAGCGTGGACAGCGGGTAGTAGATCATCGGCTTGTCGTAGACCGGGAGCAGCTGCTTGGACACCGCCTGCGTGATCGGGTGCAGGCGGGTGCCGCTGCCCCCGGCCAGGACGATCCCCTTCATCAGCGGTAGTTCGTGAACTGAAGGGCGATGCCGAAGTCCTTGTTCTTCAGCAGGGCGATGACCTCCTGCAGGTGGTCCCGCTTCTTGCCGGTGACCCGCAGCTGCTCGCCCTGGATCTGCGCCTGAACGCCCTTGGGGCCCTCGTCGCGGATGGTCTTGGCGATCTTCTTCGCCTTGTCCGCCTCGATCCCCTGGATGATCTTGCCGGTGACCTTGAAGATCTTTCCGGAGATCGCGGGCTCGCCGACCTCGAACGCCTTCAGCGAGATGTTGCGCTTGATCAGCTTCTCCTTGAACACGTCGATCGCGGCGAGGCAGCGCTCCTCGGTCTCGGACTGGATGGCGATGGCCTCCTCTCCCTGCCAGGTGATCTCCGAGCCGGTGCCCCGGAAGTCGAACCGGGTGGACAGCTCCTTGGCCGCCTGGTTCAGCGCGTTGTCCACCTCCTGGTGCTCGACCTTGCTCACCACGTCGAACGAGGGGTCTGCCACGTCGAAGTCCTTCCTGTTCAGAGGGTTGTGCGCGCCCGTGCGAGCACGTGCCCGCGCCCCAAGACGCTACCGGGTGGCCCCCCTCCTGATCGTCCGGCGCCCACTATGTAAGCTCTCCCCTGCGAGCGGGGCGGGTTGCCCGAGCGGCCAATGGGAGCGGACTGTAAATCCGTCGCGAAAGCTTCAGAGGTTCGAATCCTCTACCCGCCACTCGCAGCACAGAGGCCCCGTGATCAGCTAAAACTGGTCACGGGGCCTTTGCTGTGCCGCACGGCGGGGAAGCGTTGGGAGAACGGGCAGTGCCACTGATCTCGATCATCACCGCGGTCCACGCGCCGGGTGCCGCGTTCCTGAGCGAGACGATCACCAGCGTGCGCCGGCAGGAGCTCCCGGGAGGATGGGATCTCGAGTGGCTGGTGCAGGAGGACGGGGCCGACCCCTGCCTCGAAAGCCACTTCGCCGACGTGCCGTTCGCGGCGTACGAGCCGAACGGCGCTCAACTGAGCATCGCGGAGACGCGCAACCTGGCGCTCACGCGAGCACGCGGAGATCTGGTGCAGGTACTGGATTCCGACGACGTTCTGCTGCCGGGCGCTCTCTCCGCACTCATCCCTCTGTTCGACGACGATCGAATTCACTGGGCAGTGGGCCAGGCTGATGACTTGCTGCCCAGTGGTGAAAGGAAGAGCTTCGAGTCAGCTCTTCCTTACGGAATGATTCCGGCAGGTCAGGTGAATTCCTGGGCGGAAGCGCACGGAGGGAACTGGCCCGTTCATTGCGCTGGCCTGGCAATGCGAACAACCTCGTTGCGGGCCCTTGGCGGCTGGATCGGCCTCCCGTCCGACGAGGACATCGCCATGTTCGCGGCGCTCTCCGAAATGTCGGACGGGTACAACTTCGATGGCGTGACCTGGCTCTACAGGCAGCATCCGCAGCAGATCACGCGGGCGGCGAGAACGCGCAACCTTGGCGAGCACTGCCGGCGCATGGCACTACAACGCGTGAAGGCCATGCGCTTGATGAACGTGCAGTTCGGTGAGCGGCGCGCTACCGGTTTCGGGCACGACACCCACTCGGTCGACGTCGGCCCGGCCGCCAAGGTGCAGCCCGGGATATGAAAGGCGCTCCCGCCGCGCAGCGATCCCGGCGCTAGAAGCGGAAGACGGGGCCCATTGCCGCGTTGACGGTGCACGGGTTGCCGAAGTGCCGGTTGAACTCCACCGGAGCGCCTCGCCAGGTGCCCAGGGCCTTCACGTCCACGGGGTTGTACTCCATGGTGCAGCTCTTGTCCTTCGCGCCGGGGAGGTTCGCGAAGTTGCCGTGCGCCTGCTGCAGGTCCGCGCAGGCGGCGGTGGCGTTGGGGTGGGTGCCGCCGTGCGGCTGGCAGGTCAGCGTCGTCCTGCGGACCTGGTCGCCGTGCACGAGCATCAGCTCCAGGGTGCTGTCCTGCCCCTCGGACGCCGAGGCGGGCGCGGACAGGGCGGTGGCCGCCGCGACGGCCGCCACGGCGGCGGTGAACAACGCGCGAGCGGTTCTCATGACTCCTCCTGGGACCTCCGGATCGAGCTGTCCGGTTGGTCCCGGTGTACCTCCGCCGCGCGCGCCCGGCCGGGCGGACCGGTGGGTAACACCCGCGCCGGTGACCGCCACGTGCTGTGGCCGACATCATCCCGTGATCACTCTGTGTCGGCGGAGTAGGCAACTCGACCGAGTAATCGTTACCCCGGCAGGGGTATAGTCGCAGGTGAAAGGGGCCCTGATGGTTGGTGGGGGTCCCTTTCCGCGTCCATATTCACCCGGCGGCTTTCCCCTGTTGGAGTGAAGTCGACCTCCGGACGCTCTAGTCAAGACGCCCCTGGTCGGTCACGATCGGCAGGCACCGTGGGTTGCCCGTTTGCGGCAACGCGTTGAGGAGGGTGGATGTCCGATCGTCGCCGCCCGTTGGACCCGGAGTCCTCCCCGGACGCGCCGCGACCACTGGGGCTCTCCGGCGATCCGGCGGCACGTGGGCGGACCTTCGCCCGGTTTTCCTGGCTCGTCCTGCTCGTCGGCGTCCTCGCGACGGCGGGGGTCGGCAGCTGGCTGCGCGCGGACTTCGGCCCCGAGCTGCTCTGGATCGGCCCGCTGCTGGTGCTCGGGTTCCTGCTCGCCGAGCAGCTGACCATCGACGTCGACGTCCGCACCGTCGGCTGGACCATCTCCTTCACCGAGATCCCCCTCGTGCTCGGCCTGCTCACCGCGCCGTTCGAGGTCGTGCTCGGAGCGCACCTGCTCGCCGGGCTCGGTGCCCAGCTCAGCCGCAGGGGCGGCGACCACGTCGTCTACAACGCCGGCGTGATGTGCCTGGAGATCGCGGTCCCCTTCAGCATCGCCCACCTGGTCACCACGGCCGTGACCAGCGGCCCGAACTGGCTGGGCGCGGTCGCGGGCACCGTGGCATCTCCCATGGTGAGCGTGGCCTTCGCGCTCGCGGCGGTGCACGTCCTCGGTGGTGAGCTGCGCATCGGCGGCGCGGTGCGGCTCGGCCTGCGCACCCTGGTCGTCGGCCTGCTCAACACCTCGGTCGGGCTCGTCGGCTACGAGGTCAGCACGCGCGGCCCCTGGGGCTGGGTGCTCCTGGTGCTCGTCTCGGTCGCGCTCGTCCTGCTCTACCGCGCCTACTCCGGCCTCCTGCGCGAACAGCGCGACCTCGAAGCCCTCAGCGACGTCAGCCTCACCGTCGCGCGCTCCGGCCAGCAGGCCGGGAACAGGCCGACCGGCGAGCCGGACGACGTCCACGCGGACAGCGCCAACGAGGAGTGGCAGCAGATCGCCGAGCGCATCCGCGAGCAGCTCAACGCCGCGCGCGTGGTGCTCCACCTGCGACCGGACGCACCCGCCGGAGTCCGCTCCCTCGTCGCGGGGGAGCCGCTGCCGGAGGACGCCCCGCGGAACGACTCCCTCGGCCTGCGCGACGACCCGATGCTGCAACTGCCCGGCGCGCACGTCCGCTACTTCCGCACGGTCGACGCCCCCGACGACGTCCGCGAGGCGCTGGCCCGCCGTGGCGCGCACGAAGCGCTCGTCGTACCGCTGCGCGGCGCCAACCAGCTGCTCGGCGCGGTGGAGGCGCACGACCGGCTCAGCCGCTGGCGCGGCTTCGGCCGGGCCGACGTGCGGCTGCTCAGGACGCTCGCGAGCCACCTCGCCACGGCTATGGACAACCGCAGGCTCCTGGCCAAGCTCCGCCACGACGCCTACCACGACCCGCTGACCGGGCTGCTCAACCGGCCCGGCTTCCGCGAGGCGGCCGCCGAACGGCTGCGGACCCACCCGAACTCCGTCGTGCTGCGCATCGACCTCGACGTGCTCTCCACCGTCAGCGACGCGCTCGGGCACGCGTGGGGCGACCGCATGGTCGTCGCCGCGGGCAGGCGGTTGCGCGAGGCGTTCGGGCCCGACGTCCCGCTCGCCCGGCTCGAAGGCGGGGCGTTCGCGGCCCTGCTGATCGACTGCGACGCCGACGAGGCGCACCGGCTCTCCGCCAAGCTCCGCGCCCAGGTCGCGGCGCCCTACCCGGTGGACCGGCTGACCGTCGAAGCCAGCGCCGTCGTCGGCTACGTGCTGACCACGGACGAGGACGGCGAGCCCGAACTCGACGTCGACACCCTCATCCAGCGCGCCGACGTCGCCGTGCGCCTGGCCAAGGCGGGCGATGACTCGGTCCGCGCGTACGTGCCCGCGATGGGCCAGATGTTCAAGCGCCGCTTCGAACTCGTCACCCAGTTCCGGCACGCGCTGGACAGCGGCCAGGTCACCGTGCACTACCAGCCCAAGGTCGCGCTGCCGAGCCGCGAGGTCGTCGGCGTCGAGGCCCTGGTCCGCTGGCGGCACCCGGAGTACGGCCCGCTGGACCCCGACGAGTTCGTGCCCGCCGTCGAGGCCACCGGCCTCGTGGACGCGCTCACCGGCTTCGTCATGGAGTGCTCGCTGGTCCGCGTGCGGCAGTGGCTGGACAGGGGACTGCGGCTGTCCGCCGCGGTGAACCTGTCCGTGCGCAACCTCGCCGATGAGTCCTTCCCCGACCGCGTCGCGGACGCGTTGCGCCGCCACGACGTGCCACCGAGGCTGCTCACCTTCGAGCTCACCGAGTCCGGCGTGATGGCCGACCCGGAGCGCTCGCTACCGGTGCTGCGCAGGCTGCACGCGCTCGGCGTCGTGCTCGCCGTCGACGACTTCGGCACCGGCTACTCCTCGCTCGCCTACCTCCGTCAGCTCCCGGTGGACGAGGTGAAGATCGACAAGAGCTTCGTGCTCGGCATGGGCACCGACCTCGGCGACATGGCCGTGGTGCGCTCCATCGTCGAACTGGGGCACTCGCTCGGCCTCACCGTGGTCGCCGAGGGCGTCGAGGACGACGCCGCGCGGGAGCAGCTCGTGAGCATGGGCTGCGACATCGCCCAGGGCTACCTGATCTCCCGGCCGCTGGCCGAGGACCGCTTCGAGGCCTGGTTGCGGGCCCGCACCATCCGCGCGCGGGGCCGCCACGATGAGATGGTGCTCACCCTGGTGCGCTGAGGGACCCCCCCGATTTTGTTGCTGCGCCGGGGTTGTGTAAGGTTCATCTTGCTTCACCGAGAACAGCTCGCCCCAATAGCTCAGTCGGTAGAGTGTCTCCATGGTAAGGAGAAGGTCAACGGTTCGATTCCGTTTTGGGGCTCGATGAGGATAGCCGCGATGCTCAGTTCAGCTGGCAGCGCGGCTTACTCACGTAATAAGTACGGCGCGAGTCGTACGAAGCGGTGTAGCTCAGGTGGTAGAGCAAGCGGCTCATAATCGCTGTGTCGCCGGTTCAAGTCCGGCCACCGCTACTCAGGTGGTTGAGCCTTGTTCGCGGAAAGCGCGAACTTGGCCTGATTCGCCATCACACTGGGGGCCCAGCCCCCAGACCCCAGGCAGGGGGCTTGCCCCCTGCACCCCCATCGCGGTGGTCACCTCCTCGTGTTGGGACTTGAGAAGACCCTGCTGCTTGTGGGGATGTACTGATGGAGAGAGAGGCGCGCCGTGGCCGCGACTGACGTTCGCCCCAAGATCACGTTGGCGTGCGAGGAGTGCAAGCACCGCAACTACATCACCCGCAAGAACCGGCGGAACGACCCCGACCGCCTCGAGGTCAAGAAGTTCTGCCCCAACTGCGGGACGCACCGGGCTCACAAGGAGACCCGCTGACCCGTCGACCGCGTCACTGCGGTCTGCCTCACAGCCTTGGCCAACTGCCCCGCCGGTGTGCGGGGCAGTTGTCGTTCACCGGGTAATCTGCACCTCCGTGGCGCTAAACATGTCTTTCGTCGGTCGTTCGTACCGGCTGCCGTGGATCTATGAGGTCGGCAGGCAGAACATCATCGAGTTCGCCTACGCCGTCAGCGACGTGAACCCCGTGTACCGGGACCCCGAGGCCGCCAAGGCGATCGGGCACCCCGACTCCGTCGCGTCGCCGACGTTCCTGAGCGTGCTGGCGACCCGCTCGCACCACGTCGTGACCGACGACCCCGACCTCGGACTGGACTACAGCCGGATGGTGCACGGGGCCCAGCGCTTCGTCCTGCACCGGCCCGTGCGGCCAGGGGACCGGCTCACCACCACCGCCCACGTCGACGACATCACCAGCAGGGCGGGCAACGACTACCTGATCCTGCGGTCGGAGTTCGCGACCGAGGAGGGCGAGAAGGTCGGCACCGTCGTCGCCACCCTGATCGTCCGGGGCGACGGCATCGGCCTGGCAGAAGGGAAAGACGCGTGAGCACCACCACGACCGGCCTGCGCCGCGCCGCCGACGTCGCCAAGGGCGACCAGCTGCCGCCGCTCACCCTCAAGGTCACCCGCAGGGACCTGATCAGGTACTCGGGCATCTCCAGCGACTGCAACTTCATCCACTACAGCGACAAGCGCGCCAAGGAGGCCGGGCTGCCCGGCGTCATCGCGCACGGCCTGCTGACGATGGGCATGGTCGCCAGGATCGTCACCGACTGGGTCGGCGACCCGGCCGCGGTCATCGACTACCAGGCCCGCTTCGGCCGCCCGGTCGTCGTTCCCGACGACGAGGCCGGCACCACCATCGACGTCACCGCCAAGGTCGGCCTCGTCAACGACGACGGCACCGCGCGGGTGGACGTCTACGCCAAGTGCGAGGGGCAGCTGATCTTCGGCCGCTGCTACGCCATCGTGCGCCTGGCCTGATTCGGCCGCAGACAAGCGAAAGGCCGTTCCGGCTCCTTGGGGGAGCGGAACGGCCTTTCGGCGTTCTGAGCGGCTTCCGCGGTGTCAGCGGGCCTCGCGGAGCAGCTCCGCCATCCGCGTCACACCGGTCACCAGGTCCTCGTCGCCGAGCGCGTAGGACAGGCGGAAGTAACCGGGCGTGCCGAAGGCCTCACCGGGCACGACCGCGACCTCGGCGTGCTCCAGCACGAGCGCGGCCAGCTCGACGCTGGTGGTCGCGCGCACGCCCCGGATCTCCTTGCCCAGCAAGCCCTTCACCGACGGGTACACGTAGAACGCGCCCTCGGGGGTGGGGCAGTTCACACCCGGGATCTCCGAGAGCATCTTCACGATGGTCTGCCTGCGCCGGTCGAAGGCCGCGCGCATGTCCGCGACCGCGTCCAGCGAACCGGAGACCGCCGCGAGCGCCGCGCGCTGCGCCACGTTGCAGACGTTGGAGGTCAGGTGCGACTGGTAGTTCGACGCGGCCTTGATCACGTCGGCAGGCCCGATCAGCCAGCCGACCCGCCAGCCGGTCATCGCGTAGGTCTTGGCGACGCCGTTCACCACGATGCAGGTGTCGGCCAGCTCGGGCACCACGACCGGCATGGACACGGCCTCGACGCCGTCGTAGGTCAGGTGCTCGTAGATCTCGTCGGTGATGACCCAGATCCCGTGCTCGACGGCCCAGCGGCCGATCGCCTCGACCTGCTCGCGCGGGTAGACCGCGCCGGTCGGGTTGGACGGCGAGCAGAACAGCAGCACCTTGGTCCTCGGCGTGCGCGCCGCCTCCAGCTGCTCGACGGTCACCATGTAGCCGGTGGTCTCGTCGGACTGGACCTCGACCGGGACACCGCCCGCGAGGCCGATCGCCTCCGGGTAGGTGGTCCAGTACGGAGCGGGCAGCAGCACCTCGTCGCCCGGGTCGACGATCGTTGCGAAGGCCTGGTAGACGGCCTGCTTGCCGCCGTTGGTGATCAGCACCTGGCCGGGCGCGACCTGGTAGCCGGTGTCGCGCGCGGTCTTCGCCGCGACGGCCTCGCGCAGCTCGGGAAGGCCGGCGGCCGGGGTGTAGCGGTGGTTGCGCGCCTCGGCGCACGCGGCGGCCGCGGCCTCGACGATCGGGGCGGGCGTCGGGAAGTCGGGCTCACCGGCGCCGAAGCCGATCACGGGGCGGCCTGCGGCCTTGAGTGCCTTGGCCTTGGCGTCCACGGCGAGGGTGGCCGACTCCGCGATCCCGCCCACTCGGGCGGACACGCGGCTTCGGACGGCGGGGGAGACGGAGTCGCTGGTGACGGTAGGTGCGTCGGAGGCAGCCATGGGGGAATCGTGGCACGCGGCGGTCAGCGGTTTTCACGCCGCCCACCCCGTGGACGGGCAACCGGTTGGAGTCCGGGGGCCGGTGTGCCCTAGACTCGGCGTGCCGAAGCGTTGTTGACACCTGCTCGCGAGCTGCGCGGGACGGTGCAGTACGCTTCTCGGACGTGGTCGCGGTGTGCCAAGGCGATCACGAAGGGGCGTAGCTCAATTGGCAGAGCAGCGGTCTCCAAAACCGCAGGTTGCAGGTTCAAGTCCTGTCGCCCCTGCGTCGACGCAGTCGGTCAGCAAAGCGAGGAGTTCGCGTGAGTGAGCGCAGCGAGCAGGAACGGTCGGAAGGGTCTGACGACACCTCCCGTCCGGTTACCGCTGCGGCGCGGCGTGAGCGCCGCGGCTCCGCGCGTCCGGCTTCGCGCCGTGCGGCCAAGCGGTCCGAGGGTGCCTCCGCGAGCGGGGACTCCAAGGGCAAGCCGACGCCCTCCCGCGACCGCCAGGAGCAGCAGAAGAAGGGCAACCCCTTCAAGCGCTTCGGCCGGTTCCTCCGCGAGGTCGTCGCAGAACTCCGCAAGGTCATCTGGCCCACGCGCAAGCAGCTGGTGACCTACACCGCCGTGGTGCTGGTCTTCGTCGCCTTCATGGTGGGGCTGGTCGCGGGCCTGGACGTCGCCTTCGCGCAGGGCGTCCTCTGGCTGTTCGGCTAGGACCGGTTCCCACCGGTCGCCGGACGCGCGGCGCGCTCGGGTGGCGCACCGCGGGGACTGCGGGGAACCTGCACAGGGAACCCAGTGCGGGCGAGGCGTGTACAGACCATGTCGTCGCCCCGGCCCGGAACCCGGGCCGGTCGGTCGGACCTCCTTCGGTCGGGCCCGCGACGTACGAGAGGAAGCGAGACCGACTGTGACCTCCACCGACGGCGGCCAGGAGCTGGCCGACCTGTCCGACGAGCAGGTGCACGCCGCCGCGACCAGCGATGGTGACTCCGAGCACGTCGAACCGGTTGGCGAGGACTCCGCTGGCGACCCCGTCGGCGACGTGGACACCGCGGACACCGATGAGTCGACGGCGGACGAGGCGGACATCGACGAGCCCGTCGAGGACCCCGTCGCCGAGCTGCGCGAGGCCCTGCGCCACGCGCCCGGTGACTGGTACGTCGTGCACTCCTACGCCGGCTACGAGAACAAGGTCAAGGCGAACCTCGAGACCCGGATCGGGACCCTCGACATGGAGGACTTCATCTTCCAGGTCGAGGTGCCGACCGAGGAGGTCACCGAGATCAAGAACGGCCAGCGCAAGCAGGTGCAGCGCAAGGTGCTGCCCGGCTACATCCTGGTCCGGATGGAGCTCAACGACGGCTCGTGGAGCGCGGTGCGCAACACCCCCGGCGTCACCGGCTTCGTCGGCGCGACCTCCAAGCCCTCGCCGCTGACCCTGGACGAGGTCTTCAAGTTCCTCGCCCCGCAGGTGGAGAAGGACAAGGCCGCCGCGGAGCCCGGCAAGAAGGCCGCCGCCAGCGTCGCCAAGACCACCATCGAGGTGGACTTCGAGGTCGGCGAGTCCGTCACCGTCATGGACGGCCCGTTCGCCACGCTGCCCGCCACCATCAGCGAGGTCAGCCCGGACGCGCAGAAGCTCAAGGTGCTGGTGTCGATCTTCGGCCGGGAGACCCCGGTCGAGCTCTCCTTCACCCAGGTCTCCAAGATCTGACCGGCTCGACCGGTCGTTCCACACAAGAAAGCGTGGGAGAGCCAGCGCGGCTCGCACCACAACTGATCCAGAACCGAGGACAGAACATGAAGCGCAGCAAGGCTTACCGCGAGGCGTCGACCAAGATCGACAAGGAGCGGCTGTACTCGCCGCTGCAGGCCGTCGGCCTGGCCAAGGAGACCACCTCCACCAAGATGGACGCCACCGTCGAGGTCGCCATGCGCCTCGGTGTCGACCCGCGCAAGGCCGACCAGATGGTCCGCGGCACCGTGAACCTGCCGCACGGCACCGGCAAGACCGCCCGCGTCATCGTCTTCGCCGTCGGTGACAAGGCCGCAGAGGCCGAGGCCGCCGGCGCCGACGCCGTTGGCTCGGACGAGCTGATCGCCCGCATCCAGGGCGGCTGGCTGGACTTCGACGCCGCCATCGCCACCCCGGACCAGATGGCCAAGGTCGGTCGCATCGCGCGCGTGCTCGGCCCGCGTGGCCTGATGCCGAACCCCAAGACCGGCACCGTCACCCCGGACGTGACCAAGGCCGTCAACGAGATCAAGGGCGGAAAGATCAACTTCCGCGTCGACAAGCAGGCCAACCTGCACCTGGTGATCGGCAAGTCCTCCTTCGACACCGAGAAGCTGGTGGAGAACTACGCCGCCGCCCTCGACGAGATCCTGCGGGCCAAGCCGTCCGCCGCCAAGGGCCGCTACATCAAGAAGGTCACCTTCAGCACCACCACGGGCCCCGGCATCCCGGTCGACCCGAACCGCACCCGCGCGCTGCTGACGGACGAGGTGTCCGCCTGACCCCCGCGCACTGACGCCGAAAAGGCGGTCGCCCCCTCGGGGACGACCGCCTTTTCGCTGTTCTGAGCAGGAAGGGTGCTAGCAGGTCGGCTTGTAGGACATGATCAACCAGCCGGCGTTCATCTGCTTCTGGAGTTCCAGGCGGCCGAGAGGTGGGCCTGGATCACCGGCGGGCGCGCCGTTCATCGGGGGCTCCCAGAAGATCTGGCACGCGTCCAGGCTGGCCGCGATCCCGGTTTCCCTGGTCTTCACCTGGGTCTCGATGATCTTGGGATAGCGCAGTGGGTCGGTCACCTTGTCCGCGAGCAGGCGCACGGCTGATGTGCAGTCGGGCGCGTTGTTCGCCGCCGCGAACTCCGCGCGAGCGACGGGGGAGAGCAGGCCGCACGCACCTCCCGGTGCCTCGGGGTGCCCGTTGCCCGGGTCGTTCTTCCCGATGTAGGCGAGCAGTGCTCGCAGTGCCCGTACGGGTGTCGGAGGCAGACCGCTGACCCGCAGGAAAGCCGAGTCCTGGGCGCGTTGTTCTGCCCGCACCTGCTCGTCGCCTATGCGCCACCAGACCGCGCCGATGGTTCCCACGACCACGAGGACCACGCCGATGATCAGCAGCTCGAACCTCGGCAGCCTGGGGACCCCTAGGGCCAGTACGAGCAGGCCGATGAGGATGGCCCAGCTCCAGCCGGTTGTGATGTTCACCAGCCACACGGCCGCGACGGCGAGCGTCGCAATGCCCGACCAGCCCGGGAGCAACTGGTCCAGTCGCAGGATGCGGACGAGGAAGCCGAAGGCGAGTGCCCCGGCGAGGGGCCACCACGACCACTCGGTGAACGGCCAGAGCACCAGCGATGTGATCGCCAGGCTCAATCCGATCAGTCGGCGCTGGGTGAACCAGGCGAGAACTGACTTGCCGCTGGGACCCTTCGGCGGGCTCGGGTTCTCCCACGACGGGGGAAGCTGGCTCGGTTGTGACACGGTCACCTCCTGTTGCCGTCCATCGTGCCCGTCGCGGGGGCAGGGCCGGTAGCCGACGGGCCTGGAGACCCCGATTTGGGTGCGTGCGGGGGCTTGACGTAGGCTCATCGTCGTTCCACCGAAGACCGCTGGTTGTCTCTCCCGCTCTCGGGCGGGTGAGGACTAAGGCCCGGGAGGGCGCCCGCGCAGGAGGACGAGGCGATTTCGCGGTGCGCTCGCGCGTGCCGGATCTGCTAGCCCCGTGCCCTTGCGCCGGGGCTTCTTTGTTTCTCCCAGCCTGAATCCGGCGTGGACCCCCCGGTCCGCGCTCTTCGCTGTGGATTGAGACGAAGAAGCAGAGAGGAGGCGACCATGGCAAAGCCTGGAAAGGTTGAGGCCGTCGCCGAGATCGCGGACAGGTTCCGTGGCAGCTCGGCTGCGGTCGTCACCGAGTACCGAGGGCTTTCCATGGCGCAGCTCACCGAGCTGCGGCGCGCCCTCGGCGACGGCGTGGCGTACACCGTCGCGAAGAACACCCTCGTCAAGCGCGCCGCCTCGGAGGCGGGCTTCGAGGGCCTGGACGACCTGCTCGTCGGCCCCACCGCGATCGCCTTTGTCAAGGGTGAGCCGGTGGACGCCGCGAAGGCGATCCGGACCTTCGCGAAGGACAACAAGGCCCTTGTCATCAAGGGCGGCTACATGGATGGCCGTCCCTTGTCCGTCGACGAGGTCAACCAGATCGCGGACCTCGACTCCCGTGAGGTCCTGCTCGCCAAGCTGGCGGGCGCGATGAAGGGCAACCTCACCAAGGCCGCCGGGCTGTTCGCCGCCCCGGCCTCGCAGGTGGCCCGCCTGGCAGCCGCTCTGCAGGACAAGCGCGCCGCCGCCGGCGACGCCGCTCCTGCGGACGAGAGCTGACCAACCCCCACATTCCGCGCCCGCGCGTAGCAACACCAACGGCGCACGTAAGGAAAGGAAACCGCCACCATGGCGAAGCTCAGCACCGACGAGCTGTTGGACGTTTTCGGTGAGATGACCCTGCTCGAGCTCTCCGAGTTCGTGAAGGCGTTCGAGGACAAGTTCGAGGTCACCGCCGCCGCGCCGGTCGCGATCGCCGCCGCCCCGGGTGCCGCTGCCGGCGCCGAGGCCGCCGAGGAGCAGACCGAGTTCAACGTCATCCTCGACTCCGCGGGTGACAAGAAGATCCAGGTCATCAAGGTCGTCCGCGAGGTCGTCACCGGCCTGGGCCTCAAGGAGGCCAAGGAGCTCGTCGAGGGTGCGCCGAAGCCCATCCTCGAGGGCGTCAACAAGGAGGCCGCCGAGGCCGCCAAGGAGAAGCTGGTCGCCGCCGGCGCCGCCGTCTCCATCAAGTGATCATCGCGGCCTGAGCCGCGTGTGAGAACTGCCGCAGTGGGGCAGGTCCTGTTCGCAGGACCTGCCCCACTGTCGTTCCCCGCCCGTTATTCAGCCGTGACCACCAGTCGAACTCGGCAGTAACTTCCGGCGGACACGCTCGTTGTCCGGGTGTGACGCCGATCGCCGCGGCGTCTGCTTTCATGTTTCCCCTCACCCCGGGGAAGCGGTGACGAGCAGGAGGTGCGATGGGCGTCGAGGTGGTCGTCGAGGGCTTGTCCAAGTCCTTCGGGAAACAGACCATCTGGCAGGACGTCACGCTGAACCTCCCGCCAGGGGAGATCAGCGTTCTGCTGGGGCCGTCAGGCACCGGGAAGTCGGTGTTCCTGAAGTCCTTGGTCGGCCTGCTGCGCCCCGAGCGCGGCAAGGTCGTGATCAACGGCATCGACATCTGCCGCTGCTCCGAGCACAAGCTCTACGAGACCCGCAAGCTCTTCGGCGTGCTGTTCCAGGACGGCGCGCTGTTCGGGTCGATGAACCTCTTCGACAACATCGCCTTCCCGCTGCGCGAGCACACCCGCAAGACCGAGGCCGAGGTCAGGCGGATCGTGCTGGAGAAGATGGAGATGGTCGGCCTCATCGGGGCCGAGAAGAAGCTGCCCGGTGAGATCTCCGGCGGCATGCGCAAGCGCGCCGGCCTGGCCCGTGCGCTGGTCCTCGACCCGGAGATCATCCTGTTCGACGAGCCGGACTCCGGCCTGGACCCGGTCCGCGTCGCCTACCTCAACCAGCTGATCGTCGACCTGAACGCGCAGATCGACGCGACCTTCCTGATCGTCACCCACGACATCGGCACCGCGCGCACGGTCCCGGACAACATCGGCATGCTGTTCCGCCGCGAGCTGGTCATGTTCGGCCCGCGCGAGGTGCTGCTGACCTCGACGGAGCCCGTCGTGGAGCAGTTCCTCAACGGTCGCAGGCAGGGCCCGATCGGGATGAGCGAGGAGAAGGACGCCGCACAGGCCGCGGCCGAGCTCGCGGAGCTGCGGGCCAACGGCGGGGTGGACGTGCTCGGCGGGCCGAAGGGCGGTGGGGGAACGGGCATCGTGCCGCAGATCCAGCCCTCGCCAGGACTGCCCGTGCGGCTCGCGGCCGAGCGCAGGAAGCAGCGGGTGATGAGCATCCTGCACACGCTGCCGCCCGTCGCGCGTGAGGCGATCATCGACAGCCTCAGCGACGAGGAGCGCGCGCGGTACGGGTTCTACGCCGCGACCGCGCCGGCGCAGCAGTCCCCGGAGCGGACTCAGCCGATCCCGCTGCCGACCTCGTTCGACTCGCGGCCGACCCCGTACCCGCGCAACGCTCCGCAGGACATCGGCTGGGAGCGGGGTGAACGGACATGACCCAGGCGGGCCCGTCCTTCCCCGGAGCCGGGGCGCTGCGGGAAACCGGCCGGATGTTCGCGCTGGGCCTGGACACCACCAGGGCCGTGTTCAAGCGGCCGTTCCAGGTGCGCGAGTTCATCCAGCAGTGCTGGTTCATCGCCAGCGTCACGATCCTGCCGACGGCACTGGTCGCGATCCCGTTCGGCGCGGTGATCGCGCTCCAGCTGGGGTCGTTGACCAGGCAGCTCGGCGCGCAGTCGTTCACCGGCGCGGCGAGCGTGCTCGCGGTGATCCAACAGGCCAGCCCGATCGTCACCGCGCTGCTCATCGCGGGCGCGGGCGGCTCGGCGATCTGCGCGGACCTGGGCTCGCGCAAGATCCGCGACGAGATCGACGCGATGGAGGTGCTCGGCGTCTCGCCGATCCAGCGCCTCGTCGTGCCGAGGGTGCTCGCCGCGATGCTGGTCGCGTTGCTGCTCAACGGCATGGTCAGCGTGGTGGGCGTGCTCGGCGGCTACTTCTTCAACGTGATCCTGCAGGATGGGACGCCGGGCGCGTACCTGGCGAGCTTTTCGGCCTTGGCGCAGCTGCCGGACCTGTGGATCAGCGAGCTCAAGGCGGTGATCTTCGGCTTCATCGCGGGCATCGTCGCGGCCTATCGCGGGCTCAACCCGAAGGGCGGCCCCAAGGGCGTCGGCGACGCGGTGAACCAGGCCGTGGTGATCACGTTCCTGCTGCTGTTCTTCGTGAACTTCGTGCTGACGACGCTGTACCTCCAGCTCGTCCCGGCGAAGGGGATGTGACGTGACCATCTCCGACCGCGCGAAGCGGGTGGCGAACCGGCCGCTGGCCATGCTGGACCAGCTCGGCGACCAGATGTGGTTCTACCTGCGCGCGCTGGCGTGGGTGCCGAGGGCGCTGCGCCGCTACACCAGGGAGACGTTGCGGCTGCTGGCTGAGGTGAGCTTCGGCAGCGGGGCGCTCGCGGTCATCGGCGGCACCATCGGCGTGATGATCGGCCTGACCCTGTTCACCGGCACCGTGGTCGGGCTCCAGGGCTACGCGGCGCTGAACCAGATCGGCACGTCGGCCTTCGCCGGGTTCATCTCGGCGTACTTCAACACCCGCGAGATCGCCCCGCTGGTCGCGGGACTGGCGTTGTCGGCGACGGTCGGCTCCGGGTTCACCGCGCAGCTCGGCGCGATGCGGATCTCCGAGGAGATCGACGCGCTGGAGGTCATGGGCATCCCGAGCCTGCCGTACCTGGTGACCACGCGGATCATCGCCGGCTTCGCCGCGGTGATCCCGCTGTACGTGATCGGCCTGCTCACCTCCTACGTCGCCGCGCGCACGGTCACGGTGAACTTCTACGGGCAGTCAGCGGGCACCTACGACCACTACTTCAACCTCTTCCTGCCACCGGAAGACGTGCTGTGGTCGTTCCTGAAGGTCCTGGTCTTCAGCGTGGTGATCATCATGACCCACTGCTACTACGGCTACCGCGCCTCCGGCGGCCCGGCGGGCGTCGGCGTCGCGGTCGGCCGGGCCGTGCGCACGGCGATCGTCACCACGGCGCTGCTGGACTTCTTCCTCAGCCTGGCGATCTGGGGCACCACGACGACGGTGAGGATCGTCGGATGAGGGGCTCGCTCACGAAGGTCCGCCAGCGGCTGCTCGGAGTGGCCCTGCTGGCGATCATCGCGCTGTTCCTGACGTTGACCGTCGCGATCTACCGCAACGCGTTCAGCTCGGACGTGGTCGTGTCGCTGCGCACCGACCGCGCGGGGAACCAGCTGCTCACCGAGTCCGACGTGAAGGTGCACGGGGTCCTCGTCGGCGAGGTCAGGCGGGTCAGCAGCCGGGGCGACGGCGCCGAGCTGGAGCTGGCCCTGCACCGCGACAAGATCGGCATCATCCCGCGCGGCGTCACCGCGCGCCTGCTGCCGAAGACGCTCTTCGGTGAGCGCTACGTCGCACTGGTGCCCCCGGAGCGGGCGGGTGGTGATCACCTCGCGCCCGGTGACGTGATCGCGCAGGACACTTCCAGCTCAGCGGTGGAGCTGGAGCGCGTGCTGGCCAATCTCATGCCGGTGCTCCAAGCGGTGCAGCCGCAGAAGCTCGCGAGCACGCTCGGATCGCTCGCGACTGCCTTGCAGGGCAGGGGAAAGCCGCTCGGCGAGTCCCTTGTGGAGCTCAACGACCTCGTGCGGCAGCTCAACCCCGCACTGCCGGATCTCAAGGCGGACATCAGCAAGCTCGCCGACGTCAGCGCGGTCTACGACAAGGCGGCACCCGACCTGCTCCAAGCGCTCGCGGACCTCACGGTCACCAGCAGGACCGTGGTGGAGCAGCGCGAGAACCTCCAGACGCTCTACAGCACGGTCGACGGGGCGACGGCGGACCTCGGCGGCTTCCTCTCCGCCAACCGCAACAACATCATCGGTGTCGCGAAGTCGAGCAGGCCGCTGCTGGAGCTGCTGGGCAAGTACGCGCCGGAGTACCCCTGCCTGCTCAAGAGCCTCGCTGAGCTGCAACCGAGGCTGAGCAAGGCGTTCGGCCAGGGCACCAACGAGCCCGGCCTGCACATCACGCTGGAGATCACCGCCAATCGCGGGAAGTACGTGCCGAACCAGGACGAGCCGGAGTACGCGGACAAGCGCGGGCCGCGCTGCTACGACATCCAGCCCCGGCCGGAGCCGTTCCCGCAGTACCCGCCGGAGGGACCGGTGAAGGACGGGTCGAAGCCGCCCGCGCCGCCGCGCAACGCCAGCGACGGACTGCTTCCCACCGGCGAGATCGACGAGAACGGCAACGTCATCCCGGCGTCAGCGACGTCGTCGGTGCCGCGCGGCCAGGAGCTTGGGCTGGCGAACTCCCCTGCGGAGCAGCGCTACCTCTCCGCGCTGCTGGCCCCGTCGATGGGCCGGTCGCCGCAGCAGGTGCCGGGGTGGGGCAGCATCCTGCTCGGACCGATGTTCCGGGGGGCGGAGGTGACGCTGAAGTGAAGGGACTCGCCGGACCGCTGACGAAGCTGGTCATCTTCGCCACCGTCACCGTGCTCGCCACGGCGTTGCTGGCCATCACGATTGCCAACGTGGACCTGCGCGGAGCCACGGAGTACAGCGCCAGGTTCACCGACGTCACCTCGGTCAACGAGGGCGATGACGTGCGCGTCGCGGGGGTCAGGGTCGGCGAGGTGCGCGAGGTCAGCGTGGTGGACCGCAGGCTCGCCGAGGTGCGCTTCACCGTCACCACGGGCAAGAAGCTGCCCGAGTCGGTCACCGCGACCATCAAGTACCGCAATCTCGTCGGCCAGCGCTACATCGCGTTGGAGCGCGGCGTCGGTGGCACGGGGGAGCTGGCCGAGGGCGCGACCATCCCGGTGGAGCGCACGCGTCCGGCACTCGACCTGACCACGTTGTTCAACGGCTTCAAGCCGCTGTTCCAAGCGCTCAACCCGGCCGACGTGAACAAGCTGTCCTACGAGATCGTCCAGGTGCTTCAAGGCGAGGGCGGCACGGTGCAGAGCCTGCTCGCGCACACGGCCTCGCTGACGTCGACGATCGCCAGCAAGGACAAGGTGATCGGCGACGTCATCGGCAACCTCAACACCGTGCTCGGCACCGTGAACCAGCGTGACACGCAGCTGTCCGGACTCGTGATCTCCTTGCAGCAGTTGGTTTCCGGGCTCGCCAAGGACCGTGAGCCGATCGGTGCCGCGGTGAGCGCGCTCGCCGAGCTCACCGGAACCACCGCCGGGCTGCTGACCGACGCGCGGGCGCCGCTGCGCAACGACATCGCCGAGCTGGGCAAGGTGTCCAAGAACCTGGCCGACAGCAACGACGTCGTCGAGGGCGTGCTCCAGCGCATGCCGAACAAGCTGGAGACGATCTCGCGCACCGCCACCTACGGCTCGTGGTTCAACTTCTTCCTCTGCGGGGCCTCCGGCGAGGTCGCGTTGCCCGTGGTCGGCAAGCTCGCCGTGCCGGTCCTGCCGCCGACGCAGCCGAGGTGCCGCCCGTGAAGCCCTTCCGCGAGCGCAACCCCGTCACCCTCGGAGCCTCCGGGCTGCTGGTGATCGTGCTCGGCCTGCTGGCAGCGTTCTTCGCCGACGACCTGCCGATCATCGGCGGCGGAACCTCCTACCGCGCGCACTTCTCCGAGGCCGGGGGACTGCGCGACGGCGACGAGGTGCGCGTGGCCGGGGTGAAGGTCGGCAAGGTCACCGGCGTCGAGCTGGAGGGCGACCACGTGCTGGTGTCCTTCCGCGTCAGCGACACCTGGGTCGGCGACCGCACCTCCGCCGCGATCAAGATCAAGACCTTGCTGGGGCAGAAGTTCCTCTCGCTGGACCCGCAGGGCGAGCAGGAGCAGCGGCCGGGCCAGGCGATCCCGCGCGAGCGCACCATCGCCCCCTACGACGTCACCGAGGCGTTCACCGGGCTGGCCACCACGATCACCGAGATCGACACCGAGCAGCTGGCGAAGAGCTTCCGCGTCGTCTCCGACACCTTCCGCGACACCCCCGGTGAGGTCAGGGGAGCGCTCGACGGGCTGTCCGCGCTGTCGCGCACGATCTCCACGCGGGACCAGCAGCTGGCCACGTTGCTGCGCAACACCAACCAGATCAGCAAGACCGTCTCCGACCGCAACGCGGAGTTCGAGAAGCTGCTCGGCGACGGCAACAAGCTGCTGGAGGAGATCCGAAAGCGGCGTGATGCGATCAAGAACCTGTTGACCGGAACGCAGAAGCTCGCCGGTGAGCTGAAGGGCTTGGTGGCGGACAACAAGGCGCAGCTGCGGCCCGCGCTGGAGCAGCTGGAGCGCGTCACCACGATGCTCGACCGCAACCAGGAGAGCCTGAGCAAGAGCATCCAGCTGATGGCGCCGTTCGTCCGCGTCTTCGCCAACACCCTCGGCAACGGCCGCTGGTTCGACACCTACATCTGCGGTCTGCTCCCACCGTCGATCGGCCCGATCAACCCGGAGGGGTGCCGCCCATGAGCACTTCCGCCGCCAAGCTCAGCGACAACCTTGCCCGCCTCGTCGCCTTCTTCTGCGTCGTCGCGCTGGTCATCACCGCCGGCGTCTGGTTCGTTTTCCTTCGTGCGCCTGGGAAACGCGTCACCGCGTACTTCTCCGCCGGAGTCGGGATCTACGCGGGCGGCGACGTCCGCGTGCTCGGTGTCCGCGTCGGCGAGATCGTGAAGGTCGAGCCGCAGGGCCGCGTGGTGAAGGTCGACTTCCTCGTGGACGACGACGTGGACGTCCCGGCGACCGCGCAGGCGCTCGTGGTCAACCCGGCCGTGGTGAGCGACCGCTACGTCCAGCTCGCGCCCGCCTACACCGGTGGCGACAAGCTGGGCGACGGGGCGGTGATCCCGCGCGAGCGCACCGCGACGCCCGTCGAGCTCGACGAGGTCTACGCCAGCCTGGACAAGCTCACCACCGCGTTGGGACCCAAGGGCGCCAACGCGAACGGAGCCCTGTCGGACCTGCTGGACACCGCGGCCAGGAACCTCGACGGCAACGGGCAGAAGCTCGGCGACACGATCAGAAACCTCGGCGCCGCAACGGAAACGCTCTCCGGCTCGCGCCAGGACCTCTTCGGCACCGTTGACGGGCTGCAGAAGTTCACCTCGATGTTGTCCGCGAACGACGGCCAGGTGCGGCGGTTCACCGACCAGCTCGCCGACGTCAGCAAGCTCCTCGCGGAGGAACGGCAGAACCTGGGCGCGTCGCTGCGCGAGCTGGCCTCCGCGCTCACCGCCGTCGACGGTTTCATCAAGGACAACAGGGACAAGCTCAAGTCCAATGTGGACAAACTGAGCGGGATCACCAAGGTCCTCGTCGACCAGCGCGCCGCGCTCGCCGAGGTGCTCGACGTCGGCCCGCTCGCGCTCGGCAATCTCCAGAACTCCTACAACGGCTCGTCCGGAACGTTGGACGTGCGCGCGCACCTCAACGAGCTGACCGAGCCGCCGATCGTGATGATCTGCAAGCTGGTCAGGCAGACCACGCCCAAGCAGCTCCCGCAGCTGCTCGCCGACACCTGCGACAAGCTCGCCCCGGTGGTCAACGGCGTCGCGAAGCTGCCGAGCATCGCCGAGGTCATCCAGGCCCTCCAACAGGGCCGCGCGCCGTCGCTGCCGGTACCGCTGCTGTCCCCGTCTTCCGGCGGCGGCACGCCGGCGACGCCCGCCCAACCGCCTGCGGGAGGTGGCCGGTGAAGCGCAGGATCGCCCTCGTCGCCGCCGCGTTGCTGAGCCTCAGCGGCTGTGGTTTCGGCGGGCTCTACAACGTTCCGCTGCCCGGCGGCGCGGACCTCGGCGACCGCCCGTACCAGGTGAAGGTGCAGTTCCGGGACGTGCTCGACCTGGTCCCGCAGGCATCCGTGAAGGTCAACGACGTGCCGGTCGGCCGGGTGGAGGGCGTCGAGCTCGCCCCGGACGGCTGGACCGCGCTGGTCACGGTGTCGGTCAACGGCGACGTCGTGCTCCCGGCCAACGCCGACGCGCGCCTGCGCCAGTCGAGCCTGCTGGGGGAGAAGTTCGTCGAGCTGGCCGCGCCGCCCAAGGGCCGCGAGACCGGCAGGCTGGTCAACGGCGCGCAGATCCCGATCGAGCGCACCAACCGCAACCCCGAGGTCGAGGAGGTCTTCGGCGCGCTGTCGATGCTGCTCAACGGCGGCGGTGTCGCCAAGCTCCAGGACATCACCAAGGAGCTCAACGCCGCGATGTCCGGCAACGAGCCGCAGCTGCGTTCCTTGCTGGGCAACGTGAACACGCTCGTGAAGGACCTCGACGGGCATCGCGGTGAGATCACCAGGGCGCTGGACGGCGTGAACCGGCTGGCCGCGACGCTGGCCGGTCAGCGCGGCAACATCGAGACCGCGCTGAAGGACCTGACGCCCGGCGTGAAGGTCCTAGCCGAGCAGCGCGAACAGCTGGTCGGGATGCTCAAGGGGCTCGACAAGCTTTCCGGGGTCGCCACCGATGTGGTCAAGCGCAGCAAGGACGACCTGATCGCCGACCTGAAGGCGCTCACGCCCACGCTGAAGAAGCTGGCGGAGGCGGGCTCGAACCTGCCGAAGTCCTTCGAGCTGCTGCTGACCTTCCCGTTCCCGGACGCGGCCGTCGCGGGTGTGAAGGGCGACTACACCAACCTCTACGCCAAGCTCGATCTCGACCTCGGCAACATCCTGGACAACCTCGGCCGGTCGCGGCAGCCGCTGATCCAGCTGCCGATCCCGGGCCTCGACGGCGGGCGCCCGGCCGACCCGAACCCGCTGCCCAGGCTCCCGTTGCAGCTGCCGACCCCGTCGCAGTCGCAGCAGCCGCAGCCCGGCAACGGCGGCATCCTCGGCGGCCTGCTCGGTGGACTTCTCGGGGGTGGGCGCTAGATGTTGACCCGCAGGGCAAGACTCCAGCTCATCGGCTTCGTGCTGATCGCGCTGGTCGGCGTGAGCTACGCGGGCGCCCGCTACGCCGGGCTGGACCGCCTCTTCGGGCCGCGCGGCTACGTCGTGACGATGGAGCTCGCCGACGCAGGGGGCATCTTCACCAACGCCGAGGTCACCTACCGGGGCGTCGCCGTCGGCCGCGTCGGGCCGCTGCGCCTGACCGCCGACGGGGTCGAGGTGCAGCTGGACATCGACACGTCCGCCGCACCGATCCCCACCGACGTCGAGGCCGTCGTGACCAACCGGTCGGCGGTCGGCGAGCAGTACGTGGACCTGCGCCCGAAGTCCGACCAGGGCCCGTTCCTCGCTGAGGGCTCGGTGATCCGCCGCGAGCAGAGCAAGACCCCGCTGCCCGTGCAGTCGTTGCTGGGCAACCTCGACAGCCTCGCGTCGTCGGTGCCGACCGAGTCGCTGCGCACGGTCGTCGACCAGCTCGGCACCGCCTTCGACGGGCGCGGCCCCGACCTCCAGCGCCTCATCGACACCGCGCGCTCGTTCACCAGCGACGCCGTCCGCCACCTTCCGCAGACGTTGCAGCTGCTGCGCGACGGCCGCACGGTGCTGGACACGCAGGTCGCCAAGGGCTCCGCGATCACCGACTTCAGCCGCGACCTGCGCCTGATCGCCGACCAGCTCAAGACCTCCGACCCCGACCTGCGCAACCTGATCACCGCGGCGCCCGGGGCCGCGCAGCAGGCGAGCGGCCTGATCAGGGAGTCCGGCCAGAGCCTGTCGGAGACGATCGCGAACCTGCTCACCACGGCCAACGTGGCGCTGCCGCGCAAGGACGGCATCGAGCAGCTGCTCGTGACCTACCCGATGGTTGTCGGCGGCACGTTCACCGTCGTGCCCAACGACGGCACCGCGCACTTCGGTCTGGCGCTGAACTTCTTCGACCCGCCCGCGTGCGTGAAGGGCTACGAGAAGACCAAGCGCCGCACCGGTGGCGATACCGGTGCCGCTCCGCTCAACACGCAGGCGTACTGCGCGGAGGGACCCGGCAGCCCCGTCACCGTGCGCGGCGCGCAGAACGCGCCCTACGGGGGCAAGCCCGTGACACCGCCGCCCGTGCCGGGCACCGGTACCGGAGGCGTGCCGTCGACGCAGGTCTTCCAGCAGCCCGGCAGCCTCCTCGACCTGCTCAGACCGACCGGGCTCACCGGCCCCACCAGCCTCGGCCAGCTGTTCGGCCTGCCCGGCTGAGCACGCACCACCCGCCTACCCTGGAGCGACATGGACGACAAGCAGCCGCGACGCGTGGCGCTGTGGATCACCGCGGGCCTCGCCGCCGCCGCGGTGCTGGCAGCGGCCTGGTTCGGCGTGGGGTGGCTGAGGCTCTCCGGTGACGAGTCGGTGGAGTTCGCCCAGCAGCGCGAGCAGGTCTCCACCGTCGGCCAGCAGGCGATCGTCAACTTCAACACCCTCGACTACCGCAACTTCGACGCGATGATCGCGCGCTGGCAGGAGGCGTCCACCGGGGCGCTTCAGGAGGGCGTCGTCGCGGACAAGGACAAGGCCCGCAAGGAGTTGGAGCAGCTCAAGCAGGTCACCACCGCCAAGGTGCTCGACGCGGCCGTGACCTCGCTCGACGTCCGCGCGGGCAAGGCGACGGTGATGAGCGTCGTCGAGCGCATGGTGAGCCTCGCCGACCAGCCCGCCGTTCCGCTTCGGTTCCGCTTCCTCGCCGAGCTGACCAGGACCGACACCGGCTGGAAGCTCAACGCGCTCGCCCCGATCAAGGTGCAGGCCGGAGGTGCCTCGTGACCCCGCCCCGCCGCTCCCGCCCCACCCCGGCCCCGCGCAAGCGGCACGTCGCGGGCAGCCGGAACCGCCCCGACCCGCGTCCCGAGCCAGCCGCCGAGCCCGTCGTCGAAGAGATCGAGGACGAGATCGAGGACGTCGAGGTCGTCGCGCCCCCGGTGATCGAATCGCCGCCGAAGCCCAAGCCGCGCGCCAAGCGCGTCGAGCCCGAACCCACGCCCGAACCGGAGCCGGAGGCCGACGCCGAGCCGGAAGCGGACCTCGACGTGGAGCTGGAAGTAGCCGTCCAGGAACGCCCTTGGTGGCAGCTGCCCGCGCTCCTGACGGCGGTCGCGGTCGTGTTCGCGGCACTCGCCGTCTGGTTCGCCGCGCAGGCCGCCACCCAGCGCGCGGAGAGCGGCGTGGACAACCGCGCCCTCGTCGACACGGGCGTCACCACCGAGGTCGCAGGCCAGATCACCACGGCCGTGCAGTCGGTGTTCTCGCTGGACTACGCCGACATGGGCAAGGCGGAGCGGGTCGCGCGCGACGTGCTCACCGGCAAGGCGGTCGAGCAGTACGACGCGCTCTTCGCCGAGGTCCGCAAGCTCGCGCCGGAGCAGAAGATCGTGCTCACCACGACGACGCGCCAGGTCGGCGTGAAGTCGGTGGAGGGCGACCGCGCCCTGGTGCTCGTGTTCGCCGACCAGCACGTCGAGCGCACCGCCGACGGCCGCCGCGAGGACGTGCCGGTCCAGGTCACGCTCAGCACCGAGCGCGTCGACGGACGGTGGCGGATCAGCGACATCGTGCTGCGCTGAGCGGTGCGCGCACCGTGCGCCGAGCGGTCATGACCGACCGTTCGGCGCACGTGGACGTGACTTGGGCCATTTGTAAAGACCCCTGGTTGGCGATGCCGGTGTGGCGTTCGCCATACTCTTCTCCGGCGCTCCTGGCCAGGGGGCGAGGGCTCGCTCTTCCCGCGTTTTCGCCGGTGATCGCCCCTTCCCCCGGTTACGGCTGGTGAGAGCGCTTTGCGCCAGGGGAGTGATCAACGCGTGGCACCTTGACGGATGGTCGCGTTGAGGTCACTCTGTCCCTGAGCAGTGGGCGGTTCTTCTGGCCGGTCCCACTCGACAGTCGCCGTTCGCGTGGCTAGACTGCCCCTTTGCGCTGCCCTCTTTCTCCGTGCCCTACCCCGGGGCTATAGGATCTCAGGGCACTACCGCACCTCTTGACAACTGTGCTAGATGGGTCGTCCCCGGCTCAAGCTGGCAACAGTCCCTGGAAGGACGCATCTTGGCAGTCTCCCGCGCGACCAAGGCCACTGCGACCAACTCCACGGCGGGGATCCCTGGAGCGCCCAAGAGGGTCTCGTTCGCGAAGATTCGTGAGCCCCTGGAGATTCCCGACCTCCTCGCACTGCAGAACGAGTCCTTCGAGTGGCTCATCGGCGCCGATGCCTGGTTCCAGCGCCGCATCGACGCAGGCGACGAGAACCCCTCCGGTGGTCTCGAGGAGGTCCTCAACGAGATCTCCCCGATCGAGGACTTCTCCGGCACCATGTCGCTGTCCTTCTCCGACCCGCGCTTCGACGAGGTCAAGGCCTCCGTCGAGGAGTGCAAGGACAAGGACATGACCTACGCGGCGCCGTTGTTCGTCACCGCGGAGTTCACCAACCACACCACTGGCGAGATCAAGAGCCAGACGGTCTTCATGGGTGACTTCCCCCGGATGACCGACAAGGGCACCTTCGTCATCAACGGCACCGAGCGGGTCGTGGTCTCCCAGCTCGTGCGGTCCCCGGGCGTCTACTTCGATCACGCGATCGACAAGACGACGGAGAAGGACGTCTACAGCGTCAAGATCATCCCGAGCCGCGGCGCGTGGCTCGAGTTCGACGTCGACAAGCGCGACACCGTCGGTGTGCGCATCGACCGCAAGCGCCGCCAGCCGGTCACCGTGCTGCTGAAGGCGCTCGGCTGGACGACCGAGGCGATCCGCGAGCGGTTCGGCTTCAGCGAGACGCTCATGCAGACGCTGGAGAAGGACCACACCGCGGGCCAGGACGAGGCCCTGCTCGACATCTACCGCAAGCTCCGTCCCGGCGAGCCGCCGACCAAGGAGAGCGCGCAGACCCTCCTGGAGAACCTGTTCTTCAAGGAGAAGCGCTACGACCTGGCCAAGGTCGGCCGCTACAAGGTGAACAAGAAGATCGGCACCTACGCGCCGTTCGTCACCGGCGTGCTGACCGAGGAAGACATCGTCACCACCATCGAGTACCTCGTGCGCCTGCACGCGGGCGAGGTGAAGATGACGGTCGGCCAGGGCGAGGACACCGTCGAGGTGCCGGTCGAGGTCGACGACATCGACCACTTCGGCAACCGCCGCCTGCGCACCGTCGGTGAGCTCATCCAGAACCAGATCCGCGTGGGTCTGTCCCGGATGGAGCGCGTCGTCCGCGAGCGGATGACCACCCAGGACGTCGAGGCGATCACGCCGCAGACCCTGATCAACATCCGCCCCGTCGTGGCGGCGATCAAGGAGTTCTTCGGCACCTCGCAGCTGTCGCAGTTCATGCAGCAGACCAACCCGCTCGACGGTCTGACCCACAAGCGCCGCCTCTCGGCGCTCGGCCCGGGTGGTCTCTCCCGTGAGCGCGCGGGCTTCGAGGTCCGCGACGTCCACTCCTCGCACTACGGCCGCATGTGCCCGATCGAGACCCCGGAAGGCCCGAACATCGGCCTGATCGGCTCGCTCGCGTGCTTCGGGCGGGTCAACCCGTTCGGCTTCATCGAGACGCCGTACCGCAAGGTCGTCGACGGTCAGGTCACCGACCAGATCGACTACCTGACCGCGGACGAGGAGGACCGCCACGTCATCGCGCAGGCCAACGCCGTGCTCGACGACGCGGGCAACTTCACCGAGGAGCGCGTCCTCATCCGCCGCAAGGGCGGCGAGGTCGACCTGGTCACGCCGCAGGGCGTCGACTACATCGACGTCTCGCCCCGGCAGATGGTCTCCGTCGCGACCGCGATGATCCCGTTCCTCGAGCACGACGACGCCAACCGCGCCCTGATGGGCGCGAACATGCAGCGCCAGGCGGTCCCGCTGCTGCGCAGCGAGTCCCCGCTGGTCGGCACCGGCATGGAGCTGCGCGCCGCGATCGACGCGGGCGACGTCGTGGTGGCCGAGAAGGCCGGTGTCGTCGAGGAGCTGTGCGCCGACTACGCCACGGTGATGGCCGACGACGGCACCCGCCAGACCTACCGGCTGCACAAGTTCCGCCGTTCCAACCAGGGCACCTGCATCAACCAGAAGCCCATCGTGAACGAGGGTGACCGGGTCGAGGTCGGCCAGGTCATCGCGGACGGCCCGTGCACGCAGGACGGCGAGATGGCGCTGGGCAAGAACCTGCTCGTCGCGATCATGCCGTGGGAAGGCCACAACTACGAGGACGCGATCGTCCTCTCGCAGCGCCTGGTGCAGGACGACGTGCTCACGTCGATCCACATCGAGGAGCACGAGATCGACGCCCGCGACACCAAGCTGGGCGCCGAGGAGATCACCCGGGACATCCCGAACGTCTCCGAGGACGTGCTGGCCGACCTCGACGAGCGCGGCATCATCCGCATCGGTGCCGAGGTCCGCGACGGCGACATCCTCGTCGGCAAGGTCACGCCCAAGGGCGAGACCGAGCTGACCCCGGAGGAGCGCCTGCTGCGCGCCATCTTCGGTGAGAAGGCCCGCGAGGTGCGCGACACCTCGCTGAAGGTCCCGCACGGCGAGACCGGCAAGGTCATCGGCATCCGGGTCTTCAGCCGCGAGGACGACGACGAGCTGCCCCCCGGCGTGAACGAGCTGGTCCGGGTCTACGTCGCGCAGAAGCGCAAGATCCAGGACGGCGACAAGCTCGCAGGCCGCCACGGCAACAAGGGCGTCATCGGCAAGATCCTCCCCGTCGAGGACATGCCGTTCCTCGCCGACGGCACCCCCGTCGACGTCGTGCTGAACACTCACGGTGTGCCCCGTCGTATGAACATCGGCCAGATCCTGGAGATCCACCTCGGGTGGATCGCCCAGCAGGGCTGGAGCATCAACGGGGACCCGGACTGGGCCAAGCGCATGCCCGAGGAGCTGCTCCAGGTCGACCCCGGCACGAACACCGCCACCCCGGTGTTCGACGGTGCTCGCGAGGAGGAGATCACCGGCCTGCTGTCCTCGACCCAGCCCAACCGGGACGGCGAGCGGATGGTCGGCGGCGACGGCAAGGCGCAGCTGTTCGACGGCCGCAGCGGCGAGCCGTACCCGTACCCGACCTCGGTCGGCTACATGTACATCCTCAAGCTGCTGCACCTGGTCGACGACAAGATCCACGCCCGTTCGACCGGTCCGTACTCCATGATCACCCAGCAGCCGCTCGGCGGTAAGGCCCAGTTCGGTGGCCAGCGCTTCGGTGAGATGGAGTGCTGGGCGATGCAGGCCTACGGAGCCGCCTACACGCTCCAGGAGCTGCTGACGATCAAGTCCGACGACGTGATCGGCCGCGTGAAGGTCTACGAGGCCATCGTCAAGGGCGACAACATCCCCGAGCCGGGTATCCCCGAGTCGTTCAAGGTGCTCCTCAAGGAGCTCCAGTCGCTGTGCCTGAACGTCGAGGTGCTCTCCAGCGACGGTGCCGCCATCGAGATGCGCGACACCGACGACGAGGACCTGGAGCGCGCAGCCGCGAACCTCGGAATCAACCTGTCCAGGGTCGAGTCGCCGTCCGTCGACGACGTCATGAATTGACCTCGCTGCCCGGGAGCGGGAAGGGCACCCCGCCCACCCGCTCCCGGCTTAGCCACCCGCCCCTAATCCCGAATGTAAAAGGGGAGAAGAGCCGACGTGCTTGACGTCAACTTCTTCGACGAGCTCCGCATCGGTCTCGCAACGGCCGACGACATCCGTCAGTGGTCCTTCGGCGAGGTCAAGAAGCCCGAGACCATCAACTACCGCACCCTCAAGCCCGAGAAGGACGGACTCTTCTGCGAGAAGATCTTCGGTCCGACCCGGGACTGGGAGTGCTACTGCGGCAAGTACAAGCGTGTCCGCTTCAAGGGCATCATCTGTGAGCGCTGCGGCGTCGAGGTGACCCGCGCCAAGGTGCGCCGTGAGCGGATGGGCCACATCGAGCTGGCCGCGCCGGTCACGCACATCTGGTACTTCAAGGGCGTCCCGAGCCGGTTGGGCTACCTGCTCGACCTGGCGCCGAAGGACCTCGAGAAGATCATTTACTTCGCCGCCTACGTGATCACCACGGTGAACACGGAGATGCGCCACAACGACCAGGCCACGCTCGAGAACGAGATGCAGGTCGAGCGCAAGCGGGTCGAGGACAAGCGCGACGCCGACATCGAGGCCCGCGCCCAGAAGCTCGAGACCGACCTGGCCGAACTCGAGGCCGAGGGCGCCAAGAGCGACGTCCGCCGCAAGGTCAAGGAGGGCGGCGAGCGCGAGATGCGCCAGCTGCGCGACCGCGCGCAGCGGGAGATCGACCGCCTCGACGAGATCTGGGACACCTTCGTCAAGCTGGCTCCGCAGCAGCTGATCGCCGACGAGATGCTCTACCGCGAGCTGATCGACCGCTACGGCGAGTACTTCACCGGCGCCATGGGCGCGGAGTCGATCCAGAAGCTGCTCGCCAACTTCGACGTCGACGCCGAGGGCGAGAACCTCCGCGAGACCATCCGCTCGGGCAAGGGGCAGAAGAAGCTCCGCGCGCTCAAGCGCCTCAAGGTCGTCGCGGCGTTCCAGGCCACCCGCAACAACCCGCAGGGCATGGTGCTGGACTGCGTTCCGGTCATCCCGCCGGACCTGCGCCCGATGGTCCAGCTCGACGGTGGCCGCTTCGCCACCTCCGACCTGAACGACCTGTACCGCCGCGTGATCAACCGCAACAACCGCCTCAAGCGACTGATCGACCTCGGCGCGCCCGAGATCATCGTCAACAACGAGAAGCGGATGCTGCAGGAGGCCGTCGACGCGCTGTTCGACAACGGCCGCCGCGGTCGCCCGGTCACCGGGCCGGGCAACCGCCCGCTGAAGTCGCTCTCCGACCTCCTCAAGGGCAAGCAGGGCCGGTTCCGCCAGAACCTGCTCGGCAAGCGCGTCGACTACTCCGGCCGTTCGGTCATCGTCGTCGGCCCGCAGCTGAAGCTGCACCAGTGCGGTCTGCCCAAGCAGATGGCGCTGGAGCTGTTCAAGCCCTTCGTGATGAAGCGGCTCGTCGACCTCAACCACGCGCAGAACATCAAGTCCGCCAAGCGGATGGTGGAGCGCTCGCGCCCCGCCGTGTGGGACGTGCTCGAAGAGGTCATCACCGAGCACCCGGTGCTGCTCAACCGCGCGCCGACGCTGCACCGCCTGGGCATCCAGGCCTTCGAGCCCCAGCTGGTCGAGGGCAAGGCGATCCAGCTGCACCCGCTGGTCTGCGAGGCGTTCAACGCCGACTTCGACGGTGACCAGATGGCGGTCCACCTGCCGCTGTCCGCCGAGGCGCAGGCCGAGGCCCGCATCCTGATGCTGTCCAGCAACAACATCCTCTCGCCCGCCTCCGGGCGGCCGCTGGCGATGCCGCGTCTGGACATGGTCACCGGCCTCTACCACCTGACCAAGGGTGTGGAGACCGCCAAGGGCGAGGGTCGCGCGTTCACCTCCCCGGCCGAGGCCATCATGGCCTTCGACCGCGGTGTGATCGACCTGCAGGCGCAGATCAAGGTCCGCCTCACCGACCAGGTGCCGCCGCGCGGCGTCCTGCCGGAGGGCTGGGAGCCCGGTCAGCCGTGGCTGGCCGAGACCACCCTGGGCCGGGTGCTGTTCAACGAGCTGCTGCCCTCGGACTACCCGTTCATCAACGAGGTGCTCCCGAAGAAGCGGCAGTCGGAGATCGTCAACGACCTGGCCGAGCGCTACCCGATGGTGACGGTCGCCCAGACGCTGGACCGGCTCAAGGACGCGGGTTTCCACTGGGCCACCCGCTCCGGTGTCACCATCGCGATCTCGGACGTCATCGTGCCGGAGGCCAAGCAGGGCATCCTGGACGAGCACGAGGACAGGGCCGCCCAGGTCGAGAAGCGCTACCAGCGTGGTCTGCTCTCCTACACCGAGCGCAACAACGAGCTGGTCAAGATCTGGACCAACGCGACCAACGAGGTCGCGGCGATCATGGAAGACGCCTTCCCGGACAACAACCCGATCAAGGTGATCGTCAAGTCCGGCGCGGCGGGCAACATGACGCAGGTCCGCTCGCTGGCCGGTATGCGTGGTCTGGTGACGAACCCGAAGGGTGAGTACATCCCTCGGCCGATCAAGAACAGCTTCCGCGAGGGGCTGTCCGTGGTCGAGTACTTCATCGCCACCCACGGTGCCCGCAAGGGCCTCGCCGACACCGCGCTGCGCACCGCCGACTCGGGTTACCTGACCCGTCGTCTGGTGGACGTCTCGCAGGACGTCATCGTGCGCGAGACCGACTGCGGCACCGAGCGCGGCATCATCATGGCGCTGACCGAGCCCGGCCCGGACGGCACCGCGATCAAGCACCGCTACGTGCAGACCAGCGTCTACGCCCGTGCGGCCTCCGAGGACATCACCGACGCCGAGGGCAACCTGCTCGTCGGCAGGGGTGGCGACCTCGGGGACCCGGCCATCGACGCGCTCTTCGCCGGTGGTGTGCACAAGGTCAAGGTCCGCAGCGTCCTGACCTGTGAGTCCAAGGTCGGTATCTGCGCGACCTGCTACGGCCGCTCGATGGCCACCGGCCAGCTGGTGGACGTCGGCGAGGCCGTCGGCATCGTGGCCGCGCAGTCCATCGGTGAGCCCGGCACGCAGCTGACGATGCGCACCTTCCACCAGGGCGGTGTGGCCGGCGACGACATCACCACCGGTCTGCCCCGTGTCACCGAGCTCTTCGAGGCCCGCGTCCCCAAGGGCAAGGCGCCGATCGCCGACACCGACGGTCGCGTGCAGATCGAAGAGGGCGACCGCTTCCGGAAGATCACCATCACTCCGGACGACGGCTCCGAGGAGATCGTCTACGAGAAGCTGTCGCGCAGGCAGTGGCTCGCGACGATCAAGGCGGACGGCTCCGAGCGCCCGCTGCAGGACGGCGACCACGTCACCGTCGGCCAGCAGCTGCTCGAGGGTGCTGTCGACCCGCACGAGGTGCTGCGCGTGATGGGCCCGCGCGAGGCCCAGCTGCACCTGGTCCGCGAGGTCCAGAAGGTGTACCGGACGCAGAGCGTGTCCATCCACGACAAGCACATCGAGGTCATCGTGCGGCAGATGCTGCGCCGCGTGACGATCATCGACTCGGGTGCCGCGGAGTTCCTCCCCGGCGCGCTGATCGAGCGGGCCGACTTCGAGGCGGAGAACCGCCGCGTCGTCGCGGAGGGCCGCGAGGCCGCCTCCGGTCGCCCGGTGCTGATGGGCATCACCAAGGCGTCGCTGGCCACCGAGTCGTGGCTGTCGGCGGCCTCCTTCCAGGAGACCACGCGAGTCCTCACCGACGCCGCCATCAACGGCAAGAGCGACAAGCTGATCGGCCTGAAGGAGAACGTGATCATCGGTAAGTTGATCCCGGCGGGTACGGGCATCAACCGCTACCGCAACATCCAGGTCCAGCCGACGGAGGAAGCACGGGCCGCGGCCTACGCCATCCCGTCCTACGACGACGGCTACTACACGCCGGACGTCTTCGGCACCGGCACCGGTGCGGCTGTCCCGCTGGACGACTACGACTTCGGCCGCGACTTCCGCTGAAGCTCTGGTTCGTGACGGAGAAGCCCCTGGCACCTCGGTGCCGGGGGCTTCTCCCGTCCTCCGGTCCGTCCCTCAGGGGCGCGGCGGGGCGGGGGAGCGCCGGGCGCTCGCGCTGGGTGCCGGAACCCTTGCCGACCGTGCGCGGAGATCCGGGTTCGCGCTGGCGAGAGGGGGTGGGCGCGGACGTCATTCTCGTCACACCCCCGGGTTGGGGTACCCCCGTCCGCGAGGCCCGGACCTGGCGCGATACCCTGTTCGCAGCGGCGTCAACGCTGGCTCAGCACCCCTGACCGGCCGCGTCGCGCGGATAACAGGCCCCCGTTTTGACCCGGGCGAGCACGCGAAGGTATCTTTGCTGCTCGTGCCCGACTAGCGTCGGGCCGCTCCGTCTGCCTCTGGGCAGGTGCTGTGCACCGGACCCGGGGCGAGAGCACGGAACTCCTTCTCATCTCTGATGGGCGCTCCATGGATTTCGTGGTCGCCAGGAGGACCCACGAGCGGGCGACACGCCCGACCTCGGGGTACGGAGGAACCCAAGTACACAGTGCCTGCGGCGCCCGGCTGGGTGCCCGAAGACGCGAACGCTACAGAAAGACGGTCCATGCCCACGATCCAGCAGCTGGTCCGCAAGGGCCGCCAGGACAAGGTCACCAAGACCAAGACCGCGGCGCTCAAGGCGTGTCCGCAGCGGCGCGGTGTGTGCACCCGCGTTTACACCACCACGCCCAAGAAGCCGAACTCCGCGCTCCGCAAGGTCGCTCGCGTGAAGCTGACCAGCGGCATCGAGGTCACCGCATACATCCCCGGTGAGGGCCACAACCTCCAGGAGCACTCGATGGTGCTCGTGCGCGGCGGTCGTGTGAAGGACCTCCCGGGCGTGCGCTACAAGATCATCCGTGGGTCTCTGGACACCCAGGGCGTCAAGAACCGTAAGCAGGCTCGCAGCCGCTACGGCGCCAAGAAGGAGAAGAGCTAATGCCTCGCAAGGGCCCCGCCCCGAAGCGGCCGCTCATCGCCGACCCCGTGTACCAGTCGCCGCTGGTCACCCAGCTGGTGAACAAGGTGCTGGTGGACGGCAAGCGGTCCATCGCCGAGCGCATCGTCTACGGCGCCCTGGAGAACTGCCGGGAGAAGAACCAGGCCGACCCGGTCGTCACCCTCAAGCGCGCGCTGGACAACGTGAAGCCGACCATCGAGGTCAAGAGCCGTCGTGTCGGTGGCGCCACGTACCAGGTCCCGATCGAGGTCAAGGCCGGTCGCTCCACCACGCTGGCGCTGCGCTGGCTGGTCAGCTACTCCCGCGCCCGCCGCGAGAAGACCATGATCGACCGCCTGGCCAACGAGCTGCTCGACGCGAGCAACGGCCTCGGCGCGAGCGTCAAGCGCCGCGAGGACACGCACAAGATGGCCGAGTCCAACAAGGCCTTCGCGCACTACCGCTGGTGAGCCTCCGGGCGCCGGGCTGACAGGTGCCTGCTCGCAGGTCGAGCGACAAATCACCGCGCGGCCTGCCTGCAGGACCCTTTCAGTTCACATCAACGCCCGCCCCACCGCGCTTAAGCAAAGACGAAACGAGGACGAGACCCGTGGCACTCGACGTGCTGACTGACCTGGCCAAGGTCCGCAACATCGGGATCATGGCCCACATCGACGCGGGCAAGACCACCACGACCGAGCGGATCCTGTTCTACACCGGGATCAGCTACAAGATCGGCGAGGTGCACGACGGCGCCGCCGTGATGGACTGGATGGAGCAGGAGCAGGAGCGCGGCATCACGATCACGTCGGCCGCGACGACCTGTTTCTGGAAGAACCACCAGATCAACATCATCGACACCCCGGGCCACGTGGACTTCACCGTCGAGGTGGAGCGCAACCTGCGCGTGCTCGATGGCGCCGTCGCCGTGTTCGACGGCAAGGAAGGCGTCGAGCCGCAGTCCGAGCAGGTCTGGCGTCAGGCCGACAAGTACGACGTGCCGCGCATCTGCTTCGTCAACAAGATGGACAAGCTCGGCGCGGACTTCTACTTCACCGTGAAGACGATCATCGAGCGCCTCGGCGCGAAGCCGGTCGTCATCCAGCTCCCGATCGGCTCCGAGTCCGACTTCATCGGCCTCGTCGACCTGGTCGAGATGCGCGCGCTGACCTGGCGCGGTGAGGTCCAGAAGGGCGAGGACTACACGGTCGAGGAGATCCCGGCCGACATGGCCGACGTGGTCGCCGAGTACCGGGAGAAGCTGGTCGAGGCCGTCGCCGAGACCGACGACGAGCTCATGGAGCTCTACCTCGGCGGTGAGGAGCTGACCGTCGAGCAGCTCAAGACCGGTATCCGCAAGATCGTGGGCGACCGCTCCGGCTTCCCCGTGATGTGCGGCTCCGCGTTCAAGAACAAGGGCGTCCAGCCCATGCTCGACGCGGTCATCGACTACCTGCCCGCGCCGGGTGACCTCCCGCCGGTCGAGGGCACGCTGAAGGACGGGGAGACCCCGGCCTTCCGCAAGCCCTCCAGCGAGGAGCCGTTCGCAGCGCTGGCGTTCAAGATCGCCGCGCACCCGTTCTTCGGCAAGCTGACCTACATCCGGGTCTACTCGGGCAAGGTCGCCGCGGGCACCCAGGTCGTCAACTCGACCAAGGACCGCAAGGAGCGCATCGGGAAGATCTTCCAGATGCACGCCAACAAGGAGAACCCGGTCGATGAGGCCTCGGTCGGCCACATCTACGCGGTGATCGGTCTCAAGGACACCACCACCGGTGAGACGCTCTGCGACCCGCAGGCGCCCATCGTGCTGGAGTCCATGACCTTCCCCGAGCCGGTCATCCAGGTGGCGATCGAGCCCAAGACCAAGGCCGACCAGGAGAAGCTGGGCACCGCGATCCAGAAGCTCGCCGAGGAGGACCCGACGTTCCGGGTCAACCTCGACGAGGAGACCGGGCAGACCATCATCGCCGGCATGGGCGAGCTGCACCTGGACATCCTGGTCGACCGGATGCGCCGCGAGTTCAAGGTCGAGGCGAACATCGGTAAGCCCCAGGTGGCCTACCGCGAGTCCATCCGCCGCAAGGTGGACAAGCACGAGTACACGCACAAGAAGCAGACCGGTGGCTCCGGTCAGTTCGCGCGGGTCATCATCGCGCTGGAGCCGCTCGTGTCCGAGGACGGTGCGACGTACGAGTTCGCGAACAAGGTTTCCGGTGGTCGCATCCCGCGGGAGTACATCCCGTCGGTCGACGCCGGTGCTCAGGACGCCATGCAGTACGGCGTGCTCGCCGGCTACCCGCTGGTGGGCTTGAAGGTCAGCCTGCTGGACGGCGCCTACCACGAGGTTGACTCCTCGGAAATGGCGTTCAAGATCGCCGGATCGATGGCCCTCAAGGAGGCCGCCCGCAAGGCCGATCCGGTGATCCTGGAGCCGATGATGGCCGTTGAGGTCACCACGCCCGAGGACTACATGGGCGACGTCATCGGTGACCTTAACTCTCGTCGTGGGCAGATCCAGTCCATGGACGAGCGCAGTGGCTCTCGCGTCGTCAAGGCGCTCGTGCCGCTGTCGGAGATGTTCGGTTACGTCGGTGACCTGCGGTCCAGGACCCAGGGACGTGCGAACTACTCGATGCAGTTCGACTCCTACGCCGAGGTTCCCGCGAGCGTCGCGAAGGAGATCATCGCGAAGGCGACGGGCGAGTAAGCCCCGAGCAACGCACATTCGGCGCGCGCGGGGGCCCCGGCTCCCGCGACGCACCGACCCTGACAGGGACGCCGATCGATCGGCGAACACTCAAGAACTAAGTCCAGGAGGACAATCCAGTGGCGAAGGCGAAGTTCGAGCGGACCAAGCCGCACGTCAACATCGGAACCATCGGTCACATCGACCATGGAAAGACGACGCTGACCGCGGCGATTTCCAAGGTTCTGCACGACGCGTTCCCGGACCTGAACCCCTTCACGCCGTTCGACGAGATCGACAAGGCGCCGGAGGAGAAGGCCCGCGGTATCACCATCTCGATCGCCCACATCGAGTACCAGACGGAGAACCGTCACTACGCGCACGTTGACTGCCCCGGTCACGCCGACTACATCAAGAACATGATCACCGGTGCCGCGCAGATGGACGGCGCGATCCTGGTGGTCGCGGCGACCGACGGCCCGATGCCGCAGACCCGTGAGCACGTGCTGCTCGCCCGCCAGGTCGGCGTGCCCTACATCGTGGTGGCGCTGAACAAGTCCGACATGGTGGACGACGAGGAGATCCTGGAGCTCGTCGAGCTCGAGGTCCGCGAGCTGCTGTCCTCGCAGGAGTACCCGGGCGACGACCTCCCCGTCGTGCGCGTCTCGGCGCTGAAGGCGCTCGAGGGCGACAAGGAGTGGGGCGGCAAGCTGCTCGAGCTCATGGCCGCGGTGGACGAGAACATCCCCGAGCCGGTCCGCGACGTCGAGAAGACCTTCCTCATGCCCGTCGAGGACGTCTTCACGATCACCGGTCGTGGCACGGTCGTCACCGGCCGCATCGAGCGTGGCGTCGTCAACGTCAACGAGGAGGTCGAGATCATCGGCATCCGCGAGAAGTCGATGAAGACCACCGTCACCGGCGTTGAGATGTTCCGCAAGCTGCTCGACCAGGGCCAGGCCGGCGACAACGTGGGCCTGCTGGTTCGTGGCATCAAGCGCGAGGACGTCGAGCGCGGCATGGTGCTGTGCAAGCCCGGCAGCGTCACCCCGCACACCGAGTTCGAGGGCCAGGCCTACATCCTGTCCAAGGACGAGGGTGGCCGTCACACGCCGTTCTTCAACAACTACCGTCCCCAGTTCTACTTCCGGACGACGGACGTGACCGGCGTTGTGACCCTCCCCGAGGGCACCGAGATGGTCATGCCGGGCGACAACACCGTCATGTCGGTTCAGCTGATCCAGCCGATCGCCATGGAGGAGGGCCTCAAGTTCGCCATCCGCGAGGGTGGCCGGACCGTCGGCGCCGGCCAGGTCACCAAGGTCATCAAGTAGTACCGGTGGGGGAGGTCATCAGTGACCTCCCCCACGGCGTTCGTCAGAACGCCTGCCCCGATTTGGAAGCCCATGTCCGCGTGTGGCATCCTGTTTGGGTTGCTCGGCGAGGCGGTCGGGGACATCTGCGATCCGGCCGCCTCCGCACGAGCGCCTAGCGCCCTGGTTCTCTCCTGCACCACGAGGAGCAGGGGGCGCTGAGGCCGAAGGGCCACCCCCACAGACGTTGTCAGTGGGGCCGATCCATGCTTCCGGGCGCAACACGCCCGACCGCGTGGACCGGGCACCGTGACACCTGAACAGGGGCGCAGCCGCGGCCTGATGCCTCCCGGGCGACAAGAGTCCAGGGCAGATGGGCAACGAGGAACCCGCAGCAGCGGTACGAGAAGACGAGGAACGGCAAGCCATCATGGCGGGACAAAAGATCCGCATTCGGCTCAAGGCCTACGACCACGAGGCGATCGACGCGTCCGCGCGCAAGATCGTCGAGACCGTGACGCGCACCGGCGCTCGGGTCGTCGGGCCGGTGCCGCTGCCCACTGAGAAGAACGTTTACTGCGTCATCCGATCGCCGCACAAGTACAAGGACTCGCGCGAGCACTTCGAGATGCGTACGCACAAGCGTCTGATCGACATCCTCGACCCCACGCCGAAGACGGTGGACGCGCTCATGCGCATCGACCTGCCGGCCAGCGTCGACGTCAACATTCAGTGAGCTAGGCGCGGCGGAGAGTAACGAGACCCATGTCTGACAAGCAGGTTAAGGGGATCCTGGGCACCAAGCTCGGAATGACCCAGGTCTTCGACGAGAACAACCGGGTTGTCCCGGTGACCGTCGTGAAGGCCGGGCCGTGCGTGGTTACCCAGGTCCGCACCGATGAGAAAGACGGCTACAAGGCCGTGCAGCTCGCCTTCGGCGCTATTGACCCTCGTAAGGTCAACAAGCCCCGTGGCGGCCACTTCACCAAGGCGGGCGTGACCCCGCGCCGTCACCTGGTGGAGCTGCGCACGGCCGATGCCGACACCTACGAGGTCGGCCAGGAGCTGACCGCCGAGGTCTTCGAGACCGGCGCGGTCGTCGACGTGGTCGGCACCAGCAAGGGCAAGGGCTTCGCGGGCGTCATGAAGCGGCACGGCTTCTCGGGCCTCGGCGCGAGCCACGGTGCCGAGAAGGTGCACCGCTCGCCCGGCTCGATCGGTGGCTGCGCCACCCCGGGCCGCGTGTTCAAGGGCGTTCGCATGGCCGGCCGGATGGGCCACGTGCGGGTGACCACTCAGAACGTGACCGTGCACAAGGTCGACTCCGACGCCGGGCTGCTGCTCATCAAGGGCGCCGTTCCCGGTCCCAAGGGCGGCCTGGTGTTCGTCAAGAGCGCCGCGAAGGGTGGTGCGTGATGAGCAAGACCCTCGACGTCCGTACCCCGGACGGCAAGACCGACGGCACCGTCGAGCTCCCCGCTGAGATCTTCGACGTGCAGGCGAACATCGCGCTGATGCACCAGGTCGTCGTCGCTCAGCAGGCCGCGGCCCGTCAGGGCACCCACGCCACCAAGACCCGGGGCGACGTCTCCGGTGGTGGCAAGAAGCCGTACCGGCAGAAGGGCACCGGCCGCGCCCGTCAGGGCTCGACCCGCGCGCCGCACTTCTCCGGCGGTGGTGCCTCGCACGGCCCGCAGCCGCGCGACTACGACCAGCGGACCCCCAAGAAGATGAAGGCCGCCGCCCTGCGCGGTGCCCTCTCCGACCGGGCCCGCAACGACAAGGTGCACGTGTTCACCGGCATCGTCGCCGCTGACGCTCCCTCCACCAAGGACGCCAAGAAGGTCCTGGCCCTGGCCAGCTCCTCCAAGAAGGTCCTTGTCGTGGTCGGGCGCGGTGACGACGCGGCTTGGCTGAGCCTGCGCAACCTGCCCAACGTGCACGCCATCGCGCCCGACCAGCTCAACACCTACGACGTGCTGGTCAACGACGACGTGCTGTTCACCAAGGACGCGTTCGACGTCTTCGTCGCCGGCCCGATCAAGGGCAAGTCGGCAACGGCCGTCGCGCGCTCCAGTGAGCTCGAGGAGGTCGCGAAGTGATCCCCGACCCGCGCGACATCCTCGTCGCCCCGGTGATCTCCGAGAAGTCCTACGGACTGCTCGAGGAGAACAAGTACACGTTCTTGGTGCGTCCGGACGCCAACAAGACCGAGATCAAGATCGCGGTCGAGAAGGTCTTCGGCGTCAAGGTCGTCAGCGTCAACACGTTGAACCGCCAGGGAAAGCGCAAGCGGACCCGCACCGGTTTTGGCAAGCGCAAGGACACCAAGCGCGCCATCGTGACGCTGTCCGCCGAGAGCAAGCCGATCGAGATCTTCGGCGGCCCGGCCGCCTGATGAACGAGGACTGCTGACGAGATGGGCATTCGCAAGTACAAGCCGACGACGCCTGGCCGTCGAGGCTCCAGCGTGTCCGACTTCGCCGAGATCACTCGGTCGACGCCGGAGAAGTCGCTGATCCGCCCGCTGCACGGCACTGGTGGCCGTAACGCGTCGGGCAAGATCACTACGCGGCACAAGGGTGGTGGCCACAAGCGTGCCTACCGTCTGATCGACTTCCGTCGATTCGACAAGGACGGCATCCCGGCCAAGGTCGCTCACATCGAGTACGACCCCAACCGCACCGCCCGCATCGCCCTGCTGCACTACGTCGACGGCGAGAAGCGCTACATCGTGGCGCCGGGCAAGCTTCGCCAGGGCGACATGGTGGAGAACGGCCCCAAGGCCGACATCAAGCCGGGCAACAACCTGCCGCTGCGCAACATCCCGGTGGGTACCGTGGTGCACGCCATCGAGCTCCGCCCCGGTGGCGGCGCGAAGATGGCGCGTTCGGCGGGCGCCAGCGTTCAGCTGGTCGCCAAGGACGGTCCCTACGCGCAGCTCCGGCTGCCGTCGGGCGAGATCCGCAACGTCGACGTGCGGTGCCGCGCCACCATCGGCGAGGTCGGAAACTCCGAGCACGCCAACATCAACTGGGGCAAGGCCGGCCGCATGAGGTGGAAGGGCAAGCGCCCGACCGTCCGTGGTGTCGCCATGAACCCCGTCGACCACCCGCACGGTGGTGGTGAGGGCAAGACCTCCGGTGGTCGCCACCCGGTCAACCCCGCCGGTAAGCCCGAAGGGCGTACCCGTCGGAACAAGCCCAGCGACAAGCTCATCGTCCGGCGTCGTCGCACCGGTAAGAAGCGCTGAGCAGGGAGGGAGTGAAGGATGCCACGCAGCCTGAAGAAGGGCCCCTTCGTTGACGACCACCTGCTCAAGAAGGTGGACGCGCTCAACGAGGCGAGCAAGAAGACGGTGATCAAGACCTGGTCCCGTCGTTCGACGATCATTCCAGACATGTTGGGGCACACCATCGCGGTGCACGACGGCCGCAAGCACGTCCCGGTGTTCGTCTCCGAGGCCATGGTCGGGCACAAGCTGGGCGAATTCGCCCCGACCCGCACCTTCAAGGGCCACATCAAGGACGACCGCAAGTCGCGTCGCCGCTAGGCCAGTGACCGAACGCAGAGCAAGGGGTAGCAGCAATGGGTAACGATGCCGCTAGCGCGGAGGAATTCCCGCGCGCCGTGGCGCGGGCCCGCTACGTCCACATGTCGCCGATGAAGGTCCGGCGTGTGGTCGAGCTGATCAGGGGCCGCAACGCCCAGGAGGCCCTGGCAGTGCTCCAGTTCGCGCCGCAGGCCGCCAGCGGTCCGGTGTCGAAGGTGCTTGCCAGTGCCATGGCCAACGCCGAGAACAACCTCGACCTCGACCCTGACACCCTCTGGGTGAGCACGGTGTACGTGGACGAGGGCCCGACGGCCAAGCGGATCCGTCCGCGGGCCCAGGGCCGTGCGTACCGAATTCGGAAGCGCACCAGCCACATCACCGTCGAGGTCGAGTCGCGTCCGAAGGCCGTCAAGGCCGCTTCGGGCCGCAAGACCAGCGCGAAGGGGAGTGCCCGGTAGTGGGTCAGAAAATCAACCCGCACGGCTTCCGGCTGGGGATCACCACTGACTGGAAGTCCCGCTGGTATGCCGACAAGCAGTACGCGGAGTACGTCGCGGAGGATGTGAAGATCCGCCGCCTGCTCTCCAAGGGCATGGAGCGTGCCGGTATCTCCAAGGTGGAGATCGAGCGGACCCGTGACCGGGTTCGCGTCGACATCCACACCGCCCGGCCGGGCATCGTCATCGGCCGTCGCGGCGCGGAGGCCGACCGCATCCGTTCCGAGCTGGAGAAGCTGACCAAGAAGCAGGTCCAGCTGAACATCCTCGAGGTCAAGAACCCCGAGGCCGACGCCCAGCTCGTCGCCCAGGTCGTCGCGGAGCAGCTGTCCAACCGCGTGTCCTTCCGTCGTGCGATGCGCAAGGGCATTCAGTCCTCCATGCGCTCGCCGCAGGTCAAGGGCATCCGGGTGCAGTGCTCGGGTCGTCTCGGCGGTGCCGAGATGTCTCGCTCGGAGTTCTACCGCGAGGGTCGCGTCCCGCTGCACACGCTGCGCGCGGACGTGGACTACGGCCTGTTCGAGGCCCGCACCACCTTCGGTCGCATCGGCGTGAAGGTGTGGATCTACAAGGGTGACGTCGTCGGCGGCCGCAGGCCGAGCGACACCGCCGCCCCCGAGTCCCGCGCACCGCGTCGTGAGCGTCCGGCCCGCCGTCGTTCCGGTGCCTCCGGCACCACGCCGACGAGCACCGAGGCCGGGCGTGCCGCGGCTGAGGCGCCCGCCGCCGAGGCGAAGGCGTCCACCGCGACCGAGTCGACCGCGCCGGTGAACAACGGCAGCGCGGCCGAGAAGAGTGAGGGCTGAGACGTGCTCATCCCACGCAAGGTCAAGCACCGCAAGCAGCACCACCCGGGTCGCTCGGGCGCTGCCAAGGGTGGCACCAGGGTGGTCTTCGGCGAGTTCGGCATCCAGGCTCTGGAGCCGGCCTACGTCACCAACAGGCAGATCGAGTCCGCGCGTATCGCCATCACCCGGCACATCCGCCGTGGTGGCAAGGTGTGGATCAACATCTTCCCGGACCGCCCGCTCACCAAGAAGCCTGCCGAGACCCGCATGGGTTCCGGTAAGGGTTCGCCCGAGTACTGGGTGGCCAACGTCAAGCCCGGCCGGGTCATGTTCGAGATGAACTACCCCAACGAGGCCACGGCTCGCGAGGCACTGCGCCGCGCGATCCACAAGCTTCCGATGAAGTGCCGCATCGTTACGCGAGAGGGTGGTGAGTTCTGATGGCAGCGGCGACCACCGCTTCCGAGCTGCGTGAGCTCACCGACGAGGAGCTCGTGCTGCGTCTGAGGGAAGCCAAGGAGGAGCTGTTCAACCTCCGCTTCCAGATGGCGACCGGCCAGCTCGACAACAACCGTCGGCTTCGCGCCATCCGCCACGACATCGCCCGGATCTACACCGTCATGCGCGAGCGCGAGCTCGGCCTGTCGGTCACCCCGGACGGGACCTCTCAGGATGAGGGTGCGGCATGAGCGACGAGAAGAGCACCGTGCGTAACAACCGTAAGGTCCGCGAGGGCTACGTGGTCTCGGACAAGATGGACAAGACCATCGTCGTCTCGCTCGAGGACCGCAAGAAGCACCCGCGCTACTCCAAGGTCCTGCGCTCCACCACCAAGGTGAAGGCGCACGACGAGGAGAACACCGCCGGCGTCGGCGACCGCGTCCTCCTGATGGAGACCCGGCCGCTGTCGGCGACCAAGCGCTGGCGCCTCATGGAAATCCTCGAGAAGGCCAAGTAGATTCCCCAGGCCCCGCACCCGAATCCCGGGTGCGGGGCACTGGTCGGACATCAGACCGCGTGCATCAGGTCGGAAATCTGGTGTGCCACACAGGGTCAGGGAGTAAAGAGAAGTGATCCAGCAGGAGTCGCGACTGCGCGTCGCCGACAACACGGGTGCGAAGGAAATCCTCTGCATCCGCGTTCTCGGTGGCTCCGGTCGCCGCTACGCCGGCATCGGCGACGTGATCGTCGCCACCGTCAAGGACGCGATGCCCGGCGCAGGCGTGAAGAAGGGCGATGTGGTCAAGGCCGTCATCGTCCGCACCCTCAAGGAGCGTCGTCGCCCGGATGGTTCCTACATCCGCTTCGACGAGAACGCCGCCGTTCTGATCAAGAACGACACCGAGCCCCGCGGTACCCGCATCTTCGGGCCGGTCGGCCGTGAGCTTCGCGACAAGAAGTTCATGAAGATCATCTCGCTCGCGCCGGAGGTGCTCTGACCATGAAGGTCAAGAAGGGCGACACGGTCGTCGTCATCGCCGGCAAGGACAAGGGCGCCAAGGGCAAGGTCATCCAGTCCTACCCGGACCGCAACCGCGTCCTGGTCGAGGGTGTCAACCGGATCAAGAAGCACACCAAGGTCTCGCAGACCCAGCGTGGTGCCTCCTCCGGCGGCATCGTCACCCAGGAAGCGCCGATCCACGTGAGCAACGTGATGGTCGTCGACTCCGACGGCAAGCCGACCCGCATCGGCAGCCGGACGACCGACGAGGGTCGCCGCGTCCGCGTGTCGCGCCGGAACGGTAAGGACATCTGAGCATGACCACCACCGAGAAGACTCTGCCGCGCCTGAAGTCGAGGTACCGCGAGGAGATCGTCGCCAAGCTCAAGAGCGACTTCTCCTACGCGAACCCGATGCAGGTCCCCGGCATCGTGAAGATCGTCGTCAACATGGGCGTCGGCGACGCCGCCCGCGACGGCAAGCTGATCGAGGGCGCGGTCCGCGACCTGTCCACGATCACCGGCCAGCGCCCCGAGGTCCGCAAGGCCCGCAAGTCCATCGCGCAGTTCAAGCTCCGCGAGGGCATGCCGATCGGCGCCCGCGCGACCCTGCGCGGCGACCGGATGTGGGAGTTCCTGGACCGGCTGCTGACCATCGCGCTGCCGCGTATCCGCGACTTCCGCGGTCTGTCGCCGAAGCAGTTCGACGGCAACGGCAACTACACCTTTGGTCTGAACGAGCAGTCGATGTTCCACGAGATCGACCCCGACTCGATCGACCGCCAGCGTGGCATGGACATCACCGTCGTCACGACTGCCCAGACCGACGAGGAGGGCCGGGCGCTGCTGAAGCACCTGGGCTTCCCGTTCAAGGAGAGCTGACGATGGCCAAGAAGGCTCTGATCAACAAGGCCGCGCGCAAGCCGAAGTTCAAGGTCCGCGGCTACACCCGCTGCAACCGCTGCGGCCGACCGCACTCGGTCTTCCGCAAGTTCGGTCTGTGCCGTATCTGCCTCCGGCAGATGGCGCACCGCGGCGAACTGCCTGGTGTGAGCAAGTCCAGCTGGTAAGTCCGGCTCCTCGCTCACGCCTCACTGATTCCCACTTCGCCACAGGCCCGACCGGGAACCGGGGCGAGAAAGGTTGACAAGGTCACCATGACGATGACCGACCCGATCGCAGACATGCTCACTCGTCTGCGTAACGCGAACTCGGCCTATCACGACGAGGTCGTGATGCCGCACTCCAAGCTCAAGGTCAGCATCGCTGAGATTCTGCAGCGTGAGGGCTACATCGCCGGCTTCCGCGATGAGCAGGGTGAGAAGTGCAAGAACCTGATCGTCACGCTGAAGTACGGCCCGAACCGTGAGCGCAGCATCGCTGGTGTGCGCCGGGTGTCCAAGCCGGGTCTTCGCGTTTACGCCAAGTCCACCAACCTGCCCAAGGTTCTCGGTGGCCTCGGCGTCGCGATCATTTCCACGTCGTCCGGTCTGCTGACCGATCGACAGGCCACCAAGCAGGCAGTGGGCGGGGAAGTCCTCGCCTACGTCTGGTAGCGGAAGGGGGATTACGGCATGTCACGCATCGGTAAGTTGCCGGTCTCCGTTCCGGCTGGCGTCGATGTCAACATCGACGGTCAGCTCGTGACGGTGAAGGGGCCCAAGGGCACCCTCAACCACACGGTCGCCGAGCCCATCACCGTGACGCGCGCCGAGGACGGCGCGCTCGAGGTGGCGCGGCCCGACGACGAGCGCAAGAGCCGCTCGCTGCACGGCCTGTCCCGGACCCTGGTCAACAACATGATCGTCGGTGTGACCCAGGGGTACGAGAAGAAGCTCGAGATCCACGGCGTCGGTTACCGCGTCGCGGCCAAGGGCTCGGACCTGGAGTTCTCGCTCGGCTTCAGCCACCCGGTGAAGGTGGCTCCGCCCGCGGGAATCACCTTCGCGGTGGAGAGCCCCACGAAGTTCTCCGTCCAGGGCATCGACAAGCAGCAGGTTGGTGAGGTCGCCGCCAACATCCGCAAGATCCGCAAGCCTGAGCCGTACAAGGGCAAGGGTGTGCGGTACGCGGGCGAGAACGTTCGCCGCAAGGTCGGAAAGACGGGTAAGTGAGCATGAGCGAGACTGCTACGAAGCGCAAGCGGGTGGGCAAGGACGTCTCCACGGTGCGTCGCATTGCCCGTGCACGCCGGCACTTCCGGCTCCGCAAGAAGATCAGCGGCACCGCCGAGCGTCCGCGCCTGGTGGTCACCCGCTCCTCGCGGCACATCGTCGCGCAGGTGATCGACGACCTGGCCGGCCGCACCGTGGCCTCGGCCTCCACGCTGGAGGCCGACGTCCGCGCGCTGGACGGCGACAAGAAGGCTCGCGCCGCCAAGGTGGGCGAGCTCGTCGCCGCCAGGGCCAAGGACGCGGGCATCGCACAGGTCGTGTTCGACCGTGGTGGCCACAACTACCACGGCCGGATCGCCGCGCTGGCCGACGCGGCCCGCGAGGGTGGGCTGGAGTTCTGATCATGCGGAACAACGAGATCTGGGTTCGTCGAAACGGAAGGAACGCCTGATGCCGGGACGTACACGGCAATTCGGCGGCGGTGGCCCCGGCGGCGGCAACGCCGGTGGTGGCAACGAGCGCGGCGAGCGTCGCGACCGTAGGGACCGCCGCGACAGCGGCCGCGGCGGGGCTGCCCAGGAGAAGACTCCCCACATCGAGCGCGTCGTCGCGATCAACCGCGTCGCCAAGGTCGTCAAGGGTGGTCGTCGCTTCAGCTTCACCGCCCTGGTGATCGTCGGTGACGGCGACGGCATGGTCGGCGTCGGCTACGGCAAGGCCAAGGAGGTGCCGGCCGCCATCGCCAAGGGTGTCGAGGAGGCCAAGAAGCACTTCTTCAAGGTCCCGCGCATCGCCGGCACCATCCCGCACCCCGTGCAGGGCGAAGAGGCTGCGGGCGTCGTCCTGCTGCGTCCCGCCAGCCCCGGTACCGGTGTCATCGCCGGTGGCCCGGTGCGCGCGGTGCTGGAGTGCGCCGGTGTGCACGACGTGCTGAGCAAGTCGCTGGGCAGCGACAACGCCATCAACATCGTGCACGCCACCGTTGCCGCGCTGAAGATGCTGCAGCGGCCGGAAGAGGTCGCCGCCCGTCGCGGTCTGCCGCTCGAGGACGTCGCTCCCGCCGGCATGCTGCGCGCCCGTGCTGGACAGGGGGTGTGATCCGATGGCCAACCTGAAGATCACCCAGCTGCGCAGCACGATTGGCACGAAGCGCAACCACCGCGAGTCCCTCCGGACTCTCGGCCTGCGCAAGATCCGCCAGTCAGTCGTCCGTGAGGACACGCCGCAGAACCGTGGCCTGGTCCACACCGTGCGGCACCTGGTGGCGGTCGAGGAGGTCGACTGACCATGACTATCAAGATTCATCACCTGCGTCCGGCCCCCGGCGCCAAGACCGCGAAGACCCGTGTCGGTCGCGGTGAGGGCTCCAAGGGCAAGACCGCGGGCCGCGGTACCAAGGGCACCAAGGCGCGCAAGAACGTGCCTGCCGCCTTCGAGGGTGGGCAGATGCCGATCCACATGCGGCTGCCCAAGCTGAAGGGGTTCAAGAACCCGTTCCGCGTGGAGTACCAGGTCGTCAACCTGTCCGCGCTGGCCAAGCTGTTCCCGCAGGGCGGCACGGTCGGCATCGTCGAGCTGGTCCAGTCCGGTGCGGTTCGCAAGAACTGCCTGGTCAAGGTCCTCGGCGACGGAGACCTTGGCGGGGTGAAGCTCGACATCACCGCGAACAAGTTCTCCGGTAGCGCCGTCGAGAAGATCACCGCCGCTGGTGGGACCACCACCACCACCGCGTGATGCCTGACCTCGGGGCCGGGAAGCGAACCGCTTCCCGGCCCCGAAGTCTGTCCGCACTCCGAACCGCTCGACGCGGGTCTGACGGTGTCTTTCACAGTCCTCTCGGCAGCAGCCGCTCTCGCTTCCCACGGCCAAGGGGTGGATCACTTGGTGCGCAAGGGGAAATCGTCACCGAGCGCCTGATCGCCCGTGCTTGCGGCACGTGCGCGCGCGGGCTGGACGTGGGCTGTTCGCCCCTGGCTGAACGCGGGATTTGTCCAGCGCCACAAGGAGGCCGGACGGGGGCACCGCCCCCTGAGAGGCTGCTGTTACAGTCGTCAGCACGCTTCGGCCTCGTGCTGCGGAGCGCATGAAGCCTGCAATCTATCCCGCCGACAGGACGTGTCGGCCCCAGCCAGTAGTCGGCGTTCCCGCCGGCCACGCCGAGGAGGTCTCGGGTGCTCAGCGCCTTCCGCTCGGCTCTTACGACGCCCGACCTGCGTCGCAAGATCCTTTTCACTCTCGGAATCGTTGCGCTGTACCGGCTGGGCGCCACCCTGCCGGCTCCGGGCGTGTCCTACGTGAACATCCAGGAGTGCATCCGCCAGGCCGAGGGGTCCGGTGGTCAGAGCTTCTACCAGCTGATCAACCTCTTCAGCGGTGGCGCTCTCCTGAAGCTGTCGATCTTCGCGCTGGGCATCATGCCCTACATCACCGCGAGCATCATCGTGCAGCTGCTCACCGTGGTCATCCCGCGGTTCGAGCAGCTGAAGAAGGAAGGGCAGTCGGGTCAGGGCAAGCTGACCCAGTACACCCGCTACCTCACGATCGCGCTGGGCATCCTGCAGTCCACCGGCATCGTCGCGCTCGCGGTCCAGCGGCAGCTGTTCCAGAACTGCGACCGCGACGTCATCCCGGACCAGGGCATCTTCAACCTGATCGTCATCGTCATCACGATGACCGCGGGCACCGCCGTCATCATGTGGCTGGGTGAGCTGATCACCGAGCGCGGCGTCGGCAACGGCATGTCGCTGCTGATCTTCACCTCGATCGCGGCCAGGATCATCCCCGAGGGCGGCGCGATCCTGCAGCGGCCCGACGGCGGCATCGTCTTCCCGGTCGTCTGCGTGTTCGCACTGGCGATCATCGTCAGCGTCGTGTTCGTCGAGCAGGGCCAGCGCCGCATCCCGGTGCAGTACGCCAAGCGCATGATCGGCCGCAGGATGTACGGCGGCACCTCGACCTACCTGCCGCTGAAGGTCAACCAGGCCGGTGTCATCCCGCTGATCTTCGCGTCCTCGCTGCTGTACCTGCCGGACCTGATCTCGAAGCTGACCTCGGGCTCCTCCACCGAGCCCAGCTGGTGGCAGCAGTTCGTGGCGACGCACATCGTCCCGCAGTCCAGCCCGGTGCACATCGGCCTGTACTTCGTGCTGATCATCTTCTTCACGTACTTCTACGTGGCGATCACGTTCAACCCGGACGAGCGCGCCGACGAGATGAAGAAGTTCGGCGGCTTCATCCCCGGTATCCGCCCAGGGCGCCCGACCGCCGAGTACCTGCGCTTCGTGCTCGGCCGGATCACGCTGCCCGGCTCGCTCTACCTCGGCATCGTCGCCGTGCTGCCCAACTTCTTCCTGTCGGTCACGCAGGAGGGCAGCAACCAGAACTTCCCGTTCGGCGGCACGGCCGTGCTGATCATGGTGGGCGTCGGCCTCGACACCGTGAAGCAGATCGAGAGCCAGCTCATGCAGCGCAACTACGAAGGGTTCCTCCGGTAGTGAGACTCGTCCTCGTCGGCCCGCCCGGAGCGGGCAAGGGCACACAGGCCACGGTGCTGAGCCAGAAGCTCGCTGTGCCCCACATTTCCACCGGAGACCTGTTCAGGGCGAACATCGGCCAGCTCACCCCGCTCGGCCAGGAGGCCAAGCGGTACCTGGACACCGGAGAGCTGGTCCCGGACTCGGTCACCAACGCGATGGTGGAGGACCGGCTCGCGCAGCCGGACGCCGCGGGCGGCTTCCTGCTCGACGGCTTCCCCCGCAACACCGTGCAGGCGGACGTGCTCAGCGGACTGCTGTCCGCGAAGGGCACCAAGCTGGACGCGGTGCTGCAGTTCGACATCGCCGAGGACATCGTGGTGGAGCGGCTGCTGGCGCGCGGCCGGGCCGACGACACCGAGGAGATCATCCGCAGGCGGCAGCAGATCTACCGCTCGGAGACCGCCCCGCTGCTGGACTACTACCGGGGCATCCTGATCACCATCGACGCCGTGGGTTCGGTGGAGGACATCTCCGAGCGCGCGCTCAAGGCACTGCGCGCGGACGCGTGAGCGTGCTCAAGCGCGGCCGCGGCATCGAGCTGAAGACCCGCGGCGAGCTGGAAGCCATGCGCGCCGCGGGGCTCGTGGTGGCACGGGCGCTCGCCGCGGTCGGCGCCGCCGCCAGGCCGGGGGTCAGCACGCTGGAGCTCGACGAGCTGGCCGAGCAGACGATCAGGGACGCGAAGGCGGTGCCCTCCTTCAAGGGCTACCACGGCTTTCCCGGCAGCATCTGCGCCTCGGTGAACGAGCAGGTCGTGCACGGCATCCCGAACCGCGCCCAGGTCCTCGCCGAGGGCGATCTGCTCTCGGTGGACTGCGGCGCGATCCTGGAGGGCTGGCACGGCGACTCCGCGGTCACGCTGGCCATCGGCGCGATCACCCAGGCCGAGCAGGAGCTCTCCGACGCCACCCGCGCCTCGATGTGGGCGGGCATCGAGCAGGTCCGCGCGGACAACCGGCTGACCGACATCTCCTTCGCGATCGAGAGCTCGGTCATCTCCTCCGAGGAGAAGGACGGCCGCACCTACGGCATCGTCGACGGCTACGGCGGGCACGGCATCGGCTCGCAGATGCACATGGAGCCGTTCCTGCCGAACATGGGCAAGCCCGGCAAGGGGCCTCGCCTGCGGGTCGGCATGGCGCTCGCGGTCGAGCCGATGCTCACCCTGGGCACCGACCGCACCGAGGAGCTCTCCGACGGCTGGACGGTGATCACCACCGACGGCACCAGGGCCGCGCACTGGGAGCACACCGTCGCGGTCACCGAGGACGGCCCCTGGGTGCTCACCGCCCCGGAAGAGAGCTGACACCCCGCACCACCCGAACACCGACCGCCGCCCCCGTGCCGAACCCGGCCCGGGGGCGGCGGTGTCACGGGGCTGAGATCGCTACCCCCACGGGCGTGTTCGCGAATACACATCGCGGATGACGACTGTGTCCTTCACCAACTGGAACTCTCGACGGTGTGGGCGAATCCATGCGCACCTGGTTGGGGGCCAGCCTGGTGATGATCGCGGTCTGGACGGTGACCGGCCTGGTCACCGGGGGTTTGGGCTATCCGTGGTTCGTCTGGCCGGTGAGCGTCTGGGGCGCGCTGGAAGTGCTTTCCTGGGCGGGGGACCGCCACCGCGAGCGCTCCTGAGCGGGGGCCGGTTTGGCCGCTGTCGCGAGGCCGCCTACACTATCGGGACGGCGCGTCCGTCGCGCTGGCTCTTATTGCGCCTGACTCCATAGTGGTGTTGCTGGGTTCTCACCCCTCACTCGTGATCGGGCTCGACAGGATCCTGACGTTGCGGACGTCCGCGCCCGGCTACTGGTTCGCGCCGGTGTCCGGGCATGTCAGATGATCTGTCACCGTCACGAAACGCGGAGGACATGGGCAAGAAGGACGGGGCCATTGAGGTCGAGGGCCGCGTGGTCGAGCCTCTCCCCAACGCGATGTTCCGCGTTGAGCTGGAGAACGGCCACAGGGTTCTCGCACACATCAGCGGCAAGATGCGGCAGCACTACATCCGTATCCTGCCCGAGGACCGGGTAGTCGTGGAGCTCTCGCCCTACGACCTGTCCCGCGGCCGCATCGTCTACCGCTACAAGTGACCTCCACGGTGTCCGGATTCCATTCGGACACGCGGCCAAGCAGGAGTGCACGACCGTGAAGGTCCAGCCGAGCGTCAAGAAGATCTGCGACAAGTGCAAGGTGATCCGCCGTCACGGCCGGGTCATGGTGATCTGCGAGAACCTGCGTCACAAGCAGCGTCAGGGCTGATCACCCGCAGTCGCGGTTAGACGACACAACACAAGCCTCCTCGTACCTGTTCGCGCCGTTCGCGGCGCGGGACACACCCCCGGACTTCAGGCCGGGGCCCTGGACCACTGGTCCGGGGACGGGCGGGGAGAAGACCTGAAGTGATCACAGGAGCTAGAGAGCCGTATGGCACGTCTTTCTGGCGTTGATCTCCCCCGCGAGAAGCGGATGGAGATCGCGCTGACCTACATCTTCGGCATTGGCCGAACCCGCTCCAAGGAGATCCTGGCCGCGACGGGCGTCAGCCCGGACCTGCGCGCCAAGGACCTCGGCGACGACCAGCTGGTCCAGCTGCGGGAGTACATCGAGAACCACTTCAAGGTCGAGGGTGATCTTCGCCGCGAGGTCGCGGCCGACATTCGTCGGAAGGTCGAGATCGGCTGCTACGAGGGCCTGCGGCACCGCCGCAACCTGCCCGTGCGTGGTCAGCGGACCAAGACCAACGCCCGTACTCGTAAGGGCCCGAAGAAGACGGTCGCCGGCAAGAAGAAGGCCGGCAAGAAGTAGTCCGACCTCGCGTTCCTAGCTAGGAGATCAAGAGCAGAATGCCTCCCAAGACCCGCCAGGGCGCCGGGGTCAAGAAGATCCGGCGTAAGGAAAAGAAGAACGTCTCTCATGGGCACGCCCACATCAAGAGCACGTTCAACAACACCATCGTCTCCATCACGGACCCGAACGGCGCTGTGATCGCCTGGGCCTCCGCCGGCCACGTCGGCTTCAAGGGCTCCAGGAAGTCCACCCCGTTCGCGGCCCAGATGGCCGCCGAGAACGCCGCCCGCAAGGCTGCCGAGCACGGCATGCGCAAGGTGGACGTCTTCGTGAAGGGTCCCGGCTCCGGCCGCGAGACCGCGATCCGTTCGCTCCAGGCCGCGGGCCTCGAGGTCGGCACCATCCAGGACGTGACCCCGCAGCCGCACAACGGTTGCCGCCCGCCCAAGCGGCGTCGGGTCTGAGCGCGGGAGAGGAGTAAGAAGACATGGCACGCTACACCGGTCCCGCGACTCGCAAGTCCCGCCGACTCAAGGTCGACCTCATCGGAGGCGACAAGGCCTTCGAGCGTCGCCCCTATCCGCCCGGCCAGCACGGCCGTACGCGGATCAAGGAGAGCGAGTACCTGCTTCAGACGCAGGAGAAGCAGAAGGCTCGCTTCACCTACAACGTCCTGGAGCGCCAGTTCCGCCGCTACTACGAGGAAGCCGTGCGTCTCCCCGGCAAGACCGGTGAGAACCTGCTGCGCATCCTCGAGTCGCGCCTGGACAACGTGGTCTACCGCGCCGGGCTCGCCCGCACGCGGCGTCAGGCTCGTCAGCTGGTGGCGCACGGTCACTTCCTGGTCAACGGCCAGAAGGTGAACATCCCCAGCTTCCGCGTCTCGCAGTACGACATCATCGACGTGAAGCCGAAGTCCATGCCGACGCTGCCGTTCCTGGCCGCGAAGGAAGCCCTCGGCGACCGTCCGGTCCCGGCCTGGCTGCAGGTCGTGCCGTCGAACCTGCGGGTGCTCGTGCACCAGCTCCCGGAGCGCGCACAGATCGACGTGCCGGTCCAGGAGCAGCTCATCGTCGAGCTCTACTCGAAGTGACGTGTTCCGGGGTGGTCGTCGCAGACGGCCGCCCCGGACCCGCGTCCGACCCCGGTGGCGGCACTACAGGGTGTGCCGCCGCTCTGCCGGTCCTCCAGGTCCGCCTGGTCCCCGGTGCGTCATTTCTCTCGGTGTCATATAGCGGTCACCGGTAGGAAAGGGAACAGTCAGTGCTTATCTCTCAGCGCCCGTCGCTGGCCGAGGACTCGGTCAACGACACGCGGTCCCACTTCGTCATCGAGCCGCTGGAGCCGGGCTTCGGCTACACGCTCGGCAACTCCCTGCGCAGGACCCTCCTGTCGTCCATCCCGGGCGCCGCGGTGACCAGCATCCGCATCGACGGTGTGCTGCACGAGTTCACTACGGTCCCCGGTGTGAAGGAGGACGTCACCGACATCATCCTCAACCTCAAGGAGCTGGTCGTCAGCTCCGAGGAGGACGAGCCGGTGACGATGTACCTGCGCAAGCAGGGCCCCGGCGAGGTCACCGCCGGCGACATCGTCCCGCCCGCGGGCGTGACGGTGCACAACCCCGACCTGCACATCGCCACCCTCAACGGGAAGGGCAAGCTGGAGATCGAGCTCGTCGTCGAGCGCGGTCGCGGCTACGTCCCGGCGATGCAGAACAAGCAGGCCGGTGCCGAGATCGGCCGCATCCCGGTCGACTCGATCTACTCGCCGGTGCTGAAGGTGACGTACAAGGTCGAGGCCACCCGTGTCGAGCAGCGCACGGACTTCGACAAGCTGATCCTGGACGTGGAGACCAAGCCCTCGATCACCCCGAGGGACGCGGTGGCCTCCGCGGGCAAGACCCTCGTCGAGCTCTTCGGGCTGGCCCGCGAGCTCAACGTGGACGCCGAGGGCATCGAGATCGGCCCGTCTCCCGCGGAGGCGGACACCATCGCCGCGTTCGCGATGCCGATCGAGGACCTGGACCTCACCGTCCGGTCCTACAACTGCCTCAAGCGCGAGGGCATCCACACCGTGGGTGAGCTCGTGTCGCGCAGCGAGGCTGACCTGCTGGACATCCGGAACTTCGGCGCCAAGTCGATCGACGAGGTCAAGCTGAAGCTGGCCGGCCTCGGGCTCGCGCTCAAGGACAGCCCGCCCGGGTTCGACCCGTCGGCCGCCGCGGCGGACTACGCCTCCGAGGGCTGGTCCGCAGGGGTCGACCACGGCAACGACGATGGCCACGACTACGCCGAGACCGAGCAGCTGTAGAGCTGCTCACCGCGAGCGCCCGCAGCGGCGTCGCGCGGCTTGATCTCAAGAGGAGCAAGACATGCCCACGCCCACCAAGGGTGCCCGGCTCGGTGGGTCGCCGGCCCACCAGCGGCTGATGCTGGCCAACCTGGCCACGTCGCTGTTCGAGCACGGTCGGATCACCACCACCGAGGCGAAGGCCCGCAGGCTGCGGCCGTACGCCGAGCGCCTGATCACCAAGGCCAAGCGCGGTGACCTGCACAACCGTCGCGAGATCATGAAGCTGATCCGCGACAAGGACATCGTGCACAAGCTGATGGCGGAGATCGGCCCGCACTTCGCCGAGCGCGCAGGCGGCTACACCCGCATCACCAAGACGATGCCTCGCAAGGGCGACAACGCGGCCATGGCCGTGATCGAGCTCATCACCGAGCGCACCGTCACCGCCGAGGCGAACGCCGCTCGCGGCACCAAGTTCGCCAAGGACGAGAAGAAGACCGAGGCGGCCCCGGCCGCTGAGGCCGTCGAGGTCGCCGAGACCGAGACCGTCGAGACCGAGGCCAAGGCCGAGGACAAGACCGAGAAGTGACGACTGGTTCCCAGTCCGGCGAGCCCGCCGCTTCCTCCGCACAGGAGGGCGGCGGGCTCGTCCGCGTCCAGGGGCCGCACCGGTTCCGGCTGGACCTGGGCTACGACGGCACCGATTTCTCAGGCTGGGCGCGGCAGCCCGGCAGGCGCACCGTGTGCGGGGTGCTGGAGGACGCGCTGTCGCTGCTGACGCGGCGCGACGTCCAGCTCACCGTCGCGGGGCGGACCGACGCCGGCGTGCACGCCACCGGCCAGGTCGCCCACTTCGACTCCGCCGATCCGTCCGAAGTGGACGGTCTGGTGCGCAGGCTGGCCCGGCTGCTGCCGCCGGACGTGCGGGTCTACTCGATCCGCGAGGTGCCGCTGGAGTTCGACGCGCGCTTCGGTGCGCTGCGGCGGCACTACGAGTACCGCGTGACCGCCGCCGAGTACGGTGCCGCTCCGCTGCGCGCCCGTGAGGTGGTCGCGTGGCCGCGTCGGCTCGACGTGGCCGCGATGAACGAGGCGGCGCGGTTGTTGTTGGGGGAGCACGACTTCGCGGCGTTCTGCAAGCGCAGGGACGGCGCGACGACCGTGCGTCAGCTACAGCGCTTGGAGTGGCTCGCTGACGGTGAAGAGCTCGTCGCGCACGTCTCCGCCGACGCCTTCTGCCATTCGATGGTGCGCAGCCTCGTCGGCGCGCTGCTCGCGGTGGGGGACGGTCGCAAGGGGCCGGAGTGGCCCGGGACGCTGCTGAGCTCCACCGTGCGGGCGAGCTCGGTCGTCGTGGCCCCCGCGCACGGGCTTTCCCTCGTGGCAGTGGACTATCCGGCCGATGACCAGCTCGCGCAGCGCGCGGAGGTCACCCGCCGAGTACGCGTCCTCGGCGGATGACCTCGGTCGGTGATCAGTCCTGCGGCTGTGAAGCGCTGCAGAACTTGTTGCCGCCAACATCGGTGAGCACCCTCGGCGGAGTCTTCACGTACCACGCGCCGGTCTGCACGTGGTCACCGTCCGGGTAGAACGGGATCGTGCTCCACGGCCCCTGGCAGGTGTTGTAGGTGAACCCGGTGTCCCACCGCGCCTTCACCAGGATGAACGTGCCGCCGCAGTGCTTGTGGTAGCCGGTACGGCCTTCGGTGTACCAGCCGCACTGCGCGGCCGACGCGCTCGGCGCGGCGACGGCGGTCATGCCCAGCACCGCGAACAGCGGCAGCGCCAGGCCGAGGATCTTGCGCATCAGGTCATTCCCCTCAGAATGTTGATCAATGACGGGAGCGACCCTAGGGGCAAGGGGGTTTGCGCTGAGATGAAACGGATGATCTTCGTCTGAAGGGGTGATTGACAGAATTGGAGAAGTGCGGTGGAACCGTTCGGGTCCTGAAACGTCAGTCGCCCCTGCGGATGGGGCCGAGCAGCTGCTGCTCACTGGGCGTGGTGATCAACCGGATGGGCAGCCACAGGTTCGGGCCGACCGCGACCACCCGGTCGTCGCCGAGGGCGGTCAGCTGCTGGACCAGGTTCGGCGGCAGGTTCCACATCCGCCCGGCGAGCTGGGCCTGGCCGACGGGGAGCCGCTGGATCAGTGCCAGGTCGGCTCCGGTCACCGTGGACGCCGCCTGCGGGTGCAGGTAGGGGAGCACGTAAAGCGTTGTCTGCCAAGGAGAACGCGGCGGGAACAGCTCCTGGGGGACCGCGGTGCCGTCGTGCACGACGAGCAGCGGGCCGTCCTCGGAACCTCGGGGCAGCTCGACCGGCGTGAGCCTGCGGATCTGCACCAGCGGCACCGGGCGCCCGTCGGGGCCCTGGCCGGCGGCCCTCGTCAGGGCGTGCCACGCGGCAGGTCGTCCGGTGGCGACGACGACCCAGGCTCCCGTTGCCATCGCCCGCATCGCCACTTGGCGCGCCAGGTACAGCCCGCCGACGAGCGCGATGCGCGTAGGTGCGTTGCGCAGCACCGAAACCGACAGTGGCTCGCCCTGCGCGCCGCAACCGAGCACCATGCCGCCGCGGTCGCCGGAGGGGCTGATCGCGTCGAGCATCTCCGGCGACACGGTGAACTCCGGGGCGACGCCGAGGTCGGCAGCCTTGTTCTCCAGCATCCTGCCGCGTGCGGTCATGTGTTTCCTCCGAGCGGCAGCGAGGCGGCGAACCCGGCGAGCTGCACACCGCGCAGCGGGGTCAGCGACAGGCCGAGCCGCTCACTGATCGTCTGCAGCCGCTCGTCGGCCTGTTCCAGTTCCTTCGGTGTGCGGGCGCTGACCCGAGCCAGGCCGCGCAGGCCCACGTTGCCGTCCTCGTCGCTCGGCGAGATCGCCACGGACACGGTCGCCGACAGCGCGCGCACACCGGTCAGCGCGTTCAGGCTGGCCTGGCCGCCCTTGCTCGGCCAGCCGGTGACCGCGTAGCTGGCGTGGCCGACTCCGGCGGCGGTGACCCCGGTCCAGCGCTCGCGGAGCTGCACCGGGTCCGAGTTGCCGACGGAGGTGGTGAGTTCGGCGGCGGAGATCCCGGCGCGCAGCAGTTCGTCGGTGTCCAGCGGGCGCGTCTGAACCCCCTTGGCGGCCAAGGCGTTCCCCACCCGCGACAGCGCTCCGAGCAACGCGCGGTGGGCGCCGACGACGCCACCGCCGCGCTCGCGGATCGCGGAGAGGCAGCGCTGCGGGTCCAGTCGCACGGCCACCCAGGTGGTGCGCCGCGCCGCGGTCGGCAGCGGACCGAGGACTTCCAGGTAAGAGGCCAGGGCGGGCGAGGTCGCCGGTAGCGCCGCGCTTCCCGGGTAGCAGTGGGAGATGACCTGGATGGAGTCGAGCACGACGCCCCGGTCCTCCAGGCACGGCACGAGCGCGGACAGCGGCAGGTTGGGCGTGCTGCCGACCTTGGTGATCAGTCCGGGGGCAGGGTCGACGAGCAGGACCGCGGTCCAGGTGCCCTCGTGCCACGCCAGGCCGATCGGGTTGCGGTCGTGGTCGGTGGCCTGTGCGACCACCAGGTCCGGGACGGCGAGCCGGAGCAGCGCGACCCTGCGGTCCTCCGCGCCCAGCGTCGTCCGCTCCGGCTCCGGCTGCGCGTCCGCGGACTGGCGCGCGGTGCGCAGGTGGGAGCGGAAGGAGTAGCGGGCGGTGAGCGCGATCCACTGCGTCAGCCAGCGGCCGTTCCACCGCGCGGCCGCCACCAGCAGGCCGAGGACCGCGATCCCGGCGGCCACGGGCAGCAGCGCGCCGTTCACCGTCAGCAGGAGCAGCCCGAGCCCGGCACCGACCTGGAAGACGACGAGGTTGGCGACGGGCAGCGCGCCCAGGCTCGCGCCCACCGTGCGCCGCCGCGCCCTGAGGACGGCAGGGGGCGCGGTGGGGTTCGTTGTCACGGACATTCCGGTTCGGTCTCTCCCCGCGCTGGCTGCCAGTAGGGTGCCACTCGGGCCAATAGGCACCGGGCCGTAACGCTACCGCGCAGTGGAGAGCAGCAAACGAGAATGCCCTCAACTCCCACGACCAAGTCACAGGTGCAGGCGTATCGATTCGTCGTTCGCCGCATGGAGTCCGCGTTGGTGCGCAAGGACGCTGTGATGGTCCATGAACCGGCGCGCACCCAAATGCGGGCGACCGCCGCCGGGGCCGTCGTCGCGGTCTCGATCATTCTGGGATTCCTGGTGTACGGCCTGATCAAGCCGAAAGGAACCCTGCCGGATAACGGCATCGTGATCAGCGAGCAGACCGGCGCGGTTTTTGTCGCGACCTCGAACCCGCGCCAGCTGATCCCGGTGGCGAACATGGCTTCGGCGCGGCTGTTGCTGATGACCACCGGAGGCGGTGCGACCGGAACTCCGTCGCGGGTCGACGAATCGAAGCTCACCGATGTGCCGAGGGGGGCATTCACCGGAATTCCGGGCGCTCCCGAGCTACTTCCCGACAAAGACCTGAGAGTTTCACCCGAATGGGCCGTGTGCGACGAGCTCTTCCGCAAGCTCGACCTGCCGGACCCGGACGAGCGGCCGGGGCTGCACACCACGGTGCTCGCCGGGACCGCCGCGCCGGGCCGCAGGCTGGGGCCGAGGGAGGGCCTGCTGCTGGCAGGGCCGAACGGCCAGAGCTACCTCGTGTTCTCCGCCGACGACGGCATGGGCCTGAAGGGGACCGGGACGGTGCGGGCGAAGGTGGACCTGGGCAACGCCGCGGTCCGCGAGACCTTCCGGCTGACCGGGAACAAGCCGCGCAAGGTCAGCAGCGGCCTGCTCAACGCCATCCCCGAGGTCGCGGAGCTGCGCGCGCCGGAGATCCCGCAGCGCGGTGAGGCCACCGAGTTCGGCACCGAGCACAAGGTCGGCTCCGTGGTCCGCACCGAGCGGGCCAGGGGCGACTTCCAGTTCTTCGTGCTGCTCAAGGACGGCAAGCAGGAGATCACCGAGACCGTCGCCGAGCTGATCCGCGCCACCACGGCCACGACGGGCTGGCCGGACATGGCGACCCAGCAGCTGGTCAACCTCAGGACGACGGCGAAGTCCTTGAACGTCAAGGACTTCCCCAGATTCGCGCCGACCGTGCTGAGCATCGAGCGCGCGCCGACGACCTGCCTGAGCTGGACGCCGAAGGACGGCAGCGCGACCTCGACGGTCACCGTCGGCGACAACCTCGGGCAGACGGTGAAGCCCGTGCAGCTCGCACAGGCCGACGGCTCCGGCGAAGCGCTCGACGGCTTCTACCTTCCGCCCGGCCGAGGTGCCGTGGTGCGCGCGGCCACCTCCGAGAACGACTTCAGCACCGGGCCGATCCAGCTCGTCTCCGACCGCGGCGTGAAGTTCGGCATCCCCGACGTGCGCACGGCCGAGGGGCTCGGGCTCGCGCTGCCGTACTGGCCCGCGCCGGAGAGCATCCTGCGGTTGCTGCCGGAAGGCCCTCGGCTCGACCCGCGCGAGGCCCGGCGGGTGTTCGACGCGGTCCCGCTGGACGACTCGAAGATCCTGCGCCGCAAGGACCCCCGCGAGGAGCGCGCGGGCGGCTGAGGATTCCGGTCAGGTGGTGCGGCGGCGGGCCCGGACGGCCAGGTGCGTCAGTGCCAGCAGGCCCAGGGCGATGCCTGAGCCGACCAGCGCCACGGTCAGGGGGCGGTGGTCGGCGGGCGTCGCGGGTGCGATGTCCACCGTGGACCGCAGCGGTGGGCGCGGGTTGATGCCCTGCTCCTCCGGGAGCACGGCGGTCAGCGCCGCGACCGGGTCGACCATGCCGTAGCCGATGTGGAAGTCCCGACCCGTCCTGCCCTGCGGCTGGCGCGCGGTCTTCTTGATCCGCTCCATCACCTGCGTCGCGTCGAGGTGCGGGTACCTCGCGCGGACCAGCGCGACGACCCCGCTCACGTACGGCGCCGCGAAGCTCGTGCCCTGGATGTCGTGGAGCTGGTTGCCCTCGACGTAGCGGTTCGCCAGCCCGCTGGCGCCCGTTCCGGGGTCGAGCGAGGTGTTGTTCGTGCCGGGCGCCGCCACGTCCACCCACGGGCCGCCCATCGTGAAGGTCGCGGGCCCACCTCCTTCGCTGATCGCGCCGACGGTCAGCACGTCCGCGTCCAGCCAGGCCGGGGTGGGCACGGTCTGCACCGAGTCGGGCCGGTTGGGCCTGCCGCAGTTGCTGCCCTCGGCGGTGGTGACGTTGCCCGCCGCCGCGACGACCACCGAGTTCTTCTCCCGGGCGTAGCGGGCCGCTGCCTGCACATCGGGCCAGTTGGAGCCGGCGGGCATGCACACCACCGAGGAGATGTTGATCACCCCGGCTCCGGCGTCCGCGGCCCGCACGATCGCCTTCGCGAGCGTGGAGTGGGTGCCCGCGCGGGTCGAACCGCTGTCCTTCTTGCCGAAAGCCTTGCTGGACTGGCGGATGGCCAGGATGCGAGCGCCGGGAGCGACGCCCTTGAACGCCGACTTGGGCTGGTCGCCCTCGGGGCCGTCGGCGGCGATGATGCCCGCGACCATCGTGCCGTGGCCGTCGCAGTCATCGGTGCCGTCCTTGCCCGCGACGTAGTCACCGCCACCGCTCAGGCGTCCGGCCAGGCGTGGGTGGCGGTTCACCCCGGTGTCGATCACCGCGACGAGCTGGCCGTCACCGCGACCGAACCGCCATGCCTGCTCGAAGTTGAGGTGCATTTGGCCCCATGGCTTGGCGCTGAGGTCACCGCTCGCCCGGCCTTCCACGCACACCTTGTCCTGCTCGTACACCTCGTCAGGCTTCGCGTCCCCCTTCAGCTGCCCGATGTCGTAGGTGACGGGCGGGGGAGCGGGATAGCTCGGCACGGGGGTGAACTCGGCGGTGGGCTGGGCGAGCGCCACGACACCGACGATGGTGGCGAGCGCGCGCATCAGAGGTGCCTGACGACGCTGTAGAGGTCCATCACGGCGAGCGCGAGGGGCAGAACGGACGCGATGAGCACGGCCTCGGCCACATCGACGGAACGGCGCAGCACGGGGGAGAACCGCTGCTTCGGGAACACGACGCCGAGGGTGATGGCGGTCGCGGCGAGGACCACGAGCAGGCCGAAGACCCACAGCAGCTGGTGCAGTGGGCTCGCGCGGAGCAGCCAGCCGACCATGAGCCCGGTCGCGGTGAGCAAACCGGTCGCGAGCAGCGCGATGGCCTGGCCGCCGTTGGCGTAGGTGCGGGCGCGCAGCAGGAGCACGGCCGCGACGACTCCGCCGAAGAGCGGGCCGAACCACGAGGGGCCGCCTGCCGCGAGCACCGCGCCCGCTGCCGCCACGACGCCGGAGGCGATGAGCATGCCGGTCATGTACTGGTGGGCGAGGCCCGCGCGGCGCTCGATGACGGCGTAGTCGGGGAACTCGTCGTCCTCCTTGAGCTCGGCGGCGCTGCCGGGGACGTGCGGCAGCGGCAGCTTGGCGAGCTGGATGGTCAGCCTCGGCAGCACCGACAGCGCGGCCAGCGCTATCGACGCGGTGCCCGCGGCGATGCCGGGAACGGCGTTGGGCAGGAACGCCGCGACGAGGCTCGCGAGGGCTCCGGTCTTCCCGATTCCCGCTCCAGCAACGAAAACGGTGATCCCGTTGCCGAGCACGAGCAGGCTGATCACCGAGACGACCCCGGCCGCCGCGAAGGCCAGCACGAGGCTCGCGGGGCTGAGCGCGCCGGGCACCGCGTGCAGGCCGCAGACGAAAGCCATGGGCAGCGCGCCCGCGGCCGCGACGACGACGCCGGAGTCGGGGGCGCGCTGCGCGCGGGTGATCGTCGAGCCCGCCGCGATGGCCACGAGCGCGGCGACCCCGGCGGTGATGGCGGCGGCGAGCGGGAAGCGCCCTCCGGCGAGGTGCACGGCGACGGCCGCGGTGACCAGGGCCAGGCCGCAGGCGGTGTTGCCGAGCCTGCGCGCGGTGTCGCTGGTCCACGGCCGCAGCCCGCCCGGTTCGGCGTCGGCTATCGCGTCGACCACGTCGTCGTAGAGCGGGGGCGGCGGGTTCTCGGTGCGGCGGCGCAGCTGCACCAGGTCGCCGTCGACGACGCCGAGCGAGGCCAGCGTGCGGCTGAGGTCGAGCGGGGGCTCGCCGAGCTTGGCCAGGCACCACCCGCCGTGCCGCGCGCCGCCGTCCTGCGTCGCCTGGCCCGCCAGGTTCAGCAGCTTCGGCAGCAGGTCGGCCACCGCGACGTCGGAGGGCAACGCCACGTCGATCCGTGTCTGCGGCGCGAGCACCGTCACCCTGCTGAACACCGTCGTCGCGGTCGCCACCAGCACCCCCTGTGCTTTGTTAGCCCGTCCCGGTGGGCGTTCACCGAATCGACCGGAACGTCATCATGAGCGCCCCTAGTATGGCCAAGCCTCCTCGGGCGGTACTTCGGGTTCTCCTGAATCCGCCAGAAGGAGGTAGGGCAGTCTTGGGGGACCGCCGAAATACGAGACGACCCTGACACGAGCTAAGAGGTACTTCTCCGGTGAGCACGCTTCAGTTCAAGCGGTCCGCGCGACTGAGCCCGCCCCGTATGCCAGGTGGTGAGCTGCTTCTGGAAGCGCCACCGGAAGTCCCCCGCGTGATTCCGGCGAACATCCTGATGAAGATGCTGCCGCCGGTGATGATCGTGGCTTCCGTGCTGATGATGGCGCTGGTCTTCATCACCGGTGGGCAGAATCCCAGCTCGCTGATCTTCGGCGGGATGTTCCTGCTGTCCACCATTGGGATGATGGCGGGCGGAGGATTCGGCGGGACCGGCAAGAAAAAGGCCGAGATGAACGAGGACCGCAAGGATTACCTGCGGTATCTCGGGCAGATGCGGGAACGCGCTCGTCAGGCCGGGCACGACCAGCGCGAGGCCCGCGAGTGGGTGCACCCCGACCCGCAGGCGCTGTGGTCGCTGGCGGCCACCCGCCGGATGTGGGAGCGCCGCGCCAGCGACCCGGACTTCTGCCACCTCCGCATGGGGCGCGGGCCGCAACGGCTGGAGACCAGGCTCCGCCCACCGGAGACGGGGCCGGTCGACGAGCTGGAACCGATCACCACGCTGGCCCTGCGCAAGTTCATCCGAGCCCACTCGATCGTCCCCGACCTGCCGTCGGTGTTCACGCTGCGCGCCTTCGCCGCCGTCGCGCTGCACGGGCAGCGGGCGCGGACCAGGGCGCTGGCCCGCGCGCTGATCGCCCAGCTGGCCACCTTCCACGCGCCGGACGACGTGCTGGTCGCGGTCGTCGCCACCGGGAACGCGCGGGCGGAGTGGGAGTGGGTGAAGTGGCTGCCGCACGCGCAGCACCCCAGGCTCACCGACGGCATCGGCTCGCTGCGGATGATCACCGGCTCGCTCAAGCAGGTGGAGACGTGGCTGGCCGAGGAGATGCGGGACCGCCCGCGCTTCACCAAGGGGAGCCAGCAGGAGCAGCAGCCGCACATCGTGATCGTCGTCGACGACGGCGAGGTCGCAGGCGACGAGCACGTGCTGCTCACCGAGGGCCTCTCCGGCGTGACGCTGCTGGACCTGTCGGACTCCACCGGCACGCTGGCCAAGCGCCGCGGCATCCGGCTGACCATCCAGGACGACCGGATCGGCGCGCTCAGCGGCACCGGCGGCGTGGAGTGGTTCGGCGGGCCGGACGCGATGACCGTGGTCGAGGCCGAGGCGCTGGCCAGGCGGATCTCGCCGTACCGGGTGATCACCGGCGCGGGCGCGGAGCTGGTCGACGAGCCGTTGCTGACCTCCGACACCGGGCTGTTCGAGCTGCTCGGCCTCGGTGACCCGATGAGCTTCGAGATCGCGCACGCGTGGCGGCCGCGGCCGATCAGCGACCGCTTCAAGGTGGCCTTCGGCATCGGCGAGCACGGCCAGCCGGTGGAGCTGGACATCAAGGAGGCCGCGGTCGGCGGCATGGGCCCGCACGGCCTGTGCATCGGCGCGACCGGCTCCGGCAAGTCGGAGTTCCTGCGCACACTGGTGCTGGGCATGATCGCCACGCACTCCTCGGCGATGCTCAACCTGATCCTGGTGGACTTCAAGGGCGGCGCGACCTTCGCGGGTCTCGACGGCGCCCCGCACGTGGCCGCGGTGATCACCAACCTCGCCGACGACCTGACGCTGGTCGACCGCATGCAGGACGCGATCGCGGGCGAGATGAACCGGCGCCAGCAGGCGTTGCGCGACGGCGGGAACTTCAAGAACGTCTGGGAGTACGAGCGGGCGCGCGAGAACGGCGCGGACCTGGATCCCTTGCCCGCCCTGTTCATCGTGGTCGACGAGTTCTCCGAACTGTTGTCCGCCAAGCCCGACTTCATCGAACTGTTCGTCGCGATCGGCCGACTCGGGCGTTCGCTCCAGATCCACCTCCTCCTCGCCTCGCAACAGCTTGAGGAAGGACGGCTGCGCGGGCTGGACGGGCACCTGTCCTACCGCATCGGCCTGAAGACCTTCTCCGCGTCGGAATCGCGGTCCGTGCTCGGCGTCCCGGACGCCTTCGAGCTGCCCCCGGTCCCGGGCTCGGGTTACCTGAAGTTCGACACGAACACGTTGGTGCGCTTCAAAGCCTGCTACGTCTCCGGGCCGCACCGGCCGCCGGGGATGCAGGCGGTCAGGGCTACCGCGCCGGTCACCGGCGACCGCAGGCCGAAGCTCTTCGTGCCCGACTTCGTCGAGACGCACATCGAGCCGGAGCTGCCCGTCTCGGCGGACGAACCCGCGAAGCCGGAACAGCCGACCGAGCCGAGCGAGCTCGACATCGTGGTCCGGCGCGTGCAGCGCAAGGGACCAGAGGCGCACGCCGTGTGGCTGCCACCGCTGAACGAGCCGCCTTCGCTGGACCTGTTGCTGCCCAACCTCTCCACGACCGAGGACCGAGGACTGTCCCCTGTGGACTACTTCGGCGCGGGCAAGCTGATCGCTCCGGTCGGCATCGTCGACCGCCCGTACGACCAGCGCAGGGACACCCTGTGGGCGGACTTCTCCGGGGGCGGCGGTCACGCGGCCGTCGTCGGGGCCCCGCGCGCCGGGAAGTCCATGCTGCTGCGGTCGATCGTGATGTCGATGGCGTTGACGCACACCGCCGAGGAGACGCAGTTCTACTGCCTCGACTTCGGTGGCGGAACGCTCGCGTCGTTGCAGAACCTCCCGCACGTCGGCGGCTACGGCGGCCGGTTCTCGCCGGACCTGGTGCGGCGCATGGTCGCCGAGCTGAAGACGTTGCTGGCCGAGCGCGAGGAGAGCTTCCGCGAGCTGGGCATCGAGTCCATGGCGGAGTTCCGCGCCCGCAAGCGCAGGGGCGAGATCGTCGACGACGCCTTCGGTGACGCGTTTCTGGTCGTGGACGGCTGGGCGGCGTTCCGGCAGGAGTTCGAGCTGCTGGAAGAGGACGTGGTGAAGCTCGCCGCGCAGGGCCTGTCCTACGGGGTGCACGTCGTGGTCGCCGCGACGCGCTGGGCCGAGATCCGCCCTTCGCTCAAGGACTTGCTGGGCACGCGCTTCGAACTGCGGCTCGGTGATCCCAGTGAGTCCGATGTGGACAGACGAGTCGCGGTCAACGTGCCCGCAGACCGGCCGGGACGGGGTGTGTCCAAGGACCGGTACCACTTCCTCACCGCGCTGCCCAGGATCGACGGCGCGGCCAAGGCCTCCTCCGGCGTGCCGATGACCGCCGAGGACGCGGGCACCGGTATCGCCGACGCCGTCGCCAGGATCGCGGCTGCCTGGCGCGGGCGCTCCGCCCCGCCGGTGCGCATGCTGCCGGATTCCTTCCCCTACAGCAGATTGCCCGCGCCGAGCGCCGAGCTGCCCAGGCACGCGATCCCGATCGGCATCGACGAGGACGAGCTCAAGCCGGTGTACCTGGACTTCGAGTCCGAGTCGCACTTCGTCTGCTTCGCCGAGCAGGAGGCGGGCAAGACGAACCTGCTGCGCACGATCGTCCGGGGCGTCGTGGACCGCTTCACGCCGAAGCAGGCGCGGATCATCCTGGTCGACTACCGCCGCACCATGCTGGGCTTCGTCACCTCCGACCACCTGCTGGCGTACGCGGCGGGATCGCAGCAGTTCACCGGCATGGTCGAGGACATCCACGCCTCGCTGACCAAGCGGCTGCCCGGCCCGGACGTCACGCAGGAGCAGCTGAAGAACCGGTCCTGGTGGTCCGGCCCCGAGCTCTTCCTGGTCGTCGACGACTACGACCTGGTGGCGACCGCCGGCAACAACCCGCTCGCGCCGCTGGGCGATTTCCTCGCGCAGGCGAAGGACATCGGCCTGCACCTGGTCGTCGCGCGGGCCTCGGGCGGGGCCAGCAGGGCGCTGTACGACCCGGTGCTCGGCAAGCTCCGCGAGCAGTCCGCGCCCGGCATCGTGATGAGCGGCAACCGGGACGAGGGCCAGCTGGTCGGCACCGTGAAGCCCTCCGCGATGCCAGCCGGTCGCGGCACGCTCGTCACCCGTCGTTCCGGCCAGCGGGTCGTGCAGCTCGCCTGGCTGGATCCCGAGTGACGGTGCGGGAACGGGTCCGGCTCGCCGTCGACTTCGGCACCTCCAGCACGTGCGCGGCGTTGTCGGTCGACGGCGCCGAACCCTCGGTGGTGCTGGTCGACGGCAGCCCGCTCGTACCATCGGCGGTGTTCGTCGCCGTCGACGGCACGGTCTTCGTCGGCCGGGAAGCGGAGCGCCAGGCCGCGATCGATCCCGCGCGGTTCGAGCCGCATCCCAAGCGCCGCATGGACGAGGGCGAGCTGCTGCTGGGCAACGTCGTCGTCCCGGTCGCTCGCGTGGTCACCGCGGTCCTCGCCCGGATGGTCGCCGAGGCGCGCAGGATCGCGGGCGACGCCCAGGTCGACGTGCTCGTGCTGACCCACCCCGCCGACTGGGGTTCGGTCCGCGCCGGCGTGCTCACCCGTGCTGCCGCCGGGCTCGCCAACCGCGTCGTTCTGGTGCCGGAACCCGTTGCGGCGGCGGTGTTCCACGCTGCGAGCACGGGCTTCGGCGGTGCCGCTCTCGCCGTGCTCGACATCGGTGGCGGGACGGTCGACGCCAGCGTGGTGCGGCGCACGGGCTCCGGCTTCGAGGTCTTGGCGAGCCGCGGCGATCCGAGCTTCGGCGGCGCGGACATCGACCAAGCGCTCTTGGAGCACGTCGGCACGCTGGTCTCCGGCGAGGATCCGGAGGCGTGGAGACGGCTCGTCGAGGGCCGTGATCTGCCCGACCGACGCCGTCGCCGCGTGCTGCGCGAAGACGTCCGCAGCGCCAAGGAGACCCTGTCCAGGCACGCGTACACCGACATCCCGATGCCGCCGCCGTTCTCCGACGCGCACGTGCCCCGCGTGGAGCTGGAGCGCTTGGTGCGCGGACGGCTGACGCGCGCTGTGGAGCTGCTCGCGGCGACCGTGCGCGAGTCCGGGACCGACGTCGCCGGGGTCTTCCTGGTCGGCGGCTCCAGCCGGGTTCCACTGCTCGCGCGGCTGGTGCACGACCGGCTCGGCACGGTGCCGACCGCGCTCGACCAGCCGGAGACCGTGGTGGCGCGCGGAGCCCTGCGCGCGGTCCCGGTCGCGCCTGTGCCCCCGCCGCCTCCTCCCGTCCAGCCACTCGCACCGCCGCCCGTACCGCCTTCGAAGCGCCGGTCAAAGGCGGGAATCGCCGTGGTCGCGGTTCTCGCGGTGGCAGTGGTGGTGATCACGGGATTTGTGATCACGATGGGAAGCGGTGGCAAGGAACTCGCGCAGTACAACTACCGATTCCGCGTTCCCGACGGCTGGGAACACAGCGGCGGGGAGCCCGCGAAACGCAAGGTCCAACTGCGCAGAACCGCGAGCCCGGACACCGACGACGTCATCGGCGTGGAACAGCTCCCGCTCTCCTACAACGCGACCGAGGAACGAGAACGCGCGCTCCGCGAACTCCGCGCGGTGGTGGAGCGGGCGAGCGCGGAGGGCTACTCGGGTTTCGTCGCCTCGACCGGCTTCGGTGGTCGCGACGTCGCCCAGTACCGCCGTGAGCTGCGCGGATCAGTCGTCGAGTGGCACGTGGTCTTCGAGGGGGCGATGCAGCTCACCGTGGGCTGCCAGAGCACGCCGGAAGGCCGGGAAGCGGTGCGCGGGGCGTGTGAGCGCGTGGTCGGCACGCTCTCCGGCACGGGCTGAGTAATTTCACGGGCAAATGCCAGAGTGACTTTCCCTACTCGATTGCGGCGGCGTCCCACCAATCAGGTGGACCGCGTTCACACGCGCAACAAGTTGCCGCATTAAGTCGCGGTTCCGGAAGGCCGCGTGGCATGGTCTTGGGCTGTAGCACCGATCGAAGGGGGAGTCGTTCGATGACTCAGTACGAGGTCAATGCGGAGGCCATGAGCAAGGCCTCCGGTGACGTCGCCAAAGTGCGGGAGCAGCTGGTCCGCGAGCTCAACGGCCTGAGGGGGCAGCTGGAGCCGCTGCAGTCGCAGTGGAAGGGCGAGGCCTCCAAGGCCTTCCAGACCCTCATGCGCAACTGGGGCGAGCAGACCGTCAAGCTCAACAACGCGCTCGGGGTGATCTCCGACCAGCTCGGCCAGTCCGGCAAGTCCTACGTCCGCCGCGAGCAGCAGGCGACCGAGGGCATGTCCACCATCCGCGCCGGCCTGGAAGGACTCTGATCACCATGGACATCAAGGTTCAGTTCGGATCCCTCGCCGAGGCGCAGGGCAACATCGCCTCCACCTCCACCAAGCTGGGCACCCAGCTCGGCGAGCTGAAGTCCGACCTGGCTCCGCTCGCCGCGTCCTGGACCGGTGCGGCCTCCGACAACTACAAGCGGGCGCAGCGCGAGTGGGACGAGGCCGCGAAGGCGCTCCAGGAGATCCTGGCCAAGGTCGGCGTCGCGCTCGGCCACGCCAACGACAACTACCAGGACGGGGAGCGCAAGGCCGCCGACCTCTGGTGAGCACGCGCCCGCGATGTGGGGCCCCGGTCGTCCGCGACCGGGGCCCTTCGCGTGCCACGAGGCGTGTCGCGGAGCCTCCGCAAGTCTGCGACCTGGCATGATGGCGAACATGGCGCTCGTCACCGGGGGGCGTTTTGACCCTGCCGTGCAGCGACAGGTAACCTCGATCGCTGTTGAAGCGGTATATCGTGCGGCGCCAAGTCGGCCGCGCGTTTTCGCGCCCTGAGCTTCCCCGCGCAAGCGGAGGTTTCCCGCAGGTGCCGGACTCTGCCGCCCCAACGCCACCCAAGACGCGAGTGACGACGAGGTAGATCCGTGCGCACGTACAGCCCGAAGCCCAGCGAGGTGAAGCGAGCCTGGCACGTCATCGACGCCCAGGACTTGGTGCTCGGCCGCCTCGCGACCCACGCCGCCACCCTGCTGCGTGGGAAGCACAAGCCCATGTACGCGCCGCACCTCGACACCGGTGACTTCGTCGTCGTCATCAACGCCGAGAAGGTCGCGCTGACCGGCAACAAGCGCGACCAGGAGTTCGTCTACCGGCACAGTGGCTACCCGGGCGGACTGAAGAAGCGCTCGTTCGGCGAGATGCTGGACAAGTACCCCACCAAGCTGGTCGAGAAGGCCATCAAGGGGATGCTGCCGAAGAACAAGCTCGGCAACGCCATGGGCAAGAAGCTCAAGGTCTACGCCGGTCCGAACCACCCGCACGCGGCCCAGCAGCCGCAGACGTTCGAGCTCCCCCGGGTCAGCCAGTGACCCTGCCGGTGTCGGACGACCAGAACTCAGAGGAAAACCGCGTGACCACTCCCGCTGACGAGACCACCCCCGCCGTCGACGAGACCGTCGTCGCCGACGAGGCCGTTGCCACCGAGGCCACCGAGGTCGTTGCCGACGAGGCCGCCACCGACGAGGTCGTCGCCGAGGCCACCTCTGACGAGGTCGCCGAGGAGGCCGCCCCGATCGTGCCGCTGGGCACCGGTCGCCTGATCCAGACCGTCGGCCGCCGCAAGCAGGCCATCGTCCGCGTCCGCCTGGTGCCCGGCACCGGCAAGTTCCTGCTCAACGGCAAGGACATCGACGCGTACTTCCCGAACAAGGTGCACCAGCAGCTGATCCGGGACCCGTTCACCACCACGGACAAGCTGGACAAGTTCGACGTGTTCGGCACCCTCAGCGGTGGCGGCGTCTCCGGCCAGGCCGGTGCCCTGCGCCTCGCGATCGCCCGCGCGCTCATCACGCTGGACGCGGACGACCGCCCGGCGCTGAAGAAGGCCGGCTTCCTCACCCGTGACCCGCGGGCCAAGGAGCGGAAGAAGTACGGTCTCAAGAAGGCCCGCAAGGCCCCGCAGTACAGCAAGCGCTAGGTCTCACAGGCGCTCCTGCCTGGGCCGCACGCGGCAAGACAACCTACGGGAGCAGATGTCCGTCCTACGGATGTCTGCTCCCGTAGTCGCGTCCGGAGCACTTGTGCCCGGCCCCCTGACCGGACCCGTCACACGGAGGACTTCTCGACATGGCTCGCCTCTTCGGCACCGATGGTGTGCGCGGTCTCGCCAACTCCGACCTCACCCCCGAACTGGCCATGTCCATCTCGGTGGCGGCGGCACGGGTGTTCGGCGAGCGCGACGGTTCCTCCGCCCGCCCGGTCGCGGTGGTCGGCAGGGACCCGAGGGCCAGCGGCGAGATGCTGGAGGCGGCCGTCGCCGCGGGCCTGGCCTCGGCGGGCGTCGACGTGCTCCGCGCGGGCGTCGTGCCGACCCCCGCGGTGGCGCACCTGGTCAGCGACCTCGGCGCCGGGTTCGGCGTGATGATCTCGGCATCGCACAACCCGATGCCGGACAACGGGATCAAGCTGTTCTCCGGCGACGGCCACAAGCTGACCGACGTCGTGGAGAACGAGATCGAGCGGCTGATCGCCGAGGGCCCGGCCGGGGCGCGCCCGACCGGCGGGGCCATCGGCCGCGTCCGCGACCTCGACAACGCCGTGCAGAGCTACGTCGACCACCTGCTCCTCGCGACCCCGCAGCCGCTCGAAGGCCTGCGCGTGGTCGTGGACTGCGCGAACGGCTCCGCCTCCACCGCAGCACCCGAGGCCTACCGCCGCGCGGGTGCCGACGTGATCGCCATCCACGCCGAGCCGGACGGCATCAACATCAACGACGGGTGCGGCTCCACCCACCTCGACGTGCTGCGCGCCGCCGTCCGCGAGCACGGCGCCGACCTGGGCATCGCCCACGACGGTGACGCCGACCGCTGCCTGGCCGTGGACAACACCGGTGCCGAGGTGGACGGTGACCAGATCCTCGCGGTGCTCGCGCTGGCCATGAAGGAGGGCGGCGAGCTCGCCGACGACACCCTCGTGGCCACCGTGATGAGCAACCTCGGGCTGCACCTGGCCATGCGGGAGAACGGCGTCACCGTGCGCACGACCTCCGTCGGCGACCGCTACGTGCTGGAGGAGCTGCGCTCCGGGGGGTTCTCCCTCGGCGGCGAGCAGTCCGGGCACGTGGTGCTGCCCACGCACGCCACGACCGGCGACGGCCTGCTCACCGCGCTGCGCCTGATGGCCCGCGTGGTCTCCACCGGCCGCCCGCTGGCCGAGCTGGCCGGGGTGATGCGCCGCCTGCCGCAGGTCCTGGTCAACGTCAAGGTCAGCGACAAGGCCAGGGTCGCGGCCTCCCCGTCGGTCGCCGAGGCCGTCGCCGCCGTCGAGGCCGAACTGGCAGGCTCCGGCCGGGTGCTGCTGCGCCCCTCCGGCACCGAGCAGCTGGTCCGCGTGATGGTCGAGGCCCCCAGTCAGGACGCCGCCGCCCAGGCCGCCAAGCGCCTCGCGGGCGTCGTTTCCGGCATTCGCTGAACACTTCCCCCGAACGTCGCGCACGCGCGTCACCGCTGGTCCACCATGGGGTGGATCGCGGTGGAGGCGCGCGTGGGCGGGGGAGCCCCTCGATAGCCTCGGCGCGGTCCTAGGGGACGCGCGAGGGGGACGACCAGGTGGGTTTCGGTACCAACACCGATGAGATGGCGCAGGTCGCCGGGGTCCTGAGGGCCGCTGCCGGCGAGGCCGAGCCGAAGATCAAGGCCGTCGAGGCCGCCGCGGGCGGGGGCGCTCAGCTCGGCAGGGCGCACGCCGAATCGGCCAGGGCCTACGCCGACGGCCTGCGCAGGCTCGTCACCGCCGCGAGCGGTTTCGTGGCCGCCACCAACGACTTCGCCGGGCGCCTGGAGAAGACCAGGGGCGGCTACCAGTGGGTGGAGAACAAGAACACCGGCACCGTCGGGAGCCTCTGATGGCCGGGCCCACCCGCGATGAGCTCGTGGAGATGCTCGGCAGCCCCGACCTCAACCAGGCGGAGAAGCGGGACCTGTTCCTCGCGTACGTGCGCGTCAACCTCGTCGGCATCGACGACACGATGGAGCGGTATGCCCAGGAGTTGGGCGTGGGCACGGTCACTCGCGTCGCCAGCACTCTCGCGCACCTCGGATCCGGTGTTGCACTCCTGGAGGACACGCACAAGCGCTACAAGAAGGCCGTTGAGGACCGCGTCAACGGCGGTGTGCGCGGCGGCAAGGAGAAGCTGGAGGACCTGAAGCGCAGGAATCCCAGCAGCTCCAACGAGATCCTGGACATCGGCAAGCCCGGCCTTGAGGTGTTCCGGCGCTTCGGGCAGGTCTACGCGGCGGCGCCGCAGGGCTGCCGGAGCGGGGCGATCTCCGGCGACGCGTTCGCGGAGGCGACCAAGCGCTACGACGAGCAGCGCGACATCCAGTTCTCCCAGATCGAAGCGCACGCGCAGGCCTTGGAAGGCGCGAAGTCGGCGGTCGAGGCGTCGTCGAGCAAGTCCTCCAGCAGTCTTTCCGGGCTCTACGGCCACTGGAGCGGCAAGGCGGCTGAGCGTTCGCGGGTCTTCTCCGACCGGTTCCGGGTGGAGGTCGGCCACCTCACGGAGTCGTTGCGCGGGTCGGCGGAGCTGATGCGCGGCACCTCCACCAAGGTGGCTCAGGCCTGCCGGACCAAGGCCGAGTTCGCCCTCGGGACGCACCGCGAGCGGTTGCCCGACCGCACCGTCGCCGAAGGCCTGATGATCATGCAGATGGCCAACGGTCGCTGGGACGCCGACGTCCGCAGGGCCGCCGCGCTGGTCGGTGGCGCGGCGGCGAAGCAGGCCGAGAGCGACAAGTGCGCGGTCAACGACGAGACCCGCCGCTTCGTCGAGGCCGAGGCGTTGAAGTGGGCGCGGGCGTTCTGCCAGGCGTTCGAGGCGCTGTTCGTGAGCTTCGCGAAGATGTGCGACGACACCCGCAAGACGGTGAACGACCTCTGGAAGGTGCTGACCGACCACCTGAACCGGCTCAACGACAACCCGTTCAAGGAGTTGATCAACGGCACTCCGCCCGGGGGTGGGGGTTCCACGCCACCCAACGGCGGCGGTGGCGGTGGCGGCGGTCCGATCGGTGGCGGTGGAGGAGGCGGTGGTGGCGGACGAATCCCGCCGATCGCGCCGCCCGTGCCGAGCCTGCCGACTCCCACGCTGCCGCCGATCGAGGTGCCGGGCGGCGGGACGGAGTCCTCAGGCCTGCCTGGAACACAACAGCCCGGAACCCCTGTGCCAGGCGGACATCCGCGTGAGTCGGTGAGCTTCGAGGACGCCGGGCGCACGATCACGGTCACCAGCCCCACGCGCGACGGCCACGTGACGATCACCGTGGAGGGACCGGACGGCAAGCCGAAGAGCTACGAGGTGGACTTCGGGCCGACGGGGCCCGAGGTGAGGCCGCAGCCGGGCGCCATCCCCGTTCAGCCTGGGAACGCTCCGCAACCTGTTGTGCCGCAAGAGAACCCGGTCACGAAGGCGGATGAGAACGGCAAGGCCGCGATCCGCGACGGGGACTGCACGATCGTCGCTGAGCGCGTGCCGGGCGATGCTGGGCACCTGCGCGTGACGGTGCCGGGAGCCGACGGCAGGCCCACGACCTACGACATCGACTTCACCCGGGGACAGGTCGAGCTCGCGAGCGGCGAAGGCTCCGTCGAAGAGGTCGCGGAACCCCTGCCGAGCCCGCCCGCGCCGCAGCCCGGGGAAGCCGGGTTGGGCTCGATTCCCAGTGAGGGACAACGGGTTCCGGCCGCCCCAACACAGGGCACGGGGATGATGGTGCCGCCCGCGCCGCAGCAGTCAGGCGGTGATCAGGAGCGCAGCGGCACCAACTGGCGCACCGAGGGCTACGTCGTCGAGGAGGACTCGGCGGAGGCGGTCAGCAGGGTGGCCAGGGTGCTCGGCGGCCTCGATGACGAGGAGAACTAGGTGAACGACGTCGTTGCGGCTCAGCACCGGCTGGACATGGTGATGCGCGAGCACGCCGAGCGGATGGACCTCGTGACCAGGCGCCGCGACGACGCGCTTGCCGAGGCCGAGCGCACCGCGACGGAGATCGCCGAGCACGCGGGCCGGGTGGTCGAGCGACTCCAGGACCGCCGCGACAACGGCTGGCCGCCGCCGAAGCAGCAGTCGCCGATGGACGACGACGAGGACTTCTCGACGCAGACCTGGTTGCGCTGAAAGGGAATCAGGCCAGGCTGGGCACTGCGGGGCCGCGCGCGTAGTCGATCGAGCAGCCCTTGATCTCCCCCTCCAGCAGCGCGTCGTAGCCGCGGTTGCCGGTGAGCGTGCGCAGGAAGAAAGCGGTCAGCAGGACGCGCGAGATCTTCTGCGTCTTGCTCTGCGGTTTGCCGTCGAGCAGCATGTCCGTCCACTGCCAGTTCTCGGTGAAGCCGAGGTGCGTGGCCTTGGTGATGCCGCGCAGCTGGACCGAGCCCGCCCACGCCTGCGTGACCGGCTCGGCGTGGCCGATGGGCGGGGAGATCAGGTCCTCGTCGCCGGAGAGGTGCAGCGCGGGCATGGTGCACTCGCGCGCGGCGTCGAGCGCGGAAGGCCGGGTCTCCGAGAGCCCCATCGTGCCGACCGCGCGCACGCGCTCGTCCGCAGCCGCCGCCAGCACCGCGCAGCCGCCGCCGAGGGAGTGCCCGGCCGTGCCGAGCTGCTCCGGGTTCACGCTGATCCGGCCCTCGCCGAGGCGCACGGACGAGCAGATGTCCAGCGCCGTGCGCATGTCCGCGGTGAACAGCCGGTGCGAGGGCAGCGGGCCGTTCTGCGTCGCGGGCGCTGCGACGACGAAGCCCCACGAGGCCAGGTGCCGCATGAAGCCGTGGTAGCGCTTGATCGGCTGGAGCCAGCCGTGGCCGAACACCACCGCCGGGAGGCCGTTGCCGGACTCCGGGGTGAGCACCGCGCCGGGGAGCCCCACCAGCGCCAGGTCCCCTCGCATCACCCGGTGCGGGCCGGGGCGAGAGAGCTCCTTGAACGCCTGCTTGGCGGTGAGTGCCATGAGCCGAGACGTTAGTGGATCGGCCGCCGAGCTGCGATGGCAGGCGTGCCCATACCCTGTGCGGCTGTGGCTGGAGTGTGCGAGCACGGGTGGCAGCGGCGCGAGGTCGCGATGCGCTGCATGGACGACGCCGAGGTCCGCGTGGGGCCGCTGCGCTTCGCGGAGCGCCACCTCGCGGAGGACGCGAACGACGGGCGGCTGTTCTTCCTGGTGGAGATCGTCGCGCCGGGGCTGGTCGCGCGGTTGGAGGGCGTGACGAACCTGGCCGACGGCATGGGGCTGCCGTGCTTCCTCGGCGGGCTGGACTTCCGGGGCTGGGAGGGCGAGAAGCACTGGCACAGCGCCGATCGCGACGTCTCCGTGGTCGCGAGGTGGAACTCGCGCGGGCACGTCGAGCTGAAGTGGACGCTGCGGCCGTGGCGGCACTCGGTGACGGGGGAGTGGTCGGCCTCCGCGGTCACCGAGCTGGAGGCCGGGGCGGAGAAGGACACCTTGGTGGCGGCGCTGCACAACTTCCTGGCTGTCGAGATGGGCTGACCGTGGGAGCCTGTGCAGCGTGATCGTGGGCATTGGCACCGACATCGTCGGCGTGCGGCGCTTCGAGCGGCTGCTCGACCGGACCCCGCGCATGCTCGACCGGCTGTTCACCGAGGCGGAACGCCGCACCCGCAAGGGAGAGCTGCGGCGCCCGGCCTCGCTGGCGGCCAGGTACGCGGCGAAGGAAGCCGTGGTGAAGGCGCTCGGCGCACCGCACGGCTACCAGTTGCTGGAATGCGAAGTCGTTGCCGCGCAGGACAATCGGCCCTCCGTGCGGCTCACGGGCGTGCTCGCCGGAGCCGCTGAGCGGGCCGGGGTCGGTTCCTGGCACCTCTCGCTGACCCACGACGCCGACATCGCGGCCGCGTTCGTGGTCGCCGAGCGATCCGGGAGGAGCTGAGCGTGAAGGGCGTGTGGACGACCGACCACGTGCGCGAGGCGGAGAACCGCTTGCTGGCACGGGTTCCGGACGGCTCGCTGATGCGCAAGGCGGCGTTCGGCCTGGCCACGGTCGCGCTGCGGATGCTCGGCCCCGGCGTCGTCGGCCGCCGCGTCACGCTCCTCGTCGGCGCGGGCAACAACGGCGGGGATGCGTTGTGGGCAGGGGCTTTCCTGCGCAGGCGCGGCGTCGCGGTGACCGCCGTGCTGCTGTCGCCGGAGCGCGCGCACGCCGAAGGTCTTGCCGCGCTGCGAAAAACAGGCGGACGCGTCACGACGGACGGCCGCGAGGCGGTTCAGCGCGCGGACCTGGTGGTCGACGGCATCGTGGGCCTGTCCGCGCGGGGACCACTGCGACCGGCCGCCGCTGAGCTGGTCGAGCTGATCACCGCGCCCGTGCTCGCCGTGGATCTGCCCAGCGGGGTGGAGCCGGACACCGGCGTGGTGAACGGCCCGGCGGTGACGGCGACCGCGACGGTCACCTTCGGCTGCCACAAGCCGCTGCACGTGCTGGGCGAGGGCGCCAAGCGCAGCGGCGAAGTGCACCTGGTCGACATCGGGCTTGGCCCGGAGCTGGGCGAGCCCGACATCACCGTGCTCGAACCCGCCGACATGGGGCGCCTGTGGCCGGTGCCGGGGCCGACCGACGACAAGTACACGCAGGGCGTCACCGGCGTGGCCGCGGGCTCGGCGACCTACCCGGGGGCCGCCGTGCTGGCCGCCGGAGCCGCGACGCTGGCGACCTCCGGCATGGTCCGCTACACCGGCCCGGCCGCCGACGCGATCCGCTCGCGCTGGCCCGAGGTGGTCGCGACGGCCTCGATCAGCGACACGGGCCGAGTGCAGGCGTGGGTCGTCGGGCCGGGCATGGGCATCGGCCCGAGCGGCCGGGACGCGCTGGCCCAGGTCCTCGAAGCCGGGGTCGCCGTGTGCGCCGACGCGGACGCGATCACGTTGCTGGCCAAGCACAAGGACCTGTGGGACCTGCGCGAACCCGGAACGCCGATGGTGATCACCCCGCACGACCGGGAGTTCGCCAGGCTCGCGGGGGAGGTCGGCGAGGACCGCGTTGCCGCCGCGCTGCGAGCGGCGAAGCGCTACGACGTGGTGGTGCTGCTCAAGGGACACAGCACCGTGGTCGCCGCGCCGGACGGCCGCGTCCTGGTCAACCCGGCGCGCTCCTCGTGGGCGGCGACGGCGGGCTCCGGCGACGTGCTGGCAGGGCTGATCGGATCGTTGCTGGCAGGAGGCATGGACCCGGTGCTCGCGGCGGGCTGCGCGGCGGCGGCGCACGAGCTGGCCGGAGAGCTGGCGGCGGACGGCGCGCCGATTCCCGCGGGCTCCTTGCTGCGGGAAGTGCCGAACGCGATCCGCGTCCTACGGGCCGCCGCGGCGTCTGTGTCACCATGAACGCCGTTATGGCTGCTCAGAACCCGCACCTGCCGCGTGCCGAAGTGCTCGTCGACACCGACGCCCTCCGGCACAACATCGCCCTGCTCAGCGGCCTCGCTGCGGCCTCCGGCGCACAAACGATGGCTGTCGTGAAGGCCGACGGTTACGGGCACGGAGCACTGCACGTGGCCAGAACCGCGCTGGAGTCCGGAGCCTCCTGGGTCGGCGTCTGCCACCTCGAAGAGGCGCTGGCGCTGCGAGCGGGCGGGATCACCGCGCCGATCTTCTCCTGGCTGCACGTGCCGGACGAGGACTTCACCGAGGCGGTGAGCGCCGGGATCGACCTGTCGGTCTCCTCCCTGGCCGCGCTCGATGCCGTGATCGTGGCGGTGAACCGCACCGGGAAGACCGCGCGGATCCACCTCAAGATCGACACCGGCCTCTCCCGCAACGGCTGCGCTCCGCAGGACTGGCCGGAGCTGGTCATGGCGGCCGAGGCCGCGCAGCGCACGGGCTGGGTCAAGGTCATCGGCGTCTGGTCGCACCTGGCCTGCGCCGACGAACCCGGCCACCCCTCGATCGACGCCCAAGCGAAGCGGCTCACCGAGGCGCACGCGCTCGCCGTGGACGCGGGCCTGCGGCCGATCCGGCACATCGCCAACTCCGCCGCCGTGCTGAGCCGCCCCGACCTGCACTTCGAGCTGGTCCGCACGGGCATCGCGATGTACGGCCTGAACCCGATGCCGCCCGGCTTCGGCGGCGACGAGCTGCGCCCGGCCATGACCTTCCGCGCCCGCGTCGCGCTGGTCAAACGCATCACCGCTGGTGAGGGCGTGTCCTACGGGCTCTCGTGGACGGCTCCGCACGAGACCACCATCGCGCTGGTCCCCGCCGGGTACGCCGACGGCGTGCCGCGCGCGCTGTCCGGGCGGATGGAGGTCCTCCTCGGCGGCAAGCGGCGCCCGGTGGTCGGCCGGGTCTGCATGGACCAGGTCATGGTCGACTGCGGGGACGACGTGGTCCGCGAGGGCGACGAGGTCGTCCTGTTCGGCCCCGGGACCAGGGGAGAGCCGACCGCGACGGAGTGGGCCGACACCCTCGGCACGATCCACTACGAGATCGTCACGGGCATGACCCGCCCGCGCGTCGTCAGAACGGTCGTCCCGGTCGGAGGAGCATGAGCCGCGTCTGGAAGGCCGTCGGCGTCGCCGGTGGCGTGCTCGGAGCGGCGGTCGCGGGCACCGCCGTCGGCGCCGCCGCGAAGAGCTCCCAGATCAAGCACCGCCGCGAGGGTGCGGCCCTGCTCGACCGCTACGCCGACGAGCCGCTCGGCGAGCTCAAGCCCGATCGCACCTCGACCGTGGCCGCCGACGACGGTGTGCCGATCTACGTCGAGGAGGTCAACCCTGCGGACGGCGGCAAGCCCGAGCTGACCGTGGTGCTGGTGCACGGCTTCGCGCTGGACCGCAGGACCTGGCACTTCCAGCGGCGCGACCTGCCGCAGCTGACCGATCCGCGCGTGCGCCTGGTGATCTACGACCAGCGCAGCCACGGCCGCTCCGGGCGCGGAGCCCCCGAGACCTCCACGATCGACCAGCTCGGCCACGACCTCGACGCGGTGCTGCGCGCGATGGTGCCCAAGGGCCAGATGGTGCTGGTCGGCCACTCGATGGGCGGCATGACGATCATGGCGCTGGCCGAGCAGCGGCCCGAGCTGTTCCGCGACCGCGTCGCCGGGGTGGCCTTCCTCGGCACCTCGGCGGGCGAGATCGGCCGCTCCGGGCTGCCGAGGCCGGTGCTGTCCCGGCACAACCCGGTCACCCTCGGCGTCGGCAGGCTCGCGAGCTGGACCCCCGGGCTCGTCGAGCGCGTGCGCGGGGTGGGCGGGCAGATCGTCTGGAGCCTCATCCGCAGGTTGGCCTTCGGCGACCGCAAGGTCAGCCCGGCACTGGTCGACCTCGTCGATGACATGATCTCCAGCACCTCGGTGCAGGTGCTGACGGAGTTCCTGGAGACCCTGGGCACGCACAACCGGGTCTCCGCGCTCGCGGGCCTCCGGCACACGCACGTGCTGGTGATCGGCGCGGACGCGGACCGGCTCACGCCGTACTCGCACTCCGAGGTGATCGCCGCCGAGCTGCCCGACGCGGAGCTGGTGCGCGCCGAGGGCGCGGGGCACGTGCTGATGCTGGAGCAGCCGGTGCTGGTCAGCGAACGCCTCGCCGAGCTGTTCGGCAGGTGTGTCGGTCGGAGTGGGAAGAGGAAGCGCTGGTGGAAGCGGGCGTGAACCCGGTGGACGTGACGACCTGGACGGCCGAACTGGCCGAGCACGAGGACACCGTGGCCCTGGGCAGGCGGCTGGGCGCCCTGCTCGACCGGGGTGATCTGGTGCTGCTCTCCGGCCCGCTCGGCGCCGGGAAGACCGTGCTGGTCAAGGGCATCGCCGAAGGGCTCGGAGTGCGGGGGCGGGTCAGCTCGCCGACCTTCGTCATCTCGCGCGTGCACCCCGGCGAGCGCGGCACCCTGGTGCACGTGGACGCCTACCGGCTCGGTGGCGACGCCCTGGAGCTGGACGACCTCGACCTGGACACCGACCTCGAGGACGCCGTGGTGGTGATCGAGTGGGGGGAGGGCTTCGCCGAGCGCCTCGCCGAGGACCACCTGCTGGTCCGCATCGACCGCCGCCCCGACGACGTCCGCGAGGTCTCCCTCACCGGCCTGCCCCGCGTGGTGGCCGCCCTCACCGGCTGACCAGTGCGGTCGTAGACTCGTCAGTCGTGCTCGTGCTCGCGCTGGACACCGCAACCCCCGCCGTCACGGCCGGTGTTGTCGCCCTCGACGGTGACGCCCTGCCGGAGCTGCTCGCCGAGCGGGTGACCGTCGACCCGCGAGCGCACACGGAGCTGCTCACCCCGCACCTCACCGCCGCGCTGGAGGAGGCGGGGGTCGGGCTCGACCAGCTCGACGCGATCGTCTGCGGCTCCGGGCCGGGGCCCTTCACCGGGCTGCGCGTCGGCATGGTCACCGCCGCCGCGCTCGGCCAGGTGCTGGACATCCCCGTGCACCCGGTGTCCACCTTGGACGCCATCGCGGTCGCGACCCCGTTCCACACCTCGCTGCTCGTGGTCACCGACGCGCGCCGCCGCGAGGTCTACTGGTCGGTCTACTGCGACCAGGGCTGGCGCGTCGCGGGCCCGAACGTGGACCGCCCGGACGCGGTCGCGGCGAAGCTCGCCGGCGAGCTGGCCGACATCGGCGTCACCGAGGTCTCCGGCCCCGTCGCCGAGCAGCACGCCGAGCTCTTCGGCCTGACCGTGCTGCCGACGACCTACCCGAGCTCGGTCGGCCTGGTCGGCGCCGCCGCCCGCGAACTCCGCGAGGGCGCCGAGCCCGCCCCGCTGACCCCGCTCTACCTCCGCCAGCCCGACGCCGTCGAGCCGGGCGCGCGCAAGCGGGTGAGCCAGGCATGACCGTGCGGCTGGGCACCTTGCTGCGCAAGGACGTGCCGCGCTGCGCCGAGCTGGAGCAGGAGATCTTCGCGGGCGAGGACCCGTGGTCGCCTGCCATGTTCGTCAGCGAGATCGAGGCGGGCGCCTTCTACATCGGCGCCTTCGAGGAGGACGACCACCTCGTCGGCTACGCCGGGCTCGCGGTGGTCGGCTCTCCGCCCAACGCCGAGGCCGAGGTGCACACGATCGCCGTGGACCCGAAGCGGCAGGGCGAGGGCATCGGCAAGGCGCTGCTGCGGCAGCTGCTCGACAGGGCCGACGCCGTCAACGCCGTGACCTTCCTGGAGGTCCGCACCGACAACGAGTCGGCGAAGGGCCTCTACACCGCCCACGACTTCGAGGTCGTCGGCCTGCGCAAGCGCTACTACCAGCCCTCGGGCGCGGACGCGCACACGATGCGCCGTCCGTCGCTGACCGAGCGCGAGGGGAAGAAGACGTCATGATCGTGCTCGGCATCGAGACCTCTTGCGATGAGACCGGCGTCGGCATCGTCCGCCGCGCCGCCGACGGCACGCTGGAGCTGCTCGCCGACGAGGTGGCCTCCAGCGTCGAGGAGCACGTCCGCTTCGGCGGTGTCGTGCCCGAGATCGCCAGCCGCGCGCACCTGCAGGCCATGGCGCCCACCATGCGCAGGGCGCTGGACACCGCGGGACTCGAACTGTCCGCTGTGGACGCGATCGCGGTGACCGCGGGCCCCGGGCTCTCCGGTGCGCTGATGGTCGGGATCGCCGCCGCCAAGGCCTACGCGACCGGCTCCGGCAAGCCGCTCTACGGCGTCAACCACCTCGCAGGCCACGTCGCCGCCGACACCATCGAGCACGGTCCGCTGCCGCCGCGCTGCCTCGCGCTGCTGGTCTCCGGCGGCCACAGCCAGCTGCTGCTGGTCGAGGGGCTGACCGAGAAGATCACCGAGATCGGCGCCACCATCGACGACGCCGCAGGTGAGGCCTACGACAAGGTCGCCAGGATCCTCGGCCTGCCCTACCCGGGTGGTCCGCCCATCGACAAGCTGGCCAGGCAGGGGAACCCGCGCGCCATCGCCTTCCCGCGCGGGCTCACCGGCCAGCGCGACGCGCCCTTCGACTTCTCCTTCTCCGGGCTGAAGACCGCCGTGGCGCGGTGGGTGGAGAAGCACGAGGCGACCGGGGCCGAGCTCCCGCTGGCCGACATCGCCGCGAGCTTCCAGGAGGCCGTCGCCGACGTGCTCACCGCCAAGGCGATCCGCGCCGCGCGCGAGCACGGGATCGACACGATGGTCATCTCCGGCGGCGTCGCGGCCAACTCGCGGCTGGGCGAGCTGGCCCGCGAGCGCTGCGCCGAGGCCGGGATCACGCTGCGGGTCCCGCGGCCGAGGCTGTGCACCGACAACGGCGCGATGATCGCGGCGCTGGGCGCGCACGTGGTGGCGAGCGGGGCCAAGCCCTCACCCGCCACCCTCGCCGCCGACACCTCGCTACCGCTGGTCTACGGCAGCTGAGCCCTCACCAGCGCACGCCGACCATGAGCGCGTCGTGCCGGTCCGGTGCGTCGATGACCACGCGGTAGTGCCCCGGGCGCACGTTGGGGCACGTCCATGAGCGGGGCGGGTCGTTGACCCAGAAGTCGGCGACGCAGCGCTCACCGTGGTCACCCTTGTGGCGCAGGTGCACGACCGTGTTCGGACCGCCGACGACGTCCGCGTCGATGCTCAGCGTTCCGCCGGGGAAGTCGTGGCCCTCGATCAGGCAGGCCCTGTCCGACGTGCAGGTCTTGTCGTGGCCCCCGGCGCTCGCGACGGGCGCCGTCACGAGGGCGGTTCCGACCGCGAGCGCGGCGGCGAGGGACTTCCTCAACGCGCCGCTCACCAGCGGATCCCGAGCCGGTATCCGTCGTGGTTCTCGGTGTCCGAGACGATGAGCCGGTAGCCGCCCGGGTCCGCGCCGTAGCAGACCCAGGTCCGGGGCGGCTCGTTCACCCAGAACTTGTCGCTGCACCGGAACCCGTTGTCGCCCTTGTACCGCCACTCGATGAGCCTGTTCGCGCCGCCGATCACGTCCACGTCGATGGCGACCGTGCCGCCGGGGAAGCCTGCACCCTCGAGCTTGCAGACGTGGTCGCGTCCGCAGTCCTTCCCGCTGCCCCCGGCGAATGCGCTGGGAGTCGCGGCGAACACCATTGCGACGGCGATCGCCGCGATTGCGAGAGATTTTCCTGCTTTTACCATCGTGCCCCCACGTGGAAGTCGTACTCGTTGACGTACGCCTCGGTCGTCGTGACCCGGATCTTGCCCGACGGGAGGTTGTGGCACACCCAGGAACGAGGTGGATCGGCGGCCCAGAACTCGGTGACGCACCGCTGCCCGGTGTCGGTCTGCACACGCAGCAGGATGATCTTGTTGGGGCCGTTGAGAGCGTCGGCGTCGACGCTCAACGTGCCCCCGGGGAAGCCGCCGAACTCGAGCTGGCAGACGACCTTCTTGTAGCAGGACAGCTTGGGGTTGTTCGCCGCGCTCGCGCTTGGCGGCGTGACGAGCGCCGTGCTCAGCGCAAGCACGACCATTCCGAGACTTCTTCCGATTTTCACGGGGTCTCCAACCGGTCAGAATCGTTTGCGCGTGAAGCTAGTGATCTGTCGGCCGCATTCCCTGACGTTCGGCTAAACGCGCCTGAACAGTTTCGGAATTCGGTCGACGATGCGAAACGAGGCCTTTGTCTGAACGGGCTCGCCTGGCGTGGAAACCTTCTGCACCGCGCGGTAGTCCACGAGTACCTCGTGCGGGGTGAACCGCGTCCGCACATATCCGCGCCGATTATTGAAGAATTGGATGTGCGGGTTCTCCTTGAATACGGCTTCGGTGTCGGCGCGCGTTTCCGAGCCGTCGCCGCCGCTGCTGATCGAGCTGGTCACCAGCTCCACGCCGACGGACGGCGATGCCGGGTCGTTCCACCTCTGGTGCACGTTCGCACCCCACGCGGCGTGCACGTCACCGGTCAGCACGATCGCGTTGCGCACTCCCGCCGATGTCCAGCCGTCCACGATCCGGTCCCGGTTCGCCGCGTAGCCGTCCCACGCGTCCATGCTGTTCAGCTCGCCCTCGCCGGGCTTGGAGTCCAGCTGCGAGAAGAACACCTGCTGTCCGAGCACGTCCCAGCGCGCCCGTGATGAGCGGAACCCGTCCAGCAGCCACGCCTCCTGCTCCGCGCCGGTGATCGTCCGCTTCGGGTTGAACCGCTCGGGACAGTTCTTCTTGCCGTCGCCGCACGCCTGGTCGTCGCGGTACTGCCGGGTGTCGAGCATGTGGAAGGTGGCCAGTCCACCCCAGCCGATCCGCCGGTACAGCCGCAGTTCCGGTCCTGTCGGCAGCGCGGAGCGGCGCAGCGGCATGTTCTCGTAGTACGCCTGGAAAGCGGCCTTCCTGCGCAGCGCGAACCCGGGGTCCGGCTTCTCGGGGACCATTCCCGCCCAGTTGTTCTCGACCTCGTGGTCGTCGAGCACCACCACCCACGGCGCCACCGCGTGCGCCGCCTGGAGGTCGAGGTCGCTCTTGTACTGGGCGTAGCGCTGCCGGTAGTTCGCCAGCGTGGTGGTCTCCGGGCCGACGTGGTGCCGCACGTTCCCGCCGGGCGCCACGTACACGTTCGGCGCGTACTCGTACTGGTAGTCGCCCAGGTGTAGCACCAGGTCCGGGCAGTCCTCCGCGAGCCGCCGGTACGCCGTGAAGTGGCCGTGCTCGTACTGGGCGCAGGAGGCGAAGCACATCGTCAGCGGCGAGGTGACCGAGCGCGCGGACGGCGTGGTCCTGGTGCGCCCGGCGGGGGAGAGGTGCCCGTCGGCGCGGAAGCGGTAGAAGTACTGCCGCCCCGGCCGGAGTCCCGCGAGCTCCACGTGCACGCTGTGCCCCAGCTCCGGGACCGCGGTCTCGACGCCGCGCCGGACGATCCTGGTGAAGCGCTCGTCGTCGGCGAGTTCCCACTCCACCTCGACCGCGCGGGAGCCCATCCCGCCCATGCCGTCCTCGGCGAGCGGGGTGGTGGCGAGCCTGGTCCACAGGACCACGCCGTCGGGGGACGGATCGCCGGAAGCGACACCGAGGGTGAACGGGTTCGCGGGGCCCGCGGTGGCGGCTCCGCCGAGGGTGACCGCGCCGAGGGCGGTGAACCCGCCGATCAGCGTGCGCCGGGAGATCTCTCTCATGGCCCGAATCCCACCCCGGCCGAGGCGGCGTTGGCCAGAACGACACCCTGATGGTTCTGCGCCAGGGCGGAACCATCAGGGTGAACGCTCGCTCAGGGGCGGTTGCAGAGGATGGTGACGCGCGCCCAGTAGCTGGAGCCGGTCTGCGTGATGTGCGGGATGCCGACGCGGTAGCACTGGAACCGGCTGTACCCGCCGATGCTCGCGCGCCAGTACGCGTCGTTCTCCGCCTGCATCACGGCCAGCGAGCTGATGCTGCTGAAGCCCTGGCCGTCGTACCAATTGGTGATGGGCGCGGCGGAGGCCGCCGCGCCGCCGGAGAGCGCGAGCGCGCCCGTGGCGGCGGCTACGGTGAGGACGCTGCGCAACTTGGACATGGGGTCTACCTCCGGGTCAGGGGAAGCGGTCGAACCCATCCTGACCAGCGCGGACGCGCTGGGAACACACCGCCGTTCTGGGGTGTTGACCCCCGTCGGGAGCCGGTGCTAGCCCGTGCGGACCGTGAGAATGACGGCCCTGACGTTGAGCGCTGGCACTCTCGTGGGTAGAGTGCCAATCGCACGGCGCCGACCTGCCCCGGCACCCGCGACGGCGGGACAGCAGGTGCCGTCGGTACCTGCCAACGCTTTCAAGACCGTGGAGGTCACACCGTGACGAGCGTGAACGTCAAGGTGAACATCAAGCCGCTCGAGGACAAGATCGTCGTTCAGGCGAGCGAGCCCGAGACGACGACCGCGTCGGGCCTTGTCATCCCGGACACCGCGAAGGAGAAGCCCCAGGAGGGCGCCGTCCTCGCCGTGGGCCCGGGTCGCATCGACGACAAGGGCAACCGCGTCCCGCTGGACGTCAAGGTGGGTGACAGCGTCATCTACTCCAAGTACGGCGGCACCGAGGTCAAGTACAACGGCGAGGAGTACCTGATCCTCTCGGCTCGCGACGTGCTGGCCGTCATCGAGAAGTGACGTCGCCGCACCACTAGCGCGCATCCGCCCCGGCGGCCCCCAGGGGCTTCCGGGGCGTTCTCGTGTCACAAGCACTCGTGCCACACAGCAGGAGAGAGACGGGTACATGCCCAAGCAGATCAGCTTCGACGAGGACGCCCGCCGCGCCCTCGAGCGGGGTGTCAACCAGCTGGCCGACGTCGTCAAGGTGACGCTCGGCCCGCGCGGTCGGCACGTCGTGCTGGACAAGAAGTTCGGCGGCCCGACCGTCACCAACGACGGCGTGACCATCGCGCGCGAGGTCGAGCTGGACGACGCGTTCGAGAACCTCGGCGCGCAGCTGGCCAAGACCGTCGCCACCAAGACCAACGACGTCGCCGGTGACGGCACCACCACCGCGACCGTGCTGGCCCAGGCCATGGTCCGGGTCGGCCTGCGCAACGTGGCCGCCGGTGCCAACCCCACCGCGCTGGGCAAGGGCATCGAGGCGGCCGCCGACGCCGTCGTCGAGGCGCTCAAGGCCAAGGCCACCCCGGTGAAGGGCCGTGACAACATCGCGCAGGTCGGGACCGTCTCCTCGCGGGACGAGACCATCGGCGCGCTGCTCGGCGAGGCCATGGAGAAGGTCGGCGAGAACGGTGTCATCACCATCGAGGAGTCCTCGACGCTGACCACCGAGCTGGACATCACCGAGGGCCTCGACTTCGACAAGGGCTTCATCTCGGCGCACTTCGTCACCGACGCCGAGTCGCAGGAGGCCGTGCTCGAGGACGCGTTCGTCCTGCTGCACCGCGACAAGATCGGCGCCATCGCCGACCTGCTCCCCGTGCTGGAGAAGGTCGTCGAGGCGGGCAAGCCGCTGTTGATCGTCGCCGAGGACGTCGAGGGCGAGGCGCTGTCCACCCTGGTGGTCAACGCCGTGCGCAAGACCCTGCGCGTCGTCGCGGTCAAGGCGCCGTTCTTCGGCGACCGCCGCAAGGCGTTCCTGGACGACCTGGCCGTCGTCACCGGCGGCAAGGTCGTCGCGCCGGAGGTCGGGCTGAAGCTGGCCGAGGCCGGTCTCGACGTGCTCGGCAAGGTCCGCCGCGTCGTGGTCACCAAGGACTCGACCACCTTCGTCGACGGCGGCGGGGACAAGGCCGAGGTCGAGGGCAGGATCGAGCAGATCCGCCGCGAGATCGCCGCGACCGACTCCGACTGGGACCGCGAGAAGCTGCAGGAGCGGCTGGCCAAGCTGGCCGGTGGCGTCGCGGTGATCAAGGTCGGCGCCGCCACCGAGACCGAGGCCAAGGAGCGCAAGCACCGCATCGAGGACGCGGTCGCCGCCACCAGGGCCGCGGTCGAGGAGGGCATCGTGCCCGGCGGCGGTTCCGCGCTGGTGCACGCCGCCAAGGTGCTGGACAACGGCCTCGGCCTGGACGGCGACGAGGCGACCGGTGTCGCCATCGTGCGCGAGGCGCTGGCCGCCCCGCTGTTCTGGATCGCGGCCAACGCCGGTCTCGAGGGTGCCGTTGTCGTGCACAAGGTGCGCGAGCAGGAGTGGGGCCAGGGCTTCAACGCCGCGAACCTCACCTACGGCGACCTCGTCGACGACGGCGTTGTCGACCCGGTGAAGGTGACCCGCTTCGCGGTCGCCAACGCCGCCTCCATCGCCAGGATGGTGCTCACCACGGAGAGCGCCGTCGTGGAGAAGAAGGAGCAGTCCCCCGAGGCCGCGGGCGGTCACGGGCACGGCCACGGGCACCGTCACTGACGGTAGTTGTGCCGTAACGGACGAAGAAGAGGCCGGACGCTGTGCGCGTCCGGCCTCTTCCTCGTTCGGGCAGCCTGGTGAGAAGGCTGGGTCACCGCGTCAGGCGGTGGGTGCCAGTGCGATCTTGCGCCGGCGGGCGCTGATGATCGTCTCGCGCTCCGATTCCGACATCCCGCCCCAGATGCCGTAGGGCTCCTGCACCGCGAGCGCGTGCTTGCGGCACATGTCGAGCACGGGACAGCGCTGGCAAACGGCTTTCGCCCGCGCCTCGCGCCGTGATCGTGCTGGTCCTCGTTCACCGTCGGGGTGGAAGAAGAACGCGCTGTCCATGCCGCGGCACGAACCTTCCAGCTGCCAGTCCCACAGGTCCGCGTTGGGCCCCGGAAGTCGCCGAGTGTCCGCCATCGCCGACCGCCTCCTCACCAAAGTCTGGGTTGTGCTGCCTTGGTCTTTCCCGCACGGTGCTGGGTCAACCGTAGAACCGAGTCAAAACTTGTTCAATAACCTTTCGCGTCATACCTTGTTCAACTGCGGGTGACCAAGCGCCCCTGGTGAGGACCTTGAGATCACGATCCGGGTTGCCGTCCGGGTGATGGAGCCGGAACATTTGCGTCGTGACGACTCAGCCTGGGCGCGGTGTACCCCTCGGGGCCGCGTTTCAAGCCGGGCTGGAGGACTTCGTGGGCACCGGTTCCGACGGCGTCCACGAGGAGCCGCGGCTCACGGTCGCTGCGGTGGCCAGCAGGCTCGGCGTAGCCCCCGCGACACTGCGGACGTGGGACCGCCGGTACGGACTCGGCCCGAGCGGCCACACCAGCGGCAGGCACCGCCGGTACGGCTCGAAGGACATCGCGCGGCTGGAGCTGATGCAGCGGGCGCTGCTGCGCGGGGCCTCCCCCGCCGACGCCGCCCGCTACGCGCTGAGCGTGCGACTGCCCGCCTCCCCCGCCCGGGTCGAGCGGGTCGCCGCGCACCCGGTCGGCATCGAGCTGCTCGTCAGCGGCGGGCGCAGCGGCGCGGCCGAGGACTACGAGTACGAGGGTGAGGAGAACCCGCCCCTGCTGATCAGCGGGGGAGACGGTGGCCCGCTGGGCGTGGACCGCGGGCGCCAGGGCGGGCGCGGGCTGAAGCTGCCCGGGGCCAGCCGCACCGCGCGCGGGCTGAGCCGGGCCGCGCTGGCGATGGACGCCGACGCCATCCAGCAGGTGCTCGCGAAGGCGCTCGCCGAGGACGGGGTCGTGTCCACCTGGGACGAGGTGATCCGGCCGGTGCTGTGCGCGCTGGCGGAGCGCTGGGAGCACGCCGGGGTCGGCGTGGAGATCGAGCGGCTGCTCAGCGAGGAGATCATCGTGGCGCTCAGCCGCGTGATCGCGCTGGCCCCGCCACCCCGCAACCCGCGCCCGGTCCTGCTCGCGTGCGTGCCGGAGGAACAGCACAGCCTTCCTCTCTACCCGCTGTCCTGTTCGCTCGCGCTCAACGGGGTCTCGGTGCGCAGGCTCGGCGCCTCCCTGCCCATCGACGCCCTGGCCGCGGCGGCGCGTCGGCTCGCCCCCGCCGCCGTGGTGCTCTGGGCGCACCTGCCGCGCAACGCCGACGCCTCGGTATTCGACGCGCTGCCGAAGACCCGCCAGCGGACGCGGCTGTTCGTCGGCGGTCCGGGATGGGCCGCGATCGACCTGCCCCGGCACGTGCAGCACCTGGACGACCTGAGCACCGGCACGGAGCGCGTCGTCCGCGCCGTCAACCCGGGTGCCTGAGCGCTCAGAGGTGCCTCCGCCCGGAGTGCGCCTCCGCGATGCGGCCTTCGGCGCCCACCCCGACGCGAACGTGCACGGCGCCGCCCGCAGTGCCGATCCACGGCGGCGTTGGCTCGCGGGGGTGGTGCTCGGCGGTCAGGGCTCCTACGCGGCGGCGGCCACCGCACTGGCCCCCTTAGTAAGAGGACACGACAGCGCCCCGCTGTTCGCCTCGCTCGCCGCGAGCACGCTCGCCTCGCACTACCGCCAGGTCGGCTGTCACGGTCCCGCTCGCGATCTCGACGCACGGGCGCTCGCGCTCGTCCTCGGCGCGCAGGTGTCGGGGGAAGCCGATCCGGACGACGTGGACGTCGTGGGCGCCGAACTGGACGCCCGGCTCGGGCTGGCCGCCGACGAGCTCGGCCTCGGCAGGCTCGCTCTGGCGCGGCGCCTGCACGCCCGTGCCGAGGAAGCCTTTCGGGAGCGCCCGCTCGGCTGGCGCGGACGGCTGCGGTTGCGCTGGGTGGCGGCCGAGCTGGCGCTCGCCGGTGATGATCCAGAGCGTGCGCTGAACGAGGCTCAAAAAGGGTTTCATCTTCTGCGGACCCTGGATTCGTTACGGCACCACCTCAAGACGGAGATCGTTCTCGGGGTCGCCCTGAACACTCTGGGCTCATCGGAGTCCGTTCCGTTGCTCCAAAAGGTGGTAGCACGGACGTGCGAGCTGAGACTCGCGTCACTCACCTGGCCCGGAGCACTCGTCCTGGCGACGGCCGTTCCCGCCGAGCGGGAGCGCTGGAACGAGCTGGCCAGGCACGCGTTGTCGCACGTCATCGGCCATGCGGATACCGGCAAACGGAGGTTGATCCCGGCCTCGCCCTGGCTACCCTCGTGGTTGCTCCGTTCCAGTGACCGGAGTGCCACGAACGAGTGGACGAATTTCTTGACGGATAAAGCACCGGATCGTGTCAAGGTTCGGCTCGAAGCGTCCGATAGGGATGTTGAACGTCACTCGGCTGTAGGAAGGGGTTCCCGTGACGACGGTCCTGATCTGTGATGACCGGCGCAGCGTCCGGGAGGGTCTCACCCGCGTGATGTCGGCTGTCCCCGGTGTGAGTCGCATCGACTGTGTGGCTCACGGTGATGAGCTGCTCGCGCGCTTCTCACGGCAGGCAGTCGACGTCGTCCTGGTGGGCACTCAACGCGCTGTGCCAACGGGCGTCGAGGCGACTCGTCGCCTCGTCTCCGCCCACCCGCAGGCGAACGTGATCGTTTTCGGCGCTCCTGACGACGCCGGAAGCATCGCGGCCGCCATCGCTGGAGGGGCACGTGGCTACCTGAGGTGGGACGCCTCGCGTCCGGAACTGGTCGCCGCACTGGCGCACACGCTCGCCAGCACCTCCGTCCCGGCCCCGCGCCAGCCCTCCGACCCGGGGGTCCAGCTCACCGAGCGGGAGCTCCAGGTGCTGCGCGGGATGAGCCAGGGCAAGAGCAACGGCCAGATCGGCCGTGAGCTCTACCTGTCCGAGGACACGGTCAAGACCCACGCACGCCGCTTGTTCCGCAAGCTCGGCGTTCGCGACCGTGCCCAGGCTGTCGCCCACGGCTTCCGGCGCGGCCTGGTCTCCTAGGTCGCACCACAGGCACTCGTACGACAGGTACTCGTCATCAACGGGGGAGCCCGGCCACCGCGCCGGGCTCCCTTCGTTTCCGCAGGTGGATCTCCGTGATCCGGTACCGATTCCGCCCCGCTTCCCCGAACCGGCCGTGCCGCCGGGTACGGTGAGAAGCGACCGGAGCGGCGGAACCGGTTACCGAAAAACAACTATCGGTCCGCCAACTCGTAACACTTGGGCTGCTCTCAACGATGACCAACATGGGGGACGGGCTGGACGCCCTTGTAGGTGCTTCGCTCGATGGCGACCGCCAGGCGATCGAGCGCCTACTGGCAGCTATCCGTCCCCTTGTGGTGCGGTACTGCCGCGCCAGAGTCGGAAGGCAAGAGCGGTCGTACGCATCCGCGGACGACGTGGCCCAGGAGGTGTGTCTCGCCGTGCTGACGGCGCTGCCGAACTACCGGGACCAGGGAAGGCCGTTCCTGGCCTTCGTGTACGGCATTGCCGCGCACAAGGTCGCGGACGCGCACCGCTCGGCCGCACGCAACCGGTCCGAACCGGTTTCGGAGGTACCGGACTCCCCGGAGACCGGCGCCGGTCCGGAACAGCGGGCCATGCAGGGTGAGCTCTCCGAGCGCATGGCACAGATCATGCGGGTGCTCCCGCCCAAGCAGCGCGAGATCCTCATGCTGCGGGTGGTCGTCGGTCTCTCCGCCGAGGAGACGGCCGACGCGGTCGGCTCCACTCCGGGAGCCGTGCGGGTCGCCCAGCACCGCGCGCTGGCCAGGTTGCGGAAGACGTTAGCGGCGGAGGAGGTGTACTGAATGGTTGAGCGGAACGACGACCTGGACGGTCCGACCGTGCGACGGATCGGTCGACAGCGGCGGTCCTCCGTGGTCCTGCACTCGGACACCGCTTGGTCCGCCGAGGACGGCGACACCAACGAGGCACTCGACTTCGTGGCGGTGCAGGCGGACGACGCGCTGCTGGACACGCTGCGCTCCTCCGACTCCGTGAGCGGCGGCATCGCCGACCCCGAACTGTCCGCCCTGCTGCTCTCGTGGCGCAGGGAGGTCGACTCGGAGTCGATCGGCGAGCTGGTCGACCTGGAGACGGCCGTCGCCACCATCGAGGCCGCCAAGGCCAAGCGCAGGCCGCGGCACCGCCTGCTGATCCCGCTGGCCTCCGCGGCCGCCGTGCTGGCCATCGCCTTCACCGGCGTCGGTCTCGCCGCCCGCGACGCCCAGCCCGGTGACGCGCTCTGGGGCCTGGCCAAGGTGCTCTACTCCGACCACGCCAAGTCGGTCGAGGCAGCGGTCTCCGCCAAGGACGACCTCAACCTGGCCGCCTTCGCGCTGCGCCACGGCAACTACAACGAGGCCGCCGCCGCGCTGACCCGCGCGGTGAAGAAGCTCGAGGTCATCGCCGTCGAGGACGGGGCTGCCGCGCTGATCGACCAGCACCAGAACCTGGTCAAGCAGCTGGTGACCTCCTCGCCGCAGACGCCTCCGCCGCCGCCGGTGAACAACCCCTCGGTGACCCCGTCGCCGACCCCGGGCAACCCGTCGCCGACCACGGTGCAGCAGAGCAACTCCAACACCTCGGTCTCGACCACCACGACGGTCCCGCCGACGACCACCACGGTCCCGCCGACCACGACCACCCCGCCGGTGACGACCACGCCGTCGACCACCGACTCCACCACGGGTGGCACGGGTGGCACCGGGGGAACGGGGACCAGCCCCAACGGTGGCACCACCGAGGGCAGCCCCCGCGCGGGGCAGCCCCAGCCGCAGCCCCCGGGCCCGGCCGTCGCCGGTCCCACGACCGGCGGCTGAGCGAACGAGACCACGCGAAATCCCGCAGCGCGCGTGCGTGCTGCGGGATGTGTGTGTTCGGGCTAGCGCCTGCTCTCGATCGTGGTCACGCCGTCGGCGAAACCACGGCAGTACTCCCAGGTCACGTAGGACGAGGGGTCCGGGTCGAACGCGGGCTCGTGCGGCCGCATCCTGCCGTCCTTGAGCAGCTGGTGCAGGCTCGCCCGCAGCAGCTCCCAGTCGTGGTAGTGCGGCTCGCTGCAGTCACCGCAGTCGACCACGATGCCCCTGATCTCGCGCGGCTCCAGCAGCGCCTGGTAGACCGCGAGGTCGGTGAGGTCGGAGAGCAGTTCCGCGCGCTCGTGCTCGGTCAGCGGCTCGGCCGGGTCCTCCTGGACCGCGTCCAGCGCCCGAGCGGGGTCGTTCGGGTCGCCCGCGAACGGGTCAGGGGGCAAGGCGTCGTGCGGCACGTCTGGCACCGTACCCGCCCCGCCCGCTCGGCGTCCCTCGGTGGTCCGATGGAATCTGCTATAGGTGCGCCGCGCGCTGGGAGCGGTTGCCCGGGCCCTTGACAACGGTGTCAGCGGCCGTGCCGGGAGGGTGCCGGACGTGATGGGCGTGACCAGCGGCGGTGCGATTCGGGGTGGGGCCGTGCGGTTAGCATGGACGCCTGATCCCACCAGGCCGGTGACCCACGTCAGCAGTCAGAAGCAACCGGTACCGCAGGAAGGTCTACTACCCGCCATGACCAGCGAGCTCTCCGCTCACGGCGTTCCGTCCAAGTTCGCAATGCTCGGGTTGACCTTCGACGACGTGCTGCTGTTGCCAGCCGCGTCGGACGTGGTGCCGAACGAGGTCGACACCAGCACCCGGATCTCCCGCAACATCACCCTCCGCGTGCCGCTGGTCTCCTCGGCCATGGACACCGTCACCGAGGCCCGGATGGCGATCGCCATGGCCCGCGCCGGTGGCATGGGCGTGCTGCACCGCAACATCGCCGCGGAGGCCCAGGCCGCGCTGGTCGAGGTGGTCAAGCGCTCCGAGGCCGGCATGGTGACCGACCCGGTGACCTGCTCCCCGGAGGACACGCTGGCCGAGGTGGACGCGCTGTGCGCCCGCTTCCGCATCTCCGGCGTCCCGGTCACCGACGACGACGGCATCCTGGTCGGCATCATCACCAACCGCGACATGCGGTTCGAGATGGACCACAGCAAGCCGGTGCACGAGGTGATGACCAAGGGCCCGCTGGTCACCGCCCAGATCGGCGTCTCGGCCGAGGCCGCGCTCGGCCTGCTGCGCCGCCACAAGATCGAGAAGCTGCCGATCGTGGACGGCGACAACCGGCTGCGCGGGCTGATCACCGTCAAGGACTTCGTCAAGACCGAGAAGTACCCGCTGGCCACCAAGGACCCGGACGGCAGGCTCGTCGTCGGCGCCGCGGTCGGCACCGGCGAGGAGTCCTACCAGCGCGCGATGCTGCTCAACGAGGCGGGCGTCGACGTGATCGTGGTGGACAGCGCCCACGGCCACCAGCGCAACGTGCTGGAGATGGTGGCCAAGCTCAAGGGCGAGCTCGGCGACAACGTCGACGTCGTCGGCGGCAACGTGGCCACCCGCGCGGGCGCCCAGGCGCTGATCGACGCGGGCGCGGACGCGATCAAGGTCGGCGTCGGCCCGGGCTCCATCTGCACCACGCGCGTCGTCGCCGGTGTCGGCGCCCCGCAGATCACCGCCATCTACGAGGCGAGCCTCGCCTGCCAGGCCGCGGGCGTCCCGCTGATCGGTGACGGCGGCATCCAGTACTCCGGTGACATCGCCAAGGCCATCGCGGCGGGCGCCAGCACGGTCATGCTCGGCAGCCTGCTCGCGGGCACCGCCGAGTCGCCCGGCGACCTGATCCTGGTCAACGGCAAGCAGTTCAAGACCTACCGCGGCATGGGCTCGCTCGGCGCGATGCAGTCGCGCGGCCAGGCGAAGTCCTACTCCAAGGACCGCTACTTCCAGGACGACGTGCTCTCCGAGGACAAGCTCGTCCCCGAGGGCATCGAGGGCCGCACGCCGTTCCGCGGCCCGCTCTCCCAGGTCGTGCACCAGCTCGTCGGCGGCCTGCGCTCGGCCATGGGCTACACCGGCTCCGCCGGGATCGCCGAACTCCAGCAGGCGCAGCTCGTGCGGATCACCGCCGCCGGGCTCAAGGAGAGCCACCCGCACGACATCACCATGACGGTGGAAGCGCCCAACTACACCACCCGGTGAACCCCTGCTCCTGACTGAGAAAGGACTGACGTGCGGGATCTTGTCGAGATCGGGATGAACCGGACGGCCATGCGGGCCTACGGTCTGGACGACGTGGAGATCGTTCCCTCGCGGCGCACCCGGTCCTCAAAGGACGTGTCGCTCGCGTGGCAGATCGATGCCTACCGCTTCGAGATCCCGCTGATCACCCACCCGACGGACGCCATCGTCTCGCCCGGCACCGCCGTCCGCGTCGGTGAGCTGGGCGGGCTCGGGGTGCTCAACGCCGAGGGCCTGTGGGCGCGGCACGCCGACCCGGAGGAGGCGCTGCTGCGCGTCGTCCAGGCGGCCGAGGAGGAGGACGGCGACGCGGCGGTCAAGCTGCTGCAGGAGCTGCACGCCGCTCCGGTGCGGGTGGACCTGCTGACCGAGGCGATCCGCACCGTCCGCGAGTCCGGCGTCACCGTCGCGGCCCGCGTCAGCCCCCAGCACGCTCAGGAGCTGACCCCGGACCTGTTGGCCGCGGGCGTGGAGATCCTGATCCTTCAGGGCACGATCATCTCCGCCGAGCACGTGGAGCGGGACGGCGAGCCGCTGAACCTCAAGCGCTTCATCGCCGACCTCGACGTCCCGGTGATCGCCGGTGGTGCCGGTGACTACCGCACCGCCATGCACCTCATGCGCACCGGCGCGGCCGGCGTGATCGTCGGCTTCGGCGAGTCGCACGCCACCACCACGAACCAGGTGCTGGGGATCGGCGTGCCGATGGCCTCCGCGATCGCCGACGCCGCGGCCGCGCGCCGCGACTACCTGGACGAGACCGGTGGCCGCTACGTGCACATCATCGCCGACGGCTCGATGAAGCACTCCGGTGACATCGCCAAGGCCATCGCCTGCGGTGCCGACGCCGTGATGCTCGGCGAGTCGCTGACCAACGCCGACGAGGCACCCGGCCAGGGCTTCTACTGGACCGCCGCGGCCGCGCACCCGTCACTGCCGCGCAGCGACGTGTTCGGCTTCTCCGGCGGCAGCTACGACCTGGAGACCCTGCTGTTCGGGCCGTCCTCCAACCCGTTCGGCACGGTCAACCTGTTCGGCGCGCTGCGCAGGGCGATGGCCAAGACCGGCTACTCCGACCTGAAGGAGTTCCAGAAGGTCGGCCTCACCGTTCGCCGCTAGCCGTGGCCAACCGCAAGCGCCGGGCGCAGCCCGCCGAGCCCAAGCCCGTCACGCCGTTCGGGAAGTTCGTCGCCTGGATGGGCCGCAAGCCCCAGTGGCCGAAGTCCGTCGGGATACTGCTGCTGCTCGTGGTGCTCGGGTTCGCCAGCCTGTCGGTGACACCCGGGTACTTCACGGCCGTCGACAAGATCGTCGGCAGCAACACCCCGATGGCGGTCGTGTTCGGCTGGCTGCCCGGCGGCGGCGCGCTCGTCCTGCTCGGCGTGTACGTGCTCTACGCGCCGTTCCTCGGCTACCGGGGCAAGGCCGTGTGGACCGTCGCCAACACGATCTGGCTGGCGTTCGGCCTGATGGCGATGGGCGGCGGTGTGCCACCTCGGGCGCACCCCGCCTTCGACTACGGCCTCGACGCGAGCCGGGCCGCGCTGCCCGGCCTGCTCGTGTTCGGCCCGCTGCTGTTCATCGCCGGGATGATCCTCGTCGGGATCATCGGGTGGTTCAGCAAGCCCGCCAAGGCCAAGATCGCCCGCAAGCGCAGCAACGAGGAGCAGGAGCAGCTGACCGGCTGGGCCCTGATCGCCGTGTCCCTGCTCTTCCTCGCCATCGCCCTCCTCGCGGCCCTGACCTGACCATGGCTGACACGTCCGCGAACCGGTCACTTCGCGACTGGCGGGCGTCGCTGCTCCGGCTGACCGGCACCGAGCAGGCGGCCGCTGCCTGGCGCGAGGGGCGGTACGACTTCGCGCTCCGCCTCGGGCAGGCGTTGACCGCTCGGACGCCGAGCGGGCTGCCTCCCGTGACGGGCCACGTGGTCTACGGCGTGTGGCTCGAATGGGGACTGCTCTACATCGGGCAGAGCGCGAGCGCCGGACGGCGCCTCCGGGACCTGCCGGTCGGCGAGAGCCACCACCTCGCCAACACCTTTCCGCCGGAGATCTGGAACCGCGTGGTTGTGGTGTCGTGGCCGTTGCTGGCAGAGGCGCAGAACCTGCCGATCACCCCGGACCTCATCGGCCTCGGGCTGGAGCACCGGCTCCAGACTCGTCTGAGGCCGCTGGCGAACTCCTCTCGGCGGAAGCCCACGGGAGGGTGGCGGCAGGTCGACTGGGAGACGAGCCGGTCCGCTGGTGCCAGGGTGGCCCCCAGCCTCGACGCGTTGTTCGAGCGGGTGCTGTCGCTCTGGGAGGACGCCGGACGCGCGGTCGACGAGTCCTGTTCGACCGAGGTGTGCCGCGTGGTTTTCCCTCCTCACCTGACCTGATGCGGTTCTACGGTCTTCAAGTACCACCAACCCCCTTGTCGATCATCGCTAACCGCCCCACACCCCGGCGTCGCCGGTGAAGACCTCCGGGACGGGGGTTGCGGGATCTTGAAGACCGATGGACCGCGTGGGCCGTTGGGGTGTTTGTCGTTACTGGCGGTAACACCCTCTAGGCGGGCGGGTGGGGTTCGGCCTAACCTCCTCGCATGACCCGACTGGCGAGTAACAAGGGCGCCGACCTGGACTTCGACGTGGTGGTCGTGGGTTCGGGGTTCGGCGGCAGCGTGGCGGCCCTGCGGCTGGTGGAGAAGGGCTACCGGGTCGCGGTGCTGGAGGCGGGGCGCCGCTTCGCCGACGACGAGTTCGCGCGCACCTCGTGGGACCTGCGGCGATTCCTGTGGGCGCCGAAGTTGGGCTGCTTCGGGGTGCAGCGCATCCACCTGCTGCGCGACGTGCTGGTGCTCGCGGGGGCGGGGGTCGGCGGCGGCTCGCTGAACTACGCGAACACGCTCTACCGCCCGTTGCGGCCGTTCTTCGCCGACCGCCAGTGGGCGCACATCACGGACTGGGAGTCGGAGCTCTCGCCGTTCTACGACCAGGCGAGCCGGATGCTCGGCGTGGTCACCAACCCGACGGACACCCCGGCGGACAAGGTGATCAGGAAGGTCGCGGAGGAGATGGGCGTCGGCGACAGCTACCACGCGACGCCGGTCGGGGTGTTCTTCGACGAGCCGGGCAAACCCGCGCGGGATCCGTACTTCGGCGGAGCGGGGCCGGAGCGCACGGGGTGCACGGAGTGCGGGTCGTGCATGACGGGCTGCCGGGTCGGAGCGAAGAACACGCTGGTCAAGAACTACCTGTACCTCGCGGAGCGGGCCGGGGCGAAGGTGCTGCCGTTGAGGACGGTGACCGGGCTGAGCCGCCGGTCGGACGGCAGCTGGACGGTCCGCACGGAGCGCACGGGCGCGTGGCTGGACAAGCGCCGCCGGGTCCTGCGGGCGGGGCACGTGGTGCTCGCGGCGGGGACCTGGGGCACGCAGAAGCTGCTGCACAGCATGCGCGACTCCGGCGAACTGCCCGAACTGTCGCCGAGGTTGGGCGAGCTGACCAGGACGAACTCCGAGGCGATCCTGGGGGCGCGGGCGGAGCGGGTGAACCCGGACTCGGACTTCAGCGAGGGCGTGGCGATCACCTCGTCCTTCCACCCGGACGACCGCACGCACATCGAGCCGGTCCGCTACGGCAAGGGCAGCAACGCCATGGGGCTGTTGCAGACGATGGCCACCAACGGCGATCTGCCGACGCCGAGGTGGAAGCAGCTGCTGGCGGAGATGGGCAGGAACCCTCTCCAAGCGCTGCGCAACCTCTCCGTGCGCCAGTGGAGTCAGAAGACGGTGATCCTGCTGGTCATGCAGGCCCTGGACAACTCGATCACGACGAAGACCAAGCGCGCGTTCGGCAGGCGGTGGCTGACCTCGGTGCAGAACGAGGGCGCGCCGAACCCGACCTGGATCCCGCAGGGGGCCGAGGCCGCCGAGCGGGTGGCCGGGCACATCGGCGGGATCGCGGGCGGCACCTGGACGGAGATCTTCGACATCCCGCTGACCGCGCACTTCATCGGCGGCTGCGTGATCTCCGAGGACTCCGAGCGCGGGGTGATCGATCCCTACCACCGCGTGCACAACTACCCGACGCTGTCGGTGGTGGACGGCTCGGCGATCACCGCGAACCTGGGCGTGAACCCGTCGCTGACGATCACCGCCCAGGCCGAGCGCGCGTTCTCGATGTGGCCGAACAAGGGCGAGGCCGACGCCCGGCCGGAGCAGGGCGCGGAGTACCGGCGGGTGCGCCCGGTGGCACCTCGCGGGCCGGTCGTCCCTGCTGAGGCACCAGGGGCGTTGCGACTGCCCGTGGTCGAAGTGCGCCATCCCGGCCCCAAGACGCGGCGCGCTTCCTCCGGGTAGCGGAGTTCCCACGCGCCGTGATCGCTGGCACAGTAGTGGGGTGCCCAAGCCGTTCGCGTCCAGCGCCGACACCTCGCCCAAGTCCGAGACGCTGGAGGTCCTCGCCGACGGTGTCTACGCACTGACCTCCGAGGGCGACCCGAACGTGGGGGCCGTCGAGGGGGAGGACTTCCTCGTCTGCTTCGACGCGAGAGCGACCCCGGCCTCCGCGCGGGACTGGCTGGACGCGCTGCGCGAGCACACCGACAAGCCGGTGAAGTACCTGGTGCTGAGCCACTACCACGCGGTTCGCGCGCTCGGGGCCAGCGCGTTCGGGGCCAGCGAGGTCGTCATGCACGTCGACACCCTCGGCCTGGTGCGCGAGCGCGGCGAGCAGGACTGGGCGAGCGAGTTCGCCAGGATGCCGAGGCTGTTCAAGGAGCCCGAGTCCATCCCCGGGCTGACCTGGCCGACCCTCTGCTTCGACGGCACGATGTCGATCTCGCTGGGTGGGGACCGCGGTGACCTCGTGCTCGGTCACGCCGGGCGCGGGCACACCAGGGGCGACGCCTACCTGTGGCTGCCGGACCGCAAGATCCTCTTCGCCGGGGACCTGATCGAGTCCGAGGCCGCGCTCTACACCGGAGACGCCTACCACCGCGAGTGGCTCGGCACGCTGGAGAACCTCGAACTGCTGGAGGCGGAGGTCCTCGTCGGTGGAAGGGGCGCCGTCGTGCACGGCCGCGAGGGCGTGACCGCGGCGATCACCCAGACGCGAGGCTTCCTGCTGGGCCTGACCGGCGCCGTCGCGTCCGTGCACGAGGCGGGCGGGGACATCCGGGCCGCCTTCGACGCGGCGCACCGCGAGCTGGAGCCGACCTACGGGAAGTGGCCGATCTTCGAGCACTGCCTGCCCTTCGACGTGCAGCGCTTCTGGGACGAGCTGGACGGCGTCGAGCACCCCACGATCTGGACACCGGAACGCGACCGCGAGGTCTGGGCGCTGTTGCAGGACCGGGGATGAGCCGCGACGAGCCGGTCGTCATCGTCGGGGGAGGCCCCGTCGGCCTCATCGGCGCGCTGTTGCTGGCCAGGGCGGGCGTGCCGACGGTCGTGCTGGAGGCGCTGCCCGCGCACACGCCGGTCGGCAGCCGGTCGATCTGCATCCAGCGCGACGTGCTGGACCTGTTGGAGCGGATCGGTGTCGGCGCGCGCGCCGCGCGCGAGGGCGTGACCTGGTACCTCGGGCGCACGTACTACCGCGAGCACGAGCTGCTGACGATGGAGCTGCCGCACCCGGAGGCCGGGGGCTTCCCGCCGTTCGTGAACCTCCCGCAGCCCGACCTCGAACGGATGCTGCTGGAGCGCGTCGCCGAGGAACCCTTGGTCGACCTGCGCTGCGGGCACCAGGTCGTCGAGGTCGACCAGGACGAGGAAGGCGTGACCGTCCGCGCGGCCACCATCACGCGAACGTCCACTTCGGACGGTCTGGTGACGGTGCGCGGCACGCACTGCATCGCCGCAGACGGCCCGCACTCCACGGTCCGCAGGCTGCTGCGGCTGCCCTTCCGGGGGCATTCGTTCCCGGACAAGTTCCTGATCGCCGACATCAAGGCCGACCTCGACCTGCCGCCGGAGCGCCGCTTCTTCTTCGACCCGGAGTGGAACCCCGGCCGCCAGGTGCTGGTGCACCCGCAGCCCGGCCGGGTGTGGCGGATCGACTGGCAGGTGCCCGAGGAGTTCGACCTCGCGGCGGAGGACGCCAACGGCGGGCTGACCGAGCGCATCCGAAAAGTGGTGGGGGACAAGGACTTCGAGGTCGTGTGGGCCTCGGCGTACCGGTTCCACCAGCGCTGCGTCCCGACGATGCGGGTCGGCAGGGTGCTGCTCGCGGGCGACGCCGCGCACGTGATGAGCCCGTTCGGCGCGCGCGGGCTGAACTCCGGCGCGCAGGACGCGGAGAACGCCGCGTGGAAGATCGCCTTCGACCGGCAGGGCTGGGCGGGGCCCGCGCTGCTGCACTCCTACAACGTGGAGCGGCGCGCGGCGGCCCAGGAGAACCTGCGCGTCACCGGCGACACGATGCGCTTCCTCGTGCCCCGCACGGCGGCGGATCGGGCCTACCGCAACGAGGTGCTGCAACGCAGCGTCGACGATCCCGGAGCGCGGAGCTGGATCGACTCCGGCAAGCTCGCCGAGCCCTACTACTACCTGGACTCCCCGCTGACCACGCCCGCGCAGCCCACCGAGGTCGCCGCGTTCCCGCGTGAGCCCGGGGTGCCCCGCCCGCCGCTGCCCGGGGTCCTGTGCCCGGACGCGCCGCTGACCACCGGCGGTCGGTTGCGGCCGACGTTCGGTCCGGTCTTCACACTGCTGACGCTGGACATCCCGGTGCGGCTGCCCGTCGACGGCCCTCCGGTGCAGGTGCAGTCCCTGGAGGAGGCCGACGACAACGGGGCTCTCGCGGATGCCCTTCGCGTTTCGCCGGGGTCCGCGGCCCTGGTCCGGCCCGACGGTCACCTCGCCGCTCTTTTCCGGGACGGTTACCTCGGCGCGGCGTTGGTCAGTGCGCTGCGTCGGGCATCAGGATGGTGAAGAGTTCGCCCTGACGCCGACCTTCTCGTTGGTGTTTCTCATGTCGCGGTCCGCCGACCGCTCTTCTCGGAGGTGATCCGGGTGTCTGCCGTCGATCGTCGGAACTTTCTGCGCGCCGCGGGCGGGCTGGGCGCGCTCGCGCTGCTGACAGCCTGCGGTGAGGGCGGTCAGACGACGACACCGACACCCACGGTCGACCCGACGACGACGGCCCCGCCGAGCACCACGACCGCCGCGCCGATGGACTGGGACGGCCTGAAGTCACGGCTCAAGGGCACCCTGGCCCGCCCCGGCCAGAACGGCTACGAAGCGGCGCGGCCGTTCAACACCGCGCTGGCGAAGACCTCGCCGGAGGCCGTTGCCCAGGTGCGCGGCGTCGAGGACGTGCAGACCTGCATCGACATGGCCCGGCGCTCGCACACCCCGATCGCCGCGCGCAGCGGTGGGCACAGCTACGCCGGGTACAGCTGTCCCGACAAGGCGCTGGTGGTCGACCTCCGCTCGCTCAACTCGGTCGAGGTCCGCGACGACGGGGTCGCGGAGATCGGCGCGGGTGCCCGGCTCTCCGACGTCTACGCGGCGCTCGCGGCCAGCGGGCGGTGCCTGCCTGCGGGAACGTGTCCGACCGTCGGTATCGCGGGGCTCGCGCTCGGCGGCGGGCTCGGAGTGCTGACACGCAAGTTCGGCCTCACCGCCGACCACATGCTGTCCGCGCGGATCGTCACCGCCGACGGGGTCAACCGGATGGCCTCCGCCGACGGCGACTCCGACCTGCACTGGGCGCTGCGAGGCAGCGGCGGCGGCAACTTCGGCATCGTCACCTCCTTCGAGTTCAGCACCGAGGCGGCGCCGTCCCAGCTCACCGTCTTCCACCTGGAGTTCGCGCCGGGCTCGGCCGCCGAGGTGCTCGGGGCGTGGCAGGACTGGATCTCCGAGGCACCGCCGGAGATGTGGGCGAACTGCGTGGTCGAGGGCGGCAGCCCGCCGAAGGCGAGGGTGAGCGGCTGCTTCGTCGGAGCGGCCGGGCGGGTCAGCACGATGCTGAACCAGCTCGCGAAGAACTCCGGCGCGCGGATCGCCAACCGGAGCTCGCAGACGATGAACTACGCGTCCGCAATGCGGCACTTCGCGGGTAGCTCCGGCAAGACGGGCTTCGTCGCGTCCTCGCGCGTGGTGGAGAAGCGGATGGACGACCCCAGCAAGCTCGTCTCACTGGTCAACGACCTCCCCGACATGGACCTGCTCTTCGACCCGCTCGGCGGCGCAGTGTCCACAGTGGACGCCACGGCGTCCGCGTTCCCGCACCGCAACGCCCTCGCCACGGTGCAGGTCTACGCGGACACCGAGGCGGGACAGGCTCGCGCGGTGGCGTCGCACGTGGACAACGCGCAGCGCGCGATCGCCGACCACGCCGGTCGCGGCGCCTACGTGAACTACATCGACCCGGCGCAGCGCGACTGGCCGCAGGCGTACTACGGCAACAACCTCAACCGCCTGCGCCAGATCTCCAGCACCTACGACCCGGACGGGGTCTTCGCCTTCGCCCAGGGCCTGCGCACGCGCTGAACTACAGCCGAATCCCTGCGAACACCGTGACCTTCTCCTCGGTGAAGTCGTTCATCGTCGAGGAGACGCCCTCGCGCCCGAAACCGGAGGACTTCACACCGCCGTAGGGCATCTGGTCCGCGCGGTAGGACGGCACGTCGCCGATGACCACACCGCCGACCTCCAGCTCAGCGGACGCGCGGAAGGCCACCTGCACGTCGCGCGTGAACACCCCGGCCTGCAAGCCGTAAGCGGAGTCGTTGACCTGCGCGAACGCTTCGTTGACCCCGTCGACGACGGACACCGCGAGCACCGGGCCGAAGATCTCCTCCGCCCAGATCTTGGCGTCGGTGGGCACGTCCACGAGCACGGTGGGGGAGACGGTCGAGCCCTCGCGCTCCCCGCCGACGAGCACCTTCGCGCCCGCCGAGGTGGCCTCGTTGATCCACTCCTCGACCCGCTCCGCCGCGGCCTCGTCGACCAGCGGGCCGACCTCCACCTCCGGGTCGTGCGGGTTGCCGGTGCGCAGCTCGCGCACGGCGTCGACCAGGCGCGCGGTGAACTCCTCTGCGACCGAGCGGTCCACGATCACCCGCTGCACCGCGATGCAGGACTGACCCGCCTGGTAGTTGGAGAACAGCGCGATCCGCCGCGCCGCGAACTCCAGGTCCTGCCAGTCGCCGCAGACCACTGCCGCGGCGTTGCCGCCCAGCTCCAGCACGACGTGCTTGCGCGGGGCCGCGTCCATGATCGACCAACCGACCGGGCCGGAGCCGGTGAAGGACACCACGGGAAGGCGCGGGTCGCGGACCAGCTCCATGGTGGCCTCGTTGCCGATCGGCAGCACCGAGAACGCGCCTTCCGGGAGCTTGGTCTCGGCGAGCAGCTCGCCCAGCAGCAGCGCGGTCAGCGGGGTGCGCGGCGCGGGCTTGATGATCACCGGAGCGCCCACGGCCAGCGCGGGGGCGACCTTGTGCGCCACCAGGTTCAGCGGGAAGTTGAACGGCGCGATGCCGAGCACGGGCCCGCGCGGGCAGCGTCGCACCATCGCCATCCGGCCCTCGGCGGCGGGGTCGGTGTCCAGCCGCATCAGCTCGCCGGTGAAGCGCTTGGCCTCCTCGGCGGCGAAGCGGAAGGTGTTGGCCGCGCGGGCGACCTCAAGGCGCGCCCACCGCAGCGGCTTGCCGTTCTCCGCGGTGATCACCTCGGCGATCTCCTCGGTCCGTTCCAGCAGGCGCTTCGCGACGTGCTCCAGCGCTCCGGCCCGCTCGTGCGCGGGGGTGCCCCGGAAGGCCGCCGCGACGTCGACCGCGGCGGAGACGGCGCGCTCGACCTGCTCCGCCGTCGGCACGGAGACCGAGGCGACCTCGGAGCCGTCGTAGGGGTGCCGGACGACCGTCACGTCCTCGCCCGTCGCGGTTCGGCCCGCGATCCAGAACTGGCGCGGGGCGGGGGTCACGGCGGTCATCGCGTCGTCCTCGGCACTCATGGGGCACACGGTATGCGGGAGCCGCCGCCCCCAACAGGTGATCTTCTGGTCACATCGGTACTGGCCCGATTAGGCCGGTCGGTGGGCGGGCTGAGACGATGAGGGCCCGTCGTGCGTCCGTGACCAGGAGGTATCTCCGACGTGCCCAGCAGCAACCAGCGTCCCGTGCTCGTCGTCGACTTCGGGGCGCAGTACGCCCAGCTGATCGCACGGCGGGTGCGCGAAGCACAGGTCTACTCCGAGGTCGTCCCGCACACGATGCCGGTCAGCGAGATGATCGCTCGCGACCCGGCAGCGATCGTGCTCTCCGGCGGCCCCTCCAGCGTCTACGCCGAGGGCGCGCCCCAGGTCGACCCGTCGCTGTTCGAGCAGGGCGTCCCGGTCTTCGGCATCTGCTACGGCTTCCAGGCCATGGCCAGCGCGCTCGACGGCGGTGTCGAGCACACCGGCACCCGCGAGTACGGCCGCACCGACCTGACCGTGGTCGGCGACGGCGGCGCGCTGCACCAGGACCTGCCCGCCGGGCACCCGGTGTGGATGAGCCACGGCGACTGCGTGACCAAGGCGCCCGAGGGCTTCACAGTCACCGCGACCAGCACTGGCGCTCCGGTCGCTGCCTTCGAGGACACCGCGCGCCGCTTCGCCGGTGTGCAGTACCACCCGGAGGTCCTGCACTCCCCGCACGGCCAGGAGGTGCTGCGCCGCTTCCTGCACGACGTCGCGGGCCTCCGTCCACAGTGGACGACCTCGTCCATCGTGGACGACTCCGTCGCCGCCGTGCGGGCCCAGGTCGGCGAGACCGGCAAGGCAATCTGCGCGCTCTCCGGCGGCGTGGACTCCGCCGTGGCCGCCGCGCTGGTGCACCGCGCCATCGGCGACCGCCTCACCTGCGTCTTCGTCGATCACGGCCTGCTCCGCGCCGGTGAGCGCACCCAGGTCGAGCGGGACTTCGTCGCCGCGACCGGCGTGCGCCTGGTGACCGTCGACGCCAAGGACCGCTTCCTCGGCGCGCTCGCGGGCGTGACCGACCCCGAGGAGAAGCGCAAGATCATCGGCCGCGAGTTCATCCGCGTCTTCGAGCAGTCGGCCCGCGACCTCCAGGCCGAGGCGGGGGAGTCCGGCGAGCACTTCGACTACCTCGTGCAGGGCACCCTCTACCCGGACGTGGTGGAGTCCGGCGGCGGCACCGGCGCGGCGAACATCAAGAGCCACCACAACGTCGGCGGCCTGCCGGACGACCTGAAGTTCGACCTGGTCGAGCCGCTGCGCGCGCTGTTCAAGGACGAGGTGCGCCGCGTCGGCCTGGAGGTGGGCCTTCCGGAGACCATCGTGCAGCGCCAGCCCTTCCCGGGCCCCGGCCTCGGCATCCGCATCATCGGTGAGGTCACCGCGCGCAACCTGGAGATCCTGCGCTCCGCGGACTCCATCGCCCGCGAGGAGCTGACCTCCGCCGGACTGGACCGCACCATCTGGCAGTGCCCGGTGGTGCTGCTGGCCGACGTGCGCTCGGTCGGCGTGCAGGGCGACGGCCGCACCTACGGCCACCCCATCGTGCTGCGCCCGGTCTCCAGCGAGGACGCGATGACGGCGGACTGGACGCGCCTGCCCTACGACGTCCTGGAGCGGATCTCCACCCGCATCACCAACGAGGTCTCCGACGTGAACCGCGTCGTGCTCGACGTGACCAGCAAGCCGCCGGGCACCATCGAGTGGGAGTGACCACCAGCCGCGGGCGGGCCTTCGGGTCCGCCCGCGGTTCTGCGTGGGCTAGGGCTTGTCCTGCAAGTGGTTGCGCTGTGTATTCCGGTCACGGTGTCGCCGGGGGTTGGGGTGTCTTCAAGACCAGCAAACCCCGCTGTTGATCATCGCTAACCGCCGTAAACCCTGCGGTGTTGCGGGGTTTGCCGTCGTTGAAGACGGCTGGGGTGGGGGTTGGGTGGTCTTGAAGACCGGCAGACCCGGTGACTTGCAGGACAGGGCCTAGGCCGAGGCTCTGCGGACGAGCTCCACGGGGAGCACCTCGCGGCCGGTCGGCACGTCCTCGCCGTTGAGCAGCTCGACCAGGCGCTGGACCATCGTGCGCATCTGCTCCGCTGAGTCCTGCTTGACCGAGGTCAGCGGCGGGTCGGTGTAGGGCGCGATCGTGGGCTGGTCGTCGAAGCCGACCACCGCGACGTCCTCGGGCACGCGCTTGCCCGCGGCGCGCAAGGCGTGCAGTGCGCCGACGGCCATCAGGTCGCTGCCCACGAACACCGCGTCCAGGTCGGGCACTCGCTCCAGCAGTTCGGCCATCGCGCGCTCACCGCCCTCCTGGGTGAAGTCGCCCTGAGCGGTCCACGCCTCGGTGCGCGCGGCGTCCGCCCCGGTCGCCTCCTGCCAGCCCTGGAGCCGGTCCCGCGCGGACTGCTCGTCGGCGGGGCCGAGCACGCTGACCACGGTGCGCCTGCCGAGACCGAGCAGGTGCTCCGTCGCGACGCGGCCACCGGCGACGTTGTCGTTGTCGACCGCGTGCACCTCGGACTCCGGCAGCCACTGCTTGCCGCCGAACACCGACGGCAGCGGCAGCGCGGCGATCTGCGCGGGCAGCGGGTCATCGCGGTGCGGAGCCAGCACGAGCGCCCCGTCCACGTGCCCTCCGGAGAGGAAGCGCAGGATGCGGCCGCCGTCCTCGCCCTGGTCGGCGAGCATCAGCACCAGCTGGATGTCCAAGCCCGACAGCTCGGTGGCCGCGCCCCTGACGACGGTGGCGAAGTACGGGTCGGCGAAGAACTTGTTGTCCGGTTCGGAGAGCACGAGCGCGATGGCGTCGGTGCGCCTGGTGACCAGTGTCCGAGCCGCCCGGTTCGGGATGTAGCCGAGCTTGCGCACCGCGTTGTGCACGGTCTCGCGCACCTCGGGGCTCACCTTGGGCGAGGAGTTGATCACTCGGGAGACCGTCGCCCTGGAGACACCAGCGGCGTTGGCCACGTCCTCCAGCGTCGGCCTGCTGGCCCCACGCGTTGTGCTGGACAGCTCCGTCACCCCCATCGCGCGCTCGGTCCGGGCAGCCTATGCGAAAGTGCCGCCGGAGGGTTGTACACCTCTCCGGCGGCACCGCGCACCACCCGCGAGCTCAGCGCTTGCGCTGCGGCCTGAGCGTGTTGATCAGCATCAGCGAGCCCACCAGCACCGCGGCCCCGGCGAGCAGCCAGTTCGGCTCGATCAGGTCGACGATCCGGCCCTTGGTGAAGCCGTAGAGCGAGGCCCACACCGCGACCAGGCCGACCAGGAAGACGATCACGCTGAATCCCTTGCGCGAGGGCTGCTGGCCGCCCTGCGGCTGCTGTTCGTCCGTCATCGGGTGACCTCCACCTTTCCGCTCTTGACCTCTGCGTTGAGCACGATCCGGCCACCGCCGGAGGTGTTGTCCGTGCCGTGGCTGACCGCTGCCCTGCGCACGTCGGAGCCGCGCCCGACCTGGTCGAGGCAGTTCACCGTGCCGCTCTTGGCGTAGCAGGTGATGTCGGCGTCCGTCTCGCCCTGCGGCAGCGTCACCTGCAGCGTGCCCTGGTCGACCCAGGCGTGGACCAGGACCTGCTCGCCGGAGGGCAGCGGGGGCAGCTGGCTGAGATCCAGCCTGGCGGTGCCCTGCTTCAACATGAACGAGCCCGCCGTGGCCGTCGCCGAGCCGGTGGCGAGGTCGCTGCCCCGCTTCACCTCGTCCCAGCTGCGCGGCGTCCAGGTCTGCGTGCCGTAGTAGTTGCCGCTGTTGTCGTAGTAGGAGCCGATGGAGCTGTCATAGCCCTGGAACCGGCTCTGGTAGTCGCGCCAGCTCGCGTCGTTGGCCAGGGTCACGGTCGCCGCGATCGCCGGGATGGCCAGCAGCACCAGACCCTTTCCGCCCTTGCGGAAGGCTCCGACGAGCAGACCGGCGGCAAGCACCGCGGTCACCGCACCCGCCGCGACGTGGTCGGGCACCCAGCCGTCCAGCACGCCGAGGCCCATGACACCGGCCACGATGATGCTCACGGCCACCGTGACGGCGGTGATCTTGGAGCGGGTCCTGGGCTGCGGCTCGATCTCGTCGTCGACCGCGGCGGCGGGCTCCGGCAGGTCCCACGCGAACGGTGCCGCGCCCAGCGGGTCCCATGCGGGCGGGTTCTCCTGGGCGTGCTCGGCGGTCTCCCGCCGCACCTGCTCGCCGTCGGCGGGAGCGGCGGTGGACTGCTGGTCGGTCGTCATCGTCTGGGTCTCCTGCTGACCGGGCTGGCGCAGGGTCTCCGTGCGGAACTCCGAGCCCTGGAAGCCGTTGTCGGTGGTCATCGGGGTGCTCACCACGACGGGACCGGTCGGGGTGGCGGGCTGCCGGTGCGCGCCGCGGTTCTTGTGCAGCACGTAGAGCCCGGCGCCGAGCGCGGCGACCATGATCGCCGACCAGACGTGCAGCGCGAGCAGCAGACCGCTCAGCGGCAGCAGCATCAGCGCGAGGAGCACGGTGGCCAGCGCGGAGGTGGAGCTCGCGCCCCTGCCGAGCAGCGCCCCCGCCGGGGAGCCGCTGTCGCCCTCCTGCGGGAAGAACAGGACGGCCAGCAGGTACAGCAGGATGCCGAGGCCGCCGTAGATGGCGAACACGACGAAGGCGACCCGCACCAGGACCGGGTCGATGCCGTACCTGTTGCCGATGGCCGTCGCGACACCCGCGACCTTGCGGCCCCGCTTCGGACGCCGCGGGCGCGTCTTCCAGAAGTCCCGCAGCGTCTCCTCGACGCTCATGTTCCCGCCTGTCCCGTTCACGATGACAAGATTGCCGCCACGCGCCTCGCCCGACATCCGGGAGCACCCCTGAAATCCCGTCTCGGGGTTCCGGCCGGGTGCTTCGGGGTTCATCCCTGATGACCGCGTGCCCGCGCGCGTGTGACGATGCCCAGTGTGAATGCGCAGGTCCATCAGGGCGAGACCGGCACGGTGCCAGTTCTGCCGGGGCGCCCGCCGGCGCAGCGGCCCGGAGACCCCCCGAAGCTGTTCCGCCGACGTCGCGGCAAGGTCGTCGCGGGGGTCGCCGGCGGGGTGGCCGACCACATCGGCATGGACGTGCTGTGGGTGCGCATCGGCTTCGTCGCGCTCTCCGGCCTGCTCGGGGCGGGTGCGCTCGCCTACGCGATGCTGTGGGTGTTCGTGCCGCAGCAGAAGCGCGCGGGCGGCAACGAGGACTCCCCGAAGCAGCGCCAGCAGGCCATCGGCGTGATCACCGTCGGCGCCGGTCTCGGCATCGCGGTGCTCTCGTTCACCAACCAGGTGAACTTCATGCTGCTGGGCTCGTTCGCGGTCGCCCTCGCGGGCGCGGGCGTGGTCTGGCGCGAGGCCGATGACGCCCAGCGCAGGCGGTGGCGCGACGGTGCCCGCTCCGGCATCAGCGGCGCGGTGCTCGGCACCGGGGGATGGTCGGCAGCGGCCAGGATGCTGGCGGGCGTCGGCCTGCTGATCGCGGGTCTGGCGACCTTGCTGACCAGCAGCAGCAGCCGGATCGGTCAGCTCCAGTTCGTGCTCCTCGCGGTCGTCACCACCCTGATCGGCGTCGCGGTGCTGACCGTGCCGTGGTGGATCAGGCTGGTCCGCGACCTCAACGAGGAGCGCCGCGTCCGCATCCGCACCGAGGAGCGGGCGGAGATCGCCGCGCACCTGCACGACTCGGTGCTGCAGACCCTCGCGCTCATCCAGAAGCAGGCCGACACCGCCCGCGAGGTGCGCAGGCTCGCCCGAGGTCAGGAGCGCCAGCTGCGCAGCTGGTTGTACGGGCCCTCCGGCTACGGCGCCAAGACCCGGGGCGAGGCCGACGGTGAGGACGGGGTCGACGGCCCGGGCTTCGCGGCGGTGCCCGGCGGGACGTTGGCCGAGGCCGTGCCCACCGCCTGCGGCGAGGTCGAGGACACCTTCGCCATCACCGTCCAGCAGGTCGTCGTCGGTGACTGCCCGGTCGACGAGAAGATCGGCGCGCTCGTGCAGGCCGCCCGCGAGGCCATGGTCAACGCGGCCAAGCACGCGGGGGTCGGCGAGATCAGCGTCTACGCCGAGGTCGAGGGTGACAAGGTGCACGTGTTCGTCAGGGACCGGGGCGCGGGCTTCGACCCGGAATCGGTTCCCGGGGACCGCCACGGGCTGGCGGACTCCATTCACGGCAGGATGGAGCGGCACGGTGGTTCGGTCCGCCTGCGCACCGCGCTGGGCGAGGGCACCGAGATCCAGCTGACCATGCCACGAAGCCCGAACTGAGGAGGCACGCGCCGTGAGCGAGAGCGAGCAGCAGCCCGAGGAGACCACCGCCCCGGTGGCGCGCACCGGCCCCGTGCGGGTCTTCCTCGTCGACGACCACGCGCTGTTCCGCACCGGGGTGAAGGCCGAGCTCGACGCGGCCAAGGACCAGGTCGAGGTGGTCGGCGAGGCCGGCTCCGTCGACGAGGCGGTCGCGGGCATCGCGCACTTCAAGCCCGACGTGGTGCTGCTGGACGTGCACATGCCCGACGGCGGCGGCGCCGAGGTGCTGCGCAGGGCCCGTCCCGCCCAGCCGGAGGTGGTCTTCCTGGCGCTGTCGGTCTCCGACGCCGCCGAGGACGTCATCGCCGTCATCCGCAACGGTGCGCGCGGCTACGTCACCAAGACGATCTCCGGGCGCGAGCTGGCCGACGCGGTGTGCCGGGTGGCCGAGGGCGACGCCGTGTTCTCGCCGAGGCTGGCCGGCTTCGTGCTGGACGCCTTCGCCGACCGCCCGGGCGCCGCGCCCATCCGCGACCCCGAGCTGGACCTGCTGACCCCGCGCGAGCGCGATGTGCTGCGCCTGCTGGCCAGGGGCTACGCGTACAAGGAGATCGCCTCGGAGCTGTTCATCTCGATCAAGACGGTCGAGACGCACGTCTCCAGCGTCCTGCGCAAGACCCAGCTGTCCAACCGCTACGAGCTCTCCCGCTGGGCCTCCGACCGCCGCCTCGTCTGACGCACTGAACGACCCGTTCAGGTACCTGAGCGCACTGAACGACCCGTTCAGTGCGCTCAACGCACCAAACGACCCGTTCAGGGAGTTCAACGCACCAAAGGGGGCTTTCGCGGGTGGCCACCGTTGCGGCCGGGGTCAGGGGCCTTCGCCGCCGGTGCCGCCCTGCTTGATGGCGCCGATCTGCACCTGGTCGCCGGAGACCACCGCGGAGACCACGTAGGCGGCCGACGCGGCGGTGATGCCCTTGCTCTTGATCTTCAAGGTGAGGTGCACGGCGTCGCCGACCACGCGCATGCCGCGCTGGATCTTCACCGACTCGACGTCGGCCCACTGCGCCTGGAAGGCGGCGAGGGTGGGCCGCGTCGCCGGGGCAAGGCGCTGGTAGGCGGCGGTGGTGTTGCCGGGGAGCAGGTCGTAGAACTGCCGGACGGCATCCTTGATCAGCCGGTTCCTCGGCGTCTCCGGAGTCGTGGTCGGCGCGGGCGGCGGCTGGTGGCTCTGGCTCGGCTGCGACGGTGCGCCAGGGGGCGGTGGGACGTGGTCGTCGCCGCTGGGAACGGGCACCACGGCACCGCCGGGCAGCGTGCTCACGCGGCTGCCGGGCGAGGACGTGCCGGTCGGACCGGTCGTGCCGCTGACGCCGGGGCCCGGCCCGAAGGTGATGGTCCTGGTCTCGCCGGGCGGGCCCGCGGTGGCCACCTGCCGCTGGTTGAGCACCAGCAGCGAGGTCACCAGCGCGCCGACCACCGCGGCGAAGGCGACCGCCACGGCGATCACGCCCGCCCTGCGGCGGCGCAGCGTCTTCTCCTCGAGCGCCTGCGGGGAGGTCCAGTTCGGCACCGCCACGATCTTGGGCCGGGAGCCGCCCGCGATGGCCTCCAGCATCGGCAGCGCCTCGGCAGCGGTCGGGCGTGCCTTGGGGTCGCGGGTGAGCAGGCAGGCCAGCAGCTCCTCCAGCTCGCCCGCCCGCTCCGGCTTGCGGACCTCGCCGGAGGCGACGGCGCGCAGCAGCGCGAAGGTGTTCTCGTTGAGCCCGAACGGCGGCACGCCCTCGACCGCCGCGTACAGGGTGGAGCCGAGCGAGAAGACGTCCGACGGCATGCCCGGTTCGGCGCCGTCGGCCACCTCGGGCGCCAGGTAGGCGGGGGTGCCGGAGAGCATGCCGGTCCTGGTCAGGGTGGCATCGCCGGTGGCGCGGGAGATGCCGAAGTCGGTGATCTTGACCGTGCCGCTGGAGCTGATCAGCACGTTGCCCGGCTTGATGTCGCGGTGCACGATCCCGGCCTCGTGCGCGGCGGCCAGCGCGGCGGCCACCTGGTAACCGATCTTGGCGACCTCGCGCGGCTCCAGCGGCCCGCGCTCGTGCACCAGCGCGGCCAGGCTCTGCGAGGGCAGGTACTCCATCACCAGCCACGGCACGCCGTCGGACTGCACCACGTCGAAGACGGTGATCGCGTTCGGGTGGTGCAGCCGGGCGGCGATCCGGCCCTCGCGCATCGCGCGCAGGGTGGCCTCCTCGGCCTCCTCCGCGTCCATGCCCGGCGGCAGCAGCAGCTGCTTCACCGCGACCGTCCGGCTGAGCAGCTCGTCGGTCGCGCGCCAGACGATGCCCATCGCGCCGCTGCCGATGCGGTCCTGCAGGCGGTAGCGCCCGGCGAGCGTGTGATCCGCGCCATCCACGGGGAGGGAGGCTAGAGCCTTGAGGGGAACCAAAGCCAACCGATGGACCAATCCGGGACCTACCTGTGAGCAACCACCTACTGTACCGAGATGGTTACTCGCTGGTAGCCCTCGCCGTTTCGACTGGCGGAACGGTGAGCGCCACCTTGGGGCGCCGGGGCCGGGTGAGCATCACCCCGCCGATCACCACCAGCATGCCGATGACGACCCGGACGCTCAGCTCCTCGCCGAGCACGATCGCGCCCAGCGCCACCGAGACCACCGGCATCAGGTAGGTGACCGTCGTGGTCGCGGTCGCGCCCTCGTCGGCGATCAGCCGGAAGAAGAGCAGGAACGAGAGCCCGGTGCCGAACACGCCGAGAACGGCTGCGGCCACGAACCCGCTCGTGACCTCCCAGTGCACCGGCTGGGTGCCCGCGACGGGCAGGAGCACGCCGGTGAGCGCGGTCGCCATCAGCATCTGACCGGCCGCCGTCGAGGTGGGCGGCGTGCCGTTGCCGCTGAGGTTGCGGCCCACGTACACCGCGCCGACGCCGTAGCTGAGCGCCGCGACGAGGATCGCGATGCTGCCCGGGATCGCGGAGCCCGCCCCGTCCCGCCACGGCGCGAAGATCAGCATCACGCCGCCGAAGCCGAGCACCAGGCCCAGCACGCGCAGCGGTCCGAAGGACTTCTCCTGGCCGAGGCTCGCGGCGATCAGCAGGGTCCACAGCGGCGTCGTCGCGTTGAGCACGCCCGCCATGCCGGAGCCGACGGTCTGCTGGCCGACGCCGAAGAGGATGAACGGCAGCACGTTCGCGAACAGCGCCGCGACGCCCAGGTGCATCCAGGTCCGGCCGCCCTTCGGCAGCGGCAGCTTCATCGCCTTGCAGATCGCCACCAGCACGAGCGCGCCGAGGCCGACGCGGACGAAGACGATCTGCACGGGGGAGAGCGCCTTCAGCGCCAGCTCGATCCACAGGAAGCTGGAGCCCCACAGCAGTGCGAGCAGGCCGATCCTGGTGAGACTGCCGGACGACGTCACGCTGACCTCCTGGTTCACGGTGTTCTGAACCAAGCGTGCGCCCGTGCAAGCATCAGGACAAGTGAATACTTCTAGTCGACCTTTAAGCAGAACTGTACGATTCCAGCATGCTGGACGTACGCCGCCTTCGCGTTCTCCTCGCCGTCGTGAGCACCGGTTCGGTCAGCTCCGCGGCGGCCAACCTCGGCTACACGCCGTCCGCGATCAGCCAGCAGATCAGCACGCTGGAGCGCGAGGCCGGGCTGACCCTGCTGAGCAAGGCGGGCAGGGGGGTGCGCCCCACCGCCGCCGGCCGCCTGCTCGCCGAGCACGCCGCGGTGATCACCAGCAAGCTCGCCGAGGCCGAGACGGCGCTGTCCGACCTCAGGGCCGGGCGCACGGGGCGGATGCGGGTCACCTACTTCACCACCGCGGGGGCCGTGCTGGTGCCGCCCGCCGTCGCCGAGTTCCGCGGCGAGTTCCCCGCGACCGCGCTCGACCTCACGGTCACCGACCCCGAGGACCCGTTGCAGGAGGTCAAGGCCGACCGCGCCGACGTGGCCATCACCGTCACGCTGCGCGAGGAGGAGCCGTACGCGCCGGGCATCCGCTTCGAGCACCTGCTGGACGACCCCTACCGCGCGGTGCTGCCGAAGGGGCACCCGCTGGGGCGGCAGCGCGTCGTCGACCTCGCGCAGCTGGCCGACCAGCCGTGGGTGGACAACGAGCCGCTGCCCGGTCAGTGCCGCGAGGTGGTGCTGGAGTCCTGCCGCTCCGCCGGGTTCCAGCCGGACTTCGCCGTGCAGGCGGGGGAGTACGTCAGCGCGCAGGGCTTCGTCGCCGCCGGGCTGGGTGTGTCGCTGATCCCGGCGATGGCCCTGCGCGCGGTGAACCCGAACGTGCTGGTCCGCAGGCTGCGCAATCCGGAGCCGGTGCGGCGCATCTACGCGGCGACGCCCGAGGCGGACGCGGAGAACCCGGCGACGCTCGGCCTGCTGCGAGCGCTGCGCGCGGCGGCTTCGGCGGCCGCCGCGCGGTGAGCGATCAGGTGCTGTTGAGGCAGACCGAGCCGTTCTCGTAGGACATCCGCAGCGTCTTCTGCTCCGTGGTCGGCTTCTCGGCGTCCTTGGCGAGGGTCTCCATCTCGAAGGACACGACCTTGTCGGAGGTCATCTCCACGTCGCTGACCTTCACGCTCTTGATCTTTTCCCAGTAGAGCTTGTACAGGGTGTAGTTCTGCGACCTCCGGTAGGACTCGCAGAACTTGCTGAACGCGACCTCGGGGTTGCCCGGGACCAGCTTGTAGTAGTTCTTGACCGCGTTGACGTAGTCCTTCTCCGTCGGAGCGGCCGAGGTGGTCGTCGTCGGAGCCGTGGTGGTGGTCGTCGTCTCCGTGGTCGTGCTCGACTTGCTCGCGGACGACCGCTTCGGCGGGGATGCGGACTGGCTCGGCTGGTCGCTGGACGGGTACGGGGTGCCGGTCCCGCTGGTGTCGCCGCCCCCGCCGAGCAGCTGGCTCAGCAGGATGCCCAGCAGCGCGGCCGCGATCACCGCGCCGACCGCGATCAGGATCGGCTTGGTGTTGGAGCGGCGCTCCTCCGGCTCGTCCCTGCGGTCGCGATCCCGGTCGCGGTCCCGCCCGGTCCCGGGGCGGCCTCCGCCCCCGCCCGTGCCGCCCCCGCCGATGCTGGTCGCTCCGGGCCCGACCCTGGTGGCGGGCGCGTCGCTGAGCGGCCGCGCGTCCAGCCTGGTCATCGCCGGGTTGTTCGGGTTGCTCCCGGGGCTTCCCGGCACCGGCGTGCCCGGGCCGCTGCGCAGCCCGGGGTGCACGGTCTGGGTCGGCGCCGAGGGGCCACCGGGGATCTGGGTGGTCGGCGGCACCGCGCCCCAGCCCTGCGGCGGCGTCACCAGCGGAGCCGCCCGGCCCTCGGCGATCGCGCGCAGGGACTCCGCGGCCTGGGTCATGGTCGGCCGGTCGGTGGGCTGCGGGCGCAGCAGGTGCATCAGGACCGAGGTCAGCGGGCCCGCCAGCTGGGGCGGGCGCACGATGCCCGCCGCGACCAGGTGCAGCAGCGCCAGGGTGTTCTCGTTGAGCCCGAACGGTGGCACGCCCTCGACGGCCGCGTACAGCGTGGAGCCGAGCGAGAAGATGTCCGAGGCCGGTCCCGGTTCGTAGCCCTTGGCCACCTCGGGCGCGAGGTAGGCGGGGGTGCCGGCGAGCATGCCGGTCTTGGTGACCGTGACGTCGCCGGTGGCGCGCGAGATGCCGAAGTCGGTGATCTTCACCGAGCCGTCGTCGCCGAGCAGGATGTTGGCGGGCTTGATGTCGCGGTGCACGATCCCGGCCGCGTGCGCGGCGGCCAGCGCGACCGCCACGTGCGAGCCGATCCTGGCCACCTCGCGCGGCGGCAGCTTGCCCTCGTCGTAGACGACGTTGGCGAGGCTGCGCGACGGCAGGTACTCCATCACCAGGCACGGCAGGCCGTTGTCCTCGGCGACGTCGAACACGCCGATGGCGTTCGGGTGCTGCAACCGGGCGGCGATCCGGCCCTCGCGCATCGCCCGCTGCTTGGCCTCCTCGGCCTCGCCTGCCTCCATGCCGGACTGCAGCAGCAGCTGCTTCACCGCGACGACGCGGTGCAGCCGCTCGTCCCGGGCCTGCCAGACGACGCCCATCGCACCGGCGCCGATCCGTCGCTCCAGCCGGTAGCGCCCGGCAACCAGGCGACCTTCGTCGCTCACGCTGCCGCCTCGCTCTGCTTGGTCACCGTGCGGCTCCCCGTGTCGGTCACGGCACCCAGGTTAGAGCCACCACCCGTGTGGGTGATTCTGCGCCCGGGGCGCCGTTGGTGTTCGCAAGTCCGAAGGGGGACGCCCCTGGAGGATCAGCGGTTGCGTGCGGAGAGCACCGTTGCGTCCGCGATACGTGGCGCTGACCCTTCCGTGACAACGATCCGCTGCACGGAGCGGACTCGGCGCCCATCAGCCCAGACGTACTCGACGACGACCCGCGCGGTGTTGGCCCCCGCGGCCTTGGCGGTGGTGAGAGTGGCGGAACGCACACCCTTCCAAGACTCGCGGAACTCCTCGACGCCGCCCGCGGAGCGCATCTGCGGGGCGAGCATCTCGTAGGCCTCCGACGGCGCCTCGGGCGCGGAGCGGAAGAACCCGGTCAGCAGGTCCAGCACGGGGTCGAGCAGCCCGCCGCCGTCGCCCGGCCGCTGCGTCGGCTTCGACGGCTGCGTGGTCGGGCTCGGCTGACCGGGACCGGTCGTCGGCCTCGGGCCCGGCTGGTTCGTCGGCCGGTTCTCGCTGGTCGGCTGGGGCTGCGTCGGCTGCTGGGGTGCCTGCGTCGGCTGACCCGGGCCCGGGTTCGGCGCGGGCTTGCCGGTCGTCGGCGCCGTCGTCGTGGGCTCGGTGCTGGGGGACTGCTCGCCCTCGTCGTCGCCGATGCCCTCGGGGTTGGTGCTCGCGGCCTCGCCGATCAGGTTCGGCTGGACCGCGCGGCCACCGGTGAAGTAGTTCTGCGCGCGGGAGGTGTTCTGCGCCTGACCGTCGTCCTGACCGGTGAAGAGCACGGTCCCGGCGACGATCGCGCCGCAGACCCCGACCACGCCCGCCGCGACGCCGATGGCGCGCATGCCGGTGCGCCGGTTCGCGGGGCGCTGGGCCGCTTGGCCCTCGCGGTGCAGCAGGTCGGAGACGAGCACCTGCGTGCGCTTCGCGCCCCGCTCGCGTTTGTCGCCAGCCACGGCTGATCCACCTTCCAGTCAGAACACGTTCGGTGACTGGAATACCGGAGTCTGGCGAAGAATGTCACCAATTCGGAGGTATGTGAAAGCTGTCAGCACCCGTTCGGAGCAACCTCGGTGGCCTAACGTCGCAGTGCTCTCAGCTCTGCTGCACGGAGAGCAGTTCCGCCGCCACGATCTGTCGCGGCTCGGCGACGCTGAGGGTCAGCAGCTGCTCCATCCGCAGCTTGGTGCCGTTGAGCAGCTCCAGCGTCGCGGTGCCGAGCACGCCGTTGCGGCTCTGCTCCACGTTCTTGACCTGCACCGACTTCACGCTCTCCCAGGCCTTGAGGAAGGCGGCGCGGTCCTGGCCGATGAGCCGGGCGTCCACCATCTGCAACGCCAGGTCGGGGCGGTGCTGCAACCGCTGGAAGAACTCGTGCACGACCTCGACGGCCGTGGTGGGCGTGACCGCGTTCGGCTGCCAGGTGCTCTTCTGCGTGGCGATCGGGGCGACCGGCTTGGCCGAGGTCGACGGCTGCTTGGCACCCGGGGCACCCAGCGCCGCGTTGACCTTGGTGGAGTTGGTCAACCTGTCCAGCACGAGGTCGGGGCGCAGCGCCAGGGCGCCGTTGAGCTGCGGAGCCTGGTACTGCACGAGCGGTCCGCGCGGGCCGTAGTCGGCGGTGATCACCGAGGCCGCGACGACGGAGCCCGCCAGCAGCAGCGCGCCCAACACCAGGCCGACCGTGCGCAGCGGCTTGAGCAGCGGGTGCTCGCCCTCCTCCGGCTCGGGATCCGGGTCGGGGTCGAAGCTGTAGACCGGCTGCGGGGAGGTGGCGCCCGAGGCGACGCGCTCGAACACCTCGGACCGGAAGTGGTAGCCGCCCGTGGCGTCCGCGCCCGGGTACCTGGGCACGCCGGGCTGCTTCCTGATCAGTTCGGCGACGGTGACCGCACCGGCGCGCTGGTGCCGGCGACCTGTGGTCGAGCGCTCCACGGTGGCTGCCTCCGTACGTTCTGTGGTCGGCAGAACTCGTATCGTGACATCGGCTCCGGGCGCGACACTCTGATGTGACTTCACCTGTTCGGAGCGCTGAACGGTCGTTTTGGACCAGCCGAACGGGTGTCGAACTACCCGCAGTAGCTGATTTTTGCGAATCTGGTTCACCGTTGGGCGGAGGACACCAGTCGTTCGGCATCGACCAGCTGGGCGGTGCTGGGGACGAACCGGAGCTCGCGCTCCTGGACGACGATTCTGCCGTCCTTCTCCCTGATCTCGATCACCGAGGTGGTCACGCCGCGCGCCGGGTCCACCCGAATCCCCTTGAACTCCAGCCGGTCCTCCATCGAGCTGAACCGCTTCTGGAAGGTGGTCAGGCCCTCCTTCTTCAACTCGGGGCCCGCGAGGTCGGCGAAGGCCTTCTCGACGTCGTTGGCGACCGCGGAGAAGAAGCGCACCGTGTTCTCGGTCAGCTGGCTCACCGGGATCAGCTCCGGGCCGAACGACGGGATCGTGGTCACCGGCGGCGTGGTCATGCTGGAGGTGGTGGTGGTCGGTGTCCCGGTGCCCGGCGAGGTGGTCTCGGCGGGCGAGCCGGTGGTGCGGCGCGGACCGCCGCCCGAGCCCTCCTGGCCGGTCGCGCCCTGGCCGCCGGACGGGCGAGCTCCCGAGCGCGCGCCCTGCTCCGCCTTGGCCGGGGCCGAGGTCGTGGTGGTCACCAGCATCAGCTCGCTGGGGTAGGCGGGCAGTGCGTTGATCCGGTCGAAGACGTCCTTCGGGCCGACCAGGGTGACCGCGGCGGCCACCAGCACGACGAGCACGGTCGCCGAGGACAGTCCGGCGAACCAGGCCGCGCGCTTCCACGTGGCGGGCGGCGTGACCGAGGCGGGGACCATGCCGAGGTCGAGCTTGCGCAGGCCGCCGGTGTTGGTGTCGTCGATCGGGTCGGCCGCGGTGCCCGGCGCGCCGGAGGAGGCGTCGAGGGCGGCATCGGTGGTCGAGGCCGGCGTCCAGGCGAGCGCGTTGGCTTCCTGGCGGTGCCGCCCCCGCTGGGGTCGGTACCGCTGCGCAGGCCCCTGCCCGCTGTCCATCGCGAAACCCCTTTCGCGCGCCTTGGGTCAGCCGGTGTGGACTACCTGGAACGTCTCGGCGAGCCTGCCCGGTGCGAGACCGTGCCGCCGCGCCGCCGCCTCCAGGAACGTCCGCATGCCTTCCTCAAGTCCATCGGCATCGCCGGTCTGGGACTTGTGGGAACGCAGGGCGGCCATTTTCGCCGCCATCGTGTCGGTGATGTCGACGGCGTGGTTGCGCCGGTCGAGCGGGCCGTCGGCGAGCCAGAGCTCACGGACGGTCCACGGCCCCAGGCCCTCGGCGAGCAGCTCGGGGTGGGCGTGCTGGTTGCGCGCGTCCGGGTAGACGGCGGCGAACGCGGCCTCGCCCGCGGCGCGGTGGTCCGGGTGCGAGGTGACGATGTGGTCCCAGTTGATCTCCGGCGACCAGGTGAGCACCCGGTCCGGCCGGAACGCGCGGATCACCCGGGTGATGTCCCGGCGCAGCTCCAGCGACGCGGTCAGGCCGCCGTCCGGGTGGCCGAGGAAGTGCAGCTCGTCGACGCCGACCACCTTGGCGGCGGCGCGCTGCTCGTTCTCGCGCAGCCTGGCGATCTCGGCGCGCGGGGTGTCCAGGTCTCCGGTGGCCTCACCGGAGGTGCACACGCAGTAGGCGACCTCGATCCCCGAGGCGGTCCACGAGGCCACCGTGCCTGCGGCCCCGAAGTCGACGTCGTCAGGGTGCGCGCTGATGACGAGCGCCCGGCTGACCCGGGAACCCTGGACGTCCTGTGCGCTCGTCATCTTGCACAGAGTAAGACTGCGCCGTTCGTGGTTGCGCTACGGGGACGGTCTGTCACTCGGTGTGATACCCGGTCGGATGGTCCGACCATGATCGGTTTCCGCTGGTCACAGCGGCTGTCGACGGTCCCCGGACAGCGGAGCGCCCCCTGCCCCTCCGGTGCCGGAGGAGTGCGGGGGCGCCGGAGAAGCGCTGGTCAGCTGCTGCGGAAGCGCTGCTGCGTCTCCTGCAGCGCCTTGGTGGAGGCGACGCCGCTGCCCGCGCCGATGAGGATGGCGAGGACGTCGAGGAAGATGCCGCCGCCGGTGAAGAACAGCGCCAGCAGCGCGATGCCACCGGTCGCGCCCGCGACGCCCCAGCGGCCGCTCACCCACTGGGAGATGTGCGAGGCGCCGGGCCTGCGCTTCGCCGCCGAGTTCAGCATGGCCAGGTAGCCGCCGTGCACGACCGCGGCGACCACGGCGAGGATTGCGACGATCACTGCGATGAGGTGCAACACCATGCCTCCAGTGTGCGCCTTCTTCAGCGCGTTCGGGTGTCGCGGTGACCCTGAGAAGCCCCTGATATTCGCCTGCGCGGTGCCCGCGAGCGCCCGTAACCTGCGCCGGTGGACGTGTTCTGGCACGAGGACTGCTTCACCCACGACGCCGGGCACGGCCTGTGGGAGCTGCCCGGGGACTGGCCGTGGCTCGACGTCGCCGAGCAGCACCCGGAGAACGCCGACCGCCTCCGCACGATGCTCGGCGTGCTGCGTCGCGGGCCGATCGCCCCGCGGCTGCGCTGGCACGAGGGCCGTGCGGCGACGGAGGAGGAGCTGGCCACCGTCCACGACCGCGGCTACCTCGACGCGCTGAAGGCGGCCTGCGCCGGACCCGAGCGCGTCGCGCTGGAGGAGAACACCGTTGTGGGGCCGGGCTCCTGGCCCGCGATCCTCGCCGCGGCCGGCACCACGCTCGCCGCGATGGACGCGGTGCTGGACGGCCGCGCGCGAACCGCCTACGCGATGGTCCGCCCGCCCGGTCACCACGCCCAGCCCGCTGCGGCGGACGGCTACTGCATGGTCAACAACATCGCGCTGGCCGCCGCCTCGGCGAAGCGCAGGGGCGCGCGGCGGGTCGCCATCCTCGACTGGGACGTCCACCACGGCAACGGCACCCAGGAGGCGTTCCTCGGCGACCCCGACGTGCTGACGATCTCCGTGCACATGCGGCACGGCTCGTGGGGCGGCAGCCACCCGCAGACCGGAGCACCCGATGAGCTGGGAGCGCTGGGAGCGAAGGGGCGCAACGCCAACATCGAGCTGTCCCTCGGCGCCGGGGACAGCGCGTACCTCCGAGCGCTGGAGGAGGTCGCAGCGCCGTTGCTGCGAGCCTTCCGCCCGGACGTCCTGCTCTGCGCGTCGGGCTTCGACGCGAGCGCCTTCGACCCCAACGGCAGGCACAACGTCACCGCCGAGGGCTACCGCGCGATCGGCCGCCGTGCCGCCGCGTTGGCCGACGAGCTGACCGGTGGTCGTCTGCTGCTCACCCAGGAAGGCGGCTACCAGCGCGGATACGCCGCGGTGTGCCTGCACGCGCTGGTCGAGGGACTGCTCGGGATCACCGAGCCGCTGCTTCCCGACCCGATCGCCTACGTGCCCGACGACGCCGTGCGCAACGCGGCCGTGACCGACGCCGACCTGGCCGTCGTCCGTGCCGCGCTCACACCGCACTGGCCGGGGGTGTTCCCCTCCTAGGCCCTGTCCTGTGAGCGGTTGAGCTGTGCGTCCTGGTCACGGCGCCGCCAGGGGTTCGCTGGCCTTCAAGACCACCGAACCCCCTTCTCGATCATCGTTAACCGCGGCAAACCCCGGTGCTCGATGAGGTCTGCTGTCGTTGGAGACCGCGAAGGCGGGGGTTTGCGGGACTTGAAGACCGGTGAACTCCGCGACGTGCGGGACACCGCTCAGGCCCTAGCGGCCCAGCCTGCCCCTGCCCAGGCGCAGCAGCAGCATGCCCAGCTCGCGGCCCTCGGGGCCGAGGTCGCGGAAGCGGGCGAGCACGGCCATCTCCCGGCTGTAGACGATCTTCGGGCCGCCCTCGGCCATCCTGGCGGCGCCGATGGTGCGCGAGACCTCGCTGCGCCGCTGGATCAGCCGGAGGATCTCGGCGTCGAGCTGGTCGATCTCCAGCCGCAGCGCGTTGATGTCCGGAGCGATGTCCGAGGCGGTCTGCTGGGTTGCGGGCTCGCTGTCCGCGGTGGCGTTCATCGTCGATGCTCCCTGGTGGGTTCTCGGAGAGGTTTCCGGCCCCGGCAGCAAAAAGCCCCGGGTCCAGTGGACTCCGGGGTGTTCCGTGTCAGAGTGCGGTCACTCGGCCACGGGCACCGGAGTCCGGTACCCGTAGAAAAAGTAGAAGCCAGAGCGAAGCACGAAGACAGTCTGACACGCGCCGTTCGCCCAGTCGAGTGCGACCCGCGCGGATCACGCCGTGTCGTGCGAACCCAACCCGTGGAGCCCGCGCGCGTCCTACCTTGGTCCGGTACGTCTCAATTCTGGAGGGGAAGTTGAGAAACACCATTCGCACCACGGGGATCGCCGCGCTCGCGCTCCTGTCGCTCACCTCGCTCGCACTGCCCGCTTCGGCGGCACCCGAATCCGCCGTCACCGGTGTCGTCTGGGCCGATGACGACTTCGACGGGGTCCGCGAACGAGGCGAGGCGGGCAAGGCGGGCATCACCATTGCCGCCTACCGCGAGGACGGCACGGAGGCCGCCTCCGCCGTCACGAACAAGGCGGGGTACTACTCGCTCCCGCTCAGCGGCGGGCCGTACAAGCTGCGCCCGAAGGCTCTGCCGCTCGTGCTGACGCTCACCCGGCCCGACACCGGCGATGACGCGCGGGACTCCGACTTCGACTGGAACCTCTGGGAGACAAAGACTTTCTCCTGCGCGGCCAGCTGCCCGAAGTTCGATCTCGGAGTGGTCCAGCGCAAGCAGGACATCGGGCTCACCGTCTCGCCCGCCGAGGTGAAGGCCGCCAAGGGCCAGAGCGTCGCCGTCGAGCTGACCGCGACCAACCACGGCACCGTCCCCAACGGCGGCGACTGGATCGAGGCCCAGTTCACGGAGGGCCTGCAGCTCACCTCCGCCGCTGGTGACGGCTGGGCCTGCCGGATCGACCCGGCTTCGGGGCAGTACCTGTTCTGCCGCTCCGAGGCCGACCACCTGCCCGGCACCGACCGCCCGAAGGTCCGCGTCGAGCTGACCCCGACGGCGGACAGCGGCGACATCTCGATGGACTTCCACGTCGCCGGGTTCCGCCGCTCCGAGAACGTCTTCCCCAACAACACGGCCACGCTGCGGGTTCACCTCGGCTGAGCGCGGGGGCGCGTGGGCGACGGGACCGGCGGAGTAGCCTGGGAACCACCATGGACACCCTGTTCGAGGTCTCCCAGTCAGATGATCACGGTCCCGTCGCCCGTCAGGTGCGCGGCCCAGAAGCGTTGCTGGAGGGGCTGAATCCCCAGCAGCGCGCCGCCGTCGAGCACAGCGGCTCACCCCTGCTCGTCGTCGCGGGCGCGGGCTCCGGCAAGACCCGCGTGCTCACCAGCCGCATCGCCTACCTGCTCGGCGCGCGCGGCGTGCACCCCGGCCAGATCATGGCGATCACCTTCACCAACAAGGCCGCCGCGGAGATGAAGGAGCGCGTCACCGCGCTCGTCGGCGGGCGCGCCAACGTGATGTGGGTGTCCACGTTCCACTCGATGTGCGTGCGCCTGCTGCGCCGCGAGGCGAAGAACCTGGACCTGCGCAGCTCCAACTTCTCGGTCTACGACGCCGACGACTCGCGCCGGTTGATCACGCTGGTCTCCCGCGAGCTCGACCTGGACCCCAAGCGCTACCCGGCCCGCACGCTCGCGGTGCACATCTCGAACCTGAAGAACGAGCTGATCGACCCGGTCGAGGCGGCCGACCGCGCGGGCAACGACCTGGAGCGCAGGGTCGCCGAGGTCTACACCGCCTACCAGCGCAGGCTGACCGAGTCGAACTCCTTCGACTTCGACGACCTGATCATGCGCACCGTCCGGTTGCTGCAGACCAGGCCCGACGTCGCCGAGCACTACCGCAGGCGCTTCCGCCACGTGCTGGTCGACGAGTACCAGGACACCAACCACGCCCAGTACGAGCTGGTGCGCGCGCTCGTCGGCACCGGCACCGAGGACGGCGTCGAGCCCGGCGAGCTGTGCGTCGTCGGTGACGCCGACCAGTCGATCTACGCCTTCCGCGGCGCCACGATCCGCAACATCGAGGAGTTCGAGCGGGACTACCCGCAGGCGCGGACGATCACGCTGGAGCAGAACTACCGCTCCACGCAGACGATCCTCACCGCCGCGAACGCGGTGATCGCCCGCAACACCAACCGCAGGGAGAAGCGCCTGTGGACCGACCTCGGCGACGGCGACAAGATCGTCGGCTACGTCGGGGACAACGAGCACGACGAGGCCGCGTTCGTCGCATCGGAGATCGACCGGCTCGTCGACACCGGTGACGCGAACTTCTCCGACATCGCGCTCTTCTACCGCACCAACAACAACTCCCGCGCCTTCGAGGAGGTGTTCATCCGCCTCGGCCTGCCCTACCGGGTCGTCGGCGGTGTCCGCTTCTACGAGCGCAGGGAGGTCCGCGACGCGCTGGCCTACCTCCGGCTGCTGTCCAACCCGGACGACACCGTCAGCCTGCGCCGCGTCCTCAACGTGCCCAAGCGCGGCATCGGCGACCGCGCCGAGGCCTGCGTGGCCGCGCACGCCGAGCGCGAGCGCGTCTCCTTCGCCGCCGCGCTGCGCGATGCCGCCGACGGCAAGGTCAGCCTGCTCAACCCGCGCTCGCAGCGGGCCATCGCCGGGTTCGTCGAGCTGACCGACGAGCTGCGCGCGCTGGTGACCGACGGCAAGGACGTCGCCGAGGTGCTCGACACCGTGCTGGAGCGCACGGGCTACCGGGGCGAGCTGGAGGCCAGCGACGACCCGCAGGACGCCTCGCGGGTGGACAACCTGACCGAGCTGATCACCGTGGCCCGCGAGTTCGTCCAGGCCGAGGCCACGGCGCCGGAACCCGAGGAACCGGAGATCGACGACGCCGGGCAGCCCGCGCAGGGCTCGCTGGAGGCGTTCCTGGAACGCGTCTCGCTCGTCGCCGACTCCGACCAGACCCCGGACGCGGGCGACGGCGTCGTCACGATGATGACGCTGCACACCGCGAAGGGCCTGGAGTTCCCGGTGGTGTTCTGCACCGGCTGGGAGGACGGGCTCTTCCCGCACCAGCGCGCGCTCGGCGATCCCACCGAGCTGGCCGAGGAACGCAGGCTCGCCTACGTCGGCATCACCAGGGCGCGGCAGCGGCTCTACGTCTCCAGGGCGTTGGTGCGCTCCGCGTGGGGGCAGCCGATGGCCAACCCGGCCTCGCGCTTCCTCGACGAGATCCCGGCCGAGCTCGTCGAGTGGAAGCGCGTCGAGCCGGTGCGCTCCTCCGCGCCGACCTCGGCCACCCGCTGGGGCAGCAACCGCTCGCAGGTGGGCGGCGGCGACTCCGCGCAGGCGGGCCTCGGCGCGCGCGGCATGCGCTCCACGCCCTTCAAGGGCTGGCAGGACACGCCCGCGATGAAGCTCGACGTGGGCGACCGCGTCTCGCACGACAAGTACGGGCTCGGCACCGTGGTCGCCACCGACGGCTCCGGCCCCAGGGCGACGGCCACCATCGACTTCGGCACCGGCGGCACCGTCCGCCTGATGCTGATCGGCGGAGTCCCGCTCACCAAGCTCTGAGCCCCACCCGGTCGCCCTCGTACCGCTCCGGCGGGCGAGGGTGGCTTTCGTACGCCCGGGGGACCCCCCAACTCAACGGTGGTGCGTGTGGAGGGTGTTGTCCAGCGCGGAGCCGGGCATGGGGGGAACTCCGCTCAGCGGCGCGCTCAGGCGTCCAAGGCCCCGGGGTCTGCGAGCGGTTGAGCCGAGGCCCGGTCGCGCGGTGTCGCCGAGGTTGGGGTGTCTTCAAGACCGCCCCACCTCCCTCTGGATCACCGCCAACCGCCCCGAACCCGGTGCTTGGTGCGGGTTTGCGCTGGTTGAAGACTGCTGGGGCAGGGGTTTGCGGGTCTTGAAGACCGGCGCACCGGGCGACCTGCGGGGCGAGGGCCTAGGCAAATCGGGTGAAGCGGCGCTTCCGCGAGGTTTGGTGGGGCACCGGGCGGGATATGTGACCGGTAGACCCCCGCACGGGTTGAGACACACAGTCGCCGGGTGTGCGGTCGGGGGCACACCCGGCGACTGTGGATCTCCGGAGCGAAGCGGGTCGCGGTGAGGGGCGAGAGCACGACAAAAAGGCGAGCGCTCGATGAGCGATCGCCTCCTGGTCGTACGGGGTCTACCTGACGAACACGCCGCGCTCGTTGAGCCACGGCAGCGGGTTGATCTTGCGCCCGCCCGAGTTCCAGACCTCGAAGTGCAGGTGCGGGCCGGTGGAGAAGCCACGGTTGCCCATGGTGGCGATCTGCTCGCCCGCCTTCACCTTCTTGCCCTCCTTCACCAGGATGCGGTCCACGTGCCCGTACACGGTCGTGGTGCCGTCGTGGTGCAGGACCTTGACCCAGAGGCCGAAGCCGCTCGCCGGGCCCGCCGCGACGATCGTGCCGTCGGCCACCGTGTAGATCGGGGTGCCGATGCGGTTGGCGATGTCCAGGCCGTAGTGGGTCGCGCCCCAGCGGGCGCCGTAGCCGGAGGTGAAGGTGCCGGAGGCGGGCTTCACGAACTTGACCCGGTTGCGCTCGGCTTCCTGCTCGGCGCGCTTGGCCAGTTCCGCCCTCAGCTGCTGGCTCTTGGCCAGCTTCTCGACCTCGAGTGACGGGTCGGAGATCTGCGAGGACAGCGGAACGACGTCGGGGGAGGGCGCGGTACCGCCCATGCCGAGCGCCGCGACGGCGCTGCGACCGGATGCCAGTGGAGCCACTTCGTCTGACGCGGAAGCAGAGTTCCCGCCCGGCGCGAGGGTCTGACCGGCGCCGGCGGCGACGAACGCGCCTGCCGCGACGGCCGCTACGACGACCCTTCCGCGAAGTGCCGACGGCGGCGGCGGGAGCCGGTGAGCTCCCTTGGGCCGTGAACCCGTCTGCGACAACGCGTCTGCGAGTGCCGGGGAGGATTGACTGCCGCCGGGGGTGCGGTGTTGCGCCAAGGCCTGCCCTTCCGTCTTCGGGGAGTCCGGGCGGACATTCCGGGCGGGGGATCCCGGCGAGTCGATGGGAACCGACTCAGCGTCCTGGCTTGTGACCGGACCGTGACAACGGACGGCGGCGACAGTAGCCAAGGGGTACCCCTACGGGCAAATCCCTGATCGGGTCATCTGCCGTTCGGCCGCTCATGCGGACGAGTGTGACCCGCTGCGATAACGGAGCGTATCTTCGGCTGTGTGACCCAGATCACAAGCAACGTGCGAACGGGTCGCGCGTCTGTACTCCAACTGCGTGAGAGTGCTCAGCACCGCGTGCACGCTGCGACGGGCGATGGGCAGGGAAAGGTGTCCCACGTCACGGAGCCGGTACTCCTCGACGTCCAGGTCCGGGTGTCGTAAACGGGCGTTGACCTGCGGGATCACCACCTCGTCCAGCTCGCTCCAGACCACCACGAACCGGGTACCGCAGCCGGGCGCGGGTTCCGCCAGCTCGGTCATCAGTTCCGAGCCGGGCCTCAGCTCCCGGACGAGCCTGGTCGGCAGCAGGTAGGCGGACAGCGTCCCGGTGTGCGGGGTGCCGAGCGTGATGAGCGTGCGGACCCGCTCGTCGCCGCCCTGGCGCTGCACGTAGTACCTGGCGATGATCCCGCCGAGCGAGTGGCCGACCACGTGCACCGAGTCGGAGCCGGTTTCCTCGCACACGCGCTCGATGTGCGCGCCGAGCTCGGCGGCGGCGGTCCTGATGTCGCCGGTGACCGCGGTCAGGATGCTGTAGTTCACGGCGTGCACGACGCCGAAGCCGCGCCTGCGCAGCGCGCCGGACAGAACGGTGAAGATCGAGCGGTTGTCGCCGATGCCGTGCACCAGGACGACGGGGGTGCCCGCGCCCTCCAGGTTGGAGACGACGAGGCCGCGCTGCGACGGAGCCAGGTCGTCGGTCCGGTAGCGCTCGTAGTGGCCGCCGGGGCGCAGCTTCTCGGCGAGGGCTCCCCAGGGGTAGAGGACGGCGTGCGCGGCGAGCCAGGTCGCCTCGACGGCGGCACCGCGCAGGCCGCCGAGACTGGCCATGCCGCGCAGCACCACGCCGACGCCCTCGCCGACCGCCTTCGCGGTCTCCGCGACGGCCGCGGCTCGGCGTGCGTGGCCGAGGAGGTGTTCCCCCAGCTCGTGCACGTCGGACCTCGCGATCTTCCCCATGGAGTGACGGTAGGTGATCTGCGCCACTCGCGCGTCGGTACATCGGTTTCTTTTTGCGGATACCCCTTCACCGCGAAAAAGATGCGTCGTACTGCTCTTGGCACCGCACTTCGCTAGCGTTGTCGCGGTGACCGCGCGGCCATCCACCTCACCTTCTTCTCCGGCGGATCGCAGTCCTTCGCGGGCTCCCGGTCCCGACGCGGCCTCTCCGCCGCTGACCACGGCGATCGCTCTGTCGGTGCTCTCCGCCGTCGCGGCCGCCCTCGCCCCGGTGCTCGGCGTGACGGCACCCGCCGAACCCGCCGCCTTCACGTCCTGGCCGCTTCTGGGCCTGCTCGCGGCGCTGCCCGTGCTCGCGGCCCTCGTCGCTCGTGCTCGCGATCGCGTGGCGCTGGCCGCCGGGATCCTCATCCCCGCCGCGCTACTCGCCCCGGGCCGGGCCGCGATCGACCTCCAGTTCCTGGACGGGGCGAGCCTGGCCGCGCGCCCGGAGTTGCTGCTGCCGCACAGCCTGAACGTGCTGAGCGCGGGGCCGGGCCTGCTCGCGCTGCTGGTCAGCCACGTGGCCACGGTCGCGGCCGGTTTCTTCGCGGCCAAGTCCCTCGCCAGGGCCGGTGAGGTCGGCGAGCCCCGGCACGGGCTGTTCGCCTTCACGCTCTGCGTCGGCGTGCTGGTCTCGGTCGGCCTCGCGGCGGCGCCGTTCCGGTCGACCGATCCTTATCTCCTGCCCACCGCGGTGCTGGACTCCCCGCCGTGGGTGCTGGTCGGCGTGCTCCTGGTCGCGGTCGCCGTGCCGGTCGCCGCCGCGCTGGCCATCAGCTCGGCCGAGCCCGGGGCCGCGCGCGGCAAGCTGCTCGGCCTGGTGCTCGCCGTGCTCGGGCTGGTCGCGCCACCGATCGCCGCCGCCGTCTCCTCGGACCAGTTCTTCCTCACGTGGGGGCCGTTCGTCGCGCTGGCCGGAGCGCTCGTGCTCGCGGTGCTGGCGATCCCGGCCGGGCGCGGGCGAGGAGAGCCCGCCTCGGGAGCCGACGACGTGGAGCTGCCGGGCCAGGAGCGGTTGCAGATGGTCGCCGGAGCCCTCGCCGTGCTCTCCGGGCTGGCCGCGTTCGCGGGCGGGCTGCTCCCCACCATCGAAGTGCCGTCGGACCTGCCGAGCCTGGAGAACTACCCGGCGCGGATGCTGCTGCCCGCCGGAGGCGTCCTTCTAGTACTGGGTCTGACGATGGCCGTGCGCGGTCTCGCCGGCGCGCTGCGCCCCGTGCTCGCCGTCGCCTGGGCCGGAGTCGTGTTCGCCGCGGCCATCGCGCTGGACGTGGTCGTCGGCGCGGTCGGGGTCGCTGGTGTCGAGGTCGGCCCCGGCACCTGGGCGCTGATCGCGGCCGCGGCGTTGGCGCTGGGCGCCGGTGCGGCAGCCGCGCTGGCGGGCGGCGTCGAGCGGGACGAGGTCGACCTCAGTGAACCGATCCGCAACGACGCGCTCTTCGCCCCGGTCGGCCTCGCGGTGGCGCTGAGCGCGGCGGCGTTCGTCGTGCCCGTGCTCTCCGCGCCCGACTTCATCGCGCCCGGACTGCTCTCACCGCTGCGCATCTCCTCGTGGGGTGTGCTCGTCGCGATGCTGACGGCCGTCGCCGCGAGCGCGCTGTCCTTGTTCTGCCGACCGCGCCGCGCCGCCGGGCTGTTGTCCGGAGCCGCGGTCGTCGTGGGCCTGCGCGCCGCCGAGCTGCCGTTGACGGTGCAACGGGCAGAAGGCGCCGCGGCTGCCTCCGGAATGTGGTTCGCGCTGGGTGGATTCGCGGTGTTGCTCGTCGCCGCGGGAATCGCGCTGTCCCGAAAGGAAAAGGCCGCCGGATGACCCGAGTGGTGATCGCGGGCGGTGCCGCTGCCGACCCGCTCGCGCGGGCGCTGCGGGACGCGGGCTTCGAGGTCGTCCACATAGGAGAGTCGCGCGATCCCGCGCAGGTCGCCGCGGCCGTCGTGCAGGAGGACGCCGGCGCCGTCGGCTTCACGGACGTGTCAGCCGAATCCGTGGAAGAACTTCGCGAACTGCTTGTGGCACAGGGCGCTGAGGACGTCGTTCTCCTCCGCCCGGGCGCCGAACCCGGCGAGATTGTGGAATCGCTCACGGGCGTCGACCCCCGCCAGAGTGACGCCGCGCCGACTACTTGAACGATTCCCGGGCGTTGCCTTCGTCTCAGTGAGCACGCGATTCCTGGTAATTCACGTGCGCGGTGACCGACTTCACCGTATGCGGGCGCGATTGCTTAGTGGCTGGTCGATAGGGTCACCCGGTCCGACAGCGGTGTCGTTGGCGAGATCAGGAGACTCTGAGTGGACCTGTACGAGTACCAGGCGAAGGACCTCTTCGCCGCCCACGGGGTCCCGGTGTTGCCGGGCGCCGTGGCCACCACCCCGGATGAGGCCGCGGCGATCGCCGCCGACTACGGCGTGGCCGTCGTGGTCAAGGCCCAGGTGAAGACCGGCGGTCGCGGCAAGGCCGGCGGCGTGAAGCTGGCCGAGACCGCCGAGGAGACCAAGACCAAGGCGGAGGGCATCCTCGGCCTGGACATCAAGGGTCACATCGTGCACCGCGTGCTGGTGACCCCCGCGTCCGACATCGCGGAGGAGTACTACTTCTCCTTCCTGCTGGACCGTTCCAACAGGACGTTCCTCGCCATGGCCTCCGTCGAGGGCGGCATGGACATCGAGGAGGTGGCCGTCTCCAAGCCGGAGGCGCTCGCCAAGATCGCGATCGACCCGATCGCGGGCGTCGACCTGGCCAAGGCCAACGAGATCGTCGCCGCCGCGAAGTTCCCCGCCGAGGTCGCCGACCAGGTCGCCGACACCATCGTGAAGCTCTGGGAGACCTTCGTCTCCGAGGACGCCACCCTGGTCGAGGTCAACCCGCTCGTGCGCGACCCGCAGGGCAAGATCGTCGCGCTCGACGGCAAGGTCACCCTCGACGAGAACGCGGGCTTCCGGCACCCGGCGCACGCCGAGCTGGTCGACAAGGCCGCGGAGAACCCGCTGGAGGCCGCGGCCAAGGCCAAGGACCTCAACTACGTCAAGCTCGACGGCGAGGTCGGCATCATCGGCAACGGCGCGGGCCTGGTGATGTCCACCCTGGACGTCGTCGCCTACGCGGGCGAGAAGCACGGCGGCGTCAAGCCCGCCAACTTCCTCGACATCGGTGGCGGTGCCTCCGCCGAGGTGATGGCCAACGGCCTGGAGATCATCCTCTCCGACACCGACGTGCGCAGCGTCTTCGTCAACGTCTTCGGCGGCATCACCGCCTGCGACGCGGTCGCCAACGGCATCGTCAAGGCGCTGGAGATCCTCGGCGACGGCGCGACCAAGCCGCTGGTCGTCCGCCTGGACGGCAACAACGTGGTCGAGGGTCGCCGCATCCTCGCCGACGCGAACCACCCGCTCGTCACCGTGGTGGACACCATGGACAACGCGGCCGACCGCGCCGCCGAACTCGCTGCAGCGGGGAAGTGACACGACAAGATGGCTATCTTCCTCACTGAGCACAGCAAGGTCATCGTCCAGGGCATGACCGGTGCCGAGGGCACCAAGCACACCAAGCGGATGCTGGCCTCCGGCACGAACATCGTCGGTGGCGTGAACCCGCGCAAGGCCGGCGAGAAGGTCGACTTCGACGGCACCGTCGTCCCGGTCTTCGGCTCGGTCGCCGAGGCCATGGAGGCCACCGGCGCCGACGTCACCGTGATCTTCGTTCCGCCGAAGTTCGCCAAGGACGCCGCGGTCGAGGCGATCGACGCGGGCATCCCGCTCGCCGTCGTCATCACCGAGGGCATCCCGGTGCACGACACCGCCTACTTCTGGGCGCACGCGGGCGCGAAGGGCAACAAGACCCGGATCATCGGGCCGAACTGCCCCGGCGTGATCAGCCCCGGCAAGGCCAACGCGGGCATCATCCCGGCCGACATCTCCGGCGCTGGCCGGATCGGCCTGGTGTCCAAGTCCGGCACGCTGACCTACCAGATGATGCACGAGCTGCGGGAGTTCGGTTTCTCCACCGCGGTCGGCATCGGCGGTGACCCGATCATCGGCACCACGCACATCGACTGCCTCCAGGCGTTCCAGGACGACCCGGAGACCGACGCCATCGTGATGATCGGTGAGATCGGCGGCGACGCCGAGGAGCGCGCCGCGGCCTACATCGCCGAGCACATCACCAAGCCGGTCGTCGGCTACGTCGCGGGCTTCACCGCCCCCGAGGGCAAGACGATGGGGCACGCGGGCGCGATCGTGTCGGGTTCCTCCGGCACCGCCGCCGCGAAGCAGGAGGCCCTCGAGGCCGCCGGGGTCAAGGTCGGCAAGACGCCGTCGGCGACCGCGGACCTGATGCGCGAGATCATGAAGTCCCTCGCCTGATCACCGCTCGTCGGACACGAGGCCGGGTGACCCGCGACGGGTCACCCGGCCTCTGTCGTCACGCAGCGGTGGTGGTTGACTCGAACGGGTTCGACACACCGGGGGAAGCCGTGGGTGTCGGATGTCGTCCTGACGGTGGAATCGGCTAGCGTTCCGCTGCCACAACCCTCAAGCGTCCACAGTGGCCGCCTCGTTCGAGGAGGAGACCCAGCATGTCCGTGCCCTACGGCGCGCCCCAGCCCCATCCCCAGCAGCCCGGGATGCCCGGCCAGCCGGGAAAGCCCCTGGACCTCGCCTTCATCCTCTCGCTGGTCGCCGCGGGACTCGCACTCGTGTCGTTCTTCTGCGGCTTCGCCACCGACGCCCGTTCCTCGGTCGGCATCTCGCCGTACCTGCTGGGTGGCGGTGTGCTCGCCGGACTCTCGGTGCTGCCCAAGGCTCCCAAGCTGCTCTGGGCCGCCGCGCCGCTGGCCGTCGTGCCCGCGCTGCAGATGCTGCAGGGCCTGATCGCCTCCTCGGCTGTCACCGGCCTGTACGTGGTGGTCTTCATCGCCAGCCTGCTCCAGGCGGGTGCGACGGTGGTGGCGCTGCTCGCCGACATCGAGATCATCAAGCTCCAGCCGAAGCCGCAGTACGGCCCGCCCGGTGGCTGGAACCCGGCCTCCGGCGGTTTCCCGCAGCCCTACGGCCAGCAGCCCGGCGGCTACCCGCAGCAGGGCTACCCCCAGCAGCCGCAGCAGACCCAGCAGTTCGGGCAGCCCGGAACCCCGCCCGGTGGATTCCAGCAGAGCTGATGCTGATCAAATAGAGCAAGACCTCTCGTCGGGGTGACATCGCGGTCGCGGTGTCACCCTGACGGCTTTTCCGAGCCTGGTCACGCGGCGTGTCTGAGCTGAACGGCGAGTTGCCGGTGCGAGTGTGCCCGCATGACCACGGCGCAACCTACTGACCAGGGGGTAGACGAGGTGGTCGTGCGGCCGCGGGCGGCTCCGAGGGGCCTGCGGGTTCGGTTACTCGTAGTAGCCGCGCTCGGTCCGTTGGTGCTCGGGTTCCTCGTCGCGGCGAGCGTGTCCGCCGTCGTGGTGGGCTCGGCCCCGCTCGCCGTCTTCTCCGTCCCCGAAGTGCTCGCGTCGGCCCGCTGGCTGTGGCTGGCCGCCCACCAGGTGCCGGTGACCCTGCGCGGCGCCCCGCTCGGCGTGCTGCCGCTGCTGCTCACCCTCATCGTGGCGTTGCTCGTGGCGCGCTCGGCCAGGGCCTCCGCGCGCCGGATGCGGTTGCGCGCCCCCGGCCCGACCCAGCAGCTGATCGGCACCATCGCCGCCGCGCACGGGGTCTTCGCCGCCGTGCTCGCCGCTGTGCAGCCGGAAGGCGCCGCCGTCGCGACGCCGACCACCGCTTTTGTAGGCGCCGCACTGGTTTCCGGTGTCGCCGCGACCATCGCGCTCGCCGAGACGTGCGGCCTCGCCGAGCTGATCAGCAGGCTGGACGCACCGCTCCGCCGCGGCCTCTACGTCGGCGTTCTGGGGCTCGGCGCACTCCTCGCGGTGGGCGCCCTGCTGTTCTCCGTCGGGCTGCTGGTGGCCCTGCCCAAGGTCGCGGGCATGTTCCTGGACGCCGGCCAGGGAATCGCCGAGTTCTTCGGCATCGCGTTGCTGTGCCTGGCTTATCTGCCCAACATCGTGATCGCCGCCAGCTCCTTCGCGCTCGGATCCGGCTTCGCGGTGGGCAAAGCCGTGATCGCGCCGATCGGCATGGCGCTGGCCCCGGTGCCCTCGGTGCCGCTGCTCGCCGCACTGCCGCCGGTCACCAGCCGGTGGTGGCTCGCGGTCTTCGTGCTGCCGCTGCTGGTCGGCGTGCTCGTCGGCTGGTGCTGCCGGAAGTGCTCGCCGGAGCCGATCGAGCGGGTGAAGGCCGTCGCGGTCGCCGCCGTGCTGATCGGATTGGCGATGTTCGTGCTGGCCTTCCTCGCCGGGGGAAGGCTCGGTGGCGGGCCGTTCGACCCGGTGACCGTGCAGGCGGGCAAGGTCGTGCTGGCCGCCGCGGGGTGGGTCCTCGTGCCCGGAGCCCTTGTGGCGTGGGTGTTCGCGCCCAAGGCCGAGGAAGAGGAGGCCGACTCCGAGTCGGTGGGTGAGGAGGCCGTCCTCGGAGAAGAGGGTGCCGAGGCCGACTCCGAGTCCGACGAGGTCGAGGAACCCTCGGACACCGATGACACCGATGACACCGAAGACACCGACGAGGACGCTGAGGCACCGGAAGCGCTCGACGCACCCGAGGACGCCGAAGAGCCCGAAGAAGGCGAAGAGCCCGAGACGTCGGAACTGTCCGAAGTGGACGTTGACGACTTCGAGGACTTCGAGGACTACGAGGAGTACGACGACGCCGTCGAGGAGACCGAGGGCTACCGGTTCGAGCCGCTGCCCGAGGACGTCGAGGACGAGGAGGACCGGCTCGCGCGGGAGCTCGCCGAGGAGCTGGGCGAGGAGCTGACGATCGACGACGAGGACCCGCCCCCGCCGCCGAAGCGCTGACGCCGCCCGCCCTGCCCGACGTGCTCGACACGGCAGGAACTACGCTGGTCACGCCCCTGATCCGGCTTGCCAGGAGACGACGCTGAGCCCATCGCACCCGGATGTGACGCCGCTCGCACAGCGGCTGAGCGTGCCGGTCCCCGCCCGCATCGTTGCCCTCGTGTCCGGTTCGGGCACCCTGCTCCAGGCGCTGCTGGACGCGGTCGACGCCGGGGGCTACCCGGCCACCGTCGTCGCGGTCGGCGCGGACCGGAGCAAGCTCGAAGGGCTCGACCGCGCACGGCGCCACGGCGTCCCGACCTTCTCCGTCCGGCTGCGCGACCACGCCGACCGCGACGCGTGGGACCGCGCGCTCGCCGAGGAGATCGCCGCGCACGAGCCCGACCTGGTGGTCTCCGCCGGGTTCATGAAGATCCTCGGGCCCGCCGTGCTGGAGCGCTTCGGCGGTCGCGTGATCAACACGCATCCCGCGCTGCTGCCCGCTTTCCCCGGCGCGCACGCCGTCGCCGACGCCATCGCCTACGGCGTCAAGGTCACCGGCTGCACCGTGCACCTGGTCGACGCGGGCGTGGACACCGGGCCGATCCTCGCCCAGGAGGCGGTCGCCGTGCTGCCCGGCGAGACCGAGACAGACCTGCACGAGCGGATCAAGGAGGTCGAGCGGCGGATGCTGGTCGACGTCCTCGCCCGGCTCGCGCGAGAAGGCTGCACCACAACGGGACGAGAGGTGAACATTCCGTGACCGCGACAGATGGCCTGCGGCCGGTCCGCAGGGCGCTGCTGGGCGTGTCCGACAAGGCCGGGCTGGTCGAACTGGCCGCCGGGCTGCACGAGGCCGGGGTGGAGCTGGTCTCCACCGGCGGGACCGCGAAGGCCATCGCCGCAGCGGGCATCCCCGTCACCCCGGTCGAACGGGTCACCGGGTTCCCCGAGTGCCTCGACGGCCGGGTCAAGACGCTGCACCCCGGGGTGCACGCGGGCCTGCTCGCCGACGTCCGCCGCCCCGAGCACGTCGAGCAGCTGGAGCGGATGGAGATCGCCGCCTTCGACCTGCTCGTGGTGAACCTGTACCCGTTCCGGGAGACGGTCGCCTCCGGCGCGTCCGAGGACGAGTGCGTCGAGCAGATCGACATCGGCGGCCCGGCCATGGTCCGCGCCTCCGCCAAGAACCACGCCAACGTCGCGGTCGTCGTCGACCCGGCGCGTTACGAGTGGGCGCTGGAGCGCGTGCGCGGCGGCGGGTTCAGCCTCGCCGACCGCCAGGGCCTCGCCGCCGACGCCTTCCGGCACACCGCGAGCTACGACGTCGCCGTGGCCTCGTGGATGGGCAGCACCATCGCCGCCGACGAGTCCGGCTTCCCGAGCTGGGCCGGTGCGACGTGGGAGCGCTCGTCGGTGCTGCGCTACGGCGAGAACCCGCACCAGCGCGCCGCGCTCTACGTCACTCCCGGCGCCGCGGGTCTGGCCACCGCGAAGCAGTTGCACGGCAAGGAGATGTCGTACAACAACTACGTGGACGCCGACGCCGCGTGGCGCGCCGCGCACGACCACTCCGACGCTTGCGTCGCGATCATCAAGCACGCCAACCCCTGTGGCATTGCGGTGTCCACTGTAGACGGTGACGTGATCGCGGACGCGCACCGCAAGGCGCACGCCTGCGACCCGGTCAGCGCGTTCGGCGGCGTGATCGCGGCCAATCGCGAGGTGACCGTGGAGATGGCCGAGCAGGTCGCGGAGATCTTCACCGAGGTGATCGTCGCCCCCGGCTATGCCGATGGCGCCGTGGACGTGTTGACCCGCAAGAAGAACGTCCGCATCCTCGTCGCCGAGGCTCCGGTGCGCGGCGGGCTGGAGATGCGCGCGGTCTCCGGCGGTCTGCTGCTCCAGGCCGCTGACGCGATCGACGCCGAGGGCGACTCCGCCTCGAAGTGGACGCTCGCCTGCGGAGAACCGGTCGACGACGCGACCATGGCCGACCTCGTGTTCGCCTGGCGCGCGTGCCGGGCGGTCAAGTCCAACGCGATCCTGCTCGCCAGTGGCGGTGCCACGGTCGGGGCGGGCATGGGCCAGGTCAACCGCGTGGACGCGGCCCGGCTCGCCGTCTCCCGCGCCGGGGACCGCGCCAAGGGCTCCGTCGCGGCCTCCGACGCCTTCTTCCCGTTCCCCGACGGCCTCGAGGTGCTGACCGCCGCCGGGGTGCGCGCAGTGGTCCAGCCCGGCGGCTCCGTGCGGGACTCCGCGGTCATCGAGGCGGCCCAGGCGGCCGGGGTCACGATGTACCTGACGGGGACGCGTCACTTCGCGCACTGACCTGCGGTTTTGATGGGAAGGGCCCGGCGTTGTCGGGCCCTTCTCCTATGGTGTGGAAACCCTCGTCCGAGTGACTTGACGGGGGCAGCGCACCCCGGTTTACTAGTCCCATCATTCGAACACGTGTTCGAATGAACGCCAGGGCTGGTGCGGGATCAGCCGTGGTGGTCACCGGCTTCTTGTGGCGTGTGTGTTCGTTGGGTGCGGGCTCCTTCGCCGGGGAAGAGGAAGCGGGTGTTCGGTGTGGCACTCGCTCCGCGGGTTGCCGCTGGACGGGGTGGTCGTGGCCAACGGGGTGCCCACGACCTCCGGCGGCGGCTCGCGGGCGAGTGCGACCGAAGAGGTGTGGATTCGTTCGTCGCCGTGTCGCCGTCTGCCTGACCTGCGACCCGGTGGTGCGGTGGCGAACAGTCCGGTGCTGTCGATGTGACTGCTGTCGATCTGGAAGGCCGCCGATCGACGCTCCAGTGAGCGAGTACCACTGGAGGAGGCACCGATGCGGTTCATGGTGATGGTGAAGGCGGACGCCCGGTCCGAGGCCGGTCAGCCGCTGAGTGCGGAACTGCGGGTTGCGATGAGCAGGTACAACGAGGAGCTGGTCAGCGCTGGCGTGCTCCTCGCGGGTGAAGGGCTCAAGCCCAGCTCCTGCGGCGCGCGGGTGCTTTTCTCCGGCGCCCGGCGGACCGTGGTCGACGGCCCGTTCGCGCGGGCCCGGGACCTGCTCGCCGGGTTCTGGCTGATCGACGTGAAGTCCCTCGACGAGGCCATCGCGTGGGTGGAACGCATCCCCTGCGATCCAGGCTCCGAAGCCGAGGTCGAGGTCCGCCCCGTCACCGAGACCGCCTGCCTGTAGCCCTTGTCCCGCAAGGGGTTGGGCCGATTCCGCCCACTGCGCCGCCGAGGGTTTGCGTGTCTTCAAGACCCCCAAACCCCGCTTCTCGCACCCGATGACTTGCAGCGCAGCGGCGCCGCCGGGGGGGTGACGTGTCTTCAAGACCAGCAAACCCCTCTGTTGGCCATCGCTAACCGCCGCAAACCCCGCAGCCTCGCGGGGTTTGCTGTCGTTGAAGACGGCTGGGGCGGAGGTTGGGTGGTCTTGAAGACCGGCGAACCTGAGGACGTGCAGGGACACCACCTTCTGCCCCCAGGGGTATCCGCTTCGTACGCCGAGCGGGGGTGGGGGACCGCTTTCTTGCCGCTGGGAGTACGAAACGGATTTGGGGGACGTGGGGAAGGTTGCGGGTGGTGGGGTGGGCTGCTGTGATTGCGCGTCGTGGCGGGTACTGGGGTGGTGGCGGGCGGGGCGGCTGACGGGGCTGCCGAGAACAGGGTTGCTGGGGAGCGGGCTGCTGGGGAGCGGGCGCGTCGGGCCGTTGAGGCGGTGTGGCGGATCGAGTCCGCGCGGTTGATCGCGGGGCTCGCGCGGTTCATCCGGGACGTGGGGCTCGCGGAGGAGCTGGCGCAGGACGCGTTGGTCGCGGCGATGGAGCAGTGGCCGGAGTCGGGGGTGCCGAACAACCCGGGCGCCTGGCTGATGTCGGTCGCGAAGCGGCGCGCGATCGATCTGGTGCGGCGCAAGGAGAACTTCGCGCGCAAGCTGGAGGAGATCGGCCACCGCCTGGAGACCGAGGGCGAGGGGGTGGACCTGGAGTACGACCCCGCGCTGGACGGGGAGATCGGGGACGACCTGCTCCGCCTGGTGTTCACGGCCTGCCACCCGGTGCTCTCGACCGAGGCGAGGGTCGCGATGACGCTGCGCCTGCTGGGCGGGCTGACCACGGACGAGATCGCGCGGGCCTTCCTGGTGGCGGAACCGACTGTGGCGCAACGGATCGTGCGCGCGAAGAAGAACCTGGAGAAGGCGAAGGTCCCGTTCGAGGTGCCGCAGGGGGAGGACCGCGCGCAGCGGTTGTCCTCGGTGCTCGAAGTGATCTACCTGATCTTCAACGAGGGCTACTCGGCGACGGCGGGGGACGACTGGCTGCGGCCGGAGCTGTGCGCGGAGGCGTTGCGGCTGGGCCGCGTGCTGGTGGGGCTCGTGCCGAAGGAGCCGGAGGTGCACGGCCTGGTCGCGCTGATGGAGATCCAGGCCTCGCGGTCGCGGGCGCGCACGGACGCGGAAGGCAAGCCCATTCTGTTGCTGGAGCAGGATCGTGCCCGCTGGGACCAGCTGCTCATCCGACGCGGGCTCGCGGCACTGGACCAGGCGGAGAAGCTCGGCGGAGCGCGCGGGCCCTACGCGCTCCAAGCCGCGCTCGCCGCCTGTCACGCCCGCGCCCGCACGGCCGCAGAAACGGATTGGGCGCGCATCGCGAGCCTCTACGCCGTGTTGGTGGAGGTCACGCCCTCGCCGATCGTGGAACTCAACCGCGCGGTGGCGGTCTCGATGGCCTTCGGTCCCGCCGCCGGACTTGAGGTGGTGGACGGCCTGGTGGACGTGCCCGCGCTGAAGAACTACCACCTGCTGCCGAGCGTGCGCGGGGACTTCCTGTTCAAGCTCGGCCGGATGAGCGAGGCCAAGGCGGAGTTCGAGCGGGCGGCGGAGCTGACGCGCAACACCCGCGAGCGCGAGCTGCTGCTCGACCGCGCCCGCGAGTGCGCGTGATCATGGCTTTGTGTAGGTCATGAACGCCATGCCGCTCTCGAAGATCCGGTGCGCGGAGAGCTTGAAGCCGGTCGCGCGGAACTCGCCGCTGAACAACGGAACGCCGGAGCCCGCGACGATCGGGTAGATCTTCACCAGCAGCTCGTCGATCTCCTCGCGCAGCGCGCCCGCGAGCGCTCCGCCACCGCAGAGCCAGATCCCCTTGCCCTCCAAGGCTTTCAGTTCTCTGATCTTGGCGACCGGATCGCCGGGCACCACCTCGACGTCGGGGTGCTGCTGCGTGAGGCTGTTCGAGAACACGTACTGCCGCAGGTGTTCGTACGGGCTCGGCGCGCCCTCCTTGAGCACGACGTCGTAGGTGCCGCGCCCCATCACCACGGTGTCGAAGTGCCGGGGCTCGGGCACGGGCAGGCCGACCATGGCCGCCACGTGAGTGGGGACGGTCTCCGGGTACTCGGCGGTCATGATCGCGTTGTGATCGCCCTCCCACGGGAAGAAGTCCGCCGCCCCCTCCGGGCTCGCGATGAAACCGTCCACTGTGGACGCGATGTAGTAGCTCAGCTTGCGCATACCGCTCCTCCCATAACCACTGTGTCTGTAGTACTATAAGCAGAGTGGTCAGAAAACGGAACACCGAACGGCGAACCGCGCTGGTCGACGCGGCGATCGAGGTGCTGGCGGCGGAGGGGGCGCGCGGGCTGACCTTCCGCGCGGTCGACGAGGCGGCCGAGGTGCCGAAGGGCACCGCCTCCAACTACTTCACCAGCCGCGAGGACCTGTTCAACCAGGTCGGCGGACGCATCCACACGCGGCTCGGGCCGACCGCCTCCGCGCTGGCGGCGAACACCCTCGCGCCGCGCACGCGGGAGGCAGTGGTGTGGCTGATGACGGAGATGGTGCGGCGGATCATCGACGACCGCACGGGGTACCTGGCCCTGCAAGAGCTGCGGCTGGAGGCGACGCGGCGGCCGGAGCTGCGCGCCGCGCTGACCGCGACCGTGCGCGCGAACCTGGACGCGAACATCAAGCAGCACACGGGCTCCGGGCTGCCGGGCGACGCGGATTCGGTGGTGCTGCTGTACTTCTCGGTCACCGCGCTGGTCGTCGAGCACCTGACGCTGCCCGAGGTGCTCGACGGCGCCGGTGCCGAAGGGCTCGACGGACTCGTCCGGATGTTCGTGGAAAGGGCCATCCCCGCTGACTGATCACCTGTGGCAGGGTGCTGGACGTGGGCGAGGCGACCGATGATTCAGTTGATTCAGTGCCACCGGTGGTCGGTGAGGACTTCTCCGACGCCGTCTTTGCCAATGAAGTGTGGGAGGACTGCGCCTTCGAGCGATGTTCCTTCGTGGACGCGGACCTGCGCGGGCTGGTCACCAAGAACTGCACGTTCGTCGCGTGCGACTTCACCGGGGCGGACCTGTCCGAGTCCAAGCACCGGATCACCGCGTTCCGCCAGTGCACCTTCCGCCGCGCCGACCTCAGCGAGTCGGAGCTGCGCGGGTGCTCGCTGATGGGCTCCCAGTTCGGCGACTGCCGGCTCCGCCAGTGGCAGCTGCACGACACCGACCTGACGCTGGTCGGGCTCAGCGGCGCCGACCTCAAGGACTCCTCGCTGTCCGGGCTGCGGATGCGCGAGGCCAACCTCAACGAGAGCGACCTGCGCGGCGCGGACCTGACCAAGTGCGACCTCACCGGCGCGCGGATGCTGGACGCCAAGCTGGCGGACGCGGACCTGCGCGGGGCGAAGCTCGGCGCGGACATCCTGGTGCAGGCCGACCTGCGCGGCACCAAGGTGGACCTGGAGATCGCGGTCAGCTTCGCGGCGGCGCATGGTCTCGTGATCGAGTAGCTCCGGGCAATCCCTGAGGCGCGGAATGCCGTCGTTTGTACAGCACTCACCCCAAGAGGGTCGCCACCGGCGAGCGGCGCGGTGACACTGTCGGGGTGAGCAGCCCCTACAAAGACCTCGCCGGAACACCGCACCTGCGGGCTCTGCTCGGCTGGTCGATCGTCGGCAGGCTGCACATGGCGGGCATCTCCATCGCGATCACCTTCCTCGCCGTGGAGTGGACCGACTCCTACCTGATCGCGGGTCTCATCGTCGGCGCGGTCACCCTGGGCCAGGGCGTTTCCGGGCCGCTGCGCGGCAAGGCGGCCGACCGGGGATCGGCCCCGCGCCTGCTCCTGGTGAGCGGGACACTGCACACGACCGGACTGCTCGTGCTGGCTGGATTGCCCAGTGCCTGGTGGCCGATCGCGCCGGTCATCGGTCTCGTGACGGGGCTCTTCATGCCGCCGGTCGGCCAGATCGTGCGCGCTGTCTGCACGCGGGTGGTCGAGCGCGACAAGCACAACGCAGTGTTCGCGATCGAGGCCATCGTGCAGGAGATGGCGTTCCTGATCGGGCCGACGCTGATCGCGGTCGCCGTGGGCTTCAGCGGGGGCCGCGCGGGACTGTTGCTGAGCGCGGCAATGGTCGCGACCGGAGTGCTCGGGTTCGCGCTGACCGTGCACCGCTCCGGCCACGGCACGCCGACCGCGGAGTCGATCAAAGTCAGCCAGGAGGCGAAGACCTCGATCCTGCGCAACCGGGGCGTGGTGCCGCTGCTCACCGTCGCCACCGTGATGCTCGGCGCCTTCACGATCACCGACATCGCGATCATCAGCTGGGCGCGGGAGCGCGGCACACCGGAGCTGATCGCCGTGATGGTCACGGTGTGGGGGATCGGCTCGCTGATCGGCGGTCTCGCCGCCGGTGCGTTCAAGGGGGAGCCGAGCCTGGCCCGCCGCGCCGGGCTGTTCACCTCGGGCATGATCGCCGTCGCGCTCGTGCTGCCGCCGCTGCTGGACCCCTCGCCGTGGCTGCTCGCCGGGCTGCTGGTGGTCACCGGCCTGGCCATCGCGCCCGCCATCGCCACCGCGAACACCTGGCTCGGCGACCTGGTTCCGGAGGGCAGGCTGGCCGAGGCCTTCGGCTGGCAGGCGACCGCGACAACGGCGGCCGGAGCGCTGGCCTCGCCGCTGGCCGGGTACCTGCTCGACTCCTCCGGCCCTGCCGCGGCGGTCGCGGTGAGCGGCGCGCTGGCCGTTCTGGGCACCCTCCTGGCGATCCGTGCCGGCCGTGTACGGAACGTTGCGCTTTCGGAACAGACTCGTCGCGTGGGGGTCGGCAACGATGCCTAGGTGCAGAAAACCGCTGTAGCACCGCGTATTCGCGGACTGGCCCGAGGGCTCGGAGTGCTCGCCGCACTGGGCACCGGCACCTTGCTCGCGGTCCAGTCCCGGATCAACGGCGAACTCGCCGACCGGATGGGCGACGGCCTCACGGCCGCCCTGATCTCCTTCAGCACCGGGCTCCTGGTGCTGCTCTTCCTCGTGCTCGCGCTGCCCGTCGGCAGGCGCGGCGTGCGCCGGGTGCGCGAGGCGCTCAGCGGCGGACAGCTGTCGTGGTGGCACTGCACCGGCGGCGTCTGCGGCGCGGTCTTCGTGCTCAGCCAGGGCTTGACGATCACCTCGCTCGGCGTCGCGGTGTTCACCGTCGCCGTGGTGACCGGCCAGGCGGCGAGCAGCCTCGCGGTCGACCGCGCCGGTTTCGGATCGGACGGGCCGAGACCGTTGAGCCGCAACAGGATCGCGGGCGCCGTGCTCGCCGTCGCGGCGGTGATGATCGCGGTGTCCGACCGGTTCGAGCAGCCGTCGCTGCTGTGGCTGGCCGCGCTGCCGCTGCTGGCCGGGATCGGCATGGGCTGGCAGCAGGCCGCCAACGGGATCGTGCGCGCGCGGGCGGGCTCGGCGCTGCCCACCGCGATGATCAACTTCTTGGTCGGGACGCTGGCGCTGACCGCCGTGCTGGCGGTGCGGCTGCTCGCGGGCGGCACCGAGGTCACCTTTCCGGGCGAACCCTGGCTCTACGTCGGCGGTCTGCTCGGCACGGTGGCCATCGGAGCGGCCGCCGCACTGGTCTCCACGACCGGCGTTCTGCTGTTCGGACTCGGCCAGGTGGCGGGCCAGCTCATCGGCGCACTGCTGCTCGACCTCGTGGTTCCCGCCGCGGGCGACCACCTGAGCACCGCGACGGTCCTCGGCACGTTGCTCACCGTCGCCGCCGTCGGCATCGCGGCGCTGCCCAGCAGGGCCACTCGCTGATCTGCCACGATGGAGTTCGTGAGTGCGACGATCCTTGACGGCAAAGCCACAAGAGACGCGATCTTCGACGATCTGCGGACCCGGGTAACCGCACTGCGCGAGCGGGGTGTCACGCCGGGCCTCGGCACCGTGCTGGTCGGCGATGACCCCGGATCGCACGCCTACGTGCGCGGCAAGCACAACGACTGCGCGAAGGTCGGGGTCACCTCGATCCGCAGGGACCTGCCTGCCGACTCCACGCAGGCCGAGGTGGAGGCGGTGCTCGACGAGCTCAACGCCGACCCCGCCTGCACGGGCTACATCCTCCAGCTGCCGGTGCCCAAGCACCTCGACTCCGGCGCGCTGCTGGAGCGGATCGACCCCGCCAAGGACGCCGACGGCCTGCACCCGGTGAGCCTCGGCCGCCTCGTGCTCGGCGAGCCCGGTGCGCTGCCGTGCACCCCGCGCGGGATCGTGGAGCTGTTGCGCCGCTACGACGTGCCGATCGCGGGCGCGCACGTGGTGGTCGTCGGCCGCGGCGTGACCGTGGGCCGACCGCTCGGGCTGCTGCTGACGCGCCGCTCGGAGAACGCCACCGTGACGTTGTGCCACACCGGTACCAAGGACCTGGCCGCTGAGGTGCGCCGGGCCGACATCGTGGTCGCGGCCGCGGGCAGCCCCGCGCTGATCACCCCGGAGATGGTGAAGCCGGGAGCGGCCGTGCTCGACGTGGGAATCACCCGCACCGACGCGGGCCTGGTCGGCGATGTGCACCCGGGCGTCAGGGAGGTCGCGGGGCACGTGGCTCCGATGCCGGGTGGCGTCGGGCCGATGACCAGGGCCATCCTGGTCAGCAACGTCGTCGAGGCAGCAGAGCGGGCGGCGCGATGAACGCGGAGCAGCACTTGCTTGACGACCACGAGCCGGATCTTCCGCCGGAGCCGCCCCCGTCGCAGCGGTGGCAGGTGCACCTGCCCTACACGGTGGTGGTGGGCGTGGTGCTGATCGGCTTCGTGCTGATCATGCTCTACCGCTGGCGGATGGGGTCCGGCGCGATCGCGGGGGCGCTGCTGCTGGCCGCGACCTTCCGCGCGGTGCTGCCGCCGGAGCGCTGCGGCCTGCTGGTCATCCGCACCAGGCTGACCGACATCCTCACCTACGGCGGGCTCGGCCTGCTGATCACCTACGTGGCGCTGACGATCACCTGAGGAACTCCAGCACGTCGCGGTGGAACTCCTTCTTGACGACCAGCCCGTGCCCGGCGTTCGGGTACATGACGAGCGTGCCGCCGGGCATCCTGGCGGCCGTCTCGGCGAACATCTCCGGCGTCCAGAAGTGGTCCCGCGCCCCGCAGACCACCAGCGTCGGCGTGGTGACCCCGGGCAGCCGGTCGCGCACGTCGAAGCCGTCCTCGGCGGTCAGCATCGCCATCATGTCCGAGGGGTCCTTCGGCTTCGGCATGACCAGGCCGAGCGCCCACAGCAGTCCGGTCAACACGACCTGCGGAACCCGGTGCCGCACCATGCCGGGCACCAGCAGGTGGTAGCCCGGTCTGCCCTCGGCGAGCCTCCTGCCCATCTCCAACTGCGCTGGCTTGATCACCGGCCCGAGGGTGTAGGCGGTGCTCGCGACGACGCCGCGCCGCACCACCTCGGGGTGGTCGACTATCAGCTGGAGCGCGATCGAGCCGCCGGTGGAGTGGCCGAGCACGTCGACCGGCTCACGGAAGTACTCGTGCAGCGCCTTCGCGTGGTCGGCGGCGATATCGCTCATCGTGCTGCCCATGGGCATGCCGGGCTTGCGGTTGACGAAGTAGACCTTCCGCCCCGCGCGCACGAACGGCCGGACCGTGCGCGCGCTGATCCTCCTTGCGAAGCCCGCCGGGTTCTCGTGCTTGGGGTTGAAGCCGGGGAGGTACACCAGCGGCCTGCCCTCACCCACGGTGAAGTACGGCAGACCGCCGGGGAGGACTCCCTCGTCAGACATAGATCGGCGACATCTCGGTGACCAGTGCGCGGACCGGCGCGGTGGTGAGGCCGTTGGCCACGAACTCGATCAGCTGGTCCAGCACGACGGGGTAGACGTCCTCGGCGAACTCGTCGCGGTGCAGCGGCAGCAGCAGGACCGCCTGCATCAGGCCGATCACCGCCTCCGGGCTGATGTCGATCAGCTTGCTGCTGCGCGCCGCGCGCCGGAAGAACTCGCCGAGCGGCAGGTTGACCTGCTCGCGGACCTCGGCGGCGCGCTCGGGGTCGATCCGCCTGCTGACCGCCTGGAGTTCCTCCGGGTGGGTGACCAGGCGGCGGTAGAGCGGGTTGTCGTCGAGCACCCGCAGCGTCGCGCGCAGGAAGTCCTTGATCGCGGTGCGCAGGTCGGGCGCCTTGGTCAGCACCTCGTCCAGCAGCTGCTTCTGCACCTGGGGCGCCTGCCGCAGCATCAGCTCCAGGTACAGCGCCTCCTTGGACTCGAAGAAGGCGTAGAAGCTGCTCTTGGCGATGTTCGCGGGCTTCACCAGGTCGTCGAGCGAGGTCTTGCGCAGGCCCTGGGTGGTGAAGAGGTTCTCGCCTGTTCGCAGCAGGATCTCGGTGATCCTGGTGCGGTCTGCGGCGCTGAACGGCGTGGGCATGCGATCTCCAATGAACCCATGAACAAACGAATTTCTTGTTCGCAGCGAAAGCTACGCCTGGTCGTGGCCTCGTGCAAGGGGCACCTCGGATGATTGAGGACGACACCCGTCTGGGCACCCGGTGAGCACACCGTCGCCTGTCGTCATCGAGGAGCCCCTGTGAGCGAACTGGACCTGGACATCGAACGCCGCATCTCCTGGCCGGTCCCAGAGCCCGAGTTGTCCGACGACATCCACCCCGCGCTCGCCGACGCCGTGCGGGCGGCCGCGACCGCCTACCGCGCGTCGAGGCACCGGTTCGGCAGGGACGATCTTGCCGTTGTGGTGGCCCAGGGCGCTGACGGCACGCCGACGATGCGCGTCGACGAACTCGTGGAGGGCGCGATCGCCGAGGCCGCCGCCCGGCACGGGGTCAACCTGCTCAGCGAGGAGATCGGCTTCCTCGACCACGGCTCGGCCACCACCCTCGTGCTCGACCCGATCGACGGCTCGGCCAACGCGGCGGCCGGGGTGCCGCTGTCCTGCGTCGCCGGAGTGGTCGCGGTGGACGGCGTCGCCACCGAGGCGGTCACCTGCTGGCTCGACACCGGGCGCGTGTGGTGGGCGAAGGCGGGGGAGCCGACGCCGTACCGGACCACTGGGCGGACGTCGGTGGACGGCTCGGAGTTGTGCATGCTGCGGCCGAAGCCGGGTGCTCGCGACGCGTGGATGCGGGTGGCTTCGCGCGCCGACCGGGTGCGGGTGCTGGGCACGACGGCGTTGGAGTGCGCGTTGGTGGCGGAGGGCTCGGTGGACGGCTTCGTCGACCCGGGCTCCGACACTCACCGGATCATGGACCTGGCCGCCGCGATGGTCACCGTGCCCGCCGCGGGCGGCGTGGTGCTCGACGCCTTCGGGCGCCCATTGGTGCTCGACCCCGATCTGTCCCGCCGCTGGTCCGGAGTTGCCGCCGCCACCCCCGCTCTGGCCGAGGAACTCCTCGCCCTCATCGCGGGCTGACCCTCGCCGGGGTCCAGGCGGTGTCCGGTAGGTGATTGAGCTGCGCGCGCGGTCCGATCGCGTTGTGGGTAGGGGTGTCTTGACGGCCACCCAGCTCGGCATCAACCGTCGCTAACCGCTCCGAACCCTGGCAGGCCAAGGGTTTGCTGTCGTTGGAGATTATGGGGGCAGGGGTTTGGTGGTCTTGAAGACCGCAGAACCCGGCGATCTGCCGGACGCGGGGCTGGCGCTCGCCTGGATGAGCCCTCGCCGGGATTATCGGAGCGCGGTGGGGAGCGGGGTGGCGAGGAGGGTTTCGATGGGGGCCGCCTTGGTGAGGCACTCCTGCCACTCCGCCGCGGGGTCGGAGTCCGCGGTGATACCGCCGCCCACTCCCAGGCGCACGGTGTCGCCGTGGAACTCCAGGGTCCGGATCACCACGTTGAGCTCCATGCCCGCGACCGGGGAGGCGAGTCCGATCGCGCCGCAGTACGCCTCGCGCGGGCTCGTCTCCAGTTCGGCGACGATCTCCAGTGCCCGCAGCTTCGGAGCACCGGTGACGGAGCCCGGCGGGAACGCGGCAACGAGCAGCTCGCCATCGTCCACTGTGGACGGCAACTGACCCTCCACAGTGGACACCAAATGCCACACTCCCGGTGCTGGGCGGACGGAGAGCAGTTCGGGCACCGTGACACTGCCCGTCGCGCACACCCTGCCGAGATCGTTGCGCACCAGGTCAACGATCATCACGTTCTCCGCGACGTCCTTTGTGGACTGTCGGAGCAGGCGCGCGTTCTCGTTGTGCTCCGGCAGCCTTCGGGGGAGCGTGCCCTTGATCGGACTCGACCGGACAATGTTTCCCCTGCGCGAGAGGAACAACTCCGGCGAGAACGAGGACAGCGCGCCCCAATCGCCCGCCAGGTACGCGGATCGGGTCGGCCTCAGCCTGCCGACCCCGGCCGCGTAGACCTCGGCGGGTTCACCGGTGAACGCGGCGGAGAACTCCGAGCACACGTTCGCCTGGAAGATCTCGCCCTCACCGATCGCCGCGACGCAGGCGCGCACGGCGTCCATGTGCAGCTCGGCGGACGGCCGCGCGAGGCGGTCGACCACCCACGGACGCACGGGCGGGTCCTCGCCGCGATCGACGAGCGCGATCAGCTCGGCCGCCAGCTGATCCGGTGCTGACTGCCCGTCGGGCACGAGCGCCTCGAACCACCACCGCCCACGCCGGTCCTGGCGCAGCACGTGATCCGCCCAGCCCCACACAACGTTCGGTAGCCTCCTCGGCCGCTCCCACACCCCTGGATCGGTCAACCCGTAGCCGAGGTAACCGAACCACCCGCCACCGATCGCGTCGGCCGGGGCCGAGGTCACCGCGACGGAGGGCTGCTGTCCGGGGATCGCGAACGCCTCGGCGTCGTCGACCGGCCGGGCCGACAGCGTCGGGGCGAGCACCGCACGCGAGCCGAACCAGTCTCCGACCAGCGCCGCCGGTGGGGCGATGCCGAGTGCCGACGCGCGCTCCGACAAGCGCCGGAACACCCGCTCCGGCGCGGTGTCGGAGACCAGAGGCCAGGCAACGACTCGCACGATCGCCCATCATGGGCCAGGAATCCCGCCGCTGGTAGGTCCTGCGCCGTTGTGTGAATTTCAGCGCGTGGGATCGGACCACGGCGCTGTTGCCGCGCACACCATGGAGATTAGGAAGCCGGGACCGCCGCGTCACTGAGGAAAACCAGCGAAACCCCGGTGGACGACCACAGCGAAATCCTGAAGAAAACCTCAGTGTGCTCGGCCTGCCGCACACCCACACTGGACGAGCCGACGCACAACGGCTGCGCCTGGATCACGCAGCCGCGGAAGAACACCGCAGACGATCATCGCCCACACGAGGAGAAGGGAGAAGAGCTGAGAGAACCTCACCAGGACGGAGCCGGATAAGGCGACCAACTCCGCGAACCGTAGGCTGTGCGGCCGTGTGCACCCGTGTGCTGACTCCCCGTCACTGCCCGGCGGTGCCGAGGTGAGCGGGGAACGCAAGGGCGAACGCCCGCCGCTCCCCGAACCGCTCCCGGCCCCTGCCGTGGACTCGCACACCCATCTGGACGCGTGCGGCTGCGTGACCGCGCAGGACGTCGCTGCCGCCATGGACAGGGCGAACTCCGTCGGCGTCGCGCGGGCGATCACCGTCGCGGACGACCTGGCCGCCGCGCGCTGGGCAGCTGAGGCCGCGACGTGGGACGAGCGCGTCTTCGCCGCCGTCGCCATCCACCCGACCAGGACCTCGGTGTTCACCGACGCCGACCGCGCCGAGCTGGAGAAGCTCGCCGGTCAGCCGAAGGTCGTGGCGATCGGCGAGACCGGCCTGGACTACTACTGGGACTACTCGCCGCACGACGCGCAGGCCGAGGCCTTCCGCTGGCACATCGACCTGGCCAAACGGGTCGGCAAGCCGCTGATGATCCACGATCGCGACGCGCACGAGGACGTCCTGCGCGTGCTCGACGAGGAGGGCGCGCCGGACACGGTCGTCTTCCACTGCTTCTCCGGTGACGCGGACTTCGCCCGCCGCTGCGTGGACACCGGCTACGTGCTGTCCTTCGCGGGCGCGGTGACCTTCCGCAACGCCAAGGCGCTGCGCGAGGCAGCCCTGCTGGTCCCGGTCGAGCAGCTGCTCGTCGAGACCGACGCCCCTTTCCTCACCCCCCACCCGTTCCGGGGCAGGCCCAACGAGCCGTACTGCGTCGCGTACACCCTGCGCGGCCTCGCAGAGCTGCGCGGGGACGACCTCGCCGAGCTGGCCGCGGCCACCACCGCCACCGCTGAACGGGTCTTCCGGTTCCAGGAGGTAGTCGCTCCGTGACTGATCCCGGCTACGAGCATCCCGAGGACGTGACCGAGCGCACGGTCGAGATCCCGGTGGTTGTCGACGACGCCGTTGTCGATTACGGTCCCGTGACCGACAGCCGGGGTGGGGACATCTCGGGCGGTCTGACCCCCACCTGGGTGGGGGAGGCGCCGGAGTCCTGTCGGGGGAACGACGGCGACCCGCACGACCGTTCGCCCCTGCCCGGACGCCCGACGTCTGGACCACCTGTGAAGAGCACGATGGTCAGGGCGGCAGCAGCCGCCACCCTCCTGGTCGTCACCACCGGCGGAGCGACCGCCATCGCGATGGACAAGACGATCACGATCACCGTCGACGACGAGCAGCGCCAGGTGCACACCTTCGCAGGCACCGTCGACGGCGCGCTGGACAGCGCCGGGCTGAGCGCGGGCGCCAAGGACGCGCTCGCCCCCGCCGCGCACGCCTCGATCATCGACGGCAGCCGGATCGTGCTCAAGCGCGGCCGCAAGCTCATGCTCACCGTGGACGGCCGCAAGCGCGAGGTGTGGACCACCGCGCTGACCGTCGACGAGGCCATGCGCCACCTCGGCATGCGCCACGACGGCGCCCTGCTCTCCGCCGACCGCCACCAGCGCATCCCGCTGGAGGGCATGGCACTGGACCTCAAGACCGCCAAGCTCATCACCCTCCTCGACGGCGGCCAGCAGCCGCGCGAGGTGGCCACCAACGCCACCTCCGTCGAGGACCTGCTCCGCGAGCAGAACGTCGCCCTCGAACAGGACGACACCGTCAAGCCCGAGCCGAAGACCCCGCTCACCGGCGAGAAGATGACCGTCGAGGTGACCAGGAGCCGCTTCACCGAGGTGGTCGAGAAGGTCAAGATCGACCCGCCCGAGGAGAAGCAGGAAGACTCCTCGATGAACAAGGGCGAGAAGGAAGTCATCGAGGAGGGCGAGCCGGGCGAGAAGGAGGTCACCTTCAAGGTGATCACCGTCAACGGCAAGCGCACCGAGAAGAAGGAACTGCGCAGCAAGGTCCTCAAGGAGCCCAAGCCGCGCAAGATCAAGGTCGGCACCAAGCCGATCGCCGACGCCGCGGTGTGGGACCGGCTCGCGCAGTGCGAGGCCACCGGCAACTGGTCGATCGTCAGCGCCAACGGCAAGTACCACGGCGGCCTGCAGTTCGACCGGCAGACGTGGCAGGCCTACGGCGGCGGCGCCTACGCTCCGGTGGCCAGCCAGGCATCGCGCGAACAGCAGATCGCGATCGCCACCAAGGTCCGCGACCGCCGCGGTGGCTACAGCGCCTGGCCGCACTGCTCCGCCAAACTCGGCCTCCGCTGACCCCACGCTCGCTCATGATCAACGCCGCCTTTGGTGCGGTGAACTCCCTGAACGACCCGTTCAGTGCGCTCAACGCACTGAACGGGTCGTTCGGTGCAACGGCTAGGGTTCGGGTGTGGATGAGCGGGTAGGGGATGTGCGGCTGCTCGGGCCCGCCGATGTGCGGCGACTGGCCGGAGAGCTGGGGGTTCGGCCGACGAAGAAGCTGGGCCAGAACTTCGTGCACGACCCGAACACCGTGCGCAGGATCGTCAACGGCGCCAACCTCACCGAGGACGACGTGGCGCTGGAGATCGGCCCGGGGCTCGGCTCGTTGACGCTGGCGCTGCTGGACGCGTGCAAGGCCGTGGTGGCGGTCGAGATCGATCCCGTGCTCGCGTCCCGCCTGGAGCAGACCGCTGCCGAGCAGGCCCCCGCCCACGCGGACAGGCTGACCGTCCTGCCGGCCGACGGCATGAGGGTCACCGCCGCGGACTTCGCGCAGCCGCCGACCGCGCTCGTGGCGAACCTGCCGTACAACGTCTCCGTTCCCGTCGTGCTGCACCTGCTGGCCGAGCTGCCGTCGTTGAAGCGCGGGCTCGTGATGGTCCAGGCGGAGGTCGCAGACCGCCTCGCGGCGCGCTCCGGCAGCAAGATCTATGGCGTGCCCAGCGTCAAGGCCGCCTGGTACGCCGATGTGCGCAAGGCCGGACCGGTGCCGCGCGCGGTGTTCTGGCCGGTGCCCAACGTGGACTCGGCGCTGGTGTCCTTCGTGCGAAGAGAAGAACCGTCCACTGTGGACCGCCAGGCCGTTTTCTCGTTGGTGGACGCGGCTTTCGCGCAGCGGCGCAAGACGTTGCGGGCCGCGCTCGCCGGCTGGGCGGGCTCCGCCGCCGTTGCGGAGCAGTGTCTCGTCGCGGCGGGCATCGACCCCTCGACGCGCGGGGAGCAGTTGGACGTCGTGGACTTCGCGCGCATCGCGCAGGCCCGTACCTCACTCTGAGACTGGTATCACCATTCGGGAATAGTTCACGTTCGCGGCGCGTTCACCTGCACGTTCGGCCGTGAGTGTGACGTGCCGAACGATCCACCGCTTGAGACCCGAAACGACTTGCCTCTGTCCGTCATCGTCGGTTCTACTGTTCGCAGCAATCCATCCCGAGCGGCCGAGAGACCTGGCTCAGCGACGCCGCAGCAACCACCCGGAAACGGGCAGGTGCTAACGCCAGGACCGATGGAGTCCTCATGTCTCGCCAGCCGATGTCCGCACGTCGACCCAACCTGGTCCGTCGACGCTGTGTCGACCAGTGCCTCCGCACGGTGAGTGGCTGTCGCCGCGCATTCCGCGCCGCCGCCTGACCACCTCTCACACCCCACCCCCTTAACCGTCCACTGTGGACGGTCTCGGAGCGCTGCCGTCACGAGCGGCAGCCGTGCCATGGAGTCATATCGTGATCACTGTTGAGAACCTGACCAAGAGCTTTCCCGGAAAGGGGGGCGAGGTCCGCGCGTTGGACGGCGTCTCCCTGGAGGTTCCCGCCAACACGATCCTCGGCGTCGTCGGCACCAGCGGTGCCGGCAAGTCGACCCTGGCCCGTTGCATCGCGCTGCTGGAGCAGCCGGACTCCGGCTCGATCCGGGTGGACGGCACCGACCTGGTCAGCCTCTCCGGCGCTTCGCTGCGCGCGGCCCGCAGGCAGATCGGCGTCGTCCCGCAGAACGACTCCCTGCTGCGCCAGCGCACGGCGGCGGGCAACATCGCGCTCCCCCTGGAAGCCGCGAAGGTGCCCGGTCCGCAGCGCAAGCAGCGGGTGGCCGAACTGCTGGAACTCGTTGGCCTGTCGGACAAGGCGGCGAACTACCCCGACCAGCTCTCCGGTGGTCAGCGGCAGCGGGTGGCCATCGCCCGCGCGCTCGCCGCGAGCCCCTCGGTGCTGCTGGCCGACGAGCCGACCTCGGCGCTGGACCCGGAGACCACCGGTTCCGTGCTGACCGTGCTCGACCGCGTGCGCTCCGAACTGGGCCTCACGGTCCTGGTGGTCACCCACGACATGGCCGTGGTCCGCCGGATCTGCGACGACATCGCCGTGCTGGAGCACGGTCGCGTCGTGGAGAACGGCAAGGTCCTCGACCTGATCTCCGAGCCCGGCAGCCGCACCGCCTCGGCGCTGCTGCCCGAGCTGGACCAGGTCTCCCAACAGCACACCGCCAAGTACGACCGGGTTGCCGACGTGGTGCTGGTCGGCTTCGCCGCGGTCGGCGCGCTGTTGCCGGAGGCCGCGAGCCGCCACGACGTCGAGCTGTCGCTGCTCGGCGGTGGCATGACCCGGCTCAACGACACCCCCGTCGCCCGCTTCCGCATCGCGCTCAACGGCGAGCGGGCCGACGCCGCCCTCAAGTGGATCGGCGAGCGCGGCGCCGTCGTCCGCCACAAGCCCACCCTGGTTGCGGGGACTGCTGCGTGAGAACCGAAACACCCTGGTCCACCGTCTTTGAGCTGCTCGCGGAAACGGGGTGGGAGACGCTGTACATGGTGGCCCTCTCCGCCGTGTTCGCGTTGATCGGCGGCCTGCCGCTGGGCGTGCTGCTGCACGTCACCTCGCCGGGAGGACTGCGCCCGCAGGCGCTGACCTACCGGTTGCTCAACTTCGTCGTGGACATCGGCAGGTCACTGCCGTTCGTGATCCTGCTGATCGCGTTGCTCCCGGTGACGCGCTCGATCGTCGGCACCACGCTCGGCAGCACCGCGGCCGTCGTTCCGCTGACGGTCGGCGCGATCCCGTTCCTCGCCAGGCTCGTCGAAGGCGCGCTGCGCGAGGTGGACACCTCCGTCGTGGAGGCCGCGATCACCACCGGGGCAACCAAGCCGCACATCGTGCGCGGCGTGCTGCTCCGCGAGGCCGCGCCCGCACTGGTCGCCGGGATCGGCGTCACCGTGATCGCGTTGATCGGCTACTCCGCCATGGCGGGCGTGGTCGGCGGCGGCGGTCTCGGTGACCTCGCGATCCGCTACGGCTACCAGCGCTTCGACACCAAGGTGCTGATCAGCACCGTCGTGGTGCTCGGCGTCTTCGCCCGCCTCGTGCAGTTCCTCTTCGACCTCGGCTCGCGCGGCATCGACCGCCGTCGCCGGGTCACCGCCTGAGCCTCTTCTTCTCTTTAAGGACAACGAATTCCCATGCGTCGTATCCGCACGCTCGCCGCCGCCGCAGTCGTCACCGCCAGCGCTCTCCTGCTGGGTGCCTGCGGAGGTGCGGACCCCGCGAAGGACCCCAACGCCGCCATCCGCGTCGGCGTGAGCCCCGTCCCGCACGCCGAGATCCTGCGCTACGTCGCGGACAACCTGGCCAAGGACAAGGGCATCAAGGTCGACGTCGTCGAGATCAGCGACTACGTCACGCCGAACACCGCGCTCGCCGAGGGCCAGCTGGAGGCCAACTACTTCCAGCACAAGCCCTACCTGGAGGAGTTCACCGGCGCGCGCAACATCAAGCTCCAGTCCGTCGCCCCCGTGCACGTGGAGCCGCTCGCGGTGTTCTCCAAGAAGGTCAAGAAGATCGAGGAGCTGCCGCAGGGCGCCAAGGTCGCGCTGCCCAACGACCCGAGCAACCTCGCCCGCTCGCTGAACCTGCTCGCCTCCACCGGCCTGATCAAGCTCAAGCCGGGCACCGAGGCCAAGGCCACCAAGCAGGACGTCGCCGAGAACCCCAAGCGGGTCGAGCTGCTGGAGACCGAGGCGGCCCAGCTGCCGCGCAGCCTGGACGACGCCGACGCCGCCGTGGTCAACGGCAACTACCAGCTGGAGGCCAAGCTCGACCTCAAGACCGCGCTCGTGGTGGAGAAGGCCGAGGGCAACGCCTACGCCAACCTGCTGGTCACCCGGCCGGAGCTGGCCGAGGACAAGCGGATCAAGGTGCTGGCCGAGCTGCTGCGCTCGCAGCAGGTGCGCGAGTTCATCGGCAGGACCTTCCCCGGCGGTGTGATCCCCGCCTGAAATCCGGCGAAGACGTGAACAGGGGGCGCGGGGCCGTAGGCTGGCAGAGTGCTTGCCGTGGTCCCGCCCCCTGTGACCGTCCGCGCCCCCGCCAAGGTGAACCTCCACCTCGCGGTGGGTGACCTGCGCGAAGACGGCTATCACGAGCTGATGACCGTGTTCCAGGCCCTCTCGCTCAACGACGAGGTGACCGTTGCCCAGGCCGACGAGCCGGGCATCGAGGTCGTCGGCGACGGTGCCGATCTGGTGCCCGACGACGCCTCGAACCTCGCGTGGCGCGCCATCGAGGCGCTCGCCGAGCGCGCGGGCCGCGACCCCGACGACCCCCGCGTGCGCGTGGTGATCCGCAAGGGCATCCCCGTCGCGGGCGGCATGGCGGGCGGCAGCGCCGACGCCGCCGCCGCGCTGGTCGCCGCCGCCGCGCTGTGGCGGATGGAGATCGGCAGGGACGAGCTCTCCGAGATCGCCGCGACCATCGGCAGCGACGTGCCGTTCTGCCTGCACGGCGGGACCGCGCTCGGCGCGGGCCGGGGCGAGCGGCTGGTGCCCGTGCTGACCAGGCACACCTTCCACTGGGTGATCGCGCTCGACAAGGGCGGCCTGTCCACCCCGACCGTCTTCGCCGAGCTGGACCGGCTGCGCGCCGAGGGCCGCCCGCCCCGCGTCGGTTCGGTCGAGCCGGTGCTCGAAGCGCTGGCGACTGGGGACCCGCGCCAGCTCGCGCTGCTTCTGGGCAACGACCTCCAGGCCGCCGCCGTCTCGCTGCGCCCCTCCCTGCGCCGCACGCTGCGCGCTGGGGTGGACGCGGGCGCGCTCGCCGGGATCGTCTCCGGCTCGGGTCCGACCTGCGCTTTCCTGTGCTCCTCCGCCGACGCCGCCGTCCGGGTGGCCGCGGAGCTCTCCGGCGCGGGCGTCTGCCGTAGCGTTCGGGTGGCGCAGGGCCCGGTGCACGGGGCTCGGGTGATCGGCGGCGACGACACGCCCCGCCCCGTCCCACCCCAGGTCCACGCCTGAACTTCTTCCCGCGCCGTGTTGTTCTACGCGGCACTTCCGTGCGTTTCGTGATGTGAGGATCGATGGCCAACCTGGTCAACCTGGAGTCCGTGAGCAAGAGCTTCGGCGTGCGCCAGCTGCTCAACGGTGTCTCGCTCGGCGTGAACGAGGGCGACCGCATCGGCGTCGTCGGGCTCAACGGCGGTGGCAAGACCACGCTGCTGGAGGTCATCGCCGGGCTGGAGCCGCCGGACTCCGGCAGGGTCAGCCACAACCGGGGCCTGAACTTCGCGGTGGTCACCCAGCGCAGCGAGCTGCCCAAGGGCTCGACGATCCGGCAGAACGTGATCGAGCCGCTCGGCTTCGACGCCGAGCACGAGTGGGCGGCCGACGCCAAGGTGCGCTCGGTGCTGGACGGGCTCGGCGTCAGCGAGCTGGGCCTGGACACCGTGATCGACCCGCTCTCCGGTGGTGAGCGGCGCCGGGTCGCGCTGGCCGCCGCGCTGGTCCGCGACCTCGACCTGATCATCCTCGACGAGCCGACCAACCACCTCGACGTGGAGGGCGTGCAGTGGCTGGCCGACCACCTCGGCGCGCGGCGCTGCGGGCTGGTGGTCGTCACGCACGACCGCTGGTTCCTGGACACCGTGTGCACCCGCACGTGGGAGGTCGTCGGCGGCGGGGTCGAGCAGTACGAGGGCGGCTACGCCGACTGGATCTTCGCGCGCGCGGAGCGGGCCCGGCTCGCCGCGACGCTGGAGGAGAAGCGGCAGAACCTCGCCCGCAAGGAGCTGGCCTGGCTGCGCAGGGGCGCCCCGGCGCGCACCTCCAAGCCCCGCTACCGGATCGAGGCGGCCGAGGCGCTGATCGCCGACGTGCCGCCGCTGCGCGACTCCGTCGAGCTGATGAGCTTCGCCAAGCGCCGCCTCGGCAAGACGGTGATCGACATCGAGGACGCCACGCTGCGCATCCCCGACGGCCGCACGCTGCTGGAGAACACGACCTGGCTCGTCGGCCCCGGCGACCGCGTCGGCCTGGTCGGCGTCAACGGCTCCGGCAAGACGACGCTGCTGCGGGCGCTGGCGGGCGAGCGCGAGCTGGACGGCGGCACCCGCAAGCAGGGGCAGACCGTGCGGCTGGCGCACCTGTCGCAGGAGCTGCACGACCTGCCGAAGAACATGCGCGTGCTGGAGGCGGTCGAGGACGTCGCGCGGCGGGTGGTGCTCGGCAAGTACGAGCTGTCCGCGTCGCAGCTGGCCGAGCGGATGGGGTTCCCGGCAAGCCGCCAGTGGACGCCGGTCTCCGACCTCTCCGGTGGTGAGCGCAGGCGGTTGCAGCTGACCAGGCTGCTCATGTCCGAGCCGAACGTGCTGCTGCTCGACGAGCCCACCAACGACCTGGACATCGACACCCTCCAGCAGCTGGAGGACCTGCTCGACTCCTGGCCCGGCACCATGATCGTGGTCTCGCACGACCGCTACCTGGTCGAACGGGTCTGCGACAGCGTGGTCGCGCTCTTCGGCGACGGCCAGATCGCCAAACTGGTCGGCGGGATCGAGGAGTACCTGAAGCGGCGCGCGGCCATGCGCGCGGCGGGCATCGCGACCTCTGTTGGCTCCGGAACCGTTGCGCCGCAAGCGATCGCCGAGAAGCCGAAGTCCTCCGCCGCCGATGAGCGCGCGGCGCGCAAGGAGCTGTCCCGTCTGGAGCGCAAGCTCGCGCAGCTGGACAGCAAGGCGGCCAAGATCGAGGAGAAGCTCGCGGCGGCGGGCTCCGACGTGGGCAAGCTGGTCGAGCTGGACACCGAGCTGCGCACGGTCAAGGCCGAGCAGGCCGAGGTCGAGGAGCAGTGGATGGCCGCGGCAGAGGTCGTTGAAGCGGGTTGATCGCAACCGCTGTCCACTGATCGTCGGACTGGCTTAGGCTCCGAAACCATGAGCCAGTTCATCGACGCACTGGTGAGCAGGGCGCGGTCCACCGACCGCGGCCTGATCACCGGCGTTCCCGCCGCCCCCCAGCGCAGGACCTGGGGAGAGGTGCACGAAGAAGCCAGCAGGGCCGCAGCCGCCCTCGTCGCCGCGGGCGTGAGCAGGGGAGACTCCCTCGCCGTGCTCGCCGCCGATCCCGCGCCGATCGCCGCCGCCGTGCAGGCGAGCTGGCTGGCCGGGGGCAGCGTGACCATGCTGCACCAGCCGACGCCCAGGACCGATCTGGCCGTGTGGGCCGAGGACACCCTCAAGGTGCTCGGCATGATCGGTGCCAGGCGGGTGCTGCTGGGCGCGCCCTTCGACGCCCTCGCCGACACTTTGCGCCAGCACGGCATCGAATTCTTGTTGATCGAGGACCTGCGTGCGCACGCCGAGCCGTTGGCCGAACCGGTGCGGACCGGCGAGGACGACGTGGCGCTGTTGCAGCTCACCAGCGGCTCGACCTCGGACCCGAAGGCCGTGCGGATCAGCCACGGCGCCCTGTGGGCCAACATCCGGGCGATGGTGACGACGGCGAAGATCGACGCCGACCGCGACGTCCTGGTGTCCTGGCTGCCGCTGTTCCACGACATGGGCATGGTCGGCTTCTTCACCGTGCCGATGACGATCGGCGCCGAGCTGGTCAAGGCATCGCCCGCCGAGTTCGTCGGGCGGCCGCTGATGTGGCTGGACATGATCAGCACCTACCGGGGCACCGTGACCGCCGCGCCGAACTTCGGCTACGCGGTCGCGGGTCGTCGTCTGTCCACTTTGGACGATGGGGCGCTCGACCTGTCCACGCTCCGCTTCGCGCTCAACGGCGCCGAGCCGATCGACCCCGCTTCGGTGCGCGGATTCACCGATGCCGCAGCGCGTTTCGGGCTGCGGCCGGAGTGCATGGTGAGCGCCTACGGCATGGCGGAGGCGACGCTCGGCGTGTCCTTCGCGCCGTTGGACACCGGCCTCGTCGTCGATGTCGTTGACGCGGAGTCTTTGGCGGACAAGCACATCGCGGCTCCGGCCGAGGAAGGCGCCCAGTCCCGCGAGTTCCCGCTGCTCGGCCCGCCGCTTCCCGGCCTCGAAGTGCAGGCGGTCGGCGAGGACGGTCGGGTGCTCGGTGAGCGCGAGGTCGGCGAGCTGCGCATCCGGGGCGACGCGGTGACCGACGGCTACCTCACCATGAACGGCCCACTGGCCACAAAGGACAGTGAAGGCTGGCTGAACACCGGCGACGAGGGCTATCTCGTCGACGGCCAGGTCGTGGTCTGTGGGCGCCGCAAGGACGTCATCATCATGGGTGGCCGCAACATCTACCCGACCGACGTGGAGCGCGCGGCGGGCGCTGTGGAAGGTGTGCGCGCGGGCAACGCCGTGGCCGTCCGCCTCGACGCGGGCCAGCGGCGCGAGCGCTTCGCCGTCGCGGTGGAGTCCAAGCACGCGGGCGATGCCGCCGCCGAGAGCGCGATGAGCAAGGAGATCGCGGCTCGCGTGATGGACGCCGTCGGAGTCCGCCCCGCCGCCGTGGTCGTCCTGCCGCCCGCCACGCTACCGAAGACGCCGTCCGGAAAGCTCCGCCGCACTGAGGCCAGGAAGTTCATCCCCTCCTGATGCTCCTGACGCACGGCCCCGCCATCGCGTCGCCGAAACGCGATGGCGGGGCCGAGGAGGATGAGCGCATGGGGAAGCGAAGCCTGGCACGCGTGCTGGTCGTGGACGTCGAAGCGACGTGTTGGGACGGCACGCCGCCTCCGGGACAGGTCAACGAGATCATCGAGATCGGGCTCTGCGTGCTCGACACCGCGACGCTCGAACGCGGTGAGCGCAGGGCGATCCTCGTGCGGCCCGAGCGCTCCGAGGTCAGCGCGTTCTGCACGGAGCTGACCACGCTCACCGCAGAGGATGTCGCAAGTGGACTGTCCTTTGTGGACGCGTGTGCGGTGCTGCGCGAGGAGTACGGGGCGTCTGGGCTCGTGTGGGCGAGCTACGGGGACTACGACCGCAAGCAGTTCCAGCGGCAGTGCGAGTCCACCGGCGCGAAGTACCCGTTCGGGCCCCGGCACATCAACGTGAAGACGCTCTTCGCCTTGGCGCACAACCTGAAGAGCGAGGTGGGCATGGACCGCGCGATCGGACTCGCGGGCCTCTCGCTGGAGGGCACACACCACCGTGGTGTCGACGACGCGTGGAACATCGCTGCCCTGCTCGCGGGCCTGCTCCGCCCCTCGCGCGGCTAGCCGCTGTCCTGCAAGCCAGCGGGTTCGTGGGTCTTGAAGACTGTGGAACCCCGGTGCCGGGTGGAGCTAGGACAGCGGGTGGAACTTGTTCTGGGCGAGCTCAAGGCCCTGTGAGACCAGGGCTTCGACCGCGTCGGCGCAGAGGTCGATCGCGAAGGCGAGCTCCTTGCGCTCGGTGCCGGAGAAGTCCTTGAGCACGTAGTCCGCCGGGTCCTGGCGACCGGGCGGGCGGCCGATGCCGAAGCGCACGCGCAGGTACTCCTTGGTGCCCAACGACTTGGAGATGCTGCGCAGCCCGTTGTGGCCGTTCTCCCCGCCACCGAGCTTGAGCCGCACCTGGCCGAACGGCAGATCCAGTTCGTCGTGCACGACCACGATCGCGCCGGGCTCGGCCTTGTAGAAGCGCGCGGCGCCCGCGGTGGCCCCGCCGGAGAGGTTCATGTACGAGCGCGGCTTGGCGAGCACGACGCGGCTGCCGGAGAGCCTGCCCTCGACCACCTCGGCGCCCGCCTTGTGCGACTTGAACTTGCCGCCGATCCGCCCGGCCAGCTCGTCGAGCACCAGGAAGCCGATGTTGTGCCGGTTGCCCGCGTAGCCCGGTCCCGGGTTGCCGAGCCCGACCACCAGCGCCAGCTCGTCCGCGCCGACCATGATCCACCCCCTGAACGACCAGAACGACCTGAACGGTCCTGAAGAAAGCGCAACGGCGCGCCACCCTCGCGGGCGGCGCGCCGTCAGCAGTGCTGTGTGCCCGACGTCGTGGGCGTGATCAGCTGTCGGACTCCGGAGCGTCCTCGACGACACCGGCGCCCTCGGCGTCGACAGCGGCCTCCATCTGGGCGGCGCTGGGCGCGGCGAGGACGTGCACCAGCAGCGCCTCCGGGTCGGTCACCAGGGTGACGTTCGCGGGCAGCTGGACCTGGCTGGCCAGGATCTGGGTACCGGCGGCGGCGCCCTCGACCGAGACCTCGAAGCCGTCCGGGATGTTCAGCGCGTCGGCCTCGACCTGGATCTCGGTGGCCTCCTGGGTGATCAGGGTGCCCGAGGCAGCGGTGCCGGTGACGGCGACGGTCACGTCGACGGTGACCTTCTCGCCGCGCTTGACCAGCAGCAGGTCGACGTGCTCGATGTAGTTGCGCAGCGGGTGCGTGACAACGGTCTTGGTGAGGGCCAGCTCGGTGTCCGAGCCGACCTCCAGGGACAGCACGGTGTTGGTGCCGTGCTGGCGCATCACACGGGCGAACTCCAGCGCGGGCAGGGCCACGTGCTTGGGGTCGGAGCCGTGGCCGTAGAGGACGGCGGGGATCTTGCCTGCGCGGCGGGTGCGGCGAGCGGCACCCTTGCCGAACTCGGTGCGCGGCTCGGCTGCCAGACGGACCTCGGACACGGTGGTGCTCCCTTGCGACGTCGAGTGATCAACTTCGTAGCTGGCGGTCTGCGGCGGCGGGCGGCGCGGGAGAGGTGTGAATGCGCGCGGCCGATGAGCCGCCGCGTCGATCACGCCGGGTGCGACGACCCGACCTCGCCGAGACAACCTGGCAAGTGTAGGCCGTGGTTTTCCCAGGGCCTAACCGGGGGCCGTTTCGCGCAATCCCCCAACCGGGCAACGCGCCGACGGCCCCCGCCGAGGTTCGGCGGGGGCCGTCGGGAGGACGGGCTCAGAACAGCAGACCGACGCCGAGACCGAGCGCGGTCAGGCCCAGGATCGGGCCGAAGTACTGCATCGGCACCCAGAACAGCCGGTGCCGGTTGCGGTAGAGCACGGGCTGACCGGTGTTCTGGTCGAAGCCCTGGACCGGCCGGTTGAGCCGCTCCCCGACGAACCAGATGGCCACGGCGGCCAGCGCCAGGCCGATCACCGTGCCGAGGTTGGGCGAATCGCTGGGGCCGCCGAGCGCGACACCGATGCCGCTGCCGCCGCCCCCGCCGAGCGCCGCGATGAGAAGGGCCAGGATTCCCCAGCCGGTCCAGACGATCATGTTTCTCCGTAAGCGTTGCCAGTGCTGGTGCGGGGGCACCCTACGTACCGGGTGCGGCCCCCGCACCGAAGCTTCGGCAGGACCCGAACTCAGGCCTCGCCGTCGAACAGGCTGGTCACCGAACCGTCGTCGAAGACCTGGTGGATCGCCTTGGCCAGCAGCGGCGCGATGGAGAGCACGGTCATCTGCGGGAAGCGGCGCTCGTCCGGGATCGGCAGCGTGTTGGTGAAGATGACCTCCTTGGCCCCGCAGTTGGCCAGCCGCTCGGTGGCCGGGCCGGAGAGCACGCCGTGGGTGGCCGCGATGATCACGTCCGCCGCGCCCTCCTCCAGCAGCTGCTCCACCGCCTTGGCGATGGTGCCGCCGGTGTCGACCATGTCGTCGATGACCACGCAGGTGCGGCCCTTGACCTCACCGACGACGCGGTTGGCCACCACCTCGTTGGGCTTGAGCGGGTCGCGGGTCTTGTGGATGAAGGCGATCGGGCAGCCGTCGAGGGTGTTGGCCCACTTCTCCGCCAGCTTGGTGCGCCCGGCGTCGGGGGAGACGACGGTCATCTTGGCGTCGCTGTACTTGCTGCGCACGTGGTTGGCCAGCAGGGACATCGCCAGCAGGTGGTCGACCGGGCCGTCGAAGAAGCCGGAGATCTGCGCGGTGTGCAGGTCCACGGTCATGATCCGGTCGGCGCCCGCGGTCTTGAACAGGTCGGCGATCAGCCGCGCCGAGATCGGCTCGCGGCCGCGGTGCTTCTTGTCCTGCCGCGCGTAGGGGTAGAACGGCATGATCACGGTGATCCGCTTGGCGCTGGCGCGCTTGAGCGCGTCCACCATGATCAGCTGCTCCATCACCCACTGGTTGATGGGAGCGGCGTGGCTCTGCATGACGAAGGCGTCACACCCGCGCACCGACTCCTCGAAGCGGACGAAGATCTCGCCGTTGGCGAAGTCGTAGGCCGCCTGCGGGGTGATCGGCACGTCGAGGTGCTTGGACACCTCCTCGGCCAGCTCGGGATGGCTGCGCCCGGCGAAGAGCATCAGGCTCTTCTTCGGTGTCGCCGACATCGCGCTCGCGCTCACGGTCATGTCGTTCACTTCCCGTCCTCCGCGTCGTTGCCCGCCACATCATCGCTGTTCGCCGCGAGTGCTCGCGCCGCGGCGTCCGCGGCAGGCGTGCCGGAGCGCTTGCGTGTGACCCATCCCTCAACGTTGCGCTGCTTCGCGCGGGCCACGCCCATCGCGCCCGGCGGCACGTCGGTGATGATCACCGAGCCCGCCGCCGTGTAGGCCCCGTCGCCCACGTTCACCGGGGCGACGAACATGTTGTCCGCGCCGGTGCGGGCGTGCGAGCCGATGGTGGTGTGGCTCTTGGTCACGCCGTCGTAGTTGACGAAGACGGTGGCCGCGCCGATGTTGCTGAAGTCGCCGATCGTGGCGTCCCCGACGTAGGTCAGGTGGGGGACCTTGGAGCCCTCGCCGATCGTGGCGTTCTTGGTCTCGACGAAGGTGCCGATCTTGCCCTTCGCGCCGAGCCTGGTGCCGGGGCGGAGGTAGGCGAACGGGCCGACCGTGGCGCCCGCGCCGATCTCCGCGTCGGTGCCGTGGGTGCGCACGACCGAGGCGCCCGCACCGATCGAGCAGCCGCTGAGCGTGGTGTCCGGTCCGACGACCGCACCCTCGCCGACCTGCGTCGCGGCCTTGAGCTGCACGCCGGGTTCGAGCACGACGTCGCGGGCGAGGACCACGTCGGCGTCCAGCCAGACCGAGGCCGGGTCGACGACCGTGACGCCCTCGCGCATCCAGCCGGTGACCAGCCGCCGGTTCAGCTCGGCGCCGAGCGCGGCCAGCTGCACGCGGTCGTTGACGCCCTCCACCTGCCACACGTCGTCGCACACCAGCGCGCCGACCCTGCGACCGTCGCCCCTGGCGATGCCGAGCACGTCGGTCAGGTACAGCTCGCCCTGCGCGTTGGCGGTGGAGATGCGGCCGAGGCCGTCGCGCAGCACCGCCGCGTCGAAGGCGTAGACCCCGGAGTTGATCTCCTGGATCGCGCGCTGCTCCTCGGTGGCGTCCTTCTGCTCCACGATCGCGCGCACGCCGCCGTCGGCGTCCCTGACCACCCGGCCGTAACCGGACGGATCGGACACCACGGCGGTGAGAACAGTCACGGCGTTGCCCTGGTCACGGTGCTCGGCGAGCAGCCCCTCCAGGGTCTCCGTGGTGAGCAGCGGCACGTCGCCGTAGGTCACCACGACGGTGCCGTCGGCGCCCGCGGGCAGGGTGGCGAGCGCGCAGCCGACCGCGTGCCCGGTGCCGTTCTGCTCCTCCTGCACGGCGGTGACGATCTTGCGGTCGAGCTGGTGCGCGGTGCCCTCCAGCCGTTCGCCGACCGCTTGCCTGCCGTGGCCGACGACCACGACGAGGTGCGCGGGGTCCAGTCCGGCGGCGGCCCGGACCGCGTGGTCGATCAGCGGCCGTCCGGCCAGCGGGTGCAGCACCTTCGGGGTGGCCGAGCGCATTCTGGTGCCCTCGCCGGCGGCGAGGACGATCGCGTTGACCGGTCCTGGGGTGGTGGGGACGCTGGAGGAGCCTGGGGCGGGTGCGCCCTGTGGCATCAGAGCTCTCCTTGGGTCGTTTCGCAGCAGACACGCGGGGCCGCACCAACCGGTGACCCCGGCGGGGCGATCCTACGGGTGCCGCGACGAGCCCCGGCCCCGCGTCGTCAGCCGACCGCCACCCGGTTGCCACCCTGGTGTTTCGCCACGTACATCGTCGCGTCGGCCCGGCGGAGGGCCTCCTCGGCGGCTTCGCCCGTGCGCAGCCGGGTCAGCCCGGCCGACAGCGTGACCCCGTGCCCGACAGGCGCGGGCAGCCCCGCGACCGCCCGCACGACCCGCACCAGCGCCGACCGCGCCTGCTCGGTGCTCTTGCCCGGCAGCACCACCACGAACTCGTCCCCGCCGTAGCGCGCCACCAGGTCGTCCGCCCGCACCGCCGCGCGCAGCGTGTCCGCGACCGCGCGCAGCACCGTGTCGCCGACCATGTGGCTGAGCCGGTCGTTGACCGCCTTGAAGCCGTCGAGGTCGAGCACGGCCACCATCACCGCCGGTCCGCCGGGCGCCAGCGCCGCGGCGCACAGCCGCTCGGCGAGCCCCCTGCGGTTGGCCAGCCCGGTCAGCGGGTCCTGCAACGCCTGCCTGGTCACGGCCCCGTGCACCCGCGCGAGCCGCTCGTGCTCCACCCGCGCCCTGATGGTGCCGATCAGGGCCTGCCGCGCGCCCCAGAGGTACTCCTCCATGGCGGTCACGTGCAGGTAGGACGGGTGGTTGACGGGGTCGATGCCCTCCTGGAGCGCGAACAGCCGCGCGTGCTCCCAGCTCAGCGTCAGCCGGAGCAGCCGCACCTCGGTGCTGCCCTTCAACTCCCGCTCCAGATCGGAGATCATCGCGATCCCGGTCGCGGTGTCGTCGAGGCAGCGGGCCAGCGCGACGGTCAGGTGGATCAGCTTGCTGGGCTCGCGCGAGCTCTCGCGCAGCCGCAGCAGCCGGTCGACGTGCGAGATGTCCGGCTCGGCCAGCGCCAGTGCGACCGCGATGGACACGACCTCGTCGGCCGCCTTGCCCGTGGCGTCCTCGGCGAACAGCGAGCCGCTCCACAGCTCCTCGGCCGTGCGGGCGAGCCGTTCCGCGGCGGCGAAGCGCTCGGCGCTCTGCTCGGCGAAGCCCGCGCGCTCCAGCCGCAGGCCCCAGTCCAGCGTCAGGCACAGCCGGTTGATCGTGAGCACCGTGCGCTGGTGGACGTCCTCGGCCGCGATGTGGCGCTCCGCGAGGTCCAGCGTCTCCTCGGCCAGCTCGTAGGTGCCGAGCCCGGACAGCGCGCTGCTCAACGTCAGCAGTGCGCACGCGACCTTCTTGCCCCACACGGCGGTGGGAGTTCCCTCAGGCGGGTCCAGCGGCTCTGCCATGACCGCCAGCCCGCGCGCCGCCGCCACGAGCGCGTCGCTCTGTCGTGCCCGCCGGTTCGCGAACCGCCCGCGCAGTGCGTGGTGGTGGATCTCGTAGAGCGGCAGCTCGTGGGCGCGCGCGGTCGCGTCCAGTTCGTCGAGCAGCGATTCGACGGCCTCGTCGTCGGGGTTGGTCAGCAACCGCAGCAGCAGCGCCCGGCGCAGCGTCGCGGCGAGCACCTCGCTGGAGGCCACCTGCCGCGCTCGGGTCAGCAGCTCGTCGACCTCGGCGAGGATCGCCCAGCGCTCCTGCAACGGCACGCTCTGCGCGCGGGCCAGCAGCACGTTCCCGCGTTCGTTCAGCCATTCGCCGCTGGGGAAGTCCCCCGAGGCGGTGTCGTCGTCGCTGTGGTGGCGGGGCATCGGCGGCACCCCCTCGCGTGATCTTCATGCTCCGATCGGACCACAGCACTCTAGGACGAGCGCTGTGGCCGGGACCACAGCCGCATCAGGAAAGTGAAAATCCTGTGGGTCTGTTTCCGGTGTTCGCCCAGATGACGGATGCTCGGCTCACGGGCAGGGCGGCGGCACCCAGCTGGAGGAGTGCGGCAGGTCGTCGGCGGTGTCGGCACCGCTCACCGCGACCCGGCAGCCGCCCTGGCGCTTGGCCTGGTACATCGCGGCGTCGGCGCGGGCCAGCGCCTGACCGGGCGTTTCGGCGGGCCGCACCGAGACCACGCCGATCGACAGCGTCACGCCGCGCGAGAAGTCCACCGGCAGGCGCGAAACCGCCTCGACCGCCCTGGACAGCGCCGCCTCGGCCGCCCCGAGCGGAGCCCCGGGCAGCAGCACCACGAACTCGTCCCCGCCGTAGCGGCCGACCAGGTCGTCCCCGCGCAGCGCGTCGCGCAGCGTGCTCGCGATCACCCGCAGCACGTCGTCGCCCTCGGCGTGCGAGCACCGGTCGTTGACGCTCTTGAAGCCGTCCAGGTCCACCAGCGCCACCGACAGCGGGTAGGCCGACGGGGTGGCGACCAGCGTGTCCATCCGCTCGTCCAGCGCGCGCCGGTTGGGCAGTCCGGTCAGCGGGTCCTGCAACGCCTGCTGCGCGATCGCGCCGTGCTCACGGCTCAGCCGCTCGTGCTCCAGCCTGGTCAGCAGCGTGGCCACGCGGGCCTCGCGCAGCGTCCACAGCTCGTGCTCCAGCGCGGTCGCGTACGCCTCAAGGGCGTTGCTCGTCTCCCTGCCGCCGTCCGGGCCGCACAACCGCGCGTACTCGCGGACCAGGCACAGCATCAGGGTCGGCTCGCTGGTGTCGCGGGCCAGCTGCACGCGGGTGTCCCCGAGGACGCGCTGCGCCTGCTCGTCCCGGCCTGCCAGTTCGAGGCAGCGGGAAAGCGCGATCGCGGTGACGATCTGCTCCCTCGGGTACATCGAGAGCGTGAGCAGCTCCTCCAGCCTCTCGATGTGCTCGGCGCTGGGGCGGGCCAGCGCGTGCGCGGCGCCCAGCATCGGCACCTGCACGGCCGCCGGGCGGTCGCTGCGCCTGGGGAACAACGACTCCCGCCACGGGCCCTCGACGGAGACGGCCAGCGCGGAGGCGGTGGCGAAGCGGTCGACGGCTTCCTCGCCCTTGCCGACCCGCTCCAGCCGCAGACCCCAGCCGAGCAGCAGCCGCACGCGGTTGATCATGTGCACGGCGATCTCGTGCGGTCCGCCGTTCTCCCGGACGCACAGGTTCGCCCTGGCCAGCACCTCGTCGGCGAGCTCGTAGACGCCGAGCTGGGTGAGCACGAGGCCGATGTCCACCCACGCCGCGGCGAGCAGGCGGGCCCAGGTGCGCCCGCCGAAGAGCACGTCGGGGACCGGGTCGCCCTCCAGCATCACCAGCGCGGCGGCGACCTCGGAGAGCGCGGTGTCCTCGTAGCCCGACATCAGCGCGCGGCGTCCGGCCAGCGCGTGCGCGTCGGCCTGCAACACGATCAGACCGTGCCTGCCGGTGTGGCTGAGCAGCTCCTCCAGCAGCGGATCGGTCAGCTCGCCGAGCCCCGGCGTGACCAGGCGGACGATCACCGAGGCGCGCAGGATCTGCGCGACCATCCTCGGCTCGCCCCGCCGCTGCGCCTCGGCCAGCAGGCCGTCGGCCTCGTGGGCCATGGTCAGCTGGGCTTCCAGATCGCTGGACTGCGCGGTCGCGGTCAGTTCGCGGGCGCGGCCGACCAGCCACGCGTCGGAGACCTCGGCGAGCGCGGGCGGACGCGCGTCCTGGCGCTCCGGCTGCGTTTCCGGCTTCTCGGGTTGTGCTGGTTCTACTGCTTGTTCCACGGGGGAGCTCGCGGACGCCGTGTCGGCGTCCGGGCTCTCCGCCTCGACGAGTTCGGAGGCGTCCGGGGTTCCGGGCTCGGGCACCGCGCTGATCGGCGGGAAGGGGAGGTCCGGGGTGGACAGCTCCAGATCGGTCTGTTCCGGGGGAAGGTGCTCCAGCCGCCGGCGCCCCGTCCGGGACTCCTCCGGGCCGTACGCGGGACCGTCGATGCCGGTCTCCTGCTGCAGGTGCATTCACCCCCCTTGTGAACAGCCACGACGTGGTCGTGGGCACCGTGCCGGGCGCTCCGCTCCGGTGCCGGGTACACCGGGAGGGCCCGTCCGCTCCGCCGCCAGGATTCGAACCTGAACCATCAGAACCAAAATCTGAGGTGCTGCCGTTACACCACGGCGGATAGTGGGCGACATCGCGCACGGTATCGCTACCGCACGCAACGACATGGTGGCATGCGCGCGCCGTTCGTGGCAGGCAGGCCACACTTCTGGCTGTTTTCCGACAGCTTTTCCCCGGTCAGCGCCCCGCGGCCGCAACCGAGTTGGTAATGAAGTCCGTCACCGTCCGCTCGTAGCTCGCCCGGTCGTGGTTCCAGAGCGCGACGTGCCCGGCCCCCTGCACCTCGGTGTAGCGCAGCGGCCAGTTCAACCGCCCCGCCGCCCACGCCAGCTCCCGCGCGGCGGTCACCGGCACCGTCCGGTCGGCGTCGCCGTGCAGCAGCAGGGTCTCCGGCTTCACCGTCGGCGGCCGCTCGGCCAGGTCGAAGCGGTCGAAGTCCAGCCCGGCCCGCCAGCTGCTGATGGTCTTGGCGATCGGGACGAGGAAGGTCGGCAGCCCGCGCTGCTCGGCCTGGAAGGTGAGGGTCTTGCTCCAGCTCACCACCGGCGAGTCCAGCACGACGGCGGCCACCTTCGACGCCAGTGCCGAGCGCGCGAGCAGCTGGCCGACCACCGCGCCGCCCATCGAGTAGCCGTAGAGCACGAACCGCTTGGCCCCGTTGCCCAGCGCCATCCGCATCGCGGACTCCACGTCACGCCACTCGGAGTCACCCAGGTGGTGCAGGCCGTCCGCCGAACCCGGGGCGTCCCTGTCGTTGCGGTAGCTGACCGACAGCGAGGCCATTCCCGCCCGGTGCACCGGGCCGATCATCCGCAGCGTCTCGGTGTAGCTGGCGTTGTGCCCGTGCACGCCGATCACCCAGGTGTCCGGCTCGATCCCGGCGGGCGGGCCGACGTACCAGGCCTTGGCCGGGCCCAGCTCCGTCGGCACCATCACCTCGCTGAAGTCCAGCCCGAAGGCCGTGCGCGGGTTTCCCGCACCCCAGACGTCGTTGTTCACCCGCACGCGCGAGCCGATCGGCGGGGTCGCTCCGCCCAGCAGGCGGCGCTCCACCTTTCCGTCGGAGCGGCCGAGGATCTCGCCGATCTGCGCGGAGCCGGAGAACTCCGTCGTCCACCGGAGGTCCCAGACGCCGGGGCGGAGGGTGCCCTCGTTCTCGGCCAGGGTGACGCTCCTCACGCCGCCCCGGTCGTTCACCGCGAAGACCTCGTCGTAGTACCGGGGTTCCGAGTGGTTCGGGACGAGCAGCACCGAGGAGTAGTAGTACGAGCCGCCCACCGCTGCCAGCCCCAGCAGCAGCGCCGTGACCAGCACCAGGACGGTCACGCGGCGGCGCGGTGATGAGCGCCGCGTCCTCGGCCGCGCCACCGGGGCCTCGGCGACGGGTGATGTCGTCATGCGCCGATCATGCGCGATCACGCGCGTGCCGCCGGTGTGGTGCTGAAAACTTCGCCGCACGTGCCCGACACGCCCGATTTGATGCGACACGCCGCGAGTTGTCACTCGGGGGGTGACGGGCGGCTCACGCTCAACTTACGCTTGCGTAGGTTACGGTTCCGTAGCCGTAGGAATTGTTCCAGGAAATGCGCTCCGGACTCGCCGGTGCCGAAGTGATGAGGTAGCCAACGCATGACGCTGACATCCGAGCCCTCCACGCGCTCCGGCGCGGAACCAGCGCGTGGCCCCAAGCCGATGTTCGACGAGCCCCGCAGCCGCGTTGGGCAGGTCGTCGTGTTCGCGTTCGTCATCATCCCGACGCTGGCGCTCATCGCGGCCGTCCCCTTCGCGTGGGGCTGGGGTCTCGGCTGGGTGGACGTCGGGCTGGCGCTGGTCTTCTACTACATCGGCGGGCTCGGCGTGACCGTCGGCTACCACCGCTACTTCACCCACGGCTCCTTCAAGGCCAAGCGCTGGGTGCGCGTCATGCTCGCCATCGCGGGCAGCAGCGCCGTGCAGGGCCCGATCCTGCACTGGGTCGCCGACCACCGGCGCCACCACGCGTTCTCCGACAAGGAGGGCGACCCGCACTCGCCGTGGCTCTACGGCACCTCGCCGTGGGCGCTCACCAAGGGCTTCTGGCACGCGCACATGGGCTGGATGCTGCGCAGGGACGTCACCAACGCCGAGCGCTTCGCGCCGGACCTGTTGGCGGACAAGGACATTCGCCGCGTCGACAAGCTGTTCGTGGTGTGGATCGTGCTCAGCCTCGGCCTGCCCGCGCTGCTCGGCGGTCTGATCACCTGGTCCCTGTGGGGTGCGGTCACCGCGTTCTTCTGGGCCGGTGTCGTGCGCATCGCCGTGCTGCACCACGTGACCTGGTCGGTGAACTCGGTCTGCCACATGATCGGTGAGCGCCCGTTCAAGTCCAAGGACAAGGCCGCGAACTTCTGGCCGCTGGCGATCCTGTCCTTCGGCGAGTCCTGGCACAACCTGCACCACGCCGACCCGACGTCGGCCAGGCACGGCGTGAAGCGCGGCCAGATCGACACCTCCGCGCGGGTCATCTGGATCTTCGAGAAGTTCGGCTGGGTGTGGAACGTCCGCTGGCCCACCGAAGCTCGCTTGGCGCGCATCACCGCCGACCAGCACTGACGAACACCGATACCGGGGGTCCCTGTTCTCAGGGGTCCCCGGTAATTCGTTGGCGAAGCGCATAAACTGCTCGCCACAGTCCACGTGCGACAGGTTCCGGCACGCGCGTGAAGCCATCGCAGGAGGGGGAGCTCCGGTGGCCCGTGTACGGATGACCGGCAAGGAACGACGGCAACAACTGCTGGACGTCGGCAGGAAGCTGTTCGCGGAGAAGGGTTTCGACGGGACCTCCATCGAGGAGGTCGCGCACCGCGCCGGGGTCAGCAAGCCCGTCGTGTACGAGCACTTCGGCGGCAAGGAAGGGCTCTACGCGGTCGTCGTCGACCGCGAGATGCAGGTGCTGCTGAACGGCATGGTCTCCGCGCTCTCCGTCGCGGACCACCCCAGGGAGCTGCTGGAGCGTGCGGCCAGCTCGTTGCTGGACTACATCGAGGACTCCACCGACGGCTTCCGCATCCTGGTTCGCGACTCCCCGGTCGCGGCGAGCACGGGCACCTTCTCCAGTCTGCTCAACGACATCGCCAGCCAGGTCGAGGACATCCTCGGCCAGCAGTTCTCCGCCCGCGGCTACGACGCGAAGCTGGCGGCGCTCTACGCGCAGGCACTGGTGGGCATGGTCGCGCTGACCGGTCAGTGGTGGCTGGAGGCGCGCAAACCCAAGAAGGACGACGTCGTCGCGCACCTGGTCAACCTGTGTTGGAACGGCCTGTCCCACCTGGACCACAAGCCCAAGCGCCGCGCCCGTTCCTGATCTGGTCGAACCGCACGCGGTAGGTCCGGCCGTGCGCGGCGTCGACCGTGATGCGCAACCCACGGGGCAGTTCCTTCACGAGCACGCCGGGGTCGGCCGCCGACACGCGCAGTCCTGGGCGGAACACGTTGAGCACCAAGGGTTCCTGCGAGCGAGTTGGGTCGGAGACCGCAAGCGTGCGCCGGTCGATGATCACTGCGGCGGGGTTCTCGACACTCAGATCCTCGACTGCGCCTGGCTCGTAGAAGTTCACCGCGAGGATGTCGCCGTGCCGCACGGCTTGCACTTGGGCGGTGTTGCTGAGAATCGTCGCCTTCGGGTTTCTCGCGTGCTGCGCCGTCTCCTCCGCTGATAGCCCTGGGAGAAGTACGTATTCATAGCTGCTGGACCGGGGATTGCGGCCGTGGTCGAACACCAATAAGGCGTACTTTCCCGTCTCGGTGCGGTAATTCGTGTTTGCTGGGAAGAGGTAGCCGCCGACTCCGGCGAGATGTGCCCAGTCCGGCCCGGTCGTGAACTTCGCGGAGGTCCTGCGGTTCTCGACCGTGGTGATGATGTCGCCGTCCTCGCTGGTGATGCCCGCGCCGAGCGCGACGATCTCGTCGCCGAACATGAACCAGGACTTGGTGCCGCGCAACGAGTTCGGTGCTCCGGGGCGTCCGTGGTCGAGCTGGTCCGGTCCTGCGGTGAAGCGCATCCCGAAGCTGCCGGTGTCGTTGTCCAGCGTGACTCCGCCGACCCATTTGTCCGGCCCGCGGAACCCGTCGAACCACAGGTTGTCCGCAGGTGTCCGGGGATGCGTTGCGGTTGTGGTTCCCGGTAGCCGATACATGTCCACTGTGGACCAGAAATCGCCGGAGTAGTGCTGTAGATCGTTGTTGTAGAGGTAGGTCATGCCCTCGCCGGTGTACCACCCGCGCAGGTTCTCGCCGTTGCCCGACTCGTGGCCGTTGATCCTGTTGCTGCGTGCGGAGATCGCGAACACCCAGTCGCTGCGTTTGTGCACCACGCGATCCATGCTGGTGAACGTGTGGTGCGCGTTCTTTCGTGCATCCGGTGGCGCAATTGCTTTGCGCAGCAACACGATCTCGGCTGGGCTGGCGGTTCGCTCGTAGACGCCGGACTCGACCAAGCTGCCGATGAGCGGGCCGAACTTCTTGCTGGCCAACAGGGTCAGCGCGCTGACGAGCTGGCGTCCCCAGGCGTGGTCGTCGGTGCTCCTGGTGATCGAGCGACCTCGCACGAAGGACATCACCTGACCCCGGAACGTGATCGGCTCGAAGCTGTCGAACACCCAGCGCTCGACCACCTCCGGGACCGGATCGCCAAGCACTGCAAGGGTTCTCGCCACGCTGTCGAGCAGAACAACGCCATAGGTGCCGGTGTAGGCGTGGCGCTGGTGCTGCACGAACGAGCCGTCGCGGTAGAAGCCGTCGCCGGTGACCACGTGCTCGAAGACCTGGTCGAGCGCGCGGCGGGCTTCCGGGATGAGGCCGGAATCGCTGAGCAGGCCGCGCCGGAGGTGGATGTACGCCTTGTCCGCGCGGTTGGCGCCCACCTCCTCCTCGCTGGGGTTGGCGGTCCGGCGCGTGGGGTCGGGGACGAACCGCCGCACCGCGCGGAGCAGTTCCGGGATGTGCGCGCCGGACAGCACGAGCGTGTCGAGCAGCAGGTCGGGGATGCCGATCTCCCATTCCCACCAGTTGCCGACCTCGTCCATGTCCTCCCGGTAGCGGTTGCGTGCCAACCATTCGAGCGCCTCGGTCACCGTGCCCTTGGTGCTGGGGGAGAGCGCCATCGCGCGCAGCCGGGAGAGCGACGCGGTCGTGTGCTCGACGCCGGGTCCCGTGAGGTCCGGCCACAACGACGTCCTGCCGGGAGATCTGTCCATTGTGGACATCAATGTGCGGGCGCGGGACTCGGTGCGCTCGATGGCGGCGGCGATCAGCGGATCGGTCGGATCGGCTTCCGCGCCACCGGTGAGCAGGTCGAGCCAGCGCCCGGTGCTCACCGGCTTATCCGCAGCAGCTTGTCGTCCTCGCCGTTGGACGTCGTCACGTACAGCGCGCCGTCCGGTCCGAGCCGCGCGCCGCGCAGCCTGCCGTGGGTGTCGTTCAGCTCGGCGGGCGTCGAGACCTGGCGCACCGCTCCGGCCGCGTCGAGGCTGAACAGCAACAGCTTGCTGCCCTTGAGCGCGGTCACCGCGAGCACGCCGTCCAGATCACCCCAGCTCGGTCCCGACAGGAAGGCCGCTCCGCACAGGGCCTCGGTCGGCGATCCCGAACTCCACGTCGCGGTCACGGCGTCGGGGAACCGCTTCGTGTCAGTCATGGGCACGTCCTCGTCATACCCGCCGACCGTGCCTCCGCGCGAGGGGTCCCACCCGTAGTTTCCGCCTGGCCGCAACAGGTTGACCTCGTCGTCGACGTCCGGCCCGTGCTCGGCGGAGAAGACCTGGTCCGTCCCCAACCGCTTGACGAGGCCCTGCACGTTGCGGTGCCCGTAGGTCCACAGCAGCCGCTCGCGCGGGTTCGCCGACGTGGCGAACGGGTTGCCCGGCGCGGGGCCTCCGGTCTCCAGGTCGATGCGCAACACCTTGCCGCCCAAGCCGTTGCGGTCCTGCGCCGAGTCCGCGCGCGCCGCGTCCCCCGTGCCCACGAGCAGCGAGCCGTCGTTGGCCAGCTCCATCCGGCACCCGGAGTGCCGCCCGCTGCTGACCGGGATTCCCGTGAGCAGCTCGCCGGTCCGCTCCGCGCGGGTGCCGTCCTCCGCCAACCGCCAGGTGATCAGGCGCGTGTCCGCCTGGGTGGTCTGGCACGTCACGAACCGGCGGTTGGTGGCGAACGCCGGGTGCACGAGCAGGCTCATCAGCCCGCCCTCGCTGCGCGCCATCAGGTCGCCGAAGTCCGCCTGCACCGTCGTCGCGGTCGCGCCCGGTTTCGTGCTCGACAGCAACGTCAGCTTGCCCGGTCGCTGCGTGACCAGCGCCTTGCCGTCCGGCAGGAAACCGACGTCCCACCCGTGCTCCAGGCCCGCGGTCACCACGTCGACCTTGAGCGCCGGTGCCTTCCCCGCCGTTGGCGCGTTCCCGCGAGGCTCGGGCGATCCTTGGCCCGCGCACCCGGCCGCGAACGCCAGGACAGCAACAACCGCAACGCCGCGCTTGATCACCCCGCCATGGTCCCCCGTCGCGTGTACAACCACCGTGAATCTGTTTCGCGTGCTCAGCGCGGGCGTGAAACCCCAAGGGATTCAACGGAACCCTTGACGCGCGATCGCCCGGCACGTCGCGCGCAACCGGGTTCGCCAGTCTTCAAGACCCCCAAACCCCCTCCTCAGCGGTCTTCAACGACGACAAACCCTCAACCGCGCCGAGGTTGGGGGCGGTTAGCGATGATCGAACGCGGGGTTGGGTGGTCTTGAAGACCGGCGAACCAGGTGATGCGCCTAGTTGTCCACATCGGCTCGTGTTGTCCACAGGTGCGTCGAGCTTCGGTTTCGCGGGCTTGGGCATCGGTAGACTGGCCTCGGGGTCGCCCCCCGGGAGGGTGGGGGGCTGCGCGTGAGCCGGGACATCCGCTTTGGTCGGGGCGCGGTGGGCGGAGTAACCGGTGGACTGCGGGGCTCCGCCGCCACCATGATCGACGTGGACGTCGCCGCCGAACGGATTGTCACCGCGGTCGAGCGAGACGCACTGCACGTCCTGCCCAACGGCGACCTCGACGACCGGACGACCGGACGAGCAACCGCGCGCAGGCGTGCTGGACGCCCTCGACGCGAGCTGAGCGGGCGCGGCGCGCCACCGTCAGACCCACGACGTAGTCTCGGACGCACACGGCAATACGGAGGGAAAGTCACGATGGCGGCATCGTTGTCCGGCCTGCTCAGCACCCTCGGCAGGGCGGAGGCGCTGCGAGCGGTCGCCGACGCCGCAGGCACCACCTCGGTCCAACTGGAAGGCCCACCGGCCGCCAGAGCGCTCGTCGCCGCGACCCTCGCCGCCCGCAACACCGTCCTCGTGGTCACGGCCACCGGGCGCGAAGCCGACGAGCTCACCACGACCCTCGGCGACCTCCTCGGCCAGGACGTCGTCGCGTCCCTGCCGTCCTGGGAGACGCTGCCGCACGAACGCCTCTCCCCGCGCGCGGACACCGTCGGCAAGCGCCTCACGGTGCTGCGCCGCCTCGCACACCCCGAAGAAGACACAGCAACCGCGATCAAGGTCGTCGTCGCGACGGTCCGCAGCCTCATCCAGCCGATGGCGCCGGGCCTCGGCGACCTCGAACCCGTGCGCCTGCGCGTCGGCGGCGAGCACGACTTCGCCCAGCTCGTCGAACGGATCGTCGACCTCGCCTACGCCCGCGTCGACCTCGTGGAGAAGCGCGGCGAGTTCGCCGTCCGCGGCGGCATCCTCGACATCTTCCCGCCCACCGCCGAACACCCGGTGCGCGTGGAGTTCTGGGGCGACGAGGTCACCGAGATCCGCGCCTTCTCCGTCGCCGACCAGCGCTCCCTGCCCGACGAACTGGCCGAGCTGCACGCGCCGCCGTGCCGCGAACTGCTGCTCACCGCGCCGGTCCGGGAACGCGCGGAGAAGCTCGCAGAACAGCACGCGGGCGATGCCCACCTCGCCGAGATGCTCACCAAGCTCGCCCAGGGAATCCCTTGCGAGGGCATGGAAGCGCTCATCCCCGCACTGCTGCCGGGCGAGCTCCAGCTGCTCACCGACGTGGTCCCCGAAGGCACCCACGTGCTCCTCGCCGACCCGGAGAAGATCCGCACCCGCGCGCACGACCTCGTCCGCACCGGCCAGGAGTTCCTCGAAGCCTCCTGGATGGCGGCGGCGGGCGGCGGGTCCGCCCCGATCGACCTCGGCGCCACCGCCTACCGGGCGCTCGACGAGATCGCCGACCACGCCCGCGCCAGCGGCCGCCCCTGGTGGACGCTCAGCCAGTTCTCCGCCGGGCCCGCGACCGGAGCGATCCGGCTCGGCCTCAAGCCGGTCGAGGCCTACCACGGCGAACTCGACCGGGCCTTCTCCGACCTCCGCGCGCACACCGCCGCCGGGGGAGCCGCGGTCCTCGTCGTGCCGGGAGCCGGAACCGCGCAGCGCGCCTGCGAACAGCTGCGCGACGCCGAAGTCCCCGCCGTGCACGCCCAGGACGGGCTCGTCGAAGCGCCCGCCACCGGAGTCGTCACGGTCGCCTGCGGCGGCATGGAGGACGGCTTCTCCGCCCCCGACGTGGCACTGGTCGTGCTCACCGAGACCGACCTCACCGGCGGACGCGGTGGAACGTCCACAAAGGACATGCGGCGGATGCCGTCCAAGCGCCGCAACGCCGTCGACCCGCTCGCGCTCAAGCCCGGCGACTACGTCGTGCACGAACAGCACGGCATCGGCCGCTACGTCGAGATGGTCCAGCGCACCGTCGCCGGGGCCACCCGCGAGTACCTGCTGCTGGAGTACGCCTCCAGCAAGCGCGGCCAGCCCGGCGACCGGCTCTTCGTCCCCACCGACCAGCTCGACGAGGTCTCCCGCTACGTCGGCGGCGAGCTGCCCACGCTGAACAAGCTCGGCGGCTCCGACTGGAAGAACACCAAAGCCAAGGCGCGCAAGGCGGTCAAGCAGATCGCGGCCGAGCTCGTCCAGCTCTACGCCGCGCGCCAGTCCGCGCCCGGCCACGCCTTCGGCAAGGACACGCCGTGGCAGCGCGAGCTGGAGGACGCCTTCGCCTACGTCGAGACCGCCGACCAGATGGGCGCGATCGAAGAGGTCAAGGCGGACATGGAGAAGGCCGTCCCGATGGACCGCGTCATCTGCGGCGACGTCGGCTACGGCAAGACCGAGATCGCGGTCCGCGCGGCGTTCAAGGCCGTCCAGGACGGCAAGCAGGTCGTCGTGCTGGTGCCCACCACCCTGCTGGCGCAGCAGCACCTCAACACCTTCACCGAACGGATGCGCGCCTTCCCGGTCACGGTCAAGGGCCTGTCCCGGTTCACCGACCCGATGGAGGGCGAGCAGGTCATCGCGGGCCTGGCCGACGGCTCCGTCGACGTGGTCATCGGAACGCACCGACTGCTCCAGACCGGACTGCGCTACAAGGACCTCGGGCTGGTGATCGTCGACGAGGAACAGCGCTTCGGCGTCGAGCACAAGGAACACATCAAGTCGCTGCGCACCCACGTCGACGTCCTGACCATGTCCGCGACGCCGATCCCGCGCACCCTGGAGATGAGCCTGGCGGGCATCCGCGAGATGTCCACCATCCTCACGCCTCCGGAGGAACGGCACCCGGTGCTGACCTACGTCGGCGCCTACGACGACAAGCAGGTCGGTGCGGCGATCCGGCGCGAGCTGCTCCGCGACGGCCAGGTCTTCTTCGTGCACAACAGGGTCAGCTCGATCGAGAAGGCCGCGCGCCGCATCCGCGAACTGGTCCCGGAGGCCCGCGTGGTCACCGCGCACGGCCAGATGAACGAGGACCGCCTCGAAAAGATCATCGAGGGCTTCTGGGAGAACGAGTACGACGTCCTGGTCTGCACCACGATCGTCGAGACCGGCCTGGACATCTCCAACGCCAACACCCTCATCGTCGAGCGCGGCGACATGCTCGGCCTCTCCCAGCTGCACCAGCTGCGCGGGCGCGTCGGCCGCGGACGCGAGCGCGGCTACGCCTACTTCCTCTACCCGCCGGAGAAGCCGCTCACCGAGCAGGCGCACGACCGGCTCGCCACCATCGCGCAGAACTCCGAACTCGGCGCGGGCATGGCGGTCGCCATGAAGGACCTGGAGATCCGGGGCGCGGGCAACATCCTCGGCGCCGAGCAGTCCGGGCACATCGCTGGCGTCGGTTTCGACCTCTACGTGCGCTTGGTCGGCGAGGCCGTGGAGGCCTTCCGCAAGCACGCGGGCGCGGGCACCGGCGAGGAGGACGAGGAGCTGGCCGACGTCCGGGTCGAACTGCCGGTCGACGCGCACATCCCGCACGACTACGTGCCCGGCGAGCGGCTGCGCCTCGAGGCCTACCGCAAGATCGCCTCCGCCGGGGACGCCGCCGCGCTGGACGCGGTGCGCGAGGAGCTGACCGACCGCTACGGCCAGCTGCCCGAGCCCGTCGAGCACCTGCTCGCCGTCGCGACCTTCCGCCAGGTCTGCCGCAAGCACGGCATCACCGAGGTCGCCGTGCAGGGCAGCACCGTCCGGTTCGCGCCGATGGACCTGCGCGACTCGCAGATGGTCCGGCTCAAGCGACTGCACCCCAAGGCCGTGCACAAGCCCGCCGTGAAGACCGTCTCCGTGCCCCGGCCCACCGAGGGCGCGGCGGGCGGGCGGATCGGAGCGCCGCTGCTGCGTGACCGCGAGCTGCTCGACTGGTGCGCCAAGTTCGTCGAGTCGATCGCCGCCGCACCCCAGCCAGCGGGCGTCTGACCAGCAGTCATTCGATGCTTGGCCAACCCTTGCACCCCATGCCCACCCCGAGCGTGAGAAGGTACGACACCGTGAAGGCCATCAGCCGTTCCTCTCGCCTGGTCGCTGCGCTGGCGGCCACCACCGGTCTCCTGCTCACCGGGTGCAGCACCGGTGCCGGGCAGCCCAACGCCGCCGCGATCATCGGTGACAAGGTCATCAGCGTTGCCGAGGTGCAGCGCCGGATCGACGGCGGCCTGGCCGCCCAGGACCCCACGTACCTCCGGTTGCAGGCCCAGAACAAGCTGGACCTGGCCGGACGGGGCCTGCTCAGCGTGCTGATCCGGCTCGAACTGCTCGAACGGCTCGCCCAGCGCGAAGGCGTCCAGGTCGACAACAGCGCGGTGGACTCGGTGATCGCCAGCTTCGGCGGCAGCCTCCCCGAGAACGCCTTCCCCGCCTACGACGAGCAGGTGCTGCGCGAGCGCATCCGCGGCGACATGCTGGCGAGCGAGATCGGCAAGAAGTACGCGAACCGGACCTCCGTCTCCTTCGACCTCGTCGTGACCGACAGCCGTGAGGACGCGGTCGCCAAGGCCAAGCAGATGGCCAAGGGCCCGGCCGCCGCCGCCCAGCTGGTCAAGGACGAGCTCGCGAAGAAGCGCCAGGCCGGCAAGAACGCGGACTTCGCGTTCTCCCGGGCCAGCAGCGCCATCGCGGCCAGCCCGATCTTCGCCACCGGCGCCAACACCGTCGTCGCGTTCCCGCTGCCCGACGAGTCCGGCCAGATGGAGCAGACCACGCCCACCAGCCAGTGGCTCGTCGCCTACGTGCACAAGCGCGACACCAGCACGACCACCCCGCCGAACCCGCAGGCCGGGCAGGCCGGGGCGTCGGCGCAGGCCAAGCTCAACGGCGCGCTCGGCCGGGGCATGGCCTCGCTGCTGCGCGAGGAGATCGGCATGCAGGTCAACCCGCGCTACGGCACCTGGGACCTGACCAACGCACAGCTCGTCCCGAGCGCGCTGGAGCAGGCCACCCTCCAGCTCAAGGCCACCACGCCCCGGTCGTGACGTCCTCCTCGCTCGCTGCGGGCTGCGCGGTCGTCCTGCTCAGCCCGCGACTCGGCGCCGTCCTGCCCGCTGCCGCGCTTCCCGCGCTCCGCGCGGCATCGGCGGTCTACGCGACCCCCGGTGCTGCCGAGGAAGCCGCGGCGGAACCGGTCCCGGACGCCGCCGAACTGCTGCGCCGAGCCGAGGAAGAGCCGGTCGTGGTGATCACGACCGCGCTCACCGACCCGGCCGCGGCGGCGCTGCACGAGGCTGGCGCGCGGATCATCGGCACGCCAGAACCCGCCGGTGCCGCGCTCGTCGAGGCCACCGCGGTGATGGACAAGCTGCGCTCGCCCGGCGGATGCCCGTGGGACGCCAAGCAGACCCACGACTCGCTCCGGCAGTACCTGGTCGAGGAGACCTACGAGCTGCTGGAGGCGATCGAGGACGGCGACCGGCAGGCGCTGCGCGAGGAGCTCGGCGACGTGCTGCTCCAGGTGCTCTTCCACGCCAGGGTCGCCGCCGAGGACCCCGCCGACCCGTTCTCCGTCGACGAGGTCGCCGCAGACCTCGTCGCCAAGCTCACCGGCAGGCACCCGCACGTCTTCGCGGGCGGGGACCCCGCCGTGCGCGACGCCGAGACCCAGGAAGTGCGCTGGGAGGAGCTGAAGCAGGCCGAGAAGCGTCGCGAGTCCACTGTGGACGGTGTCGCGCTCGGTCAGCCCGCCGTGGCCCTCGCCGCCAAGCTCGCCCAGCGGACCGGGCGCGCGGGCTTCCCCGCCGACCTGCTCCCCGACGGCGACGGCACCGGGGCGACGCTGTTCGTGGTCGCCGCGCTCGCCAAGCTCGCGGGGGAGGACCCCGAGAACGAGCTGCGCGTGGTCGCCCGCCGCTACGCCGAGGACGTCCGCGCCGCCGAACGCTCCGCCAGGTCAGCGGGCCTCGACCCCGCCACCATGGGCCCCACCGGCTGGCGCACCCACTGGCCCACCACCCCCACCCCGGCCGCTTAAGCCCTGAACGACCCGTTTGGCGCGCTCAACGCACTGAACGGGTCGTTCAGTGCGTTCAAGGACCTCAACGGGTCGTTTAGTGCGTTCAACGCACTGAAGGGGTCGTTGGGGGCTTCGGTGGGTGTTGAAGTGTGAATACGGCGCGGGTCCGTTCACGACCGGGTAACGGGGGCAGGGACTAACGTCGGTGCGGTGACAGATGGGTACCTGCGCTTTCCGCACGTGCACGACGATCTGGTGACCTTCGTCGCCGAGGACGACGTCTGGCTGGCCCCGCTCGACGGTGGCCGCGCCTGGAGGGTCACGGCGGACGGAGTCCCCGCCGCGAACCCCCGCTTCTCTCCCGACGGCGAACTGCTCGCCTGGGCCAGCAGGCTCAACGGCGCCCCCGAGGTCCACGTGGTCCCGGTCGCCGGAGGGCTCGGCAAGCGGCTGACGCACTGGGGCGATCTCAAGGCCAACGTGCTGGGCTGGACGGCCGACGGCGACGTCCTCGCGATCAGCGCGGTCGGCGAGCAGAGCCTTCCGCACACCTGGGCGCGCGCCGTGCCCGTGGACGGAGCCCCCGCGACCCGCCTGCCCTACGGGCCGGTCAGCGGTGTCGCGGTCGCGCCGGACGGAGCGGTGGTGCTCAGCTCGACGGCGAACCCGGAACCCGCGTGGTGGAAGCGCTACCGGGGCGGCAGGGCGGGCAAGCTCTGGATCGACACCGACGGCGACGGCGAGTTCGAGCGCCTTCTGCCGGAGCTGCGCTCCTCACTGGTCCGGCCGCTCTGGGTGGACGGGCGGATCGTCTTCATCTCCGACCACGAGGGCTTCGGCAACCTCTACTCGTGCGCCGCGGACGGCTCCGACGTGCGGCGGCACACCTCGCACGAGGACTTCTTCGCCAGGCACGCCAGCACGGACGGTTCGCGGGTGGTCTACCAGAGCGGCGGTTCGCTGTGGCTGCTCGACGGTCTGGACGCCGAGCCCCGCAAGCTCGACGTGCGGCTCACCGGGCCGAGGCCGTTCCGCCAGCCGACGCCGGTGCCCACCGCGAAGCACCTGGGCGCGGCGGTGTCGGACCGCACGGGACGCGCGAGCGCGATCGAGGTGCGCGGGACCGTGCACTGGCTGACCCACCGCGATGGGCCGGTGCGAGCCCTCGCCGCTGAGCCCGGCGTGCGCGGCCGGTTGCCGCGACCGCTCGGCGACGACCGCGTGGTGTGGGTGACCGACGCGGACGGCGAGGACGCGCTGGAGATCAGCCCGGTCGCCGGGCGCGCGGCGGGCGTGACCCCGCGCAGGCTCGCCTCCGGCCAGCTCGGCCGCGTGCAGGAGTTGGCGGTGTCGCCGGACGGCAGCACCATCGCGGCCACCACGCACGACTGCCGGCTGGTGCTGATCGACGTGGGCAGCGGCGCGCTGCGCGAACTGGCGGTCGGGGAGCAGGGCGACCCGGAGGACGCGGTGTTCTCGCCGGACTCCGAGTGGGTGGCGTGGTCGCACCCCGGAGCGTGGCCGCTGCGGCAGATCCGGCTGGCCCGCGTGGACGATCTGTCCACTGTGGACGTCACTCCGCTGCGCTTCGTCGACCACTCGCCCGCGTTCACCTCGGACGGCAAGCACCTCGCCTTCCTGTCCAAGCGCAACTTCGACCCGATCTACGACGAGCACGTGTTCGACATGTCCTTCGCCAGCGGCGGGCGGCCGTACCTGGTGCCGCTGGGCGTGACGACCCGCTCGCCGTTCGGCCCGCAGCTGGACGGTCGCCCGTTCACGCCGGACTCCGACGACGAGCAGAAGGACAAGAAGAAGGAGGACCGCTCGGTCACAGTCACCGTCGACATCGACGGCCTTGCCGCCCGCGTGGTCGCGTTCCCGGTGCCGACCGGCCGCTACCACGCGCTGAGCGCGGCGGAGGGCGGCCTGCTGTGGCTGCGCTACCCGACCAACGGCGTGCTCGACGAGGACGGGGCGAGCGGTGTCGACGGCCAGCCGAACTCCCTGGAGTACTTCGACCTGGAGAAGCGCTCCGTCGAGGAGTTGGTCGACGAGCTCGACTGGTACTCGGTGAGCGGTGACGGCAAGCGGATCGTGGTGCGCGACAGCGGTGGTCTGCGCGTGCTCCCCGCCGACCGCAAGGCGAAGTCCAACGGCGACGCGGGCGACGACCGCATCGAGGTCGAGCTGTCGCGGGTGCGCGTGGTCATCGACCCGGGAGCCGAGTGGCGCCAAGCCTTCCGCGAGAACGGCCGCCTCATGCGCGACCACTACTGGCGCGAGGACATGAGCGGCGTCGACTGGGCGGGCGTGCTCGACCGGTACGAGCCGCTGCTGGAACGACTCGGCAGTCACGACGACTTCGTCGACATGTTGTGGGAGGTGCAGGCGGAGCTCGCCGCCTCGCACGCCTACGTGGTGCCGCCCGCCCGCCCGAACGCCGCCGCGCGCCGGATGGGCAAGCTGGGCGCGGACATCGCCCGCGACGAGGACGGGGTCTGGCGGGTCGTGCGGGTCCTGCCCGGCGAGTCCTCCGTGCCGGACGCGCGGTCGCCGCTGGCCGCTCCCGGGGTCGGCGTCCGCGAGGGCGATGCGCTGCTCGCGGTGAACGGACGCGCGGTCGACGCGGAGTCCGGGCCCGGCCCGCTGCTCGTGGGAACGGCGGACACGGCGATCGAGCTGACGGTCGGACCGCGTGACGGCGGGGAGTCGCGGCGCGTGGTCGTCGTGCCCCTGGGTTCGGAGGAAACCCTGCGCTACCAGGCGTGGGTGGCCGACCGAAGGTCCTATGTGGACAGAGTGGCCGAAGGCCGCATCGGCTACGTGCACGTCCCGGACATGATGGGGGCGGGCTGGGCGGAACTGCACCGCGACCTCCGCGTGGAGACGGCGAAGGAGGGTGTCATCGCCGACGTCCGCGAGAACCGTGGCGGGCACGTTTCCCAGCTGGTGGTGGAGAAGCTGGCTCGACGTGTCATCGGCTGGCAGGTCGGTCGCGGTGGCTACCAACCGACCACCTACCCGATGCACGCCGCGCGCGGACCGGTCGTGTTGGTGGCCAACGAGTTCTCCGGCTCCGACGGCGACATCGTCAACGCCGCGGCGAAGGCGATGGGGATCGGGCCGGTGGTCGGCACGCGCACGTGGGGCGGAACGGTCGGCATCGACTCCCGCTACCGCCTCGTCGACGGCACGCTTGTCACGCAGCCCAGCTACGCCACGTGGATCAAGGGCGTGGAGTGGGGCATGGAGAACCACGGCGTCGACCCGGACGTCGAGGTCGTGATGGCCCCGCAGGACTGGGTCAACGGCCGCGACCCGCAGCTGGACACCGCGATCCGGATGGCGTTGGAGGCGCTGGAGGAAACCCCGGCGGTCACCCTCCCCGCGCTGCCCGAGCTGTCCTGACCTGAAGCGCGGCGGGCGGTGCCTGAGCTGGGACCGCCCGCCGCGTCGCGTCAGGTGGTGGCGAAGCGGTCCAGCGCGGCGAAGAGGTGCTTGGACGTGTCGCCGCCGCCAAGGTGGCCCGCCGCGTCAACGACGTGCAGTTCGGCGTCGGGCCAGTTCGCCGCGAGCGCGTGGGCGGTCTCCACGGGGCAGCTGAGGTCCTGGCGCCCGTGGATCAGCACACCGGGGATTCCCTTGAGGCGATGGGCTTCCCGGATCAGAACGTCCTCCTCCAGCCACCCCGCGTTCGAGTAGTAGTGCGTGATGATCCGGACCAGCGCGAGGGTGGAGTCCGAAGGCCGTCCGACGAACGGGCTCATCGAGCCGTTGGGCTCCAGGCTGAGCACGGTGTCCTCCCAAAGACACCACTCCTGCGCGGCCTTCGCGCGCACCTCGGGGTCGGGGTCCTCCATCAAGCGCGCGTAGGCGGCCATCAGGTTGCCGTCGCGGTCGGCCTCCGGCACGGCGTCGCGGAACCGCTCGAAGGCCTCGGGGAAGAACCGCTTCACCCCGCCGTAGAGCCAATCCAGCTCGCGGCGGCGCGTGGTGCTCAGCGAGATCAGCACCATTTCGGACACGCGCTCGGGGAACCGCTGCGCGTAGGCGAGCGCGAGCGTCACGCCCCACGAACCGCCGTAGAGCAGCCAGCGTTCGACGCCGAGGTGCTCGCGCAGCTTCTCCATGTCACCGATGAGGTGCTCGGTGGTGTTGACGCTCATGTCCGTCGCCGGATCGCTGGCGTGCGGCAGGCTGCGCCCGCAACCGCGCTGGTCGAACAGGATCGTCCGATAGCGCTCGGGGTCGAAGTTCTTCCTCGGGTTGGCCGAACACCCCGATCCCGGCCCGCCGTGCACCACCACGGCGGGCTTGCCGTCGGGGTTCCCGCAGGTCTCCCAGTAGACGAGGTTCCCGTCACCGACGTCGAGCAGACCGTGGTCGTAGGGCTCGATCGGTGGGTAGGGCGCACCCATGGGTTGGCTCCTTCTCCGTGTGAAAGGGGAAACGAGCCAGTCTGGTTACTGGAACAACCGCTGTCCCCAGAATTCTCCGGGGCGCACGCCCGGCGGACAGGCGAACAACCCGGAACCGTTGTGCTTCAAGTACTCCATCATTGTGTCCCGACTGGACAGTGCCTGCTGCATGGGAACGAACTGCGTGCGCGGATCGCGGTTGAAGCAGATGAAGAACAGCCCCGCGTCGAGGTGCCCGAAACCGTCGGAGCCGTCGGTGAAGTTGTAGCCGCGCCGCAAGATCTTCACCCCGCCGAGCGACTCCGCCGCCGCCAGCCGGACGTGCGAGTCCTCGGCGATCAGCGGCACCCCGCCCGCGCCCTTCACGTGCAGGTCGACCGGGTCGAACTCCTCGGTCTGGCCCAGTGGCGCGCCGGAGCCCTTCTTCCTGCCGACGATCGCCTCCTGCTCGGCCAGCGAGGTCCGGTCCCAGGTCTCGATGTGCATGCGGATGCGGCGCGCGACCAGGTAGCTGCCGCCGACCATCCACTGTGGACCTTCGCCGTCGCGGACCCACACGTGCTCGCGCAGCTCCTCGGGGCTCTCCGCCTTGATGTTGTTCGTGCCGTCCTTGAACCCGAACAGGTTCCGAGGCGTGGCCTGGTCCTTCGTGGTCGAGGACGTGCGCCCGAAGCCGAGCTGCGACCAGCGCACCGCGACCGCGCCGAAGCCGATCCGCGCGAGGTTGCGCACCGCGTGCACCGCGACCTGGGGGTCGTCCGCGCACGCCTGCACGCAGATGTCGCCGCCGCTGCGCTTGGGGTCGAGGTCGTCCTGCGGGAACCTCGGCAGCTCCGCGAGCGCGGCCGGGCGGGCTGGCTCCAGGCCGAAGCGCTTGTCGAACAACGACGGCCCGAAGCCCACGGTCAGCGTCAGCGAGGCGGCCGAAAGCCCAAGCGCCTCACCGGTGTCCGCTGGCGGAGCGTGCTGCGGGCCGCCGACAGCGCCCCGGTCAGCGGCTTCCTCGCCCTTGGTCATGCGCTCGGCCGCGATCGTCCACTCGCGCAACAGGTCCACGAGTTCGGCGCGCTTGTCCGTGGTGACGTCGAAGGACACGAAGTGCAGCCGGTCCTGCGCCGCCGTGGTGATCCCGGCCTGGTGCTCGCCGTGGAACGGCACCACATGAGGGGTGGATTTCGGTTGCGCCGCAAGGACTCCGGCCGTAGCTCCGGCTCCGGCGAGCGCCACCCCGGCACCCGCGTAGCCGAACAGCCTGCGCCGGGAGACGCCCGTCATTTGCCAGCCACCACCGACGCGACCTTGCTCAGCGGCTCGCCGAGCGCGTCGACACCCGCCGCCAGCTCCTTCTTCTCCGGCTCGGTCAGCTCGGTGTAGAGCTTGAACCCGTCGCCCTTGCGCTGCTTCTCCAGCAGCTTGTCCAGCGCGGAGAACCGTTCCTCCACAGTGGACAGAGTCTTGGCGTCCCGCTCCACGAGCACGGGGCGCAGCGAGGCGATGGCGGCCTGCGCGCCGTCCACGTTGGCCCGGAAGTCCCAGAGATCGGTGTGCGAGTAGCGGTCCTCCTCGCCGGTGATCTTGCCGGTGGCGACCTCGTCCAGCAGTTCCTTGGCGCCGTTGGCCAGCTGCAACGGGGTCAGCTCGACCTTCTTCGCCCGCTCGACGATCTCCTTCACGTCGGTGAGCAGCCGGTCGGCGATGGAGTTCGAGTCCGGCTTCAGGCCGTCCACCCACAGGTCCTTCTCCAGCCGGTGGTAGCCGGTGAACTCACTACCCTCCTCGATCACGTCCTCGCGGCCGTCGATCTTCGGGTCCAGGTCGCCGAAGCTCTCCGCGACCGGCTCGATCCGCTCCCAGTACGTCCGCGCGATCGGGAACAGCGCCTTCGCGTCCTCGACCTTGCCCGCCTTGACGGCGTTCACGAACTCGGTCGTCTTCGCCAGCAGCGCGTCGGACTGCGAGTTCACGTAGCGCTGGTAGCTCTTGGTCGCCTCGGCCAGTTTCGCGTCTCCGTCGACGGCCTTGGCGGCGCCGCCGGTCACGGTGAAGGCGGCGCGGATGCCGTCGCCCTTCATCCCCGGCTTGCAGGCGGTCGTGTACTTGCCGCCCTCGGAGACCTCCACGTTGAGCTTGCGGGTCAGGCCGGGGCCGATGTTCTCGACCTCGCCCATGATCCGGTCGCCCTCGGCGTAGAGGTAGAACTCGGTGACCTTCGTGCCCTTGTTCGCCACCTCGAAGGTGATCGTCCCGGCGCCTGTCGTGGTCTTGGCGACCGCGCACTCCGTGTCGGTGGCGCGCACCGCGATCGGGCCGCCGTCCCCGGCGGGGGAGCCGCAGGCGGAGAGCGAGACCAGCGCAAGTGCTGCGATGTACGGCCTTCTGTTCACTGTGCGGTCTCCTGGGTGCGCTTGCTTTGCGGGGCAAGGAAAAGGGTGAGGACGACGAGGACGTAGGCGCCCCACACCACGGCTTCGAGCACGGTGGTCTGCGGGGAGAAGTTGAGGATTCCCTTGAGCAACGTGCCGTACCAGGAGTCGGCGGGCACGTACTCGCTGACGTCGAAGGCCAGCGTGTTCAGGCCCGGCAGGATCGCCGCCTCCTGGAGGTCGTGCACGCCGTAGGCCAGCACGCCCGCCGCGACGAAGACCAGCAGGACCCCGGTGACGGTGAAGAACTTCCCCAGGTTCACCCGCGCGGTCCCGAGGTAGAGCAGCCACGCGAGCACGACCGCGACGGCGATGCCGATCACGAAGCCCAGCAACGGTTCCAGCGTTCCGCCGCCAGCGGCCTGCACGCTGGAGAAGAAGAACAGCGCGGTCTCAAGGCCCTCGCGGGCCACGGCCAGGAAGGCCACCGCGATCACCGCGGCCGGGCCGATCTCCAGTGCCTCGCCGAGCTTCTCGCGCAGCTGCCCTGCGAGCGTGCGCGCGGTGCGGCGCATCCAGAAGATCATGCCGGTGACCAGGGCGACCGCGACGATCGACGCGAAGCCGCCGAAGGCCTCCTGCTGCTCGAAGCTGAGGCTGGCGGCGGTGAAGGTGAGCAGCGCGCCCGCCGCGACCGAGAGCCCGATCGCGACGGCGACCCCGGTCCACACCAGCGGCAGCGCGGAGCGGCGGTCGGTGCGGACGAGGAAGGCCACCAGGATGCTGATCACGAGGGCGGCTTCCAGGCCCTCGCGCAGCCCGATGAGGGCGTTGCTGAACAGCACTCCGCAGTCCTTCCGTCGCGAACCCGACGGGCGAAATTAGGTTAGCCTGACCTGCGCTGTCTAGTGCCGTTCGAGGGTTCTGTGTGGGATGTCCCCGGACAAGGCGGCAAATCCGACAATTCTCCCCGCGTTTCTCCCCGTGTTCGCGCGTCGACCAGATCATGGTCAACCGGACGGGCGAACCTTCTCACCTGGCGGCGTGACCGCTCTGCGAGTCCTCCTGTCTACTCTGCTGAAACCGTTCCGTTACCGGCACGCTGGGCGGTTGGAGAGGAGGCTTCCTTGCGTTTCGACGTTGCCTGGAGGCGAAAACGGTGGTCCGCGCTCGCGCTCGGTTCGCTGGGCGTCGCCGCGTGCACGCTCTCGGCCCTGCTGGTCGCAGGTGACCCGGAGGTCGGGGCCCGGCAGCAGCCGACGGGCCCCACCGCACCGCTGCTGCCCGCGAACGCCCCGCCCAACAGCGGCACCGCGCTGCCGGTGCTCGGGGTCGCCGCGCACCTGACCGTGTTCGGCCAGACGCCCCAGCGACAGCTCGCGAGCTGGGCGGGCGGCCTGTCCGACCGGCTCAACGTGCCGCGCGCGGCGATGCAGGCCTACGGCTACGCGACCGCGCGGCTCCAGCGCGAGCGCCCGGCCTGCCGGATCACCTGGACCCTGCTCGCGGGCATCGGCCAGGTCGAGTCCAACCACGGGCGCTTCAACGGTGCCCGGCTGGACGCCGACGCCCGGCCGACCGTGCCCATCCGAGGGCTTCCGCTGGACGGGCGGCCCGGTGTGAAGTCGATCCCGGACTCCGACCTCGGGGTGCTCGACGGGGACACCGTGTGGGACCGCGCCGTCGGCCCGATGCAGTTCATCCCCACGACCTGGCGCTCTTGGGGCGCCGACGCCGACGGTGACGGGCGCGCCGACCCCAACGACCTCGATGACGCCGCGCTCGCCGCCGCCCGCTACCTGTGCGCTTCCGGCGGCGACCTGGGCACCGAGGACGGCTGGTGGCGCGCGGTGCTGACCTACAACGAGAGCCGTCGCTACGCCCAGGACGTCCTGGACCGCGCTGATCGTTATGGCAGGTTGAGCCGTTGAGGCCGACCGTTCGGCCCGAAGTGCACGTAACCTGACCGGGTGGTAACCCCCGCCCCTGTGCTGTCGCCGACCCCGCCGCGCCGCGGTCGCTCGCTGCTGGGGCGGCTGCTCATCGTCGTTCTGGTGCTCGGCGTCGGCGGTGCGGGCCTGGCCGTTCTGTCCGACCTGATGACGCCGTCGCGGGACAACCGGCTGGAGACTCCGGTCACCGCCGCTCCCGTGCGTCCCGGTTCGGTCGTGCCCGGTGACGCGGGCGTCGTCCCAGACCAGCAACAGCCGACGCCGCAGGGCTCTCCCGCCGCGCGCGATTCGTTGACCGAGTGGGCCAACCGCCTCGCCGACACCGTCGACGTGCCCGCGCGGGCGTTGCGCGCTTACGCACTCGCCGACCTGGCCATGCGCGTGGAGCGCCCGCGCTGCCGCCTGTCCTGGGCCACTGTCGCGGGGATCGGCCGCATCGAGTCCAACCACGGCCGCTACGGCGGGGCCACCCTCACCGACGAGGGCAGGCCGTCCAAGCCGATCATCGGCATCCCGCTCGACGGCGGCCCCAACGTGCGCGCCATCCCCGACACCGACGGCGGAACCCTTGACGGGGACACCACCTGGGACCGCGCCGTCGGGCCGCTCCAATTCATCCCCGGCACGTGGAAGCGCTACGCCGCTGACGGCAACGGCGACGGCCGCGCCGACCCCCAGCAGATCGACGACGCCGCCGTCACCGCGGCGCGCTACCTCTGCTCCGCCAACCGCGACCTCAGCGACGCCAAGGGCTGGTGGGCCGCCGTCTTCGCCTACAACAACTCCACGGAGTACGGCCAAAAGGTCTTCGGCCTGGCCGACACCTACGCCCGCCGCAGCCTCCCCCGCTAGCCGCGCACTCCGTTCAAGTAGCTGAATGAGTCATTGAGGGCGCTCAAGTACCTGAATGAGTCATTCAGCGCGTTCAACGGACCAAACGCGGCATTGGTGCGGAGCCCGCGTTGAGGCCGGGGGGAAGGGCGGTCAGTTGCTGTTCTCCACGGCTATGCGGGCGCGCACCTCGTTGAGGGCTTCCTGGTAGTCGGGGGAGGGCAGCATGGCGACGGCGATCCTGAGCTCGCGCACGGCGTCGTGCAGCCGACCTTGGCGGTGCAGCGTCTTGCCGAGGCCGAAGCGCGCGTAGTGGTCGGTCGGGTCGAGCTCGACGACCTTGCGGAAAGCGGTCTCGGCCCGGTTGAGCTGCGCAGAGGCGAAGTAGGCGCGGGCGGCGAGCAGTTGAACGCTCGGCGTGTTGGGCTCGTCCTCGAGAACCGGCTCCAGCGCCCGGATGGCGTCGAGGGGCCGCCGTCGCGCCAGTAGCGCCTCGGCCTTGCGGAACGCCTCGAATGTGCCGTCGCTCATGGTCCACCCCACGCTACGCCGGGGACGGCCAGTGATCGACCGCCGGATGGTGGGCAGCCGGCGCGCGCTCCGGCACCCTCAGTGATCATCCCGGATGGACGGTCGCGACGCGATCTCTTCGCGGTACCGGACGGATGTCCGCCGTTCCCAGCACGCACGCGGCCGCTCCGACGACCAAGCCGAAGGCGGCTCCGAGCGACGGCACCTCGCCCAGGACCGGCCACGCGGCGATCGCGGTCATGGCGGGCACGACGCTGAACAGCGAGCTGGCGCGCCGGGCCCCACCGCGCCGGACCGCCTCGAAGTACACCGCCGTCCCGAACAGAGCGTTGATCAACACCAACCACAGCGCGATCAGCCCGGCGCCGGTCCAGTCCTGCACGGTCCCGGCCTCGAACAGCGCGAGCACTCCGACCAGCGGAGCGGACACGGCCATCTGGACGGTGCTCGCGGCCCGCACGTCGACGCCGACGCAGAACCGCTGCTGGTAGATCCCCCCTGCGGCGAAGCCGAAGAGGCCGATCAGCGTCAGCAGGCTCCCCGCGTCCAGACCCACCTCCACCACGCGCTCGCCGAGCACCGCGAGCACCGACAGCACGCCGAGCGCGAGCCCGACCAGCTGCCGACGACCCACGCGCTCGCCGAGCAGGCCCGTCACCAGAACCGCTGTCAGCACGGGGTTCAACGCCATCACGAGCGCGGTCACCGCCGCGGGCACTCCTGCCTGCAAACCGCCGTAGACACCGGCGAACTGCACGGCTTGCGTGAGCACACCGGCGACAGCGACGTGCAGCAGGAGCCGTCCGCGCGGCCAGCGCGCGCGAGTCACGAGTGCGATCGCGCCCATCAACACCGCGCCCAGCGTCAGGCGAACCGCCGTCAGCAGGTACGGCGGGACCACGCCGACCGCCAAGGCGCCCAACACGTAACCGGAGGTCCAGACGAACACGACTCCGAGCGCGACCGGAACGGGAATCCTCATGCGGCAAGCCTGAGCCGGACCAGCCACCGCGCACCCGAACGATTAGGAAACGCGATCGATCAGCAGACGTGATGGATTGAGCGGTTAGCATCCGGGTCATGGCCGTGCTCGACATCGTCCAGCTGCGCAGCCTCGTGGCGATCGCCGACCACGGGGGTTTCCACCGCGCGGCAACAGCTCTGCACCTCACGCAGTCCGCCGTCAGCCAGCACGTCGCCCGGCTGGCCAAGATCGTCGGCGGGGAGCTGCTCGAACGCGACGGCAGGCAGAGCCGCTTCACCGAGCGCGGTGACCGGCTGCTCGCCGAGGCGAGGACGATCCTCGCCGCGCACGACCAGGCGCTGCGCAGGCTCGGCCTCGACCACGACGCCGCACTGGTCATCGGCTCCAGCGAGCACGCCGCCGACCAACTCCTGCCCGAACTCGCCGTCGCTCTGCGCGATGCCTTCCCCCAGCGCGAGATCCGCTTCCGGCTGGACCGCACGGCACGGCTGGCCGAGGCGGTGGAGCGAGGTGACGTCGACCTCGCGCTGCTGCTCGGCGGGCCTACGGGCGGGCGCAGCCGCGCGGCGGGCACGATGCGGCTCACCTGGTTCGCGGCGCCGAAGTTCGTGCCGACCGATCCGCTGCCGCTGGTCGTCTACGCCGAGCCCTGCGTCGTGCGCCGGACCGCCCTCGCCGTGCTCAACGAGGAGCACGTCCCGTACCGGCTCGCGTGCGAGGCGCAGGACCTCTCCGGCGTGCTCGCGGCGGCCCGAGGTGGGCTCGGCGTCACATTGCTCCCCGTCACCGCGCGCCGTCCCGAGGGGTTGGCCGAATACGAAGGCTTGCCCGTGTTGCGGCCCGCTCCGCTGCGGGTCAGGGCGCGCAGGGGCGCTCCGGCGGGGCTCGCCGCGGTCGCCGCGGAGGTGGTCCGCGACGTGCTCGCCCGGCACGACTAGGCTCGGCGCCTGTTGGGTCCCACACGCTGGTAAAGAGGGAGCGCACGTGGCGGTCATCGAGCAGGTAGGCGCCCGCGAGATCCTGGATTCGCGCGGAAACCCCACCGTCGAGGTTGAGGTGCTGCTGGACGACGGAACCCTGGGGCGCGCCGCCGTCCCGTCCGGGGCGTCGACCGGTGAGCACGAGGCGGTCGAGCTCCGCGACGGCGACAAGGGCCGCTACCTGGGCAAGGGCGTCGAGAAGGCCGTGACCGCGGTCCTCGACGAGATCGGCCCCGCGCTCACCGGCATCGAGGCCATCGAGCAGCGCGTCGTCGACCAGAAGCTGGTCGACCTGGACGGCACCCCCGACAAGTCCCGCCTCGGCGCGAACGCCATCCTCGGCGCCTCGCTCGCCGTGGCCAAGGCGGCGGCGGAGAGCAGCGGTCTCGAGCTGTTCCGCTACGTCGGCGGCCCCAACGCGCACGTGCTCCCGGTGCCGATGATGAACATCATCAACGGTGGTGCGCACGCGGACAGCGGCGTCGACATCCAGGAGTTCATGATCGCCCCGATCGGCGCGGAGTCCTTCCGCGAGGCCGTTCGCTGGGGCGCGGAGGTCTACCACGCGCTGAAGTCGGTGCTCAAGGCCAAGGGCCTCAACACCGGTCTGGGCGATGAGGGCGGCTTCGCCCCCGACCTGCCCAGCAACCGCGACGCGCTGGACCTGATCGCCAGCGCCGTGGAGAAGGCGGGCTACCGGCTCGGCCGCGATGTCGTGCTCGCGCTCGACGTGGCCGCGACCGAGTTCTACCGCGACGGCGCCTACCACTTCGAGGGCTCCAAGCGCAGCGCCGAGCAGATGACCGGCTACTACGAGGAGCTGGTCAAGGCCTACCCGCTGGTCTCCATCGAGGACCCGCTGAGCGAGGACGACTGGGACGGCTGGGTGCGGATGACCAGCGAGCTGGGCGAGCGCGTCCAGATCGTCGGCGACGACCTGTTCGTCACCAACTCCGAGCGCCTGGAGGAGGGCATCTCCCGCCGCGCCGCCAACGCGCTGCTGGTGAAGGTCAACCAGATCGGCACGCTCTCGGAGACCCTCGACGCGGTCACCCTGGCGCAGACCTGCGGCTACCGCTGCATGATGAGCCACCGCTCCGGCGAGACCGAGGACACCACCATCGCCGACCTGGCCGTGGCGACCAGCGCGGGCCAGATCAAGACCGGTGCGCCCGCCCGCTCCGAGCGCGTCGCCAAGTACAACCAGCTGCTGCGCATCGAGGAAGCCCTCGGCGACGCGGCGCGCTACGCGGGCGACCTCGCCTTCCCGCGCTACACCCCGGCCAACGGGGGCTGATGAGCCATGGCTGGGCGCGATCAGGATCGGGAGCGCCGCCGTCGCCGGACCGAGGCCGCGGCGGCGCGTCGACCGGAGCGCGCCCAGCGCAGGCTGAGCGGCTGGACCGGTATCCGGGGAGACAGAGGCGACCGGGGCGAGCGGAGCGGTGGTGAGCGCGCGGGCCGACCGCACGCGCGCGAGCAGCAGCCGGGCTCGCCCCACCGCGGCGGTGCCCCGCGCCGAACTCCGCAGCCGCCGCGCAGGCAGAGCATGGCCCCGAAGGCGGCGGGAGCCTTCCAGCTCTCCTCCACCCGCAGGGCCGCGATGCTGGCGCTGGTGGTGTGCGCTCTGGTGCTGTCCGTGGCCGTGCCGCTGCGGACCTACATCAGCCAGCGCTCGGAGATCAAGCAGGAAACCCTGTCCCAGCAGCAGAACGCCGACGAGGTGCGGCGGCTGGAGGAGCGCAAGGCCCAGCTGCTGGACCCCGCCCAGGTCGAGGCCGAGGCGCGGCGGCGGCTGAAGTACGTCAACCCGGGGGAGACCCCGTACGTGGTGGAACTGCCGACCCCGGCGCCGCCGCAGGAACAGGACACCACCAAGCAGGCGACCCCGAACAAGTCGTGGTTCGAGCGCCTGTGGGACTCGATCGTCGGAGGCTGACCGCAGTGACGTCCGGAGCCGGGCACGAGCCCGCAAGCCAGGCAGACCGGGACGCGATCACCGCGCAGCTCGGCAGGACCCCGCGCGGCGTGCGCGCCGTCGCCTACCGCTGCCCGTGCGGCGACCCGGCGGTCGTGCAGACCAACCCGCGCCTGGAGGACGGGACCCCGTTCCCGACGATGTACTACCTGACCTGCGCGCGGCTGTCCTCGCGCCTGGGCACGCAGGAAGCGTCCGGCGTGATGCAGGAGATGACCGACCGCCTCGCCGAGGACCCGGCCCTGGCCGAGCAGTACCTCAAGGCGCACGAGTCCTACCTGGCCGAACGCGACTCCATCGAGTCCTTGGGTACCAAGGTCAGCGCGGGCGGTATGCCCGACCGCGTGAAGTGCCTGCACGTCCACGTGGCGCACGCCCTCGCGACCGGCCCCGGCGTCAACCCCTTCGGCGACGAGTCCATCGAGGCCGCAGGCGAGTGGTGGAAGCCCGGCCCCTGCGCCCAGCGCCACACCCCGCAGCCCTAGCGCCCGTCCTGCAAGTGGTTGAGCTGCGTCACCGGAGGTTGGGGTGTCTTCAAGACCGGCAAACCCCTCTGTTGATCGTTGTTAACCGCTGCAAACCCAGCGGTGTTGCGGGGTTTGCTGTCGTTGGAGATGGCTGGGCTGGGGGTTGGGTGGTCTTGAAGACCGGCGAACCTCATGAGCTGCAGGACAGGGCCTAGACCCGCCCGCCCGCGCGAACGCCTACTTCAGTGCGTTGAGCGCGCTGAACGACCCGTTCAGTGCGCTCAACGCACCAAACGACCCGTTCAGGGCTTAGGCCACGGTCGGCGTCACGCGTTCTACGAGCGCGGCGGTGTTGAGGCCGCGCGGGAGCGTGCCGAAGGTGCGCGTGGCTTCTGAGCCGAAGCGGGTCGCCAGGAACGCGTCGGAAACCTCGTTGGGGGCTTCCCGCGCCAGCAGGGAGCCCTGGAGGCACAGGGCGGCCAGCTCGGCCAAGCGTCGTGCGCGCGCGGGCGTCGGGTCGGCGAGCTCCTTGCGGAGGTCCGCGATGCCCGCGTCCAGTCGCGCGTCGACTCCGGCCGCGAGATCGACCTCGGCCAGCAAAGCGTCCACTGTGGACGAATCCTTTGCCATGGCGCGCAAGGCATCCAGGGCCGTCACGTTGCCCGAGCCTTCCCAGATCGAGTTCAGCGGCGCGTCCCGGTAGAGCCGGGGCAACCCCGACTCCTCGACGTAACCGTTGCCGCCCAAGCATTCCAAGGCTTCCGCGACCGCGATGGGGCAGCGCTTGCACACGTAGTACTTCGACACCGGCAACGCCAAGCGCAGCAGCGACCGCTCCCCGGCGTCCACCGCGCGGGCGAGGCGCATCGCCACCCGCGTCGCGGCTTCGGACTCCAGCGCCAGATCGGCCACCACGGCCGACATCAGCGGAGTGTCGGCCAAGCGCGACCCGAACGCGGAGCGGTGCGCGACGTGGTGCGCGGCCTCGGTCAGGGCGGCGCGCACCGTCGACGCCGAGCCGATCACGCAGTCCAGCCGGGTCATCGACACCATCTCGATGATCGTCGGGACCCCGCGCCCCTCCTCGCCGACGCGCCAGCCGATCGCACCCGCGTACTCGATCTCCGACGATGCGTTGGACTTGTTGCCGAGCTTGTCCTTCAAGCGCTGCAAGCGAATCGCGTTGCGCGAACCGTCGGGCAGCACGCGTGGCAGCACGAAGCACGTCAACCCGCCAGGAGCCTGTGCGAGCGTCAGGAACAGGTCGTTCATCGGCGCGGAGGTGAACCACTTGTGCCCGACCAGCTCGTAGCTGCCGTCAGCGAGCGGCTTCGCCGTCGTGGTGTTCGCGCGGACATCACTGCCGCCCTGCTTCTCCGTCATCGACATGCCCGCGAGCAGGCCCGCCTTGGTTTCGGGCGCGCGGAGGCCGAAGTCGTAGACGCGCGAGCGCAGTCCGGGCTCGAAGCGTTCGGCCAGCTCGGGGGAGTGGCGCAGCGCGGGGATCGACGCGTAGGTCATCGAGATGGGGCAGCCGTGGCCGGACTCCGCCTGGCTCCACAGGTAGAACGCGGCTGCCCGAGCGAGGTGCGCGTCCGGGCCGACATCTGTGCCCCAGGGGGCAGCGTGCAATCCCAGTTCCACCGCATGGCCCATCAGCCAGTGCCACGAAGGATGGAACTCCACCTCGTCGACGCGGTTGCCCCAGCGGTCGTGGGTGCGCAGAACGGGCGGGTTCTCGTTGGCGAGCCTGCCGTGCTCGCGCGCCTGCTCCGAGCCCGCGAGCCGACCGGCTCCGTGCAGCTGTTCGAGCAGCTTCGTGTCGGCGATCGTGCTGGTCAGAGCGGGGTCGCAGGCCAGGGCGTCGAAGTCCGCGAGTGCGGCCGGCTGGTTGCTGACCTGGTGCGTGGCGAAGTCCCCGTGCGGCATGTACTCGACAGTAACCACCTCGTTGGCCGAGCAGAAGGGCACGCCGAGTGACCGCCGCGCGGCACCCCGTGAAGCAGTTGTTAAGTGAATTGATACATCGGTGGGAAATCGCTGACGAGATAACGAACAGTCCTCAACAACCGACCTACTTGTAGGTACGGTGAGCCTGCGGGTCACGCGACGACGCTATGCGACAACGGGATGCGACAACTCTGAGGAGAGGGTGCTTGGTGGAAGCCTCCAACGCGCCGCTCGGCAGGACCGCGCTCCGCAAGGCCCGCAGGCGCCGCGTGCTGAAGTCCAAGGCCAGGCGCATGGCCGCCGCCGCGACCGCCACCGCAGTGCTCATCGTCCCGCCCGCGCTCGCCGGAGTCGTCGGGCTCGGCACGCTCCCGTCCACCACGCCCAGCGACCCGAACTCCGCGTACGCCCTCGGCGACCTGCTCGCCAAGCTCCGCGGCTACCCCGGGGACCTCGGTGTCGGTGGTCGCCTCGCGCAGAACGACTCGATCAGCCCCACGCTGCTCGACGCGCTCCGCGACCCCGGCCAGCTCAGCGACGACCCCTTCGCCGAGTTACCGGACGGCGGCACCCTCGGCATCCCCGGCACCGTGCTCGACGCGTACATGCGAGCCGACCGCACGCTCCAGGCCACGATGCCCGGCTGCGGCCTGCACTGGTCGGTGCTCGCGGGCATCGGACGCATCGAGTCCAGGCACGCGAACTCCTCGGTGGACCTGCGCGGCAACACCACCAGCCGCATCCTCGGCCCCGTGCTCAACGGCGGACCCGGCATGGCGGCGATCAGCGACACCGACGGCGGCAGGCTCGACGGGGACACCGTCTGGGACCGCGCGGTCGGCCCGATGCAGTTCATTCCCAGCACGTGGGCCCTCTACGCCGCCGACGGCGACAACGACGGGGTTTCCAATCCCCACAACGTCTACGACGCGGCGTTGGCCAGCGGCAAGTACCTCTGCTCCGGCGGGCTGAACCTGCTCGACCCGTCACAGCTCGTGCAGGCGGTGTTCCGCTACAACCACTCCAACGTCTACGTGCAGAAGGTCCTGCTGTGGGCCGCCGCGTACGCGACCGGCGTGAACCCGTTGCCCACCACGCCGATCCCGCCGGACGTGCTGGCGCAGGGCGCTCCGCCGCCCGTCCCGCCTCCGCCGCCTCCGCCGGACCCCAACCAGCCGCCGCCCGGGCCGGACCCCGGCAGCCAGCAGCCGACCACGACCACCACGACGTCGACCACGACCACGAACCCGTGGACGACCACGTCGGCTCGACCGATCACCACGTCCCCGAAGCCGACCACCACGACGCCGTCCTGCCCGACGACGACAACGTCGACGAGCACGACGACCTCCACGACGCCGCCGAAGCCGACCACGTCGACCTCGGCGCCGATCACCAACCCGTGCGCCAGCCCGATCCCGCCGACCTCCAAGGCGCAGCCCGGGCCCGCCATGACCTCGGCGCCGCGCTGAGCCGCTGACGAACGCTACGGTTGGCGCGGAAATCCGCCCACCGTAGGAGGTTCGGCATGCCACGGGTCGCAGCGATCGACTGTGGGACCAACTCGATCCGGCTGCTCGTCGCCGATGTGACCGTGCGCGAGGACGGCAGCCGCTGGCTGCGCGACGTGCACCGGGAGATGCGGATCGTCCGGCTCGGCCAGGGCGTCGACGCGACCGGCCGGCTCGCGCCCGAGGCGATCGAGCGCACGCGCGCCGCGCTCGCCGACTACACCGCGGTGCTGCGCCGCAAGGGCGCTGAGCGAGTGCGGATGACCGCGACCTCAGCGACCAGGGACGCGAGCAACCGCGAGGACTTCTTCGGCATGGTCCGCGCCACGCTCGGCGCCGAGGCCGAGGTGATCAGCGGCGACGAGGAGGCCCGGCTGTCCTTCACCGGCGCCGTCGGCGACCTCGAACCCGAGGACGGTCCGTTCGTCGTGACCGACATCGGCGGCGGCTCCACCGAAGTCGTTGTCGGCACGTGGGACGGCGTGCGCGCCGAGATCACCGCCGCCCGCTCCGTCGACGTCGGCTGCGTCCGGATCACTGAGCGCTGTCTGCACGAGGACCCGCCCACCGCCGAGCAGCGCGCCGAGGCCGAACGCGTCGTCGCCGAGATCCTCGCCGAGGCTTTCGAGGCCGTGGACGTGCGCGAGGCCCGCACCTGGGTCGGTGTCGCGGGCACCATCACCACGATCGCCGCCGTCGCGCAGGACCTGCCGGAGTACGACTCCGAGCGCGTGCACCTGCACCGCATGCCGCTCGACACCGTGCACCAGGTGTCCGACCGCCTGCTCACCATGCCCCACGACGAGCGCGCCGCCCTCGGCCCCATGCACCCCGGCCGGGTCGATGTGATCAACGGCGGGGCGCTCGTGCTGCGCTCCCTCTCCGACGAGTTCGCCAAGCGCGCGGGCATCACCGAACTCATCGCCAGCGAGCACGACATCCTCGACGGCATCGCGCTCTCGCTCGCCTGATTTCGGGAAAGCTGTTCGCGGGCAACGAAAAACCCGCGAACAGCTTCGCCGGCTAGCGGTTCGAGGCGGCCTTCACGAAGGCGGCCAAGTCCGCGGACTGCTGGATGCGCGAGGGCTCGTGCACGTACATCATGTGGCCCGCTTCGTAGTACTTCACCTCGATGTTGCCGCGCAGCTCGTCAGGAATTTGCAGCTGCGCCAACACCTGCTCGGCCGCGAAGTACGGCGTCGCGCCGTCGTGGTAGCCCGAAGCCACGTGCACCTTGAGGAAGGGGTTGGCGCGCATGGCTTCCGCGAGCTTCCCGGACACGGTCACGTGCCGGTTCTCGAACTCCTTGTAGGACCACGGGTGCACGGCCCGCGAGAGGACCTCGTAGGGAAGGTCGTTGGAGTAGCCCAGTTCCGTGCGCACGTAGTGGTTCAGCGCGGCGGAGTACGGGCCGGTGATCGCGGTCATCGACGGGTCGGAGCCGTAAGCCTCGACACCGCCGTCGCGCTCCCAGCCGGTGAAGCGGCCGTCGAGCCTGCCGACCACGAGCCCGCGCGAGCGCAGCAGCTCCGTGTAGAAGCGGACGTGCTCGATGCGCAGGTTCACGCGGTCCACGTAGTCGGTGGACAGACCGGTCAGCGAGGCCACCTTCTGGACGGCCTCCGCGCGCTCCTCGGCGGTCAGCCTGGAGCCACGGGCCAGCGCCCACAGGAAGTCGCCCGCGGCGTACTCCTCGGCCTCGGCGAGAACCTCCGCGAGGGGCCGATCGCCGTGCAGGCCGTGGTAGTGCGCGATCGCGGCGTAGGTCGGCAGGAACAGCGCGTGCGGCTGGTCGTTGCCGGGGGTGAACCGGATCGTGCCCATGTCCAGCACGGACGAGATCAGCATGAGTCCGTTGAGGTACATGCCGAATCGCGTTTGCAGGTACTCCGCCAGGCCCGCCGCGCGCAGGGTGCCGTAGGACTCGCCCGCGAGGAACTTCGGCGACATCCAGCGGCCGTTGCGCGAGGTCCACAGGCGGATCACCTCGGCGACTGTCTCCAGGTCGCCGGTGTAGCCGTGGTGCTCGCCCGGCTTCTCCCCGGCCGCCGCGCGCGAGTAGCCGGTGGACACGGGGTCGATGAACACCAGATCGCTGTGCGCCAGCAGGGTTTCTGCGTTGTCGGTGAGGCCGTAGGGCGGCGGGGTCAGATCGCCCGCGTCGCCGCTCAGCACGCGCTTGGGGCCGAGCACGCCCATGTGCAGCCAGACGCTCGACGAGCCCGGGCCACCGTTGAACGCGAACGTCACCGGCCGGTCGGCCGCGCCGCCGTCCACGGTGTAGGAGGTGAAGAAGACCTCGGCCTTGGGCTTGTGCCCGTCGAAGGTGCCGTCGGTGTGCACCTCCTTGCGGAGCACGACGCGTCCCGCGGTCGCGGTGTAGTTCAGCTTGCGGCGCTTGATGGTCAGGGCGTGCCGTGTGGTCACCAGGTCGTCGACCGGCTCGTCCTGCCGAGACGGTGCCGCTGTCTCGGTGTCGAGCTCCTTGTCGCTGGTGCCCTTCGGCTCCTTGGCGTCTTTCGCTGGCATGACGCGACCTTAGCTCGCGCGTCACCAGTTATTAGTTGAACTCAGCAACTGTTTTGCCCATCCGTTACCTCGGGCACCCTGTTCGGCGTGGACCCCGTTCCTCCGGATCTCGAAGCGCTCGACGCCGCCGTGATCTCGTGCCGCGCCTGCCCCCGCCTCGTCGCCTGGCGCGAGGAGGTCGCCGTCGTCAAGCGCGCCGCCTTCCGCGACCACGAGTACTGGGGCAGGCCCGTGCCCGGCTTCGGCCCCGCCGACGCCGCGCTGGGGATCGTCGGCCTCGCCCCGGCCGCACACGGCGCCAACCGCACCGGCCGCATGTTCACCGGTGACCGCTCCGGCGACGTCCTGTTCGCCGCCATGCACGCCGTCGGGCTCGCCACCCAGGCCGAGGCCGTCCACCCCGCCACCGGGCTCCGCGACGACCGCCTCCGCCTCATCGGCACGCGCATGGCCGCCCCCGTCCGCTGCGCGCCGCCGGAGAACAAGCCGACCCCGGCCGAGCGCGACAACTGCCGCCACTGGCTCAGCGCCGAACTCCGCCTGCTCCGCCCGACCCTGCGCGCCGTCGTCGTGCTCGGCGCCTTCGGCTGGCAGGCGCTGCTCCCCGTCCTGGCGTCCTCGTCGTGGACCGTGCCCGTGCCGCGCCCCAAGTTCGGCCATGGCGCCCGCGTCGACCTCCCCGCCACCGACGGCGGCCCGCCGCTGACCCTGTTCGGCTGCTACCACGTCAGCCAGCGCAACACGATGTCCGGCCGCCTGACCCCCGCGATGGTCGAAGCCGTCCTCACCGCCGCGAAGCACACCGCAGGCCTCGCCTGACCAGGCCGTTCCGCAAAACGGCGCGTTCCGCGCAACGCGGAACACCCCGATGTGCGGAACGCCTGGGCACACGCCGCACCACCAACGCCGCGTTTGGTGCGTTGAGCGCACTGAACGGGTCGTTCAGGGCCACCAAGCACCTGAAGGGGTCATGCGGGGAACAACGGTCGCGGTGACTCGGGGTGGTGGGGTGATCACCGCTGGCGAAGGGGGTGCGGTCGAGGTGTTCGAGTGAGGGTGTGCGCCTGGCCACGTTCGCGGGACGACCTGCGGTTTCCCTTGCCCTGAGGGGCAGGACACGTGCGTTTTGCCCGGCGTCGCGCACGCCTGGGTGCGACCATTCGCGTATGGCTGCTGTGAGGTCTCAACCCACTCGCATTCTGGTCGTCGGCGGCGGTTACGTCGGCATGTACACCGCGCTGCGGCTGCAGTCCAAGCTGAAAGCCGGTGAAGCGTCGGTCACCGTCGTCGACCCCCAGCCGCACATGACCTACCAGCCCTTCCTCCCGGAGGCGGCGGCTGGTTCCATCGAGCCCCGGCACGTCGTGGTCCCGCTGCGCAAGGCGCTCAAGCGCTGCCACGTGCTGACCGGCCGGGTCACCAAGATCAGCCACGCGGACAAGGTCGCCACGGTCGAGCTGCCGGACGGCCACGTCGAGGAGCTGGGCTACGACGTGCTCGTGTCCGCGCTCGGCTCGGTCGCCAGGACCCTGCCGATCCCGGGCCTCGCCGAGCGGGGCATCGGCTTCAAGACGGTCGGCGAGGCGATCCTGCTGCGCAACCACGTCCTCTCGCGCATGGACCTCGCGGCGACCACGCTCGACCCCGAGCTGCGCCGCAGGCTGCTGACCTTCGTGGTGATCGGCGGCGGCTACGCGGGCATCGAGGCGCTCGCCGAGCTCGAGGACATGTCGCGCTACGCGACCCGCTACTACGAGAACATCAAGCCCGAGGACATGCGCTGGGTGCTGGTCGAGGCGACCGGCCGCGTGATGCCCGAGGTGAGCCCGAGGATGGGCGTCTACACGGTGGAGCGCCTCGCCGAGCGCGGTATCCAGGTCTACCTCGACACCAGGGTGAAGAGCATGGTCGACGGGCACGTGGTGCTCGACGACGGCACCGAGTTCGACTCGGAGACGATCATCTGGACGGCCGGGGTGAAGGCAAACCCGGTGCTGGAGAACACCGACCTGCCGAGGGATTCGCGGGGCCGGGTGCGCTGCACCTCCACTACCCAGATCGAGGGACTGCGCGACGCGTGGTCGGCCGGTGACTGCTCGGCGGTCCCGGACCTGGCCAAGGTCGAGCAGGACCCGCAGGCGATGTGCAGCCCGTCGGCCCAGCACGCGGTCCGCCAGGCCCGGCAGATGGCCGACAACATCGTCGCGGTGCTGCGCGGGAAGCAGCCGAAGCCCTACCGCCACAAGCACGTCGGGTCGGTCGCCAGCCTCGGCCTCTACCGGGGCGTCGCGGAGCTGTTCGGCGTGCGGGTCAAGGGATTCCCGGCCTGGTTCATCCACCGGACCTACCACATGAGCCGCATGCCGACCTTCAACCGCAAGTTCCGAATCGTTATGGACTGGACCCTGGCGCTGCTGTTCCGGCGCGAGGTCGTCTCGCTCGGGCAGATCAACGATCCGAAGGCGGATTTCGTTCGCGCAGCTAGGAGCTGACTAGAGCGCCCGGTACGGCCCGGTAGCGATCTTGTAAGGCACCCGGTGTCACGGTGGTCCGAACGGCTCGCGTCGACAGCCCGGACAGTGGACGGTAATTTAAGGTTGCCTTGACATTGCGTTAGGTTGAAACCGAGACTACGCGAGGTGCATCACCTGAACGTGTGAGGCATCACACCGGAGAAGAGGTGACCGCATATGTCGATCGAGGAGTTGGCCGCCCTGGTCCGCCAGGGCAGAGCCGACGACAGCGCGCTCGCCGACTACGCCTCGGAGTACGCCAAGGCGCGGAAGGTCTTCCGCAAGAAGGACGACTAGAGATGTCGAGTGTCGGGTGGGAGCAGGAGGGCGCCCTGTTCCCACCCCACCAGCCGGCCGCAGGGCCCGCCGCACCCGCGACCACGTCCGCCGCACCCGCGGCTCCCTCTCCGGTGACTCCCGCTCCTGCGACGACCTCACCACGGCCCGCTCCGCTGCTGTTGCAGGGCCAGGACTACTACTACCGGTCCCCGAACACCTGCCTGGACTTCCAGGAGCGGGTGCACGAGATGGGCCTCGTCGACGACGACGGGGACCCGGTGCCGTGCGTGCTGGTGCTCGCCAGGGCCGCCGACATGGAGATGAACGAGCTCTCCCTGGCGTTGGCCGAGCGCGGCATCCGGATGGCCCGCGTGGACGCCGACCGCTGCCTCAACCTGGCGCTGACGGTCTACACCGACGCCCCGCTGATCGAGCTCGACCAGCGGCTGCTGCGGCCGATGCTGGTGTGGCGCAGGCACTTCGACCTCACCGCCGTTCCGGTCGACCCGCGCACGATCAACGGGTCGTACTCGGTGGACCAGTGGCGCTCTGTCGCCAACTGGCTCTCCGGCCGGACCGACTGGGAGCACGTCAACCCGACGCGGGCGACCTGCCACCTGGACCGGCTGACCCAGCTCACCGACGCCCAGGCGTTCGGCTTGCGCGTGCCCAGGACCGCCGTGACCACCCAGCCCGGGCGCAGCAGGCCCGGTGGCGGCCAGTGCATCGTCAAGACCGCGGGGCACCACCTGCTCGAACCGAGGCCCGGCGCGCTGCACGGGCTCTTCCCTCGTCCGCTGGACACCAGCAGGGCCGGTGACGTTCCCGAGCCCGCTCCGGTGATCGTGCAGCAGTACGTGTCCTCCGAGGGCGAGCTGCGGGTCTTCGTGGTGGGCGAGAAGCTGATCGCCTACCGCGTCGACAAGCTCGACCCGGCGCAGCTGTGGGTCGACCCGGACGCGGTGACGGTCACCAGGGCGGAGATCCCGGACGCGCTGGCTCAGCGGCTGCGCGCCCTGGCTCGGCACTGGCGGGTCCAGGTCGCGGCCTTCGACCTGCTGGTGACCGGCTCGGAGCACGTCTTCCTCGAGGTCAACGTCAGCTGCGACTGGCGCTGGTTCGAGCACCGGGCGGGCAGCTCCGAGGTGTCCGAGGCCGTGCACGACTGGGTCGCGACGAGGTTCGCCGAGCTGGGCGCCGCACGAGGCACGCGCTGATCGGGTCCTCCGCCGGATGGCCGGTCGGCGGCGTTACAGAAATTGGGCCTCATGGGCGACTTGTCACGTACGGCTCCCGCAAAGCGGGGTTGATTGTTTAGGCTGCCCGCTGCCCCCGTAGCCCAATCGGTAGAGGCAGGCCCCTTAAAAGGGTCAGAGTGTCGGTTCGAATCCGATCGGGGGCACCATCGCGTCGCCGGTCCGAAACGCCGGACCAAGATCGTCCAGAACCCTAGCAGAATCCTTTCGCCGCTGGTCAGCGGCCAGTTTTCACGATCACTGCACGTAGCACCGAGCGCGCGCTGATGATCTTGGTCGAGCACTCGTCCGGGTGCGCCGACCACGGATCGTGAGCCCGGCTCGGATGATCACCGGGTTCGGACGGGCGCGAAAGGTGCGGCGGTCGCCGCCCGGTGATCTCGATCACGACTCCGGCAGGTCACAGTTCGAAGGCGGTTCCGTCCGCCGGAGCCTCGACGCCCACCGCCGCCAGCTCGGCGTGCTCCGCGGAACCCTTGTCCAGCACCGGATTGGTGTTGTTGAGGTGCGTGTAGATCCGCCGCGTCCCCCGATGGGCCCGCAGCACCTCCAGGCTGCCCTCAGGGCCGCTGATCGGGATGTGCCCCATGGACTTCTGCTCCCCGCCGCCGACCGCGCTCCCCGTGGCACCGGGCATCTCCTGCGCGGAGTGGAAGGTGCCGTCCAGGACGACGCAGTCCACGCCGGCCACCAGCTCGTCGAAGCCCTCGGGCCACGAGGCCAGGCAGGGCGCGTACAGCAGCGCTCCGCCGGTCACCGGGTCGCTGATCCGGTACGCGCACACCCAGGGGCCCTCAGCGGTCGATTCGGCGGCGTAGCGCGGGCGCTTGCCGCTCACCGGGATCGCGGTCACCAGCAGCCGGGCGCCGCCGGGCTCGACGACCTCGAACTCCGCGCCGGGCTCGGCGATCTCCCAGTCCCACTGGCGATAGCGCGCCACCACGCCGCGCACGCCGAAGTCGTGTTCGAGCGCGTGCGCGACGGCGGGAGGAGCCCACACGCGCAGGCCGCCGCCCTCGCGCAGCATCAGCAGGCCGAGCGTGTGGTCCAGCTCCGCGTCGGTGAGCAGGACTCCGCTCAGCGGGGTGTCACGCGGGCCGGGGCCTGGCGTGAACTCCGGCGTGGACACGATCTGCGCGCGGATGTCGGGGGAGGCGTTGACCAGGAACCACCCGCGCCCGGTCGGGCTCACCGCGATGCAGTCCTGCGTGCGTGCCGTGACCTCCCCAGCGCGGCACGCGGCGCACATCCGGCACGCGCAGTTCCACTGCGGGAAGCCGCCGCCCGCCGCCGTTCCGAGCAGGACCACCTTCATCGGACTCTCCCGGGCGCTCGCATCGTGAGTTCGACCTCGACCGGCGGCTGCTCGGCCAGGATCTGGTCGACCACGCCGCGGTTGGGCGAGAGCGAGCAGACCGGGTCGGTCGCGGTGGCGTCCCCGGTCAGCAGGAACGCCTGGCACCGGCAGCCGCCGAAGTCGGTGTCCTTGCGCGGGCAGCCCCTGCACGGCTCGCTCATCCAGTCGGTTCCACGAAAAGCGTTGAAGGAACTGGAGGAGTACCAGATGTCCGCGAGCGGAGTGTCCACAATGGACGAAAGTTCGAGCGTGGTGATCGCGGTGGCGGCGGGGCAGGGGAGCACGGTGCCGTCCGGCGCGACGGTGAGCTGACGCGCGCCCCATCCGTGCATGCAGGGCTTCGGGTGCGCGTCGGCGTAGTCGGCCACCACGTAGACGATCTGCATCGTGCCCGCGAGCCGCTCGGTCGCCTCGCGCACGATCGGCTCCGCCGCGTCGAGCTGTTCCCGCGTGGGCATCAACGCCGTGCGGTTGCGCAGGGCCCAGCCGTAGTACTGGGTGTTGGCGAGTTCGAGCCGTTCCGCGCCGAGCCGTTCCGCCGTCGCGATCAACTCGGCGATCTCGCCGTGATTTCGCCTGTGCAGCACGGTGTTCACGGTCAGCGGCACCCCGACCTCGGCCACAGCCTCCGCCGCGACGAGCTTGTGCTTGAACACCCGCGCGCCCGCGATGGCGTTGTTGCTGCTCTCCGAAGCGCCCTGGAGGGAGAGCTGCACGTGGTCGATGCCGCGCTCGACGAGATCAGCCAGGCGCGGCGTGGTCAGTCCGACGCCCGAGGTCACCAGGTTCACGTAGCAGCCGAGGCTCCTGGCATGGCTGACGATCTCGGGGAGGTCGTTGCGCGCCAACGGTTCTCCGCCGGAGAGGTGGACCTGCAGGACGCCGAGATCGCGTGCTTGGTCGAGCACTGAGCACCACTGCTCGGTGCTCAGTTCCTGTTGGCGCGCAATGAGTTCGAGCGGGTTGGAGCAGTACGGGCAGTGCAGGGGGCAGCGATGCGTCAGCTCGGCGAGCAGGCCAAGGGGTGCGGCTACGTCCGGCACGGGGCCACCTCCACGACGTGCCGTTCCACGAAGCGCGCCAACACCTTCTGCACGTCCTCGATCCGAACGCCCTTGTAGGTCTCGGACAGCGCCGAGACGATCTCGGAGACCGTGCGCTCGCCGTCGCAGAGTTCGAGCACTGCCACCGCCGTCGCGTTCGGCATGAGCACGCCCTCCGGGAACAACAACACGTGGGCCTGCCGGACGCGGTCGAAGCTCAGGCGCACCCCGCGCCGGTGCCGTGGTCGCTGCTCAGCGCTGATCACGTTGTGCCCCAGCGAGTTCGAGCGCGTCGAGGATGCTCCACAGCACATCGCACTTGAACGACAGCGCCCGCACCGCGAGGTCCTGCTGCTCACGCGTCACGCAGTGCTTCACGACGAGGTCCAGGGTCTGCTTGCCCTCGCCGGAGACCGCCTCGATTCGGGTGGTGAAGTACGCCAGGTCCGCGCGGTCGATCCAGTCGTAGTTCGCCAGCATGTCGGTCACCCTGCGCCGCATCAGGTGCCCGGAGAACATCTCGGTCAGCCCGGACGCGACGGCCTCGACCCACGGCTTGCGCCGGGCGAAGTCCACGTAGGCGTCCACGGCGAAGCGCACTCCGGGCAGCACGTGCCGCTGGTCGAGCACCTCGTCCCTGCTCAGCCCGACGGCCTCGCAGAGCCGCAGCCACTTCTCCGCGCCGCCCTCTCCGTCGGCGGCCCCGTCGTGGTAGACGATGCGGTCCACCCACAGTCGCCTGACCTCGGCCAGCGGGCAGTTGGAAATGATCGCGGCGTCTTTCTGTGGCAGCACGCACTGGTAGTACCAGCGGTTCGCCGCCCATCTCCGCAACTCGTCCCGGCTCAGTTCACCCGAATGCAGTCTGCGGTGAAAAGGATGTGACCCCCAGTAGTGCGGCGCCAGTCCGCGTAATGCGGTTACGAATTCTTCTTCCGACCGCGGTTTCGTGCTCACCGAACTCCTAACAGCAGAAAAACCGTGCGTTGCGACCAGACCGCCGCCAGTTCAGGTCGCAACGCACGGCGCTCGTCGTCACCGTGCCGCGTAGGCGGTGACCTCCATTGGAGTGTCGTACTCGACGAAGTCGGGCATGACCCACTCAAGGTGTTCGGTGTTCTCCACGGACCACTCCTCATCGATCAACTTGGGCGTGGTGGACGTCACAACCGTAGGGCCGTTCGCCGGGAAACGCCAGACCCTGGAGGTACGTTTCGGAAACTACCTTTACCTCTTGACGCACCTCTCGGGATAGCGCTTCCCTGGTTCTCCGGATTCGCATTGAAGTTTATGTACATGAATCCGTCCCTGCGCAATCCGCGCGGCTGGTGTGGCTAGCGAGGAGAGAAGATGAACAAGAGGAGTGGCGCGGTCGTCGGGGTCGTCGCGGCCCTCGCGCTCGGCACGGCGGCGCACGCGAGCGCCGAGGAGCCGAGGGCGATCAGCCAGATCGTGGGCGGGCTGAGCCAGGCGTGGGGGCTGGACTTCCTCCCCGACGGCAGCGCGCTGTTCACCGAGCGCAACAACGCCAGGATCCGCAAGCTCGACAAGGCGGGCAAGCTCAGCGAGGTCCAGAAGATCCCCGGGGTGGTGACCACCAGCAACGAGGGCGGCCTGCTCGGCATCGCGGTCTCGCCCGACTACGCCACCGACCAGACCGTGTTCGTCTACTACACGACCACCAGCGACAACCGCATCGCCAAGCTCAAGCTCGGGCAGACCCCGCAGCCGATCCTGACCGGCATCCCCAGGGGTGCGCAGAACCACCAGGGCGGCAGGCTGGAGTTCGGTCCGGACGGCCACCTCTACGCGGGCACCGGCGACGCGCAGAACGGCTCCAACTCGCAGAACGACGCCTCGCTCGCGGGCAAGGTGCTGCGGATGACCAAGGACGGCAAGCCCGCGCCCGGCAACCCGAAACCGGGTTCCGTGGTCTACGCCAAGGGATTCCGCAACGTGCAGGGCCTGGCATGGGCCGGCGACCAGCTCTACGTCAGCGACATCGGGGCCAGCAAGCTCGACGAGCTGAACAAGGTGGAGGCCGGGAAGAACTACGGCTGGCCGACCTGCGAGGGCGCCTGCTCCACGGCGGGCATGACCAACCCGGTGAAGAGCTGGGCCACCTCGGCGGCGACGCCCAGCGGGCTGGAGTACTTCAAGGGCAGCCTGTACATGGCCTCGCTCAAGGGCGGCACGTACAAGCTGACCACCTCGGGCGCGGGCTCGAAGCTCTACACGGGCCTCGGCAGGACCCGCGCGGTCGAGGCCGCGCCGGACGGCTCGCTGTACGTGATCACTCCGACGGCGATCCACCGCGCCGACGGCAACTGACGCCGGCGCGAGCGGGCCGGAGTCCGCAGTGGACTCCGGCCCGTCGTCACACCTGCGGTGTCGCCACCACGATGCGGTTCTCGTTGTAGCCGAGATCGCCGCCGACCCACCGGCCCCCGCAGGTCACCAGCACCAGCCGGTGCGGCCCCTGCTGCGAGAACAGCCGATCGGCCGACTCGGGCAGCTCGTTCTTGTGCAGCGTGATGATCTCGTTGATCTTGTAGCGGAACACCTTGCCGCCCGCGGCGCTCGATTCGGCGACCGTGACGTCCTGGCCCTGCTCGGCCTTCCACAGCTCGTTGAAGGGACCGACGGAGCCGCGGAAGTTCACGTGGCCCGCCAGCAGCGTCGCCCCGCTCGGAGCGCCGAGCCCCGCACCCCACCACGTCGCCTCGCGGACGCCCTCGGGCACCGGGAGGGTCGCGTCGGGCCCGATCTCCTTGCGCACCAACGTCGCCGTGCCACCACCGGGCAGCCGCACCGTGCCAGGCTTCTGCCCGGACGGCTGCTCGGGGGAGACCGGAGCGGGCGGAGCCGGAGCACTGATCACGCCGCCGGGCAGGCCCCAACGGCGCACGCTCGTGCTGGAGTCGCTCAGGTCCGTGCCCGGCAGCAGCTGCACCGGCGGCCGCTCGGCCGAGTCGACGGCCTCACCGGTGACGGAGGTCCGCAGGTCCAGCCCGGCGACCCCCATCGCTGCCGCGACCGCGGCGACGACGAACAGGCCGATGCCGGCCTTGGTGCGACCACCAAGACCGGCCCGGCTCGGGTAGAGCGACTGTTCCTTCGCCATCACCGGCGGGCGCCCCTGCCGCGCCGCACCATCAGGACGAGCGCCCCGGCCGTCGCGCCGAGGACACCGGTGCCCGCGAGCGCCGCGGTGCTCACGCTGGTCGTCGTGGCACCGCTGACCAGGGCCAGCTCGCCGAGGTCACCGGCGGGGATGGTCTTCGGCACGGTGATCTTCGGCGTGTTCGGTTTGTTGGTCAGGGTGAGCGCGAGCGTCGCCCCCGGCGTCAGCTTCCCGCACACGGTCGGCGGCGCCGAGGGGTCGAAGCCCTCCTCGTAGCCGGGAGCGGGGGCCACCTCGATGAGGCACGCCTCCTGCGGCGTCTTCAGGTCGGCGATGGTCACCAGCCCATCCTGCCCGGTCTGCAGCACCGCCGGCTTGCCGTCCGCGCCGACGAGCTTGGAGCCGTCCTGCTTCTCCAGCGCCGAGGTCTTGTCGGCCGCGGTCACCCGCAGCGCGACTCCGGCGACGCCCTTCGCGGTGGCGGCGTCGACCTTGCTCAGCTTGACGATGCCCGGGGCGGTGCGGGCCTTCGCATCGGCCTCGGCCTTCGCGGTGCTCTGCCCGCCGGTGGTGATGATCTGCTGCGCCTTCGGGTTCGACGGGATCAGCAGCACCGGGTCGGCGTTGGGGTTCTCCACCGAGGCGGTCAGCTTCGGCGCCTCACCGGTCGGGGTCAGCGCGATGCTCAGCGGCTTGCCGTCCTTCGGGGTCCGGGCGGCTTCCCCGCCGCCCAGCGTGCCGTCGGTGGCCGCGAGCTTCACCGGGACGTCGCCGACCGGCTTGCCCGTCGCCGAGACCACGCTCAGCTGCCACTTGCCCGCCTTGCCGATGATCTGGTCGTCCTTGGGCGCGGTCAGCTGGACCTTCCACGGCCCGAAGTGCGCGTCGGCGTCCTCGCGCAGCGCGCCGACCGAGGTCTTGGCCTCGTCGGAGAGCCGGTCGAAGTGGAACTTCTCGTCGTAGCCGACGGTGTCGAAGGCGTTGGACGGGTCGAGCCTGCCCGCGTCGGTGGTGCCCGAGGTCCACACGTGCAGCACGTGCGCCAGCGCGGCGGCCTCGTGCGCGGCAGCGGTGTCCTGGTAGCGGAGCAGCAGGTAGGAGATCTTCGCCGGGACGTCCTTGCCGAGCGGCTCGCCCCACTTGTTGGTCAGCGGCCCGTTCGCCTGGGTGTACTCGATGCCGTCGTCGGGCACGTTGAGCCCGAAGCGCACGCACCACACCTGCTTGCCGCGCCAGTCGTAGGAGCCCAGCCAGTCCTTGGGCTCGGGGTTGTTCTTGTAGGGCTGGGCTTCGGTGTGCTGCCCCAGCTTCTCTCCGGACGCGACCGCGACGGCCGGCAGTGCCAGCGATCCGGCGATGGTGAGCAGTGCGCTCGCGGCAACACCCGCGAGCAGCCTGCGGTGGCCCAGCCGTTGGCCAGACATATGGCTCCTCGGTTGATCTTGATGCCGATCACGTGTACGGCACCCGACGATGGTTTCCGCGCCCCGGACAGGTCACAAGCCACCGTCGGGGCGACAACCCGAGGAGGACAACGTGCGCGTTGCGTTGGTGAATTAGCACATTCGGGTCAATCCGCTGGTACACCCAGTCGTATCAAGATCCACGAATGGCCGCTGGAGATCGTCACGTACCGCCGGTATGTGGCGTGGTCGACATCGAAGAATAAAGATCGGTCCCGATTCGCCGGACCTCGGGGTCGGTGACGACGGCGAAGAGTAAAGTCAGGCTTTAACCGTCCCGGGAACCCCAGCGCGTCGACCGACGTTGTACTCGGCGGACGGTGTGAAACACGTTCCTGGAGGACTGAGGTGCGCACTTCTAGCAACCCGGCGTTCCGCAACCTGCCGAGCAGCGGCGGATACGCCTCGTTCCAGCACGGCGGTCAGGCCGCCGGCTACGACCCCTACCCGTCGGCGCCTCCCACCGCGGAGCGGCCGATCACCGTCGACGACGTGGTCATGAAGACCGCGGCCTCGCTGGCCGTCGTGATCGTCGCCGGTGTCCTCACCGCGATGAGCGGCGGGGCCATGTACGCCCTCGCGCTGCCCGCCGCGCTCGTCGGCATCGGTATCGCGATCTTCATGTGCTTCCGGCCCAAGCCCAGCGCCGCGCTGACGCTGATCTACTCGGCGGCCCAGGGTGTCGTCCTCGGCGCCCTCACTGGGCTGTTCGAGAGCATTCCGCAGCTCAAGGGCATCGGCGTCCAGGCGCTCATCGGCACGGCCGCGGTGTTCCTCGGCATGCTGATCGTCTACAAGACGGGCGCCATCCGGGTCACCCCGCGGCTGACCAAGATGATCGTCGCCGGTGTCATCGGCGCCGGTGTGCTGATGCTGGCCAACCTGCTGGTGGGCTTCTTCGTCCCCGGCGGCCTCGGCATCCGCCAGGGCTGGATGGGCATCGGTATCGGCCTGCTGTTCATCGTGATCGCGGCGTTCACGCTGCTGCTGGAGTTCGACCAGGCCGACGAGATGGTCCGCGCCGGCTACCCGGCCAAGTGGGCCTGGTTCACCGCCTTCGGGCTGGTGGCCTCGCTCGTGTGGCTCTACGTCGAGATCCTGCGCCTGCTGGCCCTGCTCCGCGAGGAGTGAGCCACCCGCACGACGCGCGAACGGCCCCGGTCACCTCGACCGGGGCCGTTCGGCGTTCTGGGGTTCACCGGTCTTCAAGCACGCCGGACCCCCGCCCCAGCGGTCGCTGACCAAGGCAAACCCGGCAGCCGCGTCGGATCAGGTGCACTCGCGGAACGTGCGGCCCTTGACCGTGATCTTTCCGCCGTGGCCGCAGATGCCCAGGCTGTGCCTGCCGTTGCCGCCGGTGATCGGGATGCAGACGTAGCCGACCTTGCCGGGCCCACCACCCGCGTCCTGGTACGACCGCGCGACGGCCTCGCACTCGCCGCACGAGGTGTACTCGCCCTCGAACGTGCTGTTCGGGCCCTCGCCGCAGACCTGGGGCGCCCGCTCCGCCGCGCTCACGGGCGCCATCCCGCCAAGGGGGAGCAGGACGCCGCAGAGCGCGGCGAGGCCGAACCGTGCCGGGTGCTTCTTCAAGATCATCATCGGAGTGTGCCGACGGCCCCGGCGACGCGCCACCGCTACAGCCGAGCCTGAAACACCGGCCTCAGCTCAGGCGCTCCAGCACCATCGCCATGCCCTGGCCGCCGCCGACGCACATCGTCTCCAGGCCGAACTGCTTGTCGTGGAAGCGCAGCGAGTTGATCAGCGTGGTGGTGATCCTGGCCCCGGTCATGCCGAACGGGTGGCCGACCGCGATCGCCCCGCCGTTGACGTTGAGCCGGTCCTGATCGACGCCCAGTTCCCGGTAGGACGGGATGACCTGGGCGGCGAAGGCCTCGTTGATCTCGACGAGGTCGATGTCGCCGATCGACAGGCCGGCCAGCGCGAGCGCCCGCTTCGAGGCCTCGACCGGGCCGAGCCCCATGATCTCCGGCGAGAGCCCGGAGACGCCGGTGGAGACGACCCTGGCCAGCGGGGTGATGCCGAGCTGCTTCGCCTTGGTGTCACTCATGATCACCAGTGCCGCCGCGCCGTCGTTGAGCGGGCAGCAGTTGCCCGCGGTGATCCGGCCGTCCGGGCGGAACACGGGCTTGAGCGTGGCGGTCTTCTCGTAGGTGACCCCGGCGCGCGGGCCGTCGTCGGCGCTCACCACGGAGCCGTCGGGCTTGGTGATCGGCGTGATCTCGCGCGCCCAGAAGCCGTTCGCGATCGCCTGCTCGGCCAGGTTCTGCGAGCGGACGCCGAAGTGGTCCATCTCCTCGCGGCTGATTCCCTTGAGCAGAGCCAAGTTCTCCGCCGTCTGCCCCATTGCGACGTAGACGTCCGGCACCGCGCCGTCCTCGCGCGGGTCGTGCCACTCGTCCGCTCCCTGCTCCGCGACGCGCTGCGTACGGGCCTCGGCGTCGGCGAACCGCGGGTTGTGGGTGTCGGGCCACGAGTCGGAGCTGCCCTTGGCGAAGCGCGAGACCGTCTCCACGCCCGCGCTGATGAAGACGTCGCCCTCGCCCGCCTTGATCGCGTGCAGGGCCATTCGCGTGGTCTGCAGGCTGGACGCGCAGTAGCGGGTCACCGTGCAGCCGGGCAGGTGGTCGTGGCCGAGCAACACCGACACCACGCGCCCGAGGTTGAAGCCCTGCTCGCCGCCGGGGAGACCGCAGCCCAGCATCAGGTCGTCGATCTCGCGCGGGTCGAGCTGCGGGACCTGGCCGAGGGCGGCGGTGATCACCTGAGCCGCGAGGTCGTCCGGGCGGACGTCCACGAGCGAGCCCTTGCCCGCCCGGCCGATGGGGGAGCGGGCTGCTGCGACGATCACGGCTTCTGGCATCGCGGGACTCCTTCGTCCGAGGGGGCTAGCCCGAGACTACTCGCGGGTAACCCTAATTGTGGCGGGGGAACCTCGTGGCGCGCTTGGCCCGCGCGGCCTCGATGCGCGCGGCGATCCTGCGGCTCGGCCGCATCGCCTCAGCGGCGGCCGAACGCGTCGGCGGGTCCGCGATCGGTCCGCCCTGCCACACGCCGATCGCACTGCACAGCGCGGGCAGCAGCACCTCGACGGAGATCAGGTAGCCCGCCGCCGACGGGTGGAAGCGGTCGGCGCTGAACAGTTCGGCGGGCCGGGTCAGGAACTCCGGCGAGAGCAGGTCGGCGAGCGGGACCGGCACTCCGCCCGCGCGCTCGATCGCGCGGTGCTGCGTCTTGGCCAGCAGCAGGCTCCACGAGCGCACCAGCGAGCGCAGTGGCTGCGGGATCGGCCGCACCGCGCCCAGATCGGGACAGGTGCCCGCGACCACGGCGGCCCCGGCCGCGCGCAGCCTGCCGACGTGCTTCTCCAGCAGCGCCGCCGAGGTCGTGATCGGGATCTGCGTGGTGACGTCGTTGCCGCCGATGATCACCAGCGCCAGGTCGGGCGGCTGCCGCAGCGCCAGGTCCACCTGGCCCTCCAGGTCCCTGCTCGTCGAGCCGCTCACCGCGTGGGTGGTCAGCTGGACCGGCAGCTCCGATTCCTCGGCGAGCGCCTTGGCCAGCAGCACGGCGGGCAGTTCGGCCGCCGTCTCCACCCCGAGCCCGGCCGCGATCGAGTCGCCGATCATCGCGAAGAGCACCGGCGGCTCGCCCACCGCCGGGTCCTCCGGCGCGAGCGGTCCCTCACCGGTCGGCAGGTACACGCCGTCCGCCCTCGGCGGTGGCGCCGCGGGCAGGCCGATGATCAGCCGCGCCCGCCGCGACTGCTCGTTCAACAGGCTGTACACGGCGCCGGAGAGCCCGCCGAGGGCTCCAGCGGCCGCCGCCGCGATCCGCAGTGCGCGCAGACCTGCCACCGCGAGGACCTCCTTCCGCCACCCGTCGCTCGACCACGCTGGACGAGTATCGGACGGCTCCCCCAGAAGACGCAGAACTCACCGCCGATTGTTCCGCATCGGGTGCGTTCTCCCCACCTGCTCGCCGCGACCGCCCATACCGGACTTCGCGCTGGTGGCGGCTGGGACTACCCTCGGCACGCCACAGGCCGCTCCGGTGGGCACCACCCCCGTGCGGTCGCGCAGACAGCTGAGAGGGAAGCACCGGTGGAGTACGCCGAACACATTGTCGACCTCGTGGGCAACACCCCCCTGGTCAAGCTGAACTCGCTGGCCGAGGGCTTGGCGCCGACCGTGCTGGCCAAGGTCGAGTACTTCAACCCCGGCGGCAGCGTGAAGGACCGCATCGCGCTGCGCATGGTCGAGGCGGCGGAGCGCTCCGGTGAGCTGCAGCCCGGCGGCACCATCGTCGAGCCCACCTCCGGCAACACCGGTGTCGGCCTCGCGCTCGTCGCCCAGCGCAAGGGCTACAAGTGCGTCTTCGTCTGCCCGGACAAGGTCAGCGAGGACAAGCGCAACGTCCTGAAGGCCTACGGCGCCGAGGTCGTGGTCTGCCCGACCGCCGTCGCGCCGGAGCACCCGGACTCCTACTACAACGTCTCCGACCGACTGGTCCGCGAGATCCCCGGCGCCTGGAAGCCCAACCAGTACGCCAACCCGCAGAACCCCGAGAGCCACTACCACTCCACCGGCCCCGAGCTGTGGAAGCAGACGCAGGGGCGGATCACCCACTTCGTCGCGGGCATCGGCACCGGCGGGACCATCTCCGGGACCGGGCGCTACCTCAAGGAGATCTCCGGCGGCGCGGTCCAGATCATCGGCGCCGACCCCGAGGGCTCGGTCTACTCCGGCGGCTCCGGGCGCCCGTACCTGGTCGAGGGCGTCGGCGAGGACTTCTGGCCGACCACCTACGACCGCGAGATCTGCGACGAGATCGTGGCGATCTCCGACGGCGACTCCTTCGACGTGACCCGCCGCCTCGCCCGCGAGGAGGGCCTGCTGGTCGGAGGTTCCTGCGGGATGGCTGCGGCGGCGGCGCTGCGGGTTGCTGCCAAGCTCGGGCCGGACGCCGTTGTCGTCGTGCTGCTGCCGGACGGCGGGCGCGGCTACCTGTCCAAGGTCTTCAACGACTCGTGGATGTCCTCCTACGGCTTCCTTCCGCCGGACCAGAACAGCCACACCGTCGGGGATGTGTTGCGCCGCAAGGACGGCACGCTCCCCGAGCTCGTGCACGCACACCCCAACGAGACCGTCGCCGACGCCATCGCGGTGCTGAGGGAGTTCGGTGTCTCCCAGATGCCCGTGGTGAACGCCGAACCGCCCGTCATGGCGGCCGAGGTCTCCGGAGCGCTCAACGAGCGCGATCTGCTCGACGCGCTGTTCACCGGGAACGCCCAGCTGACCGACCGCGTCGAACAGCACATGTCCCCGCCGCTGCCGACCATCGGCGCCGGTGAGGCCATCAGCACCGCGATGAAGGCACTGTCCGATGCGGACGGCGCCATGGTGCTGGAGGATGGCAAACCGGCAGGTGTGGTGACCCGGCAGGACGTGCTGGGTTTCCTCGCAGGCCGTTGACCGTGAAGATCGACACAAACACCACAGCCACTGCGCCTCTGGTCCGTTCGGAGCATCCGCTAGCGTTGCCGCACACGGACTTACCGGCCAGGCCAAGGGGGTAGGAACCCGATGACCGCTCCTCAGCCGCCCAGCAACCAGAACCAGGGCGGCCAGCAGGCACCAGGCGAGAACAACGAGGACAAGGGAGGGGCCGTGGCGGAACAGCCGACACCGTCCTCGGCGGGAGATCTCCCGACGACAACGCATGGCGCCGGCCAGGAGGGCGCGCAGGGGATCAGCTCCGCGCTCGGCGGATCCGGCGACTCGGCCGACGCGACCCAGGTCGTCGCGCCGTCCACCCCGCAGCAGGCGGTCCCGGGGGCCGCGGACGCAACGCAGGTCGTCGGAGGTGGTTCCCCCGTGCAACAGCCGCAACAGCAGCCCGGCCAGCCGCAGCAGCCGCAGTGGGGTGCCCAGCAGCCCCAGCAGCAGTGGGGCCAGCAGCCCCCGCAGCCGCAGGCGGGCACGCCCTCCGGTGGCTTCCAGCAGCCCGCGTGGGGCGCCCAGCAGCAGCCCGGCGCGCAGCCGCAGGGCCAGTGGGGCCAGCAGCAGCACCCGCAGGGCCAGTGGGGCCAGCCCCAGCAGCAGTGGGGTCAGCAGCAGGGCGGCGGCGCTCCGCCGATGCTGCTGATCGCGATGTGGGCCAGCATCGGTATCGGTGGTCTGTTCACGATCCTCGGCATCGTCTCGCTGATCAACACCATCGAGGCGTTCTCGTACGTGAGCAAGGCGCAGAGCTCGCTCAGTGAGCTGTCGCGCCAGTTCGGCGGACGCATTCCCACCCCGTCGGCCGGTCCCGGCTCGGGCACGCTCGTCTTCGCGCTGATCCTCGCCATCGTGATCCTGGTCGGCTCCGCCGCCACGGCCGCGTGCGGCTGGTTCGCCGGGCAGCAGGGCAAGGAATGGGCCCGGCTCGGCGCGGGCGTGGGCGCGGGTGCCGTCGCGCTCTCCGGTCTGATCACCATGATCGTCGTCGCCGCCGGTGCGACGTCGATCTTCGCGATGCTGCTCTTCGCCGGTCTCGCCGTGCTCTGGTTCCTGCCGATGACGGTGGCCGAGGTCCGCGCCAAGGCCGGGATGCAGCCCGCGCAGGCGGGCGGCTGGGGCCAGCAGCAGGGCCAGTGGGGCCAGCAGCAGCCGCAGCAGGGCCAGTGGGGCCAGCAGCAGCCCCAGCAGGGCCAGTGGGGCCAGCAGGCTCCGCAGCAGCCCCAGCAGCAGTGGGGTCAGCAGCAGCCCGGCCAGCCGGGTCAGCAGCAGGGGTGGCCGGGCCAGCAGTAGGCCCAGCCGCTCGAACTGAGTCGTTCCACCGCGCCAGCCCCCGGCACACCGCCGGGGGCTGGCGCCGTTTCACCGTCGAACCAAGGGGGGAACGTGGTGACCGGTCCACAACACCCGTTCCACTGGCAGCCGCAGCCGGGCTACGGCCCGCTTCCGCCGCACCCGCAGTGGGGCCCGCCGCCGCAGTTCCAGCAGCAGTGGGGGCAGACTCGGGGACGGCCTGGTCAGTAGGTCCGATCGGGTCAGTGCCGTTCGTCTCGACGGGTGGACCGTGTGGCGCACATCGGCATCGACAGGGGTGGGGGAGTGCGTACGCTCATCGCATGAGTGACGGCTTCGCGACCAGGGCTATCCACGCCGGACAGGAACCCGACCCGCACACCGGGTCGGTCATCGTGCCCATCCACGCCACCTCGACCTACGCCCAGGACGGCGTCGGCGGGCTGCGCCAGGGCTACGAGTACTCCCGCACCGGCAACCCGACGCGGACGGCGCTGGAGACCTGCCTCGCCGCGTTGGAGAGCGGCAAGCACGGCAGGGCGTTCGCCTCCGGCATGTCGGCCTCCGACGTGGCGCTGCGCTCGATCTGCCGTCCCGGGGACCACATCGTCATCCCGAACGACGCCTACGGCGGCACGTTCCGGCTGATCGACAAGGTGCTCTCGCAGTGGGGCATCGAGCACACGCCGGTCCCGCTGGCCGACGTGGACGCGGTGCGCGCGGCGATCCGGCCCACCACCAAGCTCGTCTGGGTCGAGACGCCGACCAACCCGCTGCTGAACATCGCCGACATCGCCGCGCTGGCCCAGGTTGCGCACGGCGCCGACGCGAAGCTGGTGGTGGACAACACCTTCGCGTCCCCGTACCTGCAGAACCCGTTGGAGCTGGGCGCCGACGTGGTGCTGCACTCCACGACCAAGTACGTCGGCGGCCACTCCGACGTCGTCGGCGGCGCGCTGGTGACCAACAGCGACGAGCTGGCCGAGCAGTTCGCGTTCCTGCAGAACGGCGGCGGCGCGGTGCCCGGCCCGTTCGACGCGTGGCTGACGCTGCGCGGGGTGAAGACCCTGGCGCTGCGCATGGAGAAGCACAGCGACAACGCCGAGCGCGTCGTCGACATGCTGACCAGGCACGCGAAGGTGACGAAGGTCTTCTACCCCGGCTTGCCGGAGCACCCGGGGCACGAGGTCGCGGCGAAGCAGATGCGGCGCTTCGGCGGCATGATCTCCTTCACCGTCGCGGGCGGTGAGCAGGAGGCGATGGACATCTGCTCGCGCACCAGGCTGTTCACGCTCGCGGAGTCCCTCGGCGGCGTCGAGTCGCTGATCGAGCACCCGGGCAGGATGACCCACGCGAGCACCGCGGGCTCCCTGCTCCAGGTCCCGGCCGACCTGGTCCGGGTCTCCGTGGGCATCGAGGACGGCGACGACCTGGTCGAGGACCTGCGCGCCGCGCTGGGCTGAGCCTGACGAACGCGAAGGGCGCCCACCGTCGAGCTGGGCGCCCTTCGTCGTAAGTGCGTCAGGGGCGGATCTTGCCGGGCGTGTGCTTGCCTTCGGCCTGCTCGGAGCCCGCGTTCTTGGGGTGCTGCGGTCCCACCGGCAGGTCGCCGTGTTCCACGCAGCCGCCGACGAGCTCCAGCACCGAACCGCGCTGGACGATCTCCCCCTGATCGGTGCAGCCCGTCTGCACGACGGTGTACACCGCGGTGAACGTCAGCGCTCCCGCCGCGGCCAGCGCCGCGATCAGGGAGAGCGTCCCACCGCTGCGCGTCATGTGGGCCATCTGCTCGCTCCAGGGTCTTCTCGGCCACGATCGGGCCTGCGGATCAGGGTACCCGCCCGGCCGAGCCGTGTCCCGGAGTGCTGAACGCCTGGCAGGATCTCCCGGCATGGAGCTGGTCAGTCTCGACCGCATCCACGCGGCGCGGAAGTTGCTGGCGGGCGTGGTTCGGCACACCCCGCTTGAGCTCTCCGGCGTGCTGGAGCGGCTGCACGGAACGCCGGTGTACCTCAAGTGCGAGAACCTCCAGCGCACCGGTTCGTTCAAGCTCAGGGGCGCCTACGTGCGCATCCACGGTCTCTCCGAGGAGCAGCGCTCGCGGGGTGTTGTCGCCGCGAGCGCGGGCAACCACGCGCAGGGCGTCGCGCTCGCGGCGTCGCTGCTCGGCTGCCAGGCGACCGTCTACATGCCGACCGGTGCACCGCTGCCCAAGCTCGCCGCGACCCGGTCGTACGGCGCCGAGGTGCACTTGCACGGGGCGACCGTCGACGAGGCGCTGCACGAGGCGAAGCTGTTCGCGGAGAAGACCGGCGCCGAGTTCATCCACCCCTTCGACCACGTCGACGTGATCGCCGGGCAGGGCACCATCGGCCTGGAGATCCTGGAGCAGCTGCCCGAGGTCCGCACGATCCTCGTCGGCTGCGGCGGCGGTGGCCTCGTCGGCGGGGTGGCCGCGGCGGTGAAGGCGATCAAGCCGGACTGCCGGGTGATCGGCGTGCAGGCCGAGCAGGCGGCGACCTGGCCGCCGTCGCTGGCCCACGGCTCCCCGCTGAAGCTGCCGGAGATGCACACCATCGCCGACGGCATCGCGGTCGGCATCCCCGGCGAAGTGACCTTCGCGCACGTCTCCGAGCTGGTCGACGACATCCTGACGGTCAGTGAGGAGTCCCTGTCGCGGGCGCTGCTGATGTGCTTGGAGCGCCAGAAGCTCGTCGTGGAGCCGGCAGGCGCTGCGGCGATGGCGGCCGTGCTCGACCACCCCGGGCGCTTCCCCGGCCCGGTCGCCGTGGTCCTCTCCGGCGGCAACGTCGACCCGCTGTTGCTGCTGCACGTCATCCAGCACGGCCTGAACGCGGCGGGCCGCTACCTGTCGCTGCGCGTGCGCGTGCCCGACAAGCCCGGCTCGCTCGGGGCGCTGCTGACCAGGATCGGTGCGCTCGGCGCCAACGTGCTCGACGTCGAGCACACTCGCGTCTCCGGAGCGCTGGCGCTCGGCGAGGTCGTCGTCGCCCTGAACCTGGAGACGCGCGGCGCCGAACACTGCCAGCAGGTCGTGACCACCCTCCGCCAGGTCGGCTACACCGTCTCCCGCCAACTCTGACCACGCCGTTTAAGCCCTGAACGGGTCGTTTGGTGCGTTGAGGGCGCTGAACGACCCGTTCAGTGCCCTCAACGCGTCAAACGGGACTTTCGTGATCGGGCGTGGGGGCGAGCCTCGGAGTGCCCGTGGGGTGTGGATTGACCTGCGGCGATTGGCATACATGCGCGTGTGTATGTTTAGTGCGACGCCGGCGATCCTCGGGTCAGGGCTGCCGGGCCCGCCGTCCTGATCGCCCTCGCGCTGCGCAAGTAGAAGTGCCGCCAGGTTCGGCGAACCCGGCGACACTTCATCCAACTCGGGTCAGAGGTTGCCGCGGCGCTCCTGCTCGCGCTCGATGGCCTCGAAGAGGGCCTTGAAGTTGCCCTTGCCGAAGCCGAGCGAGCCGTGCCGCTCGATCATTTCGTAGAACACCGTCGGCCGGTCGCCGGTCGGCTTGGTGAAGATCTGCAGCAGATAGCCGTCCTCGTCCCGGTCCACCAGGATCTTGCGGCTCTTCAGCTCCTCGATCGGCACGCGGACCTCGCCGATGCGGGCGCGCAGCTCGGGGTCGTCGTAGTAGGAGTCCGGGGTGTCCAGGAACTCCACGCCCGCCGCCCGCATCGCGTCCACAGTGGACAGGATGTCGTTGGTGGCGAGCGCGATGTGCTGGCACCCGGCGCCGCCGTAGAACTCCAGGTACTCGTCGATCTGCGACTTGCGCTGCGCCACTGCGGGCTCGTTGAGCGGGAACTTGACCCGGTGGTTGCCGTTCGCGACGACCTTGCTCATCAGCGCGGAGTAGTCGGTGGCGATGTCGTCGCCGATGAACTCCGCCATGTTCACGAAGCCCATGACGCGGTTGTAGAACTCGACCCAGTAGTCCATCTTGCCGAGCTCGACGTTGCCGACGCAGTGGTCGACCGCCTGGAACAAGCGCTTCGGCGCGCCCTCGGGCTTGCGGTACACGCCCGCCTTGGCCACGTAGCCGGGCAGGTACGGGCCGGTGTAGCGCGAGCGGTCGATCAGCGTGTGCCGGGTCTCGCCGTAGGCCGCGATGGCCGCCATGCGCACGGTGCCGTGTTCGTCGGAGACGTCGTGCGGCTCGTCGAGGACCGTGGCGCCCTGGGACCGCGCGTGCTCGACGCAGCGGTCGACGTCGCCGACCTCCAGAGCCAGGTCCACCACGCCGTCGCCGTGCGCGCGGTGGTGGTCCAGCATCGGGCTGTCCGGGGCCACCCCGCCGTTGATCACGAAGCGCGCCGAGCCGGATTTCAGCACGTAGGACTTGTGACCGCGGTTGCCGGTCTCCGGGCCGGAGTACGCGATCTGCTCCATGCCGAAGGCGGTCTGGTAGAAGAGCGCGGTCTGGGTGGCGTTGCCCACCACGAAGACCACGGCGTCCATCGACTTGACCGGGAACGGGTCGCTGGAGGAGTCGTAGTCCACCAGGCCGACCAGCTGGCGCAGCTGGTCGAAGCTCACGTCGTCCATGGGCTTGCCCTGGTCGAGAGTCTCGGTCATGACCCCTCCTCGCCTCGGCGTCAGTTCGGTGATCCGAGAATGCGTGCGCAGGACACTGTGAGCAACAGTCAGTCAGTTTGCTATGCAGATTGCCCAGTATGATCACGGGAAAAGCCGTCAGATCGAGCAGCCTGCCCAGGAGAAGTGCGATGACTGAGCCAGTCGTGGAGGACCCGCTCGACGCGTTGGACGCGCGGTTGCTGCTCCTGCTGACCGACGAGCCCCGGCTGGGCGTGCTGGAGTGCTCGCGGCGACTCGGGGTGGCGCGGGGGACCGTGCAGGCGCGGCTGGACCGGCTGGTGCGCCGCGGTGTGCTCGGAGGCTTCCCGCCCGCGCTGGACCTGGCCGCGATGGGTTACGGGCTGACCGCCTTCGCCATCCTGGAGATCGCCCAGGGCCGCAGGCAGGAGGTGGCCGAGCGGCTCACCGCCATCGACGAGGTCTGCGAGGTGCACGCCACCACCGGCCAGGGCGACCTGCTGGTGCGCATGGTGGCGCGCGACAACGACGATCTCCAGCGGGTCATCGACGAGGTCGTCGGGGCGACCGGGGTGCAGCGCACCTCCACCGCCATAGCGCTGTCCACGCCGATCGCGCCGCGCGTGCGACCGCTGCTGGAACGCCTGCTCACCGACTCCTGACACGCGGCGGCCCCGGCCCTCGGTCAGGGTTTGCGGGTCGTGAAGACCAGCGAACTCGGTGAGTGCGGGACGGCCCCCTGACACGCAAAAGACCCGGCCGCGTTGGCGACCGGGTCTCGCGTCAGCGCGTTCAGCCGGTGTAGGGCTTCACGGAGGTCAGGGTGACCGCGGCCTTGTTGCCGTTGGGCAGCTCGTACTCGCGGGTCTCGCCCTTCTTGGCGCCGAGCAGCGCCTTGCCCAGCGGCGAGTTCGGCGAGTAGGTCTCCAGCCCGCCGTGCGAGCCCTCCTCGCGGGCGCCCAGCAGGAAGGTCTCGGTCTCGTCGTCGCCCTCGTAGCGCACGGTCAGCACCATGCCGGGCTGCACGACCCCGGAGTCGCTCGGCGCCTCGCCCACCTTGGCGCCGCGCAGCAGCTCCTGGAGCTGGCGGATGCGCGCCTCCAGCTGGCCCTGCTCCTCGCGGGCGGCGTGGTAGCCACCGTTCTCCTTGAGGTCGCCCTCCTCCCGGCGGGCGTTGATCTCCGCGGCGATCACCGGGCGCCTGGCGATGTGCTCGTCAAGCTCCTGCTTGAGCCTGTCGTGCGCGTCTTGGGTCAGCCAAGTCACCGGGGTCTCGGTCACGGTTACCACTCCTCGTCTCCTCCCGGGCCCCACGGATGTGCGGCCGGCAGCATTCCCGCCCTAAGGCTTGTGGGCGAGAACGGAAAAACACGGCCTCGCGAAAGAGGCCGTGCCATCGACCGAGGGTAGCACGGAAGTGCCCTCCGACGCCCGTGTTTTCCGGGTGGCCGGGTGCTCGTTATCCCAGTTCACCCACTTGGCCGTGGGGTAGGTGCCAGATACTCGGGGACCTGGTATGAGCAGCCGAATACCTCACCGGTAACGGGTCGTTTCGAAGTGCGGATAACCGTTGTTCGCAAAGAAAGATCCCGCGCGGGAGGCACGTAGACCTCTTTCCGGCCGACCTCGGTGCCGTCGGCCGAACGGGCCCGCACGACGCACACCGCGGCCCGGTCGGGCTCGTCGCGGATCACCTGAAAGTCGATCTTGACGTTGGCGTCGTCGACGACCGTGAAGGCCGTCCGCTCGGTGCTGATCGGCTGGGTGCCGAGGTTCAGGAAGCCGACCACCGTCGCGGCGACGCCCAGTGACAGGAAGAGCACGAGCAGTGAGATCCGGGTCCGCCGGGACATCCCGCTGTCCCGGTCGCGGCCGTAGCGCCCCTGCGGAAGTGCCTGATCACTCACCTCGGACCGGCCTCCCCGCGCCAAGATTGTCAGTCCCGTTAGGAACAATGGGCGTGCTCGTCGGAGTTGAGTATCCCAGGCAGGTGGACACAGTGGGGGCCGACCTCAGCGTCCGCCCTCGCCCGACGACTGTGAGCAGGAGGGACCACAGCTACCTATGGCCGAGAAGCTGCGTCTGATGACGGTGCACGCGCACCCGGACGACGAATCGAGCAAGGGCGCGGCCACCACGGCGCGCTACGTCGCCGAGGGGCACGAGGTGATGGTGGTCACCTGCACCGGCGGCGAGCGGGGCAGCATCCTCAACCCCGCGATGGAGAGCCCCGAGGTCGAGGCCAACATGGGCGAGGTGCGCAGGGGCGAGATGGCCCGCGCCGCCGAGATCCTCGGCGTCCAGCACCGCTGGCTGGGTTTCGTCGACTCGGGCTTCCCCGAGGGCGACCCGTTGCCGCCGCTGCCGGAGGACTGCTTCGCGCTGGTCCCGCTGGAGGTCTCCACCGAGGAGCTGGTCCGCGTGGTGCGCGAGTTCCGGCCGCACGTGGTGATCACCTACGACGAGAACGGCGGCTACCCGCACCCGGACCACATCCGCTGCCACGAGGTCTCCGTCGCCGCCTTCGACGCGGCGGGCGACCCGGACCGCTTCCCCGACGCCGGAGCGCCCTGGCAGCCGCTGAAGCTGTACTACTCGCACGGCTTCTCCCGGGCGAAGATGACCAAGTTCCACGAGGCGCTGCTGGCCAGGGACGGCGAGTCGCCCTACGGCGAGTGGCTGCAGCGCTGGTCCTCCGACAGCCCGGACGTGATGGAGCGGGTCACGACCCAGATCGAGTGCGGCGCGTACTTCCAGCAGCGCGACGACGCGCTGATCGCGCACGCCACCCAGATCGACCCGACCAGCCGCTGGTTCGCGATGCCGCGTGAGCTGGAGCGCGAGCTGTGGTCGACCGAGGAGTACGAGCTGGCGCGCTCGCTGGTGGACACCACGCTGCCCGAGGACGACCTGTTCTCCGGGGTGCATGAGAAGGTCAGTGCGTGACTGGTTACGAAGCAACGGTGGCGCTGGTCGCTCAGGCGCCACCCCAGCCGGACGACCCGGGCGGCCGAGGCGAGGACTTCGGCAAGGCGGCCCCGGTCGGCCTGCTCCTGCTGATCCTGTTCTTCGTCGCCGTGGCCTTCCTGGCCAGGTCGATGAACAAGCACCTGCGCAAGCTCCCGGCGAGTTTCGACAAGCCCGACGAGACCGCTGAGACTGCGGAGTCCAGCGTGCTGGCCAAGGCCGAAGTCGCGGCGGGCGAGGACAAGCAGGCTCAGTAGAGCGCGCCGTACACCGCGTGCCGGTACCAGACCCGGCGCGCGGCGATGTCGACGATCTCCTGCTCCGGGTAGCGGAACGCGGTGAGCTTGCCGCCGAAGACGCAGCCGGTGTCCAGGCACATCGCGTTGTTGACCCACGTTGCCTCGGTGACCGGGGTGTGGCCGTAGAGCACGGTGGCCGCACCCCGGTACTGCTCCGCCCACGGCAGGCGCACCGGCAGCCCGTTGGCGTCGGTCTCGCCCGTGGTGTCCCCATAGAGCGCGAACGACTTGGCGCGTCCGGACTCCACACCGTGCAACCGCTCCGGCAGGCCCGCGTGCGCGATCACCAGCCGACCGTCGTCGAGCACCAGGTGCACCGGCAGGTCGAGCAGGAAGTCCAGCGCGCGCTCGCGGAAACCCTCGGAGTGCTTGGCCAGCTGCTCCAGGGACTCGGCGAGCCCGTGCCGCGCCGTGACCTTGTCCCCGCGCAGCGCCCGCGCCAGCTTCAGGTCGTGGTTGCCGCACACCACCAGCGCGTTCCCGGCGTCGACCATGCCCATCGTCAGGCGCAGCACGCCCGGCGTGTCCGGGCCGCGATCCACCAGGTCGCCGACGAACACCGCCTTGCGGCCCTCCGGGTGCGCGGCGTCGACGGGGCGGTCCTTCGCGTCGCGGACCAGTTCGTAGCCCAGCGTCTCCAGCAGCGCGAGCAGTTCCTCCTGGCAGCCGTGCACGTCACCGATCACGTCGAAGGGGCCGCGCTCTTCGGGGCGGACGATCCTGGAGGACTGGGTCATGGTCGCTACTGTGCCAAAACGGGTATCAAGACAGTTCCGGCCCAGCAGCGAAGGGACGCCGATGCCGAACCGGCTCGCCGAATCCACCAGTCCGTACCTGTTGCAGCACGCCGACAACCCCGTGGACTGGTGGCCGTGGGGCGAGGAGGCCTTCGCCGAGGCGCGCCGCCGCGACGTCCCGGTGCTGCTGTCCGTCGGGTACGCGGCGTGCCACTGGTGCCACGTGATGGCGCACGAGTCCTTCGAGGACGAGGCCACCGCCGAGCTGATGAATGCGAACTTCGTCAACGTCAAGGTCGACCGCGAGGAACGCCCGGACGTCGACGCGGTCTACATGGAGGCGACGCAGGCCATGACCGGCCACGGCGGCTGGCCCATGACGTGCTTCCTCACTCCGGACGGCGAGCCCTTCCACTGCGGCACCTACTACCCGCCCGCGCCACGTCAAGGGATGCCGTCGTTCACGCAGCTGCTCAACGCCGTCGGCGAAGCGTGGCGCGAGCGAGGTGACGAGGTCCGCGAGGCCGCCACGCGCATCGTCATCCAGCTCGCCGAACAGGCTTCACCGCTTCCTGTGTCCACTGTGGACGAATCAGTGCTCTCGGGAGCCGTCTCGCGGTTGATGACGGACTTCGACGCGAACAACGGTGGTTTCGGTGGCGCGCCGAAGTTCCCGCCGTCGATGGTGCTGGAGTTCCTGCTGCGCCACCACGAGCGCACGGGCTCGGTCGAGGCGCTGACCATGGCCGAGGACAGCTTCGAGGCGATGGCCCGCGGCGGCATGTACGACCAGCTCGCGGGCGGCTTCGCGCGCTACAGCGTCGACGCGTCTTGGGTGGTGCCGCACTTCGAGAAGATGTTGTACGACAACGCTTTGCTGCTTCGCGGCTACGCGCACCTGGCTCGCCGCACGGGTTCCTCGCTCGCGCGCAGGGTCGCTGCGGAGACGGCCGAGTTCCTGATCGGCGAGATGCTCACGCCGGAGGGCGGGTTCGCCGCCTCGCTGGATGCGGACACCGACGGCGTCGAAGGGCTCACCTACGCCTGGACTCCCGCTCAGCTGAACGAAGTCCTTGGAGCGGAAGACGGTTCGTGGGCGGCTCAGCTGTTGGAGGTCACCGAGGAGGGGACCTTCGAGGACGGCATGTCCACGCTCCAGCTGCGCGAGAACCCCGATGACGACGAGCGGTGGGAGCGCGTGCGTGCCCAGCTGCTCGGTGCTCGCGCTGGTCGTCCGCAGCCGGGCCGCGACGACAAGGTGGTGACGGCGTGGAACGGCATGGCCATCGCCGCGCTGGCCGACGCGGGCGCTGCCCTTGACCGTCCACAGTGGATCGAAGCGGCCGTGTCCGCCGCAGATCTGTTGCTGAGCAAGCATTACGCGGAAGGTCGGCTGCTGCGGAGTTCGCGCGACGGTGTCGCGGGCCGCGCGGTGGGAGTCCTTGAGGACTACGGGTGCCTCGCCGAGGGCCTGCTCGCGCTGTACCAGGCGACCACCACGCCGAAGTGGCTGCACGTCGCGACGCACCTGCTCGACACCGCGCTTGAGCACTTCGCCGACGCGGCCAATGTCGGCGTCTTCTACGACACGGCCGACGACGCGGAGAAGCTCGTCCGCCGCCCGTCTGACGTCTCCGACAACGCGAGCCCGTGCGGTAGCTCGTCGCTCGCCGGTGCACTGCTGGCGGCTTCCGCGCTGGCCGGAGCCGATCGCGCGGCGCGCTACCGGGACGCTGCGGAGCACGCGATCGCCCGCGCCGGCTTGTTGGCCGCCCGTGCGCCGCGTTTCGCCGGGTGGTGGCTCGCGGTGGCTGAGGCGCGGGAGCGCGGACCGCTCCAGGTCGCGATCGTCGGCGCTGACGGCGACGAGCGACGGCAGGAGCTGGCGCGGGCGGCGCTGAGCGCGCTGCCGGGTGGTGCGTTGCTGCTCGTGGGGGAGCCGGACGGCGGTCCGCTGTTGGCGAACAGGCCGCTGGTGGACGGCGCGCCTGCGGCTTACGTGTGCCGTGGCTACGTCTGCGACAGGCCTGTGACCAGCGTCGACGAGGTGACGAGCGCGCTCGCGTAGCGATCTTCCGAACGCCCCCGGGTTCGCCCGGGGGCGTTTTTCATGCCCGGGAACAGGCGTAGTCGGTGTTACGTTCGTAGAGGTGTAATCATGTAATCAAAGGAGACGGTGATGCACGGAAGATTCGTACTCACGGCGAGGGATCGGCGCGGATGGGGCGGCGGTGGCGGACGCGGCCGAGGTGGCTGGCAGCAGGCTGATCTGCCTTCGGCCGAGGACGCGGCGGGCTGGTTCGCCGGGCGGCTGCCCGACGGCTGGTTCACCGGCGCGCCCGTGGTGACCGTGGACCGCGAGGAGATCGTGGTGGTCGGCGAGCTGCCTTCGCTCGACGGTGACCAGCCCGACGAGGCCGGGCGCGCGGCGGCGGAGGCCGGTCGGATCGCGCGCTTCCGCGAGCAGACCAGGGAAGAGCGGATCGAGATCGCGCGCCAGGCCGAGCACCGCTACGGGCGCAAGGTCGCGTGGGGCGCGCGGCTCGGGGACACCGAGGAGCTGTTCACCACGCTGTCCGTTCCGGTGATGACGCGGCTGCGCCAGCCGGAGCGCTTGGTGCTGGACACACTCGTCGACGCCGGGGTCGCGCGGTCGCGCTCCGAGGCGCTGGCGTGGGCGGTCCGGCTGGTCGGCGAGCACGCGGAGAGCTGGCTCGGCGAGCTGCGCGAGGCCATGTCGAAGGTGGACGAGCTGCGCGCCAAGGGCCCCACGAGCTAGCTAGTAGCGGGGCAAACCCTTGACGCGGCTGACTTTCCCGTTGTCGTCCATCCAGCTCGCGCGCGTGCCGAGGAAGGCCAGGTCGGCGGCGGCGCGGTCGGTGGCGGCCAGCAGTCGCGTGCCCTCGGCCTCGGTGAGCGGGGCGAAGAAGCTGGTCAGGTCGTCGTCCCCGGTGGCCCAGTTCGTGTACTCGTGGAACACGTAGAACCAGTGGGAGCCGCATGCGGTGCACCGCATGACGGCTTCCAGGTCGTGTGTCGACTGCTCGAAGACGCGCAGTCGCTCCAAAGCGGGAGCCTTGCAGCAGTCGAGGTGCTTGGTGACCTTCACGCCAGGAACCCTATGCGGCTAGGGGTACATGACGAACCAGATCGCTACGTAGTGGCAGATCGCCGCGAGCACGGTGGCCGCGTGGAAGAACTCGTGGTGCCCGAAGGTCTTCGGCCACGGGTTCGGCCACGACGTCGCGTAGAGCACGCCGCCGATCGTGTAGAAACCGCCGCCGACGAGCAGCAGCACCAACGCGGTGACACCGCCGGTGGCCAGGATGTCCGGCAGCACGAAGACCGCCACCCAGCCGAGCGCGATGTAGATCGGCGTGCCCAGCCAGCGCGGCGCCGTCGGCCACGCGAGCTTCAGCGCGACACCCGCGATGGCGCCGCCCCACACCACCGCAAGCACCGTGTTCCCGGTCGCCGGGGGCATGGCCAGCAGCGAGAACGGCGTGTACGTGCCCGCGATGAACACGAAGATCATCGAGTGGTCCAGCCGCTTCATCCACACCCGCGCCTGGCTGGTCAGCCAGTCCCGGCGGTGGTAGAGCGCGCTGATCCCGAACAGGCCGAGCACGGTCACCGCGTAGACGGAGGTGCCGAGCGCGGCCTTCGCGCCCACCGTCGACGCGGCGAGCGCGATCAACGTGGCGCCGGTGGCGAAGGAGGTCCAGAAGGACCAGAAGTGGATCCAGCCCCGCATCCGCGGCTTCTCGAAGTCGGGTTCCACCGTGGTGGCAAGGGATTCCATGGTCACACCCCCAAGGTTACGGCACCGTAGGTTACGCGCAAGTAACCCTGGTCGATCTCACAGTGTTCCCCCACACTCCGCGTCCCCGCACTCCGCTCTCCACCGCATCCCTCCGCATCATCCCTCTGCCCGCCGTCGCACCCTCGCCAGCCTCCGCCCTCACACCCTCGCCGTCGCGCCCTCGCCCAACCTCTGCCATCGCCGTCACGCCCTCAATGACTCGTTCATGTGGTTGAACGGACCGAATGAGTCATTGAGGTACTTCAACGCGCTGAATGAGTCATTGAGGTACTTGAGCGTCCTGAATGAGTCATTCAGCTACCTCAACGCACTGAACGGGTCATTGGGGTGGTTGAGCGCACCAAACGACCCGTTGAGGTACTTGAACGCACTGAACGGGTCGTTCAGGGCCCCCAACGCACTGAACGGGTCGTTCAGTGCGTTCAGCGCACCAAAGGGGCCGTTGGCGAGCGCGGGGGATGAGGGTCACGGGACGAGGCGGGCGTGTTCGACCTTGAGGCAGTGGTCGGAGATGACGGCCAAGCCGGCCGCGCGCGCCTTGGCCTCGGCTTCGGGGTGGGTGATGCCGAGCTGGAGCCACACGGCCTTGGCGCCGACGCGGATCGCGGAGTCGACGACGGGCGGCACGTCCTCGGGGCGGCGGAACACGTCGACGACGTCGATCGGCGAGGGGATGTCTTCGAGCGCGGCGTGGACGGGGTTGCCGAACAGCTCGCCCGACAGCTTCGGGTTGACGGCGATCACGTGGAACCCGGCGCGCTGGAGGTAGCTCGCGACGCCGTGGCTGGCTCGCTCGGGGCGGTCGCTCGCGCCGACAACGGCGATCGTCCGCATGGACCGCAGGACCTGCTCCATCATCGTTGACTCTCCGTGTCCGCTCATGTGTCGAGTGTGGCCGGTTCGAGTGGCCCTTCCACCGCGCGTACCCTTTTCAGACGTGGGTGTGCGTGATACGCGGTTGTGGAAACGGGCCCGGGACATCGTCTACAAGGGCTACGAGTGGCGGCTCAGCCGGGCCATCGTCGGCCAGCAGCACCCCCGGCACGTCGGCGTCATGCTCGACGGCAACCGCCGATGGGCTCGCGAGGCCGGGCTCGTCGACGTCAACGACGGCCACCGCGTCGGCGCCAGCCGGATCGCGCACCTGCTGAACTGGTGCCAGGACGCCGGGGTCGAGGTCGCGACGCTCTGGTTGCTCTCCACCGACAACCTCAACCGCGAGGAGTCCGAGCTCAAGCCGCTGCTGGAGATCATCGCGGGCGTCGTCGACGAGCTGGCCGCACCGGAGACCCCGTGGCAGGTCCGCATCGTCGGCACGCTGGACAAGATGCCGGAGGAGATCGCGCACCGGCTCTCCGCCGCCTCCGTGCGCACCAAGAACCGCACGGGCATGCAGGTCAACATCGCGGTCGGCTACGGCGGGCGCCAGGAGATCGCCGACGCGGTGCGCAAGCTGCTGCTCAAGCACGCCGAAGCGGGCACCAGCATCGAGGAACTGGCCGAGGTCCTCGACGTCGACCACATCGCCGAGCACCTCTACACCTCGGGCCAGCCCGACCCGGACCTGGTCATCCGCACCTCCGGCGAGCAGCGGCTGTCCGGCTTCCTGCTCTGGCAGTCCGCGCACTCGGAGTTCTGGTTCTGCGACGCGTACTGGCCGGACTTCCGCCGAGTCGACTTCCTCCGCGCCCTGCGCGAGTTCGGCGCGCGACACCGTCGTTTCGGCAACTAGCTAGGCTCCCTCTCCGTGGAGGGAACCCAGCTCGTTCGCGAGTACCTGCTGCTCGGTCTGCGGTTCGACCGCTTGGTCGAAGGATTCGTCGACGCGTACACGGGAGATCCCGCGCTGCGCAGGCAGATCGAGAACGAGCCGAAGCCCGATCCGGCCGCACTGGCCGCCCGCGCCAGGGACCTGCGCGGTGAGCTCGCCGGGATCGACCTCGCGCCCGAGCGCGTCCGTTTCCTCGATGCCCACCTCGTCGCGCTGGAGTGCTCCGGTCGCAAGCTCGCCGGCCAGGACGTCGGTTTCGTCGACGAGGTCGAGGCGTACTTCCAGGTCCGCATCTCCCGTGGCGAGGAGGACAGCTACCGCGAGTCCCACCGCGAGCTGGACCGCCTGCTGCCCGGTGACGGGTCGCTCGGCGAGCGCCTCAGCGCCTTCCGCAAACGCGACGAAGTTCCGGCGGAGAAGCTGGAGCCGTGCGTGCACGCGCTCTCCAGCGTGCTGCGGGACAAGGCGCGCACTGTCTTCGGACTGCCGGAGCAGGAGACCGTCGAGTACGAGGTCGTCACCGACAAGCCTTGGAGCGGCTTCAACTACTACCTCGGCGACTACCGCTCGAAGGTCGCGATCAACGCGGACCTCGGCCACCGCATGGCCAACCTGCCGCACCTGATCGCGCACGAGTCCTACCCGGGCCACCACACCGAGCACTGCCGCAAGGAGTCCGGTCTCGTCGGCAAGCAGGGCCAAGCCGAGCAGACGATCTTCCTGGTGAACACCCCGCAGTGCCTGATGGCGGAGGGCCTGGCCGACCTCGGCCTGCACGCGCTGGTCGGCGCGGGGTGGGGGCCGTGGACGCAGGAGATCCTCGGCGACTTCGGGCTGCACATGGAGGGCGAGCAGGTCGAGCGCATGGAGGGTGCGCTCGGCGGGCTGATCTCCGTGCGGCAGGACGCGGCGCTGATGCTGCACCACCACGGCGCCGACCCGGACGAGGTCTCGGCGTTCCTCCAGCGCTGGTTGCTGGTGAACGAGGCGCGGGCCAAGCAGATGTTGCGGTTCCTGTCCGATCCGCTGTGGCGCGCGTACACGACCACCTACGTCGAGGGCTACCGGTTGCTGCGCGCGTGGTTGGACGCCCGCCCCACCGGCCAGGGCCTCGCGGAGCGCTACGGCAGGCTGCTCGACGAGCCGCTGGTGCCGGTGACCGTTCGCGAGGAGCTCGCCGCGGCCGTTCCGGTGGTCTCGCGTGGCGGCTGAACAGGCTGAGACACCGGCCGGATCGGTGTTGTGCGTCGGCCTGGCGACGGTTGACGTGGTGCACCGCGTCCCGGCCTTCCCCGGAGCCAACAGCAAGCTCACCGCGACTCGCCAGGACGTGGCCGCAGGCGGTCCGGCCACGAACGCGGCCGTCACCGCCGCCGCGCTGGGCTCGCGGGTCACGCTGCTCACGGCGCTCGGCACGCACCCGCTGGCGCACTCCGTCCGCGACGAGCTGACCGCGTTCCGGATCAGCGTCCGCGACGCGACTCCCGACCGCGTGGACGCGCCCGGGGTCTCCGCGGTCACGGTGCACGAGGGCACCGGGGAGCGCAGCGTCGTCTCCGCCGACGCCCGTGGTGTCGACCCGTGCCCGCCCGCCGAGCTGACGCAGCTGGTGTCCTCGGCGGACGTGCTGCTGATCGACGGCCACCACCCCCGGCTCGCGCTCGCGGCGGCGCAGACGGCGGCCCGGCTCGGCGTCGTGGTGGTCCTCGACGCGGGCCGCTACAAGCCGCACCACGAGCAGTTGTTGGACTGGGTGGACGTCGCGGTGTGCTCCGGGGACTACCGGTTACCGAATTGTGAGCAGGAAGAACGGACAATTCGGGCGCTCGCCGAACGGGTGGCGGTGGGTGCCATGACCCGTGGGCATGATCCGATCGTGTGGTGGCGCGACGAGCTCCGCGGCGAGGTTCCAGTGCCGGTCGTATCGGTTCAGGACACGCTCGGTGCCGGTGACGTCTTCCACGGGGCCTTCGCCCACGCGGTGGCCGCCGGGGCCTGGGACGGGGGAAAAGTGGCTGATCACCTGGCGTTTGCCACCCGCGTCGCGAGCGTCAGAGTGCAGAGCGCGGGGCCGCGAACCTGGCTGGATAAGTTACCCTCCGTAGTTGAATTGGGTCCGGTCCGGACGCTCTGAGCAGGGGCTCTCGCGGTGCGCGGCCGCTGTGTAAGCGGTACGTAGCGTTGCGATGACGATCTAGCGAATCACCTGTGTGGCTGTCTGCGTAGGGGCGGTGTTCGGGGGTAACTTCCGTTGTGGTAGGTCGTGTCCGAACGGCCTGCCCCGGGAGGCCCTGGTCTTGGTTGTCAACTGCGTGACGGTCATTCCGTCCACACGACACCCGAGGGGGCCGGCGCCCGGCCCTCGCGACCGCGGGGTGTGAAACCGGACCTCCGGTTCCACGCACCGAGGAAGCACCAGGGGCGGATGCCCGGCCCACCGAGGTAAGCGGACGCGGACGCCGCGTTCGTGAGGGAGTTGCCGTGACAGCACGACGTTCCCAGGCGCAGGCGAACAACAGTTCCTCCAACACTTCCAGGACCACACCGAAGCAGGACGGGGCCGAAGGCGCCGTCCCCAAGCGCACCTATGTGATCGACACTTCGGTGCTCCTGTCCGATCCCTGGGCGATAACCCGCTTCGCCGAGCACGCGGTCGTCCTGCCGCTCGTCGTCGTCGGGGAGTTGGAGGGAAAGCGACACCACCCCGAACTGGGCTGGTTCGCGAGAGAGGCGTTGCGCCTGCTCGACGAACTGCGGTTGCTGCACGGTCGACTGGACACCCCGGTGCCGGTCGGCGAGCAGGGCGGAGTCCTGCACGTCGAGCTCAACCACTCCGACCCCTCGGTGCTGCCGCAGGGGTTCCGCACCGATTCCAACGACGCCAGGATCCTGGCGTGCTCGCTGAACCTGGCGGCCGAGGGGCTGGCGGTCACGCTGGTCACCAAGGACATGCCGCTGCGGGTCAAGGCGGGTGCCGTCGGCCTGGACGCGGACGAGTACCGCGCCCAGGACGTGACGCCGTCGGGCTGGACCGGCATGGCCGACCTGGAGGTCGACCCCGGCACGATCGACTCGCTCTTCAAGGAGAGCGTGATCGACAACGACGAGGTCAGGAACATGCCGTGCCACACCGGCCTGCGGCTGCTCTCGGGCTCGGCGAGCGCACTGGCCAGGGTGACCCCGGAGAAGCGCGTGCGGCTGGTGCGCGGTGACCGGGAGGCCTTCGGCCTGCACGGCCGGTCGGCGGAACAGCGGATCGCGCTGGACCTGCTGCTGGACCCGGACATCGGCATCGTCTCGCTCGGCGGCCGGGCCGGAACCGGCAAGTCGGCGCTGGCGCTGTGCGCGGGTCTGGAGGCGGTGATGGAGCGCCGTCAGCACCGCAAGGTCGTGGTGTTCCGGCCCGTCTACGCGGTCGGCGGCCAGGAACTGGGTTACCTGCCCGGCTCCGAACTGGAGAAGATGCAGCCCTGGGCGCAGGCGGTCTTCGACACGCTCGGTTCCCTGGCGGGCAAGGACGTCATCGACGAGGTGATGGACCGCGGGATGCTCGAAGTGCTGCCGCTGACCCACATTCGCGGGCGGTCGCTGCACGACTCGTTCGTGATCGTGGACGAGGCGCAGTCCCTGGAGCGCAACGTGCTGCTCACGGTGCTGTCCCGGCTCGGCTCGGGGTCGCGGGTGGTGCTCACCCACGACGTCGCCCAGCGCGACAACCTCAGGGTCGGCCGCTACGACGGCATCGCGGCGGTGATCGAGAAGCTCAAGGGGCACCCGCTGTTCGCCCACGTCACGCTGACCCGCTCGGAGCGCTCGCCGATCGCGGCGCTGGTCACCGACCTCCTGGAGGGTGACATCATTTCCTGACGCACCAACGCGGAAGCGGCTCCCACCGGTACCGGTGGGAGCCGCTTCCGCGTTGTGTCACCAGCCTCCCGGCAGGGGGCGGCCCTCGGCGAAGCCCGCTGCGGACTGCACGCCGAGCACGGCGCGCTCGTGGAACTCCTCCAGCGTGTGCGCGCCCGCGTAGGTGCACGAGGAGCGCAGCCCGGAGCAGATCGAGTCGAGCAGGTCCTCGACGCTGGGCCGGTTCGGGTCCAAGCGCATCCGCGAGGTCGAGATGCCCTCCTCGAACAGCGCCTTGCGGGCCCGGTCGAAGGCGTTGTCGGTGCGGGTCCGCGCGCTGACGGCCCGCTTGGACGCCATGCCGAAGGACTCCTTGTACGCGCGCCCGGCCTCGTCGCGCAGCAGGTCACCCGGCGACTCGTAGGTGCCTGCGAACCAGGAACCGACCATCACCGACGCGGCACCGGCGGCCAGCGCCAGCGCGACGTCGCGCGGGTGCCGCACGCCGCCGTCCGCCCACACGTGCTTGCCGAGCCGCCGCGCCTGCGCCGAGCACTCCGCGACGGCGGAGAACTGCGGGCGGCCGACGCCGGTCATCATCCGCGTCGTGCACATGGCGCCCGGCCCCACGCCGACCTTGATCACGTCGGCGCCCGCGTCGACGAGGTCGCGCACGCCCTCCGCCGTCACCACGTTGCCCGCCACCACCGGCACGTCCGGGGCGGCCGAGCGCACCGCCTTGAGCGCGCTGATCATCTTCTCCTGGTGGCCGTGCGCGGTGTCCACGATCAGCGCGTCGACGCCCGCCTCCAGCAGTTCGCGGGCCTTCGCGGCCACGTCGCCGTTGACCCCGACGGCAGCGGCCACGCGCAGTCGGCCGTTCCCGTCGAGCGCGGGGCGGTAGATCTCCGCGCGCAGGGCGCTGACGCTCGTCAGGGCGCCCGCCAGCCTGCCGTCGGCGTCCACGGCGACGGCGAGCCGCCCGGAGCGGCCGTGCAGCGCCTCGAAGACCTCGCGCGGCGCGGTGTCCAGCGGCAGCGCGACGAGGTCGGAATCGGCCACCTCGCCGAGGCGGGTGAAGCGGTCCACCCCGGTGCAGGACTCCTCGGTGACGATGCCGACCGGGCGCTGCGCGTCGTCCACCACGACCACGGCGTGGTGGGCGCGCTTGGGCAGCAGGTTGACCGCGTCGGCGACGGCGTCGTGCGGGTGCAGCACGAGCGGGGTGTCCCAGACCGGGTGGCGGGCCTTGACCCACCCGACGATCTCGGCGACGGCTTCGGGGGAGACGTCCTGCGGCAGCACCACGAGGCCGCCGCGGCGGGCCACCGTCTCGGCCATCCTGCGGCCGGCGACGGCGGTCATGTTGGCGACCGCGATGGGGATCGTGGCCCCCGTGCCGTCCACAGTGGACAGATCGACGTCGAACCGCGACTCGACACCGGAGCGACCCGGTACGAGGAAGACGTCGTCGTAGGTCAGGTCGTAGCGGGGCTCATGCCCGTCGAGGAAGCGCACGAAGAGGTGAGCGTACTCGTGCGAGCGCCTTCTCGCCGTTGTCGCGAGCAAGCTCCTGCACGCCGGGTTCGCTGGTCTTCAAGTCCCCCGAACCCCCGGCCCCACGGTCTCCAACCACGACAAACCCTCGGCCGCATCGGGGTTGGGGGCGGTTGACGATGATCGACGAGGGGGTTTGCTGGCCTTGAAGACACCCGGCCTCGGCGAGCGCATTCTCGCCGTTGTCGCGAGCAAGCTCCTACGCGACGTGCGTTGGCACCGCCGGGACCGCGTACTGCGGCCGGTCGGCGGGCACCGAGTCCTGCTCGCACACGTCGAGCACGCGCAGCAGCGACCAGAGGACCGGGCCGTCCGGGCCGCGCGTCACGGTGCTCATGGCCTTGCCGTGCCGCTCGGCCTTGTCGTAGGCCTCCTCCGGCGAGGAGGCGTTGAGCACCAGGTCCATCCGCTCGTACTCGGGCTGGTGGCCCTCGTGATCGGAGGAGGAGACCAGTACGACGACCGCGCGGTAGCTGGATGTGCCACTCATCAGGCTCATGCCGTCCTCCTGATCACGTTGTCGCGTGGGCAAGGATGGTGCCAGCAGCCCTTGCCACCGGCATTTGCAGGTCGACCTTGATGATCACGCCGGACTCGACCACCTCGACCCGTGGCCGGTCAGGCTCGCCGTCGGCCGCACCGACGCCGATGAGTCCGGTGCCAATGAGTCCGGCGCCGATGAGCACCGCCCCGAGGACCGCGATCGGGACGAGCCTGGTCATCCCCGCCCCCGGCCCAGGGAGATGTCGCCCGCCCCCGCGACGACGCGGACGGAGCGCTCGCTGGTCGCGTCGTTGTCGACGCTGGAGCTGAGATCACCGCTGTCCGTGCGCACGTCGAGCCGGTAGCGCTCCTGGCCCGCGGGCAGGTCGACCCGCGCGTCGCCGTGCGCCAGCTGGAAGTCGACCTTGGTGGGCGGTGCGGAGAACGTCGCCCGGAGGTCGCCGTTCTCGGTCTTCGCCTCGACCTGAGCACCGCTGAGCCCGTCGAGGAAGATGTCGCCGTCCTTCACGGTGAGCTTGAGGGTGCCGGTCGCCCGGTCCACCCGGAGGTCGCCGTGATCGGAGCTCGCCTCGGCCTGGGGGCCGGTCAGCCCGGTGAGCGAGACGTCGCCGTCCCGCGTGGCGATCTTGAGGCTCCCGGCGGCCTGGTCGACGCGGACGTCGCCGTGCTCCACCTTGAGATCCAGCGCTCCGTCCAGCCGCTCCGCTCGTGCGTCGCCGTCCACGACGGTCACCACCAGGTTCACCTTCGGCGGGACCTTGACGACGTAGCGGTTGTCGCAGGCGCCGCGCACGGTCTCCCGGCAGCCGTCGTCCAGCCACAGGTCGGAGTTCTCCAGTGCGAGCCGGTTGGTGCGCTGGACGCCCCCGCCGATCCGGTGCCGGGTGACCTCCAGGGACTTCTCCGAGCCCGGCTCGAAGCTGATGTCGCCCTTGTCCTGCACGTGCACGCGCAGCTCGGGACCGGGGAACTGGAACGTCGTCGTCGCGGGGGGCTCCGCGCCGTTCATCTGCGGCCGCGTGTCGCACGCGACCAGCGCGAGCGCTCCCACAGCCACCGCGACCGCGGTCATGGCCCCCCTGGTGCGTGCCACGTGATCCTCCTGCGCATGGGCTGGTCTCCGTCGTCGACAACTCTGCCCGCCGAGCACGCCCGGCGGGATCAGGGAAGCCCCCGATCCTGTGCGGGGGTTTCCCGTACCCCCGACCGAGGTGGGTCAGCCGCCGACGAGGAGGGCTCGGACCGCGTCGATGGTGTCGGCGTCGGCCGGGTCCTTGTCCGGTCGGTAGCGCAGCACCCGCGCGAAGCGCAGCGCGACTCCACCGGGGTAGCGCGAGCTGACCTGGGCGCCGTCCAGCTCGATCTCCACCACCAGTTCCGGCCGCAGGTGCACGGTGTGGTCGTCCCTGCCCGCCTCCCGTTCTTGGAACTCCGCCGTCTGCCAGGCCAGCAGCTCGTCGGTGAGCCCCTTGAAGGTCTTGCCGACCATGATCGGCGGCCCGCCGTCCGGATCGCGCGCGCCGAGGTGCAGGTTGGACAGGAAGCCGGTGCGCCTGCCGTGCCCCCACTCCGCCGCCAGCACGACCAGGTCGAGCGTGTGCACCGGCTTCACCTTCTGCCACGCCTTGCCGCGCCTGCCCGCCGCGTAGCCGGAGTCCAGCGCCTTGACCATCACGCCCTCGTGCCCGGCCGCGAGCGCGTCGTCCAGCAGCGCCGACGCTTCTTCCGCCGTGGGGTCCACTGTGGACGGTATTCGGTGCTCGCCAGCGACTTTGTCCAGCGCCACCAAGCGTTCCCGCAGCGGTGCGTCCAGCAGGTCGACGCCGTCCAGGTGCAGCACGTCGAAGAAGTACGGGCGCAGCAACAACTCTCGCGGGTCCGTCGCGCCGAACCGGCTCATCGTCTCCTGGAACGGACGCGGCCTGCCGTCGTCGGTCAGCGCGAGCGTCTCGCCGTCCAGCACGACCGAACGGCACGGCAGTCCCCGCACGAGTTCGACCAGTTCTGGGACGCTCGCGGTGATCTCGCGCAGGGTCCGCGTGTAGACGTGCACCTCCTCGCCGTCGCGGTGCACCTGGATGCGCGCGCCGTCGAGCTTGTACTCCACGCTGGACGAGCCCTGGTCGGTGACGGCCGCGTCCAGCGACTCGGCGGGCGAGGCCAGCATCGGTCGCACCGGCCTGCCGAGCCGCAAACGGAACGCGGCCAGGCCCGCCTCGCCCTCGGCGCGTGCCGCAACCGCTGTCGCCACAAGGTCTCCACTGAGCATCAGTGCCCGCCGCACGGCTTCGGCGGGCACTTCGTGGGCGGCGGCCACCGCGTCCACCATGACGCCCTCCAGCGCGCCTTGGCGCAGCTCGCCGACGAGCAGGCGGAACAGGAACTGTTGCTCCGCCTGGGTCGCGCGCGAGAACAGCTCCGTCAGCAGGACCCGTCTTCGCTCCGTCGAGCCCTTGCCGGAGACCTCGGCGATGCGGTCCAGATAACTGTCCACATCGGACAGTGACAGGCTCGGCCCCGGCGCCGGCGGCACCTCCAGCTCGGACAGCTGGCGCCAGCCGACGCCGATCTTCCCCTGGCGTGGCACGCCGATCAGCAGCGCGACGACCAGCCCGGCGAAGGCGGGGCTGAGCGCCGCGCGCAGGAGATCGGCGAGCGCGCTGGTCTTCGCGCGGCGGGAGCGGGTGGCGCCCACCGCCGCTGACGTGGTGACGACCTCGGCGAGCAACATGGACCCATCATGAATCGGGGGTCTGACACTCTGCCTCGCTCAGCCGTCAGCCGTTCGGGTTGTTTCCGAGCGCTTCTCCCATTTCTGCCACTGCCGCACGGAGTCGATCGGGGCTCAGCGCCGCGTAGCCGAGCACGAGCCCCGGGTACGGCGAGGGCAGTCCCCACGAGTGCTTCGACAGCGCCAGCGCGTGGATTCCCCTTGCCGCCAAACGATCTTGGGCCTCGTCGTCGTCCATCCGCTCCGGCAGCCGGACGACCAGGTGCAGCCCGGCCGCGATGCCCACGACCTCCCAGGACGGGAAGTGCGCGCGGATCGCGGACAGCAGTGCGTCCCGCCGCTCCCGGTAGACGAGCCGGGTCCGCCGCAGGTGCCGGTCGTATCCGCCTTCGCGCAGGAACCGTGCGAACGTCGCCTGAGGCAGGGGACCACAACCCAAGTCGTGCATGAGCTTCCGTGTCACCAGCGCCTGTGTGATGGGGCTCGGCGCGACGAGCCACCCCAGGCGCAGCGCGGGCGCGAGGGTCTTGCTGACGCTGCCGAGGTACACCACGCGCGCGGGGTCCATCGCCTGCATCGCGCCCACTGCGGGCCGGTCGTAGCGGTGTTCGGCGTCGTAGTCGTCCTCGATCACCACGCCATCGCGCGCACGCGCCCACGCGAGCAATGCGTGCCGCCTTTCCGGGCTCAGTGCGACACCGAGCGGAAACTGATGCGCGGAAGTCACAAGCGCCACACGGCAGTCCGTGGCCTCAAGGTCCGCCACACGTAGTCCGTGCTCGTCCACGGCGATCGGGACCGGATTCAAGCCGTGTGAGCGCAGGAGGTTTGCCTGCCCCTCGTGGCTCGGATGCTCGACCGCGATGCTCGTGTGTCCGTTGCGGTGCAAGACGTTTGCGAGCAACGCCATGCCCTCGGAAGCTCCGTGCGTGATCAGCACGTCGTTCGGCGTTGCGACCACGGAACGAACACGGCCCAAATAGCCGACTAGCTCCTCACGAAGCTCGGCAAGCCCTGCGGGGTCTGGATACCCCAACGCGGCATCAGGTAGTTCGGCGAGCGAGGACCTCGCAGCGGCCAACCATGCGGCTCTGGGAAACATGCCTAACGCGGGTAGTCCAGAGCGCAAGTCGTAGCGCCACTGCCTTATAGGCGCGGCCGGAGCGTCCTGTGGTGTCACGGCCGTGTTCACCGCGTTAGCGACACGGGTCCCCGAACCGCGCTTGCTGATCAGATAGCCCTCTGCGATCAACTGTTCGTACGCGGCGGTCACGGTGCCGCGCGAGACACCGAGTTGCGTCGCCAGATCTCGGCTCGACGGCAGCCTGGTGCCCGCGCGCAGGCCTCCTGAGCGCACTGCCGCTCGAAGTGCACGCTCGGTCGCCCGCGCCGAGCCGTCCAGGGCCGGGAGCAGCAGTTCTCGTAAAGTGGTCCAGTTCTGCGCCATTAAAGTGGAGCTTAATCCTGGACCACTTCGGTTGCAGGCTGATCGCATGACACGTTCTCGGACCAGCGGAGTGCTCGCCGGAGTCGCGACCGCCGTGCTGCTCGGCAGCATGGTGCCGGTGACCGCACTGCTCGCTCACTATCCGTTGTTCCCGGCCCAGGCCATCCGCTACGCCATCGCGGCACTTCTGTTGCTCACCTTCATGGTGCTGCGCCGAAGGCCGTTACCGCGCCCGTCAGTCCGCGATGTGCTCGCGCTGATCGCCACTGCGGTGACCGGAATGGTCGGCTTCAGCGCTGCGGTGCTCTACGCACAGGATTACGCAGAAGGCGGTTTCGTCGCCGCTGTCATCGGTGGCAGCCCACTAGTGGTCGCGATCGCCGCGCCGCTGCTTGTAAGACAACGTCCGGTCGCGAAGGCGGTCTCTGGGGCCGCACTTGTGGTGCTGGGCGTGGCGATCCTGACCGGCGGAGGTGCGTGGCACGGGCCGGGGCTCGTCCTCGCGCTGCTCGCGATGCTTGGTGAAGCGTCCTTCACGCTGTTCGCGGTCGGAGCCATCGCGCGGCTCGGAGTCGTTGCTGTATCGGCGTATTCGTGCGTAGTGGCCGCGATCGGCTCCGCGTTCATCGGACTGTGGAGCAGTTGGCCGATGCCTACAGGCGCCGAACTGTTCGCGATCCTGTTCCTCGCGGTGATGGTGACTGCGGTCGCGTTCGTTGTTTGGTACTACTGCGTTTCCGTGCTCGGCGCAGCGAACGCGGCGGTGATGGTCGGACTGGTACCGGTGTTCGGTCTGCTCGCCACGGTCGCGCTCGGCAGACAGGAGTTCACCGCGGTCGCGGTGCTCGGCGCGCTCGTCGTGGCGACGGGGTGCGTGGTCGGCCTCCGCACGTCACGCACCCCGTCTGACGTCAGTGACCGCCGCGAGCCATCCGAAGAACATCCAGAGCTTCGTCCAGCTGCGCCTCTGTGATCCGTCCGTCGGAGACGTGTCCGCGCTCCACCACGACCTCGCGGATCGTCTTGCGCTCCTTCAAGGACTGCTTCGCGATGCTGGCCGCCTCCTCGTAGCCGAGGTAGCGGTTCAGCGGCGTGACGATCGACGGCGAGGACTCCGCGTACTCCCGCGTGCGCTCGACGTCCGGCTCCGCGCCTTCAAGGACCTTGTCCGCCAACAACGTCGCGACGGAGGCGAGCAGGCGCGTCGACTCCAGCACGTTGCGCGCCATCACAGGCATCATCACGTTGAGCTCGAAGTTGCCCTGCGTCCCGGAGAAGGCGACGGTGGCGTCGTTGCCGATCACCTGCGCCGCCACCATCATCGTCGCCTCGCAGATCACCGGGTTCACCTTCCCCGGCATGATCGACGAACCCGGCTGGAGGTCGGGAAGGGCCAGCTCGGCGAGGCCGGTGCGCGGCCCGCTGCCCATCCACCGCAGATCGTTGGCGACCTTGAACAGGCTCACCGCGACCGTGCGGAGCTGGCCGGAGGCCTCCACCAGGCCGTCCCGCGAGCCCTGCGCCTCGAAGTGGTCGGGGGCCTCGCGCACGTCCAGCCCGGTGCGCTCGACCAGCTCCGCGACCACGGCGGCCCCGAATCCGTCCGGCGTGTTCAGCCCGTTGCCCACGGCCGTGCCGCCGATCGCGAGCTGGCCGAGCCGGGGCACGGACTCGCGCAGCCGCTCGATGCCGTGGCGGACCTGGGTGGCCCACGCGCCGACCTCCTGGCCCAGCGTCACCGGGACGGCGTCCATCAGGTGCGTGCGGCCTGCCTTGACGATCTCGGCCCAGTCCTGCGCGCGGCGCTCCAACGTGGTCAGGAGGTGGCCCAGGGACGGCAGCAGCTCGGCCGTGACCGCCTCGGTCGCCGCGAGGTGGATCGTCGTGGGGAAGACGTCGTTGGACGACTGGGAGGCGTTGACGTGGTCGTTGGGGTGCACGTCCTGCCCGAGCGCGCGTGTGGCCAGCGTCGCGATGACCTCGTTGGCGTTCATGTTGGAGGACGTGCCGGAGCCGGTCTGGAAGACGTCGACGGGGAAGTGCTCGTCGTGCAGGCCCTCCGCGACCTCGTCCGCCGCAGTGGCGATGGCCTCGGCAAGGTCGGCGTCGAGTACGCCGAGCCGCCCGTTCACCCGCGCGCACGCGGCTTTGACCAGGCCGAGCGCCCGGATCTGCGCCCGCTCCAGACCCCGGCCGGAGATCGGGAAGTTCTCCACCGCGCGCTGCGTCTGCGCGCGCCACAGCGCCTGCGCGGGGACTCGCACCTCGCCCATCGTGTCGTGCTCGATCCGGTACTCGTGCTCAGCCATACCCGCAGTGTTCTCCGATCGTCTTGAGTGGGCAGCGTGAGGAGCAGCACGTACTGTCGGATCGCATGGACACCGATCTGCTGATCGTCGGTGCGGGACCCACGGGGCTGTTCGCCGCCTACTACGCGGGTTTCCGGGATCTGAGGGTCGCGCTCGTCGACTCGTTGCCCGAGCCGGGCGGTCAGGTCACCGCCATGTACCCGGAGAAGATGATCTACGACGTGGCCGGGTTCCCCGCCGTGCGCGGGCGCGACCTGATCTCCGGCCTCGTCGAGCAGGCGGCGCAGTACGAACCGGCCTACCTGCTCGGCCGCAAGGCGCGAACACTGTCCGATGTGGACGGTCGGCTGCTCGTCGGGATGGCGGACGGCAGCTCGGTTTCGACGCGTGCGGTCCTGGTCACCGCAGGGCTCGGCGAGTTCAAGCCGCGACCGTTGCCAGCGGGGGAGCGCGGCGTCGTGTACTTCGTCCCGGAGCTGGCAGTCCACAGTGGACAGGACGTGGTGATCGTCGGCGGTGGGGACTCGGCGTTCGACTGGGCGCTCGCGCTGCACCCGATCGCGCGCAGCGTCACGATCGTGCACCGCAGAGCGGTTTTCCGGGCTCATCAGGCAACAGTGCGCCAGGTGGGCGAACTGGGCGTGCCGATCATCGTCGACACCGAGGTGACCGAGCTCGTCGGTGATCCCCTCGCGTCGGTGCGGCTCAGGGCCAAGAGCGGTGAGACCTCGGAGCTGCCCGCGCAAGCCGTCGTCGCCGCGCTCGGGTTCACCGCCGACCTCGGCCCGATCGAGACGTGGGGGCTCGCGCTGGACAAGCGCACCGTGCTCACCGACTCCACAGGGAAGACCTCGCGCCCGCTCGTCTACGCGGCCGGAGATGTCGCCCAGTACCAAGGAAAAGTCCGTCTCATCGCCACGGGCTTCGGCGAGGCGGCGACGGCGGTGAACAACATCGCGGTCGCGCTCGACCCCGCCGCGCACCTGTTCCCCGGGCACTCCAGCAACATGTGAAAGGGCGCCTCCCGCGTGGGGAGACGCCCTTCCGAAGTGTTGCCGCGCTTACGGAACGACCTGGACCGTGTCGCCGTAGCCGAGGTAGCTGAAGTACTTCTGCGAGGCCGCGGGCGAAAGGTGGATGCACCCGTGCGAGGTCTGGCGCAGGCTGCCCTGGTGGAAGGCGATGCCGCCGTTGAAGAACACCGAGTTCGGCATCGGCGCGTTGTTGAAGATGCTGCTCTTGTGGTTCTTGTTCTTGTGGAACACCTTGAAGGTGCCCGGCGGCGTCCGGTAACCCTTGCGCCCGTGGGTGATCGGCACAGGCCCGTAGACGACCTTGCCGTTGTCCATCAGCCAGGACTTGTTCGCCGAGAGGTCGATGCACGCCTTCGCCGCGACGTTGGTGCACGGCGCCTCGGCCGTGGGCTTCGGCTCGGGCTTGGGGTCCGGCTTCGGCTTGGGCTTCTCCGACGAGGTCGGCGGCGTGGTCGTCGTCGGCTGGGTGGTGGTGGGCTGCGTCGTCGTCGTCGTCGGAGCCGTCGTCGTCGGCTGGACGCTCGAGGAGCTGGGGATCGGCTGTTGCTGCGCGGCGTTCTGCACGTCGCTCGTGCCGCCGCAGGCTGTCAGCAGCAGCCCCGCCGCTGTCAGCGTCGCCATGGCCATCACGGTCTTGCGCACGTACACGTCGCACCCCCAAGGTCTGCCGGAACCGGCACCACGAGCCGCACTTGTTGGCTCGTATTCCATGACGCGACTCATCCGGCCTTGGTTGCCTTCACGGGAGATTTACCCGAAATGATCAATCAGCAAACCGGAAATGGGCTGGGGCCCGCCGCAGGGTTGCGGGCCCCAGCCGTCCGTGTGGCCCTACCGGATCGATCCCAGCTGCTGGTTGATCCAGTCGCGGTGACTGGTCACGTCGCTGTAGATCGTGTCGCCCGAGGTGCAGCGCAGGCTCTGCCCGCGACTGGTCGCCCCGGCCAGCCGCCACGCGCCGTCGGCCTTGAGCAGCGCGGGCCCGCCGGAATCGCCGAAGCAGGCGCTGGCGGTGTTGTTCGGCGCGTCCACGCACAGTTCGTGCTGCGCGTCGAAGGGGATCGCCGAGCAGGAACTGTCAGATTCGATCTTGGTGTTCAACTCCTGGAGCGTCACCGGCGGCTGACCGCAGCCGCGCTCGGGGCAGGTCAGGCCCCAGCCGATGATCCTGGCGGCCGTCTGCGCGTCCGGTGAGGCGTCGGCGATCTTGACGGGCTCCGCGCTGACCGGCGCGCTCAGGTGCACGACGGCGATGTCGTTCCAGCCCAGGAAGACCGGGATGTACCAGGGGTGCTGGACGAACTTGTCCGCCCCGACCAGCTCACCGCCGCCGGTGCGGCTGGTGCTGCCGATGCGGAACTGGTAGTCGGCCGGGTTCTGCTGGGCCACGCAGTGCGCGGCGGTGACCAGCCACTGCGGTGCGATCAGGGAGGCCCCGCAGCGGTGCGCGCCGGTGGCCTTGGCCTGCATCGACGCCATGAACGAGTAGGCCTCGGTGGCGTCACCGCCGCCGACGATCTTCGAACCCACGTCTCCTGCGGGAGTCGCGGCGGCCATTCCCTGGCCGAACAGGGTGACGGCGACGGCGGTCGCCGCGATGAGCAGAGAACGCATTTTCATGGTGTTCACGCCCCTTCCACCCCGGTGCCCTCAACCGGGATGAATGGAAAGTAAACGCTCGTTCCTAATTGGGTGGTACCGGCAAAAGGGGAATTGAATGCGTCGTCCCTCCAACGGCCCATAGCGCGGCCGTGATGGTCCGAACGCAGTAGAGGAGCGGCCCGCCGAAGTGCGACGGGCCGCCCGGTCATCACCGTTTCTAGACGGCGCCCGCGATACCGCTGATCCAGCTGCGGAAGGCGGGGACGTCCTCGTAGATCGACGGGCGGACGGCGCAGGTCGAGCCGCCACCGGAACGGCTGGTGGCGCCGATCAGCTGCCACTGGCCGCTGACCATCTTGATCTGCGGGCCGCCGGAGTCGCCGTAGCAGGCGCCCGCGGAGCCGCCGGGGTTGCTGGTGCAGATCTCCACCGAGCCGTAGATCCCGCTGCACGAGCCGTCGGCCACGATCGAGGTGTTCAGCTCCTGCAGGGTGACCGGCGCGCCGCAGCCGCCGGGGCTCGGGCAGGTCTGGCCCCAGCCGATGATGCGGGTCGCCGTTCCGACCGCCCCTGAGCTGGCCGCGACCTTGATCGGCGTCTGCGTCACCGAGCTGGCCAGGCGCACCAGCGCCATGTCGTAGCTCGGGTGGGTGTGGATCGCGGCCGCGCCGACGTAGCTGCCGCCACTGGTGCGGTTGGTGGTGCCGATCCTGGCGCGGATCGAGGCCGGGGTCTTGCCCTGGACGCAGTGCTTGGCCGTCACGACCCAGTTGGCCTTGATCAGCGAGCCGCCGCAGAAGTGCCCGCCCGAGGTGTTCTGCAGGGACACCATGAACGAGTAGGTCTGGGTCGCGTTGCCGCCGCCGACGATCATCGTGCCGACGTCGTCCGGGCCCGCGGGGGTGGCCCCCGCCGTCCCGGCCATGCCGAGCGCGGTGGCCGCGGTGGCGAGCAGACCGACGAGAAGTGCGCGAATCTTCACGGAAGTGCTCCTCTCGCCCCGGCGCCCTCTGCCGGAGCTGAGAATGAAGCTAGTGATCCACGACACGTTCCCAGTACCGCCTGATGGCAGCGTCCTGGATGTACAACTCCGTGGCACTCGGCGGCATAATTCCTCACCCTTTCACCAATTCGGATCAATGTTTCTGAGAACGCCAAGGAGCCCCTTTCCGTCGTGACGGAAAGGGGCTCCCGTGCTCGTTCTACAGGCCGCCGGTGTTCGAGGAGACCCAGCTGCGGTGAGCCGGGACGTCCACGTAGATCGACGGGCCGGTCGCGCAGATCGAGCTGCCGTTGCCGCTGCGGCTGGTCGCTCCGATCAGCGTCCAGTTGCCCGCGCTGCCCTTCACCTGCGGGCCGCCCGAGTCGCCGTAGCAGGCGCCCTGGTTGCCCGAGGTGTTGTCGGTGCAGATCTCGGCGGGGCCGTTGATGCCACGGCAGTCGCCGTCGGAGCGGATGGAGGTGTTCAGCTCCTTCAGGGTGATCGGCGCCGAGCCGGGGCCGCTGGCCACGGTCTGGCCCCAGCCCATGATCCGGGTCCTGGTGCCCACGGCGCCCGAGCTGTCCGCGATGGACACCGGGCGCTGCGTGGAGGATCCGGAGAGCTGGACGAGCGCCAGGTCGACGCTCGGGTGCAGCACGATCCGGCTCGCGCCCAGCACCTGACCGCCGCTGGTGCGGTTGGTGGTGCCGATGCGGGCCTGGATCGACGCGGCGCTGGTGCCCTGGACGCAGTGCTTGGCCGTCACGACCCAGTTGGCCTTGATCAGCGAACCGCCGCAGAAGTGCCCACCATTGCGCTGCAGGGACACCATGAACGAGTAGGTCTCGGTGGCGTTGCCGCCGCCGACGATCATGGTGCTGACATCGCCGTCCGGTGACGCGGCCGCGACACCGGGCAGGGAGAAGCCGCCGACCGCGGTGGCGGTCGCGGCCAGGAGACCGACGATCAGAGAACGAGTACGCACTGTTCTCTCTCCTTTCGCGCCTCCCGGCGCCCTCTGCCGGGAGGGTCACGAAAAGGTAAACAGCGCTCGCGTTCGTCCGGACACCTACTTTGGGCGGGGCTACCCACCGTCACCGGGAGGGGGTTCGGCCCCGCCGTCGCGGGGGACGGCGGGGCCGAGACTCAGCGGCGCGTCAGGCGCCGGTGTTCTGCGCGATCCAGTCCTTGAAGGTGGTCACGTCGACGTAGATCGACGGGCCGGTGGCGCAGGTCGGGTTGCCGTTGCCTGCCCGGCTGGTGGCGCCGATGAGCTGCCAGGTGCCGCCGACCTTCTTCACCTGCGGGCCGCCGGAGTCGCCGTAGCAGGCGCCGGAGTTGCCGCCGGGGTTGTCCGTGCAGATCTCCTGCGCGCCGGTGATGCCGGTGCAGGCGCTGTCCGGCCGGATCTTGGTGTCCAGCTCCTGCAGCTGCACGGGCACGTCGCCGCAGCCACGGGTCGGGCAGGTCAGGCCCCAGCCGATGATCCGGGTGTCCGTGCCGTCCGCGCCCGCCGAGTCGGCGACCGCGATGGTCTTCTCCTGCACCGGGCTGGCCAGCTTGACCAGCGCGATGTCGATGGAGGCGTGGGTGACGACCTTGGCGGCCTTCACCACGGTGCCCCCGGCGTTGTGGGTCTTGGTGCCGATCCGGAACTGCATGCCGGTGGCGCCGGAACCGACGCAGTGCTTGGCCGTGACGACCCAGTCGGCCTTGATCAGCGAAGCACCGCAGGAGTGCTTGCCGGAGCTCCCCTGAAGGGAAGCCATGAACGAGTAGTCCTCACTGGCGGGCTTGCCGCCGATGATGCGGGAAGAGACGTCGTCCTGTGGGGTTGCCGCCGCGACGGCGGGCAGGGTGAGACCGCCGATGGCGGTTGCTGCTGCGAGGACCCCGACGATCAGAGAACGAGTACGCACTGATCACTCCTCATTCCGCCCCTGGCGCCCTCTGCCAGGAGTCACAATGAGCGTGCTTCTTTAATCCTTTCGGGGTAACCCGCTGGAGGTATCCGCCCGAACGGACTTCCGGAGTGGACCGTTCGGGCCGGACACCTGCGCCCGTCAGGGCAGCGGCAGGGCCTCCTGGTCCTCGTCCTCAGCACGGTCGAAGTCGACCGAGGAGTACTCGCGCAGCTTGGTCAACCGGTGGTAACCGTCGATCAAGCGCACCGTGCCCGACTTGGAACGCATCACGATGGACTGCGTGGTGCAACCCCCCGAACGGTAGTGGACTCCACGGAGAAGGTCCCCGTCGGTGACGCCGGTCGCGCAGAAGAAGATGTTGTCGCCGCGCACGAGGTCGTCGGTGGTGAGCACCCGGTCCAGGTCGTGCCCCGCGTCGATGGCGCGCTGCCGCTCCTCGTCGTCCTTGGGCCACAGCCGCCCCTGGATCTCGCCGCCGACGCACTTCAGCGCGGCCGCGGCGATGATGCCCTCGGGGGTGCCGCCGATGCCCAGCAGCATGTCCACGCCGGTGTTCGACCTCGCGGCGGAGATCGCGCCCGCCACGTCGCCGTCGCTGACGAAGTGGATGCGCGCGCCCGCCCTGCGCACCTCGTCCACCAGCCGCTCGTGCCTCGGCCGGTCCAGGATGCAGACGGTCACGTCGGAGATGTCGGTGGACTTCGCCTTGGCCACCCTGCGGATGTTCTCCGCGACCGGCGCCTCCAGGTCCACCACGCCCGCGGCCTCCGGGCCCACCGCGAGCTTCTCCATGTAGAACACCGCGGACGGGTCGTACATCGCGCCGCGCTCGGCGACGGCCAGCACCGCGAGCGCGTTGGGCATGCCCTTGCTCATCAGCGTGGTGCCGTCGATCGGGTCGACCGCGACGTCGCAGTCGGGGCCGTCGCCGTTGCCGACCTCCTCGCCGTTGTAGAGCATGGGCGCCTCGTCCTTCTCGCCCTCGCCGATCACCACGACGCCGCGCATCGACACGGTGCCGATCAGCTTGCGCATGGCGTCGACGGCGGCTCCGTCACCCCGGTTCTTCTCGCCGCGCCCCACCCAGCGACCCGCTGCCATCGCGGCGGCCTCGGTGACCCTGACCAACTCAAGGGCGAGGTTGCGGTCGGGGGCTTCCCGACGACGGGCCGAACTGGTGCTCATATCGCGCCTCCCTGGTGGGTGCAGCGGATCTCCGTTGATCTGCCAGCGCGGTGGATCGAACACCGCGCACGAACGATCCTCGCAGATCAGACACCTTCCGAGTCAGCCGCGAACCAGGTGGTGGGCCCCGATGGTGACCAATCCAACACCCCTGTGGATAGCTCCCCCAGGTGTGGACAAACCTGTGGACAACTCCTCCCGGAGTGCCCACGGCGTCAGATGTCGCTGGAAGAATCGATTACGGGGGACCCCGGCTAGTTGTACTGGCCCGAGAGGTTGGGAACGCGGCTGGCGGGTGGTTGGCCGTTGAGTGCG
>NZ_BAABAL010000005.1:0-1195176 GCF_039537405.1 Allokutzneria multivorans | reverse complement strand
CGGGGTGCCCGTCGGGTGAGGTGCAGACGCGGCTGCGGTTGGGTCAGGAGAAGGAAGCGATCCAGGCCGCTGCGGATTACCGGGACATTTTCGGTGCGGAGAACTTCTTCCTGGAGTTGATGGATCACGGCCTGGACATTGAGCGCCGGGTCCGCGAGGGTTTGCTGAAGATCGGTAAGGATCTGGGTATCCCGCCGTTGGCGACGAATGATTCGCATTATGTGACGAAGGATCAGGCGGATACGCATTCGGCGTTGTTGTGCGTGCAGTCGGGTAAGACGTTGAACGATCCGAACCGGTTCAAGTTCGACGGTGATGGTTATTACTTGAAGTCGGCCGCGGAGATGCGGGAGATCTGGGACTCCGAGGTCGAGGGCGCGACGAACAACACTCTGCTGGTCGCGGAGATGGTGGAGCCCTACGACGACGTCTGGGCCTACCACGACCGCATCCCGCTGTTCCCGGTCCCGGACGGCGAGACCCAGGAATCGTGGCTGCACAAGGAAGTCATGCGCGGCCTGGACTGGCGCTTCCCGAACGGCGTGCCGGACGGCTACGTCGAGCGCGCCGAGTTCGAGATGAACGTGATCAACCAGAAGGGCTTCCCCGCCTACTTCCTGGTCGTCGGTGACCTGGTGAAGTACGCGAAGGAGGTGGGCATCCGCGTCGGCCCCGGCCGTGGTTCCGCCGCGGGCGCGCTGGTCGCCTACGCGATGGGCATCACCAACCTTGACCCGATCCCGCACGGCCTGCTGTTCGAGCGGTTCCTCAACCCGGAACGCGCCTCGATGCCCGATATCGACATCGACTTCGACGACCGCAGGCGCGGCGAGATGGTGCGCTACGCGACGGAGAAGTGGGGCCACGACCGCGTCGCCCAGGTGATCACCTTCGGCACCATCAAGACCAAAGCGGCCATCAAGGACTCGGCGCGCGTGCACTACGGCCAGCCGGGGTACGCGATCGCGGACAAGATCTCCAAGGCGTTGCCACCGCCGATCATGGCCAAGGACATCCCGCTCTCCGGCATCGTCGACCCCAAGCACGAGCGCTACAACGAGGCCGCCGAGGTCCGCACGCTGGTCCAGAACGACTCCGAGGTCGCGAAGATCTTCGAGACCGCGCGCGGACTCGAAGGCCTGATCCGCAACGCCGGTGTGCACGCCTGCGCGGTGATCATGTCCTCGCAGCCGCTGATGGAGTCCATCCCGCTGTGGCGGCGCGACGACGGCTCGATCATCACCGGCTGGGACTACCCCTCCTGCGAGGCCATCGGCCTGCTCAAGATGGACTTCCTCGGCCTGCGCAACCTCACCGTCATCGGCGACGCCATCGAGAACATCAAGGCCAACCGCGGCGAGGACATCGACCTCGACACGCTGGAGCTCGACGACAAGCCGACCTACGAGCTGCTGGGCAGGGGCGACACCCTCGGCGTGTTCCAGCTCGACGGCGGGCCCATGCGGGACCTGCTGCGGCGCATGCAGCCCACGGCGTTCGAGGACATCGTCGCGGTCGGCGCGCTGTACCGCCCGGGTCCGATGGGCATGAACGCGCACAACGACTACGCCGACCGCAAGAACGCTCGGCAGAAGGTCAAGCCGATCCACCCGGAGCTGGAAGAGCCGCTCAAGGAGATCCTCTCCGAGACCTACGGCCTGATCGTCTACCAAGAGCAGATCATGTTCATCGCCCAGAAGGTCGCGGGCTACTCGATGGGTCGCGCGGACGTGCTCCGCAAGGCCATGGGCAAGAAGAAGCAGGAGGTCCTCGAGAAGGAGTTCGAGGGCTTCGAGAAGGGCATGCGCGAGCACGAGCTGCACTTCTCCCCAGAGGCCATCAAGGCGTTGTGGGACACGATCCTCCCGTTCGCCGGGTACGCGTTCAACAAGTCGCACGCGGCGGCCTACGGTCTGATCTCGTACTGGACGGCCTACCTCAAGGCGAACTACCGCGCCGAGTACATGGCCGCGCTGCTCACCTCCGTCGGTGACAACAAGGACAAGTCGGCGGTGTACCTCTCGGAGTGCCGCCGCCTCGGCATCAAGGTGCTGCCGCCGGACGTCAACGAGTCCGCGCTGCGCTTCTCCGCCGTCGGCACCGACATCCGCTTCGGCCTCGGCGCGATCCGCAACGTCGGCGCGAACGTGGTCGAGTCGATCATCAAGTCCAGGGAGCAGAAGGGGAACTACACCTCCTTCACCGACTTCCTCGACAAGTCGGAGCTGGTCTGCTGCAACAAGCGCGTGATCGAGTCGCTGATCAAGGCGGGCGGCTTCGACTCCTTCGCCAGCACCAGGCTCGGCCTGTTCCAGGTGCACGAGGAGGCGGTCGACGGGGTCGTCCCGCTCAAGCGCCAGGAGGCCATGGGCCAGTTCGACCTGTTCGGCGCGGGCGGGGACGACGAGGAGCCGAGCGAGGACGCCTCACCGCTGGCGCACCTGAAGATCTCCACCGAGGAGTGGCCGCGCAAGCAGCTGCTGGGATACGAGCGGGAGATGCTGGGCCTCTACGTCTCGGCGCACCCGCTGGACGGGGCCGAGCGCGCGCTGCGGCAGAACGCGCCGAGGTCGATCGCGGAGATCATCTCCGATCCGCCGAAGGAGGGCGAGATCGCCATCGCCGGGATGATCTCGGCGATGGAGCGCAGGGTGAACAAGAAGGGCGAGCCCTGGGCGATCGTCACGGTGGAGGACCTGGACGCCTCGCTGGAGGTGCTGTTCTTCCCCAAGTCCTACAGCGTGCTCTCCGATGAGCTGGTCGAGGACGCCGCGGTCGCGGTCAAGGGCAGGGTGAACTGGCGCGAGGACAAGATGTCGGTCTTCGGCTCCGGCCTGGTGACGCTGGACATCGCCGAGATGGACCTGACCCAGGACCCGCCGCTGGTGATCAAGCTGATGGCCGCGAAGGTGAACCCGACGCTGGTGGAGGACCTCAAGCACACGCTCAAGGCCCACCCCGGCGAGACCCCGGTGCACCTGAAGATCCAGAACAACCGCCGCGCGTTCACCCTCGCGGTGGACGACGGTTTCCGGATCAGCACCTCCGGCGCGTTCATGGGCGAGCTCAAGGCGCTGCTCGGCGCGGGCTGCGTCGGCTGAGCCACCTCCACGGCTGGTGCTCCCTCACCAGCCGTGGAGGCTGAACGGCACGCCGTCCGCGACGCGACGCAGCGCCTCGGCCGGATAGGCGATCACGTTGCGCGGCAAGGCATCCAGCGGGAACCAGGCGAGGTCGGAGCACTTGTGCGGCTCGCGGTTCACCGGCTCGCCCGTCCACGTCCACGCGCGGAAGAAGAAGCCGACCCTGGCCTCCTCGCCCGGCTTCCTGTGGTGCATGACGTGCACGCAGTCCAGCTCGTCGGGGTCCAGACCGATTCCGATCTCCTCGGCCGCCTCGCGAACCACGGCGTCCACAATGGACTCTCCGGCTTCGAGGTGGCCGGACACCAGGTGGTACCTGCCGTCCTCGTAGCCGGTGTTGTGCCTGCGGGACAACAAGATCCGGCCGTCCTCCACGAGCAGGAGGTGTACGTCGACGATGCTGCGGTGGCGCTCGCTCATCCACGCAGCATGCCCGGAGGGCTCACATGGTGAACGCGCGGTCCGTGGCCACGGCGGTCAACTGCTGCTCGGTCATCGTGGTTCGCGCGCGTCGCGACTGGAGCGGAGTGCCCTTGCCGGTCGGGTTGTAGTTGTACGCGGTGACGCGCACGACCACCCCGTCCAGGCGGTAGTGCAGCGCGCTGGCGATCACGTTGCCGGGGTCCTCCTTGCCGACGGCCTCGTTGAACACGAGCGCCGTTCCGTCGGCCAGCCTGTCGACTCGGCAGATGGTGTTGCGCACGGAGCTGTGCGGGTCGTCGGCGCACTCCTGGTCAGGGCCGGGAAAGGCGTAGCGCGCCGAGTAGACGCTGACGAGGACGGCGGTGTCGCCCTCCTGGTCGCGGAACTCGACGCCGCCCTCCAGCACGTTGGGCCCGGGATCGTCGGGACCCGCCGTGGTGGAGTCGAACGGCATCGCCCTGACGTTGCTCATCCCCTTGACCTGCTGAAGGAACTTCGGCACCACGACGTCGCGCAGCGCCCTGCCCCGAGCGTCGGCCTCGGCCTGGCTCAGGCGCTTCGGCGGAGCGAGGCCGGGAACCGGCCACGTGAAGTCGGGCCTCGACGGGGTCGTGGTGCTGGTCGGCGGAGAGGGCCGGGTGGCGATCTCCACGTCACCGCTCCTGCCGAGCCCGACGCTCTGCTGCACCGCGACCGCTCCCCCGACAACGGCGACGACGGCCGCCGCGACGGCGAAGGTGGCGCGCCGCCGCCGAACCCTGACGCCGATCCTGGTCACCGCATCGTCCGGGTCGAAGCCCAGCGGTGGTTCGTCGGAGACGGCGCCCCGCAGGCCGTCCCGCAGTTCCTTCTCGATCATGACTCCGTCCTCCCGCCGGTCAGGGCGGAGGAATCCAGCCCGGACCTGGCGATCACCGCCCGCAGGTTGTCCAACCCGCGGGCTGACTGGCTCTTCACCGTGCCTTCCGAGCACCCCATCGCGGCCGCCGTGTCGGCGACCGAGAGGTCCTCGAAGTAGCGCAGGACGAGCACGACCCGCTGCCGTGACGGGACCTCGGCCAGCGCGCGCAGGACGAGGTCCCGTGTCTGCGCGCGCTGGCCAACGGCAGCGGGATCACCATCGTGGTCGGCGACGTCCGGTACGACGCCGGTCCTGTCCTCCACCCTTCGCCAAGGGCGGCGGACCTCGTCCAGCCAGCAGCGCACCACGGTCTTGCGGACGTAGCGGTCGAGCGACTCCGCACCGCGGATGCGCCACCACGCCGAGTAGAGCTTGGTGAGTGCGTTCTGGACCAGGTCCTCGGCGAGGTGCCAGTCCCCGCACAGCAGGTAGGCGAAGCGGCGCATGGGCACCGCCTGCCTCCTGGCCATGTCTCGGAACCGGGCCTCGTCCTCGGACCGCATGATGGTGCTCCCTTCGCGCTACCGGCCCTACTCACGCGAGCGGAGCGCGGGAGGTTGCACGGATCAGGGAAGTTCCGCGCGCAGCACCCGCCGCGCGGCGCCACGAGGATCGGTGTCGGCCTCGATGAGCGCGTTGACCACGGTGCCGTCGATCAGCGCGATCAGCCTGGTCATCCCGGCGGAGGACATCGGCGCCCCGGCCTGCGCGAGGATCTCCACCAGCAGCGCGTGCAGCTCGTCGCCCATCTCCCGCATGAGCGGCGCGAGGTAGGGCCGCCGCCCGGAGCCGACGAGCCGTTCGTAGCGCAGCAGCACCACGTCGAGGCCGCCGTCGCGGGAGTTGTGCCCGAGCAGCATGTCCAGCACCAGCTCGCACAGCTCGTCGCGGCTCAGGCGCTCGTCACCGGACTCCGCGAGCTCGGCGAGCCGGTCCCGGCCCCACGCCAGCTCGGTGCGGCCGTGGTACTCCACCGCCCGCTCCACCAGCTCCTCGATCGAGGAGAAGTAGTAGGTGGTGGAGGCGAGCGGCAGCCCGGCGCGCTCGGCGACCGCCCGGTGCCGGATGCCCGCGAAACCGCTCTCGACGAGCAGTTCGCTCGCCGCCTCGACGAGGGCCTGGCGGCGGCGCTCCCCCTTGGGCGTGCTGGCCTGGCCGGTCCGCTCCTGGGTCGGGGCGGAGGGCACTTCGGTGGGCTCCGGCATGACCCTGCATGGTGCCAGTTCCCGAGGCATCAGTGCGCACCCCCGGCGAGCTGGAGCCCGACAACACCCCCGATGATCAACATGATCGAGGCGATCTTGAGCACCGACACCCCGTCGCCGAGCCAGATCATGCCGATCACGGCGGTGATGGCGGCGCCGATCCCGGTCCAGACCGCGTAGGCGGGACCGGCGGGCAGCTGCTTCATCGCCCAGGCGAGCCCGGCGAAGCTCGCGGTGGCCAGCACCGCGAAGGTGACCGTCGGCCACAGCCTGGAGAACCCGTCGGAGAGCTTGAGCGCCACCGCCCAGCCTGCCTCCAGCACCCCGGACACGATCAGCACGATCCACGCCACGGCAACCACCTCACCAATCTGGTACTAGCGTACCACTTTTGGTGAAGGGCGCTCGCGAACGCGGCAATGGCCGGCAGAACGTGCTCTGCCGGCCACTGCCATGGGGAGGGGACCCGGTGGTCTAGAGCTTTTCCGCGAGCTTCCTCGCGATGTCCTCGACCCGCCCGCTGAAGGGCGAGGTGATCGAGCCCTTCGCCGGTTCGCTCACCACCGTGAGCGGCCTGCCGCTCGGCGCGTAGGCCGATGCCGACGCGGAACCGGGCGGGAGGTCCTTGGTGCCGATGTCGTCAGAGCCGATCTTGGCGTCCGGCGGACCGAGGATCACCGAGACCACTCCGCTCACGCCGCCGTCGCGGACCAGGACCGACATCGCCCTGGAACCGGGGCCGCAGGAGCGGGCCGCCGGGGTCGGCGTGAGCCCGGCAGCGGCCGGGAGCTCGTGGGCGAGGGCGACCGCGAGCTCCCGGTCCGCCGGTCCGCACCCGGTCGGGGTGCTGCTGGTCGGTCGACCAGCTCTTCCCGGATCGTCATCCCCCTGCTTGGACGTCGACTCGGGAATGCTCTTGGGCGGGGCCTGGGTGGTCCTGCCCGGCGGAACCGGTCCGCTGGGCATCGGTTGGTTCGGTCCTGCTGTGAAAGGGACGAGGGGGGTGCCGCTGTCGGTTGCACCGTATTCGGAAGAATTTTGGGCGGCGGCGAGGCTGCCCTCGTCGGGTCCTGGGTTCAGCGCGTTCGCGCCGAACACGGCGACCCCCGCGAGCACCACGACGCCGAAGGCCGAGCCGGTCGCCACGCGCATCCGGTGCCGCGCGGTCGCCAGCTTCGAGGCTCCCAGTACGTCCTGCTCGTCGAACGATGCCGGTGGCGCTTCCCGCACGGCATCGCGGAACAGGTCCGCGAGCTTGTGCTCGTCCACCTAAATCCACCTCCTCGACCGGCGAAGGTCGCCGCACCCCGGCTCGGTACCGGTGTTCACGACGCCGAACGCAGGTCGTCCAGCGCGTCTCCCAGCGAGGTGCGCAGGGCTTCGAGCCCGCGCGCCGTCTGGCTCTTCACAGTTCCCTCGGTGCACTTCAAGGCCGCCGCTGTCGCCGCGACGTCCAAGCCTTCGAGAAACCTCAGCACGAGCACCGCCCGTTGCCTCGGCGGCACCTTGGCCAGGCCGGCGAGCAGCGTCTCCCGCGTGGCGACCGACTCGCCGACCTCGGCATCGGTGACGGGCGCGTCGGGGAACTCCTCGACGGTCCGCTCACGTCGCCACGGCCTGCGAGACTCATCGATCGAGGCTCTGACCAGCGTGCGCCGCACGTAGGCGTCCAGGGCTCCCTTGTCCCTGACCTTCTTCCACCGTCTGTGCAGCGCGACGAACGCCGTCTGAGCCAGGTCGTCCGCACGGTGCCAGTCGCCGCAGAGCAGGTACGCCGTCCGTCTCACAGCCTCGCGCCGTGCGACGAAGTACTCCGCGAACTCCTGTTCTTCGCGCTGGTCCACGCGGGACTCTCCGCTCGTCGTGTCTTGCACTGGTGGGACGGAGCGAGCCGTTCCCAGGGTTGCATCGTGCCGCACTCGAATTCCTCCTGGCCACCGGCCCGGGGTGATGATCTGATCGAGTGGTGAGCCCCGTGGACCTGCGCTCGGACACCGTCACCCGCCCCGACGAACGGATGCGCTCCGCCATGGCGACCGCCGAGGTGGGTGACGACGTGCTCGACGTCGACCCGACCATGCGGCGCCTTGAGGAGCGCGCGGCGGACCTGCTGGGCGTGGCCGCCGCGCTGTGGGTGCCCACCGGCTGCATGGGCAACACCATTGCTTTGATGACCCATATCCAGCGAGGTGATTCGTTCCTCGCGGTGCGGGACGCGCACGTGATCAACAACGAGCTGGGCACCCCCGCGTGGCTGGCCGGGGGCATGCCGCAGGCGCTGCCGGAGCTGACCCCGGAGGCCGTGCGCGCGGCCACGCTCACCGCCGGTCCCTACTACTCGATGCGCACCTCGTTGCTCTGCGTCGAGAACACCCACAACGCCGGGGGCGGCACGGTGCTGTCTCCCGAAGCGCACGCGCGGCTGGTCGCGGTCGCCAAGGAGCTGGGCCTCGCCGTCCACCTCGACGGCGCCCGCGTGTGGAACGCGGCCGTGGCCACCGGGGTCTCGCCTGCCGAGCTGACCGCGGGTGTGGACACCGTGCAGGCCTGCCTGAGCAAGGGCCTCGGCGCTCCGATGGGCTCGGTGGTCGGGGGCTCGGCGGACTTCGTGGCGGAGGCCAGGCGGATCAGGAAGATGCTCGGCGGCGGTGTGCGCCAGGGCGGTGTGGTCGCGGCGGCCGGACTCGTGGCGTTGGAACGGATCGAGGACTTGGCCGTCGACCACGAGAACGCGCGGGTGCTCGCGGACGGGCTCGCCGAGCTGGGTTGGCGGGTGCGCGCGCCCGAGACCAACATCGTGCTGGCCGAGGCGCCCGAGATGACCGTGCCCGCCGCGCTGGAGCGGCTGACCGAGCTGAAGGTGCTCGCCGGGCCGATGGCCGGGCTGGTCCGCTTCGTCACCCACCGGGACGTGGGCAAAGCGGACGTCGACGAGGTGCTGAACCGGATGAAGGGGTTGGCGTGGGCTGGATCGTCTTCGACTACGGCGAGGTCCTGAGCAGGCGTTCGACGATGCTGCCGAAGCACGCCGAGGTCTACGGCGTGGCCGAGGAGGAGTTCGCGCCCGCGTACTGGAAGGTGCGCGACGCCTACGACCGGGGACAGCCCGACCTGGAGTACTGGCGCGCGGTCGGCGCGGAGCTGGGCGTCGAGGTGGACGAGCTGACCTCGGCCGCGCTGACGGAGGCCGACATCTCCGGCTGGCTCGAACTCGACCCGGATTCGGTGGTGCTGCTGGACGAACTGGCCGAGGCCGGGGTGCCGCTGGCGCTGCTGTCCAACGCACCCACGTCCTTCGCCGCGGCCGTGCGCGAGCAGAGCTGGGCGAAGCGGTTCCGGCACCTGGTGTTCTCCGGTGAGCTGGGCGTCGCCAAGCCGGACGCGGAGATCTGGGCGGCGCTGCTCGACCAGCTCGGCGCGCCCGCCGCCGACTGCCTGTTCCTGGACGACCGGCAGGTCAACGTCGACGGGGCGCTGCGAGCCGGGCTGGACGCCGAGCTGTGGGCAGGCGCGACGGCGATCCGGCCGCGCCTGCGCGAGCTGGGCGTGCTGCCCTAGGGCGTGTGCCGTCCTAGTACTTGGGGGCCTTCTTCTTCACCGCGCCGTAGGCGGCGGTCGCCAGGAATGCGATGCCACCGATCACGGCCAGCCAGAACAGGCCCTTGAAGATGAAGCCGATGATGGTCAGCGCCAACCAGATGATCAGCAGCGTCGCGATGATGGCGAGCATGGTGTCCTCCCCTGAGTCCTCTTACTGGCTGAACGGTTGCCGGGGACGTGAAGTTCCCGTCAGCTCAGCCAGCCGCCGATGCGGTGCACCGCTTCGTGCACGTCCTCCAGCGAGCCCGCGAAGGACATCCGGATGAAGCGGTTGCCGTCAACCGGATCGAAGTCGATCCCGGGCACGACCGCCACTCCGGTCTCGGCGAGCAGCCGTTCGCAGAAGGACATCGAGTCCTGCGTCAGGTGCGAGACGTCGGCGTAGGCGTAGAAAGCGCCGTCGGCGGGCGCGACCTTGTCGATGCCGATCTTCGCCAGCCCGGCGAGCAGCTCGTCCCGGTTGCGGCGGTAGCGGGCGACGTGGCCGTCCGCCTCGGCGTAGCCCTCGTCGGTGAAGGCAGCGACACCCGCGTACTGGGCGAGCGCGGGCGGGCAGAGCGTGAAGTTGCCGGTGAGGCAGTCCACCGCGCGCAGCAACGGCCTCGGGAGCAGCATCCAGCCGAGCCGCCAGCCGGTCATCGAGAAGTACTTCGAGAAGGAGTTGACGATGATCGCGTCGCGGGAGGTCTGCCACGCGCAGCCGAGCGGGCGCTCGTAGCTGATGCCGTGGTAGATCTCGTCGCTGATCAGCCGAACCCCGTTGTCCTGGCACCACTGCGTGATCGCGGCCAGCTCCGCCGGGTCGAGCACGGTGCCGGTGGGGTTGGCCGGGCTGGCGACGATGAGCCCGCGCACCGGCTTGTCCAGTGCCTCCAACATCTCCACGGTCGGCTGGAAGCGGGTGCTCGCGTCGCACGGCAGGTCGACGACCTCGCAGCCGAGCGCGGACAGGATGTTGCGGTAGGCCGGGTAGCCCGGCCTGGCCAGCGCCACCCGGTCCCCCGCGTCGAAGGCGGCGAGGAAGGCGAGCAGGAAGGCTCCCGACGAGCCGGTCGTGATCACCACGTCCTGCGGCGCGACGTCCAGGTCGTAGCGGCGGCCGTAGTGCCCGGCGATCGCCGCGCGCAGCTCCGGGATGCCGAGCTGTTCGGTGTAGCCGAGGGTCTGCCGGTCCAGCGCCGCCGCTGCCGCCGCGCGCACCGGCTCCGGGGCGGGCGTCGCGGGCTGGCCCGCCGCGAGGGAGATGACGTCGCCGAACTCCCGTTGCCGCCGCGCCGCCGAGGAGAGGACCTCCATCACGTGGAACGGCGGGACGATGGCGCGCTGAGCGGCGGTGGCGAAGGACATGGGCGTCAGCGTGCCACGCGCCGGGCACTGCTCCATAGGAGTGGCGACGCAGTCCACATCAGACGGTCGGACTGAGCTGTTCCGGTGACGCCACCGCCCTCGCGTTTTAGATCTTCGGAGTGAAAGTAAGATCCCGGGCAACCCGCGTACCGGACGGGGCGTCTCCCTAGCGCCGACGCTCGCAGCACCGGCACCGAGCACCACTTTCCGCGAGGGGAACCACGTCATGTCCAGGGGCATCAGCCGGTCCGCTTACACCGTCCTCGGCGCCGGGATCTCGGCGGCCGTCCTGATGAGCTTCGTGCCGTCGGCCGGCGCGATCTCCAGCACCCTCGGCGCGATCGACGGCTCGGTCTTCTTCGACCGCAACGGCAACGGCCTGATCGACCGCAGCACCACCGGCGGCGAGGCCGGCGCCGACAAGGCCGAGGTCCGCCTCTACAACGCCAACGGCGACGTGGTCGCCGACGCGGTCGCCGACGCCAGCGGGAAGTTCCGCTTCACCGACCTGCGCCCCGGCACCTACAAGCTCGACGGCAGCCAGACCGGATTCGTCTCCACGACCGACGCCGAGCGCAAGGTCGAGGTGCGCAGCAGCCAGACCGAGTTCGTCCGCTTCGGCATCCGCGGCGGCAGCATCAGCGGCCTCGCGTGGGTGGACGAGAACGGCGACGGCATCCGCCAGGAGACCGAGAAGGCGCTGACCGCCTCGCGCGGCTTCATCCTGAGCGGCGCCACCGACCACTACGGCAGGTTCGCGCAGCGCACCGCCAAGGTCGACGAGAAGGGCGAGTACTCCTTCGAGGACCTGCCCTCCGGCCGCTACACCGTGCAGACCACCGCGCCCGAGGGCAGCACCGTCTCCAAGTCCGAGGCCGGTCCCGACGCCACCACCGACTCCGACTTCACCGGCAAGACCGCCACCGTGAAGTCCGAGAAGATCCAGCTCGCGCCCGGCGCGGGCATGGTCAGCCTCGACGCGGGCTTCACCCGCGCCGCCACCACCAACTGACCCTCAGCACGGCGAAAGGGGCGGCTCCCACCACGGGAGCCGCCCCTTTCCTTGTGTCAGCCCTCGGGTTCGATGAGCGCGGCCGTGTCGAAGGCGAGCGGGAAGGGCAGTTCCGTCTCGAACCGCTCGCCGGAGAACACCTTCACCAGCGGCCGGTACCGACCGTTGCGGAGCTGGAGCAGCTCCACCTCGATGTCTTCCCCGTCGATCTCCACCCACATGAAGAAGGGGACACCCGCCTCAGCGCACAACGCGGGCTTGTCGATGCGATCGCGCCGCCTGCTCGACGGTGACACCAACTCGATCGGCATCAGCAGACGCTCGACCGGAACCCAGGTCAACCCTTTGATCGGCTGCTTCAGCACGTTGATGTCCGGCTGAATCCACCGCTGCGGCCCGGGACCCAACGCGATGTTCAGCGTCGGGTACACCGGGCGGTTCGCTTCCTTGGCGGGGCTCCGCATCAGCGCCATGAGTTCGACAACGGCGTACCCGTTCGGACTCCCCTCGTACGGACTCATGATCAGATTCCCGTCCAGGCACTCGTACTTCACCAACGGAGTGCCGGGGATCGGCAGGTATCGCTCTGCCAACTCTGTGGTCCACATGCCCGCGAGATCGATCAACGGATCGAAATGCGGGTCATCAGGCGCGTACCGCGTGCTCGCGGGGTCGTACGGTTTGCCGACCAACTCAGCCACCACCCTCAACCACCTCCGGCCGCGACGTTATCGCCGGAGAGCACGCGAAATCAGTGCAGCACAGATTTGCCCCCTTGTCAGGGCGCCTGCGCGCCGCAGTTGATCACGCTCCGTCAGATTTGTCCTGCTCGGCGAGCGGGGTGCCGGTGGGCGTCTCATCCGTCGGGGTGTCCTGCTCCGCGGGGCGGCCTCGGCGCACGGACTCCAGCAGCATCTGCGCGACGTCGATGACCTGGACGCTCTCCTCGGCCTTGCCCTCGTTCTGCCGCTGGGTGAGGCCGTCGGTGAGCATCACGCGGCAGAACGGGCAGCCGGTCGCGATCTTGGTCGGCGCGGTGCCGAGCGCCTCGTCGACGCGGTCGACGTTGATGCGCTTGCCGATCCGCTCCTCCATCCACATCCGCGCACCGCCCGCGCCGCAGCACATGGAGCGGTCGCCGTGACGCGGCATCTCGCGCAGCTGCGCGCCGGTGGCACCGATCAGATCGCGCGGCGGCGAGTAGACCTTGTTGTGGCGCCCCAGGTAGCAGGGGTCGTGGTAGGTGACGTCCTCGGCGACGGGCGCGACGGGGACCAGGCGGCGCTCGCGGACGAGCTTGTTCAGCAGCTGCGTGTGGTGCACGACCTCGAACTGCCCGCCGAGCTGCGGGTACTCGTTGGCCAGGGTGTTGAAGCAGTGGGCGCAGGTCACGACGACCTTGCGCTGCTTGGCTTCCCGGCCCTCGAAGACGGAGTTGAGCACCTCGACGTTCTGCTGCGCGAGCATCTGGAAGAGGAACTCGTTGCCCGCGCGGCGAGCCGGGTCACCGGTGCAGGTCTCCTCGGAGCCGAGCACCACGTACTTCACGTCGGCCATGTGCAGCAGTTCGGCGACGGCCTGCGTGGTCTTCTTGGCGCGGTCCTCGAAGGCACCCGCGCAGCCGACCCAGAACAGGTACTCGGTCTCGTCGGCCAGTTCTCCGTCGAACACCGGGACCTCGAAGTCCAGCGCCTCGGTCCAGGCGAGCCGGTCCTTGGCGTTCTGGCCCCACGGGTTGCCCTTGTTCTCCAGGTTCTTGAACATCCCGCCCAGCTCGGTGGGGAAGTTCGACTCGATGAGCACCTGGTAGCGGCGCATGTCGACGATGTGGTCGACGTGCTCGATGTCCACCGGGCACTGCTCGACGCACGCGCCGCAGCTGGTGCAGGACCACAGCACCTCGGGGTCGATGACGCCCAACTCGTCGGGGCCGCCGATCAGCGGGCGCTCGGACTCCGCCAGCGCGAGCACGTTGATGTTGGCGAGGCGGGCCTCGGCGTCGTCGCCGGTGATGCCGACCTCGTCGCCGCCCATGTCCTTGCGGCCACCGGCGAGCAGGTAGGGAGCCTTGGCGTAGGCGTGCTCGCGGAGGCTGGTGATCAGCAGCTTCGGCGAGAGCGGCTTGCCGGTGTTCCACGCGGGGCACTGGGACTGGCACCGGCCGCACTCCGTGCAGGTGGTGAAGTCCAGCCAGCCCTTCCAGCCGAAGTCCTCGATCTTGCCGGCGCCGAAGACGTCCTTCTCCGGGTCGGCCTCCTCGAAGTCCAGCGGCTTGCCACCGCTCATCATCGGCTTGAGGGCGCCGAGCGCGACGCCGCCGTCGTCCTCGCGCTTGAAGTAGATGTTGAAGAACGCGGTGAACCGGTGCCAGGCGACGCCCATCGTCATGTTGCGCGCGATGACGATCGCCCAGGTGCCGGAGATGAAGACCTTCAGCGCCGCCACGATCGACACGGCGAGCAGGCTCGCGGGCAGCAGTGCGCCGAGGCCGTGCGAGATCGGCGCGGCCCACACCGGGTACGGCAGCAGCCCGTTGGCGGACTTGAAGGCGCGGATGCCGAAGATGCACAGGCCGACGCCGAGGATGACCGCCTCGACGAAGTAGGCCTGGCGGAAGTTGGAGCCGGAGAAGCGGGACTGGCGGTCGGCCCGGCGCGGGTGGTTGCGCTGCCGGATCGCGATCAGCACGAGGATGCCGACGACCGTGGTCAGGCCGATGAACTCGACGAACACGCCCCAGACGGTCCAGTGACCGAGGATCGGCAGCTCGAAGGTCGGGTCGAAGACCTCGCCGTGCGCCTCGACCAGCGTCAGCACCAGCGAGCCGAAGCCCACCATGACGAACCAGTGCGCGGCGCCGACCGTGCCCCACTTGAGCATCCTCGTGTGACCGAGGACCTCCTTGAGCATGTTCTTCAGCCGCGGCACCACGGGGCCGTTGCGTGTCGGGTCGGGTTGGCCGAGCCGAATCGTGCGCACCATGCGGATGACGGTCTGCGTCAACATCGTGACCCAGACCAGCGTCATCGCGACGCAGATCAGGCCCAACACGACGTGCAAGGCGCCCATGCAACGGCCTTCCTGTCCGGAATCCAACGTGCCGGGAGACTACGCCATATTACTGACCAGTAACCACAGGGAAGTGGCGGTAGTCGCACCGGCTTCGGAGATCAGCTCGCATCCTCGCAAACGCCGCGAACCCACACCGACTGAGCGCTCCCTAACCCGGACGTGAAAGAACGCCGGTGAGTGGCGCCCTGTGCCACTCACCGGCGTTCTACCGCCTTCCGCTCAGGTCATCAGACCTTGCGGCGGCGGAACTTCAGCATCAGCGCGCCACCCGCGACGAGGGCGACGAGACCGCCGACGATCATCTGCCACACGAAGTCGACACCGGTGTCGGCGAGGTCGCCGTTACCGCCGCCGCCACCCGGCTTGTTGTTGCCGGGCTGCGGCTGGGCCGCACCCTTCACCGTGTAGCGGACGCTGGTGACCTCGGAGTCGATCTTCTCGACCGTCTGCCGGGCACCGATCACGCGCTCGCCCACCGCCAGGTCGGCGGTCAGCGGCAGCGACCACTTGCCGTCGGCGGCCACGGTGGCCTCGCCGACCTTCTTGTTGTCGACGGTCACGGTGACCAGCGCCTTGGCGACACCGGTGCCCGCGACGGCGGGGCGGGCGTTGTCGCTGGTGGTGCCGGTCTTCGGCTCGGTGATCTGCGGGGCGACGGGGACCACGGTGAACTTCGAGGCGGTCTCCTTGGAGGAGGTGCCCTTCAGGGTCTGCTTCACCTTGACCTCGTGCGCGCCGAGCGCCAGGTCGGAGCTGACCTTGAGGGTCCACTCCGCCTTGTCGGTGCCGGTGACCTCGCCGAGGTCCTTGCCGTCGAGCTGGACGCTGACCTTGGCGCCGGGCTTGGCGAAACCGCCGAGCGTCGGCTTGGTCTCGGTGATCCTGGCGTCGGCCGCCGGGTCCTTGACCGTGGCCGGGCGCAGGTTCGGCTCGTCCGGGTCCAGGTGCGCGGCGATGCCGTCGCCGTTGGCGTCCTTGGTCTGGGTCGGGTTGGCCGACAGCTCGTCGACGTCCTTGACACCGTCGCCGTCCACGTCACCGGCGGTGGTGAGCACGGTCAGCTTGTTGTTGTTGAACTCCGGCAGCGTGAGGATGTCGGTCGCCAGGCTCTCGCCGAGGTTCTGGTAGGTCATGTTGCCGTTGTTGTCCGGCACCTTGATGCACTTGCCGTCCTCGAAGTACGCGCCGGTGCTCCAGCCGAGCGCGGCACCGCCCGCGACGATCGCGCCGCCGCTGTCGCCACCGGCGACGCAGGCACCGTGGAACTCGAAGCCGAGCTGGGCCTTGCCCTTCTCGGAGCCGTCACCGATGTACCAGAGCGAGCGCTCGTTGACGACCTTGCCGCAGGTCCAGCCCGTGGTGCGGCCCGACTTGCAGACGTTCATGCCGACGATGGCCTGGCTGACCGAGTCGACCTTGACGTTGCCGCCGTTGGCGCCCCAGGTGTAGACCTCGGGGACCGCGCGCACGGCCGGGTTGGTGACCCGGATGGTGGCGTAGTCGTTGCCCTTGCGCTCGTCGATCTGGCCGTTGCCGTTGTCGGCGGTGTCCCACACGGTGGTGGCGAAGGCGCCGATCTTGTCACCGAAGGTCGACTGGCCGCCCTGCTTGACCTCGACGAAGACCTCCTTGAGCGCCGGGGTGTGCATCAGCGCGCAGTGGCCTGCGGTCAGCGGGGTGAGCTTGCCGCTCTGGTCGACGGCGTTGAAGCCGATGGAGCACAGCCCGTAGCTCGGGTTCGCCCCGCCGCTGGAGCCGATGTAGCCGCTGCCGTTGAGCAGGTTGGCCGGGGCCTTCGGCTGGAGCTTGCCGTACTTCACGTCCTGGGAGACCTGCGGCTTCGGCATCTTGCCCTCGATGCGACGGCCGTCCTCGGAATCGGCCAGCACGATGTTGAGCTTGCCTGCCTTGACGTCGATGCTCGCGGAGAAGACCAGCTTGCGCTCGGCCTCCGGCAGCGACTTGACCCAGGCGGACAGCGCGTTGAGCGCGTCCTTGAGCTTGGCCTCGGTGGTCGGGCGCACGTGCGCCTCGGCACCGGCGGCGCGGGCCTTCTTCGCCGCGGCCTCGGAGGTCACCGCGATGTTGACCTTCTTGCTGGCCGGGTCGAACCAGACGCCGCCGAACTCGCGGCCGAGCTCCCTGCGCAGCTCGGCGCCGGTGGCGGCGGCCTTCTGCGCGGCCTTGGCGTCGTTGACGTAGGTGGTGGCGTCGGTCTTCAGGTCGCGCTGGATGGCGTCCTTCAGGCCGGGCGGGAGCTGGCGGACAGTCGCCTCGGTCGAGGCCGCGTCCGGCTCGGCGGCCGGGGCCACGCCGGCGCTGAACGCCACCGACAGGGCGACCAGACCGGTCACCGCCGCAGCGGCGACCAAGCCCCTGCGGAGTCTTCCCTCGGACAATTGATCTCCATTCCCCAGTGACATGCATGCCACCCGGGTCAGCTAGCTCAATCGGGTGACGGGCGGGACCTTAGACACACGGGGAGCGACTCCGTATCCACTTTGTGAAAGAAAGGGCGAGCTTTGTTATCCAGATTTCACCTGCTCAACGTGCCACTACTCCATTCGGACGCATACTTACGTCGTCCGTCGTACGGGTGATCATGATCAACAGAGTGTGACCGCCGTCGCCCCGGTCCCGGGAACCGCGCGGAGGCCCGGCGCGTTGACCCGGTCAGAAAGCTTGAGCGCGGATCACTCAACTTCGGTTTGACGAAGGAGCCGGGGAGAATCCAGACTTGAGCCAGGCGCGCTCAAGGCCCAACGGCGGGGCGCGCGACCACAGACACCGATTCACGGAGGAAACTGCAATGGCGCGAGCGGTCGGAATCGACCTCGGGACGACCAACTCCGTCGTCGCCGTCCTCGAAGGCGGCGAGGCCACTGTCGTCGCCAACTCGGAGGGCTCGCGCACGACGCCCTCCATCGTGGCCTTCGCCAAGAACGGCGAGGTGCTCACCGGACAGCCCGCCAAGAACCAGGCGGTCACCAACGTCGACCGGACCATCCGGTCCGTGAAGCGCCACATGGGCACCGACTGGAAGGTCGAGCTCGACGGCAAGAAGTACACCCCGCAGGAGATCAGTGCCCGCGTGCTGATGAAGCTCAAGCGCGACGCGGAGGCCTACCTCGGCGAGGAGATCACCGACGCGGTGATCACCGTCCCCGCCTACTTCGAGGACGCCCAGCGCCAGGCCACCAAGGAGGCCGGCCAGATCGCGGGCCTCAACGTCCTGCGCATCGTCAACGAGCCGACCTCCGCCGCGCTGGCCTACGGCCTGGACAAGGGCGAGAAGGAGCAGACCATCCTGGTCTTCGACCTCGGTGGTGGCACCTTCGACGTCTCGCTGCTGGAGCTCGGCGACGGCGTCGTCGAGGTCCGCGCGACCAGCGGTGACAACCACCTCGGCGGCGACGACTGGGACCAGCGCGTCGTCGACTGGCTGGCGGAGAAGTTCAAGGTCAGCAGCGGCATCGACCTGACCAAGGACAAGATGGCGATGCAGCGGATCCGCGAGGCCGCGGAGAAGGCGAAGATCGAGCTCTCCAGCTCCTCCACCGCCAGCATCAACCTGCCGTACATCACCGTCGACGCGGACAAGAACCCGCTGTTCCTGGACGAGACGCTGACCCGCGCCGAGTTCCAGCGGATCACCTCGGACCTGCTCGACCGCTGCCGCGCGCCGTTCAACAACGTGATCAAGGACGCCGGCATCCCGATCGGCAACATCGACCACGTCGTCCTGGTCGGCGGCTCCACCCGGATGCCCGCCGTCGCCGAGCTCGTCAAGGAGCTGACCGGTGGTCGCGAGCCGAACAAGGGCGTGAACCCGGACGAGGTCGTCGCCATCGGCGCCGCGCTGCAGGCCGGTGTCCTCAAGGGCGAGGTCAAGGACGTCCTGCTGCTCGACGTCACCCCGCTGAGCCTGGGCATCGAGACCAAGGGCGGCGTGATGACCAAGCTCATCGAGCGCAACACCACGATCCCGACCAAGCGCTCGGAGATCTTCTCCACCGCCGACGACAACCAGACCACGGTCGGCATCCAGGTCTACCAGGGCGAGCGCGAGATCGCGGCCTACAACAAGAAGCTCGGCACCTTCGACCTCGTCGGCCTGCCGTCGGCCCCGCGCGGCGTGCCGCAGATCGAGGTCACCTTCGACATCGACGCCAACGGCATCGTGCACGTGCAGGCCAAGGACCTTGCCACCGGCAAGGAGCAGGGCATGACCATCAGCGGCGGCTCCGCTCTCGGCAAGGACGAGATCGACCGCATGATGAAGGACGCCGAGGCGCACGCGGACGAGGACAAGAAGCGCCGCGAGGAGGCCGAGGTCCGCAACCAGGCCGAGACCCTGGTCTACCAGACCGAGAAGTTCCTCAAGGACAACGACGAGAAGGTCCCCGCCGAGGCCAAGGAGAAGGTCGGCGCGGCCATCTCCGGCGCGCAGGAGGCGCTGAAGGGCACCGACATCGCCGCCATCAAGGACGCGGTGGAGAAGCTCAACGCCGAGTCCCAGGCCCTCGGCCAGGCCATGTACGCCCAGGCCGCGCCCGAGGGTGCCGCCGGTGCGGGCGCGCAGGGCGCCGGTGCCGATGCCAAGGCCGACGACGTGGTGGACGCCGAGATCGTCGACGACGAGAAGGGCAAGAAGTGACGGCGGGGCACTCGGAGCACCAGGAGGGCGAGCCCCGCGTGGTGGTCCGCGACCGGCGCCGCGTCGACCCGGAGACCGGCGAGGTCCGCCCGCCCGCTCCCTCCGGCGAGGAGCCCGGCTCCGGCCCGGTGGCACAGGACGGCGGCAGGCACGCCGCCACCGAGGCGGCCGACGTCATCGACGCCGAGCAGGCCGCGCAGCCCTCGGTCTCCGTTGAGGAGGCCGAGGCGCTGCAGGCCCAGCTGGCCGAGCGCACCGCGGACCTCCAGCGGCTGAGCGCCGAGTACGCCAACTACCGCAAGCGCGTGGAGCGCGACCGGGAGGCGGTGATCGCGGGTGCGAAGGCACAGGTGGTCACCGACCTGCTCGGCGTGCTCGACGACCTGGAGCGGGCCGAGGCGCACGGCGACCTCACCGGCGCGTTCAAGTCGGTCGCCGACAAGCTCGGCGCGGCGCTCACCAAGGCCGGGCTTGAGCCCTTCGGCACGGAGAACGAGCCGTTCGACCCGTCGGTGCACGAGGCGGTCCAGCACAGCACCTCGCCCGAGGTCTCCGGACCGACGGTGACGCTGGTGATGCGGCGCGGCTACCGCTTCGGCGACCGCGTCGTGCGCCCGGCGCTGGTCGGCGTGACCGACCACGAGCCGGCCGCGCAGGTCGTCGAGCCGGACTCCGGCGACCGTGGCGAAGGCTGACCGAGGTTCGAGGGGAGGGGACGCCCGATGAGTGCGCGGGACTGGATCGAGAAGGACTTCTACGGCGAGTTGGGCGTCTCCTCGTCGGCGACGGCCGAGGAGATCAAGAAGTCGTACCGGAAGCTGGCGCGGGAGCTGCACCCCGACGCCAACCCCGGTGACGCGGCGGCCGAATCCAGGTTCAAGTCCGTCTCCGAGGCCTACGCCGTGCTCTCCGACCCGGAGAAGCGCAGGCAGTACGACGAGGCCCGCAGCCTCTTCGGCGGCGGGCGCGGCGGCTTCGACGGGTTCAGCGGCGGCAACACCGGCTTCGACTTCGGCAACATCTTCGGCGGAGGCGGCGGTGCCGGCGGCGGCCAGGGCGCCGGTGGGGGTGGCGGTTTCAGCGACCTCTTCGGCGGCCTGTTCGGCAAGCGCGGTGGCGGCGCGGGCTCGGCGAACCGGGCCCGGCGCGGCTCCGACGTCGAGGCCGAGGTGCGCATCGAGTTCGTCGACGCGGTCAAGGGCGCGACGGTGCTGCTGCGCCTGTCCAGCCCGACCACGTGCGGAACCTGCGGCGGCGACGGCGCGGCCCCCGGCACCTCGCCGAGGATCTGCCCGAGCTGCTCGGGTTCCGGTCTGGTCACCCGCAACCAGGGCGCGTTCGCCTTCAGCGAGCCGTGCCGGGACTGCCGGGGCAACGGCAAGATCATCGACACGCCGTGCGGCGAGTGCGGCGGGGACGGGATCAGCACGCGGACCCGCGCGCTGAACATCCGGATTCCCGCCGGGGTCGAGGACGGCCAGCAGATCCGGCTCTCCGGACAGGGCGAGCCCGGCCGCAACGGGGCCTCCGCCGGTGACCTCTACGTCCGGGTGCACGTCAGCCCGCACGAGGTGTTCGGCCGTTCCGGCAACGATCTGACGCTGAGCGTTCCGGTGACCTTCCCCGAGCTGGCGCTCGGGACCACACTGACCATCCCGACGCTGGACTCCTCCGTGACCGTGCGGGTGCCCTCGGGCACCGCGAGCGGCCGGGTGCTGCGGGTCCGGGGCCGGGGTGTGGTCCGCAAGGACGGGCAGGCGGGCGATCTGCTGATCACCTTGCAGGTGCACGTTCCGTCCACGGTGGACGACAAGGCACGCGCCGCGCTGGAGGCCTACGCCGAGGCGAGCGCGGGCGCCGACCCGAGGGCCGGCCTGAACGCGTTGCTGCAGGAGAAGAAGAAGGACCCAGGGGAGACGTGATGAACCCCAACCCCGGCCGGCAGGGCATCCCGGCGGCTCCCGGCACCGACGAGGACACCCCGGTGTTCGTCATCTCGGTGGCGGCGCAGCTCGCCGGGCTGCACGCGCAGACGCTGCGCACCTACGACCGGCTGGGGTTGGTCTCCCCCGGTCGCTCCTCAGGCGGCGGGCGCCGCTACTCCGCCCGCGACATCACCCTGCTGCGCCAGGTCCAGCGACTCTCGCAGGAGGAGGGCATCAGCCTCTCCGCGATCAAGCGCATCATCGACCTCGAACAGCACGTGGACGCCTTGGGCGCCAAGGTCTCCGAGCTCACCGAACGCCTCGCCGACGCGCATGAGCAACTGGCCGCGGCCCACGCCGCAGCCGAGAGCGCGGCCGCCGCGGTGCACGCCTCCTACCGCCGCGACCTCGTGCCGGTGAAGCCCCAGTCCACCGCGCTCGTCATCTGGCGCCCCCGCCCCCGCCGCTGACCGGTCCACGGGCCTTCACGCGGAGTCGATCACTGCGCCGAATGGGGCAAAAGGCCTAGGGTGATGCGACGTTCGGCCCAGCGGAATGGGAAAGTGTGCCTCCCCGACACGCTCTCCTTCCCCGAGGAGCCCCATGCATCGCCGTGCAGGCCAGGTTCTCCTGGCCGTACTCGTGCTGCTCGCGAGCGCCGTTCCCGCGCTCGCGGAGCCCAGCCCGGTGCGGCCGCTCGAACAGACGCACGCGACCTACCCCAGGGCGATCCGCCTCCAGCACTCCGGCCCGTTCAACGGCCGCGTCATCGCCACCACCACGACCTACACCAACGGCGCCGGGATCGGTTCGATCTACGAGAGCCGCGATGACGGCAAGAGCTTCCGCAAGATCGGCGCGATCAAGGATCCCCTTGCGGCGCACGGGTTGTGCTGCACGCACCTGTACGAGCTGCCGCAGAAGGTCGGCAAGCTGGCCAAGGGCACGCTGCTGTGGGCGGGCAGCGTCGGCCAGGACGAGCGGAACATGTCGCTGCGGGTCTGGCAGAGCCGCGACCGCGGGCGCACCTGGTCGCAGCTGACCTCCTGCTACGACTCCCCGAACGGGCAGGGCCTGTGGGAGCCGGAGCTGTTCGTCGACCGGCAGGGGCGGCTGGTCTGCCAGTTCGCCGACGAGACGGAGAAACCGCGCTTCGACCAGCTGATCGCGCAGCGGGTGTCGGTCGACGGCGTCACGTGGGGCCCCAAGACGCACGTGGTGACGAGCGGGAACCGTTGGCACCGACCGGGAATGCCGAACGTTCGGCGCCTGGGCAACGGCGGCTTCTTCATGACCTACGAGATCTGCGCGCAGTTCGGCAAGTACTTCTGCGCGGTCTACCACCGCAGCTCCGAGGACGGCGTGAACTGGGGCGACCCGTTCAACTTCGGCACGCTGGTGGAGAGCACGCACGGGCGGTACTTCACGCACACGCCGACGATCGCGCTCACGCCGCAGGGCAGGCTGCTGCTGATCGGCCAGATCCTGCAGAACGCGGACGGCTCGGTCGCCCCGGGCAACGGGCGGACGCTGTTCGTCAACGACACCAACGGGAACGGCCGGTGGACCGAGGGCGTCGCCCCGGTTCCGGTTCCCGGCGCGCGGGACAACTACTGCCCGAACTACAGCCCGACGCTCGTGCCCTCGCTGGACGGCAAGCGGGTGCTGGAGATCTCCACCGACTACGTCGCGGACCAGAGCTGCCGGGCGTTCTTCGCCACCGGCCCGCTACCGGCCTGAGGCGGTGCGTGGCGGACCCGGGCGGGTCCGCCACGCACTCAGTCGAGGGTGAACGGGTCGTACTTGATCCGGTCGAGCGGTGTTCCCGCGACGAGCATCCTGGAGACGGTCGCGCGGATCATCGCGGGCGAACCGCAGACCAGCACGTCGCGGTCGTTCCACGAGCCGTAGCGGGTGACGACGTCGGCGAGCGAGCCGTGTTCGACGCCGCGCGCACCGGGGTCGGCCTCCAGCGCGGGCACCACGGTCAGCCACGGGTTGGCCATGGCCAACCGCTGGAGGTTCTCCAGGTCGTACAGGTCGGCGCGGGTGCGGCCGCCGACGAACAGGTTGACCCTCGGGTTCTCGCCCCACTGGGCCATGTCGTCGACCATCGCGCGCATCGGCGCGACACCGGTCCCGCCCGCGACCATCAGCACGTCGCGGCCGCTGGTGCGGTCGACGCCCATCCGGCCCATCGGCGGACCGATCCGCCAGACGTCGCCGATCTGGGCGTGCCCGACGATCGCGCGGCTGACCCAGCCACCCTCGACCGAGCGGACGTGGAACTCCATCATCCCGTCCTCGCGCGGGCCGTTGGCGGGCGAGAGGTAGCGCCACAGGCGGGGGCGCTGCGGGGTCTCGACGCTGACGTACTGGCCGGCGCGGTAGGGGATCGGGTACTCGGTCTGCACGCGCACGACCGCGAGGTCCCAGCTCAGCCGCTGGTGACCGACGACCTGGCCGTTCCACCAGGCAGGGCTCTCATCGGCGTTGGCCGCCTCCTGCATGGTGCGGGCCATGATCGTGTAGGCCTCGGCCCACGCGCGTTCGACGTCCGAGGTCCACGCGTCGCCCGCGTACTTGCGCACGGAGGACAACAGCGCGGTGCCGACAGCCTCGTAGTGGCTGGCCACGACACCGAACTTGCGGTGGTCGCGGCCGAGCTGCCGCAGGAAGGGGACAAGGTCATCGGGGCGGTCCACCATCTGAACGACGTGGACCAGCGCACGCAGCAGTCGGCTGCGTTGCACCTCCATGTTCGCCGGGAACAGCTCGCGAGTGGCCGGTGCGAGGCTGAAAAGCATCCCGTAGAAGAACCTGGCGACATCCTCGGCCACCGGCTCGACGACCGCGAAGCTCTCCCTGATCATCCGCACCATGGCGGAGACCTGGGCAGGGGGCTGGCGGTTAGGTTGCGAGGGTGGCACTGGCATAAGCACGGCGTTCGCGGTCATGGTCCGGGCGCGTCTTCTCCACGTTGTACGGCGTACCGCCTTGGCACACCATTGGTCGATGAGCGTCCCCCGACAGGGTGGACACTAACTCTTCATCCAGCCCAGTGGCCCCTTGATGCCACCTTCGAGTGCAATTTGCTTACTGCGTGTGTACAGACTTCCGGCCAACGGGCGAACCTCCCACCTGCATGTGCGTGGACCCACCTGATCGTGACACCGTGGCGCGGTGATCCCCGACTCCCCCGTCCCGACCGGCACCGCCGGTCCTGACCTACTGCTACTGGAGCTGGCCGAGACACCGCCACGTCCCCCGACCGTGCCGGTGACCCGTCCAGTCGATCACGAGCGGCAGCGGACTCCCGGTGCGTCGAGCGCGGTTCCGCTCCCCCATTCTCCCGTGCGACGGGGTGTTCCAGAAAGCCCTTCCGGCGCACCTGTTCGCCCCACCTCCGACCAACCGACCCAACTGCTCCGGCGGCCGGTGCCCGCCGAGGCGCCGACCAGGCTGATCGCCCTCCCGCCGGAGGACCCGCACGCCGATCCCGGCGACCGGTTGCCCGGCTCGCGCGGCGAACACCTGCTGCAGAACGTGTACGGCACCCACAAGCGGGCCGAGCGCTTCTACAACGACCAGGTGCTCGACCACCTCAACGAGAAGATGGTCGAGTTCGTCGGCCGGATGGAGATGCTGTTCGTCTCCACCGCCGACAACAAGGGCGAGTGCGACGCCTCGCTGCGCGCCGGGCCGCCCGGATTCGTCCGCGCGCTCGACTCCGGCCACCTCGCGTACCCCGAGTACCGGGGCAACGGCGTGATGGCCAGCCTCGGCAACATCAGCGAGAACCCGCACGTGGGCATCCTGATGATCGACTTCGCCGAGGACGTGATCGGCCTGCACGTCAACGGGCACGCCAGGATCGTGGAGGACGCCGACCTGCGCGCCGAGCACTCCGATCTACCGACGGACTTCGAGAAGGGCCGCACGCCCGAGCGCTGGGTGGTGGTGCAGGTCGAGGAGGCCTACATCCACTGCCGCAAGCACATCCCGCGCATGGTGCCGGTCGGTCGCGACCGCCCGTGGGGAACCGACGACGCCAAGCGCAAGGGCGGCGACTACTTCGGCGCGAAGGAGCTGCCCAAGTCCTGGCAACCCACCCAGGCGGGCCACCGCGACTGACCCACCCCGCCCAGACGCACGCCAATGCCGCGTTCGGTCCGTTGAAGTAGCTGAATGACTCATTGAGGTACTTGAGCGCCCTCAATGACTCATTCAGCACGCTCAACCACATGAACGAGTCATTGGCGCGCGTGGCGGGGAGCCCTGAACGACCCGATTGGTGCGTTGAGGGCGCTGAACGGGTCGTTTGGTGCGTCAGGAGCCCTGAACGGGTCGTTTGGTGCGCTCAAGTACCTGAAGGGGTCGTTCAGGGCTCTGCGGGGTGTGCCACCCGGATGGTCACGGGGATCGAACAGGGGTGTGGCCTAGGTTTCCCTTTTGGGCGGTTCGAGGGAAGACCAGGGGACGATGAGCGACGAGGACACGGCGCACTCGCACCGGCGCGCGGCCGGGGACGCGGTGGAGCGCGAGCTGTCGGTGCTGTTCCGGCGCGCGCGGAGCCTGTCGCTGACACTGGCCGCCCGGCTGCACCCGGACCTGGACGCCGCCGCGTACGGGCTGCTGGTCTTCATCGCCGACAGCGAACCGGTGCGCGCCGCCGAGCTGGCCGAGCGCTTCGGGCTGGACAAGTCGACGGTGAGCAGGCAGCTCGCGCAGCTGGAGTCGCTGGAGCTGATCGAGCGCGTCGCCGATCCCACCGACGGCAGGGCGCGGCTGGTGCAGCTGACCGAGAGCGGCAGGCAGCGGCTGGTCGCGGTGCGCTCCGAGCGCAGGCAGCGGTTCTGGCAGAACTTCGCCGACTGGGAGACCGACGACATCCGCGCGCTCGCCGACCTGCTCGGCAAGCTCAACGAGGACCTCTAAGCCCCCACAAAAGGTTGCTGAGCACAACTAACTCCCTTATAGTTGTATTGTGCAACCATGAGGGAGGCAGCCGTGGCACCCACCACCGAGACCTGCGTCGAACTCATCCAGCAGGTCCGCGAACTCGTCCAGCTCCGGCACGCGGTGGCGCACCGCCAGGTCGAGCAGGGCGAACCCAGCCTCGCGTTGATCAGCCTGCTCTCCGAGTTCGAGCGGCGCGGCGAGTGCGCGGGCGGCACGCTCGCCCAGGAACGCGCCGTCGACCCGTCCGTGGTCAGCAGGCAGATCGCCCAGCTGGAGCGCGCGGGCCTGGTGAGCCGCCGCCCCGCGCCGGGCGACGGGCGCGTGCACCTGATCAGCGCGACCGCCAAGGGCATCGAGGTGCTCGACGGGTGGCGACGACGGCAGACGGAATGGCTCCGCCGAGCGCTCGACAGCTGGCCGGATGACGATGTGCACCGGGTCAGCTCACTGATCGAGGCCATGGCGCGCGCCGTCCGCGAAGCGCTCGAACCGACAACTCCGACCGGAGCCACCCGATGAACGAAACACCCATGTCGCACCGCGAAGTCCTGCGGGCGATGACGGGGTTGTTGCTGGCGCTGCTGGTGGCGATCCTCAGCTCGACCATCGTGGCCAACGCCCTGCCGACGATCCTCGCCGACCTGAAGGGCACGCAGAGCCAGTACACCTGGGTCGTCACCGCCACCCTGCTCGCCTCGACCGCGACCACGCCGCTCTGGGGCAAGCTCGCCGACCTGTTCAGCAAGAAGCTGCTCTACCAGGTGGCGATCGGCCTGTTCACCTTCGGCTCGGTGCTCTGCGGGCTGGCCCAGTCGATGCCGGAGCTGATCGCCTACCGCGCTGTGCAGGGCCTCGGGCTCGGCGGCGTGCAGGCGCTGGCCCAGGTGGTCATCGCGGCGATGGTCAGCCCGCGCGAGCGCGGTCGCTACAGCGGCTACACCGGTTCGGTGCTGGCCGTCGCCACCGTCGCGGGGCCACTGGCAGGCGGGTTCATCGTGGACACCGACTGGCTCGGCTGGCGCTGGTGCTTCTTCGTGGTGGTGCCGCTGGCGCTGCTCGCGATGTACGTGATCGGCAGGACGCTGCACCTGCCCGTGCTGCGCCGCGAGGTCAGCATCGACTGGGCGGGCGCAACGCTGATCACCGGCGGCGTGAGCCTGCTGCTGATCTGGATCTCCTTGGTGGGCAAGAACTTCCCGTGGCTGTCCTGGCAGAGCGCCGCGTTCGTGCTCGGCTCGGTCGTGGTCCTCGGGGCCGCGCTGGTGGTGGAGCGCAGGGTGCGCGAGCCGATCATCCCGCTGCGCCTGTTCCGCAACCGCACGCTCGTGCTCGGCGTGCTGGCGAGCATCGCGGTCGGCACCGGGATGTTCGGCGCGTCGGTCTTCCTCGGCCAGTACTTCCAGCTCGCGCGCGGGTTCTCGCCGACGATCTCCGGTCTGCTCACGCTGCCGCTGATCTTCGGACTGCTCGTCTCGTCGACGCTGTCCGGGCAGATGATCACGCGCACCGGGCGGTGGAAGGGCTTCCTGGTCTCGGGCGCGGTGCTGATGGTGCTCGGCCTGGCGCTGATGTCGGGCGTGGACCACGGCACCTCGCTCTGGCTGCTCGGCGGCTACCAGCTGCTGCTCGGGCTCGGCCTCGGGTTGAGCACGCAGAACCTGGTGCTGGCGGTGCAGAACTCCACCGACGTCCGAGATCTCGGCGCGGCCAGCTCGACGGTGACCTTCTTCCGCTCGCTCGGCGGCACGGCCGGGGTGTCGGTGCTCGGCGCGGTGCTGGCGGCCCAGGTCTCCGGGCTCGTCACCGAGAAGCTGCACGGTGCGACCGGGGGCGGCGGTTCACTGGACCTCGCCCACCTGCCCGAACCCGTGCGCACCGTGGTCCGCGACGCCTACGGGGACGCCACCGGAGTGCTGTTCCTGATCGCTGCGGTGATCTCACTGGTCACACTGGCCTCGGTGTTGTTGATCAAGGAGGTACCGCTGCGCGGTTCATCCACAGCCCCTGAGGACAACCCTGTGGACAACGAACTGGGGATTGGGGATAACTCCACCCAACCTGTGGGTACTGGTGTGAAGCATGTGAGTGATGTGGCGCTACCTGGGGGTAAGCCGGGCCAACGTGTGGAGCAGCGCGACGGATCTGTGGATTCTCCTGTGGACAGCTGGGAACCATCCACAGGCCACAGATGACGTGACTCGCGGGGTGACGGACGCCACCCCGCGATGCGGCACCTCAGCTAAGTTGAGCGGAACACACTCAACCTTTCGCACGTTGGTCCGGGTGTTGGCCCGGTTCTGATGAGGTGGGGGAATGGACGCTTTCAATCCGACCACGAAGGCACAGCAGGCGATCTCCGCCGCGATCCAGGCGGCGACCGTCGCCGGGAACCCGGACGTGGGCACGGTGCACCTGCTCGGCGCCCTGCTGGCGCAGGCGGACGGCCTGGCCGCGCCGCTGCTGACAGCGGTCGGTGCGGACCCCAGGAAGGTCCGCGACGAGCTGGACAAGCTCGCCACCGGGCTGCCCGCGGCCTCGGGCACGACGGTGAACGCGCCGAACTTCTCCGGCGACGCCGTCCGGTCGATCACCCACGCGCAGCACCTCGCGACCGAGATGGGCGACGAGTACGTCTCCACCGAGCACCTGCTGGTCGGCCTCGCGGCCAAGGGCGGTCAGGTCGGCGAGCTGCTGGTGCGGCACGGCGCCAACGCCGACGCGATCCGCGAGGCCTTCGCCAAGGTGCGCGGCACCTCGCGGATCACCAGCCCCGATCCCGAGGGCACCTTCAAGGCGCTGGAGAAGTACGGCGTCGACCTGACCGAGCGCGCGCGGCGCGGCGAGCTGGACCCGGTGATCGGCCGCGACGCGGAGATCCGCCGCGTGGTCCAGGTGCTGTCCAGGCGCACCAAGAACAACCCGGTGCTGATCGGCGAACCCGGCGTCGGCAAGACCGCGATCGTCGAGGGCCTCGCCCAGCGCGTCGTCGCCGGTGACGTGCCGGAGTCCTTGCGCGGCAAGCGGGTCATCTCGCTGGACATGGGCTCGATGGTGGCCGGGGCGAAGTTCCGCGGCGAGTTCGAGGAGCGGCTCAAGGCCGTGCTCAAGGAGATCACCGACTCGGCGGGCCAGGTGATCACCTTCATCGACGAGCTGCACACGATCGTCGGCGCGGGCGCCTCCGGTGAGGGGGCGATGGACGCGGGCAACATGATCAAGCCGATGCTGGCGCGCGGCGAGCTGCGCATGGTCGGCGCGACCACGCTGGACGAGTACCGCAAGCACATCGAGAAGGACCCCGCGCTGGAGCGGCGCTTCCAGCAGGTGCTGGTCGGCGAGCCCAGCGTGGCCGACGCGGTGGGCATCCTGCGCGGGCTCAAGGAGCGCTACGAGGTCCACCACGGCGTCCGGATCACCGACAGCGCGCTTGTCGCCGCCGCGACGCTGTCCGATCGCTACATCACCGCGCGCTTCCTGCCGGACAAGGCGATCGACCTGGTCGACGAGGCCGCGTCCCGGCTCCGCATGGAGATCGACTCGCGGCCGGTGGAGATCGACGAGGTCGAGCGCTCGGTGCGGCGCTTGGAGATCGAGGAGATGGCACTGTCCAAAGAGGACGACGCCGCCTCGAAGGTCCGGCTGGACGCGCTGCGCGCCGAGCTGGCCGAGCAGCGGGAGGCGCTCGCCGCGCTGACCGCGCGCTGGCAGAACGAGAAGGGCTCCATCGAGCGCGTCCGCGAGCTGAAGGAGCAGCTGGAACAGCTGCGCGGCGAGTCGGAGCGGGCCGAGCGCGACGGCGACCTCGGCAGGGCCGCCGAGCTGCGCTACGGCCGGATTCCCGCGCTGGAGAAGGAACTCGACGCCGCGACCGCGGCCGTGACGGCCCCCGACGCCGACGTGATGCTCAAGGAGGAGGTCACCGCCGACGACGTCGCCGACGTGGTCAGCTCCTGGACCGGCATCCCCGCAGGGCGGCTGCTGGAGGGCGAGACCGCCAAGCTGCTGCGCATGGAGGAGGAGCTCGGAGCGCGGGTGATCGGCCAGGCCGAGGCCGTGCGCGCGGTCTCCGACGCCGTCCGCAGGGCGCGCGCGGGCGTCGCCGACCCCGACCGCCCGACCGGCTCGTTCCTGTTCCTCGGCCCCACCGGCGTCGGCAAGACCGAGCTGGCCAAGGCGCTGGCGGAGTTCCTGTTCGACGACGAGCGGGCGATGATCCGCATCGACATGAGCGAGTACGGCGACAAGCACACGGTCGCGCGGCTCGTCGGCGCTCCGCCCGGCTACGTCGGCTACGACCAGGGCGGTCAGCTGACCGAGGCGGTGCGGCGGCGGCCGTACAGCGTCGTGCTGCTCGACGAGGTGGAGAAGGCCCACCAGGACGTCTTCGACGTGCTGCTCCAGGTGCTCGACGACGGCAGGCTGACCGACGGCCAGGGCCGCACCGTGGACTTCCGGAGCACGATCCTGGTGCTGACCTCCAACCTCGGCTCGCACGCGCTGACCGACATCGCGCTGGACGAGCGGCAGCGCCAGGAGGCGGTGCTCGGCGTGGTGCAGCGGCACTTCAAGCCGGAGTTCCTGAACCGGCTCGACGACGTCGTCGTCTTCCACCAGCTGGCCACCGAGGAGCTGACCTCGATCGTGGACATCCAGGTGGCCAAGCTGGCCAAGCGGCTGGAGCAGCGGCGGCTGCGCCTGGAGGTCACCCCGGCGGCCCGCGACTGGCTCGCGCTGAACGGCTTCGACCCCGTCTACGGGGCCCGGCCGCTGCGCAGACTGGTGCAGTCGAGCATCGGCGACCAGCTCGCCAGGAACCTACTGTCGGGTGATGTTCGCGACGGTGACACCGTGTTCGTCGACGTGACCGACGACAACTCGTCCTTGCAGGTCAACGCGGGGAACCAGCAGGCGTAGCCGGGGTGCGCCCGGTCGGGTGAGATCGTCCACCGACACGTTTTGTGGCCAATTCGACGCCTTCGAGCGGGCCGCGTCCTACGTTGTGGCCGATCTCACCGCTACGCTGCGCAGTGTGGGTTTCCCAGCGTGGATCTGGTTCCTCATCGCCGTCGTCGCGGCGGTCGCGGGTCTCGCGCTGCTCGCCGGAGATCGGGCGCAGCGCACGGCACGCAATCGTGAGCGCCGCAGATGGGCCGCACTGCGCGGCTGGCGCTTCGCCGAGAGCGACAACGCGCTGCTGACCCAGTGGCAGCACGGCGGTCTGGCGTTCTCCAAGTCCGGCAGCGCGACCGACGTGGTGACCGGCTCGATGTTCACCGCGGACGGGCGCAGGCTCGTCCAGGTCATGGACCACGAGCAGGGCAGCAAGGTCACCATGGTGCTGGCCGCGGTGAAGCTGCGCCGCTCCGTGCCGACGGTGCTGGAGCTGTGGGAGCCGAGCGTGCCGTTCGCCCGCGAGCGCGAGGCCGAGCTGGACCTCTACGGCCCGGTCGGCAACCGCTACGGCTTCACCGCCGACATGGCCGTCGCGCACCCGCTGATCACGCCGGAGTTCGTCGAGGCCGTCGACGAGATCGGCGACGACGTGATGGTGGTCTGGCTGGAGGGCACCTGGGTGCTCGCCGCCGCCCCGCCCAACGCCGACCCGGCGCGCCTGGAGCGGCTGCTCTCCGACCTCGGCGAGGTCGCGGACTTCGTGGACCCGTTCGACTCCGACCCGAACACCCACCACGAGGACCCCGAGGTCTACCGCCCCTCGACCACGCACCACCACTCCGAGCACTAGCTCCTCGACGGGCTTTTCCCACGGGGTGGTGTGCGGGCTGTGCACGGGCGTTAACCTGGAGTTATGCCGACTGCGCTGGTCACTGGTCCCACTGCTGGCATCGGAGCCGCCTTCGCCCGACGACTCGCCGCGGAGGGCCACGACCTCGTGCTGGTCGCCCGCAACGGCGAACGCCTGGAAAAGCTGGCCGACGAGCTGCGCGAGCGGCACAGCATCCACGTCGAAGTGCTGGCCGCCGACCTCGCCGACGAGAAGCAGCGCGGCATGGTGGAGCTGCGCCTCGCCGACCCGGACGCCCCGGTGGACCTGCTGGTCAACAACGCGGGTTTCGGTACTGGCAAGGAGTTCTGGGACTCCCCCGTCGAGGAGCTCCAATCGCAGCTGGACGTCAACGTCACGGCCGTGCTCCGGCTGACCCACGCGGTGCTGCCGGTGATGCGCGCCCGCGGTCGCGGAGCGGTGATCAACGTGTCCAGCGTCGCCGGGTTCTTCCCGGAGCGCGGGTCGGCGTACTCGGCGAGCAAGGCGTGGGTCACCACGTTCTCCGAGGGACTCGCCGCCGCGATGGCGGGCACCGGCGTGCGGATCGTGGCGCTGTGCCCGGGATTCACCCACACGGAGTTCCACGAGCGGGCCTCGATCGACATGTCGAAGGCGCCGAACTGGGTGTGGCTGGAAGCCGACCGCGTGGTGCACGAATGCCTGGCCGACCTCCGTCGAGGCAGGGTCATCTCGGTACCCGGCGCGCACTACAAGGCGGCCGTCGGAGTGGGTCGTCTGCTGCCGAGGTCCCTTGTGCGCATGGTGATGAACAGAGCGGGTGTCAGCCGACTGAAGCGGTGAACAACCCACCGATTTCCTGCTTCGGCGGTGTGCACTTCGCCGAAACGTCCTAGGGTGCGCATGATCGGCGTGAGCGGAGGGGCGGCGGTGGACTACGCGGGAGAGATTCGCCGGCAGCCCATCGGCTACTGGATCAAGCGCACCGGCGAGGTGCTCAACAGCACCATCGACAAGCGGCTGCGCGAGGCCGGGGTCAGCAGGCAGCACTGGCTGGTGCTGTGCCTGGTCCGCGAGGCGCCCGCGGGTGCGACCAGGGACCAGCTGCACGCCTCGCTGCGCAGCATCTCCGACCACCACCTCGACGAGATCATCAGCGATCTGTGCGCGCGTGGCTGGCTCGCCCCCGAGGTGGACCCGCGCTCCGGCGTGGTGCGGCAGACGCTGACCGAGATCGGCCGCGCCGGGCAGCTCAAGCTGGCGCTGGTGATCAGCGGCGTGCGCAGGCAGTCGCTGGACGGCATCTCCGAGGACGACTACGCGTTCATGATCGAGTGCCTGAAGAAGATGATCACCAACCTGGGTGTCGAGCCGGGTGAGGGACCCAAGACGGGCGGGCGCTCGAAGCCCGCGCGGACCTGACGTGCGAAGCTCACCACTCGTGACCGTCGAAGTGGACCCCACCGCCAAGGCCGAACTCGCGAAACTCGTGCGTGAGCTGGCCGTCGTGCACGGCAAGGTCGTGCTCTCCTCCGGTGTCGAGGCCGACTACTACGTCGACCTGCGCCGCGCCACGCTGCACCGCGCGGCGGCCCCGCTGATCGGGAAGCTGCTGGGCCAGCTCACCTCGGACTGGGACTTCTCCGCCGTCGGCGGGCTGACCATGGGCGCCGACCCGGTCGCCTGCGCGATGCTGCACGCCGCCGAGCGCGACATGGACGCGTTCGTGGTGCGCAAGGCGTCCAAGGCGCACGGCCTCCAGCGGCTCGTCGAGGGCCCGGACGTGACCGGCCGCCGCGTGCTCGCGGTGGAGGACACCTCGACCACCGGCGGCAGCGTGCTGACCGCCGTGGCGTCGCTGCGCGAGGTCGGCGCCGAGGTGGTCGGCGTCGCGACGGTGGTCGACCGCGACACAGGGGCCAGGGAGGCCATCGAGGCGGAGGGGCTGCCGTACCGGTCGCTGCTCGGCCTCGCCGATCTCGGCCTGTAGCGCCGTGACCGAGGCTGGCCCCACCGAATGGGGCGCGGAGCCGGTCGGCGTCGGCCCGTGGGAGGGCCCGCTCCCCGAGGGCGAGCACTGGGACCCCGAGCTGCTCGCGGAGGGCGACCGCCGCAACGTTGTCGACACCTACCGCTACTGGCGGCGCGAAGCGGTCGTCGCGGACCTGGACACCCGCAGGCACTCCTTCCACGTGGCGATCGAGAACTTCCAGCACGACCACAACATCGGGACCGTGGTGCGCACGGCCAACGCCTTCGCGGCGAAGGCCGTGCACATCGTCGGCAGGAGGCGGTGGAACCGGCGGGGCGCGATGGTCACCGACCGGTACCAGCACGTGCTGCACCACCCCGATGTCAGCGGTCTCGTGGAGTTCTGCCGCGCGGAGGGCCTCGCGCTCGTCGCGGTGGACAACACTCCCGGCTCGGTGCGGTTGGAGCGCGCGCGGTTGCCCGAGCACTGCGTGCTGCTCTTCGGCCAGGAAGGTCCTGGGCTGTCAGAGGAAGCACGCGAGGCGGCGGAGCTGCTGGTGTCCATCGCGCAGTTCGGCTCGACGCGGTCGATCAACGCGGGTGTGGCGGCGGGTGTCGTCATGCACGCGTGGGTCCGGGAGCACGCGGATCTCGACACGGCTTGGTGATATCGCGTGTCGCAACGTGAATCACCCGCGCATCAGGTGGTGCGAGGGGCGACCATGGCGCCGTGACCGGCGACGGGGTGCCCGAGTTGTGGGCCGCGCGGGCGGCGGTGGCGGAGGTCGCCATCGTCGGTCGGCACCTGCGTCAGGTCTGGGGCATGCCCGGCACGCGGCTCGGCATGACGCGGTGGCCCCCGGACGCGGGGCACCGGGTGCACGCGCCCTGGCACTACGGCTGGCAGGCGCAGTTGTTGGACTGCGCTGTGGACGCGGCCCAGCGGACAGACGACACCGCGCGCAAGGCGACCGTGGTGAAGCTCGTACGCGGCATCAAGCTCCGCAACCCGCACGGCTGGTTGACCGATCGGCACGACGAAGTGGCGTTGATGGGGCTCGCGCTGCTGCGTGCGCACGAGCTGACCGCCATGCCCAAGTCCACGGCGCTGACGGCGATCGCGTCGCGGCTGCGCGCGGCGTGGACCGATCACGCGGGCGGTGGTCTGTGGTCAGCGCGCGGTGGCTCGACGAAGGATGCCGTGACGAACGCCGCGTCCGCGATTCTCTTCGTCAGGCTGGCCAAGGAGTTCGGCGAACGAGCTGATCTCCAGCGTGCACGCTCGGCCGTGGAGTGGTTGTCGGAGAGGTTGATCGATCAGGAAACGGGGCTGCTCGCGGAGTCCGTCGATCCGTCGGTGGACGCAGTGTCCGAAGTCACATGCACTCACTCGCAGGGGTTGCTTGTCGGCGCGTGCGTCGAGCTCGTCGGCGCCACCGGGGAGAGCTGTTGGCGCGAGCTGGCCGAGCGCACGATCGCGGCGATCGCCGACCGCATGACGAAGTCCGGAGTGCTTCACGGCAGCGGCGGCTCGGATTCCGGGCTGCACGCGGGAATCTGCGCGAGGCACCTCGCCTCCGCAGCCGTCGCGCTCGACGGTGAAGCGGCGAAAACCGCTGCCAGCATCGTGTATCGCTCCGCCGAGGCCGCTTGGCGGAACAGGGCCGCCGTGCCGGGCGGACCGCTCTTTGGTCCACAGTGGACAGTCCCGGCCGTCGGCAGGCTCGGCACACTGCCCGCGCGCCTCGACGAGCACCTGGAGGGCATCGGCCGCGACTCGCGGTGGGAGTGCGACCTGTCGGTGCAGGTCTCCGGTTGGACCGTCGTGGAGGCGGCCGCACGCCTCGCGCGGCACGGCGTGTCCGAGCGCGAGTTTCGCGCCGCGCGCCGGGGCATCTAGGGTTGCTCCCCGTGCGCGTTCTCGTGATCGGCGCAGGTGCCCGCGAACATGCCCTGCTCCTCGCACTGTCCCGCGACCCGGGCGTGACCGCTCTGGCCTGCGCGCCCGGCAACGCCGGTACCGCTGCGCTGGCAGAGACCTACGGCGTCGACGCTGTCGACCCGGCGGCGGTCACCAGGTTGGCCGAGGAGTGGCGAGCGGACCTGGTGGCGATCGGGCCCGAGGGGCCACTGGTCGCCGGTGTCGGTGACGCCCTGCGCGAGGCGGGGATTGCCTGCTTCGGCCCCAGCAAGGCCGCCGCGCGGATCGAAGGCTCCAAGGCATTTGCCAAGGACGTCATGTCCGCCGCCGGTGTGCCGACCGCCCGCAGCGAGGTCGTGGACAACCCCGCGCGCCTCGATGCGGCGCTCGCTCGCTTCGGCCCGACGTGGGTGGTCAAGGACGACGGTCTGGCCGCGGGCAAGGGCGTCGTGGTGACCTCCGACCTCGACGCGGCGCGGGCGCACGCCATGCGACTGCTCGACGACGGGCACCCGGTCCTCCTTGAGTCCTTTTTGGACGGTCCGGAGGTGTCGCTGTTCTGCCTCGTCGACGGCAGGACCGCGGTGCCGCTGCTGCCCGCGCAGGACTTCAAGCGCGTCGGCGACGGCGACTCCGGTCCGAACACCGGTGGCATGGGCGCCTACTCCCCGCTGCCGTGGGCTCCTGAGGGCCTGGTCGAGGAGATCATGGACCGCGTCGTGCGTCCCGTGGTCGCCGAGCTGGCCGGGCGCGGCACGCCGTTCTCCGGCCTGCTCTACGCCGGGCTCGCGCTGACCAGCGAGGGCGTCCAGGTCGTGGAGTTCAACTGCCGCTTCGGTGATCCCGAGACCCAGGCAGTGCTGGCGCTGCTGCGCACCCCGCTCGCCGGGCTGCTGCTCGCGGTCGCCAACGGCACGCTCGCCGAGCAGCCCGCGCTGGACTGGGCCGAGGGCTCCGCGGTCACCGTCGTGGTCGCGGCGGAGGGCTACCCCGGCCGCCCGCGCACCGGCGACGTGATCACCGGCAGCGAGGTCGACGGAGTGCTGCACGCGGGCACCCGCAGGCGCGACGACGGCGCTGTGATCTCCGCGGGCGGGCGCGTGCTGTCGGTCGTGGGGGTCGGCGACGACCTCGACGCGGCCCGCGAGGACGCCTACCGCAAGATCGCCAGGGTGCACCTCACCGGCTCGCACCACCGCACCGACATCGCGCTGCGCGCCGCCCAGGGCCAGGTAGCCGTCCACTGACCGCGCCGCTTGCGCGCTGAATGACTCATTGAGGTACTTGAGCGTCCTGAATGAGTCATTGAGGGCGCTCAACTCCCCGAATGAGTCATTCAGGGCTCGCGCGCTCGGCGTGTGGGGGCGGGCGTTGCGCTCTACGGTTTCGGAGTGGCGGAGCAGCAGCGGGAGAACGGCGGCGGCGAGAGCACCTTCACCGTGCTCGTCGCGCTGGCGGTGAACTTCGCGATCGGCGTGATGAAGGCGTTCGCGGGCGTGGTGACCGGATCGGCGGCGTTGCTGGCCGAGGCGGCGCACTCGGTCGCCGACACGTTCACGGAAGGCCTGCTGCTGACCGCGTTGCGGCGGTCGGGGCGGCCGGCTGACCGGAGGCATCCGTTCGGCTACGGCAAGGAGCGGTACTTCTGGTCGCTGCTCGCCGCAGTGTCGATCTTCGTGTCGGGCGCGCTGTTCGCGTTCATCGAGGGCTTCGAAACCCTGGCGGGCGAGAGCACCGAGCAGACCAGTGCGTGGGTCGGCTACCTCGTGCTGGGCTTGGCGTTCGCGATGGAGCTGGTGTCGTGGACGCAGGCCGTGCGTCAGGTCCGCAAGGACGCCAAGGAGGACGAGCGGTCCTTCACCGAGTACCTGAGGGTCTCCGACGACCCGACCGTCAAAACGGTGTTCCTGGAGGACACAGCCGCGCTCATCGGCCTGCTGATCGCCTTCGCCGGAGTCGGGCTGCACGACATCACCGGCTCCTCGGTGTGGGACGGCGTGGCCTCGCTGCTGATCGGTGTGCTGCTCGTGGTGGTCGCCTACATCCTGGGGCGCAGCAACAAGGCGCTGCTGATCGGGCGCCAGGCGGACGTGCGGCTCGTGCGCGAGGTGCACAACCGCCTGCTGGCCCAGCCGGAGGTGGAGGCCGTCGTGGACCTGCTCACCATGCTCACGGGCACCGACCAGGTGCTGGTGTGCGCCAGGGTGGACTTCGAGGACACGCTGACCGCGGCCGAGCTGGAGCGGGCCTGCGTGCGCATCGACGCGGAGCTGCGCGCGGAGTTCGCCGAGCTGGACGAGATCTTCCTGGAGCCGGTGCCGAGGACCGATCCGGAGCTCAGGGCGCGGGTTCTGGCCCGCTACGGCGATCTTGCCCGCCGCTTCGACAGTGGCTGAGCCTGCGGCCTGAGACCAGCAGCAGCGCGCCGACCAGGACCATGCCGATTCCCAGCACTGGCAACGGTTCCAGCTCGACACCGGCCGAGGCGAGCACGTCCGGCTGAGCGCTCGGCTGCGGCGCGACGGTCTCCACCTGCTGCCGGTGCACGATCCCCTTGGTGTCGTAGGTCGCGCGAACCGAGTTCTGCTGCGGATCCACCGCCGTCACCGTGACCGTGCCCGGCGGGCTGTAGTCCTCGACGACCGCGGTGCAGGTGTAGGTGCGCTCGGCCCTGGGCGGCAGCGGCTCGGGGAAACTGTTGCCGCACACCGCGTCCTCGTCGTCGTCGATCGAGACGTCGACGAGCGGGACGTCACCGGTGTTGCGGACGGTCACGGTGAACGTGGCCATCTCGCCCGGCACCGCGGGGCTGATCTCCTTGACCACTTCCAGAGCCGACGCGAGCGGCGCTTCCGGTTCGCTGCGGGGAAACGGGACGAGCACGCCGTCCAGTCTGGACCCGCCCGCGATCATCACCCTGTTCGGGGGCGGCTCACCTGCGCGTGTCGACCCGGTGGAAGTTCAGGTGCGCCCTGGACTGCGTCGGCCCGCGCTGCCCCTGGTACCGCGAGCCCGTCGCGCCGGAGCCGTACGGGTTCTCCGCGGGGCTGCTCAGCCGGAACAGGCACAGCTGACCGATCTTCATCCCCGGCCACAACGTGATCGGCAGGTTCGCCACGTTGGACAGTTCGAGGGTGATGTGACCGGTGAAGCCCGGGTCGATGAACCCGGCGGTGGAGTGGGTCAGCAGCCCGAGCCGCCCGAGCGAGGACTTGCCCTCAAGACGGCCTGCGAGGTCGTCCGGCAGCGTCACCAGCTCGAAGGTGGAGCCCAGCACGAACTCGCCAGGGTGCAGCACGAACGGCTCGGCCTCATCGGACTTCTCCACCAGCGAGGTCAGCTCGTCCTGCTGGAGCGCCGGGTCGATGTGGGTGTACTTCGTGTTGTCGAAGACCCTGAAGAACCGGTCCAGGCGCACGTCGATGCTGGACGGCTGGATCATGTCGGCGTCGAAGGGGTCGAGCCCGAGGCGGCCAGCCTCGACTTCCTTGCGCAGGTCCCGGTCACTGAGGAGCACGGCGCCAGCCTAGCCGGGCCCGGACTCCCGTCCTCGCCCCCGCCTGTGTATGCTCGTGATCGCAACTGCGGGTGTAGTTCAATGGTAGAACGACAGCTTCCCAAGCTGTAGGCGCGGGTTCGATTCCCGTCACCCGCTCGTAAGACGAAGGCCCAGGTCACAGCACCTGGGCCTTCGTCGTTTCCAGCTCTCGGACGCCCTTGCGGTTGACGGCCGAACGCAGCATTCCAATACGGCATTCACAGTCAATTCTTCGGGATTTGCACAGTGCGGCATTAACGAAACTGATGCAGGTCCACGACTTCTGACTCTTCTTCACATACCGGACTGAGACTTACCTTCCTGACAAGACGTCCCTGCGTCCTACGAACATCCCTGCGTCAAAAGGACACGTCGATGAGAAGGTTCGTTCTCGCAGCCCTGCCCGTCTTGGTCGCCTCCGTTCTCTGGGCCGCTGACGCCCCCGTTGCCCAGTCCTCGCCACAGCAACTGCACGCCCAGGTCGCCGCCGGGGAACAGCCGCCGGCCGAACTGGACTCCGAGCCGGTCGTGAAGCTCGCGCCCGACGCCGCGCCGGTGGCGTGGACCATGACCTCCAGCTGTTCGCAGTGGGCCAGCGTGATCCGCCAGGGCGCCAACTACTGGGGCGGCGGCAGGCTGGTGGAGCGCGCGGGCGGCGTTCCGGTCCGCTGTCAGACCAGCTACATCACCAACTGCGGCGTCGCGCGCGCGGTCGGCTGCAACTACGGCGGTTCGGCGATCGCGCTCATGCCGAACGGCACCAGGAGCCCCGGAGTGCTCGCGGCGCACGAGTTCGGCCACTTCTGGTACGGCCACAGCTCGGGCTGTGCGAGTTGGAACAATGTCATGGGAACGCCGATGTGCAATTGATCCCGACTGAGCGGAAACACGCTCCCAGGAAATGATCAACTAAATGGCGACGGCCCCCGAAAGATCAATTCGGGGGCCGTCGCCACGGGAACTAGTGACGGGCGGGCGGAGCCGGGAAGAAACCGGAGTGCTGGGCCCTGGGCGCGGTCCGAGGGGGCATGCGGGGCACGGGGCGGAGGCGCTCGGTCGGCATCACGCCGCTCCACCGGACCTCCAACAGGTCCAGGAACGCGTCCACCTCGCCGTTGTCGTAGCCGCCGTGGCCGGGCGCCGGGGAGTGGAAGCGGACGCGCTGCACGTCCTTGAGCGAGATCTGGTCCTCACCCTGCAACGTCGCCTCGACGCGGTCGAGGAACTGGTCCACCTCGATCTCGTCGTAGCCGACCTCGCCGGGGCGCGGGCGGTGGAAGGCGACCTTGCGAACGTCCTCGGCGGTCAGCATCGGCATCGGCTTGGGCTTGCTGCGCGGCGGCAGCTGGGTCAGCGACAGCGCGAGCCGGTCCAGCAGCGCGTCAACGCCGTCCGCGTCGTAGCCGGGCTTGCCGCGCCGGGGCGGGGTGAAGCGGATGTCGGCGACCTGCTGCGGGGTGATGGAGTCCTTGCCGCGCATGGTCGCCTCGACGCGGGCCAGGAACGCGTCGACCTGCTTCTCGTCGTAGCCCCTGCCACCGGGCACCGGCGGGCGGAAGGCCTGCTCGCGGATCCGGTCGCGGACCGGAGGCGCCTTGCGCTCGGTGATCTCCGTGGGGCGGTCGGCCAGCTCGTCGTCGTCCATCTGCTGCGCCACGCGCGCGAGGAAGGCGTCCACCTCGTCCTCGTCGTAGGCATCGCCCCTGCGCTTGGCGGCCTTGAAGCGGGCCGCGCGGATCTTCGCCGAGGTCAGCGTGTCCTCGCCGCGCAGTGACGCCTCGATCCGGTCGAGGAAGGCGTCGACCTCCTCGTCGTCGTAACCGGCCTTGCCCCGCCCGGGCTTCTTGAAGACGACCTTGCCGATGTCGGCGGCGCGGATGCGGGGCGCCGAGGGCTGCGAGCTCGGGGCGTCGTCGTCTTCGGCGCGCGCCTTGAGCGTCGTGACCGCGCGGTCGAGGAAGTCGTCCACCTCGTCCTCGTCGTAGCCGCGGCGGCGCCACTTGGCGGGCGGGAAGCGGATCTCCAGAACGTCCTTCGGGGTGAGCTTGTCCTCCCCGCGCAGCGTCGCCTCGACCCGGTCCAGGAAGGCGTCGACCGCGTCGTCGGAATAGCCCCGCTCCCCGCGCGGCGGTTTGGCGAACGCCGCGGTACGGATCTCTTCCGGGGTGAGTGTCATGACTGCCGCCGCCTCATGCTCTGTCCTGCCCCGACTACCCGCCGTCAACACGTCGAGCCACACTTTGCCCAATCGGGCGATGCACATCAAGGCTTGTCAGGCGGCAAATGCTTGATGTGGGCGGTTTACCTGACAGCCGTCAGGTAGGCGCGTAAGCTACCTAACCGATGTCAGGTAACGCGGGGTCCACCCCGAGGAAACGGCTCCGGCCGGACGACCGGCGCGCGCTCATCGTGAGCGCCGCGACGGAGGTCTTCGCCGTCAACGGCTACGACAAGGCGTCCATGCGCGCGGTGGCGAAGGCCGCCGGGATCAGCACTCCGGTGCTCTACGACCACTTCCCGTCGAAGGCCGGGCTCTACGCGCACCTGCTCGACACGCAGGCGACCGCGTTCATCGAGCACTGGTCAGATCAGGAACCGGCAGAGACGCCGGAACAGCTGGTCACGCGGTCGCTCGACTCGATCTTCGCGTGGATCGAGGACAACGAGCACGCGTGGCGAATGATCTTCCTCGACTCCCCCGGCGACGCCGAGGTGGCCGAGGCGCACCAGCGCGGGCAGGAGCTGGCCAGCCAGCGGCTCGCGGGGTTGTTCCACCGCATCCCCGAGCTGTCCCTGTCCGTGGAGCTGGAGCGCGAGCGCGCCGACGAGCTGCTGGCCGAGACCTCCAAGTGGACGGTCAACGCGCTCGCGGCCTGGTGGTGGCGCAACCGAGATGTGAACCGAGAGCAGATCGTGCTGCTCGCCCGCGACCTGCTGTGGCGCGGATTGGCGTCGACGACGAGGAGTAGGACGACATGAGCCTGGATGTGGCGAGAACCACCACCGAGACCTTCCGGCGCGCGACCGAGAACGGCGACGTCGAGCTGGCGGTGTCGATGATGTCCGAGGACGTGGTGCTGCGGTCTCCGCTCACCGATCGCGGCCGCTTCACCGGCAAGGCGGACGTGCGCGCGGTGTTCGAGGCGGCGATGGGCAGCTTCAAGGACATCCGCTTCCACACCGACCTCGGCGATGACCGCAAGCGCGCGCTGTTCTACCGGGGGCGCGTCGGCCGCACGGCGATCGAGGAGTGCTCGCTGGTGCGGCTGGACGAGGAGGGCCGCATCGTCGAGCTGACGATGTGGATCAGGCCGCTGCCCGGGATCGTCGCCGTGATGGGCGCGCTCGGGCCGAAGATCGCGCGGGGCTTCGGCAAGCCGAGGATGGCCGTGCTGCTGTCCGTGCTGATCAAGCCGCTTCAGCTGATGGTGGGCTCCGGCGACAAGCTGGCCGCGCGGGTGCTCAAGCGCTGATCAGCGCGAACCAGCGTGCTGGAACTCCACGCAGGCCACGATGTCGGCCGGGGTGAGCTGCGGGTGCCGCGCGATGATCTCCTGCTCGCTGAGGCCCTCGCAGACCAGCGCGACGATCGACGACACCGAGATGGTCGTGCCGGTCACCACCGGAACGCCCTGGAGCACGTCGGGGTCCATTGAGATCTCGGAAAGAGCCACGGCTCCATCATCGTCCATCGCCGCCGGTCAAGACAAACAGCCCCGGAGCCCGGGGCTGTTCGACTTGACTACGGATCACGAGGTCTTGACAGGCACCTCGTCGGTGGAGAGCGAGTCGATCAGCTCGTCGCGGCGGGCGGTGCGCTCCGGGCGGAGCAGGCCGACCACCACGTACAGGACCAGCGAGGTGAGCAGCGGGAAGGCGACCAGCGCCTCCTTGTCGATCGAGACGCCGCTCTGCTGGCTGATGTAGAGGAAGGCCCAGACACCGAGGCCCGCCACCACCGAGGTGATCGCCGCGCTCGGCCCCATCCTGCGGAACCACGGGAGCAGGCCGAGCATCAGCGGCACCGCGATCGGGCCCATGGTCGCGGCGACAAGGTCGACCACGATCTTGAGCACCCAGCCCTGACCGCCGGAGGTGACGGCGATCAGCATGCTGGCCCCGATGAACAGGAACGTGGTGACCCGCGCGAGCTGGAGCTGCCGCTCGGCGGTCAGGTCCCGCACGCCCTTCCACAGGTGCGGCAGCATGTCCCTGGTGATCACCGCGGAGATCACGTTGGCGTCGGAGGACACCATCGCCATGGTGTGCGAGAAGAACCCCGCGAGCACCAGGCCGATCATCCCGGCGGGCAGCATGATCTTGCCGAGCTCGATGTAGGCGTCCTCCGCCGCCGCCAGTCCGGGCACGATCAGCGGGGCGGCCCACATCGGGAAGAACAGGATCAGCGGCCACACCAGCCACAGCGCGCTGGACAGCAGCGCGGAGCGCTTGGCGGCGGCCCCGTCCGGCGCGGCCATGTAGCGCTGCGCCAGGTTCCACATGCCGCCGTTGTACTCCAGCGTCTTGATGATGAACAGCGCCATGAAGAACGTCGCCGTGTAGGGCTCGCGCAGCGGTTCGCTGTTCGCGGCGGGCAGTTGCCCCCAGATCTCCCACATGAACTGGATGCCGCCGAAGTGCGAGGCGACCGCGACGAACATGACGATGCCCGCGGCGGCCTGGATGATGAACTGGCCGAAGTCGGTGAGCGCGTCGGCCCACAGGCCGCCCATCACCGAGTAGACCATCGTCACCACTCCGACGATCACGATTCCCCACGTGATCGGCACGCCCGCGAAACCACGCAGCAGCACCGCGACCGCCGCCCACTTCGCCGCGATGTCCACGACCTTGAGCAGGGTTCCCGCCCACGCCATCACCTGCTGGGTCGGCAGGTTGTAGCGGTTCGCCAGGTACTCCAGCGGTGAGGCGACGCCGTGCTTGGCGCGCAGGCGGTTCCACCGCGCGGAGAACAGGAAGGCACCGATGCCGATGCCGACTCCGATGGTCAGCGCCCACCAGACGTAGACGGTGAGCCCGAGCCGGTACGCCTCGCTGGCGAAGGCCACGAACATCACGGCGCTGTAGCCCGACATGTGGTGCGAGATACCGGAGAGCCACCACGGCATCCGCCCGCCAGCGGTGAAGAAGTCCAGCACGTTCTTGATGCGCGTGCGGGACCACCAGCCGATGCCGACCATCACGAAGAAGTACCCGCCGACCACGATCCAGTCGAGGGTCCCCATGAGACCTCCCAGGGTTGTGCGCGAAGCCTGCGCACCGCGAGGGCACCGGGGGTCGTTCGGCGACGACGGGAGCTGGCGGACTCCCTTGCCCCTCGGCACCCGCACGGGATTGCTGAGTGGCTTACGTCATACGGCTGGGACGGCGGTTAACGGAATGGTTACGAGCGAACCGAGTCACACTCGTGATTGTTGTTCACGTACATGACTCACGCCGCCCTCGGCGAAGTCGCCGATGTGCTTGCGCAGCCGGTCGCGACCGTCCTCGGTGTCGATGCCCTCGCCCAGCACGAGCCGGGCCACCTGCGGCACGACCACCGACCACGAGCAGATCGCCATGAACATGAACAGGAACGGCGCGGCGTCCTCGGCGGTCTCCAGCCCGAGCGCCTCGGCCATCGCCTGGTTCTTGCGCACGTAGTGCTCGACGCGGCTGCGCCGGTTGGGGCAGGAGCCCCCGCCCTGCATGCCCTCCCAGACCAGCAGTCGCACCAGGTCCGGCTGCTGCTGGTGGAAGTCGTGCACGCGCCGCACGTAGGCCGCGATGTCCTTGCCGGGCGCGCCGACGAACTCCATGACCTCCTCGACCACCTCGTCCAGCACGGCGTCGAAGAGCTTGTCCTTGCTGCCGAAGTAGCCGTAGATGCGTTCCTTGCTCACCCCCGCGCGCTCGGCGATCCGGTCGACGCGCGCACCCGCAGCGCCGTGAGCTGCGAATTCGACGCGCGCGGCGGCGAGGAGGCTGGCTTTGGTCGCGCTGGGGTCCCTCGACATGCTCCAACGCTACCAACTGGTTGGTTGACTACCAACCAGTTGGTTGGCTAGCGTTCCCCGCATGCACTCGTCCCCTGCGCTCGTCGATCAGCGGACCCACGCCCCGCTCGGCCCGACCATCACGGCCCTGGGCGTGGCCGCCGTGCTCGTGGTGAGCCAGCTCTACGGCTCCATTCCCCTCGCTCCCCTGGCAGCTCGCGAATTCGGCGTCGCCGAGGCCGCGCTCGCCTGGTCCTCCACCGGCTTCGGCCTGGCCTACGCCTTCGGATTCCTTTTCCTGGGGCCGCTTTCCGACCGCTTCGGCCCCGGCCGCGTGATGGTCATCGGGCTCGCCGCGGCCGCCGTGACCACCGCCGCCGTCGCCGTCGCGCCCGGCGTCAGCGCGCTCGTCGTGCTGCGCGTGCTCCAGGGCTTCGTGGCGGCGGCCTTCGCTCCCGCCGCGATGGCCTACGTCGTCGACCAGATCGATCCACGGCGCCGCGCCATCGCCTTCACCATCCTGACCAGCGCTTTCGTATCGTCTGCGGTGATCGGCCAGGTGGGCGCGCAGTTGCTCGGCGACCTCGCAGGCTGGCGGGCGGTGTTCGTGATCAGCGGGATCGGCCTGCTGGCGTGCGCCGTGTGGCAGAAGTTCGCGCTGCGCCCGGACCTCGACGACCGGCCCACCGTGAGCGTGGCGCCGTGGCGCGTCATGCTCGACCTGTTGCGCAACAAGCGTTTGGTGCTGTTGTACGCGGCCGCTTCGACCCTGCTGGCCGCGTTCGTGGGCGCTTACTCCGGCATCCAGATCACCGGGCTCGCCGACCACGATGGGCTGTTGTGGTTGCGCGCCAGCGCTTTGCCCGCGATGGTGCTGACCGGTGTCGCCGCAGGGCTGGTCACCCGAATTTCGGCTCCGCGCCGAACCGTTGTGGCCCTTGGGTTTTCGGCCGTCGGCGCGGCGATCACCGCGGCATCGGGTGGCAGCCTGGTGCTGATCGGCGCCGGCATGTTCCTGTTCTCCGCCTGCGTGGTGGCCGCCGGCCCGGCCATCGTGGAGTCGATCAGCGACAACGCGGGCGCTGCGCGCGCGACGGCCGTCTCCATCTACTCGTTCGTGCTCTTCATGGGCGCGAGCCTCGGCCCTCAACTCGCCGTTGCCTTGCACGGCGCGGGTTTCGCGGTCATCGCGCTCGCCGCCACCGCCCTGCTCGCCATCGGCACCGTGCTCGCCCGCTTGGCCCGCTAGCGCCCCTGAGGCCGACGTGGTGCTGGACCGCGAAAGCCTCGTTTGGTGCGTTGAGCGCGCTGAACGGGTCGTTTGGTGCGTTGGGAACCCCGAACGGGTCGTTTAGTGCGCTAGAAGCCCTGAACGGGTCGTTTGGTGCGTTGAGCGCACTGAACGGGTCGTTCAGGGCTTAAGCGTGTTGTGGGCGTGGGGCAATGCGGGGGCGTGAGGGGGCGCACAGTCGGCGGGCGTGGTGGCGCGCGGGGCGCAGACTGGGCGCATGGAGGCTCTGACCTGGCCGTTCGTCGTCACCGTGCTCGCGGTCGTGATCGCGCCGGGGCCGTCCCTCGCGGTGATCATCGACCAGTCGCTGCGCGCGGGGCGGATCGCGGGATTGGCGACGGTGCTGGGTAACACGAGCGGGCTGGTGTTCTGGGCGTTCGCGTCCGCCTTCGGGCTCACGGCGCTCGTGCGCACCTCGGAGATCGCCTTCGTGGTGCTCAAGGTCGTCGGCGCGATCTACCTGGTGTGGCTCGGAGTTCAGGCACTCCTGCGCTCGCGGCGGCGACGCGAAGATGCGGAGGGGCGGGCGGTGCAGCGCGGCCTGTTCGCGTCGTACCGGGCCGGGCTCGTGGCGAACCTGGCCAACCCGAAGGCGGCTGTGCTCTACCTCGCACTGCTCCCCCAGTTCATCCCGGTCGGCGGAGACGTGCTGACCGGGACGGCCGTGCTCGCGGCGGCGCAGATGGCGATCAGCGCGTCCTGGTACACGCTGGTCGTGCTGGCCGTCGGAGCGGTGCGGCGGTTCCTCGCCCGGCCCGGTGTGCGCGCACGAGTGGACCAGCTCAGCGGCTTGGTGCTGGTCGGGATGGGTGTCCGCATGGTGACGCTCGGTCGAACCGCGGCCTGAGTTCACCCGCTTGTGACATCAGTTCCCTTGGCCTTCGCTTGCTAGCGGTTACCAACGGGTAATATCCTGTTGTTACCGGCTAGTAGGGCGTGTGTCCCGCTGCCAGCAACCCGCGATACCCGGGAGCGACGAGATGGGCCACTACAAGAGCAACCTGCGAGACCTCGAGTTCAACCTGTTCGAGGTGTTCAAAGTCCAGCAGAGGCTGGGCAGCGGGCCGTTCGAGCAGGCAGACGAGGACACTGCCCGCGGTGTGCTGACCGAGCTGAACGCCCTGGCGACCGGGCCGCTGGCGGACTCCTTCGCCGACGCCGACCGCAACCCGCCGGTCTTCGACCCCAAGACGCACTCGGTGACGCTTCCCGAGAGCTTCAAGAACGCCTACCAGATGCTCATCGACGGCGAGTGGTGGCGGCTCGGCGCGATCGACGAGCTCGGCGGCTTCGGCATCCCCTCCACCGTGCAGTGGGCGGCGGCCGAGCTGATCCTGGGCTCCAACCCTGCGCTGTTCATGTACATGGCCGGCGCCAGCTTCGCCTCCATCGCCTACTCCAACGGCACGGACGAGCAGAAGAGCTGGGCGCAGCTGATGGTCGACCGCAGCTGGGGCGCCACCATGGTGCTGACCGAGCCGGACGCCGGTTCCGACGTGGGCGCCGGACGCACCAAGGCCGTGCTCCAGGAGGACGGCACCTGGCACCTGGACGGGGTGAAGCGCTTCATCACCTCGGGCGACCAGGACATGACCGAGAACATCATGCACCTGGTGCTGGCCCGCCCCGAGGGCCCCGGCATCGAGGCCAAGGCGGGCACCAAGGGCCTGAGCCTGTTCCTGGTGCCCAAGTTCCACTTCGACCCGAAGACCGGTGCGCTGGGCGAGCGCAACGGCGCCTTCGTCACCAACATCGAGCACAAGATGGGCATCAAGGTGTCCACCACCTGCGAGCTGACCTTCGGCCAGCACGGGGTGCCCGCCAAGGGCTGGCTGCTCGGCGAGGTGCACGACGGCATCGCGCAGATGTTCCAGGTGATCGAGCACGCGCGGATGATGGTCGGCACCAAGGCGATCGCCACGCTGTCCACCGGCTACCTGAACGCGCTGGAGTACGCCAAGGAGCGCGTGCAGGGCGCCGACCTCACGCAGATGCTGGACAAGGCCGCCCCGCGCGTCACGATCACCCACCACCCGGACGTGCGGCGCTCGCTGATGCTGCAGAAGTCCTACGCGGAGGGCCTGCGCGCGGTCTACCTCTACACCGCCTCGTTCCAGGACCAGATCCGCGCGGGCGAGAACGTGGAGCTGGCGCACCGGGTCAACGACCTGCTGCTGCCGATCGTCAAGGGCGTCGGCTCCGAGCGGGCCTACGAGATGCTGACGCACTCGTTGCAGACGCTCGGCGGCTCCGGCTTCCTCCAGGACTACCCGATCGAGCAGTACATCCGCGACGCGAAGATCGACAGCCTGTACGAGGGCACCACGGCCATCCAGTCGCTGGACTTCTTCTTCCGCAAGATCGTCCGCGACAAGGGCCAGGCGCTGGGCTTCCTGGCCAACGAGATCCAGCAGTTCATCGCCAACGAGAACGGCAACGGCAGGCTCAAGGAAGAGCGCGCGCTGCTCAAGCAGGCCCTCGAGGACGCGCAGGGCACGCTCGGCACGCTGATCGGGTTCCTGACCTCCTCGCAGGAGGACCAGCGCAACCTGTACAAGGTCGGCCAGAACAGCGTGAGCCTGCTGATGAGCATGGGCGACCTGCTGATCGGCTGGCTGCTGCTGCGCCAGGCCGACGTGGCGATCGCCGCGCTGGACGCGGGCCCCTCGGCGAAGGACCGCTCCTTCTACGAGGGCAAGATCGCGGCGGCGAGCTTCTTCGCCAAGAACGTGCTGCCCGAGCTGTCCTCGCGGCGCAAGATCGTCGAGAGCACGGACAACTCGCTGATGGAGATCGACGAAGCGGCGTTCTGATCTCCCCACTGATCCCGGTCGGGACGAGAAGCGGCGGTGCCTGAGACAGGCGCCGCCGCTTCTTCTTTTTTATACGCGATCGCGGTTCACGTGAACAAAATGCGAGTCGCTGGTCGACGGAGTTCGCCCGTGTTAATTCTGTTGGGACATCGCACAACCAACAGAGAGAGCAAAGAATCCCATGTCGATTTCGACGACCCGGGCCGCGCTCATTACCGCTGCCGCGCTGCTCGCCTTCGCGGCACCCGCCATCGCCTCGCCGACCGCAGAAGCGGCTCCGGCAGCGGCGGCGGCCAAGGACTGCACGAAGAACCCGAAGTACTCCTCCACCGCGACCGCCACCGACACCGTGCTGGTGAGGCGGACGCCCAAGAGCAACGACGCGCTCACGCAGTTCGAAAAGGGCGACGAGGTCAAGGTCGTTTTCGGGCACTCCGATTCGGGGTATTGCTACAGCTATGCCAAGGGCAAGAGCCGCAAGGGCTGCGACAACAAGACCGGATTCTGGTACCGCACCGTTCTCGCTCGCGTGAACGGCAGCACGGTCGTCGGATACGTGCACGAAAATTGCCTGCGCTTCTAGGCACGTCCAGGTGGGTGAGGGCGGCACCAACGGGTACCGCCCTTTCCGCCGTTCATGGCCTGCGGCAGCGGGCGTCGGCGAAGCAGTAGACCCCGAAGGCCGCGAACCCCAGCGCGACGGCGAGCAGGACGAAGTCACCGAACGGCAGCGCGGCCAGCTCGCGCAGGGCTTGGTCCAGCCCACCGGCTCGGTTCGGGTCCGCGGTGAAACCGGCCAGCCCCAGCAGGATTCCCACCACGGCGAACGCAATTCCCTTCGCCGGGTAGCCGATCATGCCGAGACGCCGTGTCCACGTCCGCGTTCCCTTCGGCAGCCTGGTCATGTCCAGCTCGTCGAGGAAGCTCTTGCGTGCGCCCTTGACCACGGCCGCCACACCGACGCCGAACACCACGGCGGCGATCAGCGCGACGATCCAAGACCCACCCGGCAGCGCGAGCAGCTCCGCCGTGAGCGCTTTCTGGCTCTGGTCACCGGATTCCTGCCCAGCACCGACCACGAAGTTCACCGCGACGACGCTCAGCACGGCGCCCGTGACACCGCGCGCGGCCGAGGCGACCCGCTTGATCGTGCGCTTGCGCCGGTCAGAAACCCAGCGGTGGCCGGAGAAAGCGCTCAACAGCTGCCAGAGCGCGAACGCCGCCAGTCCAGCGGCGAGCGCCAGCAGCAGTGCCACACCGAAGGGCTGCGCGACGATCGTGGCCAGCGCGCCCTTCTGGTCTGCCTCGGCAGGACTTCCGCCGAGCGCGACCTGGACGGCGAGCCAGGCCACGACGAGGTGCACCAGGCCGAAGCAGGCCATGCCCACTCGGCCGCCGATCTCGACGACTCGTTCCACAGGCAAGAGATTCACCTTGCGCGGCAACGTGAAACGGGCCGTTCGGAGCAACGCGTTCGTGAAGGAGTTTTTCGCGAAACAAACGCGAACCCCCTAGGCGGGGTCGGCGCGGGCTGTTGTCCTGGTGGGCCCCAGACGACGATCGGCGGTCCCACGATGAACACCACGAAGCGAGTGGCGGCGGTCGCGGTCGTCGCGTTGTTCTCCTTCGGCCTCATGGCCGTTCCAGGGCACTCCGCAGCGCAGGCAGCCATCGACTGCACGAAGAACCCGAAGGTCCTCGGCAGCTACAAGGTGGTCGACACGGTGCTTGTCCGCAAGACGCCGACCAGCGACACCGCCATCGGGCAGATCAACAAGGGCAGCAAGGCCACCGTCGTGTACGGGCACTACACGCCGGACGGCGATTTCTGCGCCGCCGGGACCAGTGGGAAGAAGCGAACGGGCTGCGACGGCAAGAAGAGCACGCACTACACGGTGGTCCGACTACAGGGCGTGGTGGGCTACGCGCACTTCAGCTGCATCAAGTTCTCCTGACGCAGCAACGAAAAAGGCCCCGCCGGAGCAGGGCCTTTCGCGTGTGTCGCCGGTGCTCAGCCGCCGGCGGGCGGCGCGCAGACGACCTTGTGCTGCGGGTTGTAGCGGACCGTCCGCTCCTCGCGGCGCGTGGAACCGGTGGTGAGGTCCTTGATCGTCCTGGTGTCCTTCACGCTGAAGCCACCGGCGCCCTCGCTCGCCTTGCAGGGCTGGCCCGCCGGGATCTCCTTGACCTGCGGGGCGGTCTGCGCGAACGGCTCGCCGGTCTGGCCGCTGACCTCGTAGGTCTTGGTGCCCCACAACTTCACGGTGATCGTCGACGACGTCCAGATCGTCTGCACGAGGATGCCGGTCTTGCTGTCGTTCTTGAACTTCACGTCGATCACGCTGCTGCCGTTGGGGTTCTGGAAGACCGTCGCCTCACGGCCCTTGGGGTAGCGCGAGATGTAGAAGCTGTGCTCCTTGTGCGCCACGTCCACCATGCCCGCGTGGTAACCGGCGTTGTAGAGCGTGGTCGCCATCTGCGAGACACCACCGCCGACCGCGCGGCTCAGCTCGCCCTTCTCGATGATCGCGGCCTCGACGTAGCCGGTGGCCGCGGTGCGCGGGCCGGTGCGGCCGTTCATGCTGAAGGTCTCGCCGGGCTTCACGATCGCGCCGTTGATCTGCTCGGCCGCGCGCTTGATGTTGCGGCCGGAGTCGGCCGCGAAGCCCTTGGTCTCGAACTCCGCGACGACCTGCTTGATGCCGAGCGCGTTGGCCTGCTCGGTGGTCAGCTTCGCGGGCAGCTGCGAGTACGTGGCCTTGATCTGCCGGTCCTGCGGCTTGCGCAGCACCTCCAGCGCGCCGCCGAGGGTCTTCTCCCAGTCGACGCCCCTGCCGTCGGTCGACGGCTTCACCGTGGGCTTGCCGCCCTCGATGACGATCTCGGCGTCCTTGCCCGGCTTGTCGGTCGACGCCAGCTGCGGGCGCGCGACCTCGGCGATCTTCGGCGCGTCCAGCGACGCGGTGAGCCCGCCCTTGCCGTCGGACTCGAAGCGCATCGCGTTGCCGATCGCCACCGGCTGCACGATGGCGTTGCCGCCCTCGCCGAGCACGGTCAGCGGGCCGGACACGGCGGGCTTGGCGACCTCTTCGAGCGCCTTGCGCACACCCTCCGGCGTGGACGTGACGGGGTCGATGACCGCGGGCAGCTGCACGCGCCGCCCGCTCGGCCAGTCCGCCTTGAGCACCGGGATCGCCCCGGCGGCGTCGAGCTTCTGGCCGGGCTTGGGGTCGATCGGCTTGGGCTTGCCGTCGCTGAACTCGATCGTGCCCTCGGCGGGCAGGCGGTCGGTCGCCTCGCGCAGGTGCTCCAGCGCGCCGCTGACCTTGCTCTCCTCCGCCGTGGTGACGACGCCGAGCTCCGTGGTGGTGAAGAAGGAGGAGATCCTGGTGAACGGGTTGTAGGACTGCTCGCCCGCCTGGTCCAGGGTGCCCTTCCAGTTCATCGCCAGCCCGGCCTCCTGCGGGGAGATCTCGGTGTCGACGTCGCCGACGCGCAGCGCGACCGGCTTGCCCAGCCTCGGCTCGATCTGCTCGCGCAGCTTGCGCTCGGCCGACGCCCGGTCGAGGCCGCCGACGTCCACGCCCGCCACGGTGATCCCGCGCGGCACGTTGCCCTGGGTCAGCAGGAGGTCGCCGACGTAGAGGACGCCGAGCAGGCCCACCACGGAGGCCGCGGCGAGCAGGATCTTCCTGCCGCGACCGGAGCGCTCCTGGTCACCGTCGTCGTCCGGCAGCGGGTCCAGCGCGTCGTCGTCGACGGGCGGCGGAGGCGGGGGCGGCGTCGCCGGGGGCTTGGCGTTGAACACCGAGGTGGCCTTGGCCGGGGCCACGGTGGTGGTCGCGTCGATCTTGGGGATGCGGACGGTGTCCGACTCCGGGTCGATCGGGCGGCCCGCGCCGAGCCCGCTGAGCGCGCTGAGCGCCTCCGGCCGGATCGCCGTGGTCGCCTGGTCGATCCGGCTCGTGTTCGGGTCGCCGACCGGGCGGACGAACGTGGTCGCCTGCTCCGGCTTCTGGGTGCCGCCGACCGGGCGGACGAAAGTCGTTGCCTGATCGGGCTTCGGTCCGTCGTCAGCGGAGCGGGAGAACGTCGTCGCCTGCTCCTGCCGGTTCGGATCGCCGACGGGTCGGACGAAAGTCGTTGCCTGGTCAGGCTTCGGCCCGTCTCCGGCGGACCGCGAGAACGCCGTTGCCTGCTCCGGGTCGCCGACCGGGCGCGCGAACGTCGTCGACTGGTCGGGACGTGCTGTCTGCTCCGGCCTGCTCCCGTCACCGACCGGGCGGGCGAACATCGTCGCCTGCTCGGGACGCGGGGCATCGCCAGCGGAACGCGTTGCCTGCTCGGAGCCGTTCGGGTCTCCGACCGGGCGGGCAAACGCCGTTGCCTGGTCGGGCTTCGGCCCGTCACCGGCGGAGCGGGAGAACGCTGTCGCCTGCTCCGGCCCGCCCGGGTCGCCGACCGGACGGGCGAACATCGTCGCCTGCTCGGGACGCGGAGCGTCACCGACGGGCCGCGCGAAGGCGTTCGCCTGCTCCGGCTTCGAGTTCGGCTGCGTGTCGCTGACGGAGTAGGCCTGCTCGGGCTTGGCCTGCTCGGGCTTCTGGGCGTCACCGACGGACCGGGGCGCGTCGGCCTCCGAGCGCGGGGCCGCTTCCTGGCGCTTGTCGGCCTCGGGCTTCGGTGCTGAAGGAAGCTGTTGGAAGACAACGGTTTCGGTCTGGTCCGAAACGTTCTGGAACAGCGCGGCGCCGGAGACCGAGGTCCTCGTCGGCTCCTGCTTCTCCGCCTCGGGCTGCTGACGGCGGACCGGGCCGCTGTCGTGGCGCGGGGCCTGCGGCTGGGGTTCCCGGCGCACGGGACCGCTGTCGTGGCGCTGTGGCTGGGCCTGCTGCGGCTGTTCGCGCCGCACCGCGCCGCTGTCGTGCTGCTGGAGCGGCTGCTGGGCCTGTGGCTGCTGGACCGGGGGCTGCTCACGGCGGAGGGAACCGCTGTCGTGGTGCTGCCGTGGCTGCTCGCCCTGGTACTGGACGTTGCTCGGCTGCTGCTGGGACCACTGCTGGCCCTGCTCGCGCGGCGGCTGCGGAGTCCGGGGCTGCGGGCCGCTGTGGTGCACGGGCGGCTGACCGGGCGCGCCGAAGGAGGACGGCTGCTGCGGCTGGGGCTGCGGCGAGTTGTAGTGCACGCGCGGCAAGCCGTCACTCGGCGCGATGCTCTGCGGCGTGCGCTGGTGCGGGCCGCTGTGATGGACCTGCGGGGGCGCCTGCGGCGCCTGGGGCTGAGCTGCCTGGGGCTGGGGCGTCTGGGGCTGGGCGGCGGCCGGAGGCGCGGGGGCCTCCTCGGCGGGCGCCTCGGCACCGGACTTCGGTGCGGACATCCACTGGATGCGCTTGGTAGGGCGCTCCGCACCGACCGGGTGCTGCGGCTGTCCCGCAGAGTCACCGCCGGGTGGTGTCGCGGGTGTCGACGCAGCCGGTGCGGAGTCGCGCTCCGGCTGCGGGTCGGGCCTCCCGTTGTCGTCCGACACCGCGTTCCCTCCTCCAAGTGCGCTCGGGGTGCACGCGCCGGCGGATCAGCCGACGAGGACTCCGAGAACACGACTCACAGATACAGACCCGTACCGTGCTCGGTCCGCTCGCTGGCGACCGCGTGCAGGTCGCGCTCGCGCATCACGAGGTAAGCCTCGCCCTGTACTTCGACCTCGAACTGGTCCTCGTGGTTGAACAACACGCGGTCAGCGACCTTGACGGTCCTGACGTGGTTGCCCACCCCGAACACCTCGCCCCACGACAAGCGCTTCGCGACTTGGGCGGTTGCCGGGATCACGATCCCACCACCGCTGCGCCGCTCCCCTGCCTCCCGCACGACTTTCACCATGACGCGATCGTGGAGAAGCTGGATTTCGAGCTTGGCATCGGGCACCACCGGAGTTTACTGGGCGCGCCGGGGCGAGCTACCACGGATACCGGTCACACACCAGACCTTCGTTGCGGTGTAACGCGCGCGGACGACACCGGTCAGTGACGGGGATCACTCGGCCTGTTCGTCCATTCCGCCCATGACCAGCGGCAACCGCCGCAGCCCCCGCTGGTCCACCCGGACGGGGACGCCCCAGTCCTGACGGGCCAACCGGCACACCGGGTGCTCCGCCTCGACGTCGCAGCTCGCCGCCTGCGCGACCACGTGCAGCACCCCGGACGGGATGCCTTCGGCGATCACCACGCGGCGGCTCAGCCCGGTGCTCGCGCCCGCGCCCTCGACGAGCAGTTCGGGCGGCGAGGACGTGATCTCCAGCCTGGTGGGCGGGCCGTAGCGCTCGTCCAGCTTCTCGCCGGGAGGCGGCGTGAACACCACGACCAGCTCGATCTCACCGGGCGTGACGTCCGTGGGCAGCCTGCGCACCTGCTGCGCCGCTCCGGCGACCAGCCGCGCGCTCACACCAGGGGGAACGGGCCGTTCCAGGCGGTGCGCCGCCGAGGCGACCACGACCAGCTCACCGTCGACGACCACCGCTCCCGACGGCTCGGCGACGTCCGTCGCGAGTGTGGAAACCTCGTCGGTGACCGGGTCGTAGCGGCGAACCGCGCCGTTGTAGGTGTCGCAGATCGCGACGCTGCCGTCGGGCAGCAGCGCGAGGCCGAGCGGGTGCTGCAGCAACGCCTGCTTCGCCGGGCCGTCCCGGTGGCCGAAGTCGAACAGCCCTTCGCCGATCGCCGTGTGCACCGTGAAACCGTTGTCGCCCTTGGCGATCCAGCGCAGCGCCGAGGTCTCCGAGTCGGCGAGCCACAGCCGGTCCTCCGCGGCGGCCAAGCCCGAGGTCTGCGCGAAGAACGCCTGCTCGGCCGCTCCGTCCCGCAGGCCCTCCACCGTCGTTCCGGCAAATCGGGAAACGTTGCCCGACAAAGGATCGAACAGCCCGATCGTGTGATTTCCTGCCATGGCCACCACAACGCCGTTCGCGGGTGGCCACCACACGACGTCCCACGGGCTCGTAAGATCGACTTCAAGTCCCGGGCCGTCGGTTTCCCCGTCGCGCCACTGGTTCCCAGTACCGGCCACAGTGGACACTCGCCCGTCCGCGAGCCGAACCCCGCGCAGCAGGTGGTTCACCGTGTCCGCGACCACCACGTCGTAGCCCACCCGCTCGGCGACCTCGGGCGGCAGCAGGGCGAGACCGTTGGGCTCCGAGAACGTCGGCGCGTCCCCGTCCGCACGCCCGCGCGCGCCAGAACCGATGCGGCGCAAGAGGTCCTCACCGCTCTCGTCCAGTTCCGCGAGGCTGTGCCTGCCCGAATCCGCCACCAGTACCGAGCCGCTCGGCGTGCGGATCGCCTTGGCCGGGAAGCGCAGCACCGTCTCCGGCGCGGGCGGTGGGACGTACGGGCCGTCGCCCCTGTGCAGCGTGCCCTTGGCGTCGTGCTCGGCGATCACCTCGCGGATCACCCTGCGCAGCGCTTCGGCGTGGCCCTCCCCCGCCGCCACGTGCACCACGTAGCCCTCCGGGTCGACCAGGACCAGCGTCGGCCAGGCGCGCACCGCGTACTGCTGCCAGGTGCCCAGCTCCGGGTCGTCGAGCACCGGGTGGTGCACCTCGTAGCGCTCGACCGCCGCGCGCAGCGCCTCCGGATCGGCCTCGTGCGTGAACTTCGGCGAGTGCACGCCGATGGTGACCAGGACGTCGGCGAACTCCTCCTCGATCGGCCGGAGCTCGTCGAGCACGTGCAGGCAGTTGATGCAGCAGAAGGTCCAGAAGTCCAGGAGCACGACCTTGCCGCGCAGGTCGGCGAGCTTGACGTCCGCCCCTCCGGTGTTCAGCCAGCCACGACCGGTGAGTTCAGGGGCGCGCACCCGGGCGCGGGGCTTCGCAGAGGTCACACCAGCAGTGAACACGACCTGCCCCGCACGGCATTCCAACGCTCACATGGTGGGAGCGCGATCAGGGCGCCGTCTGGTCCGGGGAGGCGAACCACGCGATGTCGCCGGGGTACAGCTCCGCTCCGCTCACCGCTGCTTCCCCGGCCTCCGCCTCGATCCGCGCGGCCGACTCCTCTCGGCTGGTCGGCCAAGGATGAAATCCGGCTTTGGTGTCCCCGGGAACGATCAGCCCGTCCCGGACGAGTCGTGCGGCGTTCGCCCCGGCGATCCGCAGCACCTCTGCGGGGTCCACGTCGTCGTTCAGTCCGTCTTGCGCAGCAACCACGAAGTCCAGCAACGACATCCAATCGAACTTCAGCGACGCTGCCGCGTACTCCTTGAGCTCGTCGTAGTTCATGATCAGCCCTGTCCGTCGTCGATGTGGACCTTCAGCGTCACCTTGATCTTCCCGGGGACCTTCAGGTCCAGGGTTGGATCATCGTCGCCGCCGCTGCTGCTGTGAGTGCGAAAACCCATGATCGTTCTGTTCGGAAACTCGTACATGACACCGTCATAGCGCGGCTTGTCCACCACAACCGCGCCTTCTCTGAGCGCCGCGTGAAGTTCGTGGATCTCCGCGGCCGTATCGACCAGCCGGATGGGCATGCTTCTGCTCCCCTTCGGCGCGTGGCCGATGTCCTCGCCGCCGTTGAGGACATGTTCGGTGGCGGTTTTGCCCTTCCATCTCCCCATCGTCCGGGCAGCGCTCGCGGTGACCGGCTGGACGGGTTTCTGCGCCCCCGCTGACGCGCCCGCAACCGTCCTCCCCATTCGGCTGGCAAAGTCGGTCAGGGCCGTGATGAGCGCCCCCCGCGAACTCGGCGATCCACCGCAACCACCAAGTCGCCTCGCGCGTCTGTGGACAGCTGGTGCGCGGCGAGCACGCGTGAGCGAGCGGTTCGCACGACGTCGGCCGCCACTCGGACGCGGTCGCCAATCTCCCCCTGAGACATGGATCAGCCTCGACACGACTGGCCGAGGCGTTGCCTGTTCGTTCCCAGTACCTGATGCATCGCGCTCCCCCTCGCACAAGCACTCTCGCCATGCTCATTCGCGAGCGGACGAAGAGGAATCACCGACGTGGGTGCGCAATTCAGGCAACCGCTCAGATGCTGAAAGCGCGACGCACGCTCAGTGCGCGGTCTCCGTCGTCTTCCAGGTCTCCGGCGATGATCACACCGTCCCATACGAACTGTGCCGTGGCGTTCGCGGCGTGCTGGACCACGTCGACCCTGAACACTCCGCCCGTGCTCTGCTGCGTCGACGCCACGACGTCGGCGAGCGATATGCAGCCGTACTCCAGAAGCTCGAACAGAAGGAGCTTCACGTCTGAGCTTGACCCCCTGCTCGACTCGGCAGCGCTCACCACCACGGGGTTGACGAGTCAGCGGACGGCGCGCGGGCCGAGGAGGTCGGCACCGAACTCGGTCACGCGGGCGCGGAGTTCGCGGTCGGCGGTGACGACGACGCAGTGCCGGGAAGGCGCGGACCGCACGAGGTCCACGATCGCGTCATCGCCGGAGCCGGGTGCGGAGACCACGCGAACGCCTTCGACGCCAGCGACGTCCCGAGCGGCGCCCTCGACGACGAGCACGACTTCGATGGGCCCGGACAGCGAAGGCAAACCGTTGTCGCGCAAAGGGATCAGCGAATCGCGGAGGCGCTCGTTGGCGCCGCGCCGATCGCGCCACCACCCGTCAGGAACAGAGCCGACGACGTTGGCGGCATCGACGATCAGCAGCGGCGGGTCCCCATCCACGATCCGAGCGTGCCAGGGACTCCGCGTCGCCGCCGAACGGATTCACTGCGGCACGGGCGGAGCGCCAGTGCCCCCGGAGGACATGAAAAGAACAACTCCGGCAAGCATCATGAGCACCACGAGCGCCCCGACGACGCCCACCACGATCAGTGCGACCCGTGTGGCGGGGGACGAAACGGGGGCGGGCGCAGGGGCGGGAGGCGCAAGCGGCGTGGGCTGCTCCTCAAGGGCGGCGCGGACGATCTCCTCCGGCTGGCCGAGGCGGTCGAGGTACTCGCGGACGAGTTGCTCTTCCTTCACCTTCATCGTCCCTCCGAGGGGGCCAGGAATCCTTCGACGGCATCGCGGAACCGGGTCCACTCCGCTGTGAACTCCGCGAGCGAGCCGTGGCCGGCTTCGGTCAGCGAGTAGTAGCGCCGGGGTGGCCCCGACACCGACTCCTGCCAGGTCGTCTCCACGAGCCCGTCGCGGCGCAGCCGGGACAGCAGCGGGTAGATGGTGCCCTCGCTGGTGGTGAGGGCCCCGCTCGCGCCGAGCGTCTGGACGAGTTCCACGCCGTAGCGCGGGGAGTCCCGCAGCAGAGCCAGCACGCAGTGCTCGAGAGCACCGCGCCGCATCTGACTGACCGCTTTGAACGCTCTGGCAGCGAGGTACCACCAGCGCCGAAAATTTGGCAATGCGAGCGCATTGCCAAGAGTGGCGGAACGTGGATACGATGCACATGCATTACAAAAGAGCAGCAGGACCAGGGTGATCGCAGGGGTCTGGACCGAGGGGGTCGGACTCACCTGGGGGACGTTCACCCAACCCCTTGTCGGGGGGACCCACGCGGTCCCCCCGACAACGGTTTCCAGAGGTCAGAGCCTGCGCACGAAGGAGATCCGGTCCAACCCGGGACCGTCGTAGTCCGGCTGCACCCACACGCCGTCGACCACCTTCTCGCTCTGCTCGACGAGGAATCCCATGGCCGTGTGGAAGGCCAGCGACGTGGTGTTCGCCGGGCTGGTGATGCAGTGCACCCGGCTCCGCCCGTGCTCCCGCGCGAGGTCGAAGAAGCACTGGTAGAGGCTGCGCGCGAGACCGGACCGACGCAGCCCAGGGTCCACGCCGACGAAGTGGACGTACGCGGCCTCCTGATCGGTCTGGGACAGGAACCCGATGAGGAAGCCGACGAGGCGGTCCTGCTCGTCCTCCACCAACCAGCTCGTCGTGGTGAAGTGCTGGAAGTACAGGCGGGGCAACAACAACGCGCGCTGCTGCGACCCCGCGTCACCGCCGAGCCCGTCCCACCACTCGTCCAGCACGGCGAGCAGCCGGAGGTGGTCCTCCGGCCTGGGGTGGCGGAGCTGGAGCCCGTCCCCGATCACAGACCGCGCCACCCGGCCTCGTCCACGCCACCGGGAACGGCCGCGTTCGGGTCGTAGGGGGTCCTGGTGAAGATGAACGTGTTGAGGTCGAGGTGGCTGACCGCGCCGTCGGCCCCGCGCACCACGCGCAGTTCCTCGCCCGCGTAGTAGCCGTCCAGCCCGATCCACGCGCCGTTCTCGTCGAGGCGGAAGCGCGAAGCCCTGCCCCGGCCGTTGATCGGCATCAGGTCGAGCATGCCGCCCTGGCGCAGCCGCAGCGCGTAGGCCGACGGCCCCCAGTACCACTGCCCGGTCAGCGCGAGCAGCTCACTGTCCACTTCGGACTGACGAAGCGGCGTCCACGTCGTGGGCACGCGCGGCTCGTGCTCCGCCATGAGGTCGAAGTAGTCGGCGAGCAGGTTGTACCCGCCGCCCGTCGTGGTGTTGGCGAGGAACAGGACACCGGTGCTGTCCTTGGGGTCGACCCACACGGTCGCCAGGAAGCCCGGCATCGAGCCGGTGTGCCCGGCGACGCGCCTTCCCTTGTGCCGCATGAGTTGCAGGCCCAGGCCGTGCCCGCCGCGCCACTCGTCGGCGTCGTCGACGATCGCGGGCTCGCGCATCTCCGCGACGGTGTCGGGGTGCAGCACGTCGCCGGTGTCCCCGCCGAGGAAGGCCGCCCAGCGCGCCAGGTCGGTCGCGGTCGACCAGAGCTGCCCGGCAGGCGCCATGGAACCGCCGTCGTGCGAGGGCTCCGGCAGCAGCACGTCGGCCCACGGGTGCACGGCGTAGCCCTGCGCGTGCGGCGCCTGCGCGAGGAACGTGGTGCGGCCGAGGCCGAGCGGCCGCAGGATCTCCGCCTCGGCGGCTTCCATCCAGCTCATCCCGCGCGCGCGGGCGATGACCTCGCCGAGCAGGCCGAAGCCGAGGTTGGAGTAGTGGAACCGGCGACCGGCGCGGTGCGGCACGGACTGCTTGCCCAGCAAGGAGATCAGCTCGTCGGCGGGCATGCCGGGGACGCGCTCCCACCACTCGCCGGGAGACTCGGCGGTCAGCCCGGAGGTGTGCGAGAGCAGCTGCGCGATCGTGCTCGCACCGGCGGGCGTGCCCTGCACGAAGCGGTCGAGCGGGTCGTTGAGGTCGAGTTTGCCCTCGTCGCGCAGCCGCATGATGAGCGCGGCCACGAAGGTCTTGGTGATCGAGCCGATCCGGTACTGCGTGTCCGAGGTGGGCTCGGCACCGTCGACCTGTCCCCGAGCCCCGATCCACACCGGCGCTCCGTCTCGCACGACGGCGGCGACGATCGACGGGACGCGGTTCTCGCTCTGGTCGACGGCGAGGCGGCGCAGGAGCGCGCGCTGAGTACCGGCCAACAACTCGGGCATGCGGGTTCCTCCCCAGATCAGCTTTTCGCCAGGGCAGTCCACCACATGCGGAGGAGCCGCCCAACCGTTGGCGGGCGGCTCGGTCGGCAGGACTACTCCGAGCAGTCCTGGCCGTTCTGGTACAGGCCGATGTGGATCACCTTGTCGTCCTGGACATCGATCGCATAAGTGGCGTTGGCATTTCCGGGAACCGGAACCCAGCGGCCGTTCGGGCCTTCGGACCACTCCGGATAAGCGGCGACCAGGTCCTTTCGACTGGAGCCGATTCCAATTCCACGCGGAGTGCGGACGCCCGGGTAAGCATCAATCACGGCCACCCCCTTGGTGGGCGAGATCAACACGCGCAGCACGTTCGGCGCCGCGCGGAACTCGAACTTGGAGCACGCGGGGTTGACCCCCGCACCGGGGTCTTCGCCCTGGTAGACATGCAGGAGCGTGGTCTGGTACGCGTCAGGGACGGACATCCCGAGCTTGAGGCCGTCGAATCCTTCCGGTCCGAGGATCTGGCCCGACGGAGCGGCATGCGCCAGCGATCCGACAAGAACAGCTCCGAATGCGACGGCCGCGACGGCAAAGGTGCGCTTCATTTTTCTCTCTCCTTCAGCGGAAGTCCCTCAACTTCCACACAGGAGAAGACGGTCAACCAGCAACAGGGTTGCGAGACAAATGGAAAAAGCTCACCAAACACTTCGACAAGAACCGAAGAAAGGCTGTGGCCAGGATGGATTCAACAGGTGCGAGTGAACGCGGTCATCCGATCGGCCCAGCTCAGCAGGGCGATGGCTTCCTGCCGATCCCGCAGCGCCAGGACTTCCACTGCTCCACCGAGTCCGGCCGCCAGTCGGAGAGCCGCACGAGGCCGGGCGGCACCATCTCCAGGCAGGTGAAGAACGCCGCGACCTCGGCTTCGGTCCGCACGACGATCGGGCTCGCCGTGCGCTGGTAGACCTTCCGCACGGTCTCGAAACCGGAGTTCTCCTCGTCGGAGAAGTCGTCGTTGGTGCCGTGCGAGAGGACCAGGTGGCTCCCGGGTGCGAGCCGGTCGAGGTAGCCCGCGACCACGCCCCACGGGTCCTGCTCGTCCGGTACGAAGTGCAGCACCGCGACCATCAGCACGGCCAGCGGCTCGTCCAGGTCCAGCAGCTCGCGCACCTCGGGCTGAGCCAGCACCTGCTCGGGGTCGAGCAGGTCGGCGCGCACCGCGGCCGCGTCCGGATTGCCCTCCAGGATGCGGCGCCCGTGGCCGACCGCGATCGGGTCGACGTCCACGTAGACCACCCGCGCGCCCCGGCACTCCCCCTGGGCGATCTCGTGCACGTTGCCGACCGTCGGGATACCGGAGCCCAGATCGAGGAACTGGCGGATTCCCTTGTCCACCAGGTACTTCACCGCGCGCCGGAGGAAGGAGCGGTTCGCCCGGATGGCCAGCCGCACCCCGGGGAACGCCTGCTCAGCGGCTGCGGCGGCCTCGCGGTCGACGGAGAAGTTGTGCGAGCCCCCGAGGAAGTGGTCGTACATCCGCGCGGCGCTCGGCCGCGTCAGGTCGATGTCCTCGGGCACCCAGTCCACGTCAGCGGCGGATCTTCGGCAGCACAACGGTCTCCTCGGCGGCGGGGACGCGCGGCAGGACGGCGGTGAGCTCGGCGAGGTCGTCGTCCTCGTCGTCGTCAACCTCGTCCTCGGTGTACCTGCGCAACAACAGCTTCCCCGCCCACCACACGATCAACGTCGCGACGACGCCGACGATCCCGCCCATGACGATGTCCGAGGGCCAGTGCACTCCGACGAACACGCGGGAGAAGGCGACGAGCAGCGCGGGCAGCGCGAGCAGCCAGCCCCACAGCGCGGAGACGAAGATCCCGACGACGAGCGCGACGGTGATCGCGGCCGTCGCGTGGTTGCTGGGGAAGGACACCCCGGGCTCGTGCTCGACGAGCTGGGTGACCGGGCGGGTCTGGAACGGCCGCTCGTGGAAGGCCATCATCCGCAGCACCCGGTTCACCAGGAAGCCGAGCAGCAGGGCCGCGCCGACCTGACCGACCATCCACAGGTTCGTGGTCCGGTCCCGCTTGCGCATGGCCAGCAGGGAGACGATCCCGGCCGCCGCGAACAGCAGGTAGATCAGCGGCCCCGCGGCGAAGAGCATCACCCCGTCGAGGGCGGGGCTGCTGCCTGCCATGCCGTTGATCAGGTCAAATAACACGTCCCGCATCGCGTTGCTACCCCCACTCGGTGAACAGCGGACACCACATCGGCCTCGATCATCCCAGTTCCCCAACGGGCAGCGTTCGCGCCCATCTTTTCATCAACCGTTGATTTTCTCGTCGCGCCCGCGCTAACGTGCATGCATGCACTAGTTGCAAGGACGCAATCATGTGGAGGACTCCGTGAACGACCACGACAGCGACCGGCTCGCCGAGGAGATCGGCGCGGTCCGCCGCGCGCTCCTCTCGGAGTTCCTGGTCTCGGTGGTTCGCGGGGCGGGGGACCTCCAGCTCGTCCACGTCGCCACCCTCTACGTGCTCGACGCGGGCCGGACGCCCACCGTCAAGGACCTCGCCGACCACGTCGGCCGTTCCGTCTCGGCGACGAGCCGGATGGTCGAACAGCTGGTCGCGCGGGGCCTCGTCGGCAGGCGCGAGGACACCGAGGACCGCAGGGCCAAGCGGGTGCACCTCACCGACGAGGGGCGGGAGTTCCTGCGCGGCTTCGAGCGCAGGCGGGCCGAGGCGCAGCTGGAGCTGATGGCGTACCTGTCAGAGGAGGACCAGCGGACCGTCGCGCGGTCGACGACCCTGCTGGCCGAGGCCGCGAGGAGACATCGCGATGAGCACGGGCAAGCAACGGGGGACTAGCCGGCGCGAGGTGGTCGTGGACCTGGCCGCGCTCGACGGCACCATGGGCGAGCTGGTCGGCGGGAAGGCCGCCAACCTGGGAGAGCTGATCAACGCGGGCATCCCGGTTCCGCCGGGCTTCTGCGTCACGACGGACGCCTACCGGCGGATGATCGAGGTCACCGGTCCCGTCCACCAGCACGAACCCGCCGCAGCACGGGAAATGCTGTGCACCGCAACGGTTCCGGCCGACCTGGCCGAGCAGATCGGCAGCGCCTACCGCGCGCTCGGCGAGGACGTGCCGGTGGCCGTGCGCTCGTCGGCCACGGCGGAGGACCTGCCGAACGCGAGCTTCGCCGGGCAGCAGGACACCTATCTCAACGTGGTCGGCACTGACGCGGTGCTGGACGCCGTGCGCAGGTGCTGGGCCTCGCTGTGGACCGACCGCGCGGTGAGCTACCGCGACTCCAACGACATCGACCAGAGCACCGTGCACCTCGCGGTCGTCGTGCAGCGCATGGTCGACGCCGAGGTGGCGGGCGTGATGTTCACGGCGAACCCGGTGACGGGCACGCGCTCGGAGTTCGTGGTCGACGCCAGTCCGGGCCTCGGCGAGGCAGTGGTGTCCGGCGCGGTGAACCCGGATCACTTCGTGGTGGCGGCGGACGGGCGCGTGCTCGACCGCAGGATCGGCGACAAGCACATGGCGATCCGGTCGAGGGCGGGCGGTGGGACGGAGCACGTCGAACTGTCCACAGAGGACTACTGCCTGACCGACGCGCAGCTGAAGCAGCTGGTGGAGCTGGGAAAGCGCGCGCAGGACCACTACGGCTCGCCGCAGGACACGGAGTGGGCACTGGACTCCGACGGCACGCTGTGGCTCACCCAATCCCGCCCGATCACCACGCTGTACCCGATTCCTGAGTCCACAAGGGACGGTCTGCGCGCGTACTTCTCGGCCAACGTTGCGCAGGGCGTGTTCGCGCCCTTCACCCCGGCGGGCCTCGCGGGCATGCAACTGGCGATGGGAGCCGGCGCCCGGCGCGCGGGCATCCCCGTCGCTGATCCCCTGGACGGGCCTCCGATCTTCACGCACAGCGCGGGGCGCATCTACGTCGACATCACCACGGCGCTGCGCAACCCCGTCGGCAGGACGTTCATCCCGCGCCTGTTCGGCATGATGGAGGCCAGGTCGGCGGAGATCTTCCAGCAGCTCACCGAGGACCCGAGGTTCGCGCTCACCACCACCAAGCGCGGCCCCACGCTGCGCAAGCTCGTCAAGACCGCCGTGCGGCTCGGTGCCCCGCCCAGGGCCGCGCACGCGCTTCTGCGTCCAGAAACCGTGCGCGCCAACGCTTTCCGGCACGCGGAGGAGATCGACCAGCTCACCAGGACCCGGCCGGGGCTGACCGCGGAACAGCGGCTGGACTTCATCACGCGGATCTTCACCGACATCACGATCCCGAGGGTCGTGCGCATCATGCCGGTCGTGCTCGGCACCTTCGCGCTGATCGCCACGATGCCGAAGATCATCGGCGACCCCGGCTCCGTCGACGACGTCCGCGTGGTGCTGAAAGGCATGCCGCACAACGTCACCACGGAGATGGACCTGGAGCTGTGGCGGATCGCCAAGCACGGCTCGGACGGCGATCTCGACCGCTTCCTGGCCAAGTACGGCCACCGCGCGGTCGCCGAGATCGACCTGGGTGTCCCGCGCTGGTCAGAAGATCCGGCGCACGTGCGCGGCATGATCGCCAACTACCGCCGCGTCGACGATCCGGAGTGGGCCGCCGACAAGCAGTTCGAGAAGGGTGTGGCCGAGGCCGAGGCGATGATCGAGGAGCTGGCCAGGCGTGCCGGGCGGCGCGGGGGCCTGGTGCGCGCGGCGCTGCGCCGCATCCGCGCGCTGGCCGGAGTCCGCGAGCTGCCGAAGTACTGCTTGGTGCTGGCGTTCGCCCGCGTCCGCGAGCAGCTCAAGCTCGTCGGCGCCGAACTGGCCTCGTCCGGCACGATCGCGACCGCCGACGACGTGTTCTTCCTCGACTTCCGCGAGGCCAGGGAAGCGTTGCAGGGCAAGGACTTCACCGCGCTCATCGCTGAGCGGAGGTCGGACTACGAGCGCGAGCGGCGCAGGCGCCACGTGCCCAGGATGCTGCTCTCCGACGGCACCGAACCGGAGGCGCTCGGCGCGGCGGTCGACGGGGCGCTCTGCGGGACCGGTGCTTCTCCCGGCACGGTCACCGGGGTGGCCAGGGTGATCCTCGATCCGGTCGGCGCGGAGCTGCACCCCGGCGAGATCCTGGTGGCGCCGTCGACCGATCCCGGGTGGACGCCGCTGTTCCTGACGGCGGGCGGGCTGGTGATGGAGATGGGCGGCCCGAACTCGCACGGAGCGGTCGTCGCGCGGGAGTACGGCATCCCCGCCGTGGTCGGTGTCGCACGCGCCACGCAGGAGATCGTCACTGGTCAGACCATCACCGTGCACGGCTCCAGCGGCTCGGTCGAGGTGTCTTGACGCCTACCGTCAAGTACTTTACGGTCGCCGTCAAGGAGGCTCGCGATGACCCTTGAGGTGACCGAGGAAGCGCTGACGCAGCACCTGGCCCGCCTGGTGTCCGGCCACCTGCTCGACCCACTGGAGATCCTGCTCGGCACGGACTGGACGCTGACCAAGCTGGAGCGCAAGGCGGGGGAGCAGGCGGCGGTCTGGGCGCGGGAGCTGCTCGGTCCCGACCTGGAGATCGCGACCCGGACCGCGATGCGCCTGGTCGCGACGCTGTACCCGAGCGACGGCCCGTTCGACCCGCCCGCGGCGTGGTGGCGGGCCCCGCTCGGGCAGGTCGTCGCGCACCGGATCGGTCACCCGACCGCCGACGGCCTGTCGTACTCGACCGCGGGCGCCATGCTCGGCATCTCCAAGCAGGGCGTGTACGACCTCGTCAGCAGGGGAAAGCTCGTCCGGCACGCCGATGGCGGTGTCACGTCGGAGTCCGTGCGGCTACGCCTGCACCAACGAAACTCCTGATCTCACAGGCGGAAGGCGGGGCGTCTTCAAGACCACCAAACCCCCCTGTGGATCATCGCTAACCGCCCCAAACCCAGCAGCCTCACGAGGTTTGCTGTCGTTGAAGACTGCTCGGGTGGGGGTTTGCGGGTCTTGAAGACCGGCAAACCCGACGGCTGGCCGGGCGCTAGCCCGTCTCCGCCCGCGCCGCGAGCTCGTCCTCGATGAGGTCCAGATAGGTGTCGACCTCTTCTTCGTCGAAGCCGCCGACGCCGAGCGAGGTGCTGAACGCGATGTTGTGCACCTGCGCCGCGCTCACCTCGCCCTGGCCGTCGAGGGTGTTCGCCACCTCGGCCAGGAACCCGATGACCTCGACCTCGCTGTAGCCGCGCCGCCCGAGCCGCGCCCTGGAGAAGCGCTTGTCCCGGACCTCGTCCGCGGTGAGACCCATCCCAGTCCTCCCAACGAGCAACCCGCCGAAAGTATTGGCGCCCTTCCCCGCTCCGGCCACTCGAACGCTCAGCGCTGCGCGCCCCATGCCCGGACCACGCGGGTGAACACGTTCTCGGACCAGGTCAGCGGAACAACCGGAATGCCCTCGACGAACTGGGCGTGGTTCGTGCACTCGGGCAGTTCACCGCTGCGCACGAGGAGCACGAGCCGACCGTCGGAATAGTTTCCCTCGTAGACGTCGACGCACGGAGCGCCTTTGATCCATCGAAAAGTGTGCCCGAATTCGTACCGCCACAGCACAGGGCTGGACGCACGACGAGCACAGGGCTTCGCGCAGCTCACATTCGCTTCCCACAGTGAATACAGATCCAAATACCGTCCGGATCAGCACGAAAAACGTGATCGCAAGCCATGTTATCGCTGACCATCTCGAAAAACCCCCGCTCAGAGCCACCGATCCGCAGGCGGTGCCGACACGACCGCTCACCGCAAGAACAGCGCCCCTTTGCCGTACCGGTAAGTGCCTGAACGCGACCGAACGAGCCGAACAAACGCACTCGTCTCACTTGGGTCCTACTTCGGACGGGCGACTTCACAAAGGAACCGCACGGCGCGACCATCAAGCGCATGGGTGGGAACACGGCGCTGCGGCGCCTGTTGTCCGAAGCCGGGCTCAGCAGCTCGGCGCTGGCCCGCGCGATCGTGAAAGCCGGTGCGGAACAGGGAATCCACCTCGGCACGAGCACGACGTCCGTCACGAGAATGCTCGACGGGTGCTTGCCTCGGTCGCCGGTTCCGAGGCTGGTCGCGCAGGTGCTCTCCCGACGTCTGGGCTATCCCGTCCGCCTCCCCGACTGCGGTTGGGAGGCCCGCGCGGACGATGACTCCGACACGTTCGACGGTTTTCGCTACTCGCGGTCGATCGATGGCACGATCGACACCGTGGCTGAGCTGTCAGGGCGGGATGTCAACAGGCGGAACTTCCTCTTGGGCTCCGGATTCGCGGCTGCCGCGTTCTCCGAACCCGCATTCCTGGCCACAGCGCTGCCACCCGAGCCAGGGCGAGCGCCGGGCAACGGTGATCGGATCGGCCTGTCAGACGTTCAAGCGCTTCAGGAAACCGTGCGGCACTTCGAGCGGCAGGGACGGCGCTACGGTGGTGGCGCCACCCGCGAACAGGTCGTTCACCTTCTCCACCACAACGCGGCGCGAGTGCTGCACGGGCGATACTCAGACGACATCGCGCCAATGCTCTATTCCACTGTGGCACAAGCAACCTGGCTCGCGGGGCTCACCTCGGTCGATGCCGGGCGGCACGCGTTGGCGCGGCGTTACTACGCGCAGGCTCTGAACCTGGCCACACACGCGGACGACCGGCCCTACGCGGCGAACGTGCTGGCCGAGATGAGCCGGATGACGGTCGACGTCGCTCAGGCCACGACGGATGCGGCGGAAGCCACGCGGAGCGGTCAGCACGCGGCAGCGCTCGCAAGGTCGGCGTTGCGGGTGGCGGAGGACCGCGCCACTCCTGCGGTCACGGCCTACCTGCACGCCATCGAAGCGCGGTGTTTCGCCTTCCTGGGCGACTCCGCCGCGACGATCACCGCGACCGAGAACGCGCGGAAGGCGTTCGAGCGCAAGGGAAACCCGGAGCCGGAGTGGCTGGGCTTCTACGGTGAGACCGACCTGCTCTCGGATGTGGGGCAGTGCCTTCGCGACGCGGGTCGGCCGCGCCAGGGGACCGCGATGCTGGAGCGGGCGCTGCACGCGCTGCCGCCGGACAGGGCCACCGCGAAGGCCAAGACGCGGATTCACCTGGCCGCCGCGTACGTCGAACTCGAAGAGTACGAGCACGCGGAGGCCGTGACCTCGGAAGCGTTGAGCGCTCTGGGAACGCTGTCCTCCGCACGTGCCGAAGAGCGGATCAAGGGGCTGCACGCGCGCGTCCTGCTGCGCGGCAAGGATCTGTCCACTTTGGACGAAAAACTGCGCGAATGGCGCCGTTCATCGTGAGGCCAGGAACTCGGTGAGGAAGTCGGGGGTCACGGTCTGGGCGAAGTCGACGGCGTCGGTCGCGGCGAGGTCGCGGACGCGGTAGCCCTGCTCGCCCGCTGCGACGGCGGCGGTGGCGGTGACGAGACCGGCGCGGCGCGAGAAGGGGTTGCTGCCGAAGCTCCAGGACAGGATCCCTTCGCGCTGAAGGAAAACGGTGTCCCTGCTGAACACTCCGGAGCGGATCACCAGGTGTGCGCCGGAGATGCCGTGACCGAGGTTGCGGTAAGCGTCGAGGCCGAGCCACGCGGTGATGGGCGCGGCGATGACGAAGAAGATCCACGCGACGTGCACGAGCACGCTGGTCAGCAGGAAACCCAAGAGCAGCAGCACAAAAGTGACCGGCAGCGTCACGAAGACGAAGCCGCGCACGATCCGGCGACGGCGCGCAACGGCGGGGTGCGCGCGCAGGACGGGAGCGGTGTCCTGGGGGAGGCCGAGCACGTCGAGCGCGACGCGAGAGGCTTCGGTGCGCGGGGACGGGGGCAGCACGGAGCTGCGACGACGGGTCTCCTCCTCGTTGCCGAGCCCTCCGGCGACCGCGTCCACGAGTGCTCCGCCACCGGCGCGCAGCAGCAGGGGCTCGCGGAGCTTGGACCCGCGCAGCCTGCGGCGCTCGATGGAGACGAGGCGAGTGGTGAACAGGCCGCGCCGCACCTGGAGGGTTTCCGCGTCCGTCCACTCCAGGCGGTAGGACCACCACGTCTCGACGTAGACCGCGATCGCGCCGATCACCCCGAGCAGCGTGAGTCCCAGTGCCAGCAAGGGAATCGTGAGCCACAGGGCGCTGTGGCCGAAGGCGCTGAACGCCTCCTTGGCGAAGCCGAGCTCCCACCACTTGACGCCCAGACCGTTCAGCAGCCGAGCCGCCCCGCCGCCCACGATGAGCAGCCCGCCGAAGACCCAGAACGTCAAAGGCGCGTAGCGAAGCCACTTCCAGTTCATCGTGGCGATGACCGGATCGTCCGCGTGGGTGCGGTCGGCGCGCGCGAGCAGTTCCTCGCGGAGCCGGTGCGCCTCGGCCTTGCTCAGCGCGTCGAGCACGAGTTCGGTGCCGCCGTCGGAGGCCGCGGTGCCCGCGCGGAGCACGACGAGGCCGAACAGGCGGTGCACGGGGCTCGCGGTGAGGTCGACGTTGCGCACGCGCTCCAACGCGATCGAGCGGCGACGGCGGTGGAGCACGCCGGTGCGCAGCTCGAAGGTGGACGCGGAGATCCGGTACCGCGTGGTGGTCAGCCGCGCCACGCCGTAGACGGTGATCACCAAGAACCCCACCGTGATCCCGGCCAGGGTGAGCCAGCCGCGGAGGCCGACGTCGCCGCCGGTGGCGAGCAGCGTCAGCACGAAGGAGGCGAGCGGCGCGGCGAGCCACGCGCAGTGCACCGCGACGGTGCGGCGATCGAGTTTCTGCCAGCTCATGTGGCATCACCCGGGACGACCTCGGCGGCCTCACCGATGCGGCGGGCCAGGTCCTCGGCGTCCTCGGCGGCGAGCCCGGCGATCTTCACGTCGCCGTGCGTCGACGCGGTCGTCACCACGACCGTGGCCAGGCCGAACGCGCGCTGGATCGGGCCCTGCGTGGTGTCGACGGTCTGCACGCGGGACAGCGGTGTCACGCGGTGCTTCTGCCAGAACCAGCCGGACGCGGCGTAGACGGCCTTCGAGCCCAGCTCCCAGGCGTGCACGCGGTACCGCCACGACGGCATGACCAGCGCGTACAGCAGCCCCGGCACGACGAGCACCACGAGCAGCAACGGTCCGAGCCACCCCAGAGCGCTCGGGAAGAACAGCAGCGACAGCACGAACATCGTCAGCGCGACCAGCAGCATCGGCGCCGCGAGCGACGCCCACGCCTGCGCGCTCCACCAGCGGCGGGCACGCGGGTCGACCCGGTTGGCGGGTGGTCTCAGGTTCACGGCGGTCTCCCCCTCGGTTTCAAGTCGACCGTATTAAGTCAGCTGTAATAAGTCAAACGTATTGGTATAGGCTGGCTCAGTGCCGAAGCAGGTGGACCACGAGGAGCGGCGCGCGGCGATCGTCAGCGCGCTGTGGAAGCTGGCGGGCGAACGGGGCCTGGACCGGGTGAGCCTGCGGGACACCGCGCGCGGGGCGGGGATGTCACTCGGGCAGCTCCAGCACTACTTCGGCACCCGCGAGGACATGCTGGTCTTCGCCATGGACTTCATCAGCCAGAAGGTCACCGAGCGCGTGACGGAACGCGTCATGGCGCTGGAAGAGCGCACCCCGCACCAGATCCTGCGGATGTGCGTCGCGGAGATGCTGCCGCTGGACGACCGCAAGCGGCAGGGCAGCCGCATCAACATCAGCTTCTACGTGGAGGCGCTGGACAACGAGCGGCTGCTGGCGCACTCACAGGAGGGCGCGCGCAAGCTGCTGGACTTCTTCGAGCAGCAGCTCAGCGCCGCGCGCGAGCGCCGCGAGATCCCGGCCGACCGGGACCCGCGGCGGGAGGGCATGATCATGATGAGCGTGATCGACGGCCTCACCAGCTACTACCACCTCGGCCTGCACACGGCCGAGGAAGCGTTGGAGATGGCCATGCGTCACCTGGACACCTTGTTCGGCGCACCAGGTGCCGCACACGAAACGAAACGTTAGTCGGCACCGATTCCCGGGAACGGCGACAGCGGGACTGCAAGACTGCTCGACTCGTGCTCGGATGAGGCCATGCGAGTGGTCGTTCTCGGCGGCACCGGGTTCATCGGCAGGCGCATCGCCGAGGAGCTGCTCGCGCGCGGCGATGACGTCCTCGTCGTGCACACCGAGCGCGAGGCCTTCGCATCGGTCGCGGCGGAGGTGCGGGCGTTCGGGCCGGAGGCGGTGGTCGACACCGACGCGCTGAGCTGGGTGGACGTGAGCGCCGTGCTGCCGCACCTGCCGGACGCGCAGCTCATCGCGCTGTCCAGCGCCGACGTCTACCGCGCGTTCGAGCTGTTCCGAGCGGGCACAAGCGGTGAGCCGACGCCCTTGTTCGAGGAGAGCGCGCTGCGCGAGCACCGCTTCCCCCACCACGGCGAAGGCATCGGCCTCGACGACTACGACAAGCTCGACGTCGAACCGGCGTACCTGGAGCGCGGCGGGACGATCCTGCGCCTGGCCGCCGTCTACGGCGAGCACGACCCGCAGCTCCGGGAGGAGTTCGTGCTGCGCCGGGTCCGCGCGGAGCGCAAGCAGATCCCGATCGGCCCGGCGAACTGGCTGTGGACCCGCTGCTACGTCGGCGAGGTCGCGGCGGCCGTGCTCGCCGCGCTCGGCAACCCCCGCGCGCCTGGCGAGATCTTCAACATCGGCGAGCCGCGCACGCACGACCTCGGGACCTGGGTCCGGCAGATCCTGGCCGCGACCGGGCACGAGGCGGAGCTGGTCGAGGTGCCGAGCGAGTTCGTGCCCGCGGACCTGGCGCTGACCAGGGCGCACGCGCAGCACCTGCTCTTCGACAGCTCGAAGGCGCGCGAGCTGCTCGGCTGGCGGCCCGCTCCGGTCGAGTTCGGCATCGAGCGCTCGGTCAGCTGGCACCTGGAGAACCCGCCCGAGCACTGGGACGAGAACTTCGACGAGGACGACCGCGCGCTATCCGTTGGACATGCGCTGCACTAACCAGTCCGCGACCTCGGCGAACACCGAGATCCCGACGGACAGCAGGGCGCCGAGGGCGACGGCCGCGATGGCGGCCAGTCCGACGACTTTCCAGAACTCGTCGCGCTTCACAGCGGTCATCGTGCCGGACAGGTGTCGCGGACATGGGAAACCCCGCGGTGCTGCCAGGTCGGGGGTCCGACAGCATCGCGGGGTCATAGTGGTCATCGCTACCGCGCCCGAAGTTGTTACACCCTGCCGTGGATGTGACCTAGGTCACGTTTGGCGGACATAGAAGCGGCGTGACGTCTGGAGATGTGAAAGCGCCCCTGGGCGGCGGGAGGCCGCTCAGGGGCGCTGGTAACTCCGTTGGGCGAGGCGGCGGGAGGGCCGCTCGAGCCGGCGGTCGAGGTCGCCGGCGAACGTCCGCCGCCCAGTTGCCTCAGCGGAGGGTGGTCACCTGCTGGCTGGCAATGACCATCAGTTCGTGACGCAGGGCCGGGGTGGCCGCGCCGTCGATCGCGCGGTTCACGGCACGGCGGGTCCGGTTGTCGGCACGACGAGCACGCATCTTCGCGACGAGGTTCATCTGAGTTCGCATCCCCTTGAAGTTCTGGTGTCTGGAGTGACAAGACAAGTATGCACCAGAACCCCAGGTTTAGCACCTGATTGTCCGGTGAGGTGGCTCACCGGCCGGACAAGTAACGGCGTGTTCCAGGTTACGGCCGGATGTTTGCTGCCTGAACGGGAAGCATCAGAGGTGCCTCTGGTAGCGGACGAAGCTCGGGCAGTCCGCCCGCCGCGCCATCTCGTCCAGCCACCAGCCCCTGGTCGAGAAGAAGGACCGCGCCCTGGCGTTGTGCTCCCACACCCACAGCGTCAGGTAGCCGAAGGAGACGCGGAGCCTGCTCACGGCCGCGCGCAGCAGCTCGCCGCCGACGCCCTTGCGCCAGCTCGGCGGTGCCACGTACAGCGAGTACAGCTCGCCGACGCTGGTCGGGTCCGCGTCCGGGTCGTGGCTGGGGCCCGCCGCCGTGAAGCCGACGATCCGGCCGTCGACCTCGGCGCACAGCAACGCCTGGTCCGGCGAGTAGAGGAACCCCTCGATCACGTCCCTGCGCCGCGCGGCCTGCTCGGGGTCGACGAGCACCCGCTCGTCCACGTGGCCGCGGTAGTAGGAGGCACGGGCTCTGGTGTGGATCTCCGCCAGTTCGTCGAGGTCAGCGAGATCGGCAGCCCGTATCCGCAGGTCTTCGCTCATGCAGTTGAGGACGCGTGAGCGCACTCCCGGTGGCCCGCAAGCGATTTCTCGCACAGTTGATGTTCAAACCCTCAAGTTCGGGGATCTTCGCCTCGTTGCGTGCCGCGCCGTTCGCGGGGAGTGTGGGTGAGGTGGCTGAAGTAGTGACCAAAGGGACCGGGGAAGTCGAACGCATCGCCGACCGCGCGCAGCTGTGGGTGTCCTACAGCGCGAACGGGCACGACCGCACCGCCGCGGTGAACGAGCTGACCTCGCGGATCTCGCGGGTCGAGCCGTTGCTGGACCGCGAGGGCGTCGAGGTCCGTTCACGGCGGCTCTCGGTGCACACCAACTGGGAGAACGGGCACCGGGTCGGTTCCGGTGCGGAGCAGTACTACTCGGTGCGGGTCACCGACCGGGAGCAGCTGGACGAGCTGCTCGGCGCGCTGATCGCGGCGGAGCCCGCCTGGCTCAACGGGCCGGACTGGGAGCTGTCGGACCGCAGCGAGGCCGTTGCCGACGCCCAGCACCACGCCGTCGAGGACGCGCGGCGCCGGGCGCAGGGCTACGCGGCGGCGCTGGGCGTGCGGCTCGGACCGCTGCTGCGGATCACCGACGGGGACGACACCTACGGCGGCGGTGGGGTGGAGCGGATGGCCTACGCGGCCAGCGCGACGTCCTACACGCCGGACACGCGCGAGCTGAAGCTGGAGCCGCAGCCCGTCACCGTCTCCGTCCGCTGCACCACCACGTGGGTGCTGCTGGAGTGATCAGCGCTCCAAGATCGCCGTGACGCCCTGCCCACCGGCGGCGCAGATCGAGATCAGACCGCGGCCAGACCCCTTCTCCGCCAGCAGTTTCGCCAGGGTGGCGACGATCCGCCCGCCGGTGGCGGCGAAGGGGTGGCCCGCGGCGAGCGAGGAGCCGTTGACGTTGAGCTTGGCCTTGTCGATCGGGCCGAGCGGGGCGTCGAGGCCGAGCTTCTCCTTGCAGTAGCCCGGGTCCTCCCACGCCTTGAGGGTGGACAGGACCTGCGACGCGAACGCCTCGTGGACCTCGTAGAAGTCGAAGCCGCCGAGGTCGAGCCCGGCCCGCGCGAGCATCCTGGGCACCGCGTAGGTCGGCGCCATCAGCAGGCCCTCGCCGCCGTGCACGAAGTCCACCGCCGCCGTCTCGCAGTGCGTGAAGTACGCGAGCACGGGAAGCCTGCGCTCGGCGGCCCACTCCTCGCTGGCCAGCAGCACGGTCGACGCGCCGTCGGAGAGCGGCGTCGAGTTGCCCGCCGTCATCGTCGCGGCGTCGCGGAACTCCTTGGTCCCGGTGCCGAACACCGGCTTCAGCTTCGCGAGCTTGTCCACTGTGGAGTCAGGACGCAGGTTCTGGTCGCGGGTCAGCCCGAGGAACGGCGTCAGCAGGTCGTCGAAGAACCCGCACTCGTAGGCCACGGCGAGCTTGCGGTGACTGGCGGCGGCCAGCTCGTCCTGCTCCTGCCTGCCGATCTCCCACTCCTTGGCGGTGATCGCGGCGTGCTCGCCCATGGACAGCCCGGTGCGCGGTTCGCCGTTGCGCGGGACGTCGGGCACCACGTGGCTCGGCCGCAGCCTGGGCAGCAGCTTCAGCCGCGCGCCGACGCTCTTGGCGGAGTTGAACTTCAGCAGCAGTTTGCGCAGGTCCTCGTTGACCCCGATCGGCGCGTCGCTGGTGGTGTCCACGCCTCCGGCGATCCCGGCGTCGATCTGGCCGAGCGCGATCTTGTTGGCAACCAGGATGACGGCTTCGAGGCCGGTCCCGCACGCCTGCTGCACGTCGTAGGCGGGGGTCTGCGGCGAGAGCCCGCTGCCGAGCACGCTCTCCCGCGCGAGGTTGAAATCGCGGCTGTGCTTGAGGACCGCGCCCGCGACGACCTCGCCGAGGCGCTCGTCCCGCAGTCCGAAGCGCCCGACCAACCCGTCCAGCGCGGCGGTCAGCATGTCCTGGTTCGATGCGGATGCGTAGGGCCCGTTGGATCTCGCGAACGGGATGCGGTTCCCCCCGATGATCGCGACGCGGCGTGTGGTCCCGGCCATGTGCCCCTCCAGCGGTTACGGGGATACCCTGTCGAGCATAACCTACCGACGAGTAGTCTTACTGATGAGTAGGGAGCCTTCCATGGCGGATCGGTACCAGCGGTTCAGCACCTCTCCGCTCGGGCGGACGCTCGTGCGCAAGCTCGGCCTGCCCAGCCCGGCGCCGCTGCGCAGGCACCGGCCCGGCGACCCGGTTGTAGCAGGTCAGGTGCTTGTCGGCAGCGCGGAGGACGGCAGGCTGGCCAAGATCGCCACCGCCATTCTGACCGGGGCGGGCGTCGAGGTGCTCACCACCCCGCCGGAGGGCGATGCGCGCTTCGCCGCGATCGTCTTCGACGCCACCGGGATCACCGACAGCGCCAAGCTCCAGGACCTGCACCGCTTCTTCCAGCCGGTGATCCGGCGGCTCGGCCCGTGCGGCCGGGTGATCGTTCTGGGGACTCCGCCGTCGGACTGCGCCGACACCAAGGAAGCCACGGCTCAGCGAGCTCTGGAGGGCTTCACCCGATCGCTGGGCAAGGAGGTCAAGCGCGGTGCGACCGTCCAGCTCGTCTACGTCGCACCCGGCGCGGAGGACGGGATCGCCAGCACGCTGCGCTTCTTCGTCTCCGACCGTTCGGCGTTCGTGTCGGGCCAGGTCGTGCACGTCGGCGCGGCCGAGGTCAGCGAGCCGGAGGACTGGGAGCGTCCGCTCGCCGGGAAGACCGCGCTGGTCACCGGCGCCTCGCGGGGGATCGGTGCCGCGATCGCGGAGCTGCTCGCGCGCGACGGCGCTTCCGTTGTGTGCCTCGACGTTCCGGCCCAGGGCGACGAGCTGGCCGAGGTCGCGAACCGCGTCGGCGGCAGCACGCTCCAGCTGGACATCACCGCGCTGGACGCCCCCGCCAGGATCGCCGAGCACTTCGCGCAGCGGCACGGCGGCGTGGACGTGGTGGTGCACAACGCGGGCGTCCTGCGCGACAAGACGCTGGGCAAGATGGACGAGCAGCGGTGGGACTCCGTGATCGCGGTGAACCTGTCCGCGCAGGAGCGGATCAACGACGCGCTCCTGGGCGGTGTGCTCCGTCCGGGCGGCCGGATCATCGGCGTGTCCTCGATCGCGGGCATCGCGGGGAACTTCGGGCAGACGAACTACGCCACCTCCAAGGCCGGGGTGATCGGCATGGTGCAGTCGCTCGCGCCGTCGTTGGCCCGCAACGGGAGCACGATCAACGCCGTCGCGCCGGGCTTCATCGAGACCAAGATGACGGCGTCGATCCCGTTGTTCACAAGGGAGATGGGTCGCAGGCTGAGCAGCCTCGCGCAGGGCGGCCTCCCGGTCGACGTCGCGGAAACCATTGCCTGGTACGCGAACCCGGGTTCGGCCGGGGTGAACGGCAACGTCGTGCGGGTCTGCGGCCAGAGCCTGTTGGGGGCGTGATGAGCGCGGTCAGGACGGTTCGCGAGCTGCACAGCACGCCCAGCCTGGGGCTGCTCTACCCGAAGGCAGCGCTGAGCTTCGGCGCACGTGGCTCGGAGCTGCCCAGCGTGGAGTACGTGCGGCCGGAGGTGGCGGTCGACCGCGCGGCGCTGGCCGCCTACAACGACGTGTGCGGCTTCGGCACCGGCGACGTGCTGCCCGCGACCTACATCCACATCCTGGCTTTTCCTTTGGCAGTGCGGTTGATGACCGAGCGCGGGTTCCCGTTCCGGTTGCCAGGCCTGGTGCACGTCGGCAACCGGATCACCCAGCACCGGCCGGTTTCCGTCGGCGAGTGCATGAGGCTGCGCGTGTGGGCTGATTCGTTGCGCGATCACGAGCGCGGGCGGCAGTTCGACATGAACGCCGAGGCGACGGTGGGGGAGGAGGTGGTCTGGGAGGGCGTCAGCACCTACCTGCGCCGAACGTCGTCCTCCTCGGGCTCAGCGCCTGCTTCGCCCGCCGTGACTTCCCCGTCGGCGTTGTGGCGGGTCGGCTCCGACCTGGGCAGGCGGTACGCGGCGGTGTCCGGTGACCACAACCCGATCCACCTCAGGAAGATCACGGCGCGGCTTTTCGGCTTCCCCAGGGCGATCGCGCACGGGATGTGGACCAAGGCGCACTGCCTCGCGGCGTTCTCCGGCCGGTTGCCGGACTCGTTCACCGTGGACGTCCGCTTCAAGCTGCCCGTGCTGCTGCCGTCCTCGGTGGAGTTCCGGTCGGAGCCCAGTACTTCCGGGTGGGAGTTCTCCGTCCGGTCCTCGCGCGGGCCACACTTGACGGGTGCCATCGTTCACTGACCGCGTCCCCTGGCTGGACCAGGTCCCCTCACTGTCCACAGTGGACACGTCGGAGTGGGCCCTGCCCGTCGGCGTGGTCGCTCTCGTGCGCAGCGCGGCGGAGTTCCTGCTGCAACAGCACGTGATGACGTACCGCGTCGGCGCTCGCCCGCGTGGTCTCGGGCTGTGCCAGGTGCTCCGGTCGGCTTCGCTGTCCCGCCGCGATCGGGTGGTGCTCGGCATCGCGGAGCGGCTCGTGCAACGGCGCGGTGTCTGTTTGGTGGTCTATGCGAAACCCCTGGCGCGTCGAGTGGCGTGTCCCGGCGAGCACTGATGTGGTGGTCCCATGGAGCTGCTCGAAGCACACGACCGCGCCATGGAGGAATTCGACCGACGAGTGCACCTGGTGCGCGCCGACCAGTGGCAGCTGCCGACGCCGTGCCCCGACTGGACCGTGCGCGATCTGGTGAACCACCTTGTCGGAGAACAGTTGTGGGCTCCGTTGCTGCTCCGGGGCGCCACGGTGGCCGAGGTCGGTGACCGCTTCGACGGCGACCAGCTCGGCGACGACCCCGTCGGCACGTGGCAGCGCGCGGCTCGCAAGGCCCGCGACGCCTTCGAGCGGCCGGACGCGCTGGACGACGAGGTCGAGGTGAGCTTCGGCCGCATCCCGGCGACGGAGTACGGCTGGCAGATGACGCTCGACCTGACCGTGCACGCGTGGGATCTGGCCAGGGCGATCGGCGACGACGACGCACTGGACGCGGAGCTGGCCGAGGCCGTCTACACCGCCGTGCGCCCGGAAGTCGCGAAGTGGCAGGGCTCCACCGTCTTCGCCCCGCCCGTCGCGGTCCCCGACGACGCCGACCCGCAGACCCGCCTCATCGCCCTCGTGGGCCGGGACCCCCGGGTCAGGTGAGCGCCTGCTTGGCGCCCGGGTGGAGTTCGACGGGCGCGGTCGCCGTGGCCTTCTCGCGGAGGATGTCCTTGGCGGCCGGGTGCACCTTCTCCAGGTCGGCGCGCTTGTCGAAGAGCAGCTTGGTGATCGCGCAGGCGTTGGCGGTGGGGAAGTCCTCCCGCACCAGCAACAGGTTCGGCACGACGATGGTCGGCACGTCCTTGGCCAGCTTGTAGGTCGCGGCGGGGATGCTGCCCGCGTCGTACACCGGGTTGATCTTCTTCAGCGGCTCCAGCAGCGGTGTGATGTCGAGGAACTTCACCCGCTCGCGCATCGACGTGGTCAGGTCGGTCAGCTGCGCGGTCGGCAGGCCGCCGGACCACACCAGCCCGTCCAGCGTGCCGTCCTTCATGCCGTCGATGGTCTTGTTGAGGTCCAGCCGCTGCGCCTGCACGTCCTTGGCCGGGTCGAGGCCCGCCGCCTGGATCAGCCGGTTGGCGATCAGCTCGGTCCCGGACTTCGGCGAGCCGGTGGAGATCCGCTTGCCGCGCATGTCCGCGATCGAGTTGATGCCGGAATCCGCGCGCACCACGACCTGCGTGTAGTTCGGGTAGATCCGCGACAGCGCCTTGATCTTCTGCGGCTTGCCCGCGAAGGAGTCCTTGCCCGCAACGGCATCCGCCGCCGTGTCGGCGAGGGAGAACGCGATGTCGTAGTCACCGGCGACGAGCTGCTGCACGTTCTGCACGGACGCGCCGGTCTCCGCCGAGGTCGCGCGGATCTTGGTGTTGTTGCTGATCACCTGCGCGAGGCCGCCGCCGACCACGTAGTACACGCCGCCCGCGTTGCCGGTGGCGATGGTGAGCCTGCCTTCCCCGGCCTCGCAGCTCGCGCCGCCCGCGCCGCCGCCCGCGTTGGGGTCGACGCGCTTGCCGCCGCATCCCGTTGCCACCAAAGCCACCGCGACGAGCGCGGCCAGGGTCTTACGCATCGATCTCAACTCCCTTGCTTCGGCGCCGGGTGATCAGGTGCAGCACCACGGCCACGGCCAGGACCGCGAGCCCGATGAGGACCACCACCGGCTGGAGGTAGAGCAGCATCAGCGCGGCGATCGCGCAGAGCACCCGCTCCGGCCACCGCGCGGGGCCGAGCAGCCACCCACCGGTGGTCACCGACAGCGCGGCGACTCCGAGCGCGGACACCGCGAACACCCACAGGACGTCCAGGAAAGGCTTCTGCAGCAACAAAGCAGCGCCGTTGTCGGTCAGCACGAACGCGATCGGCACGAGGAAGGCGGGCAGCGTGTACTTCCACGTCTGCCACATCGTGCGCATGACGGCTCCGCCGGTGATCGCCGCAGCGGCCACCGCCGCGAGCGCGGTCGGCGGGGTCACTTCGGACAGAACCGCGTAGTAGAACAGGAACATCGCGCGCTCGGGCGCATCGACGCCGAGCGTCGCCATGGCCGGGCCGAGCACCACCCACGCGATGATGAACGAGGCGGTGACCGGGACCGCGAGACCGAGCACTCCGACCGCGACCGCCGAGAACAGCACGGTCAGCAGCAGCACGACGGTGGGGTCGGTGGCCAGCGCGGCCGCCAAGTCCACCAGAGCAGACGAAAGCACTTGGCCGAGCCCGGTCTTGGTGATCGTCGAAGTGATCACGCCGGCGGCAGCGCACACCGCGACGACCGGAAGCGCTCCGCGAACGCCCTTGGAGAGCGCCACCGCGACCTCGCGCAACCAGTCCACAGTGGACCCACCGGCGAGGAGCTTGCTCACCAGGGCGAAGACCGCCGCGAGCGCGGAGGCGTAGACCACGGCGGCGAAGGGCGGGATGTCCAGCGCCAGGAACACGACGATGATCGCCAGCGACGCGAAGTGGTAGCCGCCGCGCTTGAGCACCTGCCAGGGGCTCGGAGTGTCGATGTCGATCTCGTTGGCACCGAAGCGCTTCGCGTCGGCCTGCACCGCGAGCACGATCCCGAGGTAGTAGAGCACCGTCGGCAGCAACGCCCACAGCAGCACGTCGAAGTAGGACACTTGGAGGTACTCGGCGATGATGAACGCCGCCGCGCCCAGTGTCGGCGGAGACAGGATCGCGCCGATGCCGGAGGCCGCGAGCAGCCCGCCCGCCTGCTCCTTCGGGTAGCCGGCGCGCTTGAGGATCGGCCAGGTCACCGCGCCGAGGCTGACCGTGGTCGCCGTGCCGGAGCCGGAGACCGTGCCGAGCAGGAAGCCGGAGAGCGCGGTGGTCCTTCCCGGCGCGGTCGCGGACTTGCGGAAGGTCGCGAAGCTGATGTCCACGAAGAACTTGCCAGCGCTGGAGGCTTCCAGCATCGCGCCGTAGATGGTGAACAGCACGATGTAGGTCGCCGCGACGTCCAACGGCGTGCCGTAGAAGCCGCTGGCGTCGTTGTAGAGCGCGTTGATGATCTGGCTGAAGTCCAGGCCCGCGTGCGCGATGGTCCAACTGGGCGGCAGATATCCGCCGTAGTAGGCGTAGGCCAAAAAGGCCACGCAGACCAGCGGGAGGACCAAACCCGTTGTGCGCCTACAGGCTTCGAGCACCAGAACCAGCAGGACGGCGCCGCACAGGATGTCCATTGTGGACAGAGAGCCCTGCCGGTCGAGGAACGCGTCGAAGCCGCCGAGGACCGGGTAGAGGCCGACCAGCAGCGCGACGGCCGCGAGAACCCAGTCGTAGACCGGCGGATTGTCCCGCTCGCGCCGTTGCGAGCGGGACAACCCTGGACGGTAGACCAGGAAAACCAGCGGCAGCACCAGGGCGAGGAAGATGATCAGGTAGTACTGCCCGCCCTTGCTGAACGGAAAGAACACCTGCTTGAGCACGAGCAGTGCGACGGCGAACGCGGCGATGCCGACGCCGAACTCCCAGCGCCCGGTGAGACGGCGGGCGGGGCGTTCCTCGTCGTGGTCGGCGAGCAGCTCGTCGACCGTCGGACCGGTCAACGGCCACCTCCAGCGTGGTGCAGCTCACAGAGGGGACCATCCTGGAGGGCGGATGGCAATACTCCACGGCACGTTTACCGCGTTGTTGCCAGCTCGTAGCCCTACGGTGGCACCACCGACGCCGCGGGCAGCTTGGCTCCACGGGCACCAGAAAGCCCACTACAGGGGAGGTTTCCCACGATGTCTCGCCGCTCGCGGACGTCCCGGATCGCCGGGCTCGCCGTCTCCGCAGTCGCCGTGCTCGGCGTGGTCGGGGTGCCCGCATCAGCCGCTCCTGACTCGACCGCGCAGGAGTTCGCCGCGCACAAGGAGACCGGCCCGCTGGTGCTCGGCCACCGAGGCGCCTCCGGCTACCGCCCCGAGCACACGCTCGCCTCCTACGAGCTGGCCGCGCGGATGGGTGCCGACTACATCGAGCCCGACCTCGTCTCCACCAAGGACGGCGTGCTGGTGGCCCGGCACGAGAACGAGATCGGCGGCACCACCGACATCTCCTCCCGCACGGAGTTCGCCGACCGCAAGCGCACCAAGGTCATCGAGGGGGTCACGCTCACCGGCTGGTTCACCGAGGACCTGACGCTGGCCGAGCTGAAGACGCTGCGTGCCAAGGAGCGCATCCCGCAGACCCGGCCGCGCAACACCCTCTACGACGGCCGCTACCAGGTGCCGACGTTCCAGGAGGTGCTCGACCTGCGCGCCCGGCTCTCCCGCGAGCTGCGCCGCGACATCGGTGTGTACCCGGAGACCAAGCACCCCACGTACTTCGCCTCCATCAAGCTGCCGCTGGAGCCCGGCCTGGTCCGCACGCTCAACCGCAACGGGCTGAACACCCCGCGCGCCAAGGTCTTCGTGCAGTCCTTCGAGGTCGGCAACCTCAAGGCGCTCAAGCGGGAGCTGCGCGTTCCGCTGATCCAGCTGATCGACTCCTCCGGAGCTCCGGCCGACTTCGTCGGCTCCGGCGACCCGCGCACCTACGACGACCTGGTCAAGCCCGCCGGGCTGCGCGAGATCGCGACCTACGCCGCGGGCATCGGCCCTGCCAAGGACCGCATCATCCCGCGCGACGCCCAGGGTTTCCTGAAGCAGCCGACCAGCCTCGTCAAGGACGCGCACGCGGTGAAGCTGAAGGTGCACCCCTTCACCTTCCGCAACGAGAACACCTTCCTGCCCGCCGACTTCCGCAGCTCCACCGACCCGGCGCAGTACGGCCGCGCGTTCGACGAGTACGCGCTGTTCTTCAAGCAGGGCGTCGACGGGCTGTTCTCCGACAACCCGGACACCGCCGTCGCGGCCCGCGCGGAGTTCCTCAACCGCTAGGCGAGCCTCAGCTCGGCCACGGGGGCGCTGCGGAGGGCGGCCAGCGGGGCGGGGGAGACGGTGGGCGGGGCGGTCTTTGCGCCTCGTACCACCGCCTCGCCCACTCCTGCGGGTCCGCCCCGCACGCCTCGGCGAAGGCCACCACCACGGCGCGCGTCGGGAAGTGGTCTCCCCGTGCCGCCGCGGACAGGGTCCCGGCGGAGAACCAGACCCGGTCGGCCATCTCGCGGTAGGTGGGATTTCCCTTGCTGCTGCGGAGATTCCTGAGCTGGGCGGCGATCCTGCCCGCCGGTGACTCACGATCGTTTATGGGGCGCTCCGGCCGCCCCGACTTCCTCGCAGACATCGAACCCCCCGGTCGACGCACTTCGCGGCTACCACGATTGTGCGTTCGCGGAGCCCACCCCCGTCAGGGCCACAGGGGTTCACTGGATCGGCCCAACTGCGGCATTCGGCGCAGCAGGTGTCAGGACGGAACGCAGTTCCCCGACTTCTTCTTGATCGAGTAGACCGGGTGGATGTTCCACGACGGGTCGTTGCCCTTGCGCCCCGCCGGGTGGACCTGCGTGGCGATACCGCGGTAGCTGCCTCCCTCGTAGGCGCACCACTGGGACGTGGTCCGGTTCCAGCCGGACGGGGCCTTGGTGATCCCCTGCTCCGAGGTGTCCTGCGAACCCGACGTGTACGCGGCGATCGTTCCGGTGCCGTTGAGGCCACTGAACAGGCACATGTGGTTGGCGGGGCAGCGGTCGTAGCCGGTGGCGGCCTGGGCCGGGGTGATCAGCAGGCCGGTCGCGAGCCCGGACACCGCGACCGCGGCCGCGAAGATCTTGACGGAACGCATTGTGCAATTCTCCATAGGTGAGTCCATTTCGCGGACACAATTGCCCGCCGGAGCGAGCATGTATAGCAAAAGGTCTCGCCGGGCAAAAATAGAAGAATGCAATATATGCCCCCGTTAATGGGGACAAAATGATCGCCTCACGCCTGAAAAGTAGGCTCTTCCAGACACGCATCAGATCAGCACACGCCGGACGATCGCCTGGTCGCGAACAGGACACGGTGCGGCGAACGGAAAGTCACCCCCTCGCATCCCCTTTGGCAGATGCCGCACTCGAACAGGCATTGGCCGTACGAGGGTCGCCTTCGGTGTAACCCGCTTGGAGTCACAGCGACGCTACCGGCACCGGTAGGCCGCTTCGAGGAGACAGACATGAGCCTTGGTACAGCCGTGGTTCGAACAGGCGAGGAGGACGACCTTCGGGCGCTCGCGCGCTGGTTGCAGGAGGACGACGTCCTTCGAGGTCGCGTCCGCCTCGCTGAACACCCCATTCAGCAGGGACACATGGGCGGTCTGCTGGACGGGATCGTGATCGTGCTGACGAGTGTGACCGCCAAGAGCTTCGTGGAATCGCTGTTCGCCTGGCTCACCGCCCGCAGAACCGCCACTGCGGTCACCCTCACCGTGCGCGCTCCGGATGGTCGCGAAGTCGAACTGACCTGTGGTTCCGCTGCGGATGCCCAGCAGGTGACGTCGTCGATCGGGAAGCTGCTCGACGGAGGCGAGTGACGTGGCGGCGAACCTTCCCAACCCAGCGCTGTCACGAGCGATCCTCATCGGGACCAGTGACTTCCAGCAGGACAAGCTCAATCCACTGCCTGCGGTGCGCAACAACCTGACCGACCTGGCGCGGGCCCTCACAGATGCGGACACCGGCATCCTGCCCAGCGAACACTGCAACATCGTCGACAGCCCCGACTCTCCGGCGAGCTTCATGACTCGTCTCCGAAGGACTGCCGAACAGGCGGAGGACCTGCTTCTCGTCTACTACGCAGGGCACGGGCTGCGGCACCAGACCGAGGAGAAGCTCTACCTCACGGTGCACCAGTCGGACCCCGATGGTCCCGAAGGAACAGCCGTTCCCTTCGAGTGGGTTCGCGGTGTTCTCGAGAACAGCACAGCCCGCACGAGATTGCTCGTCCTCGACTGCTGCTACTCCGGCATCGCGGTGGGCGCGATGTCGAGCGAGGTGCTCGATCCTCGGGACATCGCGGTCGCGGGCACCTGCGTGATCAGCTCGGCGCCGCGCAACCGGGTCGCGCACTCTCCAGCTGGGGAGCGTCACACCGCCTTCACGGCAGAGCTGATCTCCGTGTTGACCGACGGGACCCGCTTCCCCGGCGAAGCCGTGACGGTCAACTCGCTCTACCGGTCGCTGCGCTCCGGCCTGGCCAACCGCGACCTACCCTCCCCGAAGATCAAGCTGAGCGAGACCAGTGGCGACTTGGTGCTCCGGCGGACGGCGGAAACGCTGCGACGGGAACCGCGGCCGACCCCTCCTCCACCTCCGTTGGAAGTGCCTGTCGCGGCGATACCACCGGAACCAACTGCCCATCCGATCCGCGATCTGGCGTGGGCGCGGCAGATAGCCGTCGAACGTGCCACCGCTCTGCTCGCACAACTCCCGATCAAACGTCCGTTGGGGGCGTTCGGGGAGTTTCTGCTCTGGTTCGGCACGCTGTACGGCATCAGCTGGGGAATCGGCTGTGTCACCATCGCGTCGCTTGGTCACTCTGGTGTGGCCCAGAGCGTCAACGACTTCAGCATCGGCAGTGCGGCCGCCGCGATCGGTGCGGTCTGCGCCACCGTCATGTTCGTGCGAGGAAGACGGAATCCAGCGCGAAGTCCGGTCGCGGTGCTGAGTCGAGCCGCTCGCTGGATGCTGTACACCTTCGCGACCTTCTGTTCCTTCGCCTTCGCTTCCGCACTGTTCCAGGGAACGACGTCGTCGACGACCACGTCCGCCAGCGGCCTGGCTGTGCACGTGTCCATGTTGATCTTCATGGCTGCGGTCGTCGCGGTGTGCGGGGTCGGCCTCGTTCTGCAGCGGGGTCCAACACCGAAGCCGGGTTCCCAACGGCTCTAGAGCGCGGGGTTCGGTGCGGTTGACGATGATCGAAAAGGGGGTTGGGGGGTCTTGAAGACACCCCAACCCCCGCATCGGAACCTCAGGTCAGCGCGTGCCGGACGATCGTCTGGTCGCGGCCGGGGCCGACGCCGATCGCGGACATCCGCGCGCCGGAGAGCTCTTCCAGGCGCAGCACGTACGCCTGCGCGTTGGCGGGCAGCTCCTCGAAGGTGCGGCAGTGGCTGATGTCCTCCCACCAGCCCGGCAGCTCCTCGTAGACCGGCTTGGCGTGGTGCACGTCGGTCTGCGTCATCGGCATGTCCTCGTGGCGCACGCCGTCGACCTCGTAGCCGACGCAGACGGGCACGCGGTCGAGGCCGGAGAGCACGTCGAGCTTGGTCAGGAAGTAGTCGGTGATGCCGTTGACGCGCGAGGCGTAGCGGGCGATCACCGCGTCGAACCAGCCGGTGCGGCGGGCGCGGCCGGTGGTCACGCCGACCTCGCCGCCCTTCTTGCGCAGCAGCTCGCCCCACTGGTCGTTGAGCTCGGTCGGGAACGGGCCGGAGCCGACGCGGGTGGTGTAGGCCTTGAGGATGCCGATCACCGTGGTGATCCGGTTCGGGCCGATGCCGGAGCCGACCGCGGCACCGCCGGAGGTCGGGTTCGAGGACGTGACGAACGGGTAGGTGCCGTGGTCGACGTCGAGCAGGGTGCCCTGCGAGCCCTCCAGCAGCACGGTCTCGCCGCGCTCCAGCGCCTGGTTGAGCAGCAGCCGGGTGTCGGCGATGCGGTGCTCGAACTTCGCCGCGTAGGCGAGCACGGTGTCCACGACCTGCTCGGCGTCCAGCGCGCGGCGGTTGTAGACCTTGACCAGCACCTGGTTCTTGAACTCCAGCGCGGCCTCGACCTTCTGCCGCAGGATCTTCTCGTCCAGCAGGTCCTGGACGCGGACGCCGACGCGGGCGATCTTGTCCTGGTAGCAGGGGCCGATGCCGCGCCCGGTGGTGCCGATCTTGGCCTTGCCGAGGTAGCGCTCGGTGACCTTATCGATGGCCACGTGGTACGGCATGATCAGGTGCGCGTCGGCGGAGAGCAGCAGCCGCGAGGTGTCCACCCCGCGCTGTTCGAGGCCCGACAGCTCCTCCAGCAGCACACCCGGATCGACGACGACGCCGTTGCCGATCACGTTGGTGACACCGGGGGTGAGGATGCCCGAGGGGATCAGGTGCAGGGCGAAGTCCTGACCGTCGGGAAGAACCACCGTGTGGCCGGCGTTGTTGCCGCCCTGGTAGCGAACGACCCACTGCACCTGCTCCCCGAGCAGGTCGGTGGCCTTGCCCTTGCCTTCGTCGCCCCACTGGGCGCCGATCAGGACGATGGCAGGCATGTGAATACTCCAAAGAGATCCGGCTGAAGCGACGAGGGCGGATGCCGGTAGTTGAGGGTAGACCAGGAGTCGACTGTGGACGCACTAGCGTTGTGCTGCGGAAACACGGAGATCACCGAGGGTGAGGGGGTCGAGACGCACCGCATCGGCGAGCGGCCGGGCAAGGCCGAGGTCGATCCGCTGCTGGACACCCTCGGCGACCGGCGCCTGGTGGTCGCCGGGACCGATGCCGACCTGGCCGCGGTGGTGCTGCGGCTGCTGCGCACCGAGCAGCTCCAGGAGGTCGCTGTCGGTTACGTCACCTCTGACCGAGATTCCGCTGTGGCGGAACTGTGGGGGCTGCCCACCGAGCCCCGGGCGGCGCTGCGCAGGGCTCTGCGCGGCGAGGTGGACAAGGTCCCGCTGGTGCGCGACGACGTCGGCGGCGTGCTGGTCGGCAGGGGCCGGATCGGCCCGGTGCGCGGCGTGGCCTACTGCGACGACGCCAAGGTGCTGCGCGGTCAGGCCAGCGCGCTGGAGGTCGTTCCGCACCACGCGCTCGGGCTGGAGGTCACCGTGCTGCGGCGCGGGCTGCTCGGCACCCGCAGGGCGGTCACCACGGGCCGCGCGGTGCAGATCGGCTGCCTGCCGACGCTGGTCTGGAAGGACGGCGTGACGCACGAGCGGCAGCTCGACAAGTGGATCTGGTACCGGCACACCGAAGATCTACGGCTCATCAGAGGACTCGATTGAGTGTCCGTTCTTTCCCGACCTTCGGAGGGAATTGCTGATCTGTTGGTACTGATGTAACCGGAAGGTGTTGCCTCACTCACTCTGACGGGTGATGGTCGGATTGCCCCTGCAATTCAGGCCAACGACCCACCGGAGGCCCGAGTGTCCGCCACCACCCGCGCGCTGAGGACCCTGCTCCCCGCAACGCTGATCGCCGGCGTCGTCTCGATCGGCGTGGCCGGCCCCGCGTCAGCAGCCCCTCCCGGAATCCCCGACACCGGAACGGCCAAATCGGAGCTCTCCGCGCTGCGCGTGGCGCCGGAGGGGCCGATGACCGGCTACGACCGGAAGGAGTTCCCGCACTGGGAGCCGGTGTCCGGAACGTGCAACACCCGCGAGGAAGTGCTCAAGCGCGACGGCACCGACGTGAAGACCGACGCGTCGTGCGCGTCCGTGTCGGGCAAGTGGTTCAGCCCCTACGACAACAAGACCTACACCGCGGCATCGGACATCGACATCGACCACGTGGTCCCGCTGGCCGCCGCGTGGCGCTCCGGCGCCAAGGACTGGACCAAGGAAAAGCGCACGCAGTTCGCCAACGACCTGAGCAGTCCGCAGCTGATCGCGGTGAAGGACTCGGTGAACCAGAACAAGGGCGACAAGACGCCCGACGTCTGGAAGCCGCCGTACCAGGGCTACTGGTGCACTTACGCGAAGATGTGGACCCGGTCGAAGACCAAGTGGGGCCTCACGATCACCGAGGCCGAGAAGGGCGCGCTGAACGGCATGCTCGGCGCCTGCTGACAGCTCTTCACTGTCCTAAGAGGACACTCAACGGTCCTCTTAGGACTCCTCAGCTGATGATGGCCCTGCGCAGCGCCTCCTGCATCGCGAGCAGCCGCTCCGGCAGCCGCGACGGCGCCTCGATCTCGTTGCCCTGGAACAGGGTCCGCGTGACCTCGGCATCGCGGGCGCGCTCGGTGTCGAACTGCCTGATCGCCACGTCGAACGCGACGAGTCCTCGGAACAGGTTGTGCACCACGGTGTTCAGCCGTTCGACCTCGTGCTGCATCTCCGCCGCGATCCCGGCGAACGCCGGACGGCCGCGCGCTTCGGCGAGATCGGAGCGCAGCACCAGCTGGTCGCGCAGTTCGACCAGCGTCTCCCACACCCGCTTCTCCAGCGCCGCCATGCCGGAGGGGTCGACGAAGTGCATCTCGCCGATGCCGCTGCGCTGGATGCTGGTCAGCGGTTCGCACAGCGAGCGGGCGAGGCTGTTGTCCTCCGGGTAGCCCTCGAAGTGGCTCCACTCGATGACGTCCTCCTCGTCGGCGACGCCCACCATCAGCTGCTCGACCTCGGCGTGCGGGCCACCGGAGACGCGGCTGCGCACGGCCTCCACCACGAGGTAGCCACCGGCGAGTGCCAGGATGATCAAGCACGGCAGCAGGGCGACCAGGAGCACGTTGGCGGCCTTGAAGCCCAACGCCAGCAGCACCGCCGCTGCGGGAAACCCGAAGGCCGCGCCGATCCCGCCGAAGACGCCGAGCACGGACCGGATGCGCTTGTGCTGGGCCAACCGGCGCACGGCGTTGAGGTCGGAGGCGGGGTTCCACATCCACCACCGAGGGGACCCGGTCAGCACGACGACGTGGCCGGGGCGCGCGGGAAGCCAGCTGTGCCGGTTCACTCCACCCTCCACGCTCGCGGGGCGAGCCGGTGCCGCCCTGCGCCGTGATACCACTCCCGGTACCGTCCGCGCATCCCCTTCGAACGACAAGGACGTGCGGCATGGGCGAACTGACGTCGAAGCTCACCGCGCTGCCCGGCGGCGTGATGACCGATGAGGTCGGTGTGATCACCGGCGACCTCGAACTGCGCACCCGCTACGACGAGGACGGGACGCTGACCACCGAGGTCCGCTACGACGGGGCCGAGGAGTGGTACGGCCTGACCGGGGCGGACTGCAAGCTCTACGACGAGCGCGATCACGAGACCGTGCACACCGTGCTGCGCAACGTCCTGCACCGCGCGCCGATCGAGACGGGCTGAGCGCGGCTCAGCGCTTCTGGTTCTGGCTGAGCGGGGGCAGTGCGGCGATCGCGTCGTTGCGCTTGATCCCCGTCGCCAGCAACAGGTCCACCGCGATCGAGCGGAGCTGGGCGAGCACGACGCGCGAGGAGAACCCGCCCTCACCGATGAGGGCCAGTGTCGCGCCGCGTGCCGCAACGTAGATCTCCTCCCTGGCCTTCACGGGTTCGCGTCCCTCGGCCAGATCGGCCTGGAGGGTCCGCACCGCGTCCGCGAGCCGGTCGAGCACGTCGGCGACCCCGCCCGGCATCGGCTCGTCGTCCCGCAGCGCCGCGAGCGCCCGCCGCACCAGCACCCTGGTGTTGCGCAACGCGTGGTCGACGGCGGTGGCCGCCGTCCGGTACCGCTCAAGATCACTACGGCGGCGCCAGCGTATCGGGGCGATCCTGGCGATCTCCGCCCCGGCGTCCAACCCGGTGCGCAGGTCCTCCACCGCCTTGTGGCTCTCCCTGGCCTTCGCCAGCACGTCGGCGCACTTCGCGGCGTCGTGCCCGCGGACGGCGTCGGCCACCCCGCGCAGCGCGCGCTCCAGCTCGTCGAGCACGACCTTGCCCTGGCGGTGCGCCACGGTCAGCGGGTTGGCGGGCAGCAGACCGGCCACGAGCAGCCCGACCACGCCGCCGATCAGCGCGTCCACCATGCGGTCGAGGCCGCCGGTGTCACCGGGTGGCAGCAGCGTGGCGACCAGCACGGCGGAGGACCCGGCCTGCAACGCGATCACCGCTCCGCTGTCGAGCAGCACGGCCGCCGACATGGCCAGCGCGACGACCAGCGTGATCTGCCACGGACCCGAGCCGATCAGCGAGATCAGCAGGTCGCCGACCCCGATGCCGACGCTGACGCCCACCACGAGCTCGCCGACCCGGCGCAGGCGCTGGCCGAAGGAGACACCGAGGCAGACCACCGCGGCGATCGGCGCGAAGAACGGCCTCGGGTGGCCGAAGACGTAGAACGCGACGAGCCAGGCGATGCCCGCGGCCAGCGAGCACTGGGCGATCGGGATCGCCGTGCGCTGCCAGCGCTTCAGCCTGCGTTCTAGTTCTGCCCAGACCCGGTGCACCGGCTAATGCTGTCTCCTTGAACGCGAAAGAGCCACAGCAATGCCCAGGACAAGCGCCACACCGGCGCCGATGATCCGCCAGCGAGGCGCGGTCGGCGGGTCCGGCACGTGCCGCCCGCGACGGCGGTCCAGCTCCAGCAGCAGACTGCGCTCGCCCATCCGCATCGCCCAGTTGTGGTTGGCCGACAGCGCGGGCTTGAACAGCACGGAACCGTGCCGCAGCAACGGCCGGTCGGCCCGCACCACCCAGTCGAAGACGACGAGCACGTCGCCGTCCCGCTGCTCGTAGCGCCACTCGCCGCGCCCGGTCAGGTCGCCGCGCCCGGTGAAGGCCGAGCCGTCCTCGCCGTGCGCGGCGACGGTCAGCCGCCAGCGCAGCGTGTACGGCAGCCAGCCGTTGGTGAACAGGTCGAAGGCGGCGCCGACGCCGGTGTCGTCACCGCGCTCGACGGCGACGACCTCGCGGTAGACCGCCGGCCACCACCTCGGCAGCTCGCGGGGATCGCCGAGCACGTCGCGGATCTCAGCGACGGTGCTGCCCGGCACCAGCCAGCGGGTCTGGAAGACGTAGTCGTTGGCGCCGCCCATCGGACTAGGCCAGCCCGAGCTCGGCGGGGGCCTTGGGGTCGCTGTCGGCGAGGAACTGGCTGCAGCGGTCGAACTCCTCCGTCTCGCCGATCTCCCCGGCGGCGCGGGCGAGCGCGGCCAGCGCGCGCAGGAAGCCCTGGTTCGGCGCGTGGCTGAACGGCACCGGGCCGAAGCCCTTCCACCCGGCGCGGCGGAGCTGGTCCAGCCCGCGGTGGTAGCCGGTGCGCGCGTACGCGTAGGCGGCGACCGGGTCGCCCGCCTCCAGCGAGCGCTCCGCCAGCGCGGCCCACGCGGCGCTGAAGTACGGGTGCTCGCGCGCGACCTGCGCCGGGTCGGTGCCGCTGTCGAGCGCCGCCTGCGGGACCGGAAGCTCCGGCAGTGCGGTGGGGTCGGGGCCGAGGAGGTTGCCGTGCAAGCTCATCGCACCATCGTGCCACCGGGACGAGAACGGCCCGGCACCCCGTCGCGGGTACCGGGCCGTTCTGCGAAAACGCGGAGCGTGGTGCGGGTCAGCCCGCGATCATGCGGCCCGCGGACTTCAGGTTCTCGCAGGCGTGCGCGATGCGGGCGGCCATGCCCTGCTCGGCGGCCTTGAGGTAGCTGCGCGGGTCGTAGACCTTCTTGTTGCCGACCTCGCCGTCGATCTTCAGCACACCGTCGTAGTTGCTGAACATGTGCGCGGCGATCGGGCGGGTGAAGGCGTACTGGGTGTCGGTGTCGATGTTCATCTTGATGACGCCGTAGGACACCGCCTCGTGGATCTCCTCCAGCAGCGAGCCGGAGCCGCCGTGGAAGACGAGGTCGAAGGGCTTGGAACCGGCGGGAAGGCCGAGCTTCTCCGCGACGACGTCCTGGCCCTGCTTGAGGATCTCCGGGCGCAGCTTGACGTTGCCCGGCTTGTAGACGCCGTGCACGTTGCCGAAGGTGGCGGCCAGCAGGTAGCGGCCGTTCTCCCCGGCGCCGAGCGCGTCGACGGTCTTCAGGTAGTCCTCTGCGGAGGTGTAGAGCTTGTCGTTGATCTCGTTGTCGACACCGTCCTCCTCGCCGCCGACGACGCCGACCTCCAGCTCAAGGATGATCTTGGCCTTGTAGGTGCGGGCGAGCAGCTCGGTGGCGATGGTGAGGTTCTCGTCGAGCGCGACCGCGGAGCCGTCCCACATGTGCGACTGGAACAGCGGGTTGAGGCCCTTGGCCACGCGCTCCTCGGAGACCGCGATCAGCGGGCGGACGAAGCCGTCCAGCTTGTCCTTGGGGCAGTGGTCGGTGTGCAGCGCGATGTTGACCGGGTACTTCTCGGCCACCACGTGCGCGAACTCGGCCAGCGCGACGGCTCCGGTGACCATGTCCTTGACCTTGGTGCCGGACAGGAACTCCGCGCCGCCCGTGGAGATCTGCACGATGCCGTCGCTCTCCGCCTCGGCGAAACCGCGCAGCGCGGCGTTCAGGGTCTCCGACGAGGTCACGTTGATCGCGGGGTAGGCGAACTCGTTCGCCTTGGCCCGGTCGAGCATCTCGCCGTAGACCTCGGGGGTTGCGATCGGCATGGGAAACGTCCTCCTCGTGGGCGTTCTGCTGGCTCGGGGCGACGCCGTCTCCGCTGCATCCTACGAGGACGTGCCGTAACCACCCTCACACACCGACCACATCGATCAAGAGCGGCCGTCACCTGCGCCAGAAGAGGTGGTGCTCCACGCCGCTCGGGCTCGGCACGACGTCGCGGTGGAAGCGGTCGAGCAGCTCGTCCGAGGAGGTCCACAGCCGCGAGCCGGAGCCGATCTCCACCTGCGGCGAGACCGCGACGTGCAGGGTGTCGACGAGGTCGGCGTCCAGGAACTGCCGGATGGTGGCCGCACCGCCGCCGAGCCGGACGTCCTTGCCCTGCGCGGCTTCCTTCGCCTGCTTGAGCACTGTCGCGGGGTCGCTGTCGACGAAGTGGAAGGTGGTGTCGGAGAGGGTGAAGGACGGCCGCACGTGGTGGGTCAGCACGAAGACCGGCGTGTGGAAGGGCGGCTCCTCGCCCCACCAGCCCTGCCAGGAGTGGTCCTCCCACGGGCCCCGCTGCGGGCTGAACTTGTTGCGCCCCATGATCTCCGCGCCGATGTTGTTGGCGAAGTCGCGGGTGAGGTAGTCGTCGAGACCTCGGCTGCCGCCGGGGTCGGTGCGGTTGGGCCAGCTCGCCGTCGCGCCCGCCCACGAGAACATGGCGCCGGGGTCGGCGGAGCCGAACGGTCGCTCCAGGCTCTGGCCCTCACCGGCGCCGAACCCGTCCCGAGAGACGTTGAAGTTCTGGACTTTCAGCAGCTGCGCCACGCGTTCCTCCTGCGCTCGGGTGATGGTTGGACCGCGCGGAGCGGGCGAACTCATCGCCGAGCCTAGGAGACGCCGGTCACACTCGGCCCGCCGAGAACGGGGAACGCGCTCAGCTCACCCATCACCTCGAGCGAGACCACGCCGTCGGTGACCGTGAAGGACCACGGGGGTTCGACGAACGTCGACCACAGCTTGTCGCCCTCGGCCGTCCACGCGGCGAGTTCGAGTTCGGCGGACATCAGCACGACACCGCCGTGCTGGGACCAACTCCAGAAGCCGCAGTCGGTCTCGTCGTGCCACAGCGGACGCGGAGGATCGAGCTGGTAGGCGTGCACACCGCGACCGGCGCCGACGAAGAGCACGCCGGTCTCCGGGACCACGTGCACGGCGAAGGGGAAGCCTCCGACGGAAGGGGCGTAGGCGACGCGGAGGCCGAGCGAGGGCCACGCGTCGGCGCGCCCGGCGAGCAGGAACACGGTCGCGTCGGCCTCGGGGTCCACGACCTCCTCGACGAGAGCGGCATCGTCGAGCCCGCCGAGGCGGTCGGCGGAGAACACGACGTGCACGTCACCGACGGAGAACTCCATCCGGGCAGCGTAAACGGCGGGACCGGAGTCGGGCCGATCCCGCCGTCACGTGCGGTGGCTAGGCCGCTGCTGTGCGCGAACCCGCGAAGTTGCGGTCCACCTCGGCAGCCTCGGCGCCGTTCGGCGCGACGCTCTTGCAGCCGACGCCGCCGGTGCTGCCGGACATCAGGCTGGAGCACGGACCGGGCTTGCGGTCCGGCAGTCCGAGGATGTGGCCCAGCTCGTGGGTGGCGATGCGCGGCACGTGGTAGCCCTGGTTGACCGCGGTGCGGCCCATCCAGACGGTGCCGGAGCCCAGTCGGCCCGGTTGCGCGCGCGGCCAGCCGTTGTCGACGAGGATCCTGATCGAGGAGTTGGCCGAGGTGCCCTTGGCCAGCTTCACGTTCTTGACGCTGTTGTTCCAGACGACCGCGGCGTCCTCCCAGGCCTTGGCGAACTCGCCTGCCTGGCTGTTGTCGAAGTAGACGGTGCGGGCCGCGGGAGCGGCCGACGCGGCGACCTGCATGCCTGCCGCCAGTGGCATCGCCACGACGAGACCGATCACCGCGCGTCGAAGGTGTGAGAGTGCCATTTTCTGAGTTCTCCTTGCTGTTGCAGGGAAAGCGGGGTCCTCAGGTGGCCGGTGGCTTCGACGCTAATTCGTGATCTCGACGTGCTGGCAGGGCCGATAGTCGGGTCTCGTTCACCTTTCAGTCGGTGATGCCCAGCTCCTTGAGCAACCTCGTCTTGGGCTTGGCGCCGACGACCCGGCGGACCAGCTCGCCGCCGTCGAAGACCAGCAGCGTGGGCAGCGACATGACGGCGTAGCGGGCGCCGACCACGGGGTTCTCGTCGTAGTTGAGCTTGACCACGCGCACCTCGCCCGCGTGCTCGGCGGCGATCTCGGCGAGCACCGGCGCGATCATCCGGCACGGCGGGCACCAGGTGGCCCAGAAGTCGACGACCACGGGCAGGTCGCTGCCGAGCACGACCTCCTCGAAGTTCGCGTCGGTGACGGCGGTCAGGTGTTCCTGCGCAGGCGCGGACATGTCTTCTCCTTGTGCTCCTTGGCCCGTTCGAGCTGGCCCTCCAGGTGGGAGCGGACGGCGTGCAGTCGCTCGACGCAGTCGTCGATCTCCTCGATCTTGCGGCGGTAGACCGCGACCGCGTCCGGGCACGCGTCACCGGCGGCGTTGCCCGCGCGCAGGCACGCGACGAACGGCCGGGTCTCCTCCAGCGCGAACCCGATGTCCAGCAGCGAGCGGATCTCGCGGGCGACCCGCAGGTCCAGCTCGTCGTAGTCGCGGTAGCCGTTGGCGGCGCGCCTGGCACCGAGCAGGCCCTGGCTCTCGTAGTAGCGCAGGGCCCTGGTGCTGGTGCCGACCTTCTCGGCGAGTTCTCCGATGCGCATGTCCGCCTCCCGCTCGGCGACGCTAGACCTTGACGCCGATGTCAACGCCAGGGTTTCCGGCAGATTCCGGCACACCAACGGGTGCGCCGGGCACCACGGCAGGCCGACCCTCAGTAGCCTTTCGGGCACGAGCAGTCACATCGGGGAAAGGCGCTGCGGTGGAGCTGGTGTTGGACGTGCCGTGCCCGGTCTGCGAGGGCAGCGGGAAGAACACCGAGCCGGAGATCGAGCACATCGGCGAGGAGGCGTTCCGGAAGCGAAGGCGCGCCGAGCGGTTCCTGCTGGCGCCCCCGGTCGCCGCGAAGATCAACGAGATCGCCGACGAGTGGGACGAGCTGAAGAAGTACGCGGCCGAGCGCGGCGAGGACGAGGTGCTCAACTACGTCGAGTACCTCCAGCTGCGCGAGGGCGACTCGGTGATCACCAGGGCCTACATCACCGCCAACACCCACCCCGCCTGCGAACCGTGCAAGGGCAAGGGCCGCGAGCTGACCGACCAGGGGAAGATGGTGCTGGCCTTCATCAAGCGCTGGCCGCCGGAGGACTAGCCGCTGTCCTGCGAGTGGCTGAGCCGCACATCCCGATCACGGCGCCGCCAGGGGTACGCCAGTCTTCAAGACCACCAAACCCCCCTCTCGATCATCGTCAACCACTGCACACCCCGCTGCTCGGTGAGGGTGTGCCGTCGTTGAAGACGGTGGGGGCGGGGGTTTGTGGGTCTTGAAGACCGGCGAACCCGACGACTTGCAGGACAAGGACTAGTGCTCAGGCGCTGAGCAGGACCAGCCCGGCGCGTTGTGCGCGGACGGCGGCCTCGGTGCGGCTGCGCACGTCCATCTTGTGCAGCACGCGTTCGACGTGCTTGGCGACGGTCTTCGGCGAGATCAGCAGCGCGGTGGCGACCTGGACGTTGGTGCGGCCGTCGACGAGCAGGGTCAGCACCTCCAGCTCGCGCACGCTCAGCCCGAACGGCGGCTCGGCGACCTCCTCCAGCACGAGCACGCGGTCCTCCCAGCGCGTCGTGGTGACCGCGTGCAGCACGCCGCCGCCGGAGTGCCACCAGAACCGCTGCGGCAGCTGCTGCCTCGCGTAGCGCGCCAGCAGCATCCTGACCAGCGGCGATCCCTCGGCGAGGTGTGGGCCGACCGGCCTGCCGGGCACGCCCTCGATCACCGGGCCGGGGTAGAAGCAGACGGCGTTCACCGCGTCGTCGACCTCCCACACCGGCGGCGGGAAGGACCGCGTGCGGTCGACCAGCCCGCCGAGCATGGTCTGCATGGCGACCAGCACCGCGACGTCGGAGTCGGCCGGGTGGCGGGGGTCGTCGGTGGAGATGTGCAGGTTGCCGGTGTAGACGCCGAGCCGGTTGTAGAGGCAGACGGTGACGCCCTCGGTGAACCCGGCGGGCAGGAAGACCTCCTGCGCGGAAAAGGTCTCCCGATACGGAAAAGGCGTGTCCCGCCAGCGCAGCGGCCGGTTGTTCACCTTCCGCATGTGCTCGTAGGCGGGATCGTTGCGCACGAACCACGAGTCGAGGTGGTCGAGCACGTGAGCCGGGTAGTCGATGTTGACGAGCGACTTGTGGTCGACGTCGAAACCGTGGAAAGTCGAGAGGCTGGACGCCGCGTAGGGAACGACCTTCCGCAGGCCCGCGAGAATCTCCTGCGCCTTCTCGGAGGAACCGGCCGAGCCGCCGAGCACGGCGCCGGCCTCGATCAGGAAAGCGATCTGATCCTCGCGCATCCCCACCTCCCCCACGAGGGTGCGTCAGGCTACTTCGAGCCCCCCACCAGCGCAATGGGCACTTGAGCCCATTGGTTCACCCCACGTCGGAAAATAGCGTCTCCATCGTGTGAAAACCGGGGAACGCGGGGCGGAACACCCCGATGTGGGGACGGTGGCAGATGTCGGACGAGAGCTCGGACGAGAACTATGACGCGGACTTCACAGCGAGCATGATCCGCTTCCGGCCGGGTGCGCTGGTGATCGCGAGGGCCATCACCGGGGACCGGTACGACGCCGAGGACGCCGTTCAGGCCGCATATCTGCGAGCCTGGCGAAAACGCCACCAGCTCAGCGATCTCGATGCCGTCGGCCACTGGCTCGCGACGATTGTGCGGCGTGAGTGCTACGCGTTGCTGCGAGCGAAGAAGAAATGGGCGGAAGTCCCACGGGAATCGCGAGAACCCCGAGCGAACGCGTGCGATCCGGCCGAGGTCGTGACGGCGGGCGAGGCGCTGAGCCGGTTGAGGCGCGCGTTCTCCCGGTTGCCGAGCACCGACCAGCTGGTCTGGCACCTCAAGGTGCACGAGCACTTCCGGCACCGGGAGATCGCGACGATCCTGCACAGTTCCGAGGGCGCGGTCGGCGCCCGGCTGCACCGGATGCGGACCACCCTCAGGGAGGCGCTGGCATGAACGCCCTGGAGCTACGCGAGCCAGGCTCCGAGCGCCGGGTTCCACTCGGTCACGGTGGTCTTCACGATCACGCCCGCCTTGGTGTAAGGATCAGCGGCGAGGTGTCCCCGGAGCTCTTCGGCGTCGGAGGTGTCGAAGACCACGATGCCGCCGGTGTCGTCGGCGAGCGGCCCGGCGGCGAGCACGATCCCGCGCTCGGCGAGCGCGCCGAGGTGCGCCCGGTGCTCGGGGCGGGCGGCGTACCGCGTGTCCCGGTCCGCGCTGTACTCCCACTGCACGACGAAGCGCGCCATGACGGCCCTCCTACCTCGGATGATCTCCCGCCGAACGCTAGACCACTGCGCTGAGTGACCGACCGACTGTGGAAGGTCACGTTTTCTGGGACTTCTCCCAAGCTGGTTGCCACGGAGGTGACCAACCTCGGTACGGTCGTCGCGTGGTAGGGGACGACGCGCGGGGCCTGGGTCAACAATCCGGTCCGAGGCCGGTCACCGTCGAACAGACGGTTGAGCGGACACTCGGCCACATCAGGGCGCTCGACCCCGATGACCGCCAGGGCGGGAGCACCCTCACGCTGGAGGACCTCTACCGCCAGCACCGCATGCGCCTGGTCCGCCTCGCCGTGCTGCTCGTCGACGACGCCGCGACCGCGGAGGACGTGGTCCAGGAGGCGTTCACCGGGCTCTACCGCAACTGGTCCGGCCTGCGCGACGGCGCCGCGGCCGTCGGCTACCTGCGCACCGCCGTGGTCAACGGCAGCCGCTCCGTACTGCGCCGCCGCAAGACCGCCCGCGAGTACCAGCCGCCGCACATGATCAACGCCAGGTCGGCGGAGTCGCTGGCCATGCTCACCGCCGAGCACCAGGCCGTCGTCGCCGCGCTCGGCCAGCTGCCGCCGCGCCAGCGCGAGGTGCTGGTGCTGCGCTACTACGGCGGCATGTCCGAGGCCGAGATCGCCGAGTCCACCGGCATCTCGCGCGGAACGGTGAAGTCCACCGCGAGCAGGGCGCTCGACGCGCTCCAGAAGATCATCAAGACCTGAGGCCGCCCGGAAAGGTCTAGACCAAGCACCGCCCGGTACCGCAGGATGCCAGGGTGTCCAGCTCACATGCGGTCGTCGCGGTCGACGTCGGCGGTACCGAGATCAAGGCCGCCCTCGCGCGCGGCCCGGTGCCGTCCGTGCTCCGGCAACTGCGCCGGGCCACGCCGAAACTCGCCGACGGGACCGCGACCGCCGAAGCCGTGGTGGCGGAGGTCGCCGACATCGTCGCCGTGCTCAGCGAGGGCGAGCGCCCGGAGGCGGTGGGCGTCGTCGTGCCCGGCATCGTCGACGACGAACGGCGGGTCGGCGTGTTCTCGGCGAACCTGGGCTGGCGGGACTACCCCTTCGGCGAGGCGCTCGCCGCGAAGATCGCCGGGCCGCTGGCCTTCGGCCACGACGTGCGCGCGGGCGGACTCGCCGAGGCGCGGCTCGGCGCCGGTCAGGGCTTCGACGACCTGGTCGTGCTGCCCATCGGCACCGGGATCGCGGGCGCGCTGATCATCGGAGGTCGGCCGCACTCCGGCGGCGGCTACGCCGGGGAGATCGGCCACCTGGTGATCGCCGACGGGCCGGAGTGCGCGTGCGGGCAGCGCGGCTGCCTCGAACTCATCGCCTCCTCCTCGGCCGTCGCCCGCCGCTACACCGAGCGCAGCGGTCGCACGGTGAGCGGAGCGATCGACGTGGCCACCGCGCTGCGGGCGGGCGACGCCGACGCCAAGCTGGTCTGGGGCGAGGCGGTGGACGCGCTGGCCAGGGCGATCACCCAGCTCGCGACGCTGTTCGCCCCGCAGGCCGTCGTGCTCGGCGGCGGGCTGGCCATGGCGGGGGAGCTGCTGACCGGACCGCTCGGCGCGCGACTGGACGAGCTGATCACCATCCAGCGACGGCCCGAGCTGCGGCGGGCGGCGCTGGGCGACCAGGCCGGGTGCCTCGGGGCGGCGCTGATGGCCATCGAAGCGCGGGAGGGCCGATGAAGCTCGTGGGCGGCAGGGTCGTCACTCCGGACGGGGTGCTCGACCCCGGGTGGCTGCGCGTGGCGGGCGGGCGGATCGCCGCGCTGGGCGCCGGGACCGGGCCGGAGCTGCCCGGCGAGGACGTCGTGGACGTCACCGGCCACTGGATCGTCCCGGGCTTCGTCGACATCCACTGCCACGGCGGCGGCGGCGAGTCCTTCTCCACGCTCGACGGCGACCGGATCGCGCACGCCGTCGCCGCGCACCGCAAGCACGGCACGACCACGATGCTGGCCAGCCTCGTCACTGGCGAGATCCCCGAGCTGGCCAAGCAGGTCGCCGCGCTCGCCGAGGCCACGAGGGACGGTCTGGTCGCGGGCGTGCACCTGGAGGGACCGTTCCTCTCGGCCGCGCGGTGCGGCGCGCACGACCCCGCGTTGCTGCGCGCGCCGGACCGCGACTCGGTGCGGACGCTGCTCGAAGCGGGAGACGGCGCGGTCCGCATGATCACGCTCGCGCCCGAGCTGGAGGGAGCCGTCGAGGCGGTCCGGCTGCTCGCCGACAACGGCGTGATCGCGGCGATCGGGCACACCGACGCGACGGAAGCCCAGGTCAGGCCAGCCGTGGACGCCGGGGCGACGGTGGCGACGCACCTGTTCAACGGCATGCGCCCGCTGCACCACCGCGAGCCGGGACCGATCGGCGCGCTGCTGGACGACGAGCGCGTCACCGTCGAGCTGATCTGCGACCTCGTGCACCTGCACCCGACCGCGGTGCGGCTGGCCGCGCGGCACGCCGGCGCGGGGCGGACCGTGCTGATCACCGACTCGATCTCCGCGTCGGGCATCGGCGACGGCGTCTACGAGCTCGGCGGGCTCCAGGTCACCGTGCGCGACGGGGTGCCGACGCTGGCCGGTGGCTCGCTCGCGGGCAGCACGCTGACCATGGACGCCGCCTTCCGCAACGCCGTCGTCAACGCCGGGCTGAGCATGTCCGACGCCGCGTTCGCCTGCTCGACGCGGCCCGCGAGCCTGCTCGGGCTGTCCGGGGAGACCGGGGCGCTGCGCGCGGGGCTCGCGGCCGACCTCGTGGTGCTGGACGCCGACCTGCGCCTGCGCTCCGTGCTGCACCGCGGCGGGTGGGTGGACCCGGCGGCAGCCTGACCCCGCTACCTTGGAGGGATGGGCCAGGGAGACGATCCGGAGCGCTTGCTAGCCGAAGCGCTGCGGGCGCAGGCCGCCTCCACCCCGGCGAGCGGGTCGAGCGGCGTTCCGACCGAGGCCGCCCTGCGCGCGATCATGGGCACGGGGCCGACCGAGCGCGTCGACTCCGAACCGCCGACCGTGCGCACGGACGGCGAACGGGCTCCGCTGCGGGCGAGGACGCTCCTGCTGCTGGCCGTGCTGCTCGGGCTGGCGGTCGGGACCGTCGCCGGGCTCGTGTCCGTGCTGTGACCCGAATCTGTATCGTGGTCGCTCGTGACGACCGTTTTGCCCGCTCTCGCAAGCACCACGACCGAGATGGCGCTCTTCGGCATCAAGTGGCTCGACCCCGAGTACATCATCACCTCGATGGGCCACTTCGCTCTGGTGGGGATCTGCCTCATCGTCTTCGCCGAATGCGGTCTGTTCGCATTCTTCCTGCCCGGTGACTCCCTGCTGTTCGTCGCGGGCCTCTTCGTGGCGAGCGGCGCGATCAACACGCCGATCTGGCTGGTCTGCCTGCTGATCACGCTGGCGGGCATCCTCGGCAACGTCGTCGGCTACGCGATCGGCTGGAAGGCCGGTCCAGCCCTGTTCGACAAGCCGAACTCCAAGATCTTCAAGAAGGACTACGTCGACAAGACGCACGAGTTCTTCGAGAAGTACGGCGCGCGGGCGATCGTGCTGTCCCGGTTCGTCCCGGTGGTGCGCACCTTCATCACCGCGCTGGCCGGTGTCGGCAGGATGGACCCGAAGAAGTACTTCACGTACTCGATCATCGGCGGTATCGCGTGGGGCGCGGGCATCACGGTGCTCGGCTACTCCCTCGGCGGGGTCGCGTTCGTGAAGAACAACCTCACCGCCGTGCTGCTGGCCATCGTCTTCATCTCGATCCTGCCGATCATCATCGAGGTGATCAAGGCGCGCAAGGAGAAGAAGGCCGAAGCGCGCGAGGCCGCCGACTCGACGCAGATCTTCGAGACCTACCGCGACTGAGCGTGCAACCCCTTGGTGATCACGCCCGTAAGTAGGGCGTGATCACCAAGATGAAGCACCGTCTCGCCGCCAGCGCGCTGGGCGCCCTCGCGGCGGTCTCCCTGCTCACCCCGCCCGCCTCCGCCGCTCCCGCCGACTCGACCTCGCCCCGGATCGGCGTTGACGCCGGGCGCGTGGTTCCCGCCCCGTCGGCCGCGGCGCGCTTCGGCGAGGTGCCCGACATCCCCTGGCCGCCCGCCGGGGTCGTCCCGCCCAAGCACTCCGCCGACAAGCTGCGCGAGTTCGGCGCGGCCATGAGCAACCGCCTGACGAAGTCCTTCCCGGAGGTCGTCACCGAGGCGAAGGACCTGCGGTTCACGCCGTGGAGCGGGGAGTGGGAGGGCGTCATCCACGACGGCCAGGACTACCTGACCACGTGGGCGGTCTACCACGACAAGATCGGCCGCACCGCCACGGCGTACCAGATCGAGGCACCCGGCCACTTCACGCCGTCGCCGCGCAAGTGGTGCGAGGACAACGCGCCCACCTCCTGTACCGGGACCAAGCTCGCGGACGGCTCGCTGGTGGTCAACGCGGTGGTGACGTACGAGACCAGCCAGGGGCCACGGCGCATCGAGTGCGCGCTGCACTACCGCCTCGACGGCAGCGTGGTGTGGACCTCGGCCTACGACTACGACCCGATCTTCGACGAGCACCAGGGACCGATGCGCAAGGAGATCGCGCTGACCACCGCGCAGCTCACCGCGCTGGCCACCGATCCGGCCCTGCACCTCTGACGGGACTCCTCGACCTCAGCTGAACATCGACCCCGGGTTGAACACCGACCCGGGGTCGAGCGCCCTCTTGATCGCCCGGTGCGCCTCGATGCCGACCGGGCCGATCTCCTTGGCCAGCCACTCGCGCTTGATCTTGCCGACGCCGTGCTCACCGGTGACGGTCCCGCCGAGGCTCAGGCCCACCTCCAGGATCTCGTCGAAGGCCTGCTGCGCCTTGGCGAACTGCTCCGGCGAGGACGCGTCGTAGACGATCGTGGGGTGCATGTTGCCGTCGCCCGCGTGGCCGACGACGGCGATCATCAGCCCGCAACGCGCGCTGATCTCCTCGCAGCCGCTGATCAGCTCGCCGATGCGGGTCCTGGGCACGCACACGTCGTCGGTCAGCCAGGAGCCGTAGACCTCCAGCGCGTTCAGCACCGCCCGCCGCGCGGTCAGCAGCATCCGGCCCTCTTCGAGGTCGGTCGTGGAGTACGCCAGCTCCGCGCCGGAGTCGGTGCAGATCTGCTCGATCGCGGCCAGCTCGCGCAGCGCGGCCTCGCCGCCGGAGTCGGACTGGCAGATCAGCAGGGCCGCGCTGCCCGCACCCGCGCCGACCTCGGTGTTGAGGTGCTGCTCGACGGCCTTGATCGAGGCCGCGTCCATGATCTCCATCAGCGACGGGACCAGGCCCTCGCGGACGATCCGGCTCACCGCGGCTCCGGCGGCGGCCGTCGAGGAGAACGACGCGACCATGGTGCCCGGCGCCTGGGGCAGCGGGCGCAGCGCGAGGGTGGCCTTGGTGATCACGCCGAGCGTGCCCTCGCTGCCGACGAAGAGCTTGGTCAGGTCGTAGCCCGCGACGCCCTTGACCGTGCGCCGCCCGGTGCGCAGCACGTCGCCGTTGGCGAGCACGACCTCCAGGCCCAGCACGGAATCCGTGGTGACGCCGTACTTCACGCAGCACAGGCCGCCCGCATTGGTGGCGAGGTTGCCGCCGAGCGTGCACCAGTCGTAGCTCGACGGGTCCGGCGGGTAGAACAGCCCGTGCTTCTCCACGGCCTGCCGGAGGTCGAGGTTGATCACGCCGGGCTCGACCACGGCGAGCCGGTTGTCCGCGTCGATCTCGACGATCTTGTTCATCCTGGTGGTCACGAGCACCACGCAGCCGTCGATCGCGTTGGCCCCGCCGGAGAGCCCGCTGCCCGCACCGCGCGGCACGATCGGCGTCCCGGCGGCGGCGCAGGCCATGACGACCTGGCGCACCTGCTCGGTGTCCGACGGCAGCACGACGGCCAGCGGAGAGCCGACCGGCGCCAGCGGCATCATGTCGCGGCTGTAGCCGGCGGTGACGTCCGGATCGGTCAGCACCCCGTCTGCTCCGATGGCGGCTTTGAGCTGGTCGATGAGGGCGGCGGTGTCCACGCACCGACCGTAGACCGAGGCGCCCCGGCTCGGCGAGGGCTCTTCAGCGCAGTTCGTAAAGATCGTTGTCCGACACCGCCGCCGTGCGCCCACCGAAGACCTTCGCGGCGCGCTCGGCCGCTGCCTCCGGCGTCATCGCGGGGCCGACGTGGGTGATCAGCAGGCGCTTCGCCCCGCCACGGCGCGCGGCCCCGCCTGCGTCCTCCGGCGTGCAGTGGACCTCGGTCGGATCGTCGGAGTCGGCCTCGCAGAGCAGCACGTCCGCGCCCGTGGCCAGCTCGTCCAGCGCGGCGCACGGACCGGTGTCGCCGGAGTAGGCCAGCACCCTGCCGTTGTGCTCGGCGCGCAGCCCGAACGCGGGGATGCCGCCGTGGTGCACGGCGCGGCTGGTCAGGCTGAGGTCGCCGAGGTCGATCTGATGGCCGTCGTGCAGCTCGTGCTCGTCGAAGACGGCGCTCATCGCGGCCACCTGCGAGTTCGTCAGGAACGCTTCGAGCCGCCCACCCCAGCCGACGGGACCGTAGACGGGGATGCGGCGCTGCGGGCGCAGCTCGGAGAACGCCAGCGCGTAGTAGGCGGAGGCGAGGTCGGCGAAGTGGTCGGCGTGCAGGTGCGAGATCCAGATCGCGGTCAGCTGATCGGGGGAGACGTGGCGCTGGAGGTTCGCCAGCGAGCCGGGGCCCGCGTCGACCCACACGGCGTTCTCCTCGGTCCGCAGCAGGTACCCCGAGCAGGCGTTGTCCGGGCGCGGATAGGGCGTTCCCGCGCCGAGGACGGTCAGGCTCAACGAACTGCTCACGGAGTCCTCCCGTCCGGTCAACCAGGAATTCACTGATGACCGCTCGCGGGTCCACGTAGGGTCGACGAGGTGACGGCGACGCAGACCCTCCTGGCCTGGGACCCGCTGGGGACCGGCGGCCCGGTCCTGATCTGGGCCGTGGTCGTGAGCTTCATCTTCGCCGAGTGCGCGCTTGTCATCGGGCTTTTCCTACCCGGCGACTCGCTGCTGTTCACCGCCGGGGTCCTGCTCGCGCAGCAGGGGCTGCCCGGCAACGCGTGGGGGCTGGCCATCGCGACGACGCTGGTCGCGATCTGGGGCAACGACGTCGGCTACCGGATCGGTGTGCGCACCGGGACCCGCGTGCTGGCCCGCGAGGGCGGCAAGGTCCTGAACAGGGAGAACCTCGACCGGGCTCGCAACTTCCTTGACCGCTACGGGTTCTGGGCGATCGTGGCGGCCCGCTGGCTGCCGTGGGTGCGCACGCTCGCGCCGATGATCGCGGGCGCCGCGCGGATGGACCGGGGCCGGTTCTTCTGGTCCTCGGTGATCGGCTCGATCACCTGGGCGCCGCTGCTGATCCTCTTCGGCTACTACGCGGCGGGCCTGCTGGACCGGCACCCGTGGCTGAAGGTCGTGGCGATCGTGGCGTTCCTCGTCGTGGTGCTGACCGGGACCGTCTACGGCGCGATCCGCTTCCGCCAGGACATGAAGCGCCCCATCGACGAGTCCGCGTCCTCACCAGACCGAACGTGACTCCTCGCCGAACTTGAGCAGCGTGGCGCGCGAGGGCCGCACGAACATGTGCCCGACCGCGAACCCGAGCACGCCCATGAACAGGTAGACGACCGGCTCGAAGTAGGTCAGCGGGTTCGTCGGTCCGGGCACGAACGCGATGAGCGCTGCGCCGACCACGACCCCGCCGAGGCAGGCGACCAGGGCGTTGCGGGTGCTGCGGGCTCGGGCGACGACGAGCCGTTCACCGTCGAGGCACCCGCGCGCCAGCAGCAGCGTCACGGCCAGCGCGAGCACGAACAGCGGCGGGACCGCGATGACGACCGCCGTGATCGGGTCGGTGCGCTGCGAGAGGATCGAGCCGACGAAGCGCAGGAACCCGTACATCAGCGGCGTCGTGACGAGCAGCGTGACACCCATGATCACCGTGCCGCTCCGGAAGCGGCGGACGAACAGCGGCGGCAGCGGGACGCGCGGGTCGTGCGGCATGTGCCTGCGACGGAACCGAACGGGTCCGCGTTCCATCGAATCCCGGCGAAAAGATGAAAAAGACAGCTTCATCAAGGGTAGATCAGGAATTCTTGACGACCACCGAACGAGGCTGCCATCTTTTTTCAGAACAATCAGGAAGGGCAAGCAGAAAGAAGAAGCCCATGCGCTCTCAACTGAGGACCGCCTTCCTCGTCGTGCTGGCGATCGCCGCGCTCGGTGCGCTGGCCCTGCCCCCGGCGGGCGCGGACACGCAGGTCAGCGTCACCAGCCAGCAGTGACCGGCATTCTTTTCTAGAGAACTGAGTGAACGCAAAGGTCGGCACGCGACATTGTTTCAGCTACCCGAACCGCGTTCGACTGATCCGAACCCAGAGCTCGTTCTTTCGCTTCTTCGCGGGTACGGCCATAACGTTCGTGCCGCGCGACGAGCCTGCTGAGCCGGACGTCCTCGTCGGGCGCCAGGAACCACACCTCGTCCAGCACCCCGCGCAGCCGTGACCACGGCTCGTCGCCGAGCAGCAGGTAGTTCCCCTCGGTGATCACCAGTGGCACGTCGGCGGCCACCGGGACCGCGCAGGCGACCGGCTCTTCGATCTCGCGGCGGAACTCCGGGGCGTAGACCGTCACCCCGGGCTCCGCCCGCTTCAACCGGCCCAGCAGGTCGAGGTAGCCGTGCGCGTCGAAGGTGTCCGGCGCGCCCTTGCGCTCCGCCCGGCCGAGGCGCTCCAGCTCGCGCTGCGCCAGGTGGAAGCCGTCCATCCCGACCAGTACCGCGCGCTCGCCCAGCTCGGCGGCCAGCCGCTCCGCCAGCGTCGACTTGCCCGCCCCCGGAGCGCCGGTGATGCCGAGCAGGCGCCGCCCACCCGGCTCCACCAACGTCGCCGCTCGCGCCAGGAGGTCAGCGAAAGCGGTCACCGGTAGACCTCGACCAGCTCGCCGCCGTCCTCGGAGAGCCTCAGCGCCCCGGTGATCAGCCCGACGACCTCGTTCATCGTGCGCTCGCGCGGGGACACCACGCCGACCCGCTTGCCGAGGCGGTGCACGTGCACGCGGTCGGCGATCTCGAAGACGTGCGGCATGTTGTGGCTGATCAGCACCACCGGCAGACCGCGGTCGCGGATGCGCCGGATCAGGTCGAGCACCTTGGCCGACTCCGCGACGCCGAGCGCGGCGGTGGGCTCGTCCATGATCACCACGCGGCTGCCGAAGGCCGCCGCGCGAGCGACCGCGATGCCCTGGCGCTGGCCCCCGGAGAGCGTCTCCACGGCCTGCGCCATCGACTTGATCTTGATGTCGAGCTCGCCGAGGATCCTGGCCGCCTCCTCGCGCATGCCCTTCGCGTCGAGCAGCCGGAACACCGTCCCCAACGGCCCTGACCTGCGGCGCTCCCGGCCGAGGAACACGTTGGTCGCGATGTCCTGGGCGGGCGCGAGCGCGAGGTCCTGGTAGACGGTCTCGATCCCGTGCCTGCGCGCGTCCAGCGGCCCGGAGAACCGCACCGGCTCGCCGTTGACGCTGATCTCGCCCTCGTCGGGCACCACCGCGCCGGAGAGCGCCTTGATCAGGCTCGACTTGCCCGCGCCGTTGTCGCCGACCACCGCGAGGACCTCGCCGGGCAGCAGGTCGAAGTCGGCGCCGTCGATCGCGGTCACCTTGCCGTAGCGCTTCACCAGCCCCCGGGCCCGCAGCACCGGCACCTGCTCGCTCATCGCTGCTTCCTCCTGGAGAACCGGTCGACCGCGACGGCGACGATCACCAGCACGCCGGTGGCCACGTCCTGGTAGAGGCTGTCGATCCCGGCCTGGGTCAGCCCCGAGCGCAGCACAGCGACGATCAGCGCTCCGACGAGCGTGCCGATCACGCTGCCGCGCCCGCCGAAGAGGCTGGTCCCGCCGAGCACCACCGCGGTGATCGAGTCGAGGTTGCCCATCTGGAAGGCGTTCGGGTCGGCGTTGGGCACGCGGCCGAGCGCCTGCCAGGCCGCGATCCCGTAGACCAGCCCGGCGACCACGTAGACGCTGAGCACGGTGCGCCGGGCGTTGATGCCCGACAGCCGCGCGGACTCCGGATCGTTGCCGACCGCGTAGACGTGCTTGCCCCACGCGGTCTTCGTCAGCGCGTACCAGGCTCCGCCGAACATCAGCAGCGCCAAGCCCATGCCAACGGTGACCTCGATGTGGCCGAACAGGTACTGCCGGACGCCGAGCAGGCCGAGCACGTCGTCGGTGACGGGGTAGCTGCGGCCCTCGGCGTAGATCCGGCTGACCGCCGTGACGATGGTCAGCATGCCGAGCGTGACGATGAACGGCGGCAGGCTCGCGCCCGTGACGATGCCGCCGATCAGCGCACCGATCGCCACCGCGGCCGCGATCCCGGTGATCAGCGCGACGGTGCCGGAGACCCCGCCGACGACCAGCTTGGCCATCAGCAGGGTGCCCAGCACGGCCGTCGCCGCGTTGGCGAGGTCGATGCCGCCGGTCAGGATCACCAGTGTCTGGCCGAGCGCGAGCGTGCCGACCACCAGCGACTGCTGCACGATCAGCGAGAGGTTGTCGCTGTTGAGGAAGGTGTTGGTGGTCAAGGAGAACACCAGCACGGCGGCCACCAGCGCGATGGCGGGACCAACGGCCGGTGTGCGCAGGATGAACTCGGAAGTCTTGGCGCGCAACAGGATCAGCCCCAGCAGTTCTGAAGACCCCAGGCGGTGTCCTTGGAGTCGATCCCCGCGACCGGCTTGTCGGTGATCACCACGGAGCCGGTGTTGACGAAGCCGCCGGGCTTCTTGCCGGACTTGGTGAACTCCACCGCGGCCTGCACGCCCTGCTCGGCCATCTTCTTCGGGAACTGCATGACCGTGACGGCGTACTTGCCGTCCTTCACGTCCTGGACGCCCTGGCAGCCGCCGTCGATCGAGCCGACCAGCACCTGCGCCGCCCTGCCCCGAGCCGCCAGCGCCGCGTAGCCGCCACGCGCGGCGGGCTCGTTGATCGTGTAGACGGCGTTCACGTCGGCAGCGCGCTGGAGCAGGTTCTCCATCGCCTGCTGGGCCTTGTTCTGGTCGCCGTTGGTCGACTCCTTGCCGAGGATCTTCGCGTCGCCCTCCGCGATGCCGATGCCCGCGAGGAAGCCGCGGTGGCGCATCTCGTCGACGGTGCCGCCCGGCGAGCCGTCGAGCATCAGCAGCTTCGGCTCCTTGCCCGCGAGCGCGGCCTTCACGTAGGCGCCCTGCGACTTGCCCGCTTCGAGGTTGTCGGTGGCGAAGGTGGCGTCGACGGCGTCCTTGGGCTCGGTCTCGGTGTCCAGCGCGATCACCAGGATGCCCTTCTCCCTGGCCTTCTTGATCGCGCCGAGGATGCCGGTGGAGTTGCTCGGCGTGATCAGGATGGCGTCCACGCCCTGCTGGACCAGGTTCTCCAGCGCGGCCACCTGGCCCTCGTTGTCGCCGTCGAACTTGCCCGCGAGCGCGACCAGCTCGGCGCCGTCCTTCTTCGCCTGCGCGCTCGCCGCCTCGCGCAGCGCCACGAAGAACGGGTTGCTGTCGGTCTTGGTGACCAGGCCGACCTTCGTCTTGCCGTCGTCGTTGCCCCGCCCGGTGTCCCCGGCCTTCTGGCTGGTGCACGCGGTGGCCACGAGTGCGAGTGCGGCGGCCGTGAGCACGACGGCGCCTCTGCCTAGGGGACCTCGTCGTCCCATGGGTGCCTCCCGGTTGGGCGGGTTGGTGGCGGGACGCTAATCCCGGCCGGGCCCGGGTGCCAAGCGTTTGCGCAAACGCTTGGCACGGGCGCACCCTGGGGGACGTGGTCACGATGCGGGACGTCGCGCGGCTGGCCGGGGTCTCGATCACCACGGTCTCCCACGTGGTCAACGGGACCAGGCAGGTGGCCGAGGCGACCAGGAAGCGGGTGCTCGACGCCGTCGCGCGCACGGGCTACACCGGCAACGCCATCGCCAGGTCGCTGGTCACCGGCGGCACCAGGACGCTGGGTGTGGCGATCTCGCTGGTCGCCAACCCGTACTTCGCCGAGCTGATGCAGGCCATCGAGGGCGAGGCGAGCGCGGCGGGCTTCACCCCGCTGCTGATCGACACCCACGACGAGGCCGACGCCGAGCACGCCGCGGTGCGCGCGCTGCGCTCCCGCCGGGTGGACGGGCTGCTGCTGACGCCGTCGCACCGGGCCAGCGCGGCCGTGCTGCCGGAGCTGCGCCAGCTCGGGGTGCCGACGGTGCTCGTCGACCGGCTGCCCGCGGACGGCCAGTTCGACCAGGTCGGTCCGGAGAACGTCGGCTCGACCGCCGCTCTTGTCACCCATCTGGCCGAACGTGGACATCGCCGGATCGGGTTGGTCAGCGGGGCCACCGGGCTGACCACGAGCGCCGAGCGGACGCAGGGCTACCTGCTCGGCCTGCACCGCGCGGGTCTGCCGAGCGACGAGGCGCTGATGATCTCCGGCGAGTCCCGGGTGCTGCCCGCCTCCGGCGCTCTGCGCGAGCTGCTCGCCCTGCCGCAGCCGCCGACCGCCGTGGTCGCCGCGAACAACAACATGCTGGTAGGAGTCCTGCGGGCGGCCCGGGAGCTGGGCGTGCGGGTCGGCGAGGACCTGGCCGTCGTCGGCTACGACGAGGTCGAGTGGGCCGAGCTGGTGGACCCGCCGCTGACCACGATGGCGCAACCCATCACCGAGATCGGGCGTACAGCGGTGCGGATGCTGCTCGCCCGGATCGCCGATCCCGGACGCCGGCCGCGCACCGTCCGGCTGCCCGCGAGGCTGATGCACCGCCGCTCCTGCGGCTGCGCATGATCGAGACGCCGCTAAGGTCCGAGCCTGCGGCCGTGCGAGAGGAGGACCAGTGATCATTCCCGGCCTGGTGTCGGTCACCTTCCGGCACCTCGACGTGCCGAGGGTCGTCGAGCTGGTCACCGAGGCGGGGCTGTCCGCCGTGGAGTGGGGCGGCGACGTGCACGTCCCCTCCGGCGACGTGGAGACCGCCGAGCTGGTGCGCGCCCAGTGCGCGAGCGCGGGCATCTCGGTCGCCGGCTACGGCTCGTACTACCGCGCGGGCGCCTCCGATCCGTCCGAAGTGGACAGAGCGCTGCGCACCGCCGTCGCGCTCGGCGCGCCCAGGGTCCGGGTGTGGGCGGGGACCTGGGGCTCGCGGCAGATCACGCCGGGCAAGCGCGCCGAGGTCGTCTCCGCGCTGCGCCTGTGCGCCCGCGCCGCCGCCGAGGAGGGCGTGGAGGTGGCGCTGGAGTTCCACCGCAACACCCTCACCGACACCCTGGAGTCCACCCAGCGGCTGCTCGCCGAGATCGACATGCCGAACGTGACCTCGTACTGGCAGCCGCGCGGCGCCCAGGACACCAAGGAGGCCGTCGACGAGGTGCGCGCGCTGCTGCCGCGACTGCCCACCGTGCACGTGTTCTCGTGGGGCGCCGGGTGGGGCGAGAACCGCCTCCCGCTCGGCGAGCGCGCGGACCTGTGGGAGGCGGTGCTGCCGGAGCTCGACGACGACGGGGTGGACCGCTACGCCCTGCTGGAGTTCGTCCCGGACGACCACCCCGCCGCCTTCCGCCGCGACGCCGGCACGCTCCTCGGCTGGCTCAACCGCCTCGGCTGAGCCCGCTCAGCGCCACTTCTCCGGGCGTTCGTAGGTCCGAGCCCCGGCACTCACCGCATCGGGCAGCAGGGACGCGGCGAGATGTGCTCGGCTGATGAGGAAGGGCACCACGTTCGGCGGGAAGGTTCTCGACGGTGGTTGCCGACCGGGCGGGCACGCGAGGTGGATCGTTCGCTCCGGAGCGATCTCCGCAGAAGCAACGATGGCGGGGTTGAGGTCGCTGTCGGTGGAGATCAACACAGACGTGTCTCCGTAGCCCTCGGCCGCGTCCTTGACCATCGCCACGGCCAATGCGACGTCCGTCAACTTCTCCTCGTAGGTGCGAAACGCGACAGGGGGGTCGCACGCACAGGTCCAGCGGTCCCCGCACGAGCGGCACTTGAAGGTCTTCTTCTGGTACCGGCCTCGGACCACCTGCACTTCTGGTCGGTGCGCGGTGAGCGCGGCGAGGTAGGTCTCCTGGCGTCGAGCAGCATCCGGTTCACCAGCGACGATTGTGGTGAAGTACCGAACGGCGAGGATCTCGTCCTGTGCCCGGATCTGCCGCGCGAGCGCGAACCAGTCCAGCCACAGGAACTCGCGGCCGTACTTGCTGCGGATGCCGTGGTAGGCGTTCATGCCGTCCACGTAGAGGACGGCGCGACCCACGCGAACCTCCGGGTTGAATAGCCGGGCTGAGGGCGGTTATCCTATGACCTAACGACGTTGGTCACGGCCAACAGGGTGGCCCCCTCGGGGGCCACATTTTTTGCCCTCAGCCCGACCCGCTCAGACGCCCAGGGCGCCGAGGAGCAGCGGCAGGGAGTTCTTGAGCTCGCGGCCGTAGTAGGGCCAGGCGTGGGTGCCCTTGCCGTAGAAGTTGGTCTGCACCTTGCCGCCGGAGAGCGCCAGCCTGGTCGCCACCAGCTGCGACATGCCCTCGATCGTCTTCTCCCGCACGTCGAAGCCGGTGCCGGGCGCGTCGAGCGGGCCCGCGTCGCCGTTGCCCGCAGAGAGGTAGACGGGGATCTTCCTGAGGTTGTCGGTCAGCGCGGCGGGGTTGTGCTCCGCCCAGGTCTGGGAGTCCTTGACCGGGTCGCCCCACAGGCCGTTGGGGTCGAGGCCCGCGCCGAGCAGGACGGCCTGCACCGACGCCGGGCCGAGCATGAACAGCTGCGTGTCCACGGTGCCGCTGTAGGAGGCCGCCGCGGCGAACGTGCCGGGCCTGCGCCCCGCGTAGGACAGCGCGCCGAAGCCGCCCATGGACAGCCCGGCGATCGCGCGCTTCTTGCCGCCGCCGTACTTCTTCTCCACCAGCGGCAGGACCTCGTCCAGGTGGAAGTCCTCCCACCTGGGGCCGCCCGCCTGCTTCCAGTTGCTGAAGTACCCGGCCTTGCCGCCGATCGGGGTCACGACGATGACCTTGCGCAGCTCGGCGTAGTTCTCGATGTCGGTCTTCTGCACCCAGCTCTCGTGCCCGTCGCCGTCGCTCCAGCAGCAGCCGCCGAGCAGGAGCAGCACCGGCCAGCTCTGGCCGGGCTTCCTGGTGTCCCAGCCGTCGGGCAGCAGCAGCCGGACGTTGCCGTTCTGGCCGATCGCGGGGGAGCTGACGCTGATGTCGAGCGTGCGCGAGTCGACGCGCTTCTCCGACACCACCGAAGCGGCAGGGGCCGCCGTCGCGGGCACGGCCAGCGCCGAGGGCAGCGCGACCGCCAGTGCGGCGAAGATCGTCAATAAGCGCCGGATCGGCTTTCGCACGCCGGTCCTCCTCAAAGTCAATTAGGGGGAGGACATGCTCTCGATCTACCGCCGGTGCTGGACAGAGCACGTTAAGTAATTTGTCAATCGAATCCGTTCGCAGTGCGCAAACAACTAACGAGTCGGTTACTCGCGAGTAAGCTCGGGTAACCCATCGGGCGTGCGCACGGGCGTGCGAGGCTGGGGCCGAGCCCCGGCCGCGCGCGGTGTGGAAAACAGTGGACAAGCTGATACATAAGCCACATGTGGCAGGGCTCACGGATCACACCTTTGCCGTGTCAGGATGGCGGCAATGCGATCCGTCATCGTCGACGGGGCGACACCCACCCGATCCGGTGGGCGCTCACACCCCGACGGCGTAGTCGTGCCGTACCGCCACAAGCGGGAGGTGCGGCGTCAACCACGAGGAGAAGACGCATGTCGTCGCCGGACTTCTGGACGCAGCCTCCGGCCACACCGCCGGACGCGTCCAGCGAGGTAGCCCCCGCTGCGACCGCAGCCCGACCGACCGCGGAGCAGGTCATCGCTGGATTGCGCGCGACCACCGAAGGTGGAGCCGATCTCGTGCAGCTGCTCACCCCAGAAGGTGAGCGCGTGCACCACCCCGAGTTCGACATCGACATCACGGCCGAGGAGATCCGCGGGCTCTACCGCGACATGGTCCTCGTGCGCAGGGCCGACCGCGAGGGCAACGCGCTGCAGCGCCAGGGCCAGCTCGGCATCTGGGTGCCGCTGCTCGGCCAGGAGGCCGCCCAGATCGGCGCGGGCAGGGCCCTGCGGCCGACGGACATGGCCTTCCCGAGCTACCGCGAACACGGCGTCGCCTGGTGCAGGGGCATCGACCCGACCGAGATCATGGGCATGTGGCGGGGCACCGACCACGGGTCGTGGGACCCGCAGGAGAAGCGGTTCCACCCGTACACGATCGTCATCGGCAACCAGTGCCTGAACGCGGCCGGCTACGCCATGGGCCAGAAGTTCGAGGGCAAGGTCGGCGACGACGACGGCGAGGCCACGATCACCTTCTTCGGTGACGGCGCGACCAGCCAGGGCGACGTGCACGAGGCGATGGTCTGGGGCGCGGTCTACGACGCACCGCTCGTCTTCTACTGCCAGAACAACCAGTGGGCCATCTCCGAGCCGCTGGAGCGCCAGACCCGCGTCCCGCTCTACCAGCGCGCGCTGGGCTACGGCTTCCGCGGCATCCGGGTCGACGGCAACGACGTCCTCGCCACCCTCGCGGTCACCAGGTGGGCGCTGAACGAGGCCAGGCACGGCAACGGCCCGGTGCTGATCGAGGCCTTCACCTACCGGATGGACTCGCACACCACCTCCGACGACGCCACCCGCTACCGGCACTCCGACGAGCTGGAGGCCTGGAAGCTGAAGGACCCGATCGAGCGGGTCCGCGTCTACCTGGTCAAGCAGCAGCTGGCCGACCAGGACTTCTTCGACGGCGTGCAGGCCGAGGCCGACGAGATGGCCGCGCGGCTGCGCGAGTACACGATGAACCTGCCGGACCCGGGTCCGGAGCGGATCTTCAGCAACGTCTACGCGGAGGAGCCTGCGACCCTGCGCTCCCAGCGCGAGGAGTACCAGGCCTACCTGTCCGGATTCGCCGACAACACCGCTGGAGGTGGGCACTGATGGCCGCGCCGACGATGAACAACGCACCCGGTGCCACCGCCCAGCCGCCGAGGACGACCACCCTGGGCAAGGCGCTGAACTCGGGGCTGCGCGCCGCCATGGAGCGCGACCCCAAGGTCATCGTGATGGGCGAGGACGTCGGCAAGCTCGGCGGCGTCTTCCGGATCACCGACGGCCTGCAGAAGGACTTCGGCGAGCAGCGCGTGCTGGACACCCCGCTGTCGGAGTCCGGCATCATCGGCGCCGCGATCGGCCTGGCCATCCGCGGGTTCCGCCCGGTCGCCGAGATCCAGTTCGACGGCTTCATCTTCCCCGGCTTCGACCAGATCGTCAGCCAGCTGGCGAAGCTGCACTACCGCACGCAGGGCCGGGTGAAGGTGCCGATCGTGGTGCGCGTGCCCTTCGGCGGCGGCATCGGCGCGGTCGAGCACCACTCGGAGTCCCCGGAGTCCTACTTCGCGCACACCGCCGGTCTGCGCGTGGTCAGCTGCTCCAACGCGGTGGACGCCTACTGGATGATCCAGCAGGCCATCGACTGCGACGACCCGGTGCTGTTCTTCGAGCCGAAGGCGCGCTACTACGAGAAGGCGGAGCTGGACACCTCGCTCACGCCGGAGCCGCTGTTCGCCTCGCGCGTGCTGCGCAAGGGGAGCACGGCCACGCTGGTCACCTACGGTCCGTCGGTCAAGACCTGCATGGCGGCCGCTGCCGCCGCCGCGGAGGACGGGCTGGACCTGGAGGTCATCGACCTGCGCACGCTCTCGCCGCTGGACCTGGCCCCGGTGTTCGACTCCGCGCGCCGCACCGGCCGCGTGGTGATGGTGACCGAGGCGCCCAGCGAGTCCTCGATCTCCTCCGAGGTCATCGCCCAGGTGCAGAAGGAGTGCTTCTACTCCCTGGAGGCCCCGGTTCTCCGGGTCACCGGCTTCGACACCCCGTACCCGCCGAGCAAGTTGGAGGAGGAGTTCCTCCCCGACCTCGACCGGGTGCTGCACGCCGTCGACCAGGCCCTGACCTACTGAACCCGGGAGGAAGTCCGCTATGCCGCAGTACAAGCACTTCCCCCTGCCCGACGTCGGGGAGGGCCTCACCGAGGCCGAGATCCTGACCTGGCACGTCAAGCCGGGTGACGAGGTCACGGTCAACCAGATCATCGTCGAGATCGAGACCGCCAAGGCCGCCGTGGAGCTGCCGTGCCCGTACGCGGGCGTGGTGACCGAGCTGCTGGCCGAGGCGGGGCAGACCCTCGACGTCGGCACCCCGATCATCACCATCGACACCGACCCGAACGGTGCGGCGGCCCCTGCTCCCGCCGCTGCCGTCGTCGAGCAGCCCGGTGGGGCCTGCCCGGCGGACGCGGTGGCCGCCAACGCCGCCGCGCGCGCCCAGGCCGACGCGGTCAACGGCTCGGGCAAGATCGGCGAGGAGATGCCGGGCGGCCGGATCGCCACGCTGGTCGGCTACGGCCCGCGCTCGACCGCCGCCAAGCGCCGCCCGCGCAAGGGTGCCGCGGCTCCCGAGCCCGTCGCGGTCGCTGCTGCACCCGTGTCGCAGCCGGTCGTCGCCCCGATCTCGCCGGAGCCGATCACGCCCGTCCTCACACAGCAGCCCGTCACACAGCAGCCCGTCGAACAGCAGGTCACCGGGCTGGTCCCGCTGGCAAAGCCGCCCGTGCGCAAGCTGGCCAAGGACCTCGGCGTCGACCTGCGCGGGCTCACCGGCTCGGGTCCGGACGGCGTGATCACCCGCGAGGACGTCTCGCTCGCCGCGTCGGCCCCGGCCCCGGTCGCCGCTGCCGCCGCCACCCCCGCGAGCTACGACGCGGGGACGCGGGAGCGGCGGGTGCCGATCAAGGGCGTCCGCAAGGTCACCGCGCAGGCGATGGTGGACAGCGCGTTCACCGCCCCGCACGTCACCGAGTTCCTGACCATCGACGTCACGCCGATGATGGAGCTGCGGGCGCGGCTGAAGGGCACTCCGGAGTTCCGCGACGTGAAGCTGACCCCGCTGGCCTTCGCGGCCAAGGCGGTCTGCCTCGCGGCCCGGCGCACCCCGGACGTGAACGCGACCTGGGACGCGGCCAGCAACGAGATCGTCTTCAAGGACTACGTGCACCTGGGCATCGCGGCGGCGACCCCGCGCGGGCTCATGGTGCCCAAGGTCCGCGACGCGGACGCGATGTCGCTGCGCGAGCTGTGCGTTGCGCTGGAAGAGCTGACCACGACCGCGCGCAACGGCAAGACCTCGCCCGCAGACATGGCCAACGGGACGTTCACGATCACCAACATCGGCGTCTTCGGCATCGACACCGGCACTCCGATCATCAACCCCGGTGAGTCCGCGATCCTGGCCTTCGGCGCCATCCGCGACATGCCGTGGGTGGTGGACGGGCAGGTCGTCGCGCGCAAGGTCTGCCAGCTCGCGCTGAGCTTCGACCACCGCGTGGTCGACGGCCAGCAGGGTTCGCAGTTCCTCGCCGACGTCGGCGCGCTGATGGCCGACCCGTCGGTGGCGATCACGTACTGACCGGCCGTTCTCGGCTGTTCTTCGAGGCGCCCCCGTCGATCCGGCGGGGGCGCTTCGCTTTGTCCGCGGACGAACTGAGAGGACTGGCGAGCCTCCACGAGATGACCCGCAACGGCGCGCCCGGTGTCACCGAGCTGATCGAGCGCACGACCGCGACGACGGGCGGCGGCAGTTCACCTTCTCCGTCAACGCCCAGGTGCTCGACCGGTCAGCGCGGGCCGTACATGATCACCGCGACCCCCGCCAGGCAGATGAGCGCGCCGATGACGTCCCAGCGGTCCGGGCGGAAGCCGTCGACGACCATGCCCCACAGCAGCGACCCGGCGACGAACACACCGCCGTAGGCCGCGAGGACCCTGCCGAAGTTCGCGTCCGGCTGGAGCGTCGCGACGAAACCGTAGACGCCGAGCGCCAGCACGCCGCCGCCGATCCACAGCCAGCCGCGGTGCTCGCGCACGCCCTGCCAGACCAGCCAGGCGCCGCCGATCTCGGTCAGCGCGGCGAGCGCGAAGAGCAGGACCGAGCGCAGGAGAGTCATGCGGAAAATTTTAGAGCCGCAACAGCTGACCTGGGCTTTTGCCCCCAGGAGTGTCAGACCCCTTCCGTAGTGTCAGCGGTGTTGGGTCTCCGCTGGTCAAGGAGGTACGGGGTGCAGCAGCACATCCCCACTTCGCTCTGGATCGACTACAACAACGCGCCAGGACCCGAGAAGGCGCAGCGGGTGCGCAGGCACCGGCACATGCACGAGAACACCAACGTCTGGGCGATCAGGTACAACATCGACCTGCTCGACGCCATCCAGGCGGGCCGCCGCTCCGGGGACGACCTCTCCGAGCTGATCACCGCGATCGACAACGCCCACCCGAAGAAGCTCCGCAGCTACGAGGAGAACGCCGAGGGCTGGTGCAGCCTCGTGCAGGACTGGAAGCCCGAGCTGACCGACGTCGGCATCGGTGAGTGCGTCTTCGACGACGTCCGGGTGCGCGTGCGGCCGCACCTCGGGCTGGTCGACGGCAAGCACCGGTACGCGACCTACCTGTGGTTCAAGGACGAGCCGCTGACCGAGGCCGCGGCCTGCTCGGTGCTGCGGCTCATGCAGCTGGAGATGCCCGCGATCCTGCCGGGCGGGCGGCCGCTGGTGATCGACGTCCGGCGGTCGCGGTTGATGCACCTGCCGCGCAAGCGCCAGTGGCGGGACTTCGACGAGTGGCTCGCCAGGGAGGCGACGGCCTACGGCGAGTACTGGCGGGCCGCGCCGGTCGCCGCGTAGTCCAAGGGGGGTTCCGTGGCCCATGGGGGTGGTCACGGAACTCCCTCCCGCGCCCTTCCACCGCGGCCGAACTGGTCATTGGTTCAGACTTGCGCCTTGACCAGCCACGACGGTGTTTGACTCGGCTCATGTCCGATCGTGCAGCCGATGCCCACGTCGAGGTCCGCGGCGAGCTGGAGCGGTTCCTGCACAGCACGGAGTTCAGCTGCCTCGGCGCCCGCGCGGCGCTCAAGCGCGGTTCGCTCACGCATCGGCACTACCCGGTCATCGGCGAGCCGGAATCCGCTCGACTGCACCACGCGGACCTGCTCGCGCACTCCCGTGAACTCCCGAAAAAGCTCACCGGAAGGAGTTTTCTCACGTTCGTGGCCACCTTCGACGAACCGGCGCGGATGGACGAGCACGAGTTCGAACGCGTGCTCTGGCGGCACCTCCAGCTCGTCCACGACCTCGACAGCCGGGAGCACGGCGTGCAACAGGGCGCCTCTTCCGATCCCGAGGAGTCGAACTTCGGCTTTCACGTCGGCGGGCACGCGTTCTTCGTCGCGGGCATGCACCCGGGTTCCTCGCGAGCCACCCGCCGCTTTTCCCTGCCCGCGCTCGCGATCACCGCCAACGAGCAGTTCATGGCCCTGGGCGAGAAGTTCCTGTCACTCCAGGAACGCATTCGGGCACGGGAGGTGACGAACAACGGGTCGGTGAATCCGAGCTTCACCCGCTACGAGTACGAGCGGCCCGCCCGGCACTTTTCGGGACGGCTGACGGAACCGGACTGGAAGTGCCCGTACCGTTCGCGCCACACTGAACGGTCGGCAGATCCCCAAATCGGTGAAACCTGTTCTGGTGACGCTTCGCTCTGAATTGAAACCCCTCCAGCGCTGCTTCCGAACACGGGTTATCCTTCACCGGAGATGGCGCCGAGGTCAGCTTTTCATCAAGCAATCGCGCCTTTTCATCGCATTATGCGATGCCGTGTCACAAGGTTGAGCGCGACTGACGCGCTCTCGACAACGGAGCAGACTTGAAGAACAGCACGTTGACGGCTGCCGCCGTCATGGCCGCCGTGATCACCGCCGGCGGCCTCGGCACCACCGCCTCCGCCGCACCGACGACGCCGCTGAACATGGTGGTGATCGGTGACTCCACCGCTTCCGGCACCGGAGCCGGCTACTACTACCGCGGCACGCACGGCACGTGCTGGCGCAGCACGAACTCCTACTCCGAGTTCGCCCTGGTGAAGCTGCGCGAGAGCGGCCGCCAGGCGGAGCTGCGCAACGCCACGTGCAGCGGCGCGGGCATCAACGACGTGCGCAGGCCGTTCAAGGGCCAGCCCGCTCAGCTGGACGCGCTCAAGCCGGACGTCGACGTCGTGATGCTCACCTTGGGCGCCAACGACATCGGCTACGTCGAGTTCGGCGGCCTGTGCATGCAGGGCGACTGCTCGAAGGCGGCGGGCAGCGTCATCGACCAGATCCCCGCGATGAGCGAGAACCTGGCCAAGCTCTTCGGTGAGATCAAGGCCAAGAGCCCCAAGGCCAAGATCGTTGCCACCGGCTACGGCCGCCAGCTCACCAACGGCGCCAACGGTGCCGCGGCCGCCGACCCGATCTGCGACTCCTCCGTGTTCGCCGCCGAGGAGCGCACCGAGGGCAACAAGGTCGCCCTCGCGCTCGACCTGGCGCTGCGCTCCACCGCGGAGAAGGCCGGAGTCGCCTTCGTCAGCCCGTTCGCCGACTCGGTCGAGCTGCGCGCGGAGTTCGCCGGGCACTCGCAGTGCGACTCGGCCGCGACCTACTACCGCGGCTTCGACGCACTGGCGCCCTACCAGGAGGGCCAGGAGGCCGTGCTGCACCTGAACAAGGACGGCCAGGCCGCGCTCGGCGCGCTGGTCCTCGCGCACCTGCGCTGATCGAGGGCAACCAGTCGGCCCGCGCCGACGTGTCCCTCACAAAGACAAAAACCCTTGGCACAGAAGGAGAAAAGGTGAAGAAGCGTCTGCTTTCGGTTGCCGCACTCGCCACCGCGTTCGTCGCGGGCGGGCTCAGCACGGCCGCCGCGTCCCCCGCCTCCGGGCCGCTGAACGTGGTCGCGCTCGGCGACTCCACCGCCTCCGGCACCGGTGCCGGCGCTTACCGCGACGGCACCAGCGGCACCTGCTGGCGCAGCACCAACTCCTACTCCGAGGTCGCCGTCGCGAAGCTGCGCGAGGCCGGCCGCAAGGTGGAGTACACCAGCGTCGCGTGCAGTGGTGCGGGCATCGACGACATGCGCACCACGTTCAAGAACGAGCCCTCGCAGCTGAACGCGCTGAAGCCGGACACCAACGTCGTGACGCTCACCATCGGCGCCAACGACATCGGCTACGTCGAGTTCGGCGGCCTGTGCATGCAGGGCGACTGCTCCAACGCCTCGGGCCCGGTGCTGCAGAAGCTGCCCGCGATGGCCAAGAACCTGACCAAGCTCATCGGCGAGATCAAGGCCAAGAGCCCCAAGGCCAAGGTCGTCCTCGTCGGCTACGGCCGCCAGCTCGTCAACGGCGAGAACGGTGCCGCGGCCGCCGACCCGATCTGCGACGCCTCGCTGTTCTCCGGTGCCGAGCGCGCCGAGGGCAACAAGATCGTCGTCGGCCTCGACCTGACGCTGCGCGCCACGGCCAAGCTCACCGGCTCCGCGTTCGTCAGCCCGCTCGCCGACTCGGTCCGCCCGACCAAGGAGTTCGCCGGCCGCTCGCAGTGCGACTCGGCCCCGAGCTACTACCGCGGCTTCGACGCGCTCGCCCCGGGCCAGGAGGGCCAGGAAGCCGTGCTGCACCTGAGCAAGGACGGCCAGGGCGCGCTCGGCGGGCTCGTCGCCGCGAAGCTGCGCTAGTCCCGAAGCTGGGCAAGTGACGAACGGGTGGTGGACCCCTGACCTGGGGGACCGGGGGCCCACCACCCGCTCAGCTGGCCACCAGCGCGGTTTGGCGGCCGGACGGCACCATCACCGGATGTGCATCCCGGAGATCGCCCGCGCCATGACCAGGCGCTGGATCTCCGAAGTGCCCTCGAAGATGGTGTAGATCTTGGCGTCGCGGTGCATCCGCTCCACCGGGTGCTCACGCGTGTAGCCGTTCCCGCCGAGGATCTGGATGGCCCGCTCGGTGGCCCAGACCGCGACCTCGCCGGCCTTGAGCTTGGACATCGAGCCCTCGGCACTGGTGAACTTCTTGCCGTTGCGGCCCATCCACGACGCCCGCCACACCAGCAGCCGCGCCGCGTCGATCTCCATCTTCATGTCGGCGAGGGTGAAGGCGATGGACTGGTTCTCGATGATCGGCCTGCCGAAGGTGACGCGCTGCTTGGCGTACTCCAGCGAGTACTCGTAGGCGGCGCGCGCGATGCCGACGGCCATGGCGCCGACGGTGGGGCGGGTGACCTCGAAGGTGGCCATGGCGGCCTGGCCCTCGGCCTTCCTGCCCTCGCGGGCGCGGGCCAGGCGCGCGTCGAGCTTCTCCTTGCCGCCCAACAGGCACGAACCCGGCACGCGCACGTCGTCCAGGTAGACGTCGGCGGTGTGCGATGCGCGCAGGCCGTGCTTCCTGATCTTCTTGCCGCCGACGAGGCCCGGTGTGCCCGGCGGGACGATGAACCCGGCCTGGCCGCGCGCCTTCAGCTCGGGGTCGACGACCGCGGTGACCACGTGCACGCCCGCGATGCCGCCGTTGGTGGCCCACGCCTTCTGCCCGTTGAGCACCCACTCGTCCTTGGCCTCGTCGTAGACCGCACGGGTGCGCATCGCCGAGACGTCGGAGCCGGCTTCGGGCTCGGAGGAGCAGAATGCCGCGACCTTGGGGTCGTCCGCGTCGCCGTAGCACTGCGGCACCCACTCGGCGAGCTGCTCGGGGCTGCCGGAGGCGAAGATGCCCGCGACCGCGAGGCCGGTGCCCATGATCGCCATGCCGATGCCGCCGTCACCCCAGAACAGCTCCTCGTTGACGATCGACAACGACAGCCCGGTGGGGTCGGCGTAGCAGGTCGCGAGCGATTCGAAGCCGTAGAGGCCGATCTTGGCGGCCTCCTGGATGACCGGCCACGGCGTTTCCTCGCGTTCGTCCCACTCCGAGGCGGCGGGGCGCACGACGTCCTCGGCGAAGCCGTGCACCCAGTCCCTGAGCTCGGTCTGCTCCTCGGACAGTTCGAGCGAGAAGGTCACGTGTGCTCCCTCATGCCTTGGGGATGTCGAAGAGGTTCATCAGCCCGGCGGCGAAGCCGAGGTCGCCCTTGATCTTGAGCTTGCCCGTCATGAACAGCACGGGGGCGGAGCCGTTGCCGGTGACCAGCTTGAGGAAGTCCAGCGGTGTCACGGTCACCGAGACCCTGGGCTCGCCGAGGTTGTCCTTGTTGACGGAGCACTCGCCGGAGTCGATCACCATCTCGTAGCGGTCGAAGGCGTCCGGGTCCGGCCGGGTGATCCGCCAGTGCACGACGGCCGACGCCGAGCCCGCGCGATCGGCCCTGAAGTGCGCTCCCATCCTCCGGAAGACCTCATCCAGTACCTTGACCCGCAGTTCCGGACGAACCATGACGGCTTCGATCTGACCCTTGGAGGCGCGGGAGACCAGGCGAGCGAACTTCTGCGGCTCCAGCGCGCTGAGATCGACCTCGGCTCCGCTGTCCGCGAGGTCGGATGCCGCGGAGAGCAGTGCGACGAACTCGTCGTCGCTGATCTTCTTGGGATCGACCTCGGCGAGGGCGGCGATCGGGTCGGTGTTCGGCACAGCGCACCTCCAGGCTTACCTACTGATGAGTAAGACTACTTTTGAGTAGGTTCAGTCGCAAGAGCGTCCCGAGACCCCGTTGAGGTGGGTGCATGACCAAGAAGGACGTGGCGGGGGCGAGAACTCCGCCGCGCGCCAAGCGGCTGCCGCGCGCGGTGCGCGAGCGGCAGATCCTCGACGCCGCCGTGCGGGTCTTCTCCGAGCGCGGCTACCACGCCGCGTCGATGGACGAGGTCTCCGACGTCGCGGGCATCTCCAAGCCGATGATCTACGCCTACCTCGGCTCCAAGGAGGAGCTGTTCGCCGCGTGCATCCGGCGCGAGGCGACCAGGCTGATGGAGTCCATCGGCGGCGTCGTCGATGTGAACCTCGACCCCGAGGAGCAGCTCTGGCGCGGGGTGCTGGCGTTCTTCACCTTCGTCGGGGAGAACCGCGACTCCTGGCAGGTGCTGCACCGCCAGGCGGGCACGCAGGGCGCGCCGTTCGCGGCCGAGCTGGCCGAGGGCAGGCGCGCGGCGGTGGCGATGATCTCCGCGCTGCTGGACCGCGCCGCGGGCAAGGAGGGCGTCGGGGCCTTCGCCGAGGGGCAGACCGAGCCGCTGGCCGCCGCGCTCACCGGGGCGGGGGAAGCACTGGCCGAGTGGTGGCTGGAGCACCCCGAGGAAAGCCCGAAAGCCATGGCGCGCAGGCTGATGAACCTGTCCTGGATGGGCTTCGGCAACCTCGTGCTCGGCAGGGCGTGGCACCCGGACAAGCAGCCGGAGACGGCCTAGGCGGCGCGCTTCATGGTCCTCAACGACGGCAAACCTCCTCGAGCACCGGGGTTTGCGGCGGTTAACGATGATCGAGAAGGGGGTTCGGTGGTCTTGAAGACCGGCGAACCCCTGGCGGCACCGTGACCGGGCCGCACAGCTCGACCACCTGCGCGAAGGGGTTGCCCTGGATGCGCGGGCCCAGCGCCTCGCCCGCTCCTGGTCAGGGGCTTGCGGTCTAGCCGATGAGCGCTGCGGCGCCGACGAGTCCGGCTCGGGAGCCCAGCTCGGCGCGCTCAACGCGGAGTTTGTCCAAAAAGGACAGTCCGGCGTGGGTGGTGAGCGTGCGGCGCACCGGGGCGAAGAGCAGTTCGCCCGCCTCCGCGACGCCGCCGCCGATGACCACGAGGTCCAGATCGCACACGGCCGCCGTCGCGGCGATGGCCAGTCCGACCGCGTGCCCGCCGCGCTCGAAGGCAGCACGGGCCACCTCGTCCCCAGCGCGCGCGGACTCCGCGAGACCGCCCGCGTCGGAGCCGTTCCAGCCGCGCTCCCGCGCCCAGCGCACGAGATGTGGGCCCGCCGCAACGGTTTCCGCACAGCCGCGACCGCCGCAGGTGCACGGTGCTCCGCCTGGCTCGACGACGACGTGGCCGATGTGGCCCGCGTTGCCGGTGCGGCCGCCGAAGGGTTTGCCGTCGAACACGAGCCCGCCGCCGACGCCGGTCGACACCACGATGCCGAGCAGGTGATCACTGCTTCGGCCAGCGCCGAAACGGTGTTCGCCGAGCGCCATGCAGACGCCGTCCCCGGCCAGCTCCACCGGGACGCCGGGCACGAGCTCGGCGACCTCGCGGAGGAGCGGGAAGTCCTGCCAGTCCGCGATGTTGATCGGGCTGACGGTTCCCGCGACGGTGTCGATCGGCCCGGCGCAGGCGATACCGACTCCGCGCACGTCAGCGCCGTGCAGCACGTCCTCGATCGCCTCGCGCGCGGCGGCCCAGCCACCGGCCGCGGTGGGCCTCCTGGCCTCGCGGAGCACGGTGCCCCGGCCGTCGACGAGCGCGGCGGCGACCTTCGTGCCACCGACGTCCAGCGCGAGCACCACGTCCGTCACCCAGGAAACGCTACGGGAAGCCCTGAACGACCCGTTTGGTGCGTTGAGCGCACTGAACGGGTCGTTCAGGGCAAAAACGGAGGGATCAGTGGCGGTGGGTGTTGTCGGGTTGGCGGGGGTCTCCGGGGTGCTCGTAGCCGGGCTCCAGGCGGACGAGTTCGGCGCGGCGCGCGTCCAGCCAGTCGCCGAAGGCCCTGCGGCGGGCGGCGGCGAGCAGGCGGACGGTGATCTGCTCGCGCGCCTCGGCGAAGGTGCTGCGGCTCTCCGGGTAGGCGCGCTCGACGAACAGCGTGTGCCAGCCGAGGGGATCGCGGATCGGGCCGACCACCGAGCGCTCCGGCGCGGCGAACAACGCCTGCTCGACCGGCCCGGCGAGCTGACCGCGCACGACCGTCCTCAGTGGACTGTCAGAGAGGTCGGCCAGTTCGGGGCCGGTGAGCACGCGGTGCCGCACGACGCGGCGCTCCGGCGCGGAGAACAGCTCGAAGTTGGCCTCGAAGTAGCGCCTCGCCTCGCACTCGGTCACCGTGATCCCCTCGGTGACCTCGTTGAACACCGCTCGCGCCCGGGGGCTCCTCGTGAGCAGCGACGCGGCGACGCTGCCGAGTTCGAGCATGGCGGCGCGGTCGGCGGCGATCTTCTCCAGCTCCGGCGCGGTCGCCTCCTCGCGCGGGCGCACCAGCCCGACGATGCGTTCGGCGGTGAGGCGCTGCACCAGCCACCTGCGCAGCTGGCGCGCCTCGCTGCTGCCCTGCGCGGGCAGCGTCGTCGCCGCGCGACCGGAGCGCAGCTCGGCCTCGGCTATGTCGACCTCGGAGAGCAGGACCGGCTGGTCACCGACCCAGGCGATGGGGGTCACGCGGTCACCACCAGCGCGACAGCTTCGGAGTACACGATCCGCCCGGCCCCGGCGATCTTCACCAGCGCCCAGTAGTCGCCAGGCTCGGCCCAGGGCGGCGGTGCGATGTCGAAGCCGAACTCGGTGCGGCCGACGACCTCGCGGACCTGCCACCAGTCCGGCGTCGCGTCCCAGGTGCCCCACGGGGTGAGCAGCTGCGCTTCGACGGAGATCGGGGCTGAGGTGTCACCGACCACGTCGACGGCGAGCCGCTCCCGTCCGCCTCGTGCCACCCGGACCGCCCTGGGCGATCCGGCCAGCCGCAGTGGTTGCGCGGGCTCCGACACGGTCGACAGCATCGCCACATCCTCAACCACCTGGAGCCAACTCGGTGGGAGCGCCTCGCCGGTGAGCTGGAGCTGGGCGCGGATCGGGTGCGGTAGCTCCACCGCCCCCTTCGGCGCCCTGACCTGCACCTCCGTCTGCCAGTGCCCGCCGGGGGCGAGGCCGAACGGCAGCTGCGGCGGCGAACAGGTCCACCCGTCCGGCACCACGAACCGGACGACGCCGTGCAGCTCCGCGTCCGTGCAGTCGCTGGCCACGGTCAGCGTGAGCGTGATGTCGCCACCCGGCTGGACCAGGCCGGTGACGGGGTCGAGGTGCACGGCGACCGGCAGTCCGCCCATCGGCGCGGGTCCCCGGTTGTGCATCCAGTAGCGCGCGTAGAGCGGCTGCGCGACCTCGCGCTCCGGCCCGAGCGGCGCACCGTCCATTGTGGACCACCGGGTGAGCTCGGGGCGGGCGACGAGCGTGGCGATCTCGAACGGCGCCAGGGTCAGCGAGAGGTCAGCGAGCGAGTCGCGCCGACCTTCGAGCAGGTCCGCCGTTGCCGGATCGAGGAAGCTCAGCAGCGTCGAGGACACCTGCGCCTCGGTCATCAGGCCCGAGGTCTCCACCAACCGCAACGCGATGCCCTCCGCCGGGTCGGCCGGGCGCGCCGAGCCCCCGGCGAGCGGGTTGCCCAGCGCCTTCAGCGCGGCGAGGCTCACCCCGCCCGCGGGTTCGACCTCCAGCAGGGAGCCGGAGCCGGGCAGTCCGCCGACGCCCTCCTCCGGGGAGAGCACCGCGACCAGCGGGTGCGAGAACTCCGCGCTGCGCAGCGGAATTCCCTTGCGCCAGTCGCCCTCCGAGCTGACCACGGCGTAGTCGAAGACGTGCGTCCAGTGCTGGAGCTGGAAACCGCTGCCGTCCGGCGTGGCGCGGCGCGGCGGGTCGATCCAGACGCCCGACGGCCAGCCGGTGCACGAGCGCAGCAGCGACGCGTGCAGTGTTCCCGCCGAGTCCACCGCGAAGCCGGGGACGCCCCGGTTGAGCAGCGCGACCGTGCGCGACTCGAACTCGCCGATCCCGGAAGCCGCGTCCTGCCGCACGTCGATCTCGTGATCAACTAGATCGTCCACAATGGACTCGATCACCGCGCCGAGGTCAGCACCCGCGATGATCAACACCGGAAGTGCCCGCACAGCCCGCAGATCGGCGCTCGGCACCCACACCTCGGCCAGCGGTCGCTCCGCAGGGACCCAGACGACGGCCCTGCCGGTCGCCGCCAGCTGCCGGTCGAGTTCCGCGCGGTAGGACGGGTCCGCCTCGGCGAGGACCTCGGCGGTGAAGGAGTTGCGGTCGGGACCGCCGAGCGCGAACCGCACGTCCGGCAGGTTCGAGTCGACTTCGAGGTGTCCGTAACGAGGGCCGTCCGCGGTGCTGCACGTCGCGGTGACGCCGGCCTGCGCCAGGGCAACCGTGAGTTCGCGCGCCAGCGGGGAAGCCTCCGCGCGGGTCGGTGCGATCAGCTCGGCGACACCGATCGCGCGGACCCTGTCGCCGACGGACACGCGAGCCGTCGCGGAGAGCCCGAACCAGGTGTAGGCGGGGTTGTCCAGCGTCCACGGGTGCTCGGCGGAGTCGACGTCCGGGAGGCCGAAACCCCTGCCCACCACGGCATCTCCGACCTCGCTGACCGGGAGCGCGCCGGGCACCGGGCACGGCCAGCGCAATCTCAGCAGCTGGTCGGAGCCGATGAACTCGTCGACCTTGGTGGAGCAGTCGACGCGGGAAACACCGCGCCACAAGGTGATCGTCTGGGTGTAGGCGACGGTGCCGAGCTGGCCGCGCACGACCAAGCGCTGGCCGAGCGGTGACTGGAACGCTTGCACAGCCGCGTTGTTGTCGCCGGAGACCTGGACGGGTCCCTTGGGCAGCAGGTGCCACGGGCCTTCGCCGAAGCGCGGATGCCGGTCGTACTCCGCGTAGAGCGCCAGCTCGTTGCCGACGCGTCCGGCCGCGATCAGCTCTCGTCCGTGCGGCATCTCGACGAGGCTGACCACTCCGCCGCCGCGCCCCGGGTCGACCGCGATCCGGTGGTGCGCGTTGGCGATCTCGTATCCGTCCACAGGCAGCCATGTCGAGCTGTCCACAGAATCCACAGGTTCATCCACAATGGACTTATCCACAGTGGACAGTCGGATTGTGTATGAACGCCAACCGAAAGACGGCACGTCACGGGCCAGGAAGGTGACCGAGTGGCCTTCATGATCCACAAGCGCGGGCAGCTCGGTTCCGTCATCATCCACAACGGAGACCCGGTTGTGCACAGGGTCGTCGAGGCGCACGGTGACGAGATCCGTTCGCGGCGCGGCTATCGAGTTCCACACCACCACGCCGCGACCCACAGCCTGAGAAAAGTCCACGCGGTCGGTCAGCACCCGCAACGCGGAGTCCCGCGCGGAGAGCGCCAGTTCCCGTGCTTCGCGCCAGCCCCACACCAGGTCGAGGTAGACCTGGTCGGACTCCGAGCCGGTGATCCCGTCGTGATGAGCACCGTATGCCAGCTGCACCCACGCCTTCGCGAAGGCCGCGTCCGGATAGCGCGCACCGGTCAGCAGCGAGGCGAACACCGCGTAGCGTTCGGCTTCGAGCAACAGGTCCTCGGCCTCGCGCTGCGCCTGCTTGGTGTCGATGTAGGAGACGTCCTTGCCGGTGTAGATCGGGTTCATGTCGCGGCTCTGCGGCGTCGGCTGCTCGCCGCGCTCGGCCAGCTCCGCGCGGACGGCGGCGAAGAACTCCTTCGGCAGCGCGCACACGAACTTCGGCCAGGTGTAGCGGGAGTTCCAGTCGCGGTGGATGCGCGTGACCCACTTGTTCGGCGGCGTGTAGTCGGTGCCGACCGGTAGCAGCACGTTGCGCGTGGTGGCGACCTTCTTGAGGCCCTGGAACAGCTTCAGCGCGGACTTCGTCGCCTCCTCCAGCGAGGGTGCGGCGTCCATCCACCACCCGGAGCTGTAGTGGTCGGCCATGTAGCTGGTCAGCAGTCCGCGCCCGGACGGGGAGATCCACTCGAACTCGCTGGGGAACTGCATGCGGGTCGGATCGCCCTTGACGCCGTCCCGCACCTCCATGGGACCCCACTGGTGGAAGGGTCCGCGCGCCCACGAGCTGGAGGAGAGCCCGGCGTCGGCGGCCATGCCGGGGAAGGCCGGGTCGTGGCCGAAAACGTCGAGCTGCCAGGCGGTCTGCGGGTCCGCGCCGAGCACGTCGCGCTGGAAACCGATGCCGTGCACGAAGTTGCGGATCGCCGACTCCGGGCTGCACAGGTTGGTGTTGGGCTCGTTGTACGTGCCGCCCATGACCTCCACGCGCCCCTCCGCGATCAGCCTGCGCAGCACGTCGCGGTCGGCGGGGAAGGCGTCCCAGTAGGGCTTGAGGTAGTCGACCTCGGCGAGCACGAACTTGTACTCCGGTTCGCGCAGCGCCAGCGCGAGGTGCGCGCGCACCAGGTCGAACCCCGCGAGCTGGTAGGCCGAGCGCGGCGAACCCGGGAAGCCCAACGCGTCCCACGCCGTGGTGTAGGCGGCCTGGGTGTTCCACCACACCGGGTCGTAGTGGAAGTGGCTGACCATGTGCATGGTCCAGCCCGGCTCGGCGACGGTGAGGTCGAAGGCGAACTCGGCTCCGTCGTCGGTGATCACGCGCGCGGGAACGACTGTCCCCGGACTGTCCGAAGTGGACACTGAAACCTCGACGACGCCGTCGCCGCTGACCGGCTCGGGGGTGGCGACGCCCGCGCCGGTGACGCGCACGGTCGCCGGGCCGTCGAGGGTTACCCGGACGACCTGGAGCGGCTCGGCGGCCGGTCCGGTGAACAGTTCGGTCGACTCGGCGGAGAGCACCTTCGGCACGATCGGACCCCTTTCACTTCACCGCTCCCGCAAGGGTGAACGCCCCGCCCAGCCTGCGCGAGACGATCAAGTACAACCCCAGCACGGGCGCGGTGTACAGCAGCGAGTACGCGGCGAGCGGGCCGTAGGACTCCAGCCCGGCGCGGCCGAAGAACGCGAAGACGCCGACCGCCGCGGGCTGCTTCTCGGGATCGAGCAGCAGCGTGAACGGGACGAAGAAGTTGCCCCACGCGGAGATGAAGGTGAACACGCCGACCACCGAGAGGCCCGGCAGCATCAGCGGCAGCACCACGTGGCGCAGCGACTGCATGCCGGAGGCCCCGTCCATCCACGCCGCCTCTTCGAGGCTGAGCGGGACGTTGTCCATGAAGCCCTTCGTCATCCAGATCGCGTAGGGGAGCGAGGTGGCCGCGAGGAAGAGCATCGTGCCGAAGGTGCTGTCGATCAGCTCCAGCTGCACGAACATGCTGTAGACCGGCACCATCACGGCGGTCATCGGCAGACCCGTCGCGAACAGCACGAGGTAGAGGAACGGCCGCTTGAACCGCAGCTGGTAGCGGGAGAGCGGATAGGCGGCGAGCGCGGCGAACACCACGGAGATCAGCGCGGCTCCGCCCGCGAGCACCAGGCCGTTGAGCATCGGCAGCAGGCCGACCTCCCAGTCCAGCACCGCGAGGAGGTTGGCCGGACCGGGTTTCTCCGGGAACTCCGCGCGCAGTCCGGCCCGCTCGTCGACCGCAGCGGTCAGCAGCCACAGCAGCGGGGCCGCGAACACCAGCGCGATCGCGCCGAGCACCAGGTGCACGAAGCCGGTCGCCACGCGTCGGCGCGGAGTGGAGATCACCGCAGCTCCTCCCTCAGCGTCCTCGCGTAGACCGCCGCGAACAGGCCGCCGACCAGCAGCAGCACCAGTGCGGTCGCCGTGCCGTAGCCGATCTCGCGGAACACGAACGCCTGCTCGTACATGAGCAGCGGCAGCGTCTGGCTCGCCTCGCCGGGACCGCCCGCCGTGAGCACGTAGATCAACGCGAACACACCGATCGTCTGCAATGTGATCAACAGCAGCGTGGTCACCACCGTGCGCCTGATCGTCGGCAGTGTGACGTGCCAGAACCTGCGCAGCGGTCCGGCTCCGTCCATCTGCGCGGCTTCCAGGAGATCGCTCGGCACGTCCGACATCGCCGCCTGGTAGCTCAGCATCGAGAACGCCGTGCCGCGCCACACGTTCGCCAGCACCACCGCCGCCATCGGCGCCGTGTAGAGCCAGTTCTGCCCCGGCAGGCCCAACCCGTCCAACAGCGCGTTGAGCGTTCCGTCCGCGTTGAGGAAGGCGTAGATCGCGAAGGCCGCCACCAGCTCCGGCAGCACCCAGGCCAGCACCACCACCCCGCCGACCGCCGAGCGCAGCAGCCTCGACCGCCCCGCGAGCAGCACCGCCAGCAGCATGCCGAGGCAGTTCTGGCCGATCACCGCCGAGCCGATCGTGAAGACCACCGTCAGCCACACCGCGTTCAGCAGCGCCGGGTCCTCGATGAGCCGGGCGAAGTTGTCCAGCCCCGTGAAGCTCGGCGCCCGCGCGGCCGACCCGCTCAGCGCGGTGTTGGTGAAGGAGAGGTAGACCGTCCACAGCACCGGGCCGATGAGGAAGACCCCGAGCAGCACCACCGCGGGCACCAACGGCACAACCCGCCTCACGCCCCGGCTCCCCCGATCGACCGCCACCTCCTCCATGGTCAAGTAGGCGGCGGGACGGGGACACCGCCAGAGGTATGGGCGGTTATCGGGGAATTGCGCCGATTAGCCCGCGCGGGTGGCACGCCGGGGTTTGCTGCACTTGGCGACGGCCGCGACGGGGGTTCGCGGTACTTGAAGACCCCCAAACCCTCCGGGCGGGCGGCACGCGCGGCGGTGACCGTGGTGGCGCCGGACGTGGTGCGACCAGCGGCGGCCAGGGGTCGTATCGGCTGGCGCCCGGGGTTCGCCAGTCTTCAAGACCACCGAACCCCGCCGATGATCATCGTCAACCGCAGCGAACCCCGGTGGGCGCAGAGCAGCCGACCACGGCGCGAGCGGCACCGCCCGGCGAGCCACCGGGGGTTTGTGGTGGTTGGCGACGGCCGCGACGGGGGTTTGCGGTACTTGAAGACTGGCGAACCCCGATGGCCACGAGGGGTCAGCCCGCGCGGGTGTTGGCGGGGCCGACGATGCGGGTGATCTTGGCCGACCACGCGGTCGCGGTGTCGTCGGGGTCGGCGCCGTTGACCACCTGGTCCATGGCGATCTGGAGCTCCTGCGACACCCTCGGGTAGATGGTCAGCGTCGGCCGGTAGTGGGTGATGTCGATCAGGCCGGTCCAGAAGGCCACCGAGGGGTTGCGCTCGACGAGGCGCGGGTCCTCCCTGGCGATGTCCCTGCGCACGGGCAGCTGCCCCGCTCCGACGGCGAAGGCGAGCGCGCCATCGCGGTCGAGCGCGGTGGTGATGAAGCGGAACGCGGCGTCCTTCTTCTTGCTGCGCGCGCCGACGGCGAGGGTCCAGCCACCGGAGAGGCTGACCCGTCCCGGCGCCTGCCCGGCCTGCGTCGGCATGGCGGCGGGCGCCATCGTGCGCGCCCACTCCGCCCACTCCGCCTTGCCACCGGGGCTCCAGTGCGCGGGCAGCCAACTGCCGTCGAGCCGGATGCCGACCCTGCCCTGCTTGGTCATCTCCTCGATGCCGCCGTCGCCGAAGCGCGGGTCGGCGACCTGGGCGGGGCTCGGGCCGAGGCCGCCGGAGAAGACCTCCTTGACGAAGCCGAGCGCCTCGGCCATGCCCTTGCTCGGCGCGACCCACTTCTGCTGGGCCTCGTCGTAGAGGGTGGCGGTCCTGGTGCCGTAGAGCAGCATGCTGAGGCTCTGCATCGCGGCGGCCTCGCCCTGCGCGCGACCGGCGGGCAGGGAGAACGGGATGACGCCGGGCACCTTCTCCTTGATCGTGCGCGCGGCGGTGAGGATGTCCGCCCAGGTCTTCGGTTGCCAGTTCTCCGGCAGCCCGGCGCGGGCGAAGACCTGCCGGTTGAACCACAGCCCCCTGGTGTCGGTGGCCATGGGAACGCCGTAGGTCTTGCCGTCGACGGCGCGCGTGCTCTCCCGCGCCACCTGGATGAACTGCTGCCAGTCGGGCCAGCCCGCGAGGAACTGGTCCAGCGGGGCCAGGTAGCCCGCGTCCACGTCCGCGTTGATGTTGAAGCTGTCCTCGTAGAGCACGTCCGGCGCGGTGGCGGGGGAGCGCTGCATCAGCTGCACCTTGGTCAGGTACTCGTTCTCCGGCGCCACCACCGGGATCAGCTCGACCTCGATGTCGGGGTGCGCGCGCTCCAAGGCCTCCTTGGTGCGCTTCATGTGCGCCTCGACCCGGACGTCCTCGCCGTAGCGCTGGTAGACGACCTTGAGCGTGTGCTCCTCATCAGCGCCGCCGCACGCCGTGAGCGGCAGGAGCAGCGCCGAGACGGCGAGAGCGGCAACGGCCCTGCGCACGGACATGCGCCCTCCAGCCCTCGAACGATCTTGAGACGTGGGTCACACCGACTTCAGTCCATGACCCCGGGAAAGTCAACGCGCCCCGGGGTGAGTTCCTGATGCGGCCGCAGAGTAGCGCGAACCGACCTAGTCGCTCATGAACCAGAGGTAGCTTCCTGGAGTACGGGAACACGCGCGCAGAAGCTGTTCCAGGTCCTGCACGGCCGCAGCGTGCCTGGGGTCCGAACAGCGCTGGAGCAGGTCTGGGATCTCCTTCAGCGCGACCTCGGCCTCCTGCTCGTTGAACAGCGTGTCGCGCCAGGGGTCGATCAGGCTCAACTTGGTCGACCCGTCGTTCGGAAGCCAGGTCAGAACCTCGGCCAACGCGTTCCCGTGGTCGTAGGAGCCCATGACGAGGGTCGTCCTGGACTTCTTCCAGTTGCTGTTCGCGGGCCGTGACGAGTGCAGTTCGAGTTCCAGGCCCACGTCAGGCTCCCGCGTTGTGCACGGGGTCGAGCACGCGGGCGAGGAAGGAGCGGGTGCGCTCCTCGCGGGGCGCGCCGATGACCTGCTCGGCCTTGCCCTCCTCCACCACGTAGCCGCCGTCCATGAACAGCACGCGGTCGGCCACCTCGCGGGCGAACTGCATCTCGTGGGTGACCACGAGCATCGTCATGCCGTCGTCAGCCAGTTGGCGCATCACGCCGAGCACGTCGCCGACCAGCTCGGGGTCCAGCGCGGAGGTGGGCTCGTCGAAGAGCATCACCTCCGGGTTCATCGACAGCGCGCGGGCGATGGCCACCCGCTGCTGCTGACCGCCGGAGAGCTGGCCCGGCATGGAGCCGGCCTTCTCGCTCAGGCCCACCTTGGCCAGGTTCTCCCGCGCCACCATCTCCGCGTCGCCCTTGGGGCGGCCGAGGACCTTGCGCTGGGCAACGGTCAGGTTGTCCAGCACGCTCAGGTGCGCGAACAGGTTGAAGCCCTGGAACACCATGCCGACGCGGGCGCGCGCCTTGTCGATGTCGCAGTCCTCGTCGGTCAGCTCGACGCCGTCGACGACGACCTTGCCCGCGGTGGGCTCCTCCAGCAGGTTCACGCAGCGCAGCATCGTGGACTTGCCGGAACCCGACGGCCCGATGATGCAGACGACCTCGCCGCGCTTGACGGTCAGGTCGATGCCCTTGAGCACTTCAAGCGGGCCGAACGCCTTGCACAGCCCGGTGATCTCGATGATCGGCTCGGTCATGTCAGGCGTCCGCCCCTCGGGTCGTGGTCCCGCCGGAGCCGTACTTCTTCTCCAGCCTGCGGGAGAGCAGCGACAGCGGAATGGTGATGATCAGGTAGCAGAGGCCGACCACCAGGACCGGCGTGAGGCTCTTGAACTGGGTCAGCGCCTGGCGGCCGAACTGGGCCAGCTCCTGCTCCGCCAGCGTGCTGCCGAGCAGGTAGGCCAGCGAGGAGTCCTTGGTGAGCAGGATCAGCTCGTTGGTCAGCGGCGGCAGGATGATCCGGAACGCCTGCGGGATCACGATGGTGATCATCGCGCGGCCCTGGGACATGCCGAGCGAGCGGGCCGCCTCGACCTGCCCCTTGGGCACCGCCTGGATGCCCGCGCGGATCGTCTCGGCCATGTATGCGGCGCCGACGAGGCCGAGCGCGAGCATGATCGCGACATCGCGGCTGAGGAACGTGCCGGGGAAGGCGAGCGGGATGCCGGTACCGATGGCGATGAAGACCAGCAGCGCGGGCAGGCCGCGGAAGAACTCGATGTAGATGGTGGACAGCCACCGGTACGGCGCGACCGAGGACAGTCGCATCAACGCCAGGATCAGACCGAGTGTCAGACCGAACGCGAACCCGAGAACCGTGTAGACGAGGGTGTTCTTGAGCGCGATGACGATGACGTTGGGGAACTGGTCCGCGGCGACTTCGAGGTCGAAGAACGCCCGCTTGATCTGCCCCCAGTTGGCCGACATCGCGATCACCACGACGATCGCGGCCAACAGGACGTACTGCGAGATGCGGAAGATCTTGGCGCGCTGGCGCTTGCTCAGGCCGGCCTTGCCTGCCATGCGTGACTCCTGTTGGGAAAAGTCGTCGGGGCCGGTGCCACCTCCCGGCACCGGCCCCGAGGGGACGCTTACTTGTTGGCAGGCTTCTTGCCGAACCACTTCTCGTAGATCGCGTCGTACTTCCCGCTGGACTTGGCGCTCGCGATGATCTCGTCGATCTTGGCGCGGAGCTTGTCGTTGCCCTTGCGGACACCGATGCCGTAGTCCTCGTTGGTGTCGAACTCCTTGGTGACGTCGAGGTCGGAGTTCTTCTTGGCGTAGTCGAGCAGCACGCCGTTGTCGTTGATGCCCGCATCGACCTGGCCGCTCTTCACGGCCTCCAGCAGCAGCCCGAGGTCCTCGTAGACGCGGACCGTCGTGCCCTGCGGCGCGGCGTTCTTGTTGGCGTAGTCCAGCCCCGTGGTGGCCGACTGCGCACCGAGCGTCTTGCCCTTGAGCTGCTCAAGGCTGTTGATGCCCGAGGACTTCTTCACCAGCAGCGCCTGGCTGGCCTTGAAGTACGGGGCGGAGAAGTCGAAGTTCTGCTTGCGGGATTCCTTGATGGTCATTCCCGCTGCGGCGAGGTCGCACTTCTTGGCGTTGAGGTCCTCGCCGGACTCGATCGTCTCGAACGGGCCGTCGATGACCGTCTGCTCGACCCCGAGGTCCTTCGCGACCAGGTCCACCAGGTCGACGTCGAAGCCGACGATCTTGTTGTCCTTGGTGAACTGGAACGGCTCGTACGGCAGGTGCGTACAGGTCTTGAGCTTGCCCGCCTCGACGAGCGGGACACCCTTGGCCTCGCCCGCCTGCGGCCCGGACCCGCACCCGGCAACAACGATCGCCAGTGCCGGAAGCAGCGCGAGGGCCCTGAGCCCTGTTCGTCTGGCCACGGTGTAACTCCTCGTGATGGAGATCGATCGAGATCTGGGAATCCTGCCACCCGGGTGGGGCAGGCGCACCGTTTCGCTTATTACGGCTGCATGACTATACGGACATTCGAACTACAGTCCGTGTTTGATTCAGCGCTTTCCGTGACCATCCAGCAAATGGGCGATCGCCGCGGTCACCTTGGCCGCGAAATCCAGTCGCAGCGACTCGTCCGGGACGTGCGCGTTGCTGTCGGGGCCGAGCGCGCCGGTGATCACGAACTGGGCGTGCGGGTAGGCCTCCTGGAGCAGGCCCATGAACGGGATGGAGCCGCCCATGCCCAGCGCGCCCCACGGCTGGCCGAACACCTCGGAGCCCGCGCGGTCCAGCGCCTCGCTCAGCCACGGCGCCAGCTCCGGCGCGTTCCAGCCGTCGGCGTGCTCGACGCGGCTCAGCTCGACCTGCGCGTCGTAGGGCACCTCGGTGGTCAGCGCGCGGCGCACGGCGGCGAGCGCGGCCTCGGAGTCCGCGGTCGGCGGCAGGCGGAAGCTCAGCATCAGCGAGGTGGACGGGCGCAGCACGTTGCCCGCGTCTGCCGGGGTGGGCAGGCCGTCCGCGCCGATGACCGAGAGCGTCGGCCGCCAGGTGCGGTTGAGCTCCAGCTCCAGCTCGTCACCGGAGACCGCGCGCACGCCCGGCGTGAACGGGAAGCTGCCGACGACCATGCCGGGCAGCCCCGCGACGGCGGCGGTGGCCTCCTTGACCCGCACCTCGGGGATGTCCACGTGCAGCTCGGGCAGCAGCACCCGGCCGGTCTCGGCGTCCTCGACGCGGTCGAGCAGCGCGCGCAGCACGCGGAAGGAGCTGGGCACCACACCGCTGGCGATGCCGGAGTGCTGACCGCTGTCGAGCACCTGAACCCGAACCTCGACGGCGACCATGCCGCGCAGCGAGGTGGTCAGCCACAGCCGCTCGTAGTCGGCGCCGCCTGAGTCCAGGCACACCACCAGGGAGACCTCGCCGAGGCGGGGCCGCAGGTGTTCGAGGTAGGCGGGGAGGTCGGGGCTGCCGGACTCCTCACCGGTCTCCAGCAGCACCACGCAGCGGCCGTGCGCGCCACCGGCCGCGCGGACCGCGAGCACCGCGCCGAGCGCCGCGTAGGCGGAGTAGCAGTCATCGGCCGAGCCGCGGCCGTAGAGCTTGCCGTCGCGCACGACCGGGGTCCACGGGCCGAGGCCCTCCGACCAGCCACCCACCGGCGGCTGCTTGTCCAGGTGCCCGTAGAGCAGGGCGGTGCCGACCTCTTCGGCGCCCGGGGTCGCCGGGACGTCGATGAGCAGCACCGGGGTGCGGCCGTCGAGCTGGACCACGTCGACCCGCGCGCCGGGCAGCTCGCGCTCCTCCGCCCAGGCGCGGACGTGCTCGATGGCGGCGTCGAGGTGCCCGTTGCGCTGCCAGTCCGCGTCGAAGGACGGCGAGACCGCGGGGATGGACACCAGCTCGGAGAGACTGGACAGGATGGGGCCGTCCCACAGGGTCTGGACGGTCGTCTTCAGGGTGTCGTGGTCCACCTTCGCATCCTGTCACGTCACGACGAAGCCGCAGGCTGAAGCGGGTTTGCTTGGGATGCAAGCAAAGCCGGAAACGCTGGGCCGGATGGCGGGTGCCGGTGGGCCGCTTTGGCTAGTCTTCCGGGGTTGTGGGGGACACCAGGACACGAGCACTCGTCAGCGCGATCGGGATCGGCACCGTCGTGCTGTTCGGCGCGAGCTGGACGGGCAACGAGGTCGTCCGCTGGCTGGCGATCGGTTTGACCCTGCTGGCGACCGGGCTCGTGTGGGTGTTCCCGAAGGCCGCGGCCGGAGTCTTCGCCACCGCGCTGCTGATCTCCGGCTACACGGTTCTGGTCCCGTACCTGCCCTCCGACCTCACGGCGCTGCTGCTCGGCGTCGGCAGGCAGGGGCCGCTCCAGCTCACGGGCTGGTTCCTGCTGATCGCGCCGATCGTGATCCTCGCGCGGGCGCGGCCGGTCCCGGTGGCGGTTCCCTTCGTCGCGCTGGCCGCCGCGCTGCTGCTCGGCTGGAGCTGGTCGGCGTTCGTCGCGCACGGCGCGGACGAGACGCGGATCAACCACACGACGGCTTCGGCGAAGCCGGGCACCGGCCCGGTGGCCGAATGGGTCCGCACGGTGCGACCCGGCATGTACGGCAACGGAGTGCTGGTGCCGGGGCGCGACGTCGTCGTGGAGCTGCGCGACAGCGCCACCCAGAGCACTCAGCCCGACCAGGGCCTGTTCGTCTCCGACGCCGCGAGCGGCACGACGCTGTGGCAGTTCGCGCTGAGCGAGAAGTACCACCTCACCCAGGTCGTGGTCGATCCCGGCGAGGGCGTGCTGTTCGCCAGGATCCGCCGCGCCGGGTTGTTCTTCGACCTGATGACCGGCGAGCTGCGGCACCGCATGGATCTGGCCGAGCTCCAGCCGAACAGCAACTTCCACCTCGTCCGCCACGCGGGCGACAACCGGCCGTCGATCCGGATCGGCCAGGTCGCGGTGCTCAACGCCAGCCGCCCGGGTGCGCGCGACGACGTGGTGTTCGCGCTCGACATCCGCACGCGCACCTGGCGCGAAGTGCTGCGCGGGGCCAACCAGAACTGCAGCGACTTCTGGGTGAGCGGCACCAGCGGCGCGGAGAACTACTTCGTGCGCAACAACTGCACCGACGCGACCGTCAACGTGATCCGCCTGGACGGGCTCGCGGAGGCTTCGCGGGCGAAGTTCCCCATGCGGCCGGACGACCGGCGCTGCAAGGTGAACTGCGCCGTGCTCGACGCGGTCGCCATCGACAACGGGCTGGTGCTGCACACTTCGGACTCCGGCGAAACGGCGCAGCGGGGAGAGCAGAATCACGGGCTGATCTGGCTCCGCCGCGACGGAACGGTCGGCGAGCGGGTCTCACTCAGCCCGTTCACCGCCCTGATTCCCTTGCAGGACAAGGACAACAGCCGGACCAGGGTGGCCGTCCCCGACACCGCGGTGCTCGACTTCCGGGGCGGCGCGATGACACGGACCGAGACTCCGATCGCCGGGACCCACCTCGGTGGCGCTCCCGGCGTTGTGTACCTGAACAACCAGAAAGCCTTGCGAGCACTGGATTCCAGCACCTTGCAGCCGCGCGGCGCCGACACTCCGCTGGCCTGCCCGCCCGGCTACGCCAGCGCGACCGAGCGCCAGGTGCTGGTCAGCTGCCGGACGGCGACGGGCGGCGACATCGCGCTGGTCGTCCTGCCCGCGCGGTGAATACGATCCGAGCATGGTGAGAGCGGACCTGAACAAGGAGACGGCTCAGGTCTCCGCGATGTTCGACGAGGTGGCCGCGGGCTACGACCGCACCCGCAACCGCCTGTGGTGGGGGCGGATGGACGCCTGGGGCAGCCGGATGGCCGCTGCCGCGCACGCGGGGCCCGGCACCACGATCCTGGACGTAGCCGCTGGCACCGCGACCTCCAGCGCGATCCTCGCCCGCGCGGGCGGGACCGTGATCGCCTCGGACTTCTCCCTCGGCATGCTCGACGTCGCCGGGCGCAGGCACCCCGGCCTCAGCCGGGTCGCGGCCGACGCGATGGCGCTGCCCTTCGCCGACGGCTCCTTCGACGCGGTGACGATCTCCTTCGGGCTGCGCAACGTCGCCGACCCGCGCGTCGCGCTGCGCGAGATGCGCCGGGTGACCAAGCCGGGCGGGCGGCTCGTGGTGTGCGAGTTCAGCATGCCGCCCGCCACGCTGCCCCGAGCGCTCTGGCGCACCTACCTCCGCCGCGCGGTTCCGTTGATGGGCAAGCGGATCAGCTCCAACCCGGAGGCCTACGTCTACCTCGCCGAGTCGATCCAGGCGTGGCCGTCGCCGCCCGCGCTCGCCGGGCAGATCGGCGTCTCCGGGTGGAGCGAGGTCGCCTTCAACGGCCTGGACGGCGGTGTGGTCCACCTCCACACCGCCGTCGCGCGCTGATCTCCTGGATCACCGCAGCCAGCGCTCTAGTGCGAGGCGACCGCCTTGAGCTTCGGGTCGCCCTCGTCGGCGTGGTAGTCCTCCGGCGAGGTCTCGTCGATGCCGTTGGGCTTGCGCAGCTTCCTGGCCAGGAACGTGACCAGCACGGCAACCACCACGTTCACCAGCAGCGCCACGAACCCGACGTAGATCTGCACCTTGGAGCCCTCGAACGGCGACCAGCCGAAGAACGAGAGCTTGTCCAGCGTCAGCGCGGATCCGCCGAAGTGCGCCTTGCCCGCAGCCGGGTTGGGGATCTGGTAGAGCAGCCAGAACCCGTAGCCCATACCGGCGATCCAGCCGGTGACCAGGCCCCAGATGTGGAACCAGCGGGTGTAGAGCGCGATCGCCACCGTCGGCAGCGTCTGCAGGATGATCACGCCGCCGATGAGCTGGAGGTCGATCGAGAACTGCGGGTCGACGAACACGATGAACAGCACCGCGCCGAACTTCACCACGAGCGAGGCGAGCTTGGCCTGCTTGGCCTCCTGCTTCGGGGTGGCGTCCTTGCGCATGTACTCCTTGTAGATGTTGCGGGTCCACAGGTTCGCCGCGGCGATCGACATGATCGCGGCGGGCACCAGCGCCCCGATGCCGATGGCGGCGAAGGCGATTCCCGCGAACCAGCCGGAGAACTGCTGGTCGAAGAGCACCGGGACGATCGTGTTGGTGTCCGGGCGCCCGGTGGCCGCGTTGGTGATCGGCTTCGCTCCGGAGACCAGCGCGACGTAGCCGAGCAGCGCGAGCAGGCCGAGCAGCAGCGAGTACGCGGGCAGCGCGACCATGTTCCGCTTGATCACGTTGCGGCCCTTGGACGCCAGGATGCCGGTCAGCGAGTGCGGGTAGAGGAACAGCGCCAGCGCCGAGCCCAGTGCCAGCGTCGCGTACTGGAGCTGGTTGTTCGGCGTCAGCAGCGTCGAGCCCTTGGGCGCGCCGTTGGCGCCGGGCGCCGACAGCAGCTCCGCCGACTTGTCGAAGATCGTGGACCAGCCGCCGAGCTTGGCGGGCAGGTAGATCACCGCGACCAGGATGACGATGTAGATCAGCGTGTCCTTGACGAAGGCGATCAGCGCGGGTGCGCGCAGGCCCGCCTGGTAGGTGTAGACCGCCAGGATCAGGAAGCCGATGAACAGCGGCAGGTGGCCGAGGAAACCGCTGCCGTTGAGGCCCATCGTCCGCAGCACGGCTTCGAGGCCCACGAGCTGCAACGCGATGTAGGGCATGGTCGCGACGATGCCGGTGATCGCGATGATCAGCGCCAGCGGGCGCGAACCGTAGCGGCCCTTCACGAAGTCGGCGGGCGTGACGTAGCCGTGCACCCGGGAGACCGACCACATGCGCAGCAGCGGCAGGAAGACGATCGGGTAGAGGATCACCGTGTAGGGCAGCGCGAAGAAGCCCATCGCCCCGGCGCCGAAGATCAGCGCGGGCACGGCGACGAAGGTGTAGGCGGTGTAGAGGTCGCCGCCGACCAGGAACCAGGTGATCCAGGAGCCGAACTTGCGGCCGCCGAGGCCCCACTCGTCCAAGTGCTCCAGCGTGTCACCGGCCTTCCACCGGGACGCCACGAAGCCCATCACGCTGACCACCAGGAACAGCACGGTGAAGACGATCAGCTCGGTCCACTGCACGTTGTCCAGGCTCATGCCTTGCCCCCCTCGTCGAGGTCGTCGACCGAGAGGTGGTCGGGCTTGCCGGTGGCGACGGGCTCGTCCCTGGTCATGACGTAGACCAGGCCGACGCAGACCACGCCGATCGGCACGAAGGCGAACTGCGACCAGTAGAAGAACGGCAGCCCGAACACGCGGGGCTCGTCAAGGTTGAGCATGGGGGTGAACAGCATGGCGAGCGGGACGATCAGCAACAGGTTCCACGCGTTCCAGCGCAGTCCCGTCGACCTCGTCCTGTCCGCGCCGGACGGTCGTCCTGACGCCATCGGGTCTCCTACAGGTCACGGCGGTGCAGCGATATCGGCGGATGTTAGGACGTGACCGATCGTCACGTCACTCTTCTGGCCCCAAGCGTGACCTCCGCTCACACCACGGGACACCGCCGCGCGGCTCCCGGTACCGTTCCGGCAGGGAGAACACCTTGGGGAGGGACATGCTCAGGCATCGGCGGAGCAGGACCGCGGTCCTCGCGCTCTCCGCGTTCGCCCTGCTCACCGGGTGCACGGCGACGGTGAGCCCGGAACCGCTGCCCGTGACGCAGCAGCCCAGCCAGCCCGGCGAGGCGCGCCCGCAGGCCGCCACCAGCGCCGGGAGCACGGGCACGGCCGTGGCCTCGCAGTGCATCGACGGCAAGAGGTTCGTGGTGGTCGACTGCGCTCAGCCGCACGAGCTGGAGGTCACCCAGCCGGAGCGGTTCCCGGCGACCATGCCCAAGGAGTACCCGGACGAGGCCGCGCTGCTGGCCGTCGCGCTGCCGAAGTGCCGTGCGCACGCGCTGGCCTACGTCGGCGACCAGCTCGACGCGAGCAGGCTCCAGTCGTGGCCGGTGTGGCCGGCCAAGGACGGCTGGGCCAAGGGCGAGCGCTGGCTGACCTGCGCCGCCGTGGAGCTCGGCCCCGACGACAAGCCCGTCAGCCGCACCGGCTCGGTGCGCGCGGCCATGGCGGGCGCCAACTACTACAAGTTCCAGGTGTGCACCGCCGGTTCGCCCTCGCGCGACAACCAGCTCAAGCTCGCGCCCTGCGACCAGGCCCACCTCGGCGAGGCCGTGCCGTGGGTGCTCTCGCTGGGCAAGGCCGGCGATCCCGCGCCGAGCCCCGAGCAGATGAACGCCGCCGCGGAGCCGCACTGCAAGGCCATGGCGAACCAGTACCTGGCCGCGCCGAACGGGCGGAAGGACCTCACCCTGACGTGGCGGCTGCCCGAGGCCAAGGACTGGCCGCTCGGCTACACGACGGCGGTCTGCTACCTGGAGTCGGCGAAGCCGTTGACGAAGACGCTGCTCAACATCGGTGAGAACGCCCCGCTGCCGAGCTGACCGATCTCCTGGTGCGGTGCCACAGGTGCAGCACCACCAGCGCGATCGCGGCCAGGACCGCCAGCATCACCACCGAGGCCCACGGGCCCTGACCCGGTAGCTCCGCACGCGCGTCCGGCGGCTTCGCCACCGCGTGCAGCGCCGGGGGAGTCGTCGTGGTGGTGGTCGGTGCCGTCGTCGGCGCGAACTCCACCTCGCAGTGCACGCGCAGCCGCGCTTCGGCGACCGTGCGGTCGTTGCCGTGCTTGACCTGCACCAGGCCCAGCGTGCCGTCCGTCAACGGCACCGGCACGCGCTCCGCTCCGCCGGGCCCGAGCAGCCCCGCGCGCACCACCTGGCCGTCCACCAGTACCCGGTAGCGCGCCGTCGCCGTGCCCGTCGCGTTGCCGATCTCCACGCTCGTCGTCGGCCCGTCCGCGCAGTTCACCTGCCCGATCCGCGCCGTCGGCATGGGCCTCGTCGTGCTCAGGTCCGAGCCTGTGACCTGGTACTTCCACGGCCCGCCCGTGAGCGCCCCCGGCCGCAGCCGCACGAACGGCACGTACTTCGTGGTGGGCTCGCCCGGCAGCACTCCGGTGAAGGTGTACGGCAGCTGGCCCTGCGGTTCGTAGTCCTCGACCACCTGCCCCGCGCCGTCCACCGCGTCCACCCGGGCCGAGTAGGTGTTGTCCTGCCTGATCTGCACCGTGAAGCGCAGCGCCGCGACGTCCTCCGCTGGCTCCTCCTGGCCCGGTCCGTCCAGCGGGTCCGCGCAGTGCGCCCCCTCTTCGAAGACGAACCTGCCGTTGCGGTTGAACTGGTTGTTCGCGCAGAACTCGCTGCTCGCGCCGTTGACGTAGCGCGTGAACACCACCGGGTCCCCGTCATGGTCCGGCGTCGCGAGCGGGGTCCGGTGGTCCACCGCCTCGCCTTCGAGGACCCGCAGGAACCCCACCGCCGTCGACTCCGGCGCTCCGTCGTAGAACGTCGCTCCCCGGTCCGCCGTCACCGTCGTCGTGAAGGTCGCCGCCGCGTCCGGAGCGCTCTGCGCCAGCTCCGCCGGGCTCACCGCCAGGCCCGGGTCGTAGCCGAAGTGCGGGGGCTGCGTCCGCTGGTCGAACAGCGTCGCCGGGCCGGAGTGCGTGCCGTTGTAGCTCGGCACCGGCGCCGCGAGCGCCGTCGGGCACGCCGAAGCCGCGGCGAGGAGCACCGCGAGCAACAAGGGGCGAATGCGCATCCGAGAGGTCCAGGTCCAGCGGGTGGGGGGACCTGCGGAAGCTAACCCGGATCGGCGCCGTTCACCTGCGGAGATCCGCATCGGCACCCATCGGGGTTACCCACACCCCTCAGACGGCCCCCGTCAGTCGGGTTTGCTGGTCTTGAAGACCGCCCAACCCCCGCCCCAGCGGTCTTCAACGACGACAAACCCCGGCATCGCTGTTCGGCTCCAACGGAAAATCCCCAACGTCCGTACGACCTGGTGCTGGTGCGGCTGATCGGCGAAGGTGGGTTTCCTCCGCCGCACGATCGCAAAGGACGGTCCGCATGTCGATCAAGGGTCAACGGCTGGGGGTGGCCGCAGCCGCGGTCGCCGCTCTGGTGCTGGGCACGACGGTGGCATCGAGCGCGGCCTCGACGGCGGGTGAAGCGCCCGTCGACGCCGCCGCTCCGGTGAAGAGCGCGCTCGGCGGCTGGGTGGGCACCTGGCAGACCGCCCCGGCGGCGGGCGTGGACAACACGCCGAACGGCTACCCGAACCACTCGATCCGCAACGTCGTGCACACCAGCATCGGTGGTGACTCGGCACGCGTGCGGTTGTCCAACGCCTTCGGCAAGGCGCCGTTACCGCTGACCGCGACGGTGGCGGTCGCGGAGAGCGGGAAGGGTCCGAAGGCGGTCGCGGGCACGATGCGCGAGCTGACCTTCGGCGGTTCGAGGACGATCACGATCCCGGCGGGCGCGGAGGTGGTCAGCGATCCCGTGCGGTTGGCGGTGCCCGCCGACGGCGACCTGCTGATCACCACGTTCACGCCGAGCCCGTCGGGGCCGGTGACCTACCACCCCGCCGCGCTCCAGACGTCGTTCTTCACGCGCGAGGGCGACAAGGCCGCCGAGGAGTCGGGCGCTTCGTTCACCGAGAAGACCTCGGTGTGGCACTACGTCGCGGGTGTCGACGTGCTCGCCCCGCAGGTGCGCGGAGCGGTCGTGGCGCTGGGCGACTCGATCACCGACGGGGTCGGCGGGACCGCGAGCACCAACAGCCGCTGGCCCGACTTCCTCGCCGACCGCCTGCTCGCCAGGCCGAAGCCGCGCCAGCTCGGCGTGCTGAACTCCGGCATCAGCGCGAACCGGATCCTGCTCGACGGCGGCAACCCCAGCGCCGGGGTGAACGCGCTGGCCCGCCTGGACCGCGACGTCCTGACCAGCACCGGAGTGCGCACGGTGATCATGCTGGAGGGGATCAACGACATCCAGCAGACCCCGAACCAGACCGACGCCGCCCAGATCGTCGCCGGGATGCGCCAGGTCGTCCAGCAGGCGCACGCGCGCGGCATCCGGGTGCTCGGCGGCACGCTCACGCCGTTCAAGGGCTGGCGGAGCTACACCGAGGCGCTGGAGGCGACCCGGGTGAAGGTCAACGAACTCATCCGCTCCGGCACGGTCTTCGACGGCGTCGTCGACTTCGACAAGGCCGTCCGCGATCCGCAGGACCCGCAGAAGATCCGCGCGGAGTACGACTCCGGCGACCGCCTGCACCCCGGCGACGCGGGCTTCAAGGCCATGGCCGAAGCCATCGACCTGGCCCTGCTCTAGACCACCGGGGTTTGCGGCGGTTGGAGACCTCCGGGGTGGGGGTTCGCTGTACTTGAAGACTGGCGAACCTCCGCCTCGTTGTCCTCGACGGGCACGGGCTTTGGCTTGCGCCGCAACACGAATCGGTCTTCGGCGCGGTCGAGGACCCCGCCGGTCGGATCGTCCTGCCCCGCGTAGCGGACCTTGTCGCGATCCGGTCGGTAGATGTCCCTGACCACAAGCACGCACAGCAGCACCACCATGGCGTCGCGCACGAGCACGGTGCCGAGGAACCAGTCCGCGGGCAGACCCTTGTTGGACACACCGAGGTAGAAGTACATGCGCGGCACCCAGACCAGCGCGTCGACGGCCATCCACGCGAGCAGCAGGCGCCACCTGGGCAGGGCCAGCACCGCGAGCGGCACGAGCCACAGCGAGTACTGAGGGCTCCACACCTTGTTGGTCAGCAGGAACACCGCGACCACGAGGAACATGAGCTGCGCCAGGCGAGGGCGCATCGGGGCGGACAGCGCCATCCACCCGATCCCCAGGCAGCACAGGGCGAACAGCGCCCCGGTGAAGGTGTTCAGGATGACCGGCGCCTCGCCATGCAGCAGCGGACCGTCGAAGCCGAGCCAACCGGTGAAGTACTGCAACGCGTTGTAGATGGTGTCCGGGTCGACGCCGCGTTCGGAGTTGAGCCGGAAGAACTCCCACCAGCCCTTGGGGTACAGCAACATGATCGGCACGTTCACCGCGCTCCACGCGGCCACGGTCGCGCCGGTCATGCGCAGCCACGCGCCCATCTTCCCGCTGCGCAAGCACAGCAGGAGCAACGGCCCGAGTATGAACAGCGGGTAGAGCTTCGCCGCCGCGCCGAGCCCGATCAGCGCGCCCGCCAGCACGGGTTTCTTGCGTGCCCACGCGAGCATGCCGACCGCGGCGAACGCGGTCGCGAGGGTGTCGAAGTTGGTGAACGCGTGCACCACGACGAGCAGTGACAGCGCCGCGATCGCAGCGTCCCACGGTCTTCTGCCCGCGAGCAGCACGGTCGCCCAGATCGTCACCAGCCACGCCAGGGCGAGCCACAGCGCGGTGAAGTTGAAGTAGACGACCACCGGCATCGTCTTCGGCAGCCAGCCGTTGTCCGCCAACGCCGTCCAGCCCGCGGTGAGCTTGGCGTTGACCCACTGGAAGAGCCCGGTCAGCACCGGGTACTCCATGTAGCGCACCTGCTCGTTGGGCTGCCCCTCGTTCTCCACCCACGAGGTGGCGTAAGGGAAAGCGCCCTTGTCCAGCCGCTCGGCCGTGTACAGCGGGACCGTGTCGGAGTAGCACATCGCCACGTACTGCCGGTTGTCCCGCCAGTCCAGCTGGACCTTGCTGTCGGTGTCCACATAGGTCTGCAAGCACGGCGACTTGGCGAACCAGCCGAGCACCAGGGTCACGGTCGCGAGCAGCAGCACCACCCGCAGCGGTGTCCAGAACCAGTGCCGCCCGATCACCGCGTGCCTGCCGAGCGGGCCGCCGAGCGGACGGCTGGCGTGGAACGCCAACGGTTCGCTCCACGTCGGCACGATGCGCTCGGCTGGGCTCAGCGTCTCGGAGTCGGCGACGGAGCCCTGCTGGGGCGAGGCCTCCTCCGCCTGGTCCTGCGACGGCTGCGGGTCACGGCTGCTGGACACCCGCCGGATCGTACGTGAGCACGGAGTGCGTCATCCTCCGACCGCGCGAGCGAACGGCCACCGCCCGGTCTGGGCGGTGGCCGTCATGAGCTCGGTTCGGGTACGGCTCAGCCGTCACCGCGTGGGTTGGGTACGCCGATGCCTCGGCCTTCACCCTCACCTCCGCCGCCACCGCCTCCACCGCCACCTCCACCGCCACCGCCGCCTCCGCCACCGCCGGGCGTCGAGCGCGTGGTGGTGGGCCGGAGGCAACCGGGCTCCCACGGCTTGCACGGACGCGAGGAGCTGGTGGACGGCTTTGACGAGCTGGTCGACGGCTCGGTCGGGGTGGTCGTGGTCGGCGAGCTGCTGGAGGACGGGGGCGCGGTCGTGGACTTCGGCGCCTCGTTGTACTGGCCGATCGGCTCGGCCTTCTCGAACTTCGCGACGGGCTTGCCGGTCAGGTAGGCGTCCATGAACTCCTTCCAGATCTGACCGGGCTCGTCCTTGCCGTAGATGTCGTGCGTGCCGCGCTGGTAGGTGCCCTTGATCGCCATCGGCTGCTCGGAGCCCACCCACACCGCGGTCGAGATCTGCGGGGTGTAGCCGACCGTCCACGCGTCGGAGTTCTGCGCGGTGTCGTTGTACTGGTGCGTACCGGTCTTGGCCGCCACCTGCCGGTTGCCCTTGAGGCCGAGCCTGGAGTAGCTCGCGACCTGGAGCATCGACTCGGTGACGTTGCGCGCCAGGTTGGTGTTGCGGGCGCTGTCGTTCTTGTCGAAGGCCGCTTCCGCGGGGAACTTCGACTTCTCGTAGTCGGCGAAGTAGGGCTTGTCGCCCTGCTTCACGTCCTTGACGAAGTGCGACCTGTGCTTGGTGCCGTCGTTGGCGAACGTGGCGTACGCCGTGGCCATGTCGATCGTGCGCACCGCCGTACGGCCACCGCCGATCGCGATGTCGGCGAAGGGGGCGCCACCGTTCTCACCGACCAGCGACTTCTTGCCGTTGATGATCTCCTCGATGCCCGCCTCGTGCGCGGCGTCCGCGATCTTCTTCGTGGTGACGTCCAGCGCCATCTTCACGAACACGGTGTTGACGGACTTCGTCGTGGCATCGCGCACCGAGCACTGCTTGCCGCAGGAGCTGTCGTTGCCGGAGTTCTTCCACGTGCGCCCGCCGAGCGGGATGCCGGAGGTGCCGTCGTAGTACTCGCCGATGCCCTTGCCCTTTTCCAGGGCGGCCAAGGTGACGAAGGGCTTGAACGAGGACCCGGGTTCCTGGGGCTGCTTGGCGTAGTCGAGACCGGCGCCGTTGTCACCGCCGTAGTACGCCACGATGCCACCGGTACCGGGATCGACGGCGACGAGGGAACTGCGCAGCGTGTCGATGTTGTTGCCCATCACCTTCTTCACCGCGTCCTCGGCGGCGGTCTGGGCACCCGGGTCGATCGTGGTCTGGATGGTGAGGCCGTTCTTGAGGATGTCCTGTTCCTTGAGGTTCAGGTTCGCCTCAAGCTCCGCGAGGACCTGGTCCTGGATGTGCAGCATCGGACCGCTGAGCCCGCTGTTGTGCTTGGTGCGCTTCAGGACCTCCGGAAACTGGAGGGTCTTGACCTGTTCCTCGGTGATCAGGTTGTTCTTCGCCATGCGCGGCAGGACCATCGTGCGCCAACGCTCGGTGACGCCTTCCCGGTTGCGGTCCGGGTCCCAGCGCGAGGGTGCCTGGAGCACGGCGGCCAGCAGGGCGGCCTGGGCCGGGTCGGTGATCTCCTTGACGCTCTTGCCGAACAGCGACTGAGCGCCCGCGTCGATCCCGATCGTGCCCGCGCGGAACTGCGCGATGTTCAGGTAGGCCTCCATGATCTGGGGCTTGTCCTGCTGCACGCTCATCTTGAACGACTTGACCAGCTCGATCCACTTGCGGCGGAGCGAGTTCTCCTTGTCACCGGTGGAGAGCTTGACGTACTGCTGCGTGATACCCGAACCGCCACCGACGCCGGAGGTCGCCTGGTTCCACACCGCGCGCGCGATGCCGATGACGTCGAAGCCCGGGTTCGTGTAGAAGGACGCGTCCTCGGTCGAGGTGATGGCCAGGCGGACGATCTCCGGGATGTCCCCGTGCTTGACGAAGTTGGAGGCCCCGGCGGGCGGAACGATCTTGCTCATCTCCTGGCCGTTGCTGAACAGCAGCGAGACGGTCTTGTCCTGTTGCTTCAGGTAGTCCTCGGGCTTGTCGATGGTCACCATGTAATAGGTGATGATGAACGCGACAACCGGGCCGAGGATCGCCAGGCCGGTCAGCACGTAGGCGGTGCGGCGGACGCGGCGCCAGATCTTCTTCTTGCGCAGCGCGCGCTCCTCCTCCTCGGTCAGCTCCGGGTCGGGGTCGTCGTAGCCGTCGGACTCGTGATCGGTCTCGTAGCCCTCGGGGACCGGCTCGCGGTGGGTCAGCAGCGTGGGCTCGCGCGGGAACTCGGGCTCGACCGGCGCGATCATCTCGGTCGGCTGCTGGATCATCTGCGTCGGCTGCTCGCCGGGCGGGCGCTGTCCAGGGGGCGGGTAGCCACCGGGAGGGCCGTTGCGCGGCGGGCCGGGTGGCCGCGACCCGGGAGGAGGCGGCGGGAAGCCGCCCTGCGGCGGGCCGGAACGCGCCCCCGGGCTCGCCGGGTGCGGGCCCGCAGAACGGCGCGGCGGCTGGGACTGCTGCTGGGGCGGGGCGTCGTCGTCATCCCACTGGGGACTCCAGAAGCCGGTGCTCTCGTTCGGCTTTTCCGGACCAGGGCCGGACCCGCGCCCTCCGCCGTCGGGTCGGTTGCGCTCGTCGTTCACGACTTAGCCTCCAGAAGACCGGCACCACCCGTTGTGGGTGCCGCTCGGTCGTAGTTCTCCGTTCCCCCGTGGGACTCCAGCACCGCGAGTCGGCTCACTCCGCCGCTGTCCTGCGACGCGACGGACTGGGCAGACCACGCGTCCCCAGGACGTATGACTGCACCAGGTGGTTCCAACAGCAGGTGCGGCACACTTCAACCACGTAGACGGTGAACTCCTCGTACAGGGTTGCCAGCTTCGCCAGCTCCTCCGCCGTGCGGGCGGAACCGGCGGCGTGCTTGAGCTCGTCGCCGTAGATCCAGGCCACGTGCGTCAGCTGCTCCTTGCGGCACACCGGGCAGGTCGTGGTGCTCGGCTGCCCGTGGAACTTCGCCGCCCTCAGCAGGTAAGGGCTGGCGTCGCACACCTCCGCGACCCCTCTGCGGCCGGCGTGGACCTCCGCGAGCAGCGCACGGCGCTGCAACGCGTAGTCGACGATCTGCCGCTGGGTTTGCACCGCACCAGCGTACGTGCCAAGCCTGTGAACGCACCTGAGCCGTTCAGGGCAGCCCGAAGCCCCGGGCAGGTCAGCGCGGACGTGTCGGCTGAATCACGTCCTCGGACCGCTGGCCTGACTATATCGGCTCGATATAGTTCCCCGGCGCCCCCGAGGAGGTCGGAGATGTTGGAGCTCGCCGTGCTCGGCCTGCTGCACCGACACCCGATGCACGGCTACGAGCTGCGCAGACAGCTCTGCGGTCTGCTGTGCGGGCAGCGCTCGTTCTCCTTCGGCTCGCTCTACCCGGCGCTGCGCAGGTTGCACCGGGCCGGGCTCGTCGCCGAGGGGAACGCCGGGGACGGGGACGGGAATTCCCGGAACAGGAAGGTGTACAACCTCACGCCGCTCGGGCGGGAGCACTTCGCCGGCCTGCTCGCCGATGACGGCAGGCAGGCATGGGAGGACGAGTGCTTCGTCGTGCGGCTGGCGTTCTTCACGCGGACACCGGCGTCCGTGCGGCTGCGCGTGCTGCGCGGGCGCAGGCAGTGGCTGGCCGACCGGGCGGACGGGCTGCGGGCGGCGCTTGCCCGTACTTCCGGTCACGACGACCACTACGCCCGTGAACTGCACGAACTGAGCCTGGACAGCACCGAACGCGAGGTGCTGTGGCTCGACGGACTCATCGCGCGCGAGTGCGCGAACCAAGACTGATGACAAGGAGGAACCCGGTCATGGGCGGAGACCGCAACACGGTGCGGGTGGCGATCGTCGGAGTGGGCAACTGCGCGGCGTCCTTAGTGCAGGGCGTGCACTACTACCGCGACGCCGAGCCCGAGGCTCGCGTTCCCGGGCTGATGCACGTGCGCTTCGGCGACTACCACGTGCGGGACGTGGAGTTCGTCGCCGCGTTCGACGTCGACGCCAAGAAGGTCGGCCGCGACCTCTCCGAAGCGATCGTGGCCAGCGAGAACAACACGGTGAAGATCTGCGACGTGCCGCCGCTGGGCGTTCCGGTGCAGCGCGGGCACACGCTGGACGGCCTCGGCCGCTACTACCGGGAGACGATCACCGAGTCCGACGACGAGCCGGCGGACATCGCCGCCGCCCTGCGCGCGGCGAATGTGGACGTGCTGGTCTCCTACCTGCCTGTGGGTTCCGAGGCGGCCAGCCGCTTCTACGCGCAGTGCGCCATCGACGCCGGGGTCGCCTACGTCAACGCGCTCCCGGTGTTCATCGCCTCCGACCCGGAGTGGGCGGAGAAGTTCCGCGCCGCGGGCGTCCCGATCGTCGGCGACGACATCAAGTCCCAGGTCGGTGCCACGATCACGCACCGCGTGCTGGCCAAGCTCTTCGAGGACCGCGGCGTGGTCGTGGACCGCACGATGCAGCTCAACGTCGGCGGCAACATGGACTTCAAGAACATGCTGGAGCGCGACCGGCTGGAGTCCAAGAAGATCTCCAAGACGCAGGCCGTCACCTCGCAGCTGGAGCACGACCTCGGCGCCGACAACGTCCACATCGGACCGTCGGACTACGTCGCGTGGCTGGACGACCGCAAGTGGGCCTACGTGCGCCTCGAAGGCAGGGCGTTCGGCGACGTCCCGCTGAACCTGGAGTACAAGCTGGAGGTCTGGGACTCGCCCAACTCCGCGGGCGTGATCATCGACGCGATCCGCGCGGCGAAGATCGCCATGGACCGCGGTGTCGGCGGCCCGATCCTGTCGGCGTCCTCGTACTTCATGAAGTCCCCGCCGGAGCAGTACTCGGACTCGGTCGCCCGCGAGCGGGTCGAGCAGTTCATCCGGGGTGAGATCGAGCGCTGAGCTTCCGGGGCGCAACGGTGTTCTCGTTGCGCCCCTTGGCTTTTCAGCCCTTCAGCGCGGCGAGCACGCCCTGCGCGGTCCCGGTGGCCGACGCCGGGTTCTGCCCGGTCACCAGCCGCCCGTCGCGGACCACGTTGGAGGTGAAGTCCGGGGCGAGGTGGTAACGCGCGCCCAGCTCCTCCAGCTTGGTCTGGAGCAGGAACGGCACGATGTGGGTGGCCCCGGCCGCCTCCTCCTCGGAGTTGGTGAAGCCGGTGATGTCCTTGCCCGCCACCAGGGGTGTGCCGTCGGAGAGAACCAGCGGCACCAGCCCGGCGGGACCGTGGCAGACCGCGGCGACCACGCCACCGTTCTCGTAGATGTCCCTGCCGAGCTCCGCGAGGTCTGCATCGGTGGGGAAGTCCCACATGGTGCCGTGGCCACCGGCGTAGAAGATCGCGTCGTAGTCGGCCGCGTCGAGCTCGGCGGCCTTCGGGGTGACCGCGAGCCGCGCGCCCTCGCTCTCCAGGAACAGCCGCTGCACCTCGTCGTCGGCGTCGTAGCCGGAGGTCGGCGGGTTCCCGCCCTTGACGGAGACGTAGTCGACCTCGTAACCGGCGAGCCGGAACACCTGCCACGGGTGCGCGGCCTCCGACACGTAGTAGCCGGTCGGGTTGCCGGTATCGCCGAGCTTGTCGTGGCTGGTCAGAGCGATCAGCACCCTGTTGGTGCGAGCCATGGGATTGCCTCCTGGACTGGTTGTACGGCCAGGCTAGGTCGACCCACCCATTAGCCACCAATAGCCTGGAGACGCTCCAGGCATAATCTATTTTATGGATCTGGGGCAGCTCCGCACGTTCGGCGCCGTGTACCGCGCGGGTTCGATCACCGCGGCGGCCACGGTGCTCGGCATCACCCAGCCCGCGGTGAGCGTGCAGGTGAAGGCGCTGGAGGAACGGTTGGGGCGACCGCTGTTCCGCAGGCTCGCCCGGGGCGTCGCGCCGACCGCGTTCGCCGACGAGCTGGCCCGGCGGGTCGGCCCGCACCTCGACGCCCTCGCCGGGGTGGAGATGGAGTTGACCCGCGAGGAGTTCGCCAGGACCGTGCGGCTCGGCGGCCCGGCGGAGGCGATGTCGGTGCTCGCCCTGCCCGCGCTGGGCGGCCTGGTCCGGCGCGGGCTTCGGCTGCGCATCGGGCTCGGCCTCGCCGACGACCTGCTGGTCGACCTCGCGGAGGGGCGGCTCGACCTGGTGCTGTCCTCGGTCCGGCCGCGCCGCAAGGGCATGGTGGTGACCCCGTTGGCGGACGAGGAGTTCGTGCTCGTCGCCGCGGCGGGCGCCGAGTTCCCCGACCTGGCGGCGGCGCCGATGCTGGCCTACGCGGAGGAGCTGCCGATGGTCCGGCGCTACTGGCGCACGGTCTTCGGTGCGCCGCCGCCGCACAACGCCGCCGTGGTCGTGCCCGACCTGCGCGCGCTGCTCGCGGCGGTGCTCGCCGGAGCTGGGATCACCGTGCTGCCCAAGTACCTCTGCGCGGCCGAGCTCGAGTCGGGTGAGCTGGTCCTGCTGCACGAGCCGGAAGAACCGCCGATCAACACCCTCTACCTGGCCACACGTGCGGACCAGGCCCGCCTGCCCCACATCCGCGCGGTGACCGAAACCCTCACCGCGGCCGCAAAGCACTGGTAGCTACATTCGGGAGCCATGGCGATCACCACGCGTCGCGCGTTCCTCACCGCGGCGGCGCTCCTGCCGTTGGCCGCGTGCTCCCAGACCGAGAAGCCAGCTCCTCCAGCTCCGCCATCTGCGACCACCACTTCTGCCGCGCCGCCGGTGAATGACGCGCTGCTCGAACTGGAACGGAAGTTCGGCGCGCGCCTCGGCGTCTACGCACTGGCGACCGGAACCGGCAAGACGCTCGCGCACCGAGCGGATGAGCGATTCGCCTTCTGCTCGACCTTCAAGGGCTTGGCAACGGCCGCAGTTCTGCACCACAACCCGATGTCGCACTTGGACACGATCGTCAAGTACACCCGGGACGACGTGCTCAAGAACGCCACGATCACGCCGAAGCACATCGCGACCGGAATGACGATCCGCGAGCTCTGCGACGCCGCTGTGCGCTACAGCGATGGGACTGCGGGAAATCTGCTGCTCCGCGATCTCGGTGGTCCCGCGAAGCTGACCGAGTACCTGCGCGGACTCGGCGACACCGTGACGCGAATGGACCGGATCGAGCCCGCCATCACCGAAGCCACCCCGGGCGATCTGCGCGACACCACGTCTCCGCGCGCCATCGGCACGGCCTACCAGAAACTCGTGATCGGCGAAGCGCTTCCGCAGGAAAAGCGCGCGTTCCTGCGGGATCTGATGGAGCGCAACACCACCGGCGCGCAGCGCATTCGCGCCGGAGTTCCGCGTGGGTGGACCGTCGCCGACAAGACCGGGACCGGTGACTACGGCACCGCCAATGACATCGGCATTCTGTGGCCGCCGAACTCCGCGCCGGTCGTCCTGGCCATCATGTCCAGCAAGCCCACCAAGGACGCCGAGTACAACCAGGCCCTGCTCGCCGAAGCCACATCAGCAACGGTCGCCCTGATCATGTGATTCACACTTGCCTGAAGCGATTTTGACTCGAATCGGCGCAATGGGAAAGATGATCACCCTCCCCCTGCACATCCGAGACGAGGAAATTGTCATGAAGAAGCGAATTCTGGGCCTGGTCACCGCTGCCCTGACCGTCGCCTGCACGCTCGGCGGAACCATGGCCATCACCAGCGGAACCGCCTCCGCTCGCTCGTGCGGCCACACGAGCGAAGGCATCGGCTTCTGGACCACGCACTACTACAAGCACTGCGGCGGGGGCCACGTCTGGGTGGACATCACCGTCAACAACGCGGTTCAGCCCAGCACGTGCGTCGGCCCCGGGGAAGAGCGGAACCTCGGCAGGAACGTCACGAAGGCGCACTCGCGCGGCGTCCCCTGCGGTCCCAGCGCGTGGTGAGCTAGCGGGACCAAGAACCCTCTGGTCAGAACGGCAGCATCAGGCGCGCCCTGCGGCGGCGCCATTCGACGAATCCGTCGAGTTCCGCCCGCAGGCCCGGGTCGGAGATGTTGTGCCGATGGGCCAGCGACACATCGATGAGGAGCTTGTTGGTGCGCGTCAGCGCCGCGCTCCGGCTGGTCGGCAGTGCGTCGAGGCACTCGCGCACCAATTCGTCGGCGGAGGGCAGCTCTTCGCGCAGCTCTTCGTAGCGCTGAGGTTGCCAGTCCTGGAGATTGGCAACCTCAGCGGCCTTCTCGATCGCGTTCGCTTGGCGTTGCCGCGTCTCGGCGTGCTCGTACCCGATCGGCGAGAAGATCTTCGAAATGTGGCCGAGCTCGTACTCGTAGTAGCCGTTGTCGATGAGGACCATGACCGTGACGCCGGACTCCGGCTGAAGATAGGTCTGGTAGTCGTCATCGCGCGTGGTCGGAACGAGGGAAACGCCCCTGCGGTCGAGTTCCGGCTTGAGGTCGTCGAAGTGCAGCGGCCGCTTGAACGGGGACAGCCCGTATCGCGAGCGGACGGCCTTGCTGATGAACCGTGCATCAAGCCGACCGAAACGGTCCGCCTGGACCGTGAAGTGGTGGCCTTGGTAGCCGGGGGCGCCGGGGCGCTTCAGCCAGAAGATCTCCAGGAAGCCGTAGACGTGCCAGAAGTTCTCGGAGAACCGGTTCTCGCCGGTGTTAGCCCCGAAAACGTCGGCGGCGACGTCCGGGCCGAGGTTCGCGTCGATTCCGAGCACCGTGCCCGTCTCGACGATGTCCGCGAAGATGTCGACCCTGCTCACACCGGGACTATCGCCCATCCCCCCGCACGCGGCCACCACGTTTCCGTCACGCTTCGCGAAACGTAGGAGTGACGCCCAGACCGTCTCCCGCACGACGGCAAATCTCCCGAGGCTGCGGGGTTTGCGGCGGTTAACGATGATCGACAGAGGGGTTTGTGGGTCTTGAAGACGCCCCAACCCCACGGCGGCACCGTGAGCGGGGTCCGGCTCGACCGGTGGCGGAGCAGGCGCTAGGCGGCGAGGGCGGGGGCGGCCAGGGCGTCGGGGACCTGGTGCGGGCGCGAGAGCACGGTGACTCCGGGCTGCGCAGCCATCTCCTCCGCCCACCGGCACGCGAGCACGTCGTGCGCGAAGAAGACCGGGCGCCCGGAGGACAGCGCCAATTGGGCGAGCACCCGAGCCTCGCAGTACTCCTCGGCGTCGACCACGACGACCGCCGCGCACGACTCGCTCATCAGCGCGCAGCGCTTGGGGAACTGGTGCCGCGCGGGCGGGGTGTCAGGCAGGAACTGGGAGACCACGGCGCCGCGCCGAGCGATCTCCGCCTCCAACGGGGAGTTCTCCAACGGGTAGCAGTGCCGCAGGCCGGTCCCCACGAAGGCAACGGTCCGCGCTCCGGCGGCCAGCACTCGGCGGTGCACGGCCGCATCGGTCCCGGAAGCGAGGCCGCTGACCACGGTCCACCCGGCCTCGGCGAGCACAGCCGCGATGTCCCACGCCCGGGCGATCCCGCGCTTGGAGGGACGACGGCTGCCCACAACGGCCACCGACCGCGCGTCCCGGGCTTCGAGCACGCCCCGGTAGGTCAGGAACGGCGGCGCGTCGGGCTGGGTGCGCAGCCAGGACGGGTACTCCGGGTCCTCGACGGTGACCAGGCCGATGCCCTCGCGCCGCCAGGCGAGAACCTCCCGCTCGACCGCGTCCAGCGACTCCCCGCCCCGCAGGGCGAGCAGGAACGCGGCCTGGGCCCGCACGTCCACCGTCACGCCGACAGCATATCGAACACATGTTCGAATCCGTCAAGTCGCACATCACGCCCATGGGGCACCCGAGGTCCACGGAGCGCCGGGGGCGGTCTGGCAGGCTTGGCGGCATGAGCGCATCACGGCCGGAGGTGGTCGGCCGACTCGTCGAATGGCTGACCCGGATCGATCTCGCGCGCCCGGTTCGCGTGGCCGTCGACGGGCCGGACGCGGCGGGCAAGACGACGCTGGCCGACGAGCTCGGCGAGGCGCTGGGCGGGCGCGCGCTGCGGATCTCCGCCGACGACTTCCACCGCCCGGCCGAGGAGCGGCTGCGCAGGGGACCGATGTCGGCCGAGGGCTACTTCATGGACGCCTTCGACGTGCCCGCGCTGCGCCGCGAAGTGCTGGAACCCCTTGGCCCGCAAGGAGATCTCCAGTACCGCACGACGGTGTGGGACCACCTCACCAACACCAGCCGCAGCGATGCCAGGCGCACGGCGGCCCGGGACGCGATCGTGCTGGTGGACGGCGTCTTCCTGCTGCGCGAGGAACTGCGGGACTGCTGGGACGTGCGGATCTTCGTGGAGGTCCGCGAGGACGAGCAGATGCGCCGCGCGGTGGAGCGCGACACGGAGATCTTCGGGACGGAGGAGCGGGTCAGGGAGCGCTACGCGGTGCGCTACCGGCCCGCGCACGAGCTGTACTGGAACAGCGCGCGCCCGACGGAGCAGGCCGACATCGTGATCGACAACACCGATCCGGACAGCCCGGTGATCCGGCGCTGGACCGGGAACAGGACGGGCTGAGTCCACAATGGACGGATACGGCTTCACCATCGCGCTCATCGTGCTGCTGATGGTGGTGAACGCGATCTTCGCGGGCAGTGAGATCGCGCTGATCTCCTTGCGGGAAGGGCAGTTGCGCCGACTGGAGCGCGACGGCGGCAAGGGCGCGCGGACCCTGGTGCGGCTGGCCAAGGACCCCACGCGGTTCCTCGCGACCATCCAGATCGGCATCAACCTGGCCGGAGCGCTCGCGTCGGCGACGGCGGCGGTCTCGCTGGCCCGGCCGCTGGTCCCGGCCTTCTCCTTCTTCGGAGCAGCGGCGGAGAGCGTGGCCATCGCGGCGGTCACGCTGGTGCTGACCTACTTCACGCTGGTGGTCGGCGAGCTGGCGCCGAAGAAGCTGGCGATGCAGCACGCCGAGCGCTGGGCGCTGCTGGTGGCCCGGCCGCTGGACGCGCTGTCCAAGATCTCCCGCCCGGCGGTGTGGCTGCTCAGCAGGTCCACCGACGTGGTGGTGCGGCTCTTCGGCGGCAACCCCAAGGCCGACCAGGAGCAGCTGAGCCCGGAGGAGCTGCGCGAGCTGGTCGCCGGGCACCGCGGCCTCAACGCCGAGCAGCGCATGATCATCATCGGCGGCCTGGAGATCCACGAGCGGCTGCTGCGGCACGTGCTCCGGCCGCGCCGCTCGGTGTTCACCCTGGAAGCCGACACGTCGGTCGAGCAGGCCCGCGCCGAACTGGCCGCCTCGGGGCACTCCCGCGCACCGGTGGTCAGGGGCAGCGACCTGGACGACATGATCGGCGTCGTGCACCTGCGCGAGCTGCTCTCCGGCACCGGGACAGTGGCCGACGTGGCGCGACCGGCGACGGTCTTCCCCGACTCGGTGCGGGTCTCCGACGCGCTGCGCAGGTTCAAGGCCGAGCGCCAGCAGTTCGCCGTGGTCGTCGACGAGCACGGCGCGGCGGACGGCATCGTGACGCTGGAGGACCTGCTCGAAGAGATCGTCGGCGAGATCTACGACGAGGCCGACCGCGACATCCTCTCGGTGCGCACCCAGGACGACGGCAGCATGGAGCTGCCGGGAACCTTTCCCGTGCACGACCTCGTCGACCTCGGTGTGGACATCGCGGACGCGCCGAGCGGGGACTACACGACCATCGCCGGGATGCTGCTCACCCGGCTCGGCCGGATCCCGCAGCGGCCGGGCGACCGCGTCGACTTCGCCGAGTGGTCGGCCGAGGTCACCGCGACCGAGCACCACGCGATCACCGGAGTGCGGCTGCGGCCGCGGAAGAAACGAGAGGCCACGGGTTCATGAGGTTCGTGATCGCGAGCGGAACGGGGCTGGACCCCTCGGACTACCTCGCCCAGCTCCCGCAGCTCGCAGGCGCGCTGCCCTCGGGTGCTCGCGCGTTCGCGGAGTCGCCGGGGCACTACGACCTCGACGGTCCGCGCTGCGTCAAGGACTTGGTGCTCAGCCGGGTGGACTTCGACAGCACCGAGACCGAGGTGACGCTGGAGCTGCGCTTCCGGCACCGCTGCGGGAAGCACGTGGAGAACCTGCTGCTGCGCTACTACGGCGTGTCCGGCTTCATGCTGGAGTCGCCGGAGTGGAGCCGCTACGGCCCGCTGCTGCTGGATGAACTGCTGCCGCACGCGCACGGGTGCAGCCACGAGATCGCGTGCCAGGCGGGCTCCCTCGCGGTGATCGCCAAGGACCTCACGGCGACGTGGACGGCCAGTGATTGCCCCGACCGCGACGTGGCGCTGGCGCAGGCTTGACGGCACCTGGCTGCACAATGCGCTGGTGAGCAGGCAACGGGATTTCGTGCGGCAGTTGACGTCCGAGCTGCCGTACGCGGCGCGGGTGGACGACTCGACGCGCGCCGCCTACACCTCCGACGCCTCGATCTACCGTGCTGTTCCCGCCGCTGTGGTGGAGCCGCGCAGCCGGGACGAGGTCGTGCGCGCGGTGCGGGTCGCAGTCGAACACGGGGTCCCGGTCACCTGTCGCGGCGGAGGAACCTCGATCGCGGGCAACTCGATCGGCAACGGCTTAGTGATCGATTTCTCCCGCCACCTCAACCGGCTGCGCTCGATCGAGCCGGACGCGCGGACCGCCGTGGTGGAGCCCGGCCTGGTGCTGGGCAAGCTGATCACGGCGAGCGCGCGGCACGGCCTCACCTTCGGCCCCGACCCGTCGACGCTGTCCCGCTGCACGCTCGGCGGGATGATCGGCAACAACGCCTGCGGGCCGCACTCCGTCGCGTGGGGCACGACGGCGGACAACGTGGTCGACCTCGACGTGCTGCTCGCGGACGGCCGGACGATCACGGCGCGCGCGGGCTCCAGCGGGGACGCGGCGATCGACCAGCGGTTGCGCGCGCTCACCACCGACCACCTCGCCGAGTTCCGCACCGAGCTGGGCCGGTTCTCCCGCCAGGTCTCCGGCTACGGCCTCGCTTCCCTGTTGCCGGAGAACGGTTTCAACGTCGCCCGCGCGCTCGTCGGGTCCGAGGGAACGTGCGGCGTCGTGCTCGGCGCGACCGTGCGGCTCGCTCAGCTCCCGAAGGCGAAAGTCCTTGTGGTGCAAGGGTTCGACGACGTCTACCAGGCGGCTTCAGCAGCTCCCGCGCTCGCGCGGACCGGCGTGCTGACCGCCGAGGGCATGGACGCGCACCTCATCGCGGCGCTCCGCAGCAGGCCGGGCGGCTCCGCGTTGGCCGATCTCCTCCCGCCCGGCCAGGCGTGGGTGTACTGCGAGGTCCCCGGCGACACGATCGACGAAGCCCTTGCGCGCGCCGGAGAGCTCGGCGGCAAGGTGGTCACCGACGCCACCGAGACCGCCGCGCTGTGGAAGATCCGCCGCGACGGCGCCGGGCTGGCCACGCGGATGGCCGACGGGGGAGAGGCGTGGCCGGGCTGGGAGGACTCGGCGGTGCCGCCGGAGCGCCTGGCCGACTACCTGCGCGAGCTGCACGGGCTGATGGATGCCATGGGGCGCAAGGGAATCGCGTACGGGCACTTCGGCGAGGGATGCCTGCACCTGCGCGTCGGCTGGGACCTGACCACCGCGCGGGGGATCGGTGAGTACCGCGAGTTCATCGAGCGCGCGGCCGACCTCGTCGCGGCGCACGGCGGGTCGTTCTCCGGCGAGCACGGGGACGGGCGGGCTCGGTCAGAGCTGCTGCCGAGGATGTACTCGCGGCGGGTGATCGACTCCTTCGCCGCGTTCAAGGGCACCTTCGACCCGACCGGCGCCCTCAACCCCGGCCTGCTGGTCGACCCGAAGCCGTTGGACGCCGACATCCGCCCCGGTCCCGGGCACGACCGGCTCGAACTGACCCCGGTGCACGCGCTCAGCCACGACGGCGGCTCGTTCGCGGGCGCGGTCCGGCGCTGCCTCGGCGTCGGCAGCTGCCGCCAGGCCAGCGGCACGATGTGCCCGTCGTTCCAGGTCACCGGCGACGAAGTGCACTCGACGCGCGGGCGCTCGCGCGTGCTCTCGGAGATGCTGCGCGGGGAGTTCCTCTCCGACGGCTGGAGGTCGGAGGCCGTCCGCGACGCGCTCGACCTGTGCCTGTCCTGCAAGGCGTGCAAGTCCGCGTGCCCGGTGAACGTGGACATGGCGACCTACAAGGCGGAGTTCCTGCACAACCACTACAAGCGCCGTCTCCGCCCGCGCGCGCACTACGCGCTGGGGTGGCTGCCGCTGTGGGCCCGGCTGGCGTCCGTGGCTCCCGGCCTGGCCAACGCGATCGGCGGGAAGACGGTGCTGCGGCTGGCCGGGCTCGAACCGCGCCGCAAGATGATCCGCTTCGCCCGCAAGTCGCTTCGCGGGTGGATGCGCGGTCGCACGCCCGCCCCCGGCAGCGCCGGAACCGTCGTGCTGTGGCCGGACACGTTCACCAACCTGCTCGACCCCACGGCCGGGCGCGCGGCGGTGGAGGTCCTTGAGGCGCTCGGCTACCGCGTCGAACTACCCGATGGGCCTGTCTGCTGCGGCTTGACCTGGCACTCCACCGGCCAGCTCGGCGTGGCGCGCCGCGTGCTGCGGAAGTCCTTGCGCAGCTTGGAGAAGCACCTGCGCGCGGGCAGCGTCGTAGTCGGCCTCGAACCCTCGTGCACGCAGGTGCTCCGCGACGACGCGAGCGAGCTGCTGCCGGGCGATCCCGCCGCTGAGCTGCTGAAGACGCGTGTGCGCACGCTCGGCGAACTCGTTGCGGCGCATGAAGGTCCTTCGCCGTTCAAGCGCTTGGACACCGACGCGGTGGTGCAGGTGCACTGCCATCAGGAGTCCGGCGGCGGCTACGGCGCGGAGCTGTCGGTGCTGCGCGAACTGGGCGTGGACGTGGACCGGATCGGCGCGGGCTGCTGCGGCCTCGCGGGGAACTTCGGCTTCGAGCCGGGGCACTGGGAGGTCGCCCAGGAGTGCGCCGAGCGCGAGCTGTACCCGAAGGCGCGTGCGGCGGGCGCGGACACCGCGATCATCGCGGACGGCTTCTCGTGCCGCACGCAGGTGGCGCAGGGGACGCCGAGGCGGGCGGAGCACCTTGCCCAAGTGCTCCGCCGCGCGCTGCGAGAGGGCTAGCTCAGCCCTGCGGCATCTTCGAGGAGTGGTGGTTGATGATCACCCAGTGGCCGTGGCGCTTCTCGTAGACGAAGGTGTAGCGCGCGTCGGTGTGGGTTCCGTCGCCGAAGGTGAACCGGTAGGTGCCGGCGTCGACGGCGGAGTGGTCGCTCTGGACGTTGACGTAGGAGTGAAGGATCTTTCCGGAGGGCTTCTTCGCCAGGAACTCGGTGAAGTAGTCCTTGATGCCCTCGTGGGTGGTCCGCACCTCGTTGGACAGCGTCGGCAGCAGCACCGCGTCGGGGGCGTAGTGCCGCGCGACCTTGTTCACGTCACCGGTGAGAAGGTCGTGGTTCCAGCTGTCGAACTGCGCTCGGATCTCGCGAGGGGTGGGCAGTAACCGCGCCTCGGAGTTGCTCGCGCCGTTTTCCGCAGGGGCGGACGGGCTGGAGAACGCACTGGCACCGGTACCGGCGACAACGGTGACGGCGGTCAGGACGACGGCACCGGCGGCGAGGCGGAAACGCCCGAATTGTCCACTACGCACAGTAAGTACCTTTCACACTAAAGGAGTACTAGCGCCTACTGTGCGCCTCTTCATCTGTGCGGATACGGCCTCCAGAAAGACCTTGATGACACGGGTTTATAACCGAGGGTAATGATCATGGAAAGGTCGATGGAAAAGGCCCCTAAATCGCCCCCAAACGGACACATCCGGCGTGACTCAGATTACTTAGGTAACCTAAGATAACTGGTTAGGATGCCGAAGTGACTTCCGCGGCAGAACTGGCGCGCGCACTGCGCCCCCTGGTGTTCCGGCTCTACTCGGTCGTGCGCAGGCAGACCCCGCAGGAGTCGCTCAGCCTGACCCAGAGCTCCGTGCTCGGAATGCTCTCCCGCCGCCCGTACCGGATGAGCGCGCTCGCCGAGCAGGAAGGCGTCCGGCTGCCGTCGATGACCGAGCTCGTCGGCCGCCTCGAACGCATGGGACTGGTGGAACGCGAGCGCGATTCGGAGGACGGCAGGGTCACGACGGTCAACATCACACCGATCGGTCAGCGGCTCTCCGACGAGCTCGCCGCCGCCAGGGACGAGTTCCTCGCGGAGCGGCTCTCCGCGCTGGACCAGGAAGATCTGACCAAGATCAACGCCGCCCTGCCCGCCCTCTACCGGCTCGTGGTCCAGCCGCCCCGTGACCTGGACAGGTCGTGACAGTCCGACCACGCAGGGCCAGTTGGTGAAGAGTTCACTCAGAGGTCTTTCATCGCACGCTCATCGGGCTTAACGTCACCGCGTTCCCCAGCTGACGATATGGAGGTCCGCGTGTCGGTAGAACGCGACGGCCGGCGAATGCTCCCCATGCTGCTCCCCCACCTGGGCAGCCGGGCAGCGGTGACCTGCGAGTACCGCTGCAACAACCAGTGCGCACACGACGCGCCCAACGTCTCCGAGAACGAGTACTTCGCCGATGTGGCCCGCAGGGCGCTCTCCCGCAGGGGCGCGCTGAAGGCGGGTGCGGCGCTCGCGCTGACCACGGCGGGCACGGCCGCCCTCGCGGGCACCGCCGCCGCCGCTCCCGGCATCGACGTCGACCTCGACGTCGACGTGGACCTGGAGGCCCGCCTGGGCCGCAGCGTCGCCGGGCTCGACTTCAAGCCCGTCCAGCCCAACGAGCTGGACGCGGTCGTCGTGCCGGAGGGCTACGAGCAGCAGGTCCTGATCCGCTGGGGCGACCCGGTCATCCCCGGCGCGCCGAAGTGGGACATCGACAAGCAGTCGCCCGAGGCCCAGGCCAAGCAGTGGGGCTTCAACAACGACTACTGCGCTCTGGTGCCCATCCCCGGTGAGCACGACAAGTGGTTCATGGTCAGCAGCCACGAGTACTCCAGCGAGCAGTACATGTTCCGAGGCTGGGACCCGAACAACCCCACCGAGCACCAGACCAGGACCGCCTGGGAGGCGCACGGGCACTCCGTCGTACGGGTCGAGCGCAACCGCCGCACCAACCGGCTGGAGGTCAAGCTCGACCCGAAGTACAACCGCCGGATCACCATGACCACGGCCTTCGAGGTGCGCGGCCCGGCGGCGGGCTCGAAGTACCTCAAGACGCCCGCCGACCCGACCGGTCGCAAGGTCTTCGGCACCATGAACAACTGCTCCGGCGGCCTCACCCCGTGGGGGACGATCCTCTCCGGCGAGGAGAACATCCACGGCTACTTCGGCAACGCCGACAAGGTGACCGACCCGAAGACGCTGGAGCAGATGAAGCGCTACGGCGTGACCAACAAGGTCACCACCCGCAAGTGGGAGCGCTTCGACTCGCGCTTCGACCTGGCCAAGCAGGTCAACGAGCCGAACCGGTTCGGCTGGATCGTGGAGATCGACCCGTTCGAGCCGGACCAGCCGCCGATCAAGCGCACCGCGCTCGGCCGGTTCAAGCACGAGGGCGCCAACGTCATCGTCAACCGCGACGGCCGCGTCGTCGCGTACATGGGCGACGACGAGCGCTTCGAGTACATGTACAAGTTCGTCTCCGACGGCAAGTTCATGAAGGGCCACAGCAAGCGGGCCCGCGCGCACAACAAGACGCTGCTCGACACCGGCACGCTCTACGCGGCCAAGTTCACCGGCAACAGCCCGGCCGCCGAGATCGACGGCTCCGGCAAGCTGCCCAAGGACGGCAAGTTCGACGGCCGCGGCGAGTGGCTCCCGTTGGCGCACAACGACAAGTCCTTCATCCCCGGAATGACCGCGGAAGAGGTCTACGTCTTCGCGCGCATCGCGGCCGACAAGGTCGGTGCCACCAAGATGGACCGCCCCGAGGACGTCGAGCCGAGCCTGAAGACCGGACGCATCTACGCGGCGCTGACCAACAACAGCGAGCGCGGACCGGCTGGCAAGGAAGTCGCCACCGAGGTCAACCCCAGGCACAGCAACAAGAACGGCCAGGTGCTGGAGATCGAGGAGGACCGCCGCGACAACACCGCGACGCGCTTCTCCTGGAACCTGCTGCTGGTCTGCGGTGACCCGAAGGCGGCCGACACCTACTACGGCGGCTTCGACAAGTCCAAGGTCAGCCCGATCTCCTGTCCGGACAACGTCGCGTTCGACCCGTACGGCAACCTCTGGGTCTCCACCGACGGCAACGCGCTGGACAAGAATGACGGCCTGTTCGCGCTGCCGCTGGAGGGCAAGGAGCGCGGCCACGTCAAGCAGTTCCTGACGGTGCCGATCGGCGCGGAGTGCTGCGGCCCGATCATCACCGAGCGGCACGTGCTCGTGTCCGTGCAGCACCCCGGCGAGCTCGACGGCGCCACCGTCGAGAAGCCCGCCTCGCACTGGCCGGACGGCGGCACCAGCCAGCCGCGCCCGTCGGTCGTCGCGGTGTTCAAGAAGGACGGCGGCCGTATCGGTCGCTGATCTGCTCGCCCAGCAAGGAGAAGGGGCACCCTCCACTGTGGAGGGTGCCCCTTCTCGTTCCGCCGCGTCAGATCCGTACGCAGGGACGGTCGATCATGTGCGCGCCGACCCACGCCTCACCGCAGGCCCAGGTGCTGCGGTCGAAGTCCTGCCCGACCCTCCAGAACTGGTTCTTGGAGTTGTCCGCCCAGCGGCTCCAGTCCGCGATGAAACCGTGCAGCTTCGCGGGCTCCTTGTTCACCGTGGACACCGTCATGTCCACGACCCTGGCGTAACGCGACCACCGGTAGTCGATCCGGACCGCGACGCAGACCCCGTGACCGCAGTGCGAGCGCACCTCCTCCGCCGCCGAGGCGGGAGCGGCGGCGAGCGTGGTCATGGTCGCGGCGGCGGCGCTCACCAGCAGAGCGGCACCGATTCGCTTCAACATCGAATATCCCCCAACAGGTTTGTGTCCTTTGTGGATAGACGACGGAGTTGGGGGACCTCAAGCATTTCGCGGATCTTGACAACGTCGGCGCCCGATCGTGGGACCGGTCCCGGCTGCGATCCCTAACGTCCGGGAGGTGAACCACGCACACGACGTTCCCCGTCCGGCCCGGCCCGCGACAGTCACCGCGGCAGTCACCTGCTGGGCGGTTCTCGGCGGGCTGATGGCCGTCCTCGGGTTCCTCCAGCCCCCCATGTACTTCTTCACGATCATGTGGTGGGCGCTCAGCGCGTCCGTACTGGTGGGCGCGGTGAAGCTGCGCGCGGGCTTTCGCGGCCCCAGGTACGGGTTCAGCATCGTCGCGGTCGCGATGCTGGTCACCACCACGGCCGTGTCCGCCATGCCCGGCGCGGGCGGCGTCCGAACGACGCTCCTGATCTTGATCACCGCAGGCTCCGCCATAGCCACCGTGCTCGTGTGGCTTCCCGCGACCAGCCGATACATCCGCTACGTGCGGCTGGGTCGCTGACGCTTCAGCACGAGCACCACCACGGCGGAGAGCACCATCGCCCCGCCGACCACCCACATGCCCGCGCGCTGCGTGCCGGTGAGGTCCGAGAGCGCTCCGGTGATGTACGGCGCGGCGAAGCCGGAGAGGTTGCCGAGCGAGTTGATCAGCCCGATGGCTCCGGCCGCCGCGACGCCGGACAGGAACGTCGTCGGCAACGCCCAGAACGTGGGCATCGCCGAGCACACGCCGACCGCGCACACCGTCACGGCGATCATCGCCGCCACCGGGTTGCCGAGGTAGAGCGCGACCGGGATGGCCAGTCCGCCGATGAGCGCGGGCAGCGCCACGTGCCAGGTCCGCTCTCCGGTGCGGTCGCCGTGCTTGGCCCAGAGCACCATCACCACGGCCGCGACCGCGTACGGCACGCTGTTGATCAGGCCGCGCTCGATGACCCCGTACTTCGTGCCGAACTGCTGCTCGAAGCCCGCGATGATGGTCGGCAGGAAGAAGCTCAGCGCGTACAGGCCGTACACGATGCCGCCGTAGACCACGGCGAGCGCGAGGATGCGCGGGCTGGTCAGCGCCTTCTTCAGGGTCCACCCCGCGTGCGCGTCCTGAGTGGCCTTCTCCTCGGCGGCCAGGGTCGAGCTCAGCCAGTCGCGCTCCTGCTCCGTCAGCCACTTCGCCTCGCTCGGCCGATCGGTGAGGTAGAACCAGGTCGCCACGGCCAGCAGCAGCGCGGGAAGGCCCTCGGCGAGGAACATGAACCGCCACCCGGTCAGCCCGAAGATCCCGTCGCCGTAGCTGATCAGCAGGCTCGACACGGTGGCGCCGATCGCGCTGGAGATCGGCACGGCCGCCATGAACAGCGCGACGACGCGGGCGCGCTCCGACGCGGGGAACCAGTACGTCAGGTACAGGATGATGCCGGGGAAGAAGCCCGCTTCGGCGACGCCGAGCAGGAAGCGCAGCACCAGCAACGTGGTCTCGTTGGGGATGAACGCCATCGCGGTGGCGATCACGCCCCAGCTGGCCATGATCCGCGCGATCCACCTGCGCGCGCCGAAGCGGTGCAGCGCCAGGTTGCTCGGCACCTCCAGCAGCAGGTAGCCGATGAAGAACACCCCGGAGGCCAGCCCGAACGCGGTCGCGGTGAGCCCGAGCTCCTTGGTCATCCCGTTCGGCCCGGCGAAGCCGATGTTCACCCGGTCCAGGTAGTTGATGAAGTACAGCAGCCCGAGGAAGGGCACCAGCCGCAGCGCGACCTTGCGCATCACCCGGGACCGGAGAACGTCGGTGTCCATCGCGACATCCCAGGTCAGCGCGGCCGATCCGTCAACCCCCGTAGGGTCAGGCGCATGGACTCACGACCTGTTGCGTTGGTGACCGGGGCGACAAGGGGTATCGGCCGCCGCGTCGCCGAGCTGCTCGCGCCCAGCCACCACCTGCTGCTCGGCGGGCGGGACCTGGAGGCGCTGCACCAGTTCGCGCGCTCGCTGCCCGACGCGCGGCCGTGGCCCGTCGAGCTCACCGACTCGGCGGCGCTCGCGGCGGCCACCTCCGGCATCCCCCGCCTGGACGTGCTCGTGCACAGCGCGGGCGTGTCCTCGCTGGGCACCGTCGCGGAGACGACCGTGGCCACCTGGCGCAGGACCATGGAGGTCAACGTCATCGCCGTCGCCGAGCTGACCCGCCTCCTGCTGCCCGCACTGCGCTCCGCCCAGGGCCACGTGATCGTGATCAACTCCGGCGCCGGGCTGCGCGTCAACCCCGGCTGGACCGCTTACGCCGCGAGCAAGTTCGCACTCCGGGCGTTCGCGGACGGCCTGCGCGGCGAGGAGCCCTCGCTTCGGGTGACCTCCGTGCACCCCGGCCGCACCGCCACCGACATGCAGCGCGGCGTGCGCGAGGCCGAGGGCGGCGCCTACGAGCCCGACAAGTACCTCCAGCCCCAATCCGTCGCGGGCGCGGTCTTCATGGCCATCACCGCCCCCCGCGACGCCCACCTCACCGACCTGGTGGTCCGCCCCGACCCCCGCCTCTGACCCCCACGTTGAAGCCCTGAACGACCCGTTCAGTGCGCTCAACGCACCAAACGACCCGTTCAGGGCTTCTAACGCACTAAACGACCCGTTCAGTGCGTTCAAGTACCCAAACGACCCGTTCAGGGCGAAAACGGCGTCAGCTGGCGATGCGGTCGGCGATGCGGCGGACTTCGGCCTGGGCCTTGGCGCGGTCGACGCGGGTGGGCTCGTGGTCGGCGATGACGTGCTGGCCGGCGACCCACACGTCGGTGACCTGGCTGGCCGCGGCGGACCACACGAGGTTGGACAGCAGTTGCACGTCGGGGGCGTCGGTGCCGCGCGGGAAGGCGGGGCTGTCGACGTCAACGTGCACGACGTCGGCCCAGCGACCGGGCTCCAGCGAGCCGATGTCGGAGCGGCCGACGGACGCGGCGCCGTCGCGGGTGGCGAGCAGCAGCGCGCGCGGTGCGGTCAGCGCGGCGGCGTCACCCCGGTCGAGGCGGGCGAGCAGCGCGGCGAGGCGGACCTCGTCCCAGACGTCGAGGTCGTCGTTGCTCGCGGGGCCGTCCGTGCCGAGGCCGACGCGGACGTTGGCGCCCAACAGGTCCAGCAACCGCGCGGTGCCCGACGCGAGCTTCGCGTTGGAGTTCGGGCAGTGCGCGACGGCGACGTCGTAGCGCTGGAAGATCTCGATGTCGGAGTCGGAGAGGTGCACGGCGTGCGCGGCGAGCACGCGGCCACCGAGCGCCCCGATCTTCTCGAGCAGCTGCGGCACGGAACCGTGCTCCGCGCGCTGCTTCGCGTCCTCCGCAAGGGTTTCCGCGACGTGGATGTGCATCAGCGCGCCGCGGTCTCGGGCCAGCTGGGAGATCTCCGCGATGGCCTCGGGCGGCAGCGTGTAGGCGGAGTGCGGGCCGTAGCCCACCTCGATCCGCTCACCGGGGCCGAAGCGCAGGCCGTCGGTGTCGATCCACCGCGTGGTCTCCTCGGCGAGCTGCTGCCAGGTGCCCAGCCGCTCCAGGCCGGGCGCGGACAGGATGCCCGGGGTGAGCAGCACGCGACCGCCGGTGTCGAGCACCGCCTGCGCCATGTGCTCGCCGTGGAAGAACATCTCCACGCTGGTGGTCACGCCCGCGCGCAGCATCTCCACCGAGCCGAGCAGCATGCCGTCGTAGGAGTCGCGGTCGATCATCTTGGCCTCCGACGGCCAGATCGCCTCGGTCAGCCAGCGCATCAGCGGCAGATCCCCGCCGAGCCCGCGCAGCGGCATCATCGGCGTGTGCGCGTGCGTGTTCACCAGGCCCGGCATCAGGATCCCGGTCAGCTCGCGCAGCTGAGCGCCCTCGGGCAGCTCCGGCGCGGCCACCGACGGTCCACAGTGGACGATCCGGCCGTCCGCGTCGACGTCGACGACGGCGTCCCGCAGGACGGAGCACTCGGGGTCACAGGGCAGGACGACGGGGGCCTTCAGGCGCAGCGATACCAACATGGACGGATACTGCCAGGCGGCCCCCGGCTATTCCGCCCTCGCCCCCTCCACCGGCCGCTCGGCGGTCAGCTCGTCGATGGCCTCCTGCACCTCGACGTGCGTCGTGGGCTCGGGGCGCGGGTTGTCCAGCACGCAGCGCAGCCCGGCGACCTGGTCGTGCCAGGCGCGCTGGTCCTTCCGGAACACCGGCGTGAGCAGGAAGAACACGAAGGCGAGCGTCCCGGCCAGCGCCACGCTGAGCACCAGCTCGTTGCGGGTCAGGCCGTAGGTCTGCGCGATGGCGAAGCGGTCCATCACCTCGAGCACGGTCGGCCCGAAGACGACCACCACCGAGACCAGCAGCACGAGCATGCCGAACGGTCCGAACACCTCGCGCACGACCAGCTTGGCCAGTCCCGGCGGATCGCCGTCGACCGTGCGCACCTTGAACTTCAGCAGCTTGCCCGCGGGCGTGTAGCCGTCGGCGAGAAGCGGGCACAAAACACGGATCACCACGAAGATCGCCAGCATCGCCCACAGCGAGTTCGCCGCGGAGCTGTCAAGGCCGACCCGCGAGACGAGCAGCCCGAAGCCGAACAGGAGCATGTCCAACCCGTAGGCCACGATCTGCCTTGGCAGCCCGACCGCGTCGAGCTGGGCCCTGACCTCGTTGGCGGGCAACACCTTCGGCACGATCAGCGCGGCCGGGGCGATCACCCCGCCGAGCGTGGCGCCCAACGTGTTCGCCATCAGGTCGTCCACGTCGAAGAGCCGGTACGGGCACGGGTAGACGCCGAGGTTGCCGGTCACCTGGATGATCTCCACGGCCAGCGAGGCGAGGAACCCGGCGACCACCACCCACCGCAGCTTCAGCCCGTAGGCCTTGCGCAGCAGCACGCCCAGCGGCACGAACAGCGCGACGTTGAACGCGAAGGACAACATCGACTTGCTGGTGATCGCCGAACCGAAGCCGCTCAGGTTCCGCTTGGTCATCTCCGCCTGGATGTCGGCGATGAACTGCAACGGCACCCACTGCGTCGTCTGGAGCCCCTGCTTGCACACGCTGGCGATCGGCGGGAACGGCATGAACACCAGCGCCAGCACGACGAGGGCGTAGAGCAGCGCCGCGTAGAGCACGAAGGAACGGCGCGGCTCCACCCGGCCGAACCGGAAGTAGTGGAAGGCGACGACCGGGATCAGCAGCGCGACACCCGCGACCAGGAAGTACAGCAACCCGGTCTGGATGCTCTGCAAGTACAAGGGGGACACGACTGACCATTCTGCGGGCCGGGGCGGAGGACGCTCATCATCCGGATGGCTGGCGTCCCCCCGCTTTTCGGCCAGGAATGACCCCGTCGGGGACCCCCGTAAACCGTTGTAAGCCTCAGGAGCTGCCGAGGCGCTGGCGCAACAGCGCGGCGAGCCGGCTGCCGTGCTGCGGTTCGGTGGCCTCCATCGACCCGGCGGGGAACTTCTCGGGCGCACCCTGCCGCGCGCGCTGCGCGGTGTCGGGGTCCACGCGGAAGGCCGGTCGGTTGCCGCGTGTGCGCTGCCGGTTGCGCAGCCACGCCAGCCGGTGCTGGGCCTCGGCGTGGTGGTCGGTGATCGTCATGCCCTCGCTGTCGAAGGAGTGCAGCACCGCGCGGTTGAGCTCGACGACCGCCCGGTCCCGCCACAGCGTCCGCTCGCTGGAGGTGTCGAGGCCGAGCCGTTCGGCCACCTCGCGGGCCACGCCGTAGCCGCCCTCGTCGGCCAGGCTCCTGGTGCCGATCTCCGCGCCGACGAACCAGCTGTTGACCGGCGCGGCCGGGTAGTCGACGCCGCCGATGTGCAGCCGCATGTTGGCGATCACCGGGACGGCGTGCCAGCGCAGCCCCAGCTCGCCGAACCACGTCAGCTCGGGGTGGGTCAGTTCCACCTCGCGCACCACGTCGGCGGGCACGGAGAAGCAGTGCGGCCCCTCGTCGTAGGTCTCCACCACCAGCGGCAGCGGGTCGAACCGGCCGCGCGGCTCCGGCGGCTGCCACCCCATCCGCGTGACGGCCTCGGTGAAGTCGGCGTAGCGCGGGTCGCCCGTGACGCGCCCGGACTTGTCGCGGTGGCCCGCGTAGCGGACGAGCTGCTCGTTCCAGATGCACGGTCCCGGCCGGTCCGGCGTGTCCGGCGCGAACACGGTGATCAGCGGGTGCACCTTGCCGTTGGCGGTGGCCAGGCGCAGGTGCTCGAAGCACTCCGTGGCGACCGCGGCCGTCTTGCGCACCCCGCGCAGGTCCCGGACCTTGAGCCGGCGCCACGGCAGCCCGCTGGTGCACCAGCCGCTGTCGCGCAGCGCGACGCGGGCGCCGTAGGCCAGCTCGGCCGGTGTGTGCCGGTACGTGCCCGTCTTCTCGATCTCCGCGCGGACCTGTGTCAGGCGCTTCCCGAGCGGACCCGCGTCGGAGTGCGAGTCGTGGAACATGCGCAGGAACTCTTCGGCGGCGGCGATGTCAGTGATCCGCCCGGACGGGTTCCCCGAACCCGTCGAGAGGGTGATCAGCTCGTCACGGAGTGCGGTCACGGGCGGGAACCGTACTCGGAAACGCCCGTGACTCGTCACTACCAGATGGGGCAAAGTCCCAGGTCAAGGCTTCCCACTCGATCGTGGCCAGCGCAACGCAGCGTGCGCACTCGGCATGATCAACAGGAGACTTGACTACCCGTCAGGGTGATACGCGCTGGCGCTTCACGCCTCAGCGGAAACCTGAACGCGTTCGAAGAAAAGGTCCCTGGAGATCCGTCCCTCGACCCGGGCGCGCTGCTCGAACTTGGTCACCGGGCGGAAGTCCGGGCGGGGCGCCCAGCCGTCGTGCTGGTTGCGCAGCGACGGCTCGGCCGAGCACACCTCCAGCATCTGGTCGGCGTAGTGCTGCCAGTCGGTGGCCATGTGGAACACCCCGCCGGGCGCGAGCCGCGACGCGACGAGCGCGACGAACTCCGGCTGCACGATGCGGCGCTTGTGGTGCTTGGTCTTCGGCCACGGGTCCGGGAAGTACAGCCGCACGCCGTGCAGCGAGTCCGGTGCGACGTGGTCGTGCAGCAGCCGCACCGCGTCCCCGCGCAGCAGCCGCAGGTTCTTCAGGTCGTGCTCCTCGGCCCGCAGCAGCAGCTGGGACAGCCCGGGCTTGTAGACCTCGGCCGCGACGTAGTTGATCTCCGGGGCGTCCCGCGCGAGCAGCGAGGTGGCCTCACCCATGCCGGAGCCGATCTCCAGCAGCACCGGGGCGCGCCTGCCGAACCAGGCGTCGAAGTCCAGTGGGCCCTCGGGCAGCTCTTCGACGTGCTTGCCGAGATCGGCCCAGTACTGGTTCCACGCCCTGTCCTGGCCGACCGTCTGCCGCTCGCCGCGCTGGACGTAACTCACGATCGTCCGCCAGTGCGACGGACGCTGCTCGCTGGAGGTCACGCCCACGATGCTGTCATTGCCGCCCAGCAGCTCAGACGCCGGGTTTGACCTGCGTCTCCCAGAAGCGGTGCACGACGTCGGCGGCCACTCCGGAGCCCTCCTCGGACTCGACGACGCCGCACAGCTTTCCGCCGGTGTCCAGGTAGATCGTCGTCGACGCCCGCACCGCGGCGACCGTGTAGTCGCGCCAGGTCCCCGAGCGCCCCGCCCCGCTCCACGTCCCCTCGCCGCCCGGCTGCGCCGCGATCGCGAAACTGCTGGCGAACGTCGTGCAGGCGCCCGCCGTGTCGGTGGCGAAGAAGCTCGCGAACATCGGGCGGTCCTGCCCGTCCACCTTGTACTCGCACTGCACCTTCGTCCGTGCCCTGAGCACCAGGTCGACGGTGGGCGAGGAGTACGTCTTGCAGCTCTGCGCGCGGTCGACGGCCTTGCCCGCGAACTCCCGCAGCTCAGCGTCGGTGCCGAACGGCGCGTCCTTGTCACCGGCCGGAACGTTCGGCGAGGACGAACGGCTGGGTGTGCCGGGGTTGCCAGGATCGCTCGGCAGAGTGCCCCGGCCGCCGTTGACGATCATCAGCACCGCCACGACGGCCAGCGCGCCGAGGCCGAGCACGCCCATCCCGATGCCGACCAGCTTGCCCCGGTTGCGCCTGGGAACCGTGGACTGGCCCAGCGGCGGCATGGACATGCTCAGCGCCGGGGACGGGACAGGCGGTGTCGGCGGCAGCGGCTGCGCGCGGTGCCCGACGTAGCCCGGGTGCCCGTGCTGGTGCGGGTAGCGCTCCTGCGGGTCGGTCGCGTCCTGCATCGGCGGAATGGACAGCGCGCCGACGACGACCGTGCTCTCCGGTGACTCGACGGCGACCGGCAGCACGCCGAGCCGGTCATTGATCACCTGAGCCACCAACGGCATCCGCGTCCCGCCGCCGACCAGGTAGATCCCGGCGAAGCGCGAGCGGTCGAGCCCCGAGGACGCGATCGTGCCGCTGAGCATCGACACCGTGCGCTCGATCCCGGGGCGCACCAACGCTTCCAGCTCAGCGCGCGTGACGTGCGCGTCCGGAAGCGGATCGGGAAGCGGGATGTCGGTCTGCGGGTAGCGCGACAACGCCTCCTTGCCCGCGCGGATGTCGTCGGCGAGGGTGCGCGCGGCTCGGCGAGCGGCAGCGGTCCCCGGGCGCCGGATCTCTGTCCACAGTGGATGGTCGCGGTCCACGGTCGCGCGCACGTGCTCGGTCAGCGCCTGGTCGAAGTCGGTCCCGCCCACGTCGGACAGCCCTGCCTCGGCGAGCACCTGCCAGTCGTCCTGGCCGATGCGCTGCACCACGGCGGTGTCCGTCGTGCCGCCGCCGAGGTCGTAGACCACCAGCGCCTGGCCCGGAGCGACGACCGCCCCGTTCTCCGCGAAGTGCGCCGCCGCCGCGACCGGCTCGGCCAGCAGCTGCACCGGGCCCGCCCAGCCCGCGGCTCGCGCGGCGGCGCGCAGCGTGTTGCAGCGGATCAGCCGCCAGTCGGCGGGATGGGTCAGCACGACGCGGTCCGGCTCCCCGCCGAGCTGCCTGCGCGCCTCGTCGGCGACCCGGCGCAGCACCGCGGCGATCAGCTCGACGACGGGGATGACCCGGTCACCCAGCAGCACCTCGACGTCGTCGATGCGGCGCTTCGGGTTGGGCTCGTAGCGGCTGGGGTCCAGCCGGGCCTGCCGCTCGGCGTCGCGGCCCACCACCAGCTGCCCGTCCGGGGCGAGCCACACCGCGGAGGGCAGCACCGGCCAGCCGTCGACCGCGAGCAGCCTGGGTGGCAGGCCGGGCGCGGTCCGCACAGCGGCGACGGTGTTGGAGGTGCCGAAGTCGACCGAGAGCTCGCGCACCCGGCGACCGTACCCGGCGGGTCGCGCGCTCTCGAACTACCAGCTCTCGAACTCCGAGATCCGCGCGCGCAGGTCGAAGGGACCGGCCAGCGCGACCGGCTGGACGATGTCGTTGGCGTTGACCTGGGCCGGGAGCACGTCCACCCAGCCGCGGTGCCGGTCGGTGAGCCGCACGGTGATCGGCTGGTAGACGCCGCTGTCGGAGGGCTCGTACTCCCAGTAGCCGTCCTCGCCCTCGTTCACCCACGGCACGTAGGCCCAGCCGGGGCGACCGGAGAGCAGCTCGTGCACCCCGTCCTCCAAGGTGAACCCGGCCTCGCGGTGCAGCAGGTCACCCCGGCGCACCGCGCGCAGCCACCACGGGGCGGCCGCGTCCGGGGACACCGCGGCGACCTCGCGGTAGAGGGTGAGCACCTGGCGCTCGGGGGCGCGGTGGATCCAGGCCCTGCGGCTGTCGGCGGGGCTGCGGGAGAGCTCGGCGGCGCCGCTGCGGGAGAGCGCCATGGACCACTCCAGGCCCAGCACCGAGGAGACCCGCATGCCGGAGAGCCCGGACGGGGGCTGTCTGCCGATCACCATGCGCCGCTGCTCCGGCGTGCCCGGGCGCGGGGTGCGGACTGCGTCGTGCGCGTTCAGAAGCGGTTCGGTCATGGGTCCACCGGTTCTTCTGCGTGACCGCGACGCGGGCGCCGTTGCCGGCCGTCGTGGTGCCGCTCGTGGGGTGGCCCGGTGCGGGTCACGCATCGGGTCTGCGCAAGTGGCGACCGCGCGACAACCCGTCGCTCACGATCGCGCCGTGCTCTCGAAACTACCGCGTGGAGATCACTTTCGCCTTCGCTCATCCGGCGTATCCCGACCGGCAAACACCGCTTCGACATAGCGCCGGAGGAGCCGTTTGTGCAGCTCAGCTCCATAAGAATCCGATCTCGAACCGGTGTCACGTGCTTGTGCGCCGGTTCACGAGCTCTTGACGCGATCCACACGTTCAGCGCAACCCGCGTGTGGTCTCGACAACACCCCGGGGTTGGTCTTTTCTGAGTCGATGGGAACTCGCACGGTGGAACTACCGCGGATAGTCGGTGGCGTCGTGGTGGGAGTCGACGGGCTGAAGTCCGCCCGTGCACTGCGCACGGCCATCGAGGAAGCCGACCGACGGGGCTGCGCGTTGCACGTGGTCCGTGAGTGGACGTTGCGCACCGCGCCGCGCCCGCCCAGCTGTCCGCCCGGGTCGGTGCCCGCGCTGTCGGAGTACGAGACCTGGCTCGCCGAGGTCACCGACAAGCTCGCGCGCAAGCAGCTCGGGGAGAACCAGAACCTGGAGATCCACGTGCACGTGGTGCACGTCCGCTCGCCCGAGGCGCTGCTCGCGATGTCGGAGGCGGCGGAACTGCTGGTCATCAGCCACAGCGGCGGGCGCTCACCCGGCCCGGTCGCCGACCAGTGCGTCCGGGGCGCGAAGTGCCCCGTGCTGGTGGTGCGGCCCGATCCGTGAGCGAGCCGCCGGCCGAGGGCCGGGCCGGCCCCCGAAGGCAGCCCGGACCTCGGCATCGGTGTGTCCGCTGAACGGCGCACCGCGTGCGTCGGGCTCCACCATCGCCGCTGGCCGCGCCCACCGCGTCCGCCTGGGGTCTGGCATGTGCCTCAGCTCGTAGGAGTACGGCGTTCGCCCTAGGCTCGGCGAATGTCGCATGCGAAGCCCGTTGAAGGCTGGTGGAAGGAGTTCGTCGGCGCGCTGCCCGCGCGGACCGGCAAGCTCGCGGTGGTGCGCAAGGACGGCTCGCCGCACGTCGTGCCCGTGTGGGTCGCCGTCGACGGGGACGAGCTGGTCTTCATGACCGGCAAGGACACCGTGAAGGGCAAGGCGATCGCCAGGGACGGCCGCGTCGCGATCTGCTTCGACGACGAGCGCCCGCCGTTCGACTTCGTCACCGTCGTCGGGACCGCCACCACCAGCGAGGACCAGGAAGCGTTGCTGCACTGGGGAACCCGCATCGCCGCGCGCTACATGGGCGAGGACCTCGCCGAGCAGTACGGCAAGCGCAACGCCGTGCCGGGAGAACTCCTCGTCCGCGTGCGCGTCGACAAGCTCATCGGCGCCCGCAACGTCGCCGACTGACGCACGGCGGCAGTGCTGGGCTCAGGCGTCGCCGGGGCGGACCAGGCCGGTCTCGTAGGCGAGCACCACGGCCTGCACGCGGTCGCGCAGGTCGAGCTTGGACAGGATGCGGCCGACGTGGGTCTTCACCGTGGCCTCGGAGAGGAACAGCGTCTTCGCGATCTCGGCGTTGGACATGCCCTTGGCGACCAGCACCAGCACCTCGCGCTCGCGCTCGGTCAGCACCTCCAGCACGGCCGCGTCGCGCAGCTGCCCGGACTCCGGCGCGCCGAGGAAGCGCTCCAGCAGGCGGCGGGTCACGCTGGGGGAGACGACCGCGTCCCCGCTGGCCACCGCGCGCAGCGCCGAGACGAGGTCGGCGGGCGGGGTGTCCTTGAGCAGGAAGCCGCTGGCGCCGTTGCGCAGCGCGGCCAGCACGTACTCGTCGAGGTCGAAGGTGGTCATCACGAGCACCTTGGAGCTGCCGTCGCCGGTGATCCGCTTCGTCGCCTCGACCCCGTCCAGCAGGGGCATCCGGACGTCCATCAGCACGACGTCGGGCTGGAGCTTGGCGGCCAGCCGCACGGCGGCGTCGCCGTCACCGGCCTCGCCGATGACCTCCAGGTCCTCCTGGGCGTCGAGCACCATGCGGAACCCCATGCGCATGAGCTCTTGGTCGTCCACCAGCATCACGCGAATCACGAAGGCGAGCTTAGAGCGCCCCGTCCGCCATGGGCAGGCCAGGGAGGATGAGATTCGTGATGAACGCGATCAGCGCACCGGGTTGGGCCCGGTCGGCCGAGGGGTGAGCGGCAGCAGGGCGTTCACCCGCCACCCGCCGCCCTCGCGCGGGCCCGCGTCCAGCGTCCCGCCGTAGACCGCGGCGCGCTCGCGCATGCCGATCAGCCCGTTGCCGCCGGTGACCAGGTCGCCCGGGGTGCCGAAGCCGTCGTCGAGCACCTGGACGGTCACCGCGTCCTCGCGCCGCTCCACCCGCACCGTGGCCATCGCGCCCGGTCCGGCGTGCTTGAGGATGTTGGTCAGCGCTTCCTGGACTATCCGGTAGATGCCGAGGCCGACGCCGGTCGGCAGCTTGTCCAGGTCCCCGGTCAGCTCCAGCTCGACCGGCAGCCCGACCGAGCGGACCTTGTCCACCAGCTCCGTCAGCTGCCCGGCGTTGGGCTGCGGCACCATCTCCGGGTTCTCGTCCTCCGCGCGCAGCACGCCGAGCAGCCTGCGCAGCTCGTTCAGCGCCTGCCGCCCGGTGCTGGCGATGGTCTTCAACGAGCGCTCGGCGATCGCGGGTTGGTCCTTGATCACGAAGCTCGCGCCGTCGGCCTGCACGATGATCACGCTCACCGCGTGCGCGACGACGTCGTGCAGCTCGCGGGCGATCCTGGTGCGCTCCTGGGCCACCGCGATCTTGGTCTGCTGGTCGCGCTCCAGCTCCAGCATGCGCAGCCGCTGCTCCACCTCGGCGTGGTAGGCCCGTCTCGCCGCCACGAACTCGGCGAGCAGCCAGCAGAAGGCGGGCAGCGCGACCGACCAGAAAACGTTGATCAACAGCCATTCCACGGCATCGGGGGCGTTCGGGTTCTCGTTGTAGGCGCGGCTGATCAGCAGCGCGCTCTGGGCGAGGGAGAACACCAGGTAGGCGGCGGCGACCTTGCGGTTGCCCAGCAGCACCAGGGTGTAGAGCGCGATGAACATGCCGAACTCGGCGACCCTCGGCAGCGAGAGGTCGTCGGGGTGGGTGAAGATCCGCAGCACCGCGCCGAAGGCGATGATCGACGCGGCGAACACCGGCTGGCGGCGGCGGATGATCAGCGGGCAGAGCAGCAGCGCGCCGACGGAGTAGTAGTTCTCCGGGGAGACCTTGAAGATCTCCCAGAGCAGCACGTCGAGCAGGATCAGGAACGCGACCATGATCGTGTCGCCCACCAGGGGGTGGGTACGCAACCACAGACTGAGCCGCCGCACGCTCGTGAGGTTAGGTAAGCGACCCCGGCGCGGCGTCCCTCCGAGGTCTGACATTTGCTCACGCTTCGGCGAGGCCCGTGACCTGGCGGTTATCCGCCCGGCGTCCGCCGAGCGGGCGATCATGGCACGATGCTGTTCGCTCGTAGTGGGGGTGAACTGGTGACTGGGAGCGAAGGGCACTGGCCGGGACCGTTGTCCGCGGCCGTCGCCAACCTCTGCCAGCGGTTGCAGCCGCAGGTCGGCCCGCGCACCGCGGCGGGGTTCCGCGAGGTGCTGCGCAGGCTGAACGCGCCGTTGCAGGTCGCGGTGGCGGGACGGATCAAGTCAGGCAAGTCCACGCTGGTCAACGCCTTGATCGGGCGCCGCGTGGCACCGACCGACGTCGGCGAGTGCACGCGCCTGGTGACCCGGTTCCAGTACGGGACGGTCGACCGCGTCGAGGTCGTCTTCACCGACGGCCGCAAGCAGGTGCTGCCCTTCGACAACAGCGGCACCATCCCGCCGGAGCTGGGCGTGGACATCAGCACGGTCTCGCACCTGGAGGCCTACCTGACCAACGCGGTGCTCCGTGACCTCACCGTGATCGACACTCCAGGGCTCGGCTCGCTGGACGCCGCGTCGGTCGCCCGCACCGAACAGCTGCTGGGCGCGGCGGCCGAGGCCGAGCCGGAGGTGGCGGCGCAGTCCGACGACCTGGACCCGGTGTCGCGCAACGCCGTCGCGGGCGCCGAGGCCGTGCTCTACGTGGTGACCCAGGGCGTGCGCGCCGACGACCAGCAGGCGCTCGCCGCCTTCACCGCGGCGACCGCGAGCCGCGAGGCCGGGCCGGTCAACGCGATCGCCGTGCTGAACAAGGCGGACACGGTCGTCGCCGACACGGTGGAGGGCTCCGGCGGGGACGTGTGGAAGGCCGCGACGCTGCTCGCGGAGAAGCAGGCGCTGAGCCTCAAGCCGAGGGTCGCCGACGTGCTCCCGGTGATCGGCCTGCTCGCCGAGACCTCGGAGACCGGCGGGTTCACCTCGGCAGACGCCGACGCGCTGCGCCAGCTCGCGCAGCTCGACGACGCCAGCCGGATGACCATGCTGATGTCGGCCGACCTCTTCGTCGCGTGGGACTGCCCGGTCTCGGCAGCCGTGCGGACGCGCCTGCTGGAGAAGCTCGACCTGCACGGGATCGCCGTCGCGCTGCACGCGGTCGACGCCGAGCCCGCGATCACCGCCGGAGCGCTGCGCCGCACGCTGCTGGACTCCTCCGGCCTCGCGGGCGTGCGCGGGCGGATCGACGCCGTGTTCCGCGCGCGCTCCGACGGCATCAAGGCGGCCGCCGCGCTGGCGTCGGTGACCGCGCTCGCGCAGGCCAGCGGCGACCCCGGCGAGCGGCAGCGCGTGCACGACGCGATCGAAGTGCTGCTCGCCAAGCCCGAAGCGCACCAGCTGCGCCTGCTCGAAGCGCTCACGCTGGTCACCTCGGGCGCCGTCGACATGCCGGTCGACCTGACCGAGGAGGTCATCAGGGTCGGCAGCGGCGGCGGGGTGGACGCCCAGCTGGGGCTGCGGGGACGGCCGAAGCAGGAGCTGGAGGCGTACGCGCTGGAGCGGGCGGGCTGGTGGCGCTCGTTCGCCTCCTTCGGCGCCACTCCCGGGCAGAGCCGGGTCGCGCACGTGGTCCACCGGGCCTACTTCCTGCTCTGGCAGCAGATCCGCGAGGGAGGCTGAGAAGAATGTCCGGTGCGGAAGGAACCGAGCACGGCGAGGGCTCGTCAGAGACCGACATGGGGTCTTTGGTGAACCCGGACAACGCCGTTCTCGACGTCACCGAGGACGACTCGCGCCGCAAGCTGGTCCAGCTCTGTCTCTACGCGCACGACCGCGCGCGCAGTGCGGGGGTCGCCGACCGGATCGAGCACGGCCTCGCCGACGTCGGCGTCCTCGCCGTGCGTCCGGACGGGGAACGCTTCGACCCCGCGCACCACGAGGCGGGCGGCACCCTGCCGACCGACGACCCGAACCTCGACGGCGTCATCGCCGAGACCGAGGTCGTCGGCTTCACCGACAACGGCCGCTCGTTGCGGCCGCCGATCGTCACCGTCTACACCAGGCGAAGCGGAGCAAGCGAAGCGTGAGCACTCCCGGCGTGCCCCTGTCCAAGCTCGTCGGGCAGACCCTGGAACGAGTCGTCGACCTGCTCCGCGAGTCCGACGCGGAGGCCGCCGACTGGGTCCGCTCCACTCGCGAGGCCGCGCGGGCGGTCCCCTCCGTCGTCGTTGTCGGTGAGACCAACCGCGGCAAGAGCTCGCTGGTCAACGCGCTGCTGGCGATGCGGAGCGTCTCGCCGGTCGACGCCGACGTGGCGACCGCGACCTACCTGGTGATCAAGCAGGGCGAGGAGTGGGCGGGGCGCGCCTGCTACGCGGGCCAGGTCCCGCCGGTCGAGTTCCCTATCGACGAGCTGCACCACTGGGTCTCCGTGCGGGCCGAGCTGCCGGAGGGCCAGCTCCCGCCGCGCTACGTGGAGATCGAGGCGCCGATCCCCGTGCTCCGCTTCATGTCCATCGTGGACACTCCGGGCGTCGGCGGGCTGGACTCGATGCACGGCGAGCTCGCCGCCGAGGCCGCCGCCAACGCCACCGCGCTGCTGTTCGTCGTCGACGCCTCCGCCCCGCTGACCGCGGGCGAGCTCCGCTTCCTCCAGGACGTCGGCGAGCGCGTCGAGACCGTCCTGTTCGCGCTCACCAAGACCGACCAGCACCGCGGCTGGCGCCAGGTCCTCGAAGCCAACCGCCAGCTGCTGCTCGAACACGCGCCCCGCTTCGCCGACGCGGACTTCCACCCGGTGTCCTCGCGGCTGTTCGAGCTCGCGGGCACAGCGCCGAGCGAACAGGCCGCGACCATGCTGCGCGAGCAGTCCGGCATCGCCGCCCTGCAGAGCGCCCTCCAGCGCGTCGTCGTCGGCAGCGCCGCGATGCTCGGCGAGGCCAACGCGCTGCGGACCTCGGTCACCGCGCTCGCCGAGGCGCAGGCCAGGTTCCAGGCGGAGCAGCGCGCGCTGAGCACCGGTGAGGCCGAGGCCGACGCGCTGCGCGCGCGCCGCGACGAGCTCAACACCGAGCGCCGGTCCTCCACCAGGGGCTGGCAGCTCAAGCTGCGCGGTGACATCCAGCGCACCAGGGTCGAGTGCGGCCACGAGGTCAGCAGGCAGATGCGCGACGTCTCGTCGTGGTTCCGCCGCCAGACCGACGCCGCCGACCGCGAGGCGCTGGCCAACCTCCCCGCGCAGGTGGACGCCGCGCTGCAGATGGTCTCCGGCCGGATCAGCGTGATGCTCAGCCAGCGCCTGGACCGGGTGGCCACCACCGCGCTCAGCGAGTTGTTCTCCGCGGAGGAGCTGGCCGTCATCCGCGCGCAGTTCGCCCGCGCCGGTCAGCCGCCCGTGGTGCTGCGCCCGCCGGAGCGCCGCCCGCCGACCTCCGAGGACAAGCTCCTGGTGTTCATGGGCGTCTCCGGCGGACTCGGCCTCGGCCGGGCCGTCGCGATGATGCCGCTCGCCGGGGTCGGCGTCGCGCTCAGCAGCGCCATCGTGCTGCCCGCGACCATCGCGATCGGGCTCGGCGCCGGGTGGTGGATGGCCCGCACCCGCAAGCACGCCGCCGACAAGCAGCACTTCAAGCAGTGGATCACCGAGGCGATCGCCGACGGGCGCTCCACCATGGACCAGCTCGTCTCCGAGCAGCTCATCGAGGCGGAGCAGCAGCTGACGCTCGCACTGGACGACGCCCTGCTCAAGCGCGTCACCTCCATCGAGGAGGAGCTGCGCGAGGTCGACAGGGCGCTGCGGCTGGACGCCGAGGAGCGCGGACGGCAGCTCCAGGTGGTCAACCGCCGCCTCGCCGACGCGGGCGGCGCCCTCCAGCGCTGCGAGCAGCTGCTCGGCCTGATCCGCCAGCACCACCGCCAGGCCGAACCCACCGAGGCCGCGCCCGCCTGAGCCGCTCGTCAGGGTGAGCGGGAGGGTCCGTGCTTTTCGTGGGAACCGGGGCGGCCTACCTTGAGTCTCACCTGTAGTCAACGAACGAGTTCGGATGGGGGGATTCCCGGTGTACATCGAGGAGACCGGTGGGACCGACGGCGACATCAAGGTCAACGTCGACGGCGACGAGTACACCGCCGAAGCCACCAGTGACCTGAACAACGACGGCATCGAGGACACCGCGATGGTGGCCACCGACGACGGCTACCTGAGCTTCACCGACACCGACCACGACGGCAAGGCCGACGTGATGCGCACCCTGAACGAGAAGGGCGACGTCGTCAGCTCCGCCAAGTTCGACGGCGCGACCGGCGAGTGGGTCTCGGAGAAGGGCGGCGGTCGCGGGCCGGACGACAAGTACGGCGTCTACGGCGCGGGCTCGGGCATGGTCGTGCACGGTCCCGACGGCGACCACCGGGTCGAGGGCCAGCTCGTCGACACCAACAACGACGGCAAGGGCGACACCGTCACGGTGACCGACCACCAGGGCAACACCGTGATCTACGCCGACACCGACGGCGACGGCGACGCGGAGCTGTCCACCACGATCACCAAGGACGGCCAGGTGGTCGTCAAGGAGAACACCAAGGGCAGCGACTGGGTGGTCGTCGAGCAGGAGAAGCTCGGCGCGACCGGCGGGGGCATCGGTGGCGGCGGCGAGGCGCCGTCCGAGCCCGGTGGTGGCGGGTTCTCCACGGCGGCCGAGAGCTGGGGCCTGAGCGAGGAGGCCGAGACCGTCGAGCGGCCCAGCGAGACCAAGACCATCAAGGTGGACCCGACGAGCGGCCAGTGGGTCGGCGACACCGGCCTCCCGCCGAACGCGCCCTCCCCGCAGGAGCCGCGCTGGAAGTAGCCGTTCGCGGCGACCGGCCCCGCCATCCCGATCAGGGAGGGCGGGGCTTTTTGTTGGCCTTCGCAACGAGAAGTTCGTTTCGTCGCGTATCGCACACGTGACCAACATCGCCCCCGATGTGACCGAGCACATTTGGCCGTCACCCGTTTACCGGCGCCCATTCGGGGCTGAATCGATTCCCTGATCGGTTATGTGAGGGAACCGACAACAGGCATGGGGCGCACCGTTGGCGGGTACCGCTAGCCTCACAGGCATCCCTTTTCTTCCACGCCCTCCTCGGGGCGTGGCGCAGCTTTTTCTCGATTTGCCCGGCTACCCCGGCCCCGGCGTTGGAAGTGACGGGCACCCCGCCCAGCTAGGAGACGAGCGCGATGACCGCACTGGCTGTTCCCGGTCTCGACCAGGCCCCGACCAACCACCCGCGCCTGCTGTCCTGGGTGCGCGAGGTCGCCGAGCTCACCACGCCCGAGCGGGTCGTCTGGTGCGACGGTTCGGACGAGGAATGGCAGCGCATGACCGAGCAGCTGGTCAGCGCGGGCACCTTCGTGCCGCTGAAGCAGAAGGAGAACTCCTTCTGGTGCGCGTCGGACCCCTCGGACGTGGCCAGGGTCGAGGAGCGCACGTTCATCTGCTCGATCGACGAGGCCGACTCGGGGCCGACGAACAACTGGATGCCGCCCGCCGAGATGAAGTCCCTGATGACGGAGCTGTACCGGGGCTGCATGCGTGGTCGCACCATGTACGTCATCCCGTTCTGCATGGGCCCGCTGACAGCGGAGAAGCCGATGCTGGGCGTGGAGATCACCGACTCCGAGTACGTCGTGGTGTCGATGAAGATCATGACCAGGATGGGCGACAAGGCGCTGGCCCGCTTCGGCGAGGACGCGGACTTCGTTCCCTGCCTGCACTCGATCGGCGCGCCGCTGGAGCCGGGCCAGCAGGACGTCCCGTGGCCCTGCAACGAGACCAAGTACATCAGCCACTTCCCCGAGGAGCGGGCGATCTGGAGCTTCGGCTCGGGCTACGGCGGCAACGCCCTGCTCGGCAAGAAGTGCTACTCGCTGCGCATCGCCTCCTCGATCGGCCGCAACGAGGGCTGGATGGCCGAGCACATGCTGGTGCTCAAGCTGACCTCGCCGGAGAACAAGGTCCACTACGTCGCCGCCGCGTTCCCCTCGGCCTGCGGCAAGACCAACCTGGCGATGCTGGAGCCGACCATCCCCGGCTGGAAGGTCGAGACCCTGGGCGATGACATCGCCTGGATGCGCTTCGGCGAGGACGGCCGCCTGTACGCGGTGAACCCGGAGAACGGCTTCTTCGGCGTCGCGCCCGGCACCGACTGGAAGACCAACCCGAACGCGATGCGCACCATCGCCAAGGGCAACAGCCTGTTCACCAACGTCGCGCTGACCGACGACGGCGACATCTGGTGGGAGGGCATGGGCGAGCCGCCCGCGCACCTGACCACCTGGAAGAAGAAGGACTGGAAGCCGGGCGACGAGGAGCTGACCTCGCACCCGAACTCCCGCTACTGCACCCCGATCGACCAGTGCCCGATCACCGCGCCGGAGTGGGAGGACCCGCAGGGCGTGCCGATCTCGGCGATCCTCTTCGGCGGGCGCCGCAAGACCACGATCCCGCTGGTCACGGAGTCGCGCGACTGGCAGCACGGCGTGTTCATGGGTGCCACGCTGTCCAGCGAGACCACCGCCGCCGCGATCGGCCAGGTCGGTGTCGTGCGCCGCGACCCGATGGCCATGCTGCCGTTCATCGGCTACCACGCCGGTGACTACTTCCAGCACTGGATCGACATGGGCAAGCGCGCCGACGCCGCGAAGATGCCCAAGGTCTTCTACGTGAACTGGTTCCGCCGTGATGAGGACGGCGGCTTCCTGTGGCCCGGGTTCGGCGAGAACTCGCGCGTGCTGAAGTGGGTCATCGAGCGCATCGAGGGCACCGCCGCCGCGAACGAGACCGCCATCGGCCACGTGCCCACCGCCGAGGCGCTCGACCTGGACGGCCTCGACGTCGACCCGGCCGACGTGGACAAGGCGCTCGCGGTGCACGCCGACGAGTGGCGCGCCGAGCTCCCGCTGATCGAGGAGTGGTTCGCCAAGATCGGCGACAAGGTGCCGAGCCTGCTGCACGACGAGCTGGCCGCGCTGAAGCAGCGATTGGGCTAGACCAATTCGAAGAAAGGCCCCGAATCCGCTCTCGCGGGTCCGGGGCCTTTCTTCATGTGCTTTTCGCCTCAGCGCTTCACAGTTGACCTGAGGAATTCGATGTCCGCGCCCTGACCGTCGCCCGGGGTCTCCAACACGATGGGCGCTCCGGCCGTGTCGCACACCGAGACGAGAACGTCCGGCTCGATCGTTCCGGAAGCGATGTTGGCGTGCCGGTCCCTTGCGGAGTTGAAAGCGTCTCGCGAGTTGTTCAGGTGCACCAGGTCGATTCGCCCGGTAATGCCCTTCACCCGCTCCACGATGCCCGGCAGCTCCTCGCCCGCGGCGAACGCGTGGCAGGTGTCCAGGCAGAAGCCCGCCCCGAACTCGCCGACGGCGTCCCACAGCCGCGCCAGCATGTCGAAGCGGCGGGCCATGGCGTTGTCACCGCCCGCGGTGTTCTCGATCAGGATCGGCACGGCGAAGCCCCCGGACTCCGCCTGGCGCTCGAACAGCTTGCGCCAGTTCGCCAGCCCGGCCTCCGGGTCCTCCCCCTTGGTCACGTGGCCGCCGTGCACCACGAGCCCGGACGCCCCGATCGCGGCGGCGGCCTTGGCCTGCTGCGCGACCGACTTGCGGGACGGGATGCGGATGCGGTTGTTCAGCGACGCGACGTTGATGACGTACGGCGAGTGCACGAAGACCTCGACACCGGCCGCCCGCAGCTGCTCGCCCTGCGGGTGCGGGACCGGAGCGGTCCAGCTCTGCGGGTCGGACAGGAAGAACTGGACGACCTCGGCTCCCAGCCGCTGTGCCGTGGCGAGGGGGTCTTCGGCGCCGACATGGGCCCCAATGCGCATGAACACGAGAGTAGTAGGCCGAACGGGTAGTCCGAGCCGTGCCCGGGTAACGAGTGGTGACCCGGGAAGATGTCCCCAGTGACAAGTCCCGGTGGCGGCGTCACCTTCGCCGCCCTCCGTCGTTGAACTCGGTGACGTTACCGATCGGTACGCACCGGAGGGGTGGCCATGCGCCTGCAGCAGGCTCTGCGGATCTCCGTGGTGGCCGTCGTCATGGGCGGCGCCATGGGCATCGGGCTCGCCGGGAGCGCCGCCGCGGCCGAGCCGATCGTGGTCGGCGACTGCAAGGCCACCGTCATGGGCACCCCCGGTCAGCCGGTCTCGCTGAACCCCGGCGCGATCGCCGCTCCCGTGGTGAACCTCGTGCGCGCGGTGCCGCTGCTCGGCCCGCCCATCGCGGGCGAGGCCGACAAGGCGATCCGGCGGCTGCCGCCCATCCCGATCGGCGCCGTCCCCAACGGCTCCGGCGGCTTCATCACCGGCGGGCACATCGCGGGCGCGGTGATCGACAAGATCGACGACATCCCGCTGCTCGGTCCCGTGCTCGGCGCGGTCCTCGGCGGCGTGCGGCAGGCGCTGACCTCCGGCTGCGGCGTGACGACCACGGTGGTCAACGCCGCGAGCAAGCCCGTCCAGGACGGCACCGGCGCCATCGCGGACGCCTCGCAGCGGCTCACCGGCGGCGGGGGAGCGACCCCGGCCCCGAACCAGCCGCCGGGGCCGAACCCCGGCCAGCAGCCGGGCCCCGGGCAGCAGCCAGGGCCGGGGCAGCAGACGCCGCCACCGCAGCTCCAGCCGGGCGTGAACCCGGGTCCGGGGGTCGGTGGGCTGCCGGACTTCCAGCTGCCCAGGTGGCCCGACAGCGGCTACTACGACTTCGGCAGGGTGCCGCTCTACGACTACTCCAACCTGCCGGTCGCGATGCCCGGCGGGCTCGGCGCGCTCGCTCCCGGGCTGCGCTACGGCCAGAACGTCCCCGGCTACGACCCGGGCTTCGGCCAGCTCGGCGATCCGGCGGACGCCGACGGCGTGCGCTCGGCCGGTCAGGCATCGGCGCTGCCCTCCGGCCAGTCCGGCCGGGTGGCGGGCCCGGTGCTGCTGGCCGCGCTGGCGCTGTCCTGTGTGACGGCCGCCCTGGTCCGCACGTGGGCGCTGCGCCGCCTGCCCGCCTGAGCGGTTCGCGCAGGCTCTGACCAGCCGATTACAAGTCTGTCGGTGGCACTTGTTAGGCTCTTCGGGTTGCTGACGCGACGACCCTCCTGCCACGGATCCGCCGTGGCCACCAAGCCCACAGGAGGTGAGTGGTCTTCATGCGTCACTACGAGATGATGGTCATTCTCGACCCGAACCTCGACGAGCGCACCGTCGCTCCGACCCTCGACACCTTCCTCAACGTGATCCGCAACTCCGGCGGCAACGTGGAGAAGGTCGATGTCTGGGGCCGTCGTCGTCTCTCCTTCGAGATCAAGAAGCAGGCCGAGGGCATCTACGCCGTCCTCGACATCAACTGCGAGACCGCAGCGGTCAAGGAACTCGACCGCCAGCTGTCGCTCCAGGACTCGGTGCTCAGGACCAAGGTCCTGCGCCGCGAGCCCGCCAAGGCCAAGTCCTAACCCGACTCGGAGGGCGACACCATGGCTGGTGAAACGACGATCACGGTGGTCGGCAATCTGACCGCCGACCCAGAACTGCGCTTCACCCAATCCGGCGCGGCCGTTGCCAGCTTCACCGTGGCATCGACCCCGCGCACCTTCGACAAGCAGTCGGGGGAGTGGAAGGACGGCGAAGCGCTGTTCCTGCGGTGCAGCATCTGGCGACAGGCCGCCGAGAACGTGGCCGAGTCGCTGACCCGTGGCATGCGCGTTGTCGTGCAGGGTCGCCTCAAGCAGCGGTCCTACGAACCCAAGGACGGCGGCGAACGGCGCACCGTGTACGAGCTTGAGGTCGAGGAAGTCGGCCCCTCGCTGCGCTACGCCACGGCGAAGGTCAACCGGGTCAGCCGCGGGAGCGGCGGCGGCGGAGGCGGCCAGGGAGGCGGCGGCTACGGCGGCGGCTTCGGTGGCAACAGCGCCCCGGCCGACGACCCGTGGGGTTCCGCTCCGGCGGCTCCCCAGAACAGCGGCTACAGCGAAGAGCCGCCGTTCTGACCTCGGGTGAGGCCACCGCAGTTCCCAGACTGAAACCTTGAACCACATCTTGTGAGGACCACACATGGCCAAGCCGCCTGTGCGCAAGCCGAAGAAGAAGGTTTGCGCCTTCTGCAAGGACAAGAAGAAGGGCAATCTCGCCCTCATCGACTACAAGGACACGACGCTGCTCCGGAAGTTCATCTCCGACCGCGGCAAGATCCGTGCCCGTCGCGTCACCGGTAACTGCAGCCAGCACCAGCGCGACGTCGCCACCGCGGTGAAGAACGCCCGCGAGATGGCGCTGCTGCCGTACACCTCGACCGCCCGCTGATCCGGCCAAGGAGAGAGTCAGATGAAGCTCATCCTCACCGCTGACGTGAGCGGTCTCGGCGGCCCCGGCGACATCGTCGAGGTCAAGGACGGCTACGGCCGCAACTACCTGCTCCCGCGTGGGCTGGCCATCCTGGCCACCAAGGGCGCGGAGCGTCAGGTCAAGACCATCCAGCGTGCTCAGGAGGGTCGCCGCATTCGCGACCTCGACCACGCCAAGGAGGTCAAGGCCAAGCTCGAGGGCCTCGGCGCCATCGAGCACAAGGGCCGCGCCGCGGCCGGCTCGAAGAAGCTGTTCGGTTCCGTCACCGCGGTGGACGTCGTCGCCGCTGTGAAGGCCGCCGGTGGCCCGCTGCTGGACAAGCGCGCCGTCGAGCTCTCCGGTCACATCAAGACGACCGGCAAGCACGCGGTGTCCGTCCGCCTGCACCCGAGCGTCACCGCTTCGGTCAACCTTCAGGTGACCGCGGGCGAGTAAGACTGCGAGTGCCGCCCGCCAGAGTGATCATTGGCGGGCGGCACTTTCGCACTGCACTTTCTGGCACTGCACTTTTTGGCACTGCGCCGTGACCGACGCGTCGCCCCTGATCCACCGCGTGCCGTGGACAACTCGCGCGCGGTGCGTATGACGAGCCCCACAGGATCGGCGGCTTGTTTTCCACATTCGCTCCACAGGGTCTGACCAGGGTGTTTCATGACCGGTGGGGAAGTTGTCCCCAGGTAGTCCCCAGAAGGCGCTTGCGGCTGTGGCCGGGTGTGCACAGGCCATCCCCAGGTTGTCCACAGCTCTGTCCACAGGAGGAGGCATCCGGTGGCACTGGCCGACGACCGCGGAGGACCGCCGTCCGGCAGTCCCTTCGAGCGCCAACCTCCCCAGGACCTCGCGGCCGAGCAGTCCGTGCTCGGCGGCATGCTGCTGTCCAAGGACGCCGTCGCCGACGTGGTCGAGGTGGTGCGCCCCGACGACTTCTACCGTCCGGCGCACCAGTCGATCTACGACGTCATCCTGGACCTCTACGGCAGGGGTGAGCCCGCCGACGCGATCACCGTCTCGGCCGAGCTGGAGAAGCGCGGCGAGCTGATGCGGGTGGGCGGCGCGCCGTACCTGCACACGCTGATCGCGACCGTGCCGACCGCGGCGAACGCCAGCTACTACGCGGAGATCGTCTCGGAGAAGGCGGTGCTGCGCAGGCTGATCGAGGCGGGCACCCGCATCGTGCACCTGGGCTACCACGGTGCCGAGGGCGGCGAGCTGGACGAGGTCGTCGACCGCGCGCAGCAGGCCATCTACGAGGTCACCGACCGCAACACCACCGAGGACTACGTCGCGCTGGAGGAGCTGCTCCAGCCGACCATGGACGAGATCGACGCGATCGCCTCGCGCGGCGGAGTCGCGCTGGGCATCCCGACCGGCTTCGTCGACCTGGACGCGGTGACCAACGGCCTGCACGCGGGTCAGATGATCATCGTCGCGGCGCGACCCGGTGTCGGCAAGGCGCTCGCGCTGGACACCCCGCTGCCCACGCCGACCGGCTGGACCGCGATGGGCGCGGTCGAGGTCGGTGACGAGCTGCTCGGGGCCGACGGCCTGCCGACGCGGGTGGTCGCGGCGACCGAGGTGATGACCGGGCGCCCGTGCTTCGAGGTCGAGTTCGGCGACGGCACGGTGATCGTCGCGGACGCCGAGCACCAGTGGGCGATCGGCGCCGAGGTGCGCACGACCGCCGAGATCGCGGCGTCGATGCGCCGTGGCGTCGTCAGTTCCGTGGTCAACGCCGCCGCGCTGGAGTTGCCGGAGCTGGCCGAGCTGACCGCGCCCTACGCGCTGGGCGTCGCGCTCGCCGGGGGCAGCTCCGATCCCGAGATCACCATGTTCGCGGACGCGGAGGGCGAACCCGAGCTCTCCGTGCCGTACCTGCGTTCTTCGCGGGCTCAGCGCCGCGCGGTGCTCGCCGGCCTGCTGGACGTCCTGGGTTCGGTGGAGGACAACGGTTCCGTCCGCCTGCCGCTGGGCGAGGACGCCCGCGAGCTCGTGCAGAGCCTGGGTTACGACTGCGCTCCCGGCGACGACATCGTGTTCGCCACCGAGGACGAGGTGTTCCGCGTCGAGGCAAAGCGCTTGGCGCACAAGGAACTCCGGTCCGCGACGCGCGGTGTGCGGGCGATCGTGGACGTGCGCCCGATCGCGAGCGTGCCCGTGCGCTGCGTCGAGGTCAGCGCGGCCGACCACCTGTACCTGGCGGGCCGGGCGATGATCCCGACGCACAACTCCACGCTCGGACTGGACTTCGCGCGGTCGTGCTCCATCAAGCACGGCATGGCCAGCGTCATCTTCTCGCTGGAGATGAGCCGCACCGAGATCGTGATGCGCATGCTCTCCGCCGAGGCCCGCATCCGCCTCGGCGACATGCGCGGTGGCCGGATGACCGACGACGACTGGACGCGGCTCGCGCGCAGGATGAGCGAGATCAGCGAGGCGCCGCTGTTCATCGACGACTCGCCGAACATGACCATGATGGAGATCCGCGCGAAGGCCAGGCGGCTCAAGCAGCGCAACGATCTCAAGCTCGTGGTGCTGGACTACATGCAGCTGATGTCCTCGGGCAAGAAGGTCGAGTCCCGGCAGCAGGAGGTCAGTGAGTTCTCCCGTCAGCTCAAGCTGCTGGCGAAGGAGATCGAGGTGCCCGTGATCGCGATCAGTCAGCTGAACCGAGGTCCGGAACAGCGCACCGACAAGCGCCCCATGCTCTCCGACCTGCGTGAATCCGGATCGCTGGAGCAGGACGCCGACATGGTCATCCTGATCAACCGGCCCGACGCGTGGGAGCGCGACGACCCCCGTGCCGGTGAGGCCGACCTGATCCTGGCCAAGCACCGTGCCGGTCCCACCAGCACGATCACCGTGGCGCACCAGCTGCACTACAGCCGCTTCACCGATCTCGCTCAGGGCTGATGTCGAGAACGTCGTGCTAGCTCCGTCCCAGGGGTACGAGCGGCTACGAAAGGCCGCGTGACCTGGGAGGACCCCATGATCTACCGGTTGGATCACGTCGGCGTCGTGGTGGAGGACCTCGCGGCCGCTGTCGCGTTCTTCGTGGAACTGGGCCTTGAGGTGGAGGGCAGGACCACGGTCGAGGGCGAGTGGGTGGACCAGCTCGTCGGACTGGACGGTGTGCGGGCGGACATGGTCTTCGTGCGGACCCCGGACGGTCACGGCCGGATCGAGCTGTCCACGTTCCGCTCGCCGGGGACCGCCGGTGCCGCGCCGAGGGCTCCGGTGAACGTTCCGGGCATTCCCCGCATCACCTTCGCCGTCGAATCCGTCGAGGACGTCCTCGGTCGTCTGCGCGGCGCAGAGCTCGTGGGCGAGGTCGCGCAGTTCGGCGACGGCTACCGCTACTGCTACGTCCGGGGTCCTGAGGGGATCATCGTCGGGCTCGCCGAGCAGCCCAACTGAAGGAAGGAGCTCTGTCATGGCTGTCGCTGATGACCTCGACCGCGCCACCGACTCGCAGTGGGACTGGGTGGCTGAGCAGGTTCGCGCGTACCTGGCCTCGGGTGGCACCGAGGGGCACGAGTCGGACGGCGTGCACATGCTCGTGCTCGCCACGACCGGGCGAAGGACCGGCACTCCGCGCCGCACGTGCCTGATCTACGGCAGGGCGGGGGAGGACTTCGTCGTCGTCGCCTCCAAGGGCGGCGCCGACGACGATCCCGCGTGGTTCAAGAACCTCCGGGCGGAGCCCAGCGTCGGGGTGCAGGTCGGGCCCCGTCGGTTCACCGCTCGCGCCCGGGTGGCGTCCGCGGCCGAGCGCGAGTCCCTCTGGCCCCAGATGGTGGGGATCTTCCCGCTGTACGCGGAGTACGCGCGGAAGACCGCCCGCCAGATCCCCGTCGTCCTGCTCACTCCGCAGGACTGAGCGCCTGGTAGACCGTGGTCCAGAAGTCGTGGATCGCGTGCGCTGAGCTGGGGACCGACATCCCGACCTGGGTGAGCAGGATGCCGACGAGCTGGTTCTCCGGGTCGGCGTAGGTCGAGGTGCCGCTGCCGCCGTCCCACCCGAACTGGCCGACGGGCGCGTAGTCGGCCCGGTAGGTGCGCACGCCCATGCCCATTCCCCAGCCGCCGTGCTGCCCCTGGCCGAAGGACAGGTGGACGTTGTTGGTGGCCATGGTGTTGCGGGCGGCGTTCTGCTCGGGCGTGAGGCGGTTGGTGGTCATCAGCTCGACGGCGGCCCGGGACAGGATGCGCTCGCCATCGTGCACCCCGTGGTTGAGCAGCATCCGGAAGTAGGAGTGGTAGTCGTCGACGGTGGAGACCAGCCCACCGCCTCCGCCTTGGAACGCGGGCGCGCTGCTGTGCCGTCCCCCTTCGGCCTCGTCCCACACGACGAACTCGCCGGACCGCGGGTCGGGGGCGTAGGCGGGCGGCAGCCGGTGGAGCTTGGACTCGGGCACGTGGAAGCCGGTGTCTTTCATCCCCAACGGGTCGAAGACGCGCTCGCGCAGGAAGGACTCGAACGACTGGCCGGTGACCCTGGCGACGAGCACGCCGAGCAGGTCGTTGCTGAGGTGGTACTGCCAGTGCTCGCCGGGCTGGTGCATCAGTGGGAGCGCGCCGAGTCGGCGCATCCACTCGTCGGGCTCGGGCATCGGCGTCGGCAGGTTCGGCGTGAGGCCCTGCTCGAAGATCGCGTTCATGATCGGGGTGCCGAGCGCGGTCAGGTCCATGCCGAGCCCGAAGGTGGAGGTCACCAGGTCCCGTACGGTGATCGGCCTGCGTGCGGGCACGGTGTCCTCGAGCGGGCCGTCGATCCGCTTCAGCACCTTGCGGTCGGCGAGCTCCGGCAGCCACGGGTCCACCACGTCGTCCAGCCGAAGCCTGCACTCGTCGAGCAGGATCATCGCCGCGGCCATCGCGACCGGCTTCGACGTGGAGGCCATCCGGAAGATCGTGTCGCGGCTCATCGCAGCGCCGCCGTCGTGGCGCATCGTGCCGAGCGCTTCCACGTGCGTCTGCCCGCCCCGGCTGACCAGCGCGACGAGGCCGGGGATCTTCCCGGAGTCGACGTGCCCCGCCAGCACGTCGCGCACCCGGCTCAGACCGGTGTCGGAGAAGCCGCCGTTACCCTGCTGTCCCATGATGATTCCTCTCGTGGGCCGTCGAGCTGAACTGCTGACGAGAACCACGATGACCGGCCGCGCTGACAGCGCACCGCCACGATGCTGACGCCGCGCTGACATGCGGCACGAGTGGTTCATCGAGCCGCGTGAGTACGCGCGGCAGGAGCAGCGGCGGGGCAGGCGCTTCGCCTTCACAAGCCTGGTTCCGGCGCGCACGGCGCTGGTGGTGGTCGACATGGTGCCGTTCTTCGTGACGGAGAGCCCGTACTGCCAGGGCGTCGTGCCGAACATCAACCGGCTCGCCGAGGTCCTGCGCGGGGCGGGCGGCACGGTGGCGTGGGTGGTCCCGGCGACGACGGAGCGGACCGCGATCGACGAGGAGTTCTACGGCCCGGAGGTGGCGGAGGTGTTCCGCACGTCCGGTGGCACGGGGCCGGTGCCGGAGCGCCTGTGGTCGGGCTTCGCTCCGCACGAGGACGACCTGTTCGCGGAGAAGTCGGCGGCGAGCGCGTTCTTCCCCGGCCGCTGCGATCTGCCGGAGTTGTTGGCGCGCAAGGGGATCGACACGGTGGTGATCACCGGCACGGTCACCAACGTGTGCTGCGAGTCCTCGGCGCGCGACGCGAAGACCTTGGGCTACCGGGTGATCATGGCGGCCGACGCCAACGCGGCGCGGCGGGACCAGGACCACAACGCGACGCTGCACACGGTCTACCGGACCTTCGGCGATGTGCGCCCCACCGACGAGATCGTTGAGTTGATCTTACGATCGTGAAGCCACGGAGTTGTCGCGAAGTCGCCAGACAGTGGCGCGCAAGGCTGGTGGGCTGTCCTTCGTGCCGACAACAACGCTCACCAGGAACTGGCCTGCCGTCGTTTCGGTGATGATGGGGATCTTCTCCATTGTCACCACGGAGATCCTGCCGATCGGACTGCTCACGTCGATCGGTTCGAGCTTCGAGATCTCCGAGGGCGCCGCAGGCCTGATGATGACGCTGCCGGGGATTCTCGCCGCGATCTCCGCTCCGGTTCTCACCGCGGCGACGGGGCGCCTCGACCGGCGAACGATGTTGTGCGCGTTGATGTTCGTGCTCGCGGTCGCGGATTTCCTGGCAGCCGCCGCGCCGAACTACTGGGTGATGCTGTTCTCCCGTTTTCTGGTGGGCCTGGTGATCGGCGGCTTCTGGTCGATCGGTTCCGGTCTCGCGGCGCGATTGGTGTCTCGGGAATCGGTCGGGCGAGCCACTTCGGTGATCTTCTCGGCGGTTCCGCTCGGCTCGGTGCTGGGCGTTCCCGCAGGTACGTTCATCGGCGAAGCCGCGGGCTGGCGCAGCGCTTTCGCGGCGATGGGACTGCTGACATTCGCGGTGCTGGCCGCGCTGCTGTGGTGGATGCCTCCGCTACCGGCGATTCAGGTGACGCGTCTCGGCGTGCTGCGCGAACTGCTGCGGCAGCGCACCGTTCGACTCGGGATCGCGGTCACCGCGTTGGTCGTCACAGCGCACTTCGCGACCTACACCTATGTCACGCCGTTCCTCCAGGAAGTGACACGGACCAACGCGGTGACGCTCTTCCTGATCGCGTACGGCGTCGCCGGAGTCGTCGGGAACTTCCTGTCGGGAATCTCGCCGCGCACGTTCGCGATCAGTGGTCTCCTGATCGCGTTCGCGACGCTGTCGCTTCCCGTCGCGGGGAGTTCGGAGATCGGCGCGTTCGCGTTGCTCGTGCTCTGGGGAATCGGCTACGGAGCCGTTCCGGCGTGTTCCCAGAAGTGGTTCGCGGCGGCGGCTCCGAACGCGCCGGAAGCCGCCACCGTGCTGTTCACGTCCTCGTTCCAGGCGATGCTCTCCGCAGGAGCGCTGCTCGGCGGCCTCGTCGTCGACGCCACGTCCACCGCCACCGTCATGACGCTCGGCGGGGTGGTCGCGCTGGTGATGGTCGCGGTGCTGCTACTCGCAGACCGGCGCACATGAGTCCACAGTGGACTGACTGCTTTCCCTGGTGCGCAACGTTTCCGGAAGGAGCTTGCGCGGACCGGGGCCCTGCTGGCCGAGCACGTCGCGCGGGTTGGACAGGTGGCAGGTCTTGAGCGAGAGGCAGCCGCACCCGATGCAGTCGCTGAGGTTGTCGCGCAGCTGCACGAGCTGCTCGATCCGCGTGTCCAGCTCGGAGCGCCACTCCTGGGACAGGTGCGCCCAGTCCTCCGGCGTCGGCGTGCGCTCGTCGGGCAGCGACGCGAGAGCCTCGCGGATGACCTCCAGCGGCATGCCGACGCGCTGCGAGACGCGCACGAACGCGACCCTGCGCAGGGTGTCGCGGCTGTACCGGCGCTGGTTGCCGGAGGTGCGGCGGCTGTGGATCAGCCCCTTGCGCTCGTAGAAGTGCAGGGCCGAGACGGCGACCCCGCTGCGTTCGGCGAGCTGGCCGACGGTGAGCTCGGGCGTTCGGAGCGGCACTTGGTTCACGCCCCCACCGTACCTTGACCTCAACTCCAGTTCAGGTTGTTCGCTGGAGTCATGACGTTCACCGAGCACGAACTCCGCTACCTCGCCGAGCAGGTCCTCGGCAGGCTGGCCACCGTCGACGCGCACGGGGCGGTGCAGAACAACCCCGTCGGCTTCCACTACAACGCCGACACCGGCACGATCGACATCGGCGGCTACACCATGGGCGCCACCCGCAAGTTCCGCAACGTGCTGGCCACCGGACGGGCCGCGCTCGTGGTGGACGACGTCGCCTCGTTCAAGCCGTGGCGGGTGCGCGGGATCGAGATCCGCGGCCGCGCGGAAGCCTTGTCGGAGCAGGAGAACACGCCAGCGGGCATGAGCGCGGAGCTGATCCGCGTGCACCCGGACAAGATCTTCAGTTGGGGCGTTGACCCGACAAGCGAGGGCATGACGAGCCGAAAGACCGGCTGATCACGGTTACCATCGGATCGCCTGCCCAGTCGTCGAACAGGGAGCGGTCCGTGCGGGACATCGCAGTCTTCAGCGGTAGTGCACACCGGGAGCTGGCCACCGAGATCTGCTCGCACCTCGAAGTCCCGCTGCACCCGGTGCGCACGCAGCGCTTCGCCAACGACTGCCTCGAGGTCCAGCTCCAGGCGAACTGCCGCGAGCGGGACGTGTTCCTGATCCAGCCGCTCGTGCGCCCGGTGCAGGAGAACCTCGTCGAGCTGCTGCTCATGACCGACGCCGCGCGCGGCGCCTCGGCCGGGCGGATCACCGTGGTCATGCCGCACTACTCCTACGCGCGCTCGGACAAGAAGGACGCGCCGCGCATCTCCATCGGCGGGCGCCTCGTCGCGGACCTGATGGTCGCGGCGGGGGCCGACCGGGTGCTGGCGATGACCCTGCACTCTCCGCAGGTGCACGGGTTCTTCAGCGTTCCGGTCGACCACCTGCACGCGCTGCGCGAGCTGGCCGCGCACTTCCGCCAGTACGACCTGTCCAACACCACCGTGGTGTCGCCGGACCTGGGCAACGCCAAGGAAGCGGCGCACTTCGCCCGCCTGCTCGGCGTCGGTGTCGCGGCGGGCGCGAAGCAGCGCTTCGCCGAGGACAAGGTGCAGATCAGCTCGGTGATCGGCGAGGTGGCCGGGCGCGACGTGATCGTGCTCGACGACGAGATCGCCAAGGGCAGCACGGTGCTCGAACTGCTCGACCGGCTGCGCGAGCTCGGCGCCAGGTCCATCCGGGTCGCCTGCACGCACGGCCTGTTCTCCAGCGGCGCGCTCAAGCGGATCGGGGATCAGCCGGACGTGCTGGAGATCGTCTGCACCAACACGGTTCCGATCTCCGCCGACGAGCGCGGCCCGAAGCTCAAGATCCTCTCGATCGCGCCCGCGCTTGCCGAGGCGATGCGCCGCATCCACAACGGTGAGTCGGTCAGCGCGCTGTTCGACTCGCCCTGATGCTCGCCGTGATCACAGCTTTCGCAGCGTGAACCGGTCGGCGTTCCCCTTTCCGTCGAGCCACACGCCCATGCGCCCGTCGAGCACGTAGCTCCCGTGCGGTGTGCGCGCGATGGTCGAGGGCTGCGAATCCACCCACGGGTCGACCCGGTGCACGGCGCGCGCCTCGGTCCAGTCGCGGTTCGCGCGGAGCACGCTCACCGCAGGCTTTCCGTTGCCACCAAAAGAGTTCGTCACCACGGCAAGGGTGCCGTCGGGGCGCAGGTCGAGGCCGTCACCGCCGAAGAGCGGCTGGTCGGTGCGGACCTCCGTGATGCGGCTCGGGTCGTTGAGCGGGACGCGCAGCAGCGCCCCGGTGTCGTAGCGGGTTGAGAGCAGGAAACCCTTGGGGTGCCAGACGATCCCGTTCATCCCGATGCCGGCGCTGCCGAGCTTCGGGTCACGGACGAGCACCGAGGGCCTGCCGTGCGGGTCCACGCGGTAGAGCGTGTCGGAGGCGGGATCGGTGACGTAGGCGCTGCCCGCGCGGTCGATCGCGAGGTCGTTCGCGGCGTGCCTGCCCGGCCCGATGGCGAGGTCGACGAGGTGCAGCAGTCTGCCCGTGCTGAGGCTGAAAATCCCGATGCCAGAAGACTTCCAGGTCGTCTCCGGGGTCGAGCGGCGCCCGCTGCCCATGTCCCCGAAGGCCACCAGCACCCGGTCGCGCACCGTGTCGACGTGCACACCGAAGGTCTGCACCATCCTGGGATGCGCCGCGAACCGGCGCACGCCGCCGTCCGGCCGGACCACCGAGATCGTGCCCTCGCTGATCGAGGTCACCAGGAACCCGCCGCGCACCGGGTCCCACGCGATGCCTTCGGGGAACAGGTTCTGCGCCTTGGCGGTGACGACCTCCGGTAACCCGTGCCGCGTCGCGGACGCGGTCGGCACGAGGGTGACCGCCGCCGTGGTCGCGACAGCGAGCGCGAGCAACGACCGCCGCCCCATAGTCAGTTTACGCATCACAGTCCGTCCTCATAGTCAGATCAGGACTCACAAAGTAATCAGTACTCTGATGCTCGTCAATACTCGTCATGAGCGGCGGCCTCGTACGATCAGTGGATGGGCATGCCGCTGGAGGAGCGCCTCGGCGCGGACATCAAGCGCGTCGAGCACGAGCTGATGGCCGTGAAGCAGGCGGCGGTGCGGCCGGCCGGGCTGACCGTCGCCCAGTACTCCGCGCTGCTCGTGCTCGCGGAGCAACCAGGGGTTTCCGCCGCCGAGCTGGCCAGGCGCTGCCGGGTCACGCCGCAGACGATGACCACGATCCTGCGCAACCTGGAGGCGGCGGACCTGATCAGGCGCGAGCCGCACGAGCTGCACCGGAACGTGCTGGAGACGCGGCTGACCGAGGCGGGTCGCAAGGCGTTCGAGGCCGCCGACGAGCGCGCGTCCGCGGTCGAACGCGCGCTGGCCGCGGAGTTCAGCGAGCAGGAGCGGGACCAGCTGCGCGCACTGCTCGGCCGCTGCTCAAAGGTGCTGAACAGTCAGCCGAGGGACTGAGTCCACTCGTCCAGGACCTGGGCGATCTGCGGCAGGTCGCGGGCGCCGGTCGCGGCGTCGACAACGAGCCGTTCGCCGTCGTCCACCGACGGCGCGCGCAGATCGCGCTGGTTGAGCACGTAGAAGAGCCTGGTGCAGACCCAGGCCAGCCGCTTGTTGCCGTCGATCAGCGCGTGGTTGCGGGCGAGCGAGTGCAGCAGCGACGCCGCCTTCTCGTGCAGCGTCGGGTAGGCGTCCTCGCCGAAGACGACCGCCTTCGGCCGGGCGAGCGCGGCTTCGAGCAGCCCCCAGTCACGCACGTCGGGGGCGTGGCCGAGCGCGGCGTGGGCGGCGGCGAGCAGGTCGTCCAGGTCGAGGTAGTCGACCGGCTCGACCTGGGGGTCCTCAACCACTGATCACTGCGCCAGGCGCTTGAGCAGCTCGGAGTCCTCGGTCACGATGCGCGCCAGCGCCGCGTCCCTGGTCGCGTTGCGGCGGTTGACGTACTCGCGGATCGCCCGGCGCGCGATGTCCTGCATCGACCGGCGTTCCCGCTCGGCGGCCAGGCGCAGCGCCTCGGTCTCTTCGTCGGTGAGCCGCAGAGTCATCGCCATGCGGGAATGATACCGCGTGATACCAACCCGTATCAGTCCCCGGCCGGAATTCGCCAGCGCCACTCCGTCACACGCGTCTGCCCAGGTAGATCGCCCCGTCCGGTCGCCCAGAGGAGCACTCGCCAGGGGTCGCCGCCCTGGGTCACGTGCGGCATGAGGCGGGCCAGCATCGCGCGGCACACGTCGGCGGGCGGGTCCAGCTGGACGCCGAAGGTCGCGCAGATGTCGTGGCTGTGCAGCAGCGCCTCGCCGACGCCGGTCGCCAGGTACCCGGCGGGATCGGTGAGCCCTGCCGGGTGGAAGGCCCGCGCACTGGGCGGAGCGGCGTCGGCAACGGTCGCGAACAGCTCGCCTGTCGCCCTGATCACCTCGATGACCTGGGCGTTCGTCGCGCCCTCCTCGATCTTGCCCCAGACCTTGAGCTGCTCGGTCGCCCGCGCGGCCAGCGAGGTGGCGTAGTAAAGCAGGTCGTCGGCCAGGTGCTCGGCGGTGTGCGAGCACGTCCACTCCAGCCCGGCGGCCGGGCGGGACCAGTCCTGGTCGGCGACGGCGCTCAGCCCGGTCACGCACGCGGCCACGGCGGCGCGGAGGTCCTCCGGTGTCATGCCCCCTGTCTACCTCAGCACCCCGACGAGCGTTGAGAATCAGAAACCATCCTATTTCTTTGTTCATTGCCGTGCCTGCGCCGTCCAGACCAGGCACGGGAGCCGACCACTCGACAGATATCCCCCATTCGGGTGGTCGCTTGGGCGCTTGCCCGAGCCGATTTACGACAGAGGGGCTTAGCCACAGCCTTCGATCGGCGGAAGGTGCGCAGCCATGACCGTGCGGATGGACTCCACGGCGGCACCGACCACTCACGCGGTGTGGGACGAACTGGTCTCCGAACTGCCCGTGGGGCTGGTGCTGCAGGACGAGCACGGCGACGTGATCGCCGCGAACCGCCTCGCCGGATCGCTGCTCGGGCTGAGCAGGACGGAGCTGCTCTCCGGTCGGCGCCCCGACGGCTGGAAGACCTTCGACGACTCCGGCGCACCGCTGCCCAAGCCCAGCGAGCTGAGCGCGCAGGTGCTGCGGACCGGAGCTCAGATGTCGCTCGCGGTGCTGGTCGAGCACGCGGGGCTGGCGCACACCCGGCTCTGGGTGGAGTTCACGCCGGTGCGGCACCGCGGCCGGGGCTGCGTGCTGATCCAGCTCAACCCGGTGCACGACGACATGCCGCACAGCAGGGGACTGCTGGACTCGCTGACCGGTCTGCCCGGCCGCGCGCTGCTGGTCGACCGCCTCCAGCAGGCCCTGACCAGGGCGCGCACCCTCGGCACCCTGACGACGCTGGTGCTGCTGGACGTGCGCCACCTCGCCAAGGTCAACGCGGAGTACGGCTTCGACAAGGGCGACGAGCTGCTGGCCGCGCTCGGCGGCAGGCTCAGGGCGGGGCTGCGCGCGGACCACACGGTCGCCCGCTACGGCGGGGACGAGTTCGCGGTGGTCGCCGAGCACCCCAACGGCGACGGCGAGGCCATCGCCGACCGCGTCCGCGAGCTGGCGGAACGCCCGGTCCGAATGGGCAAGGGCCGCGCGCTGCGACCGGAGCTGCGCGTTTCCTGGGTGACCAGCGACGGCAAGGCACCGCTTCTCTCGGTCCTCGACTGCGTCGAAAAACGCCTCCACCGCTGACGCTTTTCTCCACTCTCGGGTCACGCCCTGGGAAAACACCGCGAATAAAGAACACGACGAAGCCGGGAAGCGATTTCGCTTCCCGGCTTCGCCTTTCAGAATCGGCAGTGCTCAGTGGTTCCCCGATGCACCCACATGTTCAGGGAACCCCTGGGAGGTGGGTCAGCCCTTCAGGCCACCCAGGCCACCGACCAGGCCCGACACCATGGAGGTGTCGATGGTGTTCAGCGCCGGAGCGTCGAACGCGCGGCCCTGGGCACCCGCGACCGGCATCTGCGCGGCGGGGAGCTTGGGCAGCTGGCCGATCTGGCCGGTGGGCAGGACCTTGGTCAGGCCACCGGTCAGGCCACCCAGGTTGGGCAGCTGCGGCGTGGCGGAGCGAGCGGCACCACCGGTGGTGGGCAGCTTCGGCAGCGACGAGATGCTGGGCAGCTCGGCGGCCTTGAGCAGGCCCCCACCCAGCGCCTTGTCGGTCACCGGCAGCGAGAAGGCAGCGGCCTGGTCACCGGCGGAGACCGCGGTGGCGCGCTCGCCGTCGGCAACGGCCTCGCCGAGGACCTCGATCGGCAGGTCGAAGATCGCAGCCTCGCCCGCGACGGGGAGCAGGGCGTTGACGCCCGAGAGGCTGCCGCCCTCCTCGCCGCTGGTGGCGGCGGAGCCACCGGCGACGGTGGTCACCGCGTTGCTGCCGGTGCCGTCGGTCACGGCCAGGCCGGAGACCGCGTCACCGACGACCTCGCCCGCAACAGCGACCGGGACCTGGGCGATGACGCCCGAGACCGAGCCGTTGTCACCAGCGGTGACGTAGTCGCCACCGGCGACGGCCGCCGCGTCGCCAACGGCGAGCGCGTCGGAGGTGCCGCCGACCGAGCCGGCAACGCCGTCGGCCTGCACGACCGGGGCGAGCGGCGCGGTGATGATGTCGCCACCGAGGAAGCTGGTCACGCCGTTGGTGGCGGTGGAGCCACCGGCCGCCGAGGAGGTCACGTTGTCCGCGACACCCGAGGTGTTGGCGATGAAGCCGACGCCGTCGCCGAACACCTGGCCGGCGCCCGCGAGCGGCACGGAGGCAACGGTGCCGTTGGCGGTGCCGTGCACGCCGCTGGTCACGTTGTCGCCACCGGCGACCGAGGAGGTGGTGTTGGTGGCGGTGCCGTCGTAGATGCCACCGGCGCCGATGCCGTCGCCGAAGGCCTGGACCGGCAGCGCGACCGGGACGTCGACGATGTCGCCGGCGATGCCGCCGTTGTCACCAACGGTGGTGTTGTTGCCCGCGGTGGTCACCTCGGTGACGTTGTCCGCGGTGCCCTCGACGTTGTTGGTCAGGCCGAGACCCGTGCCGAACAGCTGCACCGGGCCGGACACGCGCGGCACAACACCGTTGCCGGTGATGACGCCGTCGGTGCCGTCGGTGTCGACGTCGCCACCGGCGGTGGAGGAGGTGTTGTTGGTGCCGTCGGCCTCGCCGACGACGATCCAGCCGAGGGAGTTGCCGAAGCCCTGGACGGGCAGGGCGACCGGGGCGTGCACCGCGTTGCCCGCGATGCCACCGTCGACGCCGTTGGCCTTGACGTCGTCACCAGCGGTGACCACGTCGGTGTTCTCCGCGACGGCCTCGGTGTGCGTGATCCAGCCACCCGAGTTGCCGAACAGGCCGACCGGGCCCGCGACCGGCACGGACACGGCGTTGCCGCTGCCCAGAGCGTCGTCGTCGTCAGCGGAGACCTCGCCACCGGAGTGCGTGGTGGTGGTGTCGGTGCTGACGGCGTCGGAGTTGACGATCCAGCCGAGGGCGTTGCCGTCGACGTCGACCGGCAGCGCGACCGAGCCCTGAGCGGCGTCGCCGGAGACCAGCGAGTCGTTGCCGCGGGTGCCGACGAAGCCACCGGCGCCGTGGGTGCTGTCGTTCGTGGTCTGCGCGTCGGTGTTGGCGATCCAGCCACCGGAGTTGCCTGCCACCGTGGCGGGCAGCGCGACCGGGACGCTGGGCAGCAGGCCGGAGGCCAGCGAGTCGTCGCCCAGGGTGTAGCTGTTGCCACCGGCACCGGTGGTCGTGGCCTGCTCGTGGTAGGAGTCGGCGTTGACGACCCAGCCAGCGGCGTTGCCCAGGACCTGCGCGGACGGGGCCAGCGGCACGTCCACGACGGAGCCGGAGCCCAGGCTCTCGGAGCCGTTGGTGTGGGTGGTGCCCGCGGCCTCGGAGAAGGACTCGGTCGCGCTGTCGGAGTCGGTGTTCGCGCCGAGCGCGCCGCCCGAGTTGCCGGACGCGACGGCGTCGGCCGAGATGGGCGCCTGGACGACGTTGCCGCCGAGCAGCGAGTCGAGACCGTTGGTGTCGCGGTCACCGTTGGCAACGGCGGTCGCGGAGGTGGTGCCGTTGGTGTCGGAGGTGCCGACCAGCGCGCCGAGCGCGTTGTTGTTCAGCTCGACCGGCAGCCCGATGGGGGCGTGCGCGATGTTGCCGGAGACCGTGCCGTCCTCGCCGGTGCTGGCGGCGTCGCCGCTCACGTCGGCCGAGATGTCGGACTGGTTGTTGGCCTCGGCGACACCGGCGAGACCGCCGATGGCGTTGCCCGAGCCCTGGATCGGCAGCGCGATGGCCGGCTTGATGACGTTGCCCGCCAGCGAGCCCTCTTCGCCGCTGGTGACGACGGAGCTGCCCGACTGCACGTCGGTGCTGGAGGTGTTCCAGGTGGTGGCCGAGCCGACCGCGGCGATCGCGTTACCGGTCAGCTGCACCGGCACGACGCCGTCAACGTCGACGACGTTGCCCGCGAGGCCCTGGTGGGTCCCGTCGGTGACCATCACCTCGGGGTTGTTGTAGCTGTAGGACGACTCGTTCTCGACCTCGACGTTGCCGCCGGCCGCGATCGCGTTGCCCGACAGGTCCACCGGCACGATCAGGTCGGCGTCGACCTTGTTCGAGCGGAACGGGTCCTGAACGGTGCCGGACTCCTTGGAGGCCTTCTTGTTCGGGCCGTAGGCCTTCTTGTCGGCCTTCTTGGCCTCGGCACCCGCGTCGGCGCTGCCGCCGGGCAGGCCGCCCACCAGCGACGACACGTCGACGGTGATGTCCCGCTTGAAGCTGGGCAGGTCCATCTGACCAACGAGCGGCAGGCCCGCCGCGTTGTTGTCGATGTTGACCGGGATCGAGATCTTGCCGCCGAGCGGGGTGGTGGGAGCGTCAGGGTTGACCTGCGCCTCACCGGCCTGCGCGATACCGGCACCGAGGATGAACATCCCACCGGTGAGGAGCGCAGCCTTCATGCCACGCTTCGCCCAGGAATGCATGTGGATCTCCTTCTGGTTGTCCCCTGAGTTCGGGGGTTTTAGGCGGGTGGCTGGACGCTGTCGCGTCGGGGCAAACAGCCACCCATGTCTTGGGGGTGATGGGCGGATGCCCACCGGGCTGTTGGCGCGGCCACTGGCGAAGGAGAAGACGAGCGCTCACACGAGGCGTCAGAAGACTGACCCGGCGGCGCAGGCGTTCAACCTGTCGCTGGCCGCGCGGGGAATTCAGTCAGGAGTGGTGCCGGGCTGCTTGGCAGTCGCGGCGGCCATGCGGTGGAGAGCAGCGGCGCTCAGCGCCTGTCCACGCACGACGAGGTTGTGAGCGGCGGAGAGGTAGCCACCCACGTTGAAACCACCGGTGCCGGGTCCGTCGTGCGGGCACGAGCAGGAACCACCGGGAATCTGCACGGGCGAGGACGGCAGCGGGTACCGCGGCGAGTCGTCCTTGCTCGGCTGGGGGCGCTCGGTGTCACCGGCCGCGGGACCGTGGTTGACCACGGCGGCGGGCAGGGTCACCGGGCTGTGACCGGCGTCGTTCTTCGCGGGCCCGCCGGTCTTGGGCGGGGCGACCGGGTCGGCCTGGGCCGTCCCGGCGTCCTGGGCGGCGGAGGCGGAGCGGGGCGAGCCCGCGCCGGTCAGCACCTTCTCCAGAACGGCGGAGGGAACGTCGATCAGGTTGTTCTGCTTGGGCTTGAGCAGCCCGGCAAGCCCCTCGACGGCGCCGTGCAGCGGGTCCGAGTCCTCCTGCGCGGCGAGGCTGCGAGCCTTGCTGGGCGCGGAGACGACCTGCTGGACAACGGCGGTCACGGCGGAGCCTGCGGTGTCCGCGACGGGCTTGGCGGTGGCCTCGATCGAGTCGACGACACCGTCAAGGGGCGCGGACAGCAGCGGAGCTTCAGCGGCGGCGGCGGTGCCGGAGGCGACCAGCCAGCCGGTGGCGGCGGTACCGGCGACCAGGAGCGCACGGGTCAGCAGCCGACGCACTCGGCCACCCCCCGTGTTCGCGCTCTGGTTGCTGGTCACGTTCTGCCTCCGCTGAGTTCAGATCTTGGTGTCGTTGTCGACGAGCTGAACTCTGTCAGGCGCACAACGCCGAAAGCGAGTAGCGCCGCGCTTTATGCCACCATCGGGTTAATGGACGAGTGTGGTCCAGATCACCAGCATTTCCAACAACCCCGAGCAACCCGATTTGGAATTCGCAGGTGATCAACATTGGCCAACGGAGGTATTTCGAAGCCTCGAACAAAGGTTATCTAGACTAATCTCTCTAGACACATTTCGAGGCCTTCGCTCAGTTCCTCTTCAGCACCCGCGTCGCACCGGCCGCGACCGTGGTCGCGAGCACCCAGCCGAGGGCCACCAGACCGCCGGAGACCCACTGCGAGGTGCCGGTGTAGGCCCACATGTTGTCCTGGCCGAGGTTGATGATCGGCAGCAGCAGATCGGCCGAGACCAGCCACGGGTTCCACTCCGGGTTCTGCCCGTCGTCCAGCCGGGACATCCGGTGGTCGTCGAACCACAGGCCGCCAGCCAGCCAGAACAGCGCGATCCAGATCATCGCCAGCCAGGGCCGGTAGCCGTAGCCGACCGTGCACTCCTGGATCGCGCCCCAGAGCTTGCCCGCCAGGCCCAGCTCCCAGTGCCGCCTGCGCTGCTTCTCCAGCAGCACCCGCACCGCGCGCTCCTCGTGGCCGGAGCGCCGGTAGAAGGTGGCGAACAGGTCGTAGGGTCCGGGCGCGAAGTCGGGGATGACCCGCCGCAGCCACTTGACCCTGGTGCGGACGCTGACCTCCGGCGTCGCGGTGATCGCCTCGAACCGGAAGTCCTCCAGGTCGACGCCGCCCGTTGAGGCCCACAGGAACTCGCCGTCGGTCACCGAGACCGCCGTGGCCCTGGTCAGGATGACGCGCCCGGCGGGCGGCTCGGCGAAGCGCACCACCAGCTGCTGCGCGGACAGCCCGTAGGCGTTGAGCGCGATCCGCGCTTCCTCGCTGCCCAGAACGGAGCCGGTGAAGCTGGCCATCTTGTGCACCTCGACCAGGCGCACGCGGACGCCACCGCTGGCCAGGAAGCCGTGCGTGCACAGGAGGTCCTTGCCGACCATGGCCACGCGCGCGTCCAGCGACGGCTTGAGCGAGCCGTCCGGGCGCAGGCGCGGTTTGGTCAGGTGCGCGCCCGTGCAGTCCAGGGTCGAGCCGATGCTGGCGTTCTGCAGCCGGATCGAGCCCGTCGCGCGGATGTGCCGGAGGAACAGGGTCCCGCCGATGTCCAGCCGGTCGGCGAACAGGGAGTCGATGCCGGGCCCGTGCAGGTGCACACCGGAGAGGCTGGCGCTGCCGCGCACCTTCGCGTCGACGAGCCGCACCTGGCCGTAGGCGCACATCGGGCCGTTGCGCTCGCCCGCCGCCGCGTCGTCCTCACCGCCGACGCCGCGCGCCTCCAGGTCTCCGCCGACCTCGATGCCGTCTGCGATGAACGCGACCGGGACGCGCTGCACCGGCTTGATGCCCTGCTCGTCGAGACCGACGACCGACTCCTCCTCACCGAGGCACGAGCCGGAGAGCCGGAGGTAGCCGCCGATCGTCGCGTTCGGCACGCGCACGGAGCCGGATGCGGTGAAGCCGTTGTCCATCTCCACGTTGCCGTCGACGTGGATGCGGTCGGCGACCAGGGAAGCGGTCGTGTCAGCCATCCCGCGCGGCATCACCAACACCTGGTGGTCCAGCGCCTGCGGGGTGCGCAGTCGCGCTCCGGAGAACACCGCGTCGCCGCCGATCCGAGCGCCCGCGAACACCACGCGGCCCTCGGTGGTGAACTGCCCGCCGTCGCGGTCGCAGAACAGGTTGCCCGCGACGACGACGCCGGAGGCCTCCAGCGCGTCGCCCTCCGGGTTGGCCAGGTAGGCGCCGCCGAGGTGGATGCTGCCGCCGACGTTGGCCCCGCGCAGGCGGACCTCGCCGCTCGCGCGCATCGCCGTGGCCTGCAACGAACCGGAGATGTTGAGCCGGGCGCCGAGCAGCGCGTGCCCCTGCGGGCTGCGCAGCACCGCGCCCGCGAGCCGGACCGTGCCCTGCACAGCGCCGTCGGTGAGGTCGAGGCAGCCGTCGCAGGTGAACCCGGCCTCCAGCACGAGATCGCTGTCCACGCGCAGGTTCTTGCCGTTGAGCCCGGGCATCCGCGATCCCGGCAGTCGCAGTCCGGCCAGCTGCGCCATTCGGACGTCGACCTTGTTGGTGAACACGCAACCGGCCAGCTCGACGAGGTAGGAGACCTTGACCGACTCCAGGTTCAGCGTGCCGGTGACCCTGGCACCGGACAGCCGCAGCGCGGGGATACCGGTGATCTTGACCCGGTAGAGGTCGGTGAGCAGCGCGACCAGCACGGCGGCCCTGACCTGGCGATCGGTCCTGCCGGGAAGCGGGAGCGCGAGCCGGTCCCCCGTCCCGAACGCCCTGCACACCTCGCGTTCGGCCTCGGTCAGGTCCGAGGGTTTGACGTACTCGCCCACGTGCTCCTCCGCCCCCTGCTGGTCCTGTTCGATCTCACCGGTTCGCCGCCCCGGTGGGAAGAGCGGACGACCAAGCCGTGATGAGCGGACGTCGCGGCGCGATTGGCACTACCGTCTTCCCCCGTGAGCGCACCCAGGCAGATTGAACCGACTCCGATCCGTCGGGACGCCGACGAACCGATCCCGTACGGACTTCGGGTGAGTGCCGCGCTGTCGTGGCGGCTGCTGGTGATCGCGGGCGCGCTCGTCGTGCTCGGCTACGTCGCCGCCTACTTCGCCACCGTGGTCATCCCGGTCGCCATCGCGCTGCTGTTGTCGGCGCTGATGGGGCCCGCGGTGAAGGCACTGGTCCGCTGGCGGGTGCCGAGGTGGGCCGCGACGACCGTGGTCCTCGTCGGCGGGCTGGCGCTGGTCATCGGCGTGCTGACGTCCGTGGTGACCGCGTTCATCGAGGGCGTCCCGGACCTCCAGAAGCAGGTGACGCAGAGCCTCGAAACGATCAGGGACTGGCTGATCAACGGGCCGCTGCACCTCAAGCAGGAGGACATCACCGGCTACATCAACCAGGCGATCGAGGCGCTGAAGGCGAACACCTCGGTGATCACCTCGGGCGCGCTGTCCACCGCGGCGACGGTGGGCGAGATCCTGACCGGCTTCCTGCTGGTGCTGTTCACGCTGATCTTCTTCCTGCACGACGGCCGGGGCATCTGGCGCGGCATCCTCAAGGCCGTCCCGACCCGCATCCGCGACCGCGTGGACGTGGCGGGCGCCAAGGGTTTCGACTCGCTGTCCGCCTACGTGAAGGCCACCGTGCTGGTCGCGGTCGTCGACGCGGTCGGCATCGGCATCGGCCTGATCGCGGTCGGCGTCCCGCTCGCGATCCCGTTGTCCGCACTGGTCTTCCTCGGCGCGTTCATCCCGATCGTCGGTGGCCTGCTCGCGGGCACCGTCGCGGTCCTGGTCGCGCTGGTGGCCAACGGGCTGGTGTCCGCGCTGATCGTGTTGATCATCGTGATCGCCGTGATGCAGCTGGAGAGCCACGTCCTGCAGCCGCTGCTGCTGGGCAAGGCGGTGCACCTGCACCCGCTCGCGGTCGTGGTGGCCATCGTCGGCGGTCTGGCGCTGGCCGGTCTCGTCGGCGCGCTGCTGTCGGTCCCGGTGCTCGCCGTGCTCAGCGCCGCGATCCGCTCGCTCGCCGGTCCCCGCGAAGCCCCCGAGGAAGCGGAGGCGGAGCCCGCGGGCTAAGGCTGTCCTGGAAGCCATCCGGTTCGCCGGTCTTCAAGACCACCCAACCCCCAGCCCCACCGTCTCCAACGACAGCAAACCCCGCACAACCGCAGGGTTTGCGGCGGTTAACGATGATCAACAGAGGGGTTTGCTGGTCTTGAAGACATCCCACCCCCCGGCGACGCCGTGCTCAACCACTTGCAGGACAGGGGCTAGGCGAGGGTGACGAGGTTGCGGCCGGCGTTCTTGGCGCTCAGCAGCGCGGAGTCGGCCGCAACCATCAACGCGTCGATCTCGTGGCCGAAGCGGGCCGACGTCGCGACACCGATGCTGATCGTCAAGCCGGTCAACAGGTGCGGGTGCCCGTCGGCCGCGGTGGCAGGCACCGCGAGCCCCGACACGGCGAGCCGGATGCGCTCCGCCTGCCGTTCCGCCGCGACCGGGTCGGTGTTGGGCAGCAGGATCACGAACTCCTCGCCGCCGAAGCGCCCCACCAGGTCCCGGCGCGGCACCTCCTCCTGCAACAGCTCGGCGACGGCCGCCAGCGCCGAGTCGCCCGCGAGGTGGCCGATCTCGTCGTTGACCCGCTTGAAGTGGTCGAGGTCGAGCAGCAGCACCGCGGCCGTCGTCTGCCGGGCCCGCGTCCTGACCAGCTCCGCGCGGGCGAGGCGGTTCCAGTGCGTCGCGTTGGTGAGGCCGGTCTTGGGGTCGCGCTGGGCGGAACGCCGCCACTGCGCGAGCTGCGTCGCACGGCCGAGCAGCACCATCGGCGGCGCCAGCAGGACGACCGCGAGCGGGTTCGCCGTCAGCACCATCGAGCTCAGCACGCCGGTGCACACCGCGACGACGCCGACCCCGACGTCCAGCGGCTCACCGAAGACCTCGCTCGGCCGCGCTTGCGGTTTGCGGAGCCAGAACCCGACGCCCACCAGCAGCGCCCGCGTGCTGAGCAGCGTCCCGCCGACCATCAGCGAGCCGAAGAGGTTGTCCGCGTAGTGGTTCGGGCACGTGCCCGCCACCATGCACGCGACGAAGGTGGCGACCGTCGTCGCGGACGTGGTGAACAGCCAGCGGTGCGGCCCCGGGCGCTGCTCCAGAACTCCTTGCAGCACAGGGCCGATCATCAGCAGCACCACGAGGTTCTTGGGCAGCGTCAGGGCGCCCGCCAACAGGTAGGAGACGTGCACCGCCCACAGGTTCTGCTGCGACTCCGCGCGGAACGGGTCGCAGGCGGAGGTCACCACCACGACCAGCACGGAAACCCCTGCCAGCACGCCGAAGTCGCGGATCTCGTCGTCGGTCGGCACCGGTCCGCCGAGCGAGCTGGTCAGGAAGACCCCGACGGCCGCGGCGTAGACGAGGCACCAGTAGATCAGCGCCGGCCTGCGCAGGCTCAGCAACGGCCACTCGCGCACGCGAACCTCCCCCGAGGCGCATGCGGCAGGATGGCCGGAGCCGACAGAGCCCCATGAAGGAGGAAGAACGCGGTGCCGACGTCCACGGCAGCAGCGGAGACCCTGGCTTCGACCATGGCCCCGCTGTGGCGCGGAGCGGTGCTGTTCCGGGTCGGAACCTTCGTCTTCGCCACCACGGGAGTCCTCCTTCACCAGGGCGAGTACCAGCGGCAATGGCTGGGATGGCTGGTCCTCGGGGTGATGGCGGGCTGGACCGTCTTCACCGCGTACGCCTACAGCAGGGAGCCCGGTCGCCGAGCCCCGATCGTCGTCGTCGACGTCCTGCTCACCCTCGTACTCATCGGCTTGTCCGCGCTCGTTCTGGATAGGGCATATCTGGAGACGCCGCAGCCGACCATCACCACCGTGTGGGGCGCGAGCTCCGTGGTCGCGGCGGCGGTGCAGGGCGGCCAGGTGAGCGGGCTGCTCGCGGGCGCGGTCAACGCGCTGGTCTCCTTCGCCGTGCGGGGGTACTTCACCTTCGACATCGCCAGGGACTCGATGCTGTTGGTCGCGGTCGGCTTCGTGATCGGGATGGCGTCGACCACCGCGCGGCGCTCCGCGACGCAGCTGCACCAGGCGCTGCGGGCGCAAGCCGCGACGGCGGAACGTGAACGCCTCGCGCGGTCGATCCACGACGGCGTGCTCCAAGTTCTGGCGCGGGTCCGCACGCGCGGCGCGGAGGTCACGGGGGAGACCGCGGAGCTGGCGCAGCTGGCAGGGGAGCAGGAGGTCGCGCTCCGATCGCTGATCGCGGCGGCTCCGCCGGATTCCAGCGTCGACGGCGAGAGCGACCTCGGAGCGCTGCTCCAGGTCCTCGCGACGCCCCGGGTGCAGGTCTCGACGCCCGCGACGGCGGTGCGGATGCCGACGAGCACCGCGACCGAGCTGGTGGCGATCGCGCGCGAGGCGCTCAACAACGTGGACAAGCACGCCGGCGCGGACGCGCGGGCCTGGGTGCTCTTGGAGGACCTGGGCGAGGACGTGGTGCTCAGCGTGCGGGACGACGGCCCCGGCATCCCGGAAGGGCGGCTCGCCGAGGCGGAGGCCGAGGGCCGGATGGGTGTGTCGCGCTCGATCCGCGGGCGCGTCACCGACCTCGGTGGGAGCCTGGCGCTGCTGACCGCGCCCGGGGACGGGGTCGAGTGGGAGATCAAGGTGGGGCGAGGGGGAGCGGGATGATCGAGCCGGAGACAGCCGCGGTGTCGGTGATGGTCGTCGACGACCACCCGATCTGGCGCAACGGTGTGGCGCGGGATCTGGCCGAGCGCGGGTTCGAGGTCAAGGCGACCGCCAGCGACGGCGACGCGGCCGTGCGGATCGCGCGCACGGTGCGACCGGCCGTGGTGCTGATGGACCTGAACATGGGCACGAGCACGGGGGTGGAGGCCACCGGCCGGATCACCACCGAGCTGCCGGGGACCAGGGTTCTGGTGCTCTCGGCCAGCGGCGAGCACACCGACGTGCTGGAGGCGGTGAAGGCGGGCGCTTCCGGCTACCTGCTGAAGTCCGCCTCGGTCGAAGAGCTGGTCGACGCCGTGCGGCGGACCGCGAACGGGGACGCGGTGTTCACCGCCGGGCTCGCCGGGCTGGTGCTGGGCGAGTACCGGAGGATGGCCGCGACCGGGCCCGGCTCCGACCCCGCGACGCCCAGGCTGAGCGAGCGCGAGACCGAGGTGCTGCGCCTGGTCGCCAAGGGGCTGACCGCGCGGCAGATCGCCGACCGGCTGGTGATCTCCCACCGCACGGTCGAGAACCACGTGCAGTCCACGCTGCGCAAGCTCCAGCTGCACAACCGGGTCGAGCTGGCCCGCTACGCCATCGAGCACGGACTGGACGGGGACCCGGATGAGTGACCGCGACCTCCGCGTCTCCGACGCCGAGCGGGAGCACGTGCTCGGGCTGCTGCAACGCGCCGTCGGTCAGGGCAGGTTGTCGCTGGCCGACTTCTCCGAGCGCTCCAACCGCGCGACGGCGGCCGTGGTCCGCGCCGAGCTGAACGCGGTGCTGATGGACATCCCCGGGATGGTGCTCGACACCGCCGCCGCGAAGGGCTCGTTGGAGCTGCGGCACACCGGCTCCACCGTGCAGCGCAGCGGGCGGTGGGTGGTGCCGAGAACGTTGGTGCTGCGCGGAAATCTCGGCTCCAGCCGCCTGGACTTCACCGAGGCGGTGATCGCCGAGCCGATGGTGACCGTGGAGCTGGACAGCACGGCGGGCTCCACGACCCTGGTGCTGCCGCCCGGCGCGACGGTGAACATCGACGAGCTCACGCCGGTGATGTCCACCGTGACCGACAAGGTGGGCCCCGGCGAGCACCGGGGCACCCCGCACTTCGTGCTGACCGGCACGCTGCGCATGGGTTCGCTGAGCATCCTGCCGCCGCCGAAGAAGAAGCGCGGTCTGCGAAGGTTCTTCAGCTAGCTCACGGTGCCGAGGGCCGCGCGGGCGGCTTCGCGGGCGTGGGCGGGGTCCTTCGCGGCGAGCGCGGCGCGGGCGGCTTCGCGGCATGCGTCCGCGGTGACTCCGCCGAGCGTCGAGCCCACGCGCGCCAGAGCTGCCGCGTTCATCGACAGGCTGGTCACGCCGAGGCCCACCAGCACGCAGCCGAGCGCGGGATCCGCGGCGGCCTCGCCGCACACGCCGACGGGCTTGCCCAGCGCGATGCCCGCTTCGCCGACGAGGGCGATGAGGCGCAGCAGCGCGGGCTGCCACGGGTCGTTGAGCGAGGCCAGCGCGCCGAGCATGCGGTCAGCGGCGAAGACGTACTGCGCGAGGTCGTTGGTGCCCAGGCTGACGAAGTCGACCTCGGCGAGGATTTCCTTGGCGGACAAGGCAGCCGCCGGGATCTCGATCATCACGCCCGCCCTGGGCAGCCCGGCGGCGCGGACGCGCTCGGCGAACCACGCGGCTTCCTCGGCCGTCGCGACCATCGGCGCCATGACCGAGACCTCAGCGCCGGAATCCGTTGCTGCGGCTGCGATCGCTTCCAGCTGGCGGTCGAGCACGCCCTGCTGCTCACGGCCGATGCGCAGGCCACGGACGCCGAGCGCAGGGTTGGGCTCGTCCTCCGGAGTCAGGAACGGCAACGGCTTGTCGGCGCCCGCGTCGAGGGTGCGCACGACGACCGGCTTGCCCTGGAACGGCGAGAGGACCTTGGCGTAGGCGGCGCGCTGCGCTTCGACGGACGGCTCAGTCGTGGCGGAGAGGTAGCAGAACTCCGTGCGGAACAGCCCCACGCCCTCAGCACCCGCGGCGACGGACGTCGCGGCGTCCTCGGCGGAACCGACGTTGGCGATGATCTTGACGCGCTGGCCGTCGGAGGTGCGGCCGACGCCGTCCCACTCGGGCTCGGCCTGCACTGCGGCGGCGACCACTTCGACCGGGCCGTCGGGGACCTCGACCGAGCCGGTGGCGCCGTCGACGATCAGCCCTTCGGCCTCCAGCGCGAGGACCCCGCGCACGGCGACAACGGCGGGGATGCCGAGCGAGCGGGCGAGGATCGCGGTGTGACTGGTCGGGCCGCCCTCCTCGGTGACGAGCGCGAGCACCTTGGCGGGGTCCAGCCCGGCGGTGTCGGCGGGCGCGAGGTCGCGGGCCACCAGCACGCTCGGACCGGCCAGCTCGGGCACCCCGGGCGGGTCGATGCCGAGCAGCTCGGCGACGATCCGGTCCCGCACGTCGCGGACGTCCTGCGCGCGCTCGGCGAGGTAGCCGCCGGCGGCTTCGAGCGAGGCGGCGAAGACGTTGGCCGCCTCGAAGACGGCGCGCGGGGCAGGCAGGGCGCGCTCACGCACGAGCTTGGCAGCCTGCTTGGCGAGCGCCGGGTCCATGGCCATTGCGGCGGTGGTCTCCAGCACCGCACGGGAGTCGCCCTCGACCGTGGCGGCCTTGGCGTTGAGCCGGTCGGCGACCGCGGCCGCCGCCGGGGCGATGCGCCCCGCCTCGGCCTCGGCGTCGGTGGGCGCGGGGACCGCCGACGGCTCACCCAGCGGTTCGGCGACGCGGACGACGGGGCCCGAGGCCCTGCCGGGGCTGACACCGACACCTGTGAGCTGCAACGCTGCCATGGTCTAGACCATACCGAACCTCGGACCAGCGTCAATGCCGACATAGGAGCAACTAATCATCGCCCCAGGTCACCCGGAAGAGTTACGGAGGGCGACCACCGCGCAGCCCTGCGTCATCAGCAGCCTAGGCTCCGGCGACATGAGCACCGAAACCCGATCCCGCCGCATCCGCCTGATCGCCGGACTCGTCCTGCTGGCCATGGTGCTGTCACCGCTGGCCTTCCTGCTGGCCTGAGCGACTAGAACGGCACCCCGCACCGCAGGACGACGTTCGCGAAGGGACTGGCCTCGCCGGTCCGCACCACCAGCTTCGCGTCGCCGAGCAGCCGCTTGAGCTCCTCGTGCGCGACGCGGCGCGCCTGCGGCAGCCGCTGAGCCAGCGCCGCCGCGCAGGGCGGGTTGCCCGAGTCGATCTCCGCCGCGACGACCGCGTCCTCCACCACCAGCTCGGCCAGCAGTCCGTCGAGCACCTGGAAGAAGCTCGGCACGCCGAAGGTGAAGGCCAGGTCGATCACCTGCGGCCCGGCCGGGATCGGCAACCCGCAGTCGGCGACGACCACGCGGTCGGTGTGTCCCAGCCGGGCCAGCGCGGCGCTCAGTTCGGCGTGCAGGATTCCCCTGCGCCTCACCCGATCACCTCGTCGGCGCGCGGGTACGAGGGCTGAGCCCCGTGCCGCGTCACCGACGTCGCCGCGACGCGGACCGCGAAGCGCGCGGCTTCGACCAGGTCTTCGCCAGCGGCGAGCCTTCCCGCGAGCGCACCGGTGAACGCATCGCCCGCTCCGGTCGTGTCCACCGGCTTCACCTGCGGCGACGGCACGGTGTGCACTCCGGCCCGGTCAGCGACCACGGCTCCCTTGGCGCCGATGGTCACCACGACCGAGCGCGGGCCGACGTCCAGCAACCGGGTCGCCAGATCCTCCGGCGAACCCTCAGCCCCGAGCAGCCACGCGGCCTCGTGCTCGTTGACCACCAACGGGTCCAGCGCCGCGAGCACCTCGTCGGGCAGCTCGGCGGTCGGCGACAGGTTGAGCACCGGGCGAACGCCCAGCTCCGCCGCCGAAGCCACCGCGTGTGCCACCGTGGACAGCGGGATCTCCAGCGACAGCACCATGACCGCCGCCTCCGCGAGCACACCGCGCGCCGCGTCCACGTCGGCCTCGGCCACCGCGGAGTTCGCGCCGGGGGAGACGACGATGGAGTTCTCGCCGTCCGGGGTGACCATGATGTAGGCGTTGCCGGTGGGCCGGTCGGGCCGTGCCACGTGGGCGACGTCCACACCGGCTCCGCGCAGGGAGCCCAGCAGCAGCTCCCCGTGCTCGTCCTCACCGACCGCGCCGAGGAAGACGACCGGGGCGCCGAGCATGCCCGCCGCCACCGCCTGGTTGGCGCCCTTGCCGCCGGGGGAGACCACGAGGTCGGCGCCCATGACGGTCTCGCCCGGCCCGGGACGCCGGTTCAGCGCGACCACCAGGTCGGCGTTGGCCGACCCGATGACCACGACCTTCTTCGGCTCGCTCACTTCTTGAACTCGGCCAGGTTCTCCTTGGTGACGACCTTGACCGGGACGTCCACCTTGGCCGTGACCTGCTCGCCCTTCGCCGCCTTCACGGCCTGCTCCACGGCGAGCTTGCCCAGCTCACGGGGCTGCTGCGCGATGGTGGCCGCCATGGTGCCCGCCTCGATCGCGTCGAGGCCGTCCTTGGTGGCGTCGAAGCCGACGACCTTCACGTCGCGACCGCCCAGCGCCTTGATCGCTCCGAGCGCCATCTCGTCGTTCTGCGCGAACAGCCCCTTCAGCGCGGCCTGCGTCGGCAGCAGGCTGGTGGTGACCTCAAGGCCCTTGCTGCGGTCGAAGTCGGCGGCCTGCTGGGCGGCGACCTTGATGCCCGCGCTGGCCTTGATGCCGTCGGCGAAGCCCTGACCGCGGTCGCGCGCGGCGGAGGTGCCCGGGGTGCCCTGGAGCACCACCACGTCACCGGCGCCGCCGATCGCCTTGGCCAGCGCCTCGGCGGCGAGCTTGCCGCCCGCGACGTTGTCGGAGGCGATCTGCGAGGCGATCTTGGCGTTGTTCACCGCGCGGTCGACGGCGACCACCGGGATCTTGGCGTTCTCCGCCGCCTTGGCCGCCGGTGTGGCCTGGTCGGACTCGACCGCGTTGATGATGATCGCCTTCACGCCCTGCGTCGTGAAGGTCTGCACCTGGTTGACCTGGGTGGCCGGGTCGTTCTGCGCGTCCTGGACCACGAGCTTCACGCCGAGGGCCTTCGCCGCTTCCTGGGCGCCGTCGCGCAGCTGCACGAAGAACGGGTTGTTCAGCGTGGAGACCGAGAGCGCCACGGTGATCTCGCCACCGGAGGAGTTGCCCGCGCCGCCTCCGCACGCGGCGGTCAGCGCGAGGGTGGCCACGGCAACGGCCGCGAACGCGGACCTGCGGGTGAGCTTCATCTGGGTTGTCCCTTTCAACAGATCAACTTCAACAGATCGACTAGTTGCGGAAGTCGGCGACGTTGTCCTTGGTCACGACCTTGACCGGCACCTCGATCAACTGCCGGACCTTCTCCTTGCGGATGGTCTTCACGGCCTGCTCCACGGCGAGGCGCCCCAGCTCGCGCGGCTGCTGGGCGATCGTGGCGGCGAGGGTGCCGTTCTGCACGGCGACGAGCGCGTCGGGCGTGCCGTCGAAGCCGACGATCATCACGTCCCTGCCCGCCCGCGCGCCGAGCGCCTTCACCGCGCCCAGCGCCATCTCGTCGTTCTCCGCGAAGACGCCCTTGAGCTTGGGCTGCGACTGCACGAGCGCGGACATCACGTCCATGCCCTTGGCGCGGTCGAACTCGGCGCCCTTCTTGCTGACCACGCGGACGCTGCTGCGCAGTGCCATGCCCTGGGTGAAGCCCTCGTCGCGGTCGCGGCTGGCCGAGGTGCCGGAGATGCCCTGGAGCGTCACCACGTCACCAGGGCCGACGGCCTTGGCCAGCGCTTCGGCCGCGAGCTGCCCGCCCTGCACGTTGTCCGAGGTGACCTCAGAGACCACGGTGCCGTCGATCGAGCGGTCCACCGCGACGAGCGGGATGCGCGCGTTGGCGGCGGCCTTGGCGATCGGCTCGGACTGGTCGGTCTCGACCGCATTGACCAGGATCGCGTGCACCTTCTGCGTGACGAAGGACTGCACGTCGTTGATCTGCTTGGTGGCGTCGTTCTGCGCGTCCTGGACGACCAGCTTCACGCCCAGCTCCTTGGCGGCCTTCTCCGCGCCGTCCCTGAGCTGGACGAAGAACGGGTTGTTCAGCGTCGACACCGAGAACGCGATGGAGAGGGTCTGCGCGCCGCTGTCGCCGGTGGTGCCGGGATCGCACGCCGTCGTGAGTGCGAGCGCGGTCGCGGCCAGTACCGCGGTGACGGCGCCGCGACGACGACCGGAGTTCTTCATCGAGAGACTGCCCCTTCTCCTGTGGAGATCACTTGGTGCGGCGGCGGAGCGTGTCGAACAGGACGGCGAGCGCGATCACCACGCCGATGACCACCTGCTGCCAGAACGGGGTGACCTGGAGCTGGTTGAGGCCGTTGCGCAGCACCGCGAGCACCAGCGCGCCGACGAAGGTGCCCGTCGCCCGTCCGACACCGCCGGAGAGCGAGGCCCCGCCGATGACGACCGCGGCGATGGCGTCCAGCTCGTAGCCGACCGCCGCCTGCGGACCCGCCGACGCCAGGCGACCGGCCAGCAGCAGCCCGGCCACCGCGGCGAAGACCCCGGCGAGGCCGTAGACCACCAGGGTGGACCGGCGCACGTTGATCCCGGACAGCCGCGCGGCGTCGGCGTTGCCGCCGATCGCGTACATCGTGCGCCCCGCGTAGGTCCTCGTGAGAATGATTCCGGTAAGCCCAAAGACCAGCAGCATCACCAGCAGCGGGACCGGCAGGTAGTCGCCGATCGTGCTGCCGAGCGCGGTGATCTCCTCAGGTGTGGACTTGGGCGTGCCGTCGGAGACGACGAGGGTCAGGCCGCGCGCCACGCTCAGCATCGCCAGGGTCGCGATGAAGGCGGGCAGCCTGCCGTAGCTGACCATCACGCCGTTGACCAGACCGGCGGCCAGGCCCGTCACCAGGCCCGCGACCAGCGCCAGCCAGCCGGGCAGCCCCGCCTCGGTGAAGGACCAGGCGGCGACCATGCCGGAGAGCGCGGCGACGCTGCCCACCGAGAGGTCGATGCCGCCGGAGACGATCACGAAGGTCTGCCCGAACGCGAGCACCGCGACCACGGCGGCCTGCACGCCGACGTTGAGCAGGTTCTGCGGGGTGAGGAAGGTCGGCGCCATGATCGACAGGGCCACCACGAGCACCACGAGGCCGCCGAGCGCCCCGTTGTCCGACAGCAGCTTGCCCAGGTCGGGGCGGTTGCGGCCCCGTTCGGCAACGGTCGTCGTCATGTCGCCTGCTCCCGCGTCGTGTCCCTGATCGTCTCCTCGGAGGGCGCCGGGCGCGGGGTGTCGCGCTCCGCCTCCCGCCACTCGTCGGAGAAACCGTCCCTGTACGACCAGCCCGCCTCGGAGACCGCGAGCGCCATCACGGCGTCCTGCGTCGCCTCGTCGGCCGCCAGCTCACCGGCCACCCGGCCCGCCGACATGACCAGCACGCGGTCGCTCATCCCGATCACCTCGGGCAGGTCGCTGGAGATCAGCACCACCGCGTGCCCGGCGTCTGTCAGCTCGTTGACCAGCTCGTAGATCTCCACCTTGGCTCCGACGTCGACCCCGCGCGTCGGCTCGTCCAGCACGAGCACGCGGACGTCGGCCAGCAGCCACTTGCCGATCACGACCTTCTGCTGGTTGCCGCCGGAGAGCTCGCGGACCAACTGGTCCTGACCGGCCGTCTTCACGCGGAGCCTGCCCGCCATGGCCGAGGTCCGCACGCGCTGCGCCTTGCGGTCGACGAAGCCGCCCCGCGTGGCCGCGCGCATCGTGACCAGGCCGAGGTTCTCGCCGACGCTGGAGGTCAGCACGAGGCCCTGGCCCTTGCGGTCCTCCGGCACCAGGCCGAGCCCCGCGCGCATCACCGCGTTCACATCGCCCCGCCTGGGACGGCTGCCCGCCACCACGACCTCGCCGGAGTCGTAGCGGTCGACGCCGAAGACCGCCCTGGCCACCTCGGTCCGCCCGGAGCCGACGAGCCCGGCAACCCCGAGCACCTCACCTGCTCTGACCTCGAAGGACACGTCGGTGAACGCGCCGCTCCTGGTCAGCCCGGAGACGCTGAGCAGCACCTCGCCGGGCTCCTGCGCGCGACGCGGGTACTGCTCGGAGATCGTGCGGCCGACCATCGTGCTGACCATCTCGTCCACGCTCGCGCCCGCGGGCAGCACGCCGACGCTCTCGCCGTCGCGGAGCACGGTGATCCGGTCGGCGATGCGCCGGATCTCTTCGAGGCGGTGGGTGATGAAGACCAGGCCGACGCCCTGTTCGCGCAGCTCGGACATGATCTCCAGCAGCCGGTCGGTCTCGGTCTCGGTGAGCACGGCGGTCGGCTCGTCGAGCACCAGCACCTTGGCGTCGGTGTCCAGCGCCCTGGCGATCTCGACCATCTGCTGCTGAGCGATGCCGAGCCCGCGCACCGGAGTGCCGGGGTCGACGCGCAGGCCGACGCGGTCGAGCATGTCGCTCGCGCGGCGGCGGATCTGAGCGCGGTCAACGAAGCCGAAGCGCCTGGGCATGCGGCCGAGGAAGAGGTTCTCCGCGACGGAGAGATCCGGCACCAGCGTCAGTTCCTGGTGGATCACGGCGATGCCGAGCTTCGCGGCCTGCTGCGGCGAGCCGAGCCGGACCTCCTCGCCGCCGACCACGATCCGCCCGGCGTCCGGGCTGTGCGCCCCCGCGAGCACCTTGACCAGCGTGGACTTGCCAGCGCCGTTCTCCCCGAGCAGCACGTGCACCTCGCCCGCGCGCAGGTCGAAGTCCACGTCGGACAGGGCCAGCGCGCCGGTGAAGCGCTTGGTGATCCCTTCGACTCGAAGGAGTTCCGTGCTCACAGCCGCTCTCCACAGGACGCTCTGACGACCAGGCGCGCGTCGAGGTGCACCTCTTCCGGCTCCTCACCGTTGATCAGCGCGAGCAGGCTCCGCACGGCCGCTCCGCCCATCTCCTCGGTGGGCTGGGCGACGACGGTGATCGCGGGCTCGAACAGCGGGAACCACGGCTGGTCGTCGTAGATGGCCAGGCCGACCTCGTCCGGGATGCGCCTGCCCAGCCTGCGCAGTTCTTCGAGCGCGCCGAGCCCCATCAGGTTGTCCATCGCGACCAGCACGGTCGGCGGTTCGGGCCGTCCGAGCAGCCACGACGCGGCGTCCGCACCGCTGCGGCGGCGGAAGTCCCCGTGCGTCACGAGGTCCGGCGCGACCGGGTAGCCGAGCGAGCGGAGCGCGTCGTTGAACGCGTGCAACCGTTCCCGGCCGGTGCTGGTGTCCTCGGGGCCGGAGATCACGCCGATGCGGCGGTGCCCGAGCCCGACCAGGTGCGCGGCGAGCTCGCGCAGCGCCGCCGCGCCGTCCGCGTGCACGACCGGGGCTCCGCCGACGTCGATGCGACGGTCCAGCAGCACCAGCGGCACGTTGCGCGCGTTGACCTCGCTGACCCAGCCGTCGTCGTCGGTCGCCGGGCACACCAGCAGGCCGTCCACCCTGCGGTCGAGCAGCGTGCGCACGTAGCGCTCCTGCTGCTCCACGTTCTCGTCGGCGTTGCCGAAGATCACCACGTAGCCGTGCTTGCGCGCCTCGTCCTCGACCGCGCGGGCGATCTCGGCGAAGAACGGGTTGAGCAGGTCGCTGATGACCAGGCCGAGCGTCTGCGTCGAGTGCACGCGCAGCGATCTGGCCAGCACGTTGGGCCGGTACTCCAGCGCGTCGACCGCGGCGAGCACCCTGGCGCGAGTCTCGGGGGTCGGCGCGGAGTGGCCGTTGAGCACGCGGGAGACGGTGGCGGTGGAGACGCCCGCACGACGTGCGACGTCCTTCATCGTGGCCACCGTCGGCGCTCCTCCCATTGTGATCACGGGCGTTTTCACCGTGACACAAGCCGTGCGTGTATTCGATTACACGACCCGGTTAATCGAATACACAAGAAGGATTCTCAACTGAATCGAAACAGGTGACTTCTGTGTCGGCCAGGAGACCTACATCCGGCCCATCGGATGACACCCAGCCGAGGGAAGGAGATGACGCGGTCCGGCTCCGTAGCCGACCGCGTCATCCCCGCCCCTCGCTCAGCCGATGAGCTGCGCGGTCGTCCTGTGCATCACCAGGCGACCGGTGGCGGGCGGCACCCGCTTCAGCCACGAGTCCACGTGGGTCTTGGTGGCGATCCGCATCAGCCAGGGCAGCGGCCGGTCGATGCCGGGGTTGGCGACCTCGGTGCAGGCGACGAACGCGCGCGCCATGGTCTCCTGCACCAGCCGCTCCGCGTGGTTGATGTCGCCAGCCAGCCGCAGGCAGTACTGGAACAGCTCCGGCCGCAGCGGTTCGAGGCGGTGCAGGAAGTCCCGCTTGGCGTTGCGCACCGTCTGCACCAGCTCCGGCTCCAGCACCACCGAGGCCACCGCGATGGCGCGCTGGGCGATCCTCGGGAGCCGGGTCGTGGCCGGAACGGTCTCCAGCGCCTTCGCCGCGTCGGGCACCAGGTCGTCCAGCTCGTCGCGCTCCTGGAGTCCGATCCGCTGCTGCAACCGCCGTAGCGAGGCCGGGGCCCACCAGGTGAACTCGCCCTGGAGCTTCACCAGCGCCGGGACCAGCAGCATCCGCACGATGGTGGCGTCCAGCGCCAGCGCCAGGATCATGCCGATGCCGATGAAGCGCATGAGCGCCATGTCGGAGAAGGAGAAGGCGCCGGTGACCACGATCAGCAGCACCGCCGCCGCGCTGATCACCTTGCCGGTCTTGCCGAGCCCGATGCTCACGGCCTCCTCGGTGGTCGCGCCGCGCTCACGCGCCTCGACCATCCGCGACATCAGGAAGACCTCGTAGTCGGTGGAGAGGCCGAACACCACGGCCGCCATCAGCACGACGACCCCGGCTTCGAGCGGTCCGGGCTCCACGCCGAGCAGGTCGGCGCCGTGGCCGTCCTGGAAGACCCAGACCAGCGCGCCGAAGGTCGCGGTGAGGCTGACCGCGCTCATCACCACGGCCTTGATCGGCATCATCACCGAGCCGAAGGCCAGGAACATCAGCACCATGGTCGCGCCGACGACCAGCAGGATCATCCACGGCAGCTGGGCGGCGGTGGCGGCGAGGCTGTCCACCACCTCGGCGGTGCGACCACCCACCATGACCTCGGTGCCCGCGGGCTCGGAGAGCTCGCGCAGGTCGGCGACGGCGGTCTTGGCCTCGGAGCTGAGCGAGCCGCCGGGCAGCTTCGCGCTGATCGTGGCGACGTCGCCCGCGGACTGGCCGGGCTTCACCTCGGTGACGCCGGAGACCTTCTCGATCTCGCCGATGAACTTCTGCACGGTCTCCGGGGTCGGCGCCTTGCCGTCGTAGCCGCGCAGCACGATCTGCGCGCCGTCCGCGCCGAGCTGCGGGAACTCGCGCATGAGCTGCTCGGCGGACTGGCGGGCGGTGTTCTCCTGCGGCAGCACCTTCTCGGTGACCGCGCCGAAGTTGACGCCGAGGAACGGGGCGCCGAGCACGAGGAGCAGGACCAGGATCGGCGCGGCCACGAAGACCGGGCGCTTCATCACCCAGTCGGCGAGCTTGCGCCAGCCAGGCCACTCGCGGTGCTGCGTGACGTCCTTGCCGCGCCGCCACGGCATGGCCAGCGCGTCCACGCGGCGGCCGAGCACCGCGAACACGGCGGGCAGCAGGGTCAGCGAGAGCACGGCGGCGATGCCGACCGCCGCCATGCCGCCGTAGCCGACGGACTTGAGGAACGCCTGCGGGAAGAGCAGCAGGCCGCCGAGCGCGATCACCAGCAAGGTGGAGGAGAAGGCGACGGTGCGACCGGCCGTGGCGACGGTGCGCTGCACGGCGTCCTCGGTGGAGCGCCCGCCCGCCAGCTCCTCGCGGAAGCGGCCGACCATGAAGAGGCCGTAGTCGATGGCCAGACCGAGCCCGAGCAGCGTGGCCACGTTCACCGCGAAGGTGTTCACGTCGCCGAAGACGGTGAGCAGCCGGAGCACGCCGAGCGCGCCGAGGATGGTCAGGCCGCCGACGGCCACCGGCAGCGAGGCCGCGACCAGGCCGCCGAAGAACAGCACCAGCAGCACCAGGGTCACGGGCAGCGAGATCAGCTCGGCCCGCACCAGGTCGTTGTGCGATGTCTCGTTGATCTCTTTGCCGAGCGCGAAGTAGCCGGTCACGGTCGTCGCAGCGCCCTCTACCGAGATCATCCCCTTGACCTCGTCGAACGCGGCGAGCTTTTCGTCCTCGTTGGCACCGGCGAGGGTGAAGACGGCCACGCCGCGCTGCTTGTCCGGCGTGGCGAACTGCGGGTTCGGCAGCTGCCAGTAGGAGACGACCTTGCTGACCTTGTTCTGCGGCAACGTGCTCAGCCTGCTGGTGATGCGCTGGCCGAGCTGCGGGTCGTCGACGGACCTGCCGGGCGGCACGGTGTAGATCGCGACGAAGTCGCCGCCGGGCTTGCCGAGGGTCTTCTCGACCGCCTTCGTCGCCTGCACCGCCTCGCTGGCGGGGTCGTCGTAGCCGCCCTGGGAAAGCCGGTCGAAGACCCCGCTGCCCCACGCTCCGCCCAGCAGGGCGATCAGCAGCACTGTTCCGACGACCAGCCAGCGTTGGCGGTGAACCATCGATCCCCAAGCAGCGAACACGAGCCCCTCCGGATGGCGGCAGTCCGGCAATCACGACCGTCCGGCGAGCCCGGGCACTGAGCAGCGGGTCAATCACTCTCAGTAGGAGTTACCGGTGTGCTTACGCCAAACGGTGGAACTCGGCAGAGGCTACTCAGGGGTATCAGCTAACGATAGCGTCACAGAAAGAAGTTCGATGTTGAAAGTAGCCTTTTCCAGGTGCAGGCAAACACTTATGGGTGAAGTGATCAACGATCTTGCTAGTCAGGCCACCGGCTGGGGATTCCTGGACGTCTCGACGTCCTCCGGAAGGTCGTCGGACTCCTGGAGGCCGACTCGCTGCTGAAGCCGACGGAGCGGACCCGGCGCCCACCACGCCGCGTCGCCGAGCAACCGCATGACGGCGGGGACGAGCAGCATCCGCACGATGGTCGCGTCCAGCACGAGCGCGAGGATCATGCCGACGCCGACGAACCGCATCATCGCCACGTCGGAGAAGGCGAACGCGCCGGTGACCACGATCAGCAGCACGGCCGCCGCGCTGATCACGCGCCCGGTCTTGGCGATACCGGTGGCCACGGCCTCCGAGTTGCTCGCGCCCTTGGACTTCGCCTCGACCATCCGCGACATGAGGAAGACCTCGTAGTCGGTGGACAGGCCGAACACCACGGCCGCCATCAGCACCACGATCCCGGCTTCGAGCGGCCCCGGCGTCACCCCGATCAGGTCGGCGAGGTGGCCGTCCTGGAACACCCACACCAGCACGCCGAAGGTCGCCGACAGGCTCAGCGCGCTCATCACCACGGCCTTGACCGGCAGCAGCACCGAGCCGAACGCCAGGAACATCAGCAGCAGCGTCGCGCCGATCACCACGACCGCCATCAGCGGCAGCTGCTCGATGATCGCGTCCAGCGAGTCGGTCACCTGCGCGGTGATCCCGCCGACGAGGAGGTCGGTGTTCGGCGGCGGTGAGACCGCGCGGATCGCCACGACCGCGTCCTTGGCCGCGGCTCCCATCGAGTCGCCGGGCAGCTTCGCGCTCAGCGTCACGACGTCCTTGCCCGCCCCGGTCACCTGGACCGCGCTGACCCCGGGCACGTTGTCGACCGACGCGGCGAAGCTGGCGACCGCGCGCTGGTCCGGCGCCGAGCCGTCGCGGCTCTTGAGCACCAGCTGCGCGCCGTCGTTGGCCAGGCCGGGGAAGTTGTTGTTGAGCGTCTCGGTGGCCTGGCGGGTGGCGTTGGAGGCGGGCAGCACCTTCTCGGTGACCGCGCCGAAGCTCGCGCCGAGGAACGGGGCGCCGAGCAGCAGCAGGACCGCCACGATCGGCACCGCGACCAGGGCCGGGCGGCGCATCACGCCGGTGGCCAGCCTGTGCCAGCCGCGACCCTCCTCTGCGGCGGCGCGCTTCTGCTTGTTGCGCCACGGCAGGCCGAGCGAGTCCACCTTCTTGCCGAGCATCCCCAGCAGCGCGGGCAGCAGGGTCAGCGACACCAGCGCCGCGATGCCGACCGCCGCCATGCCGCCGTACGCGACCGACTTGAGGAAGCCCTGCGGGAACAGCAGGAGTCCGGCCAGCGCGATGACCAGCAGCGTCGCCGAGAACGCGACCGTGCGGCCCGCGGTGGCGACGGTGCGGCGCACGGCGTCGGGGGTCGAGCGGCCCGAGGCGATCTCCTCGCGGAAGCGCCCCACCATGAACAACCCGTAGTCGATCGCGAGCCCGAGTCCGAGCAGCGAGGCCACGTTCACCGCGAACGTGCTGACCTCGGCGAAGGAGGAGATGATCCGGATGACGCCGAGCGAGCCGAGGATCGCCAGGCCGCCGACGGCCACCGGCAGCGAGGCCGCGACCAGGCCGCCGAAGATCACCACGAGCAGGATCAGCGTGAGCGGGACCGACACCAGCTCGGCCTTGATCAGGTCGGTCTGGGTGGTCTCGTTGATCGCCGCGGCCATCGGCACGAACCCGGCGATCTCCGCGCGGGCGCCGTCGACCTGGAGCGCGTCCCGCAGCTCCGGGTACTGGCTGATCTTCTCGTTCTCGTCGGTGGACCTCAGGGTCACCACGGCGATCCCGCGCTTCTTCTCCGCGTCGGCGAACTGCGGCGCCCTGGTGTCCCAGTAGGACAGCACGCGCTCGACCTTGTCCGAGGGCAGCGCGCGCAGCCGCTCGGTGACCTTCGTGGCGAAGGCCTGGTCGTCCACGGTGCCGGTCGGCGCGGTGTAGATGACCGCGAGGTCACCGCCCTGGCGCCCGAGGGCTTCCTTGGCGGTGGCCGTCGCGCGCGCCGCCTCGCTGCCCGGGTCCTCGTAGCCGCCCTGCGAGAGCTGGCCGAAGACCCCGGCTCCCCAGGCCCCGCCGACGACGGTGAACAGCACGATCGCGATCGCCACCAGCCAGCGGCGGCGGTGGACGAGGGAACCCCACGAGACGAACACGATCGAGCCTCCGGCAACTGGTGGTCCGGCGAGCGCGGCGGCTACCGTGCGAGAGCCGGCGCGGTCAGTAAACGGTGTTCACTACCGTTCGTGACCGTACGCGACGGTGAACACCGTTTACAACCCGATGGGGTGAGGTATGACCGAGGGCACTCGGCGCGAGAAACTGCGGGCCGACACGGAGCGCGAGATCCTCGCCTGCGCGCGCCGCCTGCTCGTCGAGGACGGCAGCCACGCCGTGACGCTGCGCGCCATCGCCCGTGAGCTCGGCATCACCGCCCCCGCGCTGTACCGCTACTACGACTCGCGCGCCGACCTGCTGCGGCACGTCTGCGACGACATCTCCGCCGACCTCGCCGCGACCCTCACCCCGCAGATCGCCGCCGTCCCGCTCGACCAGCCCGCCGAACGCGTCTTCACCGTCTGCCGCGCCTTCCGCCGCTGGGCGCTCGCGCACCCCAGGGAGTTCACGCTCGTCTTCGCCACCAGCCCGGAGGAGACCAACACCCCGGTCAACCGCCCAGCCCAGGACCACTTCGGCCGGGTGTTCCTGGAGATCGCCGGGCAGCTGCTGTCCGAGCACAAGATCTTCCTGTCGGAGTCCCTCGACGTGCCCGAGCCCCTGCGCGCCGAGCTGGCCGCCTACCGCGACGACGTCAGCGCGAGCCTCGCCGCGACCGGCATCCGCGTGCCCGAGGAGAAGCTCCAGCTCGGCACCATCTACCTGATGCTCCAGTGGTGGGCGCGGTTGTACGGGCACGTGGCACTGGAGGTCTTCGGCCGCTTCCCGTTCGCGGTGCCCGACGCCGAACCCCTCTTCGAGTCCATGCTCACCGAACTCGCCTCCGTCGTCGGCTTCTCCTGACCCACCGGGCTCAGCGCGGCGGGAAGAGCACCACGTCGACCCCGGTCAGCGGTTCGAGGTGGGCGAGCAGCACGGAGTGCACGCGGTCCCAGTCAAGCTCGCCGAGCCCGCAGCCGAGCGCGGGCACCGCGACGGACGGGATCTCGTTCTCCCGCAAGGCGTCCGCGAGCGCGACGACTCCGGCCTCCACGTCCTCGATGCGGCTGCGCGAACGCCAGTGCCGCTTCGTCGGAAGATTGACTATCCACTGTGGACAGTTGCCTGCGCCCCGGTCGACCACGTGCGGCCGCCCGGGCGCGAGCCCGCCGCTGCCGCACAGCGCGCGGTACGGCTCGAAGATCTCCGGGAACCTGGACCGGAACTCCTTCGCGAGCCCCTTCCCCATGGTGCCGACGCAGTTCACCGGGTTGACCAGCGCAGCGACGGGCTCGTCGAAGAGGCTTCCGGACGAGGTTCTGACCATGCGCCGGACGCTACGTGCGACCCCTGACAGTCAGCCGCTGAACGGGACGGTGTTGGGCTTGCAGGTGGTGCCGGGTTGGGGGAGTGCGCCGGTCACGAGGTAGTCGGAGGTGGCGGTGATCGCGCAGGTCGACTGCTGCGCGGCGATGTGGCCCCAGCCCTCGGCGATCAGCAGGCGGCTGTTCAGCGTGCGGCTCAGCTCGACGGCTCCGGAGATCGGCGTCGCGGGGTCGTAGCGGTTGTTGATGATCAGCGCGGGCCGCGCGTTCTTCGGCCGCCACGGGCCGGTGTAGCGCTCCTTGGGCTTGGCCTGCCACGACGCGCACTGACTGGTCTCGTAGGCGCGCAGCGTCGCGAAGTTCGGCGCGATCCGCTCCCGGCGCTCGGCCGCCTTCCACCACGCGAGCGCGAACTTGGACGTGTCGTCGTCGTTGCACGTGAAGGCGCTGTAGGCCGGAGTCAGCTCGTTGTACGGGTTGTCGGGCTCGAACTCGTCCAAGTAGGACACCACCTGGGCCAGCTCGGAAGCCGCCTGGCCACCGGGTTCGGTGAGGGCGCGGTGGGTCAGGTCGAGCATGTAATCGATCCCCGACCACGCATCGGTTTGGTAGAGCCGCCCGCCGATGTACACGACGAGCTTGGAGTAGGTCAGCGAAACCGGCTTGCCCTCCGGCGTGGTCAACGCCAACGGCTCCGCACGGAGCGCCGCGAGCAGGTCGCGGTGGGCGCCAGGTCCGTACTTGGCGAACTGGCAGGTCTTTCCCTGCGCGCACAACCGCAGGAACTCGCGCATGGTGTCGCGGGTCGAGTTGTCCGTACCGCTCCGTTCGGACTGCACGGAGCCGATCGCGCCCGTCGTGGTGATCGCCGGGTTCACCACGCTGTCCAGCACCAAAGCCCCTGTGCGCGCGGGGAACATGTTGGCGTAGACGGTGCCGAGCGCGACGCCGTAGGACTGGCCGAGGAAGTTCAACCGCTGCTCGCCGAGCGCCGCGCGCACCAGGTCGAGGTCCCGTGCGACTGTGGCGGTCGACAGGTGGTCGAGGAGCTTTCCGCTGTGCTTGCGGCACTCCGACGCGAACTCGGCGTCCTTGGCGGCGCGCTTCATCACCTCGGCCAGGCTCACCGGAACCGTGGGCACACCAGCTCCGAACGCCGCGGCAGCCTCCGGAGTGGCGAAGCACTTCACGGTGGGCGTCGCCTTGCCAACGCCGCGCTGGTCGAGCGCGATCACGTCGTAGCGGTCCCACACGCGGTCGTCCCACGGCGCGGGCAGGTGCTTGCCCTTGATCAGCTCCAGGTACTGGATGGTGGAGAAGCCCGGACCGCCGCGGTTGACCACCACCGAGCCCAATCGCTCAGCCTGCTTGCGCGCGGGCGCCTTGACCAGCGCGAGCGTGACGCGTTCCCCGCGAGGATCGGCGTGGTCCAAAGGCACGTCGAGCGACGCGCACTTCAACTCCGCGCAGTCCTTCCACGACAACGGGTTCGCCTGCGCCGGCGTGGCGCACACCAGCACCGCCGCGCCCACGACGCCCGCCATGAGCAGCGCGCGACGCCGTCCCCCCGTTGCACCGATCATGAACCCGAACGTACCCAACAAAGCGCCGCCCACTGCGTTGTTTCACAGCGGGCGGCGCAGAGTTCACGAAAAGACTTGCTACAGCACCACGTTGACCAGGCGGCCGGGCACGACGATCACCTTGCGGGGCTCGCCACCGGCCAGCGCTGCGACGATCTTCTCCTCGGCCAGCGCGGCGGCCTTGACCTGGTCGACCCCCGCGTCGGCCGGAACGACCACGCGCGAGCGGACCTTGCCGTTGACCTGGATCGGGTACTCCACCGAGTCCTCGACCAGGTACCGCTGCTCGGCGACCGGGAAGGGCCCGTGCGCCAGGGATTCCGCCGAGCCCAGCCGCGACCACAGCTCTTCGGCCAGGTGCGGGCACAGCGGCGCCAGCATCAGCACCATCGCCTCGGCCACCTGGCGCGGCGTGCCCGCCTCGGCGGAGAAGCGCTTGGTGACGTGGTTGTTCAGCTCGATCAGCTTCGCGGCGGCGGTGTTGTTGCGCATGTTCTGGTAGTCCTCGCGGACCCCGGAGATCGCCTTGTGCAGCGCGCGCAGCGTGTCCTCGTCCGGCTCCGCGTCGGTGACGCGCAGCCCGCCGGACTCCTCGTCGATCAGGTTGCGCCACAGCCGCTGCAGGAACCGTTGTGCGCCAACGACGTCCTTGGTCGCCCACGGCCGGGACAGCTCCAGCGGCCCCATGGACATCTCGTACAGCCGGAAGGTGTCGGCGCCGTAGTTGTCGCACATCTCGTCCGGCGTGACGACGTTCTTCAGGCTCTTGCCCATCTTGCCGTACTCGCGGTTGACCTCCTGGTCCTGCCAGAAGTACTTGCCGTCACGCTCGACGACCTCTTCGGCGGGCACGTAGGAACCGCGCGAGTCGGTGTAGGCGTAGGCCTGGACGTAGCCCTGGTTGAACAGCTTCCGGTAGGGCTCCTCGGCCGTCACGTGGCCCAGGTCGAACAGCACCTTCTGCCAGAACCGCGAGTACAGCAGGTGCAGCACCGCGTGCTCGACGCCGCCGATGTACAGGTCGACGCCGCCGGGGTCGCTCGCGCCGTGCTTCGCCGGGTCCTTGCCGACCCAGTACTGCTCGGCGGCCGGGTCGCACAGCGTCTCGGCGTTGTACGGGTCGATGTAGCGCAGCTGGTACCAGCAGGAGCCCGCCCAGTTCGGCATCGTGTTGATGTCGCGGCGGTAGGTCTGCTTGCCCTCGCCCAGGTCCAGCTCGACCTCGACCCAGTCGGTGGCGCGGCCCAGCGGCGCGAACGGCTCGCTCTGCGCGTCCTCGGGGTCGAAGGTCTTCGGCGAGTAGTCGTCGACCTCGGGCAGCTCGATCGGCAGCATGCTCTCCGGCAGCGCGCGCGGCACGCCGTCGGCGCCGTAGACGATCGGGAACGGCTCGCCCCAGTAGCGCTGCCGCGAGAACAGCCAGTCGCGCAGCTTGTACTGCACGGTGCCCTCGCCGACGCCGCGCTCCTGCAGCCACTCGATGATCTTCGGCTTGGCCTCGGCGACCGTCATCCCGTCCAGGAAGCCGGAATTGATCGCCACCCCGTCACCGGTGAAAGCCTTGCCCTCGAAGCCTTCCGAGGGCTTGACGGTGCGGATGATGGGCAGCCCGAAGGCTTCCGCGAAGTCCCAGTCGCGGGTGTCCTGGCCGGGCACCGCCATGATCGCGCCGGTGCCGTAGCCGCTCAGCACGTAGTCGGCCACGAAGACCGGGATCTTGGCCCCGTTGACCGGGTTCTCCGCGTAGGCGCCGACGAAGACGCCCGTCTTGTCCTTGTTCTCCTGGCGCTCCAGCTCGGACTTCATCGAGGCGGCGCGGCGGTAGGTCGCGATCGCCTCGGCCGGGGTCGCCGCACCCGAGGTCCACCGAGCGTCCACATCGGACGGCCACGCGTCCGGGACCAGCGAGTCCACCAGCGGGTGCTCGGGCGCCAGCACCATGTAGGTCGCGCCGAACAGCGTGTCCGGGCGGGTGGTGAAGACCTCGATCGAGTGCTCACCGGAGGCGAAGCTGACCCGAGCGCCCTGGGAACGGCCGATCCAGTTGCGCTGCATGGCCTTGACCTTGTCCGGCCAGTCCAGCCGGTCCAGGTCGTCGACCAGACGGTCGGAGTAGGCGGTGATCCGCATCATCCACTGGCGCAGGTTGCGGCGGAACACCGGGAAGTTGCCGCGCTCGCTGCGGCCGTCGGCGGTGACCTCCTCGTTGGCCAGCACAGTTCCCAGGCCGGGACACCAGTTCACCGGCGCCTCGGACAGGTAGGCCAGGCGGAAGGAGTTCAGCTCGCGCTGCCGGTCCGAGGCGCTCAGCTCGGCCCAGGCGCGACCGTCGGAGGTGGCGCGCTCACCGGCGGCGAACTCCGCCTCCAGCTCGGCGATCGGCCGGGCGCGGTTCACCCGCGCGTCGAACCAGGAGTTGTAGATCTGCAGGAAGATCCACTGCGTCCACTTGTAGTAGCCGGGGTCGATCGTGGAGATCCGCCGCCGGTCGTCGTGGCCCAGGCCCAGCCTGCGGATCTGCCGCAGGTAGGTCTCGATGTTGGCCTCGGTGGTCTTGCGCGGGTGCTGCCCGGTCTGCACCGCGTACTGCTCGGCGGGCAGGCCGAAGGCGTCGAAGCCCATGGTGTGCAGGACGTTGCGGCCGTTCATCCGGTGGAAGCGGGCGAAGACGTCCGTGCCGATGAAGCCCAGCGGGTGGCCGACGTGCAGCCCGGCCCCGGAGGGGTAGGGGAACATGTCCTGGACGAACAGCTTCTCGCGACCGGCAGCGGCGCCCGGGTCGGCCAGGGAGCCAGCGGGGTTCGGCGCGTGGAACGTGCCGTTGTCCTCCCAGTGGTCCTGCCAACGCCGCTCGATCCGGCCGGCCAGCGCCGCGGTGTACCGGTGTGCCGGTACCGCGTCCTGGGTGCCGCTCTCGGCGGCTGCCTCGGTGCTCATCGTCGTTCCCTTTCCTTCCCGGGTGCGGGCGTCCCCGCGCGAACACTTCTGGCCCTAGCAACAACAAACCCCCCAGCCCAGGGAGGGCATGAGGGGTTGCCGCGCGGACCGTTCCTACGGTCAGCGCGGCTGGCTAAGGAGCAGAAAACCAGTGCTCACACCTTCAGAGTACTCCCCGTGTTCAACCCCCTTGGCGCCCGGGCTCGCGCGCCGGTCACCGGCTCCGCCGCTCCGGGGGAAGGATGTCGTGCACGATCAGCTTGACCACGACCTCGTCCGTCACCGACACCTCGGCGGTGGCCGTGCCGTCGGCGAAGGCCACCTGCCGGTAACTACCGCCGTCCAACTCGTAGCAGAAGATCGTCGGAGTCCGTGCCGTGGAGAACTCGACCCGCCAGTAGCGGGGGATTCCGGCGGCGGCGTACGCGGCCGGTTTCTCCAGTCGATCGGCCCTGACGGTCGAGGGTGACATCACTTCCACGGCGAGCAGGATCTCTTCGGCAGGCGTCACCACGGAATCGGTCAGCCCGCAGACCGCGACATCGGGAATGTAGCCGCGGTCGCCGACGCGGACGTTGATCCCGGTGACCGCGACCAGCCCGAGCCACTTGACCGCGTTCTGCAGAACGACCCTCAGTTCGTCCGCGACGTAGTTGTGCAGCATGGCCGGAGCTGGGCTCATGACGTAGTGCCCGTCGACAAGCTCAACGCGGTAACCCTCCACCGGCTCAAGGTTCAGCCAGTCGTCCAGGGTGTAGGGACCCAACTGCACGGCGCTGGACATCTCATTCACCGCCTCTCGCTGGTCTTCGTCGTCCACGTCTATTCTCCCGCGCTCTCCCGATTGCCAAAAGGGGAAGCCAAACGCACTCTAGGTAGCACTCGGAGCGAATCCTGAAGCAAGGAGTTTTGCCTCGTCAACGGGCTTCCCATCGACCCGGATCGCGTCCACGTACACACCTCGCCCCTGCATTTCCGCGTTGTTCCTTTGCCACCACCGCAAATGCACGGCGGTCGCGGGCAGAGTGGTCGACGCCCGCGCCCACGAGCGTCCCAGGAATCCGGAAACGGTGCCGGGCGAGGACCACGCGCCGTCGGAATCGCGCAGCGAGAAGGGAAGCGGTTGCCACGCGACACCGTCCGAGGACGTCTCCAACGAGAACGTGTCACCGGGTTCGGTGTCGACCCACAGGCCGAACTCCACGGCTGAGCCTCCCTTGACGGGCAGCGTCAAGGTGGAGGTCGGCGCGGTCGCCAACCACGCGGTGGGCCCGGACAGCGGCCGGACGGGCACCGATCGGGCCACGGCGTCGGCGATGGCCTGGCGCTGGGGACTCAGGGAGGGGCCGGACGACGTGGGGTGGACGCGGTTGGTCATCAAGATCAGGATCGAGCGCGTCACGGGATCGATGACCAGCGAAGTTCCCGTGAAACCGGTGTGCCCCACGGTCGACGGCGCGGCCATCGCGCCCATGAACGAGTGCTTGTAGATGTCGAGCCCGAGCCCACGATCGGCGCCGACGAACGCGGCGTTCCAGTTCGTGGTCATGGCGCGCACGCTGTCCGGCGACAGCACCTGTGCGGAGCCGTAGCGCCCGCCGTTGAGCAGCATCTGCGCGAACACGGCGAGATCGGCGGCGGTGCTGAAAACCCCCGCGTGGCCAGCGGTTCCACCGAGGTTCCAGGACGTCGAGTCGTGCACCACACCCCAGATCAGCCCGCGCGCGGCGGTGACCTGCGTCGCAGCGATGCGGCTGCGCAGAGACGACGGCGGGGTGTACATGGTGTCGCGCAAGCGAAGCGGCCCGGTGATGCCGTCAGCGACCAGCTCCGGCAGCGCGCGCCCGGACACCCGCTCCAGAACCTTGCCGACGATGATCAGGCTCAGGTCCGAGTACTCGTAACGGGTTCCCGGCGCCGAGCGCAGGCCGACGCGGTAGATCGCCGCGAGCCGCTCGGGAATCGTCGGGATGGAGCCGATCGCGAGCCCGGCGGGAAGCCCGGAGGTGTGCGTCAACACCTGCCGGAGCGTCACGTTCTCCTTGCCGTTGACGGCGAACTCCGGCAGGTGGCGAGCCACGGGTGCGTCGAGGTCGATGCGCCCGCGCTCGGCGAACTGCATCGCGACGACGCTGGTGAACAGCTTGGAGATCGACGCGACGTCGAAGATCGTGTCCGGCCGCATCGGCAACCGCGAAGCAGGCGGCAGCTCGCCGGTCTCGTTGTGCCGCAGCGCGTCCCCGAACGCGGAGTGCTCGAAGATCACGCCGTCCCGAACGCCGAGCACGACTCCGCCCGGATAAGGCCCGTCCTTCGCGATCGGAGCGAGCGGGGGCACGGCGGCGGTTCCCTTGCGCAGCACCTCGCTCGCCGCACCCCACGGCGAGCGAGGTCGCGGCAGCACGATTTCGCCGAGCACGGGGAGGTGGTCGGACACAGGGCTGACCAGCACGTCGATCGACCGGAACCGCACAGGCGAGGACGCGGTGATGTAGTCGATGCGCTTCTCCGGCGGGTCAACGGGATACGTGAGCCCGCCGGAGCGCCCGTGAACCGCCGACCACCCGTCGCTCAGCTCTGTCCACAGTGGACCAAGCTCGGGCGCGTCCGGGCCCGCGTTGAAGTCGCCGACGAGAATCCTCGGCGCGCCACGGTCCTGGCCGAGCACCTTCACCGTGTCCGCGACCTGCATCCGCCGCACAGCGGGATCGCCCCGGTAGTCCAGGTGCGTCGTGTAGACGTGGGTCCGCACTCCGTGGACGTCGATCACGATCTCCGGGAAGCCTGGCATCAGCTCGGGAACCGGATTGCCGCTCTGCGTGGAAAGCCGCGTGATCTTGTGGTTCTCCGCCGACAGGATCGGGAAGCGGCTCAACAGCGCGACACCGAACTGCCGTCGAGGTTTGCCCGCCTGCACCGGGTCGAGGTCGTAGATCGGCGCGAAGAACACGTGCATCCCCAGCGCGGACGCGAGCGAGGACGCCTGGTCGGCCCAGTTGCTCCGCTCCGACCAGTGCACGTCGACCTCTTGCAGGCCAACGACATCCGCCTTGGTGGCACGGATCGTCTGCGCGACGCGGGTCAGGTCGAGCCGGTTGTCCACGCCGATGCCGGTGTGGATGTTGAACGACAGCACCCGCAGACCGGCAGGTGAAGCGAGCGCGGCCGTCCCGGTGAGCAGGAGCGCCGCGACGACGAGGAGAACGAGGCGGCGCATCAGATCCTCCAGCTCAGCCCGTGGCCGAACGCGAAGTGGCCGGGCACCGTCACGGGGAGCTTGCCGCGCGGAGCGACCTCGCCGTAGATGACGCGAGCCGCCGACTCCAACGCCGGGCGCGAGTAGGAGTACGTGGCCAAGTACGTCCCGGTCAGCGAAGCGGCTTCGTAGGGCTCGCGGACGCCGATCACCACGACGCGCTTCCCCGTGCCCTGCAAGGCTTTGACCAGCTGTTGCTGTTCGACGGAGGCGTTGTTGGTGATGACGACGTTGAGGTCGGCGGCAGCCGCGACGGCCGCGTCGATCTGCGCCTGCGTCGGCTTCGCCCCGGTCGGCAGCACGGTCGTGGCCGCACCTCGCCGTGCCAGGGACTCGCCGAGCTTGGCCGGAGCCGGTTCTGCCGCCGTTCCCCACCCCGTGACCAGGACCTTCGACGGCTTGTCCCGCAAAGGCAACACCGAGTTGCGCAGCACGGTCGTGCCACGATCAGCGACCTCCTGCGCGGCGCGGAGGCTCCCGGGCATGCCCACGACCGGCTTCGGGTCGACGAAGCGGTTGGCGAACAACCCGCGCTGGCGCTTCATCTTGAGGATGCGGCGCACTGACTCGTCGATCCGCGCCTCCGTCAGCTCGCCGTCGCGCACCGCCTTGAGCACGGCGTTGTAGGCGAGGTCGATGTTCGGCGGCTTCAGCAGCTGGTCGACGCCCGCCTTCAGCGCGAGCACCGGAACGCGCGCGTCGCCGTACTTCTGTCGCACGCCGGCCATGCCGAGCGAGTCGGTCACCACCACGCCCCGGAAGCCCAGCTTCTCGCGGAGCAGGCCGGTGATGATCGGCTCGGACAGCGTCGCCGGATCGCCGGAGGCGTCGAGCGCGGGCACGACGAGGTGGCCGGTCATGATCGAGTCGATGCCGCTGGCGATGGCCGCGCGAAACGGGGGAGCGTCGAGCCGTTCCCACTGCTCCCGGCTGTGGTTGATCACCGGGATGCCGGTGTGGCTGTCCACGTTGGTGTCGCCGTGGCCGGGGAAGTGCTTGGCGGTCGCGACCACGCCGCCGCGCTGGTAGCCCTCGACCTGAGCGGCGGTCAGCCGCGCAGCGAGCTTCGGGTCCTCGGCGAAGGACCGCGCGCCGATCACCGGGTTGGCCGGGTTGACGTTGACGTCCGCGTCGGGCGCGTAGTTCTGGTTGATGCCCAGCGCGCGCAGCTCCCGCCCGGCGATCCGTCCGGCGTCCTCGGCGAGGTCGGCGGAGCGCGAGGCGCCCAGCGCCATGCTGCCGGGGAACTGCGTCGCGGGTTCGCCGACGCGGTAGACCACGCCGTGCTCCTGGTCGGTGCTGATCAGCAGGGGCAGCTTCGACGCGGTCTGGAGCCCGTTGGATAACCCGGCGGTCTGCGCGGGTTTGTCGGTGTTGCCCGCCCACGCGAAGTAGATGACACCGCCGAGGTGGTACTTCTCGATGAGCTGCTTGGCGTTGTCGACGCCGAGTTCCTTGCGGTTGGCGGCCACGTGCGCCGGGTCGGTGGTGTCGGCGGTGGCCCCGTAGGCGTAGGTGACGAAGAGCTGGCCGACCTTCTCTTCGAGGCTCATCCGCGACTCCTCGGCCGCCGACGCCGGGGTGGCGGCGGCGACCGAGAGCGCGGTCACGAGTCCGATCAGGTGAAGTCTTTTCGCCATGTCGACTCTCCCGGTGAGTTGCTGACAACTCCGGGAGTGGACGCTACGGCCAGCGCAGCGCGAGCGCGATCACCTGAGTGGCCTCCTCCTGCGTGAAGTTGTCGTCCCCCACCAGCACCAACGACCGCTCACCCGTGGACAGCGGCGGGCCCCAGGTCATGCCCTCGATGTTGAACACCGCCTTCATCGGCAGCTCGGCCAGATCCAGCAGCAGCCGCTTGCTCACGGGCTTGACCTGCGTCTTCGCCAGCGAGTCCACGTCCTTCACGTCAGTGGCGCCGCGCGTGGAGATCTCGTAGACGCGTGCCTTGTAGCCCGGACCGGGCACGTAGGTCCGCTCCAGCACCAGGTAGCGGCTCGGGTCGACGGGGTCGGCCAGGATCGACGCGACGCCGGTGTCCGCGTGCCACGGGCTGCTCGGATCGGACTCCGCGTACAGCGGTTCCTGCTTGTAGGCGTGCTGCGCGAAGACTCCACCGCCGCGCGAGTGCAGGGTGATCCGCGAGAGCGCGCCCGCCTTCGTGGTCGGCACCGGGCCGTCCTCCAGCAGCGGCCCCTCCATCGCGCTGGTCAGCACCGCGCCGCGACGGCTGAAGGTGATCGCTTCGAGCACCAGGTTCTGCCGGGGGCCGCGCTCCGCCGTGACCTGGTAGTTCGCCGGGAGGGGGAGTTCACCCGCGTGCGCCCCGGTGCGCTCGGCCCGGTGGATCGTCGGCTGGATCGTCGGGTTGGCGCGGTTGCCCTCCTGGCTGATCCAGTACTGACCGCTCCACGGGTCGACCCGGATCTCCTCGGGGTCGATCCCGTTCAGCGGGTAGGTCGAGCCGTCCGGGCGGCGCAGCGGCTGGGTGCCGGTGAAGCGCACCGAGCGCAGCGCGGTCCTGTCGATGTCGATCCGCGCGCGGTAGACCCGCGCCGGTTGCAGGTAGGAGCGGTCGTCGCTGATCAGGACGTACTCGCCGCCCCTGGGGTCGTAGTCGATGCCGGAGAGCCCGCCGACCGTCGTTCCCTGGAAGTCGAGCTTGAACGGGACGACCTGCTCGCCGAGGAAGCGCACGCCCGGCGCCGCGCTCGCGACGGCCGGGGTGAGCAACGCGGCCAGCAACGCGAACGCGGCGGCCAGTGATCGAGTTCTCATGCTCTCGACCGAACTGACCGCCGCGTTCCGGCGCAGCTACCCGGTTCAGCGAACCGCCAGGGCAATCACCTGGGTCACCTGGTTCTTCGCGAAGTTGTCGTCGCTGACCAGCACGAGCGTCCGCTCCCCCGTGGGCAGGCGCGGGCCCCAGCTCATCCCCTCCACGTTGTCCACAGTGGACAGCTTCATCGACGCGAGGTCGACGAGCAGGCGCTTGCGCACCGGCTTGAGCTTCCTGTCGTCCTTCAGCGAGCCGAGCCGCTTCACGTCGGTGGCACCGGAGGTGTCCACCTCGTAGACGCGGATGCTGTTGGCCGGAGTCGCGCCTGTGGAGAACGACCGCTCCATGACCAGGAACTTCGTCGGGTCGAACTGGTTCACCGCGAGGATCGCGTCCACACCGTTGACGAAGAAGCCGCCCGCGGGGTTCGGCGCGGCGTGCACCTTGTCCAGCGGGTAGGCGTACTGCGAGAGCACCCGCCCGGCGAAGCGGTCCTGGACGGTGATCCGCGACAGCGCGCCGTCGGTCAGCGTCGGGTCGACGCCGTCCTGGATCAGCGGGCCCTCCATCGAGCTGACCACCAGCGAGCCGCCCGCGGCGAAGGTCAGGCCCTCCAGCACGGCGTTGCGGCGCGGACCCACCTCCTGCGCGGACATCTTCAGGTTCGGCGCGAGGGGGAGCTGCCGGACGAACGTGCCGTCCTTGCGGACCGCGCCGACGGTCGGATCGACGAGCACCGGCTTGTCCCCGGTGGTGCGATCTCCCTCACTGGTCCACCAGTAGTCACCGGTCCACGGGTCGATCCGGATGTCCTCGGGATCGGTCGACCGGGCGGGGTCCTTGCCGTACGCCGGGAAGGTGCTGCCATCGGCGCGGAGCAACGGCTTGGTCCCGGTGATCTCGACGCCGCGCAGGGCGTCCTCGGTGATGTCGATCTTGGCGGTGTAGAACCGCGCGGGCTGCCGGTCTGACCTGTCGTCGCTGATCAGGACGTACGTGCCGGTCTTCGGGTCGTAGTCGATCCCGGAGAGACCGCCCACCGTCGTGCCCTGGTAGTCCTGCGCGAACGGAACGAGGTGCTCGCCCAGCAGGCGCACCCCGGGGGAGTGCGCGGAGGCGGGCGCCGCAGAGGCCAGCAGGAGCGCTGTGGTCGTGGCGAGGGCCACGGGGAGAAGACGTCGCAGCATGACGCGGAGCACACCCCATTCGGATGACGGCAAGGTTGCTGAGCGGTGGAGCGTAGAGGACACCTGCCCTCGCTTACCCTCGTGGCGTGACGAACGCTGCTGGGATCGACGCGCCCGCCCCCTTCATCGTGCAGACCGCGCTCGGCGCGGTGCTCATCGTGGCGGGGCTGGCCGTCGCGGTGATCGGCGCGCTCGGGCTGCTCAGCCGACTGCCGCGCAACCGCTTCGCCGGGGTGCGCACCGAGGCGAGCATGCGGGACGACGACACCTTCCGCGCCGCCAACCGGGTGGCCGGGCTGCCGTTCCTGGCCGCCGGAGCCGTCGCGGCCGTCGCGGGCGGGATCGCCATCGCCGTCCCCGACGCGCTGGCCACGGTGATCATCATGGTGATCGGCGTCGTCGGGCTGTTCGGGATGATGATGGCGGGCGGTTCGCTCGGCAACCAGGCAGCGGCGGCGGTGCCGGAGAAGCCCGCCGGTGGCTGCGGCGGCTGCTGCGGCGGCGGCTGCGCTAAGGCCCTGCTGGGCGGCTGAGCAGCTCGTAGGTGTCGTCGGCGATCTCGCGGACGACCTCGACCAGCTCGACACCTGCCTGCCAGCGCACCGGGATCACGCCGACGCCGTCGCGGGCGCCGAGCAGGTTGCCGCAGATCGCCCCGGTGGAGTCCGAGTCCCCGGAGTGGTTGACCGACAGCAGCAGCGCGTCCTCGAAGTCCTTGCCGACGAGCGCGCAGCAGACCGCGATCGCCAGCGCTTCCTCGCCGACCCAGCCCCCGCCGAGCGTCTCAAGGTCCTCCGGCGTCGGCCTTCCTCTCGCGGCGAGCGCACGAGCCTGGGTCAGCGCGTTCAGCGTCTCCTCGTGGCGCGGGTGTTTGCGCAGCTCAGCCGTTGCGCTGTCGAGCGCGGTCGGCAGGTCCGCCCCGCGCAGCAACAGGCTCGTCATGGCCGCGAACACGCCCGCCGACAGGTAGCCCGAGGGGTGTCCGTGGGTGAGCGCGGCGACGGCCGAGCCCAGCCAGAACGAGTCGCTGACGTAGGAGCTGAAGATCCCGGCGGGCGCCGCGCGCATGACCCCGCCGCAGCCCTTGGAGTCGTTGATCGGGTCCGTGGTGGTGCCGACCTTGCCGTAGGTGCTCGCGCGCAGGGCGGTCACGCAGGTGTGCCCGGGGGCGCGCTGGCTGTGCAGCTCCTGCACGTGCACCAGCTTTCCCGCGGGCTCAGGCTCGACGTCCTTCGTGGACCGCGAGACCTCCTCCCACGGGAAGCCCTGGGTGTGCAGCCAGCGAAGGTACGCGCGCAGCACGGACGGCACCGGGTTGCCCGCGCGGTCGGAGAGCAGCAGCCCTTCCAGCGTGAACAGCGTCATCTGGGTGTCGTCGGTGATCGCGCCGCCGTCCCTGCGGTAAGCGCCGTCGAAGTCGCGGGACCCCTGCTCGCCGTAGCGGTTGCGGATGTCGCGCAACGACATGAACTCCACCGGGGCGCCGAGCGCGTCTCCGACGGCTCCGCCGAGCAGGCAGCCCAGCAGGCGGTCCTTGGTCAGTTGCACTTCACGTCCTCCGGGTAGGTGGCCAGCAGCGACAGGGGCATTCCCTGTCGACGCAGCACACGGCCCCAGAGATCCGCGCCAGGGGGATTGAGCACATCGTTGGGCAGCGCGGGAACCACGAACCAGTCGTCGCGCTCGATCTCCTCCTCCAGCTGACCGGAGCTCCAGCCCGAGTACCCGGCGAACACCCGCAGGCCGCGCACGCGGGGCATCAGCTCCTCGGGCTCGATGTCCAGGTCGACCAGCGCGACCGGCCCGCTGACCTGGATCAGCCCGTCCAGCGACGCCACGTCCTCGCCCGCCCGTAACGCCGCCAGGCACAGGGCCGTCTTCTGCTCGACCGGCCCGCCGACGAAGACCGCCTGCGGCTTGCTGGCGTGCTCGCCCCACACCGGCAGCACGTCGTGCACGGCGATCTCGCTCGGCCTGTTCAGCACGACGCCGAGGGTGCCCTCGTCGCGGTGGTCTATGACGTAGACGACCGTTCGGCGGAAATTGGGATCGACCAGGCTGGGGGTCGCGACGAGCAGCGTTCCCGGCTCGACCTCTACCTCGGCTTGCACGCCGACCATGATCCCACTCACCTTCTCTGCCGCCGACAACCGCGCCGGAAAGCCGCGTTCCCCTGTACGGGGTCGCGGGCTCGTGCTCGGTGTCGTCGGCCCCGTACCCTCGGTCCGTGACGACCGCCACGGGGGACCCGGCCGCCGCAGAACCCTCGACGAAGCCGCCCCGGCTCGGCCTGCGCCGACTGCTCGGCACCCCCGGCTACGCCAGGTTGTTGATCACGCGGTTCCTCGCCCACTGGGGCGACGGCGTCTTCCAGGCGGGCATCGGCGGCGCCGTGCTGTTCAACCCCGAGCGCGAGGCCGATCCGCTGGCCATCGCGGCTGGTTTCGCCGTGATCCTGCTGCCGTACTCGCTGGTCGGACCGTTCGCGGGCGCGCTGCTCGACCGGTGGGACCGGCGCCAGGTGCTGTTGGTCGCGAACCTCCTGCGCGGCGCGCTCATCCTGCTGGTCGCCGTTGCGGTCGGCACCGGGGTCGCCGGGCTGCCGCTGTACGCGAGCGCGCTGCTCGTGATGGGCGTGAGCCGCTTCGTCGGCGCCGGTCTGTCCGCGTCGCTGCCGCACACCATGGACGAGAAGCACCTCGTCGAGGCCAACGCCATCCTCGCGACCGGTGGTGCCGCCATGGCCGCCGTCGGCGGTGGCTGCGCCTTCGCGCTGCGCTCGGTCTTCGGCGGTGACGACTTCGGCTCCGCGTGGGTGACCGCGTGCGCCGTGTTCGGCTCCGTGTTCGCCGCACTGGCCGCCTCCGGCTTCGCCAAGGGCTCGCTCGGCCCCGATGAGCGCGACGAGCCCGCGAAGGCCGTCACCGCGATCGCCCACGGCCTGATCGACAGCGGCAAGGTCGCCGCGCGCACCCGCAGCGTCGCCACCGGCTTCGCCGCGCTGATCGCCCACCGTGTCGGCTTCGGAACGTCGATGCTGCTCGGACTGCTGCTCATGCGCTTCGCCTTCACCGACGTCGGCTGGCTCAAGGCCGGGATCGCTGGGGTCGGCGAAGCGCTGGCCGCCGGAGCGGTCGGCCTGGTGCTCGCCGCCTTCATCACCGCGCCCGCCGTGCACCGCTTCGGCAGGAAGGCCACCGTCTGCGGCGCGCTGTTCGTCTCCGCCGCCGCTCAGCTCGGACTCGGCCTGATCATGACGCTGCCCAGCATCCTCGGCGCCGTGCTCGTCGTCGCGTGCTGCAGCCAGATCATCAAGCTCTGCGTGGACTCCGCCGTGCAGCACGACGTCGGCGACGAGGCGCGGGGGAGGGTGTTCGCGCTCTACGACGCGCTGTTCAACCTGACCTTCGTCAGCGCGATCACCGTGACCGCGCTGCTCGTCGCCCCCGACGGCAGGTCCCCCGAGCTGATGGCGGCGGGCGCCTGCGCCTACCTCGTCGGCCTCGCCGCCTACCTGCTCGTCGACCGCCGCATGAGCCGCCGCACCGCCTGACCGCCACGGGGTTCAGGCGTCTTCAAGGCCCCCGAACCCCGCACTCGTGCTGACGATCACGGAGACAGCTGCCCCGACGATCCCGACCACCGAAGGCGACGCGGACGAGGTGGTCCGCGCGGGCCACGGCCGATGCCGGTTGTGCCGCTGCACCACTTCTCCGCCCACGAGCAGGGCGTCTAGTCGTCCTTCTTCTTGGACTTCAGCAGGACCTTGGTCGTCTTCGGGACGACGGAACCGGCTGCGGGCTCCTGGGTGACGACGACCCAGTTCCTGTCGTTGATCAGCAGGCGCTTGCGGCCGGTCGCGTCCTCCTCCGCGAGGTTGCGCAGACCGGCCGCCTGCATCGTGTCCTGGGCCTTCTGGTGTTCCATGCCGACGACGTTCGGCACCGTCACGTCACCCGAGGCCACCGGAGCCTTCGCCACCGTGGTCGTCGTGGTGGTGACGGGAGCGGCCGGTGGCGGCGCGGTGGTCGGTCTACATCCCACCAGCGCGACGACGGACAGCGCGACGACAACGAACTTCCTGATCATGCGACCCCCCTTGGTCGGCCTCAGGAACCCCCGTCGCCCAGCCCCTTCGCCTTGGCCCACTCCTTGAGCTCGGCCTCGGCCTCGTCCCTGCTGAGCGGTCCCCTGTCGAGGCGCAGTTCCTTGAGGTGCTTCCAAGCCTGGCCCACCAGCGGGCCGGGGGACAGGCCCAACAGGCTCATGATCTCGTTGCCGTCGAGGTCCGGGCGAACCCTGTTGAGGTCCTCTTCGGCGGCGATCCTGGCGATCCGCTCCTCGAGGCCGTCGTAGGTGCGCTGCAACGCCCCGGCCTTGCGCCGGTTGCGGGTGGTGCAGTCCGCGCGCACTAGCTTGTGCAACCGAGAGAGCAGATCACCCGCATCGGTGACATAGCGGCGAACCGCGGAATCGGTCCACTCGCCCTTGCCGTAGCCGTGGAAGCGCAAATGCAGATAGACCAGCTGCGCGACGTCCTCGACGATTTCCTTGGAGTACTTCAGCGCGCGCAGCCGCTTGCGCACCATTTTCGCGCCGACCACCTCGTGGTGGTGGAAGCTCACCCCGCCACCGGACTCGAAACGCCTGGTCGCGGGCTTGCCGATGTCGTGGAGCAGCGCGGCCAGGCGCAGCACCAGATCCGCGCCGTCCTCTTCGAGGTCAATCGCTTGATCAAGAACAACCAGCGAGTGGTGGTAGACGTCCTTGTGCTGATGGTGTTCATCGATTTCCAGCCGCATCGCGGGAACTTCTGGCAGCACGTGGTCCGCGAGACCCGTGTCCACCAGCAGTTCCACGCCCCTGCGCGCGTGCTCGCCGCAGAGCAGCTTCGACAGCTCCGCCTGCACGCGCTCAGCGGTGACGCGGTTGATCTCCTCGGCCATGCCGCGCATCGCCTCGACCACCCTCGGCGCGACGGCGAAACCGAGCTGGGCCACGAAGCGGGCGGCGCGCAGCATGCGCAGCGGGTCGTCGGCGAAGGACTCGTTCGGCGGAGCCGGGGTGTCGAGCACCTTCGCGGCCAGCGCCTCGCGGCCGCCGTGCAGGTCGACGAAGCGGCGCGAGGGCAGCTCGACGGCCATCGCGTTGACGGTGAAGTCCCGCCGCAGCAGGTCGCCGTCGATGGTGTCGCCGAAGACCACCTCGGGGTTGCGGCTCACCCGATCGTAGGTATCGGCGCGGAAGGTCGTGACCTCCAGCGTGCTGCCGTTCTTGACGATGCCGAGGGTGCCGAAGGCGATACCGGTGTCCCAGACGGCGTCCGCCCAGCCGGCCACCACGCGCTGCACCTGCTCGGGGCGCGCGTCGGTGGTGAAGTCCAGGTCGTTGCCCTCGCGGCCGAGCAGCAGGTCGCGCACGCTCCCGCCGACGAGGAACAGCCGATGGCCCGCCGCGGCGAAGCGCTCGCCGAGCTCGTCGGCGAGGGGGGCTATCCGAAGCGGTTCCACGGGGGCGTCCTGCTCGGTTGCTGCGGAGGGGGCTGCTGGTCCGGACACGAGAAGCGAGCATATGGCAGCCCGCCCACTGACTTCGCGGCTCGTCATCACCGCAACCCCCCGCCACTACCATCGCCGGTATGCCTCCCCCTTCCGGCCGTTCCGGCGGTACCAAGCCGGGTCGACGGAACCGACGGACCCCCAAGCGGCCCCTGCGGACCGTCGACGAGGTCTCGGCGGGCGGGCTGGTGCTGGACCCCGGCCGCGCGCACGCCGCGCTCATCGGCAGGCTGGACCGCAGGGGGCGACTGCTCTGGTCGCTGCCGAAGGGCCACATCGAGGCCGGTGAGACCGCCGAGCAGGCCGCGGTGCGCGAGGTGGCCGAGGAGACCGGCATCAGGGGCAGGATCCTGATGCCGCTGGGAACGATCGACTACTGGTTCGTCGCCGAGGACCGGCGAGTGCACAAGACCGTCCACCACTTCCTGCTGGAAGCGGTGGGCGGAGAGCTTTCCGATGAGGACGTGGAGGTCACCGAAGTGGCGTGGGTGCCGCTGGGTGAGCTGGACGCGCGGCTCGCGTACGTCGACGAGCGCCGACTGGTGCGCCGGGCGGCCGAGCTGCTGGGTGAGGGTCAGGAGTCGGCGTGAAACGCCTGTTCGCGGCGCTGGGAGTGGCCGCTTTTCTGCTCGGTACGACGCCGCTGGCGCACGCGCAGCGCGGGACCGGGGACACCGGTGCCGACGTGCCCAAGCACGGCAGGCTCGACCTCGACGCGATCTCCCCGAGGGTGGTGACATCGGACGCGACGGAGATCAGGGTCACCGGACGGCTGACCAACATCAGCGACCGCAAGGTGAGCCGGATCGAAGCGCGCGTCCAGGTCGGCCAGGCGCTGGCCAGCGACGACAAGGCCCACGCGGCGCTGACCGGGACCGTGGCCACCGACCAGTCCTCGCGCTGGTCCAAGGTCGCCGACGCGCTCGACCCCGGGCAGAGCGCGCGGGTGGACTTCACCGTGCCGCTGGACGCGCTGAAGATCACCGCGCCCGGTGTCTACCCGATGCTGGTCAACCTCAACGGCTATCCGGAGTACGGCGGGCAGACCCGGATCGCGGAGAGCCGGATGCTGCTGCCCGTGCTCGGCACGGCGGGCGGGACCGCGCCGCCGCCCGCCGCACCCGCGACGATCACCGTGCTCTGGCCGATCACCGACAAGCCGCACCTGCTGTCGGCGTTCGACTCCTACCAGGAGAAGCGCAAGGTGCTGCGCAACGACGAGCTCGCCAAGGCGCTCCAGCCGGGCGGGCGGCTGTCGAACCTGGTCGAGGCGGTCGAGGAGGCCGCGCCGAAGAACTCCGCCGTCGGCAGTTCCCTGTGCTTCGCCATCGACCCCGACCTGATCAGCACCGTGAGCGCGATGACGACGAACTACGCCGTCCGCAGCGGGGAGCAGATCGTCGAGCGCTCGGCGTCGGCCGCCGCGAAGCAGTGGCTGGACCGGCTCAGGGACGTGGTGCAGGGCCGCTGCGTGCTCACGCTGCCCTTCGCCGACGTAGACCTGGTCGCGCTGTCCAGGGCCGGGCTGACCGACCTGGAGAAGCTCTCCCGCGAGAAGGACTCCATCGTCACCGAGGCGCTGAGCGCGGTGCCGCTGCAGCACGTCGCGTGGCCCGCTGACGGCGTGCTCGACGCCAGGGCGCTGGCCGACCTTGACGAGACCGTCGTGGTGATGGACCAGCGCGGGCTCCAGCAGAACCCGCCCGCCCACCAGCCGGTCCGGGTGACCGCGGCCAAGGAGGGCGTGCAGACCGGCCCGAGCGTGCTGATCGCCGACCCCATCGTGAACACCGCCTTCGAGCGGGCGAACCAGAGCGGCGCGCTGCGCATGCAGAACGCCCTCGCCGCGATCGCCTACCGGGCGGGCGTGGTCGGCAAGACCGGCGGCAGCGTGCTTGTGACACCGCCGAGGCGGTGGACGGAGTCCGCGGAGGAGCTGACGGCGCTGCTGCGCGCGACCGGGCAGCTGGTCGAGGGCGACCGCCTGGCCAAGGCGAAGCGGCTGACCGACCTGGCCGCGGTGTACAACCCGGGCCGCACGGTGCCGTTGAACTACCCGCCTGCGGGTGGTGCGCGGGAGATCTCCCCAGAGCTGACCAACAAGGTGCTCGACGCCCGCAACACGATCCGCGACATGGTCAACTACATGGAGGAGGACCCGGCGCGGAAGGTCCGGCCGAGCGCGCTCACCGATCCGCTCCAGCTCGGCCTGCTGCGCGCGATGTCCTCGGCGTGGCGCACCGATCCCGCCGGTGGTGCCGGGGCCAACGCCGAGGTCCTCGACCAGGTCGCGGCGCTGACCAGCAAGGTAGACGTTGTCGAGCCGCCGACCTCCTACGCGCTGGCCTCCTCGTCGAGCCCGCTGCCGTTGACGCTGCTCAACGACCTGCCCGTGGTGATGAAGGTCCAGCTGAACTTCTCCGACACCCCGGGACTGCGCACGGAACCGCTGGAGGAGAAGCTCGCTCCCGGCGGCGGCCGCCAGGTCAAGGTCACCGCCGAGGTGAACCGCTCCGGCCAGTTCACCGTGGACGCCTGGCTGACCACGCCCAAGAAGGGCATGGTGCTCGGCAACCCGAAGCGCCTGACCATCCGCTCCGCGGCCTATGGCAGCGTCACCCTCGGCATCACCCTGACGGCGGGGCTGCTGATGGTCGGGATGATGGGCAGGCGCGTGTACAAGCGGCTGCGCTACGGCCCGACGATGAAGAAGCCCGTCGAGGACATGAACGAGCGACTCCCGCAATCGGAAGGCACGTGATGACCGCCAGCACGACCGGCGCGAACGGTCCGGCTCCCCTGCCTGCGAAGCCAGAACCGTCGCTGGCGAAGACCAGCGGTTCGATGGCGATCGCCACCCTGGTCAGCCGGATCACCGGGTTCGGCTCGCGGGCCATGCTGCTGTGGATCATCGGCTCCGGCGTCATCACCGACTCCTACAACGCGGCGCTGACCGTGCCGCTGCAGATCTACGAGCTGCTGCTGGGCGGGGTGCTCACCAGCATCCTGGTCCCGCTGCTGGTGCGGGCGCAGAAGGACGACGCGGACGGCGGGCTCGCCTACACGCAGCGACTGCTGACGATGGGGCCGATCCTGGCGACGGGCGCGGCGATCGTGGCCGTCGCCTGCGCGCCGCTGCTGACCAGGATCTACGTCGACGGCTCGACCAATCGCGCCAACCCGGACCTGGCGACGGCGTTCGCCTACCTGCTGCTGCCGGAGATCGTGTTCTTCGCGATCGGCGCGCTGTTCATGGCCGTGCTCAACGCGCGCGGGGTCTTCGGCCCCACCGCGTGGGCGCCGGTGATGAACAACGTGGTCGTCGTGATCACGCTCGGTGTCTACGCGCTGCTGCCCGGCGAGCTGACCCTCGACCCGGTGCGGATGACCGACGCGCACCTGCTCGTGCTCGGCGTCGGCACCACGCTCGGCATCGCCGTGCAGGCGTTCGTGATGCTCCCGGCGATGCGCAGGGCCGGCGTGCGGTTCCGCTGGCGCTGGGGCTGGGACAAGCGGCTGACCGAGTTCGCCGGGCTGGCGGGCTGGACCTCGCTCTACGCGGTCTTCGGCATCATCGGCATCGTCGTGAACACCCGCGTCGCCACGGCCGCCGACAACGGCGCGCTGACCCAGTACAGCCTGGCGTGGCAGCTCTTCCAGCTGCCGTACGGCATCCTCGGCGTCTCACTGCTGACCGCGATCATGCCCCGGATGAGCCGCAACGCCGCCGACGGCAACATGAAGGCGGTCGTCGGCGACCTCGGGCTCGGCACCCGGTTGATGGCGCTGATGCTGGTTCCGGTGAGCGGTGCGCTGACCGTCATCGGCGGCGACATCGGCGTCTCGATCTTCAACCTCGGCAAGACCAGCTACGAGCAGGCGTACAGCCTCGGCTCGACGCTCGCCGTGTCCGCGTTCGGTCTGCTGCCCTACGCGGTGAACCTGTTGCAGATGCGCGTGTTCCAGTCCATGAAGGACGCGCGCACGCCCGCGCTGATCATGCTGATGATGATGGCGTTCAAGATCCCCGCGATCCTGCTCTGCCCCAAGCTGCTCGACCCGGACGACGTCGTGCTCGGCCTCGCCGTCGTCAACTCGGCGACCTTCCTGCTGGGCTGGGTGATCGGCGACATCTGGCTGCGCGTCCGGCTGGGCAAGCTGGGGACGGCCAAGACGCTGCGCAGCGTCGCGCTCGCGGTGTTCGCCACGGTGATCGGCGGCGCGATCATGTTCAGCGCCTCGGTCCTGGTCGACTGGATCGTTCCGGTCGGCTCGTCGAACTACTGGTACTCCGTGGTGTCGCTCATCACAGCGGGACCGCTCGGTCTCATCGCGACCTTCGCTGTCCTTGCGGCACTGGACATCGAGGAGCTCCGCCCGGCGCTCGCCAAGATCGGTCGCCTCGTTCGCCGCAAGTGAACTCCGCTTTTCACGTACCCTGAGTGACGACTGAGCTGACCGCGCACGCAGGGGCGACGGCCGTCCTCGACGGCGCGCGGCAAGAGGGAGAGTGCGGGGTGACTGGCACGCCGTCCGAGCACAAGGCACCGCGTCGGGAGGCGGCAGGTGCCCTGCTGCCCGGTGCCGCGATCGCGGGTGGCCGTTACCGGTTGCTCACGCGCATCGGCTCCGACGACCGGGTGCCCGCGCAGTTCTGGCGCGGCAAGGACAACTCGCTCGGGCGGGACGTCGCGCTCACGCTGCTCGTCGGCGACCCCCGCGACCCGAACAGCGCGGCCCGCGCGCGGCGCACCCTCGAACGCTCCATGCGCCAGGCCGGTTTCTCGCACCCCGGCGTCGCCCGCCTCATCGACGTGCTGTGGCAGGGCAACGGCCTCGACCCGGCCGAGGGGCTCTACGGCATCGTCGTCGCGGAGTGGACCCAGGGCACCGACCTGATCGACCTCGTCGCGGAGGGGCCGCTGCCTGCTGGCACGGCGTCGAAGCTGCTCGAACCGCTCGCCGGAGCCGTGGAAGCCGCGCACCACAACGGTCTCGTGCTCGGCACCGACCACCCGATGCGCCTGCGCGTGACGGCCGACGGCAAGCTCCGGCTCGCCTTCCCCGGCCCGTTCCCGGAGGCCGACGCCCGCCAGGACGTCCGAGGGCTCGGCGCCGCGCTCTACCTGCTGCTGACCGGCCGCTGGGCGCTGCCCGAGGGCACCAACGGACTGCCCACGGCCCCCACGGGCCCTGACGGCACCGTGGTCTCTCCGAGGACGCTGCGCCCCACGCTGCCGCACGAGATCTCCACGGTCGCCGTGCGGAGCCTGGTGGAGACCAGCATCGGCGGACTGCGCACGGGTGCCGCGATCCTGCGCGTGCTGGAGCAGACGGCCGCCGACGAGGCCGAGGCCGCCGCCATCAAGGCGGAGGACGAGCGGCTCGCCGCCGAGCAGGCGGAGTCCGCGGACGAGATCGCCAAGACCAAGCGCGGCCGCAAGCGCAAGCTCGCGCTGAGCTTCACCGCGCTGGCCGCCGCGACGGTCGGTGTCTTCGCGTGGCTGGCGTTCCAGGTGGTCGGGATGTTCCAGCAGCAGCCGAGCCACTCCGGCCCCACCGTGGCGTTCAGCCAGTCGCCGGGCGCGAACCCGCAGCCGGGCGGGGGCGGCAACGCCCAGCCCCCGGTCAACCCGCCCAAGGCCGGTGGTCCCGCCGCAGTCGCCTCGGTGAGCGTCTACAACGTCTCCGGCGAGCCCGACAACGTGAACCGGATCAAGCGCGTGATCGACGGCGATCCGCGCTCCAGCTGGAAGACGCTGACCTACCGGCAGCCGTTCCCCGCGCCCAAGCCCGGCGTTGGCGTGATGGTCACCTTCGACGAGGCCGTGAAGCTGGCCAAGGTCGTGGTGGACTCGCCGAGCGACGGCACCACCGTCGAGGTGCGCAGCGCGACCTCCGACGACGCCAGCCTCGAGGACACCAAGGTGATCGGCTCGGGAACGCTCGCCTCCGGCGACACCGAGATCCAGCTGAACCCCGAGGGCAGCACCAAGTACGTGCTGCTCTGGATCACCGGGCTTGCGGGCAGCGAGGGGCGCAACGTCTCCGAACTCTCGGAGCTGACGTTCCTCCGAGCGGAGTAACACCCGGGAGGGTGAAGGTCGTTTCACGTGGAACGTTATTCTCGCGACGTGACAGCCGCTGCCAGTACGGACGGTGCTCTCATCGCGGCGCACGCCGCGGGTGATCCACACGCCTTCACCGAGTTGGTGCGCAGGCACCGGGACCGGTTGTGGGCGGTTGCCCTGCGCACCCTCCGCGATCCGGAAGAGGCGGCCGACGCGCTCCAGGAGGCGTTCATCTCCGCCTTCCGCGCCGCCGGCTCCTTCCGCGCCGAGTCCCAGGTGACGACCTGGCTCCACCGGATCGTCGTGAACGCCTGCCTCGACCGCATCCGCCGCCGCCAGGCGAGACCGACCGTGCCGTTGCCAGAAGCAGGCCCGGGGGAACCCGCGGTCAGCAGGGACGCCATGGCCGACCGGGAGACCTCGCTCGCCGTGCAGTCCGCGCTCGCGGAGCTGCCTGCCGAACAGCGGTCGGCCATCGTGCTCGTGGACGTCGAGGGCTACTCCGTCGCCGAGACGGCGAAGATCCTGGGCATCGCCGAGGGCACGGTGAAGAGCCGCTGCGCGAGGGGCCGGGGCAAGCTCGCCAAAGTGCTGGGGCATCTGCGGAACCCCGACGCGGGTGACGGCGTCCCACTTGATGGTCGAGCCAGGCAGGCACGGCGCCAAGGGGAGGGAAGATGACCGGCAACGAGGGGCGTTCACGGACGCCCGACGGACCGCCGTGGTCCGTTGACCTCCTCGCTGACCTGCACGCGGGAGTGCTCGACGGTGACGTCGCGGCCGATCTGCGGCACAGGGTGGCACAGGACCCGGAGGCCCGCGCGGTGCTCGCCGCGCTGGACGCGACGACCGCGGACCTCGCGGCGCTGCCCCCGCTGACCATGCCGCCGGAGGTCTCCTCCCGCATCGAGGCGGCGATCCAGAACGAGGTCCGCGCCGCCATGGCGAACGTCGGCCTCCAGGTTCCCGCCGCATCGGAGGCGGTAGAACAAGCGCCACAGGACAACGTGGTCCCGATCGACCTCGCGCGGCGCAGGCGCAGGAAACAGCTGGGCTGGGGCGGCGGCGTGCTCGCCGCGGCCGCGGCCGTCTTCGGGATCGCGATGATGACGATCCCCGGTGGCACCACGGTCGGCACACCGCAGGCACAGCCGGGCGTCGGTTCGAGTTCTTCCGCACCTGGGCCAGGGGACGGGTCCATGACGCTCAAGGACTCCGACCTCAGCTCGGTCCCGCCGGGAGTCGTCGGCAACAACGACCTCGGCCCGCTCAGCGACAGGGCCAGGCTCACGGCCTGCCTGCAGGCCAACGGCTACCCGGCCACCACGGCACTGCTGGGTGCCCGTCAGGTGACGCTGGACGGCAAGCAGGGCGTGCTGCTGATCCTCGGCGACCCGGTCACGGTCGGCAGGCAGCGGCTGCTCGTCGTCGGCCCGAACTGCTCCACGAGCACGCCGGACAAGATCGCCGAGAAGACCGTCGGCAGGTAGTCCCGTCGCCGTTCACTGTGACGTGAACGGCGACGGGAACAGCCCCACCTAGGATCGCGTTGAGCCCGAGTACCGGGAGATGAGCAAGACGCGGAGGCCCTAGGTGAGTGCAGACGTCCGAAACCTGATCATCGTGGGTTCCGGCCCGGCCGGGTACACCGCGGCGGTGTACGCGGCGCGCGCCCAGCTGGACCCGCTGGTGTTCGAGGGCAGCCAGTTCGGCGGCGCGCTGATGACCACCACCGAGGTGGAGAACTACCCCGGCTTCCGCGACGGCATCATGGGCCCGGACCTGATGGAGCAGATGCGCGCCCAGGCCGAGCGCTTCGGCGCCGAGCTGCGCGCGGAGGACGTCGAGGAGATGGACCTGACCGGCGAGCTCAAGTCGGTCCTGGCCAACGGCGTGCGCTACCAGGCTCGCGCGGTCGTCCTCGCGATGGGCGCGGCAGCCCGCTACCTGCACGTTCCCGGGGAGCAGGCCCTGCTCGGCCACGGTGTGTCGGCGTGCGCGACCTGCGACGGGTTCTTCTTCAGGGACCAGGACATCGCGGTCGTCGGCGGTGGCGACTCCGCGATGGAGGAGGCCACCTTCCTCACCCGCTTCGCCAGGTCCGTGACGATCATCCACCGCCGCGACGAGTTCCGGTCCTCGCGGATCATGCTGGAGCGCGCACGGGCCAACGAGAAGATCAAGTGGCTGACCAACGCCGCCGTGACCGAGGTGCTCGGCGAGAGCAGCGTCACCGGAGTCCGCGTCACCGACACGGTGACCGGCGAGGAGTCCCTGCTGCCGGTGACCGGCCTGTTCGTGGCGATCGGGCACGACCCGCGCAGCGAACTGGTCCGCGACCAGGTGGACACCGACTCCGACGGCTACGTCGGCGTGCGGCACCCGAGCACCGCCACCAGGATCGACGGCGTCTTCGCCTGCGGCGATCTCGTCGACCACACCTACCGCCAGGCGATCACGGCGGCGGGCTCCGGCTGCTCCGCCGCGATCGACGCCGAGCGCTGGCTCGCCGAGCACGCTCCCGCCCAGGAAGCCGTCTCCGCGGCAGCCAACTGACCCACCAGCGACAACACAGGAGAGAACACCATGGCCAACACCGTGACCGTCACCGAAGCGACCTTCGCCGACGAGGTCCTCAAGAGCAGCAAGCCGGTGCTGGTGGACTTCTGGGCGACCTGGTGCGGTCCGTGCAAGATGGTCGCCCCCGTGCTGGAGGAGATCGCCTCCGAGAAGGCCGACCAGCTGACCATCGCCAAGCTGGACATCGACGCCAACGCGGGCATCGCGCGGGACTACCAGATCATGTCCGTGCCGACGCTGATCCTGTTCAAGGACGGCGAGCCGGTGCAGACGATCGTCGGCGCCAAGCCGAAGGCCGCGCTGCTCAAGGAGATCGCCGACCACATCTGAGGTCGTGAGCTGATCGACGCCGTGCAACCCCGGTCCACCCAGATCCGTCTTAGAGGGGTGGGCCGGGGTTCGCGCTGTGCGTGGGCGTCCGGCCACTCCCCGTAGCCCGAAGAAGGGCGCGTCGAGTAGCAGGGCACAATATGGCTTTCACGATCCGCGCCGCGTCTTTCGGCGCCTGAATACACGAGCGAGGGGTGCATGCAGCTGCTCCGCCGCGGTGACGACGGTCCTGCCGTTGCCGAGATCCGAGCCACCCTCGTCACGCTGAAGCTGCTGCCCCCCGCGAACGGTTCCGGCCCGTCGGACGCCTTCGACGGCGCCGTCGAGCACGCGGTGCGCACCTTCCAGCAGCAGCGCGGGCTGATCACCGACGGCATCGTCGGCCCCGCCACCTACCGCAGCCTCTGCGACGCGCGCTGGCGCCTCGGCGACCGCAACCTCGCCTACCTGGTGTCCAACCCGATGTGCGGCGACGACGTCAGCGCGCTGCAGGAGCGGATGCTGGAGCTCGGCTACAACGCGGGCCGCGCCGACGGCGTCTTCGGCAGCCAGACCGAGCACGCGCTGCGCAACTTCCAGCGCGACTACGGCCTGGTCGTCGACGGCATGTGCGGGCCGGGCACGTTGCGCGCCCTGCGCCAGCTGTCCCCGCGCGCCCGCGGTGGCCGCCAGGTGTTCCTGCGCGAGCAGGAGAACCTCCGCAACTCGGGCCCCAGGCTGAGCGGCAAGCGCATCGTCATCGACCCGGGTCACGGCGGCCAGGACCGCGGCGTGTTCGTCGCCGGTGTCGCCGAGGCCGACCTGGTCTGGGACCTCGCCCGCAGGCTCGAGGGCCGCATGGTCGCCACCGGTATGGAGGCGCTGCTCTCCCGCGGTGAGCAGGTCTGCCCGGCCGAGGCCGACCGCGCGCAGTTCGCCAACAAGGCGGGCGCTGACCTGTTCCTGTCGCTGCACACCGACGCCAACCGCTCGCCGCTGGCCGAGGGCGTCTCCACCTACCACTTCGGCAGCGGTCAGGGCACCACGTCGTCCACGGTGGGGGAGGCGCTGGCCGGTTTCATCCAGCGCGAGATCACCGCGCGCACCGGGATGCTCGACTGCGGCTCCCACCCCAAGACCTGGGAGACGCTGCGGCTGACCCGGTGCCCGGCTGTCCGCGTCGAGGTCGGCTACCTGACCAGCGAGAACGACCGCCGCAGGCTGCTCGACCCGGCGTTCCGCGACATCGTGGCCGAGGGCATCCTCGTTGCCGTGAAGCGGCTCTACCTGCTCGGTGAGAACGACCAGCCGACCGGCACGTTCACCTTCAAGGACCTGCTCCAGTACGAGCTGGCCAAGGCCGACTGAGTCCCCGACAGCACGAAGAAGCCCCCCGGCCGCTCGGCTCGGGGGCTTCTTCGGTGAACGGGGCCTCAGCGCAGGCTGGACTCGGAGATCGTGGCGGTGCTGGTGATGCTGACCTCGCCGAGCAGCCGCTCCAGCGCGGCCTCGACGTCTTCCTTCCAGGTCAGGCCGGTGCGCAGCTCCAGGCGCAGCCTCGGCCAGCGCGGGTGCTCGCGCACGGTCTTGAACCCGACGCTGACCAGGAACGCCGCCGGGATGACGCAGCTGTCGGCGTCTTTCTCCTGGGCGTGGCCGAACGCCTCGATCGCCTTGACACCGCGGCGGGTGAGGTCCTTGGCGACGGCCTGGACGAGCATCCGCCCGAGCCCGGTGCCCTCGAACTCCGGCAGCACCTTCAGCGAGGTGAGCATGACCGCGTCCGGGCTGACCGGCGCGGTGGGGAAGGCGGCAGCGCGCGGCACCGCGTTGGGCGGCGCGTAGAGGACGAACCCGGCGGGCACGTTGTCGCTGTAGGCGATCCGGCCGCAGGAACCCCACTCCAGCAGGACGCTGGAGACCCAGGCTTCCTTCTCGAGCTCGGTCTGGCCGAACTCCTCGGCCTGCTCCTTGATGTGCGGGGCCAGCTCCCAGAACACACAGCCCCGGCAGTGCCGAGGCAGGTGGTCCAGGTTGTCCAGCGTGACGCTGTCGACGCGTCGCGACACCTGACCTCCCCGCAGAAGGACGTCACTCGCCTTCTCCGACGAGAACGCTTACCAGCATAAGCGCGCCGAGCCCACGGCCGAAAGTGACATAACCAGCACGGTGGGGCCGCCCCGACCGGCGTCTTTCTAGACTAGGCCGACGTTGTCGGTGTGCACGGCCCCAGGGAGCGCCGCATGAACCTACCGGGACAGGGACCTGATCAGCAAAGCAACCCCTCGGTTGCGGCAGCTGCGGGTCGCAGCCTCGACCCGCACGTTCAGCGCTACGCGGCCAGGACCGCGGGCATGACGGCCTCGGAGATCCGCGCGCTGTTCGCCGTCGCCAGCCGTCCGGAGGTCGTCTCGCTGGCCGGTGGCATGCCGTACCTGGCCGCGCTGCCGATGGACGCGCTGGCCACCGACGTGGCCGAGCTGATCGCCACCGAGGGGCAGCAGGCGCTGCAGTACGGCTCCGCCCAGGGCATCCCGAGGCTGCGCGAGCAGATCTGCGAGGTCATGGCGCTGGAGGGCATCTCGGCGCACCCGGACGATGTGGTGGTGACCGTCGGCTCGCAGAGCGCGCTGGACATGGTCACCAGGATCTTCTGCGACCCGGGCGACGTGGTGCTCGCCGAGGCCCCGTCGTACGTCGGCGCGCTGGGCACCTTCACCGCCTACCAGGCCGAGGTCGTGCACGTCGAGGTCGACGACGACGGCCTGATCCCGTCCGCGCTCAGCGCCGCGCTCGACGCCGTGCGGGCGAGCGGCAGGCGGGTGAAGTTCCTCTACACGATCCCGAACTTCCACAACCCGGGGGGCGTGACGCTCTCCGTCGAGCGCCGCCCTGAGGTGCTGCGGATCTGCGCCGAGCACGGCGTGCTGGTCATCGAGGACAACCCGTACGGGTTGCTCGGCTTCGACGGGCAGACCTATCCCGCGCTGCGCGCCAGCGAGCCGGACAACGTGGTGTACCTCGGCTCGTTCTCCAAGACCTTCGCCCCGGGCCTGCGGGTCGGCTGGGCGCTGGCCCCGCACGCGGTGCGGGAGAAGCTGGTGCTGGCCGCCGAGTCCGCGACGCTGTGCCCGCCGACGATCACCCAGGCCGTGGTCTCGGCGTACCTGACCAAGCACGACTGGAAGGGCCAGATCAAGGTCTACCAGCAGGCCTACCGCGAGCGGCGCGACGCGATGCTCTCCGCGCTCGAACAGCACCTGCCCGCGGGGTGCACGTGGACGAAGCCGGACGGCGGCTTCTACGTGTGGCTGACCGTGCCGGAGGGGATCGACACCAAGGCCATGCTGCCGAGGGCGGTCACCCACCGCGTGGCCTACGTGCCGGGCACGGCGTTCTACGGCGACGGCTTCGGCACCAGGCAGATGCGGTTGTCCTTCTGCTACCCGACCCCGGAGCGCATCCGGGAGGGCGTGCGGCGGCTGGCGACGGTGCTGGAAGGCGAACTGGAACTGCTCCGCACCTTCGGAACGGCGTTGGTGAAGGGCGGGACAACGCGCCAGGTCAGCGGCCCGCACTCGCCGTCACCGGACACCGCCTGACCCGGAGTTGTCCACAGCTGTCCATTGCCTGTGGGCAGTTGTCCCCAGCTTGGGGCCGAGTTGTCCACAGGGTTGTCCACTGGTATGTCGGATCGAGGAGTACGGGTGTCGGATCGCTGGATCGCCGTGTTGTCCGGCGGGCTCTCGCACGAGCGCGAGGTCTCGCTGCGGTCGGGACGGAGGCTCTCAGCGGCCCTGCGCGGCACCGGCCTCGTCGTTGAGGAGTGGGACGCCGACGGAACGCTGCTGAGCCGTCTGCGGGGCTCTCGGCCCGATGCGGTGGTGGTCGCGCTGCACGGCGGGGAGGGCGAGAACGGCGCGGTGCAGTCCGTGCTGGAGCTGGCGGGCGTCCCGTTCGTCGGGACCGACTCGAAGGCGTGCCGCAGGGCATGGGACAAGCCGACCGCCAAGGCCGAGCTCGCGCGCTCCGGGCTGGCGACGCCGGAGTGGGTGGTGCTCCCGCACAGCACCTTCCGCGTGCTCGGCGCCCAGGCCGTGCTCGACTCGCTGGTCGACCGGCTCGGGCTGCCGCTGATCCTCAAGCCGGACCAGGGTGGCTCGGCGCTCGGCGCACGCGTGGTCCGCGACGCGGCCGAGCTGCCCGCCGCGATGGTCGGCTGCCTGGCCTACGGCGACACCGTGATGGCCGAGCGCTACATCGAGGGCGTCGAGGTCGCCGTGACGGTCGTGGACGGCCCCGAGGGACCGGTGGCCCTGCCCGCCGTGGAGATCGTTCCGGAGAGCGGCCTCTACGACTACTCCGCGCGCTACACCGCCGGGCTCACCCACTACCACGCGCCGGCGCGGCTCTCCGAGGCCGAGGCGAAGGCGGTGGGGGAGCTGGCGGTCGCCGCGCACCGGCTGCTCGGTCTGCGCGACGTGTCGCGGACGGACGCGATCGTGGCGCCGGACGGCACGGTGCACTTCCTCGAAGTGAACGTCTCGCCCGGACTGACCGAGACCTCGCTGCTGCCGATGGCGGTCGAGGCGGCCGGGCTCTCGCTCGGTGCGGTCTTCGCCGGACTCGTCGAGAAGGCCGTCACTCGCGGCTGACGAACGCCGAAGGGGCCCCTGGACGCTCAGCGCGTCCGGAGGCCCCTTTTTCGGTTTCGTCACCGTGACAAAACGACCCGGTGTGACGACTAGGCTCCGTTTTGTGCCCGATTTGTCCCGTTCGGCTGCATCATCGCGACGATGCGCTCCAGGTCGTCGACCGAGCCGAACTCGACGACGATCCGGCCCTTCCGCTTGCCGAGTTCGACCTTCACCCGCGTCTCGAAGCTGTCGGAGAGCCGCTCCGCCAGATCCTGGAGACCGGGCGCGTGCATCGGCTTGCGGGGAGCGGGCTTCGGCTTGGCGGGCAGCTCGCTCTTCGCGAGGGTGACCGCCTCCTCGGTGGCCCGCACCGACATGCCCTCGGCGACGATGCGCGCCGCCAACTCCTCCTGGCCGCCGGAGTCCTCCAGCCCGAGCAGGGCGCGGGCGTGACCGGCGGAGAGCACCCCGACGGCGACCCGGCGCTGCACGGGGAGGGGGAGCTTCAGCAGGCGGATCATGTTGGTGATGACCGGGCGACTGCGCCCGATCCGCGAGGCCAGCTCCTCGTGGGTGACCTCGAACTCCTCCAGCAGCTGCTGGTAGGCCGCCGCCTCTTCGAGGGGGTTCAGCTGGACGCGGTGGATGTTCTCCAGCAGCGCGTCCCGGAGCATCGCGTCGTCGGCGGTCTGCCGGACGATGGCCGGGATCTTGGTCAGCCCGGCCAGCTTGGACGCCCGCAGCCGCCGCTCACCCATGACGAGCTCGTAGGAGTTGCGGGACAGCTCGCGCACGACGATCGGCTGCATGAGGCCGAACTCGCGGATCGAGTGCTCCAGCTCGGCGAGCGCCTCGTCGTCGAAGACCTGCCTCGGCTGCTTCGCGTTGGTCTTGATCTCCGAGATCGGGACCTCGCGGTAGACCGCGCCCGCGACCTTCCCGCTGAACTCCTCGGGCTTGCCGCCCTCTCGGTTGGCAACGGCGAGAGCGCCGCCCGAGGCTCCTGCCGCAGGGGCACCGCCCGGCGGGCCCTGGGGGATCAGGGCGGCGAGCCCCCGTCCGAGGCCGCCTTTCCGTTCGCTCATGTCCGCTCCATCTGCGTGCCCCGGATGGCCAGCTCGCGCCCGGCGTCGAGGTAGCTCATCGCTCCACGGGAACCCGGATCGTAAGCGAGCACGGTCTGTCCGAAGCCCGGCGCCTCCGAGACCTTCACACTTCTGGGGATGACCGTCTTCAGCACGTGCTCGCCGAAGTGCGAGCGCACCTCCGTGGTGACCTGGTCGGCCAGCTTGGTGCGCCCGTCGTACATCGTGAGCAGGATCGTGGAGACGTCCAGCGTGGGGTTCAGGTGCGCCTGGACCAGCTCGATGTTGCGCAGCAGCTGGCCGAGACCCTCCAGCGCGTAGTACTCGCACTGGATGGGGATGAGCACCTCACGGGCCGCCACGAGCGCGTTCACCGTGAGCAGGCCGAGCGACGGCGGGCAGTCGATGAAGACGTAGTCCGGGCGGAGTTCGTCCAGCGCCTCGGGGGAGAGGGCCTCCTTGAGGCGCCCCTCGCGGTTGGGCATGGAGACCAGTTCGATCTCCGCGCCGGCCAGGTCGATCGTGGCCGGGACGCAGTACAGGTTGTCGGACTGGCTGCTGACCGCCGCCGCGTCGGACACGGAGATCTCGCCGATCAGCACCTCGTAGATGGACGGGGTACCGGAGCGGTGTTCGACGCCCAGGGCGGTGCTGGCGTTGCCCTGCGGGTCGAGGTCGATCACGAGGACCTTCAGCCCGTGGATGGCCAGGGCCGCCGCCAGGTTGACCGTGCTCGTGGTCTTGCCGACGCCGCCCTTCTGGTTCGCGACGGTCATGATCCGGCGCCGGACGGGCCGGGGGAGTTGGTGCGCGTCGGGGTGGAGCACCTTGGTGGCCCGTGCGGCCTCCTCGGCGATCGGGGTCCACCCGGAGAACTGGTCGGAGGTCGTCACCGCGTGTTGCCCCTCTCCGGCATTCGGCGCGCTGTGCGCTCCGTACGAACCCACTGTTTCACGTGGAACATCCACCGCTCCGTTCTGCGACTCACGCTCACCGATCCTTCCTCCTGCGCCGCCGGGAGTCCCGGCCGTGGTCGACCTCGACCCGCGGCACGAGCACCACCGTGGTCGGCACCTCCAGGACGCCTTCACCCCGGGTCACGACCTCGGCGACGCCGCCTCCGGCCGCCTTCACCTCGCGGGCGTCGCGCTCGATCTCCTCCGCCGCACTGGCCCCCTTGAGCGCGATCAGCTGGCCGCCCGGGCGAGCCAGGGGGAGGCACCAAGCCGCGAGCTTGGCCAGCGGAGCCACCGCGCGCGCGGTCACCACATCGGCCCCGCCGTGGTGCGTCCGCACCGACTTCTCCTCGGCGCGACCGCGGACGACCGTCACCGAGGACAGGCCCAATTCGTCCGCCACGTCCTCCAGCCATCCGACGCGGCGAGCCATCGGCTCCAGCAGCGTCAGGTGCAGATCGGGGCGGGCGATGGCCAGCGGGACACCGGGGAGCCCGGCACCGGAACCGACGTCGATCACGCGGGCACCTTCGGGGAAGAGGTCGCGGATCACCGCCGAGTTCATCAGGTGCCGATCCCACAGCCGGTCGACCTCGCGGGGGCCGATGAGCCCCAGCTCGACGCCGCGCTGGGCCAGCATGTCGTGGAACCGCACGGCGAGCTCCAAGCGGGACCCGAACACCTGCTCCGCTCCGGGCGGGGGGCCTGCGGGGGTCGGCGCGGACGGACGCTGTTCGGTTTCGTTCATCTCTCTCCAGCTCGCGGTTGCGTTTCACGTGAAACACGGGCGCTCGGCACCGCGGCCGCGTCGCCGTGTTTCACGTGAAACGAGTATCGAGGGTTCGCCCGGGGCCACCCACTCCGGCTCGCCGCTCACGCGCCAACGGGCGCGGCGATCGCGCCACCGGCCAAGCATCACGGGTCCGAAGCGAGAAGGGAAGCGGATGGCGGGCGAGGTGAACCTCGTTACGCGCGGCGTGACGAGGGTGGCTTTCGCCCGGTGCGGGTTCCCCCAAAACAAGGGTCCTCCGCGGCGGGTGAGGCGGTCAAGCTGAGGGGGCGCTTGTGCGGAGATTCGTTCGGCAGTTCCTTCGTCCGGGGCAGCCCGGCACGCGAAAGGACCCCGCGGTCGGTGACCACGGGGCCCTTCGGGGGAGTGCTGCGTCAGGAGGTGCGGAACACCACGACGCGACGGTTGGGCTCCTCGCCCTCGCTCTCGCTGTGCACACCGCTGACGGTGGCGACCGCGTCGTGCACGACCTTGCGCTCGAACGGCGTCATCGGGCGCATGCGGATCGACTTCTCGGTCTCGAGGACCTTCTCCGCCGTGGAGCGGCCCAGCTCACTGAGCTCCTCCCGACGCTTGGCCCGCCAGCCCGCCACGTCGAGCATCAGGCGGCTGCGGACACCGGTGGCCTGCTGCACCGCGAGGCGGGTCAGCTCCTGGAGGGACTCCAGCCCCTCACCGCGGCGACCGACCAGCTTCTCCAGGTCCTCACCGCCGTCGATGCTCACGATCGCGCGCCCGGCCTCGACGTCGAGGTCGATGTCGCCGTCGTAGTCGAGCAGGTCGAGCAACCGCTCCAGGTAGTCCCCGGCAACGTCGCCCTCGCGCACGAGCAGCGACTCGCCGCCCTCGGCCTCATCGGCTGAACCGGCGGCGTCGGTCCGCACGTCCGCATCCGCGGCCTGCAAGGTCTCCGACACGGTTTCTCCTCTCAACTTGCAGCCGCCTCAGCGGCGCTTGCGATTCTGCTTCTTGCCGCGAGACCGGTCGTCGATGATCCCAGGAACGGTGCCCGGCTTGGGGCGGGCGGAGTCGTCCTTGGGAGCAGAGCCGTTCGCGGCGGGCTTGTCGGCCGGCTTGTCGTTCTCGGCCTTGGTGGGGTCCTCGCCGGAGGAGGTCGCGGTGGTGTCCGCGGCGGGGCGCTTGCGGGCGGGCTTCTGGCCCGGCTTCGGCGCGAGGTTCTGCCGCTTGGAGATCGCGTCCTGCTTCTTCTGCTCTTCCTCGCGGTCGATGCGGTGGTACACGACGTACTGCTGCATCAGCGTCCACAGGTTGTTGCTGACCCAGTAGAGCAGCATGCCCATGGGGAGGAAGAGGCCTGCGACGAGCACGCCCAGCGGGAAGACGTAGAGCGCCAGCTTGTTCATGATCGCGGTCTGCTGGTTGGCCGCGGCGGGGTTCTGCCGGGCGACCGAGTGCCGCGAGGTGAGGTGCGTCAGCGCGCTCGCGACGATCATGATGGGGATCGTCACGAAGATCTGGACGTTGCGGTCGGTGCCGTAGTGGGCCAGCGTCTCGGCGGTCGCGGTGAGCGAGGACGAGAAGTTCGCGCCGAGCAGCTTGGCGGCCAGGTAGGACTTCACGTCCTCGGCGCCGAAGAAGAAGTTCTGCTCAGCCCCGGCCTTGAAGCCCTGGAGCACGTTGGTCAGACCGAAGAAGACCGGGATCTGCACCAGCATCGGCAGGCAGCCGCCGAGCGGGTTGAAGCCGTGCTCGGACTGGAGCTTCTGCATCTCCGCGGCCAGGCGCTGCCGGTCGTTGCCGTACTTCTCCCGCAGCTTCTGCATCTGCGGAGCGAACTCCTGCATCTGCTTCATGGAGCGCACGTACTTGACGAACGGCTTGAAGAGGATGGCCCGCAGGGTGAAGACCAGGAACATGATGGACAGCGCCCAGGAGATGCCGCTGGCGGCTCCGAACAGCGTCCCGAAGACCTTGTGCCAGACCCACATGATGCCTGACACCGGGTAGTTGATGAAATCCAGCACGAAGCTACTCCTCGGCGGGGATGTGGTGAACCCGCTCCTGGTCAGTGGACTCGCCACGTGACCCTCGGCGCGGTGGAACGGGGTCCATGCCTCCAGGGTGCCAGGGGCCGCAGCGGAGCAGTCGGCGCGCGGCGAGCCAGCAGCCGCGGAGCGCGCCGTGCACGGTGATCGCCTCGACGGCGTAGGTGCTGCAGCTTGGGTAGAAGCGACAGGACGGGGGGAGCAGGGGGGAGATCCATCTGCGGTAGCCGCGGATGGGCAGCAGGAGCACGCGCCCGGCGAGACCGGGACGGCCCGGCTCGGACTCGGGTGGCTGCTGCTCGGTCATGACGACGGTCCGCGCGCGGGACGCCGGAGCTTGCGCAGCGCGGCGTCGAGGTCGGCCGCGAGCTCGGTGCTCGTCGCGTCAGCCGCGGGAGCGAGCGCGCGGACGACGAGCTGGGAGCCGGTGGGCAGCTCGGCCAGCCGGGGCCCCAGCAGGTGCCGGAGCCGACGGCTGACGCGGTGCCGCACGACGGAGTTGCCGACTGCCTTGCTCACGACAAAGCCCACTCTCGACGGGGGAACCCCGCCTGGAGTGGGCAGCGTCGCATCAACCGCTTCGGCCATGCCTTCCTCCCGCTCGGGCAGCAGAGCGTGCACCACGAGCCGGGAACGTCCACTGCGCCGTCCCCGGCGCATCACCAGACCGAAGTCCTGGCGACGCCTGAGCCGGGAGACCGCGGGGAGCACGGCGTGGACGGCTGTCAGGCCGACAGCTCAGCGCGTCCCTTGCGACGGCGAGCGGCCAGGATGGCGCGGCCGGCGCGGGTGCGCATGCGCAGCCGGAACCCGTGGGTCTTGGCGCGACGACGGTTGTTGGGCTGGAAGGTGCGCTTGCTCACGGACGGATCTCCCGGTTGCTCATTACTGGCAGGTCGATGGTCGTCCCACGCCCGCCGAGGTAAGGAAGGTGCTGCCCCACGACGTCGTTGGCTCGGGAGAGCCACATGACGGGCGCAGCGCAACGCTCCCGCTGCGAGCGGGAGACCGTTCGAGGGTACGCACCGGGCATCCGCACATCAAATCCGGGGCCTTCGACCACCACCGGGCTACGGACTGCACACGGTCGGTTGACTTCCACACCGCCCATCGCGGGCGCCAGCTTGTCCCTCGCGGTCGCCGTTGCTAGCGTGCCTGTCCGCGCTCGGGACCGGAAGCTCCTGGGAGTTCGCCGGACACCCTGCACACGCGATCGGCACCGCCTGCGGGCGGGGGTCGTTCGAGGCAGCGGGGCAGCCCGCCGTACCTTCATGCACAGTTGTGGATAATCCTGTGGACGCCCATATCCTCACCGACTCAGCGGTCGCGACTCGGGTACGGGCAGGCGGGTGTCTCCCGCCGGCCAGACGGGTCGCGTGCGAGGTGGAGGGGAGGGGAGCGCAGCAGTGTCCGACAACCACGATCTGGCTCTCATCTGGGACCGGGTCGTCCAGGAGCTGTCAGCAGGCACCCTGACCAGGCAGCAGCGCGCGTGGATGCAGATCACCAGGCCGATCGGCCTGCTCGACGGCACCGCCCTGCTCGCCGCCCCGAGCGACTTCGCCAAGGACGCCATCGAGCGCAGCCTGCGCGGACCGATCACCGCGGCGCTGTCCCGTCACCTCGGCGGGACCGTCTCGCTCGCGGTGAAGGTGGACACCGCCCAGCCGAGCGCGGCCGTCGCCAGCCCGCCGCCGGGGATCGGCGCGGGCCCGGGGCTCGCCGTCCCGCCGGAGACCGCTTCCGAGATCACCCGCCCGCTGCCGGTCATCACCGACGACGGCGAGGAGGAGGTCGACGAGGAGCGCGAGGCGCTGGCCACGGTCAACGAGATCTGGCCGACCTTCAACGGCCAGGCCCCCGAGGGCGGGCTGGCGGGTCAGCCGTTCACCATGCCCCGGCACGGGCCGCCGACCTCGCAGACCAAGCTCAACGAGAAGTACACCTTCGACACCTTCGTCATCGGCGCCTCCAACCGCTTCGCCCACGCGGCGGCGGTCGCGGTGGCCGAGGCACCGGCGCGCGCCTACAACCCCCTCTTCGTCTGGGGGGAGTCCGGGCTGGGCAAGACCCACCTGCTGCACGCCGTCGGGCACTACGCGCAGCGGCTGTTCCCCGGGATGCGCGTGCGCTACGTGTCGACGGAGGAGTTCACCAACGACTTCATCAACTCACTGCGGGACGACCGCAAGGTCGCCTTCCAGCGCCGCTACCGGGACGTCGACATCCTGCTCGTCGACGACATCCAGTTCCTGGAGGGCAAGGAGGGCACGCAGGAGGAGTTCTTCCACACCTTCAACACGCTGCACAACGCGAACAAGCAGATCGTGGTCTCCTCCGACCGCCCGCCCAAGCGGCTGGAGACGCTGGAGGACCGGCTGCGCACCCGCTTCGAGTGGGGCCTGATCACCGACGTCCAGCCGCCCGAGCTGGAGACGCGGATCGCGATCCTGCGCAAGAAGGCGGCACAGGACCGGCTGAACGTGCCCGCGGAGGTGCTGGAGTTCATCGCTGCCCGGGTCGAGCGCAACATCCGCGAGCTCGAGGGCGCGCTGATCAGGGTGACGGCCTTCGCCTCGCTCAACCGGCAGCAGGTGGACACCCAGCTCGCCGAGATCGTGCTGCGCGACCTGATCCCCGACTCGCACGCCCCGGAGATCACCGCGCCGACGATCATGGCGGTCACCGCGGAGTTCTTCACGCTGACCATCGACGACCTCTGCGGCCCCGGCAAGACGAAGGCGCTCGCGGGCGCCCGGCAGATCGCCATGTACCTGTGCCGCGAGCTGACCGACCTGTCGCTGCCCAAGATCGGCCAGACCTTCGGCGGCCGCGACCACACGACGGTCATGCACGCGGACAAGAAGATCCGCAAGGAGATGGCGGAGCGCCGCCGCACCTACGACCAGGTGCAGGAGCTGACCTCCCGCATCAAGATGCGCGCCAAGGGCTGACCCCGGCGCTCGTCCTCACCCCCGCACGGCTCGCACGGGCCCGCTGACGCGCGCTCGCGTGCCGGGGCCGCCCCAGCTCGTCCTCGCGCTCGGCACTCCTTCTTTATTCAGGATGGGGAGCGCGCGGACGGGCATGGTCGAGACCGGCCTTCCGGCGTTCTCCGGGGGTGTGATCCCCTGTCCCTCGGCGGTTGAAGCCGGGCCGACCCGCGCCCTCGTCCCGTAACCCACACCCGGAGAAACCCCCGCCGACGCGCCTCGGCGACAGCCGTCCCACCGTCAGGGACGGCGTTTTTTATTGGCCCTGTGGGTCGCCCGGCGGGCTCGCGCCCCCAGAAAAGTTGCCGATTTTGTCCCCCATCCAGGGAGATCCGGACCACGTGCGGGCTGTGGGGAACCTGGGGGCAACCCCACCCACATCTGGGGAGCGATCTGTGGACAACTGGGGACAGATGTGGATCGCGGCTGTGGACCGAAGATCCATCCACATGCGACCCGAGTTATCCACCGATGGCATCCACCGACAATCCACACTGGAGAACCCGTCCGGACCTGCGCGGACGTCGTCTGTCCACACAATCCACAGCCCCTATTACTGCTGTTGGTTTTCCCTTGAAGTTGAAGAACAAAGAAAAAGCAGGGGGCTGGGGATCTGGGGATGGCTCGGCCGCCGAGGGGCTCGGGGACCTCCAGGCCGAGATGACGGGCCGGGCGTCGACGCTCTACCGTGGTGCCACCGCACACCAGCCGCCGGTCACTCGCCGGTCCTCAGCCGGCGTCGGCCGCTCGCTCGCCACTCAGGGTTTATTGGCGGTGTGGAGCGTCCTTGTCGGTCCGGTGCGCGAAAATCGCGTGGTTGTCTCGTCGCCGCGTCGGCGGTGCGTGCCGAACCCGAAAGGAAGCCCCATGAAGATCCGCGTCGAGCGCGACGGCCTTGCCGACGCCGTCGCCTGGGTCGCTCGCAGCCTGCCCTCGCGGCCGCCGGTGCCGGTCCTCGGCGGTGTGCTGCTGGACGCGGGCTCGGGTGAGGACTCCGGTGAGACCCTGACCATCTCCGGCTTCGACTACGAGGTCTCCGCCCAGGTCGGCGTGCCCGCGATGGTCGCGACCGGTGGCAAGACCCTGGTGTCCGGGCGCCTGCTGGCCGACATCACCAAGTCGCTGCCGAACCAGCCCGTCGAGATCTCCGTCGACGGCAGCCGCGTGAGCATCACCTGCGGCAGCTCGAAGTTCAGCCTGCCGACCATGCCGGTCGAGGACTACCCGTCGCTGCCGACCATGCCGCAGCTGGCCGGACTGCTCCAGGCCGAGGTCTTCGCCGGTGCGGTCAGCCAGGTCGCGGTCGCGGCGGGCAAGGACGACACCCTGCCGATGCTGACCGGTGTCCGCCTGGAGATCGCCGACTCCAAGCTCACCCTCGTCGCCACCGACCGCTTCCGCCTCGCCATGCGCGAGTTCGAGTGGGAGCCGTCGGGTGCGGTCGAGACCGCGGTGCTGGTTCCCGCGCGCACCATGGCCGACGCGGCGAAGACCCTCGGCGGTTCCGGCAGCAAGATCGAGCTGTCGCTCGGCTCGACGGACGGTCTGCTCGGCCTCGCGGGCTCCGGCCGCCGCACCACCACCCGGCTGCTGGACGCGGAGTTCCCGAAGTACCGCCAGCTGCTGCCCAGCGAGCACAGCGCCGCCGCCGTCATCGAGGTCTCCAAGCTCGTCGAGGCGATCAAGCGCGTCTCGCTGGTCGCCGAGCGAGGCACCCAGGTGCGGCTGGAGTTCAGCGAGGCCGGCCTGAAGCTGACCGCGGGTGGCGACGACGAGGGCAGCGCGGAGGAGGAGCTCGCCGTCGAGTTCACCGGTGAGCCGCTGACCATCGCGTTCAACCCGGCCTACCTGCTGGACGGCCTCGGCGCGCTGCACACCGACCGCGCCCAGCTGGAGTTCACCAGCTCCAAGCGCCCCGCGCTGGTCAAGCCGGTCGGCGACGAGGGCGACGTGCTGCCCGGCTACGTGTACCTGCTGATGCCGGTTCGGCTGCCGGACTGACGAACACCCCTATCCCGCAACGCTTTCAGCCCCGTTCACGAAGGATGGCATCGGTGCAGCTCGGACTCGTCGGTCTCGGCAAGATGGGCTTCAACATGCGCGAGCGGCTGCGCCGCGCCGGGCACGACGTGGTCGGTTTCGACCGCAACCCGGACGTCAGCGACGCCGCTTCGCTCGCCGACCTGGTGTCGAAGCTGGACGGGCCGCGCACCGTCTGGATCATGGTTCCGGCGGGCGGCCCGACCAGGCAGACCGTGGAGGAGCTCGGCGAGCTGCTCAGCGAGGGCGACCTGGTGATCGAGGGCGGCAACTCCCGCTTCACCGATGACCAGGAGCACGCGAAGTTCTTGGCGGACAAGGGAATCGGCTACATCGACTGCGGTGTGTCCGGCGGCGTGTGGGGCCTGGAGAACGGCTACGGCCTGATGGTCGGTGGCGAGAAGTCCTTTGTGGACCGTGCGATGCCGATCTTCGACTCGCTGCGCCCGGAGGGTCCGCGCGAGGAGGGCTTCGCGCACGCGGGCGCGGTCGGTGCCGGCCACTTCTCGAAGATGGTGCACAACGGCATCGAGTACGGCCTGATGCAGGCCTACGCGGAGGGCTTCGAGCTGCTGGACGCGTCGAAGGTGGTCACCGACGTGCCCTCGGTGATCAAGGCGTGGCAGCGCGGGACGGTCGTGCGGTCCTGGCTGCTCGACCTGCTGGTGCGGGCGCTGGACTCCGACCCGGAGCTGGACGACCTGCGCGGCTACGTCGAGGACTCCGGCGAGGGCAGGTGGACCATCGAGGAGGCGATCAACCTCGCGGTGCCCGCCCCGGTGATCTCGGCGGCGCTGTTCGCGCGGTTCGCCTCCCGCCAGGAGGACTCGCCCGCGATGCGTGCCGTCGCGGCGCTGCGCAACCAGTTCGGCGGTCACGCCGTGCACAAGTCCGGAAGCTGACAGCCGACCCGCGTGTACGTCAGACACCTCCAGGTCACCGACTTCCGCTCCTGGGAGCACGCCGACGTGCCCCTCGAACCGGGCCCCAGCGTTCTGATCGGGGCGAACGGCCAGGGCAAGACCAACCTGGTCGAGGCGATCGGCTACGTGGCCACCCTGTCCTCGCACCGGGTGGCCACGGACGCTCCACTCGTCCGGATGGGCGCTCCGCGCGCCGTCGTCCGCACGGCCGTCGTGCACAGCGGCCGCGAACTGCTGGTCGAGCTGGAAATCACGCCGGGCAAGGCCAACCGGGCCCGGATCAACCGCGCCCCCGCGGGCAAACCGCGCGACGTGCTGGGCATTCTCCGCACGGTGCTGTTCGCGCCGGAGGACCTGGCGCTCGTGCGGGGCGATCCCGGTGAGCGCAGGCGCTTCGCCGACGACCTGCTGGTGGCGCGCACACCGCGACTGGCCGGGCTGCGTTCGGACTACGAGCGCGTGCTCAAGCAGCGGGGCGCACTGCTGAAGACCTCGGGCGCCGCGCGGCGGGCGGGCAGGGGCGGCGACATCGGCACGCTGGAGGTCTGGGACGGGCACCTCGCCCGGCATGGCGCCCAGTTGCTCGCCTACCGGCTGAACCTGGTCGCCGACCTGGAACCGCTCGTCGAGGCCGCGTACGCCGGAGTCGCGCCGGAGTCGCGACCAGCGCACATCCGCTACCGCAGCACCCTGGGCGAGGACCTGCCCGAGGGCTACGGTGTGCCGGGCGGGCCGAGGGCCGACGCCGAGCAGCTGGAGACGTTGCTGCTGGAGTCGATGGCCAAGGTGCGCTCGCAGGAGCTGGACCGAGGGGTCTGCCTGGTCGGACCGCACCGCGACGACATCGAGCTGATCCTCGGTGAGGCGCCCGCGAAGGGCTACGCCAGTCACGGCGAGTCGTGGTCGTTCGCGCTGGCCCTGCGCCTGGGCGCCTACGAGGTGCTGCGCGGGGACGGCGTCGAGCCGGTGCTCGTGCTCGACGACGTGTTCGCCGAGCTGGACCGGCGGCGACGGCAGCGCCTGGCCGCCGTCGCGGCGGCTGCCGAGCAGGTCCTGGTGACCGCGGCGGTCGCAGAGGACGTGCCTGCGGAGCTCGACGCGGTCCGCTACGACGTGCGGGAAGGAGAGATCCACCGTGTCCGATGAGCAGCGGGACCAACGTCGCACATCTGGGGATAACCCTGTGGACAGTGTGGACAACTCCGTCACGCGTCGAGGTGGGACGGCCCCTGACCCAGGGATGAGCCCGGAAGGTTCCACCCGGTCGGGTGGTGACAACGCCGGGTCCGAGCACGCACTGCGAGGATCCGACCTCGCCAGGGCCGCCCTCGACGCCGCGAAGGCGGAAGCGAAGGCCCGGGGTGCGCCCAAGGGCAGGGCGAAGGGCTCGGCGGCGAGCATCGGCCGGTCGAGCACGTCGCGCAAGCGCCGCCGCTGGTCCGGGCCGGGGGTGGACGACCGCGATCCCCAGCCGCTGGGCAGGCTCGCCGCGCGGATCATGGCCGACCGGGGCTGGCAGGGCCAGCTCGCCGGGGGGCACGTGTTCAGCCGCTGGGCCGCGCTGGTCGGCGACGAGGTCGCTGAGCACGCCAAACCGGTTGCGCTCCAGGACGGCGAGCTGACCGTCCAGGCCAGTTCGACCGCATGGGCGACGCAGTTGCGGTTGCTCCAGCGGCAGCTGCTCACCAAGATCGCCGCAGGGGTCGGAAAAGGCGTCGTGCGCAGGTTGAAGGTCCAGGGACCGGCCGCACCGAGCTGGAAGCACGGTCCGCGCCATGTACCCGGGCGAGGCCCGCGCGACACGTACGGTTGAAATCAGCCGCCAAGGAGAGCGCCGCAGGCGTGTCGAACCCGCGTCGCGGCACTCTGGACGTGGTGAAGTTCCCGCACATCGCCCTGTGACGTTCTCAGGGGTGTCCTAGTGCCCGTTCTGTCGGTGCCGACCGGTAGGATTGAGAAGGTTGGGGCCAGCTCTCCTGCGAGGTAGCTCCGACTCACCATCGCGTGCACCTTGTCTGCGAGGAGACACCAGGCCCGTGGCTGACAACAAGAACGAGTACGACGCGTCATCGATCACCGTCCTCGAAGGCCTCGAAGCCGTTCGCAAGCGGCCGGGCATGTACATCGGTTCGACGGGTGAGCGCGGCCTGCACCACCTGATCTGGGAGGTCGTCGACAACGCGGTCGACGAGGCGATGGCGGGCTTCGCGACCGTCGTCGACGTCACCCTGCTCGCCGACGGCGGCGTCCGCGTCATCGACGACGGCCGCGGCATCCCCACCGGCATCATGCCGGGCGAGGGCAAGCCCGCCGTCGAGGTCGTGATGACCAAGCTGCACGCGGGCGGCAAGTTCGACGGCGAGAGCTACGCGGTCTCGGGTGGTCTGCACGGCGTCGGCATCTCCGTGGTGAACGCGCTGTCCACCGCCGTGGACGTGGAGATCCACCAGAACGGCTCGGTGTACCGCCAGCGCTACGAGGCGTCCAAGCCCGCGCACGAGCTGCGCAAGGACGAGGACACCGACCGCACGGGCACCTCGATCACCTACTGGGCGGACGGTGAGATCTTCGAGACCACCGCCTACAACATCGAGACGATCGCCCGCCGGCTGCAGGAGATGGCCTTCCTCAACAAGGGCCTGACCATCGTGCTGCGCGACGAGCGGGTCGCCGAGGGCGAGGAGGACGCGGAGATCGGCAAGGTCCGCGAGCGCACCTTCCACTACCCGGGTGGCCTCGAGGACTTCGTCCGGCACATCAACGCCACCCGCGACGAGATCCACAAGACGGTCATCGCCTTCGAGGGCAAGGGCGACACCCTCGAGGTCGAGATCGCGATGCAGTGGAACACCGGCTACTCCGAGTCGGTCTACACCTTCGCGAACACGATCAACACGCACGAGGGCGGTACCCACGAGGAGGGCTTCCGCGCCGCGCTGACCCGCGTCATCAACGAGTACGCGCGCGACAAGAAGCTGCTCAAGGAGAAGGACGCCAACCTCTCCGGCGACGACGTGCGCGAGGGCCTCGCCGCGATCATCTCGGTGAAGCTCAAGGAGCCCCAGTTCGAGGGCCAGACCAAGACCAAGCTCGGCAACACCGAGGCGAAGTCCTTCGTGCAGAAGGCGTGCAACGAGCACTTGGCCGACTGGCTGGACCGCAACCCCGCCGACGCGCGGACGATCATCACCAAGGCGATCTCCTCGTCGCAGGCCCGGATGGCCGCGCGCAAGGCCCGCGAACTGGTGCGGCGCAAGGGCGCGCTGGACATCGGCGGCCTGCCCGGCAAGCTCAAGGACTGCCGTTCCACCAACCCGGCGGAGTGCGAGATCTACGTCGTCGAGGGCGACTCGGCGGGCGGCTCGGCTAAGGAGGGCCGGGACTCGATGTACCAGGCGATCCTGCCGATCCGCGGCAAGATCATCAACGTTGAGAAGGCGCGCATCGACCGCGTGCTGAAGAACAACGAGGTGCAGAGCATGATCACCGCGCTCGGCACGGGCATCCACGAGGAGTTCGACCTCGAGAAGCTGCGGTACCACAAGATCGTGCTGATGGCCGACGCCGACGTCGACGGCCAGCACATCCGCACGCTCCTGCTGACGCTGCTGTTCCGCTTCATGCGCCCGCTGATCGAGCACGGCCACGTGTACCTCGCGCAGCCGCCGCTCTACAAGATCAAGTGGCTGCGGGCGGAGCCGGAGTTCGCCTACTCCGACCGCGAGCGCGACGGGCTGATCGAACAGGGCCTCGCCGCGGGCAAGAAGCTCGGCAAGGACGACAACATCCAGCGCTACAAGGGTCTCGGCGAGATGAACGCCGACGAGCTGTGGGAGACCACCATGGACCCGGCGCAGCGCGTTCTGCTCCAGGTGACCATGGACGACGCCGCGACGGCCGACGAGCTGTTCAGCGTGCTGATGGGGGAGGACGTCGAGGCGCGGCGGTCCTTCATCACCCGCAACGCCAAGGGCGTCCGCTTCCTCGACGTCTGACCGGCTCGCTCCCACCCCTCCCGGCCCGCCCAGCTGAAGCACGAGAAGGACTGCAATGACGGACACGACGCTTCCGCCGCAGCACGACCGCACAGAACCGCGCGACATCCAGCAGGAGATGCAGAACTCCTACATCGACTACGCGATGAGCGTCATCGTGGGTCGAGCCCTGCCGGACGTGCGCGACGGTCTCAAGCCGGTGCACCGCCGCGTGCTCTACTCGATGTTCGACTCCGGCTTCCGCCCGGACCGCGGCTACAACAAGTGCTCCCGCGTCGTCGGCGACGTCATGGGCAACTACCACCCGCACGGTGACTCCTCGATCTACGACACCCTCGTGCGGATGGCCCAGCCGTGGTCGCTGCGCTACCCGCTCGTCGACGGCCAGGGCAACTTCGGCTCCTCGGGCAACGACCCCGCCGCCGCGATGCGCTACACCGAGTCCCGGCTCGCGCCGCTGGCCATGCACCTGCTGGCCGACATCGACGAGGACACGGTCGACTTCCGGCCGAACTACGACGGCCGCACCCAGGAACCCGACGTCCTGCCCGCCCGCATCCCGAACCTGCTGATCAACGGCTCTGCGGGCATCGCGGTCGGCATGGCGACGAACATCCCGCCGCACAACCTGCGCGAGGTCGCCTCCGGCGTGGTCTGGGCGCTGGAGAACTGGGACGCCGGCGAGGACGAGACGCTCGCGGCGATGATGGCGCGGATCAAGGGGCCGGACTTCCCGACCTCCGCGCAGATCCTGGGCACGCAGGGCATCGAGGACGCCTACCGCACCGGCCGCGGTTCGGTCCGGATGCGCTCCGTCGTCGACATCGACGAGGACGCCAAGGGCCGCACGATCCTGGTCGTCACCGAGCTGCCGTACCAGGTCAACCCGGACAACCTGGTCGAGAACATCGCCAACCTGGTGCGCGACGCCAAGCTCACCGGCATCGCCAACATCGCCGACGAGTCCAACAGCCGCAAGGGCATGAGGATCGTCATCACCATCAAGCGCGACGCCGTCGCCAAGGTGGTGCTGAACAACCTCTACAAGCACACCCAGCTGCAGTACTCCTTCGGCGTCAACATGCTGGCCCTGGTCGACGGCGTGCCGCGCACGCTGCGGCTGGACCAGATGATCCGGCACTACGTGAAGCACCAGGTCGAGGTCATCGTCCGGCGGACCAAGTACCGCCTGCGCAAGGCCGAGGAGCGCGCGCACATCTGGCGCGGCCTGGTCAAGGCGCTGGACATGCTCGACGAGGTCATCGCGCTGATCCGCCGCTCCGACACCCCGGACACCGCCCGCTCCGGCCTGATCGAGCTGCTCGGCGTCGACGAGGTCCAGGCGAACGCGATCCTGGAGATGCAGCTGCGCCGCCTCGCCGCACTGGAGCGGCAGAAGATCGTCGACCAGCTGGCCGAGATCGAGGTCGAGATCGCCGACCTCAAGGACATCCTCGCCAAGCCCGAGCGGCAGCGGCAGATCGTCCGCGACGAGCTGATGGCCATCGTGGACAAGCACGGCGACGACCGCCGCACCAAGATCATCCCCTTCGACGGCGACATGTCGATGGAGGACCTGATCGCGGTCGAGGACGTCGTCACCACGATCACCAGGACCGGCTACGCCAAGCGCACCAAGACCGACCTCTACCGCTCGCAGAAGCGCGGCGGCAAGGGCGTGCAGGGCGCGCAGCTCAAGCAGGACGACATCGTGGCGCACTTCTTCGTGTGCTCGACCCACGACTGGATCCTGTTCTTCACCAACCAGGGCCGGGTCTACCGCGCGAAGGCCTACGAGCTGCCGGAGGCCAACCGCACGGCCCGCGGCCAGCACGTGGCGAACCTGCTGGCCTTCCAGCCGGACGAGCACATCGCCCAGGTCATCCACATCGCGGACTACCAGGCCGCGCCCTACCTCGTGCTCGCCACGAAGGGCGGCCTGGTCAAGAAGTCGAAGCTGTCCGACTTCGACTCCAACCGCAGCGGCGGCCTCATCGGCATCAACCTGCGCGAGGGCGACGAGCTCGTCGGCGCGGTGCTGTGCTCCTCCGAGGACGACCTGCTCCTGGTCTCCGCGGACGGCCAGTCCATCCGCTTCCACGCCAGCGACGAGGCGCTGCGCCCGATGGGCCGGGCGACCTCCGGCGTGCTCGGCATGCGCTTCAACGAGGGTGACGAGCTGCTCGCGATGGGCGTCGTGGCCGAGGACAAGTTCGTGCTCGTGGCGACCGACGGCGGCTACGCCAAGCGGACGCCGCTCGGCGACTACCCGATCCAGGGACGCGGCGGCAAGGGCGTGCTGACCATCCAGCACGACCGCAGGCGTGGCAGGCTGGTCGGTGCGTTGATCGTTGACGTCGACGACGAGCTCTACGCGATCACCTCCAGCGGCGGCGTCATCCGCACGAGCGCGGCCGAGGTCCGCAAGGCGGGCAGGCAGACCAAGGGGGTGCGCCTGATGAACCTGGGCGAGAAGACCACTCTGGTCGCGGTGGCGCGCAATGCTGACGACAATGAACCCGAGCCCGGCACCGAGGCCGCAGACGGTCCCGGAGTCGAAGCCGTGCTCGGCGCGGCGGTGGACGAGGTGACCGAGTCCGTTGACGAGGTCGTCGCCGACACCGACGTGAGCGATCAGACCGAGGAAGGCAACAACTAGGCGGCCGTGCGCGTCTAGCTGGATGGACAGCACCATCGGCAAAGGACCGTGATGACTTCACCCCAGAACCCCGACCGAACCGAAGACCAGGCAGGGAAGTCCGAGGACCGGACGTCGCTGATCACCAGTCCCGGGGCGGACGGGGGCGCCGAACCCGTCGAGCAGGCCGACGCCGGCGACGGCGCGACGCAGGCTCCGCAGGAGACCGCACGGGCTGAGGGCAACGGCTCCGCCGAGGCCACCCAGAAGGTGGCCAAGCCCGCCAAGGGCGAGGGTGGTGGTCCCCAGATCGACGCCAAGACCGAGCACATCGCGCTCGGTTCGGCTCCGCCGCCGTGGCAGCGGGTCACCGTGTCCGGACAGGGCACGGCCCCGCCGCCACCGACGGCTCAGCAGCCGCCCGGCGGGCTCGGACGCCCGCCGGAGCAGCCGAGGGACTTCGCCGAGGAGTTCCAGGACGAGCCCACGCAGCACACCGAGCAGCCGATGTTCGCCGGGTTGAGCGACGAGTCGATCGGCGGGCGCACCACCGTGACCTTCCCCACAGCGGGTGGTCGCCCGGCCGCGTCCGCCGCCGCCTCGGCCGCGACGGCGGCGGCACCGAGCGCCCGTCGCACCGGACGGGGCCCGCGCAGGGCCAGCCTCCAGGTCAAGCGGATCGACCCCTGGTCGGTGCTGAAGCTGGCACTGGTGCTGTCGGTGGCGCTGTTCTTCGTGTGGATGGTCGCCGTCGGCGTGCTCTACGGCGTGCTGCACGGGATGAGCGTGTGGGACAAGCTCAACGGCACCTACAAGGACCTGGTGCAGACCGCCGACGGGGCCAACGCGGAGCCTCTGATCAGCGTCGGCCGCGTGTTCGGCGTCTCGGCGATCGTGGGCGCCATCAACATCATCCTGTTCACCGCGATGGCCACGGTCAGCGCGTTCGTCTACAACGTCTCCGCCGAGCTCGCGGGCGGCGTCGAGGTCACGCTCTCCGAGCGTGACTAGGGACTTTGCCGTGAAGCTGGCCCCGGTTTGGGCCGGGGCCAGCGCATCGGGTAGTGTCTGTTTCACCGCAAGGGCCTATAGCTCAGCTCGGTTAGAGCGCTTCACTGATAATGAAGAGGTCGGAGGTTCAAGTCCTCCTAGGCCCACTGCAAGTTCCTGTCTTGGGGGCACCCGGGATCATTGCGCCGCTAAGGAGGCGACCGGACGTGAAGAAGTTGCTCGCTCTTGCTGCTGTTGCAGGCGCCGTGCTGTTCTTCGTGAAGCGCAACCGCTCGGCGAAGGCCGAGGCGGACCTGTGGCGCGAGGCCACCGCGCCGACCGAGAACTGATCTCGCGACGAGCGCCAGCCGCTCGTTGAGGACCTGTAGCCCCGGTGGCCTTCTGGCCGCCGGGGCACATGTCCGCTCGGGGACATAGCTCAATTGGCAGAGCACCGCCTTTGCAAGGCGGGGGTTAGGGGTTCGATTCCCCTTGTCTCCACGTACTTTGGACGACCCTGCTCAGGTGCTGGCGCACCTTCGCCGGGTCGTCCGTCCTATGTTGGGGGGCCGAGCCCCCCACGCCCCCCACGGTGCGGGCTCCTGCTGAACCAGCGTGGTTTGCTCGGCTTCGCCGTTGCCTCGTTGGGTGTTGACCAGCGTTCGGCTGCTTCGCTTCGCTCGCATGATTCGGCTGTGCCGTCGCGGGTTTGGGTTCTGGTTGACTGCCTGGCATGAAGCGGATCGTTGGTGTGGCCGTCCTGCTGACTTGTGTTGCTGGGTGTGGTGGGGGGACACCTTCTGCTGGCAGTACAACGACATCGTCGGCTGCGGCATCTTCGGCTTCTGGTGGGGGGACGGTGGAGGCGCCTCGGTGGCCGGGGGTGGGGGGCGAAGGGAAGTGTCCGTACCTGGGGAGTGCGGATGTGGCTCAGTTCAACGGGCAGCAGGTGGGGAAGGTGAAGTTGGGGGACGGGGCCGCGGGGGAGCATCCGGTGTGCTTCTTCTTCCGGCCCAACGGGGAAGAGCAGTTGAGGGTGCGGATCTTCACGGGGACCGAGGCTGAGGCGAAGGCCTTGGTGGACTCGGTGGCGCCGGTGGCCACCTCCTCGCCGGTCACGTTGGACGGCGGGTGGAAGGGCGGGGCGCAGCCCACTGAGAAGGGGGCCGTGTTCGCTGTCGCCAAGGGCGGGGTCGCGGTTGCGGCGGTGTCCAACCAGAAGCGGACGATCGCGCCCAAGCGGGCCGTTGAGAAGGCGGTTGAAGCGGTGAAGACCGCTGGATGACGGCCCTGTGGGCAACTCTGTGCGGTTGACGAACAACAGCCCATGACAGGCCACAGGGCCGGTGTCATGGGCTGTTGCGTGATCGAGCGCTGCGCGAAGAGCCCTCCGCCAGCGGGGCGAGCAGGTGCTCGTGGTGGGGCTACTTCTTGGTGTTGTTGGTGCCGGGCTTGGTCGCGCCACCCGCACCCGCGGTGGTGGTGGGCTTGGCGGTGTGCTTGCCATCGCCCCCGTTCCCATTGCCGTTGTCGCTGGACGTGCGCTGCTGCGGCGGCTGGAGCTGGTCCTCGACCTCCTCGTGGAGGGAGACCTGCTCCGGGCGCTTGGACAGCACCGTCGCCACGGCGGCGCCGATGCCACCGAGCAGCAGCAGGACCACCGGCCACCTGCGCCGCTTCTTCGGCTGCTCCTTCGCGAACTTCGCCGCGAGGTCCTTGTAGGCCGCGGTCGTGGTCTTGTGCAGCTCCTTGCGAGCCGCCTTGAACTCCTTGCGCGCGGCCTTGCTGCGCTTGCCGAGCTGCTTGCGGGCCTTGCGGCCGCGCTTTCCGAGGTCCTCGGCCGTGTCCGCGACGCTGGCCTGGATCTTCTCGGGGGTCAGTCCGCGCTTCGCCAACTTCTTCTCCGCCTTCGCCAACGCACGTTTCGACACCTTGATGCCCTGCTCAGCGGCCTTCTCCGTGCGCACACGCGCCGCCTTCAGGCCGGTCCCCATCGCCCTGCCGACCTTCTCGCCGGCCTGGGACATGGTCTTCACCTCGTCCATGGCACTCCTCCAAGACACGCCTGTGGACAGCCATACCCAATCCTGCCCCTTCCCACGCGAACTCGCCGTGGATGGCACGATGGCGTGGTGGCTGAGAGCAACGAATCCCTCGTGGGCAAGACCGTGAAGGTCACCCTGAACACCTCGCACGGCGAGATCCGGCTGGACCTCTTCTCGAACCACGCGCCGAAGACGGTCAGCAACTTCGTCGGCCTGGCGCAGGGCACGAAGGAGTACAAGGAGAACAACGCCAAGGGCGAGACGACCGGGCCGTTCTACGACGGCTCGATCTTCCACCGCATCATCGACGGCTTCATGCTGCAGGCGGGCGACCCGACCGGAACCGGCCGCGGCGGCCCCGGCTACCGCTTCGCCGACGAGTTCCACCCGGAACTCACCTTCAGCAAGCCCTACCTGCTGGCGATGGCGAACGCGGGGCCGAACACCAACGGCTCGCAGTTCTTCATCACCGTCGGCCCCACCACCTGGCTGAACTTCAAGCACACCATCTTCGGCGAGGTGGCCGACGCCGAGTCGCGCGCCGTCGTCGACGCGATCGCCAAGGTGCCGACCGATCAGGGCGACAAGCCGCTGACCGACGTGACGCTGGACAGCGTCACCGTCGAGATCACTGCGGACTGAGCGGACCGGCATGACGGTTCCGCCGTCCCCACCGACGGGGCCGGACGGGGGCCAGCCCGCGCTGCCGGGCTGCGTGCGACACCCCGACCGGCCCACCGGGCTCCGCTGCACGCGGTGCGAGCGGCCCGCCTGCCCGGACTGCCTTCGCGAGGCCGCGGTCGGCTACCAGTGCGTCGACTGCGTCCGCGAGGGCAACCGCGATGTGCGGCGGCCGGTCACGGTCGCGGGTGCCGAACTGGTCAGCAAGCCGATCGTGGCTCCGGTGCTGATCGCGCTGAACGTGGTGGTCTTCGTGATCACCGCGGTGCAGTCGGGCAGCATCATGACCAACTACGACGGCTCCGACCTGTTCCTCGACTGGTTCATGCGGCCGGTCCTGGTCGCGACCGACGAGTGGTGGCGACTGGTCACCAACGGCTTCCTGCACGACGGCGTCGCGCACCTCGGCGTGAACATGCTCGCGCTGTGGTTCCTGGGCAGGGACCTCGAACTGCTGCTCGGCCGAGGGCGTTTCATCGCCAGCTACGTGCTGTCGCTGCTCGGCGGCTCGGTCGCGATCATGCTCTTCGACTCGCCGATGACCGCGGCGGTCGGTGCCTCCGGCGCGATCTACGGCCTGCTCGGCGGCCTGCTGGTCGCCGTGCTCAAGCTGAAGCTGAACATCGGGCCGGTGCTCGGGGTGATCGCGCTGAACGTGGCGATCACCTTCAGCGTCCCGAACATCTCCTTCCTCGCTCACGCGGGTGGCTTCGTGGTCGGGGCCGCGCTGATGGCGGCGATGCTCTACGCGCCGTCCAAGCAGCGCGGGCTGTGGCAGCTCGGCGCGTTCGTGGCCACCACCGTCGTACTGGCCGGGCTGACGCTCTACCGCTACAACGAGTTGCAGGCGCTGCTACTGGGCGGCTAGCCCGAGCAGTTCCTTCGTGACGTCGACCGGATCGGCGCCGAGGTCCAGCCTGGTGAACACCAGCAGGGTCTCGGCGCCGTCCCGCGTCTGGACGTCGATCTCCAGCACCGTGCTGTTCCTGCCGAACCGCCGCGAGCTGTGCAGGCGCGGGGTCAGCTCGGCCCAGCTCCACGAGCGTGCCCCGGTCAGGCCGCGGACGGTGATGCCTTCGGTGTCGGCGGTGAGCCGCGGCCGGGCCAGGGTGCCGAACAGCGCGGCGAAGCCGATCAGGGCCGCAGCGACTCCGGCGAAGACCTGCGTCGGGGTGTCGCGCGCGAGGAAGACCCATGTCAGAGCCCCAGCGGAGAGCAGCCAGCCGCCGCCGACCGCCACGGCTGGCGGGGACCAGTTCCGGGGCCCGGTGGCGCTTGCGTCGTTCATCCGACCGTCTCCCAGAGTTCGTGTTGGGGCTGCGGTAACCACATCATCTAGTGCCTCGGGGCCGACCGGGACCGGCTATCCAGTGGACGTCCCGGCGAGTTATCCACAGCAGTTGTCCCCAGTGGGGATGAACTTACGAGCGAACGGCCCGGACACCGTGGTGTCCGGGCCGTTCGGCGGCACGATCGGCCTGTCGGCCGGGTGGTCAGCGCCAGCGCATCGTCATGAGCAGGCCGGTGATCATCAGAGCGAACCCGACGGCGAAGTTCCACGGGCCGAGGTCCTGCATCACCGGGATCTGCGTGCCAGCGAGGTAGTTCACCACCAGCCAGGCAAGACCGAGCAGCATCATGCCCAGCATCACCACGACGTACACGGGGTGTGACGGGCCGGCACCCCGCACCTTCACCGGCGTGCGCCGGTCTGGCGGTGCGGTGTACACGTCCTTCTTGCGGACCTTGGACTTAGGCATTCTCGTCCTCGCGTGCTCCTCGACCGGCCGGTTACCGGGCGTTTCCGGGGTCCGCAAAATCCGGCCCCGGCCCTGTGAACACGTTAACGTAACCGCCTGGGTTAGCGAACTACCTCTGTGGTCACCGCAGCCGAATGAACGGGAGGGCCGGGTGCGCAGGCTCGACGGCTGGCGGTTCGCCGTGCCCGCGGTGTGCGTGGTGACCGGCCTGTTGTTCGCGGTGAGCCGCAACGCCTCGGACGGGTACGACCTCAGGGGTGGCAGGACGACGGAGCTGTCCGGGGTGGTGCGCGAGGCCGAGTCCGACGTCAGCGGCGCTCAGCAGCGGCTCGCCGGGCTGCGTGCGGAGGTCGACCGGCTCAGCCTTGCACAGGCGGGCTCGGACCAGCGGGTCTCCGAGGCGCGCGGGCGGGCGGACCGGCTCGGCGCCCGGGTCGGGCTGAGCCCGCTGATCGGCCCCGGCGTCGCGGTGCGGCTGACAGACGCCCCGCGCGGACCGGACGGCCGCTATCCCAAGGACGTGGACCCGGACTCGCTCGTCGTGCACCAGGCGGACGTGCAGAGCGTGCTCAACGCGTTGTGGGCAGGCGGAGCAGAAGCGATCTCGGTCGCCGACCAGCGGTTGGTGAGCACCTCGGCTGTGAGGTGCATCGGGAACACACTGCTCTTGCACGGACGCACGTACTCTCCGCCTTACGTCATACAAGCGATCGGGGACACGGAACGGATGAGCGCGGCACTGGACGCGGAACCAGGGGTGCGTCTGTTCCGTCAGTACGCCCAGGTCTACGGCCTTGGCTACCGCGTCTCGGCGAGTGAGGCGATCGGCGTGCCCGGCTACACCGGGCCGTTGCGGCTGGACAAGGCGCAGGAGGTGCCGCGGTGAGTACGAACCCGCCCCCGGGGCAGCGGCCGGTCCCGCGCTACCAGCGCGACCAGTCCCAGCCGCAGACCCCGCCTCCTGGCACGCCCGTCCCGCAGGGTCCGCCGCCGCCCGCCCGGCCGCAGGGACCACCCCCCGGCGCTCGGCCTCAAGGACCGCCGCCGAGGCAGAACCCGCAGCCGGGACCGCGTCCGCCTCAGCCGGTGCGCGCACCGCAGCTCGACGAGCCGCCGACGCAGCCGATCCCGCGCGTGCGCGCTACGCCACCGCCCCCGCAGCCGCCGAGGCGCCCCGCCCGGCTGATCGAGGACGACCAGCCGACGCGGCACATCCCGCGCGTGGTGGACGAGGAGACCACGGAGGTCGAGAAGCCACCGGAGGATGTCATCGCTGCTGCTGCTGCTGCCGCCGCGGCCGCGGTCGCCGACGAGGAGCGCGAAGAGCTCCCGGCCAAGCCGCCGGAGGAACAGCCGAAGGAGACCGGACGCGTCGTCGTGCGCTCCATCGGCGAAGTGCTGATCACCGCTGGCCTCGTGGTGCTGCTGTTCGTCTTCTACGAGGTCTACGTGACCGACTGGCTCTCCGCCGGCAAGCAGTCCGACGCCACGGTCGCGCTGGACGATCGCTGGAAGGGCCAGGAAGACCCGCAGCGCAAGACGCAGTTCCAGGTCGGCGACGGCGAGGGCTTCGCCAAGATCCGGATTCCGAAGTTCGGCGCCGACTACGTCTACACGGTGCTCGAAGGCACCACCGACAAGATCCTCGAGGTCGGCCCCGGCCACTACAAGGGCACGGCCTTCCCCGGGCAGACCGGCAACTTCGCGGTCGCGGGTCACCGGGTCGGCAAGGGCGCGCCGTTCAACGACATCGACCTGCTGGACGCCTGCGACGCCATCGTGGTCGAGACCTCCGACAGCTGGTTCGTCTACCGGATGATGCCGAAGTCCAACGAGGTCAAGGACTGGGACAAGACCAAGGCCGCCAACCAGAAGTGCCAGCGGGTCGGGACGCTGCGCACCAACGCGGCCGACGGCGGCGCCTACGGCAAGACGGTCGGCCAGGAGATCGTGCTGCCCAGCCAGAGCGGCGTCATCGCACCCGTGCCGAACCGCCCGGACGCGCAGCTGCCCTCGGGCCAGCAGGCCTCGCTGATCACGCTCACCACCTGCCACCCCCGGTTCTCCGCGCGGCAGCGGCTGATCGTGCACGGCGTGCTCACCCACCAGTACAAGAAGGACCCCGCCAAGCCCGGTGAACTGCCGCCCGAGATGCAGGAGAGCTAGCGATGTACGGCTGGATCTGGCGCCACCTGCCCGGGCCGCTCCCGGTGCGGATCTTCGAAGCGCTGCTGCTGATCTCCGCGGTGGTCGCCCTGCTGCTGTTCGTGGTGTTCCCGTGGATCGAACCGCGGCTCCCGTTCAACCAAGTCACCACTGGATGAGGGTGGTATTCCCGTGCGCGTTCTCGTCGTCGACAACTACGACAGCTTCGTCTACAACCTGGTGCAGTACCTCGCCCAGCTCGGCGCCGAGTGCGTTGTCCAGCGCAACGACGCGGTCGAGGTCGACCGGATCACCGAGTTCGACGGCGTCCTGATCAGCCCCGGTCCCGGCACCCCGGAGCGCGCGGGCTCGAGCATGGACGTGATCCGGCGCTGCGCCGACGCGCGGCTGCCGATGCTCGGCGTCTGCCTCGGCCACCAGGCGCTCGGCGCCGCGTGGGGCGCGACGGTGGAGCGCGCGCCGGAGCTGCTGCACGGCAAGACCAGTCAGGTGCTGCACGAAGGCGTCGGCGTGCTCGAAGGACTGCCGAGCCCGTTCACCGCGACCCGGTACCACTCGCTGACCGTCCGCGAGGACACCATCCCCGACGAGTTCCAGGTCACCGGCCGCACCGACTCCGGCATCGTGATGTCCATGCGCCACCGCGAACTCCCGCTGCACGGCGTGCAGTTCCACCCGGAGTCGGTGCTCACCGAGGGCGGCCACCGCATGCTGGCGAACTGGATGGCCGGCGCCGGTCACCCGGTCGAGGAGGCCAGGGTTCGCGAGCTGGAGTCGGGCATGCGCGCGCTCGCCGCGTCGGCGGCCCCCGCCTGAAGCTGATGTTTCACGTGGACCCAGCGGTTCACGTGCCCCGGATCGCCGCCCACGCAGCCCGCAGCGGGTGCGTGTCGTAGATGATCCGCAGCTGCGCGATCCGGCCGACGTCGTCCAGTTCGATCGTGTCGACGCAGTCGAAGCTCGTCCTCGTGCCGTCGCTCATCGTCCAGCCGTAGCGGAACTCCACCGCGACCCGGCGCGGGTCCCGCACGGAGACGTACAGGTCCTGCTGGACGATCTCCGAGCGCTGGGTGTCGGCGACCAGCTTCGGGTAGAACCGCGCCGCCGGCAGCGTGCCGTACAGCGGGGAGACCACGGTGCCGTCCGAGGTGAACAGGGCGATCACGCCGTCGACGTCCGCGGCGGCGAGCAGCTCCAGGTAGCGCTCCACGGTCGCCCTGGCACGCAGCACGGCTTGGTCGTCCATGGTCTGCAGAGACTACGAGCAACCCGGTGAAAGAAAGAGGGCCCGATCCACGATGTGGACCGGGCCCTCTCCTCGTCTGTGCGCCTCAGCGTGAACTGGATGTGCCGATCGCGCCCACTTGGACGTCGATCGTGGCGTTCTTGCTGACCGCCTGGCCGCTGGACGGCGTCTGGTCCTGGATCTTGCCGAGGTCCCACGGGTTGTCCGGGGTGACCGGGGTCTGCTTGAGGGTCCCGGTCCAGTTGTAGTTCTGGCGCAACAGGTTCTCCGCCTGGGTGGGCGTCTTGCCCTCCAGGTTCGGCATCTTGAACTGGTCGCCCTTGGAGACGGTCAACGTGATCTTCGTGCCCTGCGCGTGCTTGCCGCTGCGAGGGGACTGGTCGAACACCTTGTCCTTCTCCTCCGCCGAGCTCTCGTACTTCACCTCGACGGTGAACTTCAGGTCTTCGAGCGTCTTCTTGGCGGTGGCGAGGTCCTGGTTGCGCACGTCCTGGACGGTGGACTTCTCCTGGAGCTTGCCGAGGGTGATCTTCACCGAGTCGCCCTTGGCCGCGAACGTGCCCGGCTCCGGCGTCTGCTTGACCACCTTGTCGACCTGGGAGCTGTCGTCGGTCGCCTGGGAGTCGGTGGTCGGGTTCAGGACGAGACCGACCTCCTTGAGCAGCTTCTCCGCGTCGGAACTCGACTTGCCGGTCAGCGACGGCACGGTGATCCGGTCCGGTCCGCCACCGATCCTCAGTCGGACCTCCGAGCCCTTCTTGACCTTCGTACCGGGCTCGGGGGAGCTGCCGAGGACCTTGCCGAGCTCGTTGGGCTCCGATGGTGCTCGCTCGGAGACCGGGCGCAGGCCCAGGTCCTTCAGCTTGCTCTCGGCCGGGCCCTGCGACATGGCCTTGAGGTCGCTGGGGATGGTGACCTCGTCAGCAGAGCTGCCGGGGCCGAAGAACAGGCTGGAGATCCACACGGTCAGCGCGAGCACCGCGACGAACAGGCCGGTGAGCAGCGCGATCCTGGTGGCCCGCTTGCGCTTGGCGTCGCGGTCGTCGTCATCGTCGTCGGAGAGCGAGCTGGGCCGGTGCCGCCCGGCGCTGAGCACCTCGGTGGCCGAGGAACCGCGCGAGGACATCATGGCGGTGCGCTCGTCCTCGCTCATCACCATGGGCGCCATCGGCCGCTGACCGGACAGCACGCGCACCAGGTCGCCGCGCATCTCGCCGGAGGACTGGTAGCGGTTGGCCGGGTTCTTGCTCATCGCCTTGAGCACGATGGCGTCGAGGACCTGGGGGATCTGCGGGTTGAGCGAGGACGGGGGCTTCGGCTCCTCGCGCACGTGCTGGTAGGCCACCGCGACGGGGGAGTCACCGGTGAACGGCGGCTCCCCGGTCATCAGCTCGAAGAGCACGCAGCCGGCCGCGTAGACGTCGCTGCGGGCGTCGACGGACTCGCCGCGCGCCTGCTCCGGCGAGAGGTACTGGGCGGTCCCTATCACCGCGGCGGTCTGCGTGACGGCGGCCTGGCCGTCCGCGACGGCGCGCGCGATGCCGAAGTCCATCACCTTGACGGCGCCGCCACGGGTGATCATCACGTTGGCGGGCTTCACGTCGCGGTGCACGATGCCGTGCCGGTGGCTGAAGTCCAGCGCCGCGCAGACGTCGGCCATGACCTCCATGGCCCTGCGGCCGTGCAGCGGCCCCTCTGTCTTCACGATGTCGCGCAGCGTCTTGCCGTCGACGAACTCCATGACGATGTACGGCAGCGGCCCGTGCTCCGTCTGTGTCTCGCCGGTGTCGTAGACGGCGACGATCGCCGGGTGGTTCAGGGACGCGGCGTTCTGGGCCTCGCGCCGGAAGCGGATCTGGAACTGGGGGTCGCGGGCGAGGTCGGCGCGAAGCACCTTGATCGCCACGTCACGGCCGAGGCGGACGTCCTTGCCCTTGTGGACCTCCGACATTCCGCCGTAGCCGAGCGTCTCACCCAGCTCGTAGCGGTTGGAGAGCAGTCGCGGAGTGCTCATCGGTGCGTCGTCCCACTCCTCGTCAAGAAACTTCTCGTCATGCTTACTGTCTGTCCCCGACCCGACACGCGTTAGCCGCCCGGCTCAGATTCACAACTGAGTGTGATCCGCTCCCCGACCCGCACCTCTCCGGAGGGCACCATCTGTGTGACGGTGCACAGGCTCGGATCGGTTGGCTGGTGACCGGACTCGTTCCGGGTGACAGAGTCAAAGCCCAACCGGGTCAGCTTGGCAACTGCCTCACTCGCCGATCGGTCAACGAACTCACTGGCGTCGAGCCGTACCAGACTGCCCGGTCGCGATCCGTTGTCGCGCGTGGGGTGGGTGGTGCTCGACCGCTGACCGCCCTGGGAGGCGCTGTCCAGCGTCATCCGGGGGTGGACGGGCTCGCGCAGCAGCCACACGCTCAGACCGATCAGCGCGAGCAGGAGCAGGACGATCATCACCCAGAGCCCGATCCTGCGGGGTTTCCCGCCAGGCGGCAAGGGCATTCCGTGTGGCGCGTAACCACCGTGCACCGGACCGAGCGAGATCATCGCCTGGCCACCCATCGGGGTACCGCCGTGCTGCGGCGGGGGCTGTTGGAGGCCGTGCTGCGGTGACGGCGGCATCATCTGGGCCGACAGCACCGGAACGCCGGTCACCGGGGTCGGCGCCGCGCTGGACATGCCGTGCGTCGACGGCCTCGGCAGCGGTAGCCCGGCCCTGATCGCGGCGACCGCGCTGGCGAACTCCCCGCCGCTGCGGTAGCGCTGCCACGGGTCCTTCACCAGCGTCGCTTCGACGAGCACGCGGGCGTGGTGCGGCACGTCCGGCGGCAGCGGCGGCGGCACGTCCCTGATGTGCATCATCGCCACGGTCACCGCGTTGTCGGACAGGAACGGCCGGTGCCCGGCGAGGCACTCGTAGCCGACGACGGCCAGCGAGTACACGTCGCTCGCCGGTTCCGCCTCGCTGCCGAGCGCCTGCTCGGGAGCGATGTAGTGTGCCGTGCCCATCACCATGCCGGAGCGCGTCACCGGCGCGGCGTCGGCGGCCTTGGCGATGCCGAAGTCGGTCAGCTTCACCTTGCCCGCCGGGGTGACCATGATGTTGCCCGGCTTCACGTCGCGGTGCACGAACCCGCGCTCGTGCGCGGCCTGCAACGCCTCGCCGGCCTGCTCGAGCACGTCCAGCGTGCGATCGGCGGCCAGCCTGCCCTCCCTGGCGATGATGGTGGCCAGCGGCTCGCCCTCGACCAGCTCCATCACCAGGTAGGCGGTGTCCTCCGGCCCGTCCGGCACCGCGGCGGTCTCGCCGTAGTCGTGCACGGAGGCGATGCCCGGGTGGTTCAGCGAGGCCGTCATCCGCGCCTCGCTGCGGAAGCGGTGCAGGAACTCGGCGTCCCCGCACAGCTCGGCTTTGAGCACCTTCACGGCGACCCTGCGGTCCAGCCGCGTGTCGGCCGCCTCCCAGACCTCGCCCATCCCGCCCACGGCGATGCGCCTGCCGAGCCGGTAGCGGTCGGCGAGCAACTGGCCGGAGGTGAGCACGACTCAGCCACCTTCCAGCCCTGCGCGGATCACCGCGCGGCCGATCGGTGCCGCGACGGAACCACCGGTGGCCTCCAGGCCTCGGTCGCCGCCGTCCTCGACCATCACCACGACCGCGATCTTCGGCTTGTCGGCAGGGGCGAAGGCCACGTACCAGGCGTGCGGCTTGGTCTGCTTGGGGTTGGCCCCGTGCTCGGCCGTTCCGGTCTTGGAGGCGATGGTGACGCCGGAGATCTTGCCGCCGCCCTGGGTCCGCTCCTCAGACTTGATCATCATCTGCTTGAGCGTCTCGGCGGAGCTGGAGGACATCGCGCGCTCGGCCTGCTTCGGGTCGATCTCGGAGAGCACGCTCACGTCGTGGGTGACGATCCGCTTCTTCAGCTGCGGTTCCATCCGGATGCCGCCGTTGCCGATCGTCGCGGCGATCATGACGTCCTGCAGCGGGGTCAGCTTCACGTCGCGCTGGCCGATGCCGGTCTGGAACAGCGCGGCGTCGTCCGGGATGTCGCCGAGCGAGGACCCCACGACGCCCATCGGGATCTTGAGGTCCTGCTGGCCGATGCCGAACTTCTCGGCCTGGCGGCGCAGCTTGGTCTCCCCGAGCTGACCCGCGAGCTCCGCGAAGGCGGTGTTGCACGAGCGGGCCAGCGACTCCTCCAGCGAGGCCGTCTGACCGCCGCCGCAGCGGTTGCCGTCGAAGTTCTCCAGCTTGGTCTTCGTGCCGGGCAGCTGGATGTTGGGCGCCGCGGTGAGCTGGTGGTCCTTGGTCAGCCCGTTCTCCAGCGCCGCCGCTGCCACCACGAGCTTGAACGTCGATCCCGGCGGGTAGTTCTCCGAGATCGTCCGGTTCAGCATCGGCTTTTCTTTGTCGTCGTTGAGCTCGACCCACGCCTTCTGCCTGGCGGAGGAGTCGTGCGTGGCGATCCGGTTCGGGTCGTAGGACGGCGTGCTGACCATGCCGAGGATCTCGCCGGTGTCCGGGCGCAGCGCCACGACGGAGCCGGTGAAGCCCTTGTCCGACATGGCCTTGTACGCGGCCTCCTGGACCTTGGCGTTGATCGTGGTCTCGACGTTGGCGCCCTTGGGGTCCCGCCCGGTGATCAGGTCGGAGAGCCTGCGCACGAACAGCGCGCTGTCGGAGCCGTTGAGGATCGCGTTCTCGGCCTTCTCCAACTGGGTGGGCGCGTAGCTCACCGAGTAGAAGCCGGTGACCGGCGCGTAGGCCGGGCCGTTCGGGTACTTCCTGAGGAAACGCAGCTTGTTGTTGGTCTCCTCGGAAGTGGCGATCACCCCGCCGCCTGCCACGATGATCTTGCCGCGCTCCCTGGAGTACTCCTCGAAGAGCACCCGCTGGTTGCGCGGGTCGTTGCGGTAGTCATCGCCCTTGATCACCTGCACGTAGGTGGCGTTGGCCAGCAGCAGGACGATCATGCCCATCATCGCGAGCGCGACCCGGCGCAGGGGAGTGTTCATGTCGGACGCTCCACGAGCACGGTGCTGGCCTCCGCGATCGGCGCCTGCTGGGGCTTGGGGCCCTTGGGGGACTGGGGAGCCGGTCGGCGCGCGGCGTCGGAGATCCGCAGCAGCAGCGCGATCGCGGCGTAGTTGGCGATCAGCGAGGATCCGCCGTGGGAGAGGAACGGCGCGGTCAGACCGGTCAGCGGGATCAGCTTGGTGACACCGCCGACGACGATGAACACCTGCCAGCACACCGCGAAGGCCAGGCCACCGGCGAGGAGCTTGCCGAAGGTGTCGCGGACCGCGAGCGCGCTGCGCAGACCGCGCATGACCAGCAGCAGGTAGAGGATCAGCAGCGCGGCAAGGCCGATGAAACCGAACTCCTCGCCGATCGCGGCGATGATGAAGTCGCTCTGCGAGAAGGTCACCAGCTCCGGTCGCCCGGCACCGAGGCCGGTGCCACCGAGCCCACCGGTGCCGAGGCTGAACAGCGACTGGCTGATCTGGTTGCCCTTGCCGAAGAAGTCGGCGAACGGGTCGAGCCAGGTCTGCACGCGGGTCTGCACGTGGCCGAAGAGCTGGTAGGCGATCAGACAGCCGCCGATGAAGAACGACAGGCCGATCACCAGCCAGGCAACCCGCTCCGTCGCGATGTAGAGCATCACCAGCACGATGCCGAAGAACAGCAGCGAGGTGCCGAGGTCCTTCTCCAGCACGAGGACGCCGACCGAGAGCGCCCACGCCACCAGCAGCGGCGCGAGGTCGCGGGCGCGCGGCAGCTCCATGCCGGCGAACTTGCGCCCTGCGGCCATGAACAGGTCGCGCTTGGACACCAGGAACGCGGCGAAGAAGATCAGCAGCAGGATCTTGGCGAACTCACCCGGCTGGATCGACATGCCGGGCAGCCGCAGCCAGATCTTGGCGCCGTTGACCTCGGAGAGGCTGGACGGCAGCAGACCCGGCAGCGCGAGCGCGACCAGGCCGACGAGACCGGCGGTGTAGCCGTACTTCGCCAGCATCCGGTGGTCCTTGACCAGCCACATCACCACGGCGAAGAGCACGAGGCCCGCCGCCGTCCACACCACCTGCTTGGGCGCGGACTCCGACGGCACGAACCGCTGGAGGTCCTTGGCCCGCTGGATCACCGCGGGGTCGAGGCGGTTGATCATCACGAGGCCGAGCCCGTTGATCAGCGCGACGCACGGCAGGATCAGCGGGTCCGCGTACGGCGCCCACTTGCGCACCGCGAGGTGCGCCAGCCCGAACAGGGCCATGAACGCCGCGCCGTAGTACAGGATCTGGCTGGTGAGCTCCTGCTCCTGGTTGGCGTCGGAGATCGCCAGAGCGAGGGTCACCAGACCGGCGGCGAAACCGAGCATGGCGAGCTCGGTGCCGCGCCGCGTCTGGACCTGGGGTGCCTGTGGCGTGCTGACCGGCCCCAGGCTGGGGTTGGTTCCGGATGCCGGACGCCCCATCAGCCCACCGTCCGGCAGTCCACACCCGGCGTCGGCTTCGGGACCGGCGACGGCTGCTGGCCGTTCGGGTCCTGCGGGTTGCCGGGGTCGGCCGGAGCCGTCGTCGTGGTCGGCGGAACCTGCGAGCCGCCGGTGTTGGGCGGCGGCACCTGGCCGGCCCCCGCGGCGGGGCAGACCGGCAGCAGCCAGTCCAGCCGCAGCCTGCGGACCGCCATCCTGGCGCCCTCGATGCCCTCGACGTTCTCGTTGGTGATGCCGTTGCGCACCAGGTCCTTGCCGAGGTTCTTGAGGTCCTTCAACGAGACCTCCTCGCACGGCTGGGCCGCGTCAGGAGCGCAGGAGCCCTCGACCTCGCGCTGCAGCTTGAAGCCGAGCACGTCGCCACGCAGGCCCTGGAAGATCGCGACCTTCTCCTGCTCGTTGACCCCGACGTAGTACTGCTGGAGCACCCACCACCTGAGCACGAAGCCGCCACCGGCGAGCAGCGCAAGCACCACCAGCGTGATCAGGAACCCGCGCAGCTTGCTCCTGCGCCTCGGCGGCGGGGGAGTCTCCATCGCCCGTCGCTGCGGCGCGTTGTTGCGCTGCGGGTTGATGGCGCTCGCCCTGGCGGCGGGGGTGTCCGGCGGCGGCGGGTCCTCGCTGCCGTCACCGGCCGCACCGCCGACGATCGGGTCGTTCTCGCCGTAGTCGACGTCGACCACGTCCGCGACGATGCACGTGACGTTGTCCGGTCCGCCGCTGCGCAGTGCCAGCTCGATCAGCCGGTCGGCGCACGCCTGCGGATCGGGGATGCGCATCGCGTCGTCGAGGGTCTCCTGGCTCACCGGCCCGGAGAGGCCGTCGGAGCACAGCAGGAACCGGTCGCCCGCCCGCGCCTCCCGGATCGCGAAGCTCGGCTCCACCTCGTGCCCGGTCAGGGCGCGCAGCAACAACGAGCGCTGCGGGTGGGTGGTCGCCTCCTCCTCGGTGATCCGGCCCTCGTCGATCAACGACTGCACGAAGGTGTCGTCGTGGGTGATCTGCGAGAACACCCCCTCGCGCAACAGGTACGCGCGGGAGTCGCCGACGTGCACGAGGCCGAGCTTGTTGCCCGCGAACAGGACGGCGGTGAGCGTGGTGCCCATGCCCTCCAGCTCGGGGTCGGTCTGCACGAGCTCCGAGATGGCCGCGTTGCCCGCGATCACCGCATCCCGGAGCTGGCTGATGAGGTCGTCGCCCGGCTCGTCGTCGTCGAGGGGGGCCATCGCGGCGATGACGACCTTGCTCGCGACTTCACCGGCGGCATGGCCACCCATGCCGTCGGCCAGTGCGAGCACACGGGGGCCCGCGTACACGGAGTCCTGGTTGTTGGAACGAACCAGGCCCCGGTCGCTTCGGGCCGCATAACGAAGGACGAGGGTCATGAACGCAGCTCGATCACCGTCTTACCGATACGGATCGGTACGCCGAGCGGGACCCGGACGGGTGCCGTGACCTTCGCCCGGTCTAGATATGTGCCGTTGGTGGAGCCCAGGTCCTCGACGTACCAGTCGGTTCCCCGCAGGGCCAACCGGGCGTGCCGAGTCGACGCGTAGTCGTCGTCGAGCACGACGGTGGAGTCGTCCGCGCGGCCGATCAAGATCGGCCGCCCGTCGAGGGAGATCCTGGTCCCCGCCAGCGCCCCGTGCGTGACGACGAGCTGACGAGGTTGTTTGTTGCCTCGGGCCTGCTGCTTCCCGGAGGAGCGGCGGAACCCCGGCATGGAGACCCGGATGCCGGATGCGGCGTACAGGTCGGAGCGGACGACACGCAGCGCAGCCAACACGAACAACCAGAGCAGGGCAAGGAACCCTGCTCTGGTCAGCTGCATCACCAGATCTGGCACCTGTTGTGTTCGCTCCTGCCTCGTGCGACCGCGTCGTCGTGGAGTGGGTCTAGCCCTGGGCGCGGAACACCAGGGAGGAGTGGCCGATGCGGATGACGTCACCGTCGGCCAGCTGCCACGCCTGCGCCGGGTTGGAGTTCACCGTGGAGCCGTTGGTGGAACCCAGGTCCGCCAGCATGGCGTTCTGACCGTCCCAGGTGATCTCCAAATGGCGGCGCGACACGCCGGTGTCCGGAAGGCGGAAATCCGCGTCCTGGCCGCGACCGATCACGTTGGAGCCCTGCTTCAACGTGTAGTTGCGGTTCGACCCGTCGTCCAGCTGCAGCGTCGCGGTCAGCTGGCGCGGAGCTCCACCCACGGCGGGCGGGGCGTACCCCTGCTGGCCGTAGCCCTGGTCGTAGCCGCCCTGCTGGGGCTGCTGACCGTAACCCTGGTCGTAACCGCCCTGCTGGGGCTGGCCGTAACCCTGGTCGTAGCCCTGCTGCTGGCCGTAGCCCTGGTCGTACCCCTGCTGGCCGTAGCCGCCCTGCTGGGGCTGCTGACCGTAGCCCTGGTCATACCCCTGCTGCTGGCCGTAGCCCTGGTCGTAACCGCCCTGCTGGGGCTGCTGACCGTAACCCTGGTCATAACCCTGCTGGGGCTGCTGGTCGTAGCCGGGCTGCTGCGGCTGCTGGCCGTAGCCCTGCTGCTGCTGGTCGTAGCCGTACTGGCCGCCGTAGTTCGGGTCGTAGCCGCCCTGCTGGGCCTGCTGCTGACCGTAGTTGGGGTCCTGCCCGTACTGGCCCTGCTGCTGCTGGCCGTAGCCCTGGTCGTAGCCGTACTGACCCTGCTGCGGAGGGGGCTGCTGCTGGGCGTACCGGTCGCCCTCGGGGTACTGGCCGGGTGGCTGGCTCATGGGTCGGTCTCCTGCGGTGCGAGGTGGTGCCGGCCGTCGGGTCGGCGCTGCGTCTGGGTCGACTGACGAGCTGGTACGGAACTGTCCGGTGTGCAGCGTCTCAGAACGCTCCATGGAGACTACGACGTCACCGTATGTATCCCACCCGTGCTCGGCCAGATGCTCGTTGATGCAGTCCGCGAGCAGTTGGCTCACTCGCTGTTCATCCGATGCGAGTCGGTCGAAGTCGGCTGGGCCCAGTCTGACGACGTAGTGGTTGGGAGCGAGCAGACGCCCTCCGGCGAGCTCCTTGATGTTGTCGTCGGCCTCTCGCTCTAGGGCCTGCGCCACCTCCTGCGGTACGACTTTGCCTCCGAACACACGCGCGAACGTATTGCCGATCACACCTTCCAAGCGGCGCTCGAAGCGCTGCAGGCCCACGGCAACCCTCCACGTGATGTGTTCCTCGAAGCATCGGTCCTAGGACGTCTGACCATGGTCCTCCGTTCCTCGGCCGAGCGCTTCTTCCCTTCGATCGTATCCGGGTCCTCCAGGGGGCACAGGGGGCGTTTTGCAACCCACCCGGGGGTGCGTGCTAGGCTTCCGCCGCACCACAGAGCACGACAAAAGAACAGCAGTTCCGGGCAAGTGGCGGAATGGCAGACGCGCACGGTTCAGGTCCGTGTGTCCGAAAGGACGTGGGGGTTCAACTCCCCCCTTGCCCACCCGAGAAGTCGATGGCGGCGTATGCCTGCGGAAAGCGCAGGCGGCGTCGCCTTCGTCGTTTTCCGCCCTGGGGGTCCAACCCCCAGACCCCGGCCGGAGGGCTGCGCCCCCGGACCCCCGTCGTCTCCGGTCGCCTCGGATTTGCCCTTCCGTTCCAGCAGGGGCTGAGTGCGGGTACCGGCTTCGGTCTTCACGTTTCGGGTATGGCGGGCGAGGTTCTCCGCGCTGGTGCGCGGAGACACGTGGGTAATCGTGATTCTTCAATCTGGTTCCTGGGTGAGACAGGTCACTACCCTGGAGAGGTTGGGTCACTGCGCGCACGTGGGGGAAACCATGCGTGGTTGGGGATCTCGTCTCATCGTTCTGCTCGCCGCTGTCGTGGTGGGCGTCGCGGGGCTGCCTGGGACCGCACCGCCTGCACAGGCGGCGGCCGGTGAGGTGGTGTCGATCCGTTCGCACAACTTCCCGAACGCGTACTTCAGGCACGCGGACTGGCTCGGGCGCATCGCGGACGTCTTCCCGGACAGCGCGGACCTGGTCAAGGAGGACGCGACCTGGGAGCTGCGGCCGGGCCTGGCGAACAGCAGCTGCCTCTCGCTGGAGGCGCGCAACTACAAGAACCACTACCTGCGCCACCGCAACGGTGAGGTGGTGCTGGAGCGCCAGTCCGAGGACTTCGGCTTCCGCCAGGACGCCACCTTCTGCAAGGTGCCGGGGCTGGCCGACGCCAACGGGTTCTCGTTGCGGGCGCTGCAGTTCCCCAACGCCTACCTGCGGCACGCCTTCGGCCTGCTGAAGCTCAACGACTACGACGGCGGCGAGCTCTTCCGCCAGGACGCGACCTTCCACACGGCGGCGCCGTGGATCACCGGGCGGTTCTACAACCCGATCCTCAACGCGGGCGCCGACCCGAGCATGGTGATCCACAACGGCCAGTACAACCTGGTCCAGGGCGACTTCTACAACGACGACGACATCGTCATCCGCCAGGCGAGCACGGTGGAGGGCCTGCGCACCGCGACGCCGCACGTGGTGTGGCGCAACCCCGCCTGCCCCGCCGTGGCGTGCAAGGAGATCTGGGCGCCGGAACTGCAGCGGATCGGTGACCGCTGGTGGATCTTCTTCACCGGGCAGGACGGCTCCGGCGGGCACACCCACCGCATGTACGCGTTGCGGTCGACCACCTCGGAGATCACCAGCCGCTACGACTTCCTCGGCGAGCAGAAGCTGCCGGGCGACACCTGGGCCATCGACGGCACCTACCTGACCCACCAGGGCAAGGACTACTACCTGTGGTCGGGCTGGGAGAGCCAGAGCGCGAACCGGGTGCAGCACCTCTACATCGCGCGGATGCAGGACCCGATGACGCCGATCGGCGACCGCGTCCGGATCTCCTCGCCGACGCAGCCGTGGGAGACGGTGCCCAACGGGCTCGGCATCCTGATCAACGAGGGGCCGCAGCCGATCGTCGCGCCGAACGGCAGGCTCTCGGTCGTCTACTCGGCCAACGGCAGCTTCACCAACGACTACTGCCTCGGCAGGCTCACCCTCGACGGGGACCCGATGAACCCCGCGTCGTGGACGAAGTCCGGCGGCAGCGTCTTCTCCGGCGTGCACACGGCGACCTCGCCGGGGCACAACGGCTTCGTGACGATCGGCGGCCGCCCGTGGATCGTCTACCACGCGAACATGGACCCCGGGACGGGCTGGCCCGGCCGCAGCGTTCGGATCCAGCCGATGTCCTTCGACGCGGCCGGACTGCCGGTGCTGGGCGTTCCGACCTACATCCACCAGGGGATTCCGCTGCCGAGCTGAGGCGCGGTGGACCAGGAGTGATCCACGCCACGACGACCGGTCAGCCATGGCCGATGAGCGGTCCGCGCGGCTCGCCGCGTGGACCAATCATCGCCTGAATGCGCCGTGGAAGCCCTGACCTGCTTTTCGTCGGCAGGCGGACGAAGTGCCCCTCTGCTCACACGAACGGCCGCACAGCCGGACTGAAGTCGCAATGCCGTTCACCGACCGGTCACCGCTCGCGCCGGGCCGCCGGTCGCAGCACCCCCGGTTTCGTAGATACGTCGCACCCGCGGTCCTGGTACTCCAGTTACTGCAAACAAATGCAGCCGCTGATTCCGGCGCAGGGTGTGAATGCGGGAATCACGCGGTGAAAGCCGAGGGGAGGCGAAGCGCGTGAGCCGCACTACTGGGCAGACGGCGGTCGACGGAGGTTTCCACGTCCTGCCCACCCGGGCCGTCCCCGCGGTCGAATTACCAGCTCCCGCGGAGCACCTCGCGGCGCAGGCCGCCGAGCTGCTGGGCTGGCGCGGCATCATGCTGCCCCCGATGACCCTGCTGGGTCGCAAGGTGATCGTGGTCGCCGAGCTGCTGACCGCGGAGCACGCCGAGCGCGTGTGCCTCGGCGCGCCGCCGGTCACCGATCGCACCACGGTCTCCACCTGGGTCTGGCCCGAGATGGCAGGCCGCGTTCCCCCCACCGCCGTGCGCATCGTTGGCGTGCTGGCGGTCTCAAGGCACTGGCGCAGCGCGCTGACATCGGTCGTGCCCTTCGCCAGGTTCACCAACGCGGCGGTCGTGGTCCCCTCCACCGTCGCGGGCGCTGACGACTTCCTCCTCAACTGCCTCATGCGGGCCCGGCAGTACGGCGTCGCCGTCGCCACCGCCGAGGAGCGCGACGGGGTCGAGCTCGCCATGCCCGCCCGCGCCGAGCAGCCCGCAATGGACCTGCAGGAATCCATGATCCGCTGGATGCACGAAATGGTGTACGAGCAGCTGCTCGCCACCGTGCCCGCCTGAATTGTTTCCCCCGCGACGCCGACGATCCCTCAGATTTCCCCGAGAACCCGATCGAGGTAGGCGTTGCGGAATCGGCCCGCGGGGTCGACCTTCGCCCGCACCCGGCGGAACTCGTCGAACTTCGGATACCGACCGGTAAGTATTTCAAAGTTGCACCTGTGCATTTTGCCCCAGTGCGGGCGGCCGCCGACGGCACCGACGACGGACTCGAACACGTCGAACCAATGCCGGTGCGGCATGCCCACGAACTGGTGCACGGCGATGTAGGCGCTGTCCCTGCCGTGCGCGGTGGACAACCACACGTCGTCGGCCGCGGCCACGCGGACCTCCACGGGGAACATCACCGGGTGCTCCAGGCCGGGTAGCGCCGCTCGCAGCTCGCGCAGCACGTCGCGGACGGACTCGCGCGGGATCGCGTACTCGGACTCCACGAAGCGCACCTGGCGGTCGGTGACGAAGACGCGGTGCGAGCGGTCGCTGTAGGAGCGAGGGGACAGCAGCTCCGAGGACAGCCGGTTCAGCGGCCGCACGAGGCCCGGCACCGCCCGGCCCAGCCGGCACACCGTGCCGAAGGCCAGGTTCTCCATCACCTGGTACTCCCAGAACTTCCGCGCCGGGCTCAGCGGTCGGCACTCCGCCCCGGCAGGGAGCCTGTTGTTCCGCTTGACGAGCGCCTTGCTGCCGTAGGGGAACCAGTAGAACTCGAAGTGGTCGTTGCCCTCGGCGAGCTCGTCGAAGCGCTCCAGGACCTCCTCGAGCGGAGCCGGGTACTCGTTGGCCTCCAACGCGTAGGCCGGTTCGCAGCGCAGGGTCACCGAGCTGAGCACGCCCAGCGCGCCGAGCCCGACCCGCGCCGCCGCGAACTCGCTCGGGTTCTCCTCCGCCGAGCAGCGCAGCAGCGAACCGTCCGCCAGCACCAGCTCCAGCGCGGCGACCTGGGTGGCCAGCCCGCCGAAGCGCGCGCCGGTGCCGTGGGTGCCGGTGGAGATCGCGCCCGCGACGGTCTGCCGGTCGATGTCGCCGAGGTTGGTCATGGCAAGCCCGAGCCGGTCCAGGTCGGCGTTGAGCTGCTGCAACGTCGTTCCCGCGTGCACCTGCACGAGACCGGTCGCGGTGTCGGAGGAGATCACCCCGGAGCACGCGGAGAGGTCGATGGCCACGCCGTCCGTTGCCGCGATGGAGGTGAAGGAGTGACCGCTGCCGACCGGCCGCACGGGCAGGTCCTCGCGCTCGGCGGTGCGGACGGCCTCGGCGATCTCCTCGGTGTCACGGGGGCGGAAGGTGTGCCTGGGGCGAGCCGTGGCGGTGCCCGCCCAGTTCGTCCAAGTGGCGGGGACGGAGTGTGAGTGCATCACTGCCCTCCGTAGCGGAGATCACGGGTGCCGCCGAAATTACGTGAAACGCTTTCGTCTATCAAGGTGCTGGCTCTACCGTGCATAACGTGGCTATCAACGGACTGCGCGCGCGTTATGACTCGGCGACCGTCGAGCTCGATCCGCCGTTCGCACTGGTCGACCTCGAAGCGTTCCGCTCGAACGCCCAGGAACTGCTCCGGCGGGCCAACGACCGCCCGATCCGGGTGGCGAGCAAGTCGGTCCGCTGCCGCGACCTGCTGAGCCAGGTGCTGGCGATGCCGGGTTTCGCCGGAGTGATGGCCTACTCGCTGTCCGAGGCGCTGTGGCTGTTCGAGACGGAGCTGACCGATGACATCCTCGTCGGCTACCCGACCGCCGACCGGGGCGCGCTGCGGGCGCTCGCCAAGGACGACGCCGCGCGGGCCGCGATCACGATCATGGTCGACGACGTGGCGCAGCTGGACCTCGTCACCGACGCGCTCGGCGCGGGGCACCCGGACATCCGGGTCTGCATCGAGCTCGACGCGTCCTGGCGCCCGCTGGCCGGGCTCAAGCAGGACTGGCTGCACGTCGGTGTTCGGCGCTCGCCCGTGCACACGCCGCTGGACGCGGCGAGGCTGGCGAGGGAGGTGCTGAGGCGCCCGGGGTTCTCGCTCATCGGCGTGATGGCCTACGAGGCCCAGATCGCCGGGCTCGGCGACGCCCCGCGCGGGAAGCCGGTGCGCGCCGCCGCCGTGCGGATGATGCAACGACGCTCCTTCGCCGAGCTGGCCGAGCGGCGGGCGGCCGCCGTCGCCGCGATCCGGGCGCTGGCCCCGCTGGAGTTCGTCAACGGGGGTGGCACCGGGAGCCTGGAGCGGACCTCCACGGAGGACGCGGTGACCGAGCTGGCCGCGGGGTCCGGCCTGCTCGCGCCAACGCTGTTCGACACCTACCAGGCCTTCCGGCTGCGCCCGGCCGCGCTGTTCGCGCTCCCGGTGGTGCGCAGGCCCGCCAGCGGCGTGGCCACCGTCTTCGGCGGTGGTTACCTCGCGTCCGGGCCGGTCGGCAGCGACCGGCTGCCGACCCCGTACCTGCCACAGGGCCTGCGACTCACCGGCACAGAGGCGGCCGGTGAGGTGCAGACCCCGTTGTTGGGCGCTGTCGCGGACGAGCTGACCGTTGGCGACCGGGTGTGGTTCCGGCACGCCAAGGCGGGTGAGCTCGCCGAGCGGTTCGCCCAGTTCCATCTACTCGACTCCGGCGGGCTCACCACGGTCCCTACGTACCGCGGTGAGCGACGCTGCTTCGGCTGAGGTGGCGGTTCAGCCGATGCGCTTGGAGAGGTAGTCCCTGATCAGTTCCTTGGCCTCCGAGATCAGCACGGCGTCGCCGTCCGGATCGCGGCGGAAGGCCAGCTTCAGCACGCTGTCGGCGGCCTCTATGGCCACGGCCATCGGGGTGACGACCTGGCTGGAGGGGAAACCGAAGCGCTCGGTGATGAGCGTGGACAACCGTTCGGCGATCACGGTGTTGCTGTCCCGCTGCTCGTCCATCAGGTGCGGGTCGATCACGTCGCCGAAGTGGACCTTGCGGAACGCGGGCAGGTCGCGGTGCATCGACACGTAGATGTCGAACACCGAGTCGACGACCTGCCACCAGTCGGTGAGCTGCTGCTCCGCGAAGCGCTGCCCGACCTCGTTCATGAAGCGGTCGAGGTTGCGCAGGGTGAGGGCCTGCACGACAGCGCGCTTGTCGGGGAAGAACTGGTAGAGCGAGCCGACCGCGACGCCTGCTCGTTCGGCGATCAGGGTCGTGGTGACCCCGTCGTAACCGACCTCGGCGATCAGGTCGGCGCAGGCGTCCAGCATTCGTTCCACCCTGCGCGCACTGCGCTGCTGCACTGGACGGCGACGCAGCGGTGTGACGTCGGCGGGCACGGCTACTCCTTACTTGGGGGCTCGGGCGGCCGGGGCCGCGAACAGGGTCGCTGTCCGCGTGCTCCGGACACGCCGCCGTATGGACGTGTGTGCGGTGGCCGGTCCAGTCGTCCCACTAGTTTCCCGGCGTCTTCCTTCGGAGCCTGGGTTCTTCCGCCGATCAGGTGGAGGACCCGGTCCGAGCGGTACGGCCTGTCCGTGCGAGTGGAAGAACCCCTGCTCTCACAAGGGGTCTGACGCACGAGGAAACCACAGGGACACCCCCTGTGATCACCAACACCGTTACCTCGACGTCATCTTTCCTAAGCGTGTCAAGACCTTCGCCGGTTACCCAGAGTCCATCTTCCGATCGACGGACCTCGTAGGGAAACAGGGTTTCCTTAAGGTCTGCTGCCTCGGCTTTTACGATCAAGATCGCAACGAATTTCAGATACGGGCTGCTATACCCGCTGTTACTTTCGGGTACCCGGCGCGCCACCTGACCGACCGGTCGGCTGCGGCACGGCCGTCAGGGGGCGGTGTCACTCGTGAATCGGTTACACGGCGTGGCGCAACTAAACGGTCGTATATGAAACTCAGACGCGACTATCCCCCGTAAAAACGGCAAGGTTCACTCGAATGGGGGACAAGGCGGCGGGCTGTAGGACCGAATGGGTGGCCCTTCTCAGGGAGGCCCTGAGCGTCGTCCCTCCCCGAAACGTGCAACGCACCGTCTCCGTTCGAGTGCCCTCGGTGACAGTTTGCGGGGGTGGCAAGGTCGTTGTTCGGCGCCAATCGACGACCACCCGGCTCCGGGGAACCCGCCCCATCGGGGCAGTCCGCATTCTACTGGTCACCTGACCAACAATGGCGGCAGAGAAAAACCCGGCGCTCGCGGGAGGTGAGCGCCGGGTTTCTTCCCTTACTGCGGGGGACGGGAGTTGGAATTCCGCGAACCGGTGCCGGTCGGGGGGAGGGGGAGTGCTTATCGGCACCGGCCCGCGGAGGTCTGTTGAGTTGTCCGGCCGTCTCCGGCCGCGTTCTCCACTGTTCTGACACGTGGCCCGGCGGTCCAGGTCCGAGTCGGTCGGGGGTTCGCCCGGACCCGGACCACCAGCCACGGGGCGGTCTCCTGGCGCCTGCGCTCGGGGGGCGCGGCTCGGCAGGACCGCCGTGTGTCCTCTCCTAGGACACCTTCGCCACGGGCTGAGCCGTGCGGAGATGCCTGGCAGGACGTGGCGCGAGGCCGCCGGCGACGAGGTGCTCGTAAGCCGCGCGCCACACCGAACACGGTGCCTTCTGCTGGCGCCAACGGGTCGAGCACTCGGGGCAGTTGCCCCGCTCGTCGGGCTCGTGGGCGGCGAGCATGGCGCGCCATCCCTCGGTGAGCCTTGGCAGTTCGGAGCGGGCTACGGACAACAGGGACGGGGCGTCCGCGCGGTCGGCCAGCTCGGTGAGCATGTCGAGCCGCTCCCAAACCGCGTTGCGCAGCACCTGACCCAGAATCTCGTCCACAGCTCCACCGTCACCTTTCCGCCTGCTCGGCGGCCTCGCGCAGAGCTGACCTGAGCTGGGATACCTCGCCCTGGCACAGCACCGCGGTCTCGCCGGGGGGTCCGACGAGGAGAACTCGGTTCTGCTCGACGACCACGGTGAGGCTCCGGTGCCGGTTGGCCACGTCGCGGCAGCCGATCAGCCACTCGCGACGAGATCCGTTCCTGGCGGCCGAGGCGGGCGTGACGGGCTTGCTGCCGCCGGTGGCGGTTCCCGTCTGCTCGGCCAGTTCCACGGTCCCGGTGTCCCTCCGTGTTCGTTCACTTACAGGATCTAAGGTTGGGGGGAGTCGAACCGGAACGGGGACTTTCAGCGCCGATCGGCGTCAGTTCCACGGTGAGCGGCATCTCAACTTCGGTCGGACCGATCAGGAGACCGGTCGGACCGCTCAGCGCCGGCGATCAGCACTTCACCGGCGCGCGAAGATGCCCTTACTCTTCGAATGACGCCCGTCGGACCGTAAAAGGGGGCGCTTAATGAGCACCATCGGTTCCCAAGGATCGCCTGTTACTCCCGAGGTCTGGGAGCAGCAGGAGATGCGGGACGCGCTGGCAGCGCGGGACGTGTCCTCCGTGTACCGCCTGCTCCGCAGGCACGGGGTCTCCCAGCGCCAGATCGCGGCGCTGACCGGGCAGTCGCAGTCCGAGGTCTCGGAGATCCTCAAGGGTCGCCAGGTCATGGCCTACGACGTGCTGGCCAGGATCGCCGACGGCCTCGACGTGCCGAGGGGCTACATGGGCCTCGCGTACGACGGGGGCACGGCCATGAGGGTGGTCGGTCCTCCCGACGACCCCCAGGCCGAGGAGGAAGAGTCGGTGAAACGGCGCATGTTCCTCGCCCACGCCGCCGCCATCACGATGGGCGCGTCGGTGTTCGGCGACAAGCAGGGCCACTGGGTCACCAACCCGACGCAGACCCCCGCCCGCGAGCGGATCGGCAAGACCGACGTCCAGCAGGTCGAGGCCGCGACCAAGGCGCTGCGCGCGCTCGACTACCAGTACGGAGGGGGCACCTGCCGCGACGCGGTGGTCGCCCAGCTGTCCTGGGCCGAGCAGCTGCTGCGCGCCGACGCGGCCGAACCCGTTCGCCGCAGGCTCCAGCTGGCGCTCGCCGACCTGCACAGCCTCGCGGGCTGGACGTCCTTCGACACCGGCATGCTCGACCCGGCGCGCAACCACTTCGGCAAGGCGCTGCAGTTCGCCAAGCACAGTGAGCACAACGAGCTGGTCGCGAACATCCTCTACCGGATGGGCCGCGTGTACCTGCACTACGAGGCGCCCAACGACGCGCTCAAGCTCTTCCAGCTCGGCCAGCTCGCCGCGCAGGACTCGGGTTCCGCGCTGACGGTGGCCGTGCTCTGCGCGAACGAGGCGTGGGCCTACGCGATGATGGGCAAGCGCGACCAGGCCATGAAGATGGTCGGCCGCACCAAGGACGAGTTCGCCCGCGCCGACTTCGCCACCGCGCCGGACTGGGTCAAGTTCTTCACCGTCAACGACCTGCACGGGATGATCGGCTCGGTGCACCACTCGCTGGCGGGCATCGAGGAGTTCCGCGCCAAGCACGCGCCGCTCGCCGTGGCCGAGCTGATCAAGTGCACGCAGGGCTACGAGTCCGACATGAAGCGCACCCACGTGTTCGGCCTGAGCATGCTCGCCGCCGACCACATCCGGGCGGGCGACGTCGACCAGGGCCTGCGCGTCGGCAGGGTGGCCTTCGACATGGGCGAGGGCGTGAACTCGGTGCGGGTCGCCGACCGGATGAACCACATGCAGGAAGAGGCGGGCAGGTACCAGCACATCGGTGACGCCAAGGAGCTCGCCGCCGACGTCCAGCAGTTCCGGCTGCGCACCGGCTCCCCGCACTTCCGGGGCAAGCTCGCGCCCGGGAACCCCAGTACGTGACGGTGGACGTGCAGGCGGGGACGAGCGGGCGCTACACCCGCCCGAAGCTCGCCACCGCGTTGCGGGCCATCTGCGACGCGGTCGGACTGGATTCCCGGGGAGCGCGGCTGCTGCGCTTCGTCAACAACGCGGTGTTCCAGCTCTCGGCCCAGCCCGTCGTGGTCCGCATCGTCCTCTCCCCGTCCCTTCGGCATAGAGCTGACAACGTTGTCAAGGCCGCGACCTGGCTCGCTGAGCACGACGTGCCCGCCGTGCGCCTGCTGCCGGGCATCGCCCAGCCGATCGAGGTCGACGGCCACCTCGCGACGCTGTGGCAGTCGGTCCCGGAGAACGGTCCCCGGCCGACCGGCTTCGACCTGGCGCGGTTGCTGCGCCGGATGCACGAGCTGCCGCACGCGCCGTTCAGCTTCCACCGGTGGGAACCGCTGCTGGACGTGCGGCGAAGGCTCGCCGACGCCGAGGAGCTGGACGGCGGCGACCGGGACTTCCTGGAGCTGCGCGTCGACGAGGTCGAGTCCGAGCTCGCCTCGCTGCGGTTCCCGTTGCGCCAGGGCGCGATCCACGGGGACGCCCACCTCGGCAACCTGATCTCCGGGAGCGCGGAGATGCTGCTGTGCGACCTGGACTCGGTCTGCGTGGGGCCGCGCGAGTGGGATCTGACGCCGCTCGCGGTCGGCATGCTGCGCTTCGGGCACGGCACCGAGCGGTACCGGGCGCTGGCGCGCGGGTACGGCTTCGACGTGACGCGCTGGCCGGGCTTCCGGGTGCTGCGGCAGGTGCGGGAGCTGAAACTGACAACGGGCGTGCTGCCGATCCTGCGCAGCAATCCGGATGTCCGTCCTGAGTTGGCGCGTAGGCTGAAAACCTTTCGTTCGGGTGACATGTCAGCCAAATGGACGCCTTACCAGTGAGCTGCCTGGCAGCCGTGCTCACCGCCTTGTGGACGATGCCAAGCATGACAATCGTTCCCCAGAATGAGTTTGTCCGTAACGCAATCCTTCTGTAGGACGACATGCGGATGTCGGGGCTAGGTCAGGCCCCGCGCTCTGGTTACCGCCAGTAATGGGCGGTTTCTCTCGGCGGGTCACGGTGTGTGCACAGCGGAGGGGTGGAGATGGTGTTGGGCATCGGTGGGCTCACAGGCAGGAAGTGGCACAGTCGCCGCGCGCTGCAGGCAGCGGAGATGTTGGACGAGGTCGTCGACAGCCAGTTGCCGCTGGTGACGGAGCTGTCCGAGGAGAGCAGGCGGCGTTCCGCCGAGTACCTGTCCGAGCTGGTCATGCTGGCTCAGGACTACCGGCACTTCGCCGCGGGCTGGATCGACCAGGCTGAGCTGGAGCGCAGGGGCAACGCCACCGTCGCGCGACTGGAAGTGCTCAGCAAGCACCGCCTTCCTGCCCGGTTGACCGAGCAGGACTGAGCAGGACCGAGCAGAACGGCCGTCCGTCCGACGTGGGGGCGCAGACGAACGGCCATCACCGACTTCGACCGGGTGGGGACCTCCGTGATTCCCCGCCGCCGGTCACCGCAGGCACCTCAGCCGGGAGCCGCCCGTCCGAGCGCGGCGCCCAAGCCCACAGCAAGGGCCATGACCAGCAGTTCCGCCGTGATCCAGCCCGCGAGGACCAGCCGTGAGCGCGCAGAGGCGCCCGGCGAGAGCCCGGGCAGCAGCCGGAAGCGCAACTGGGCGCCGAACACGGCGAGCACGGCGAGCAGCACCGCCTTCACGATCACCAGCCAGCCATAGCCCGTGCCGGTCAGCGCGTCGAACAGCGGCCTGTCCACGCGCACCGAGAGCTGGACGAGCCCGCTCACCACGCCGCTGACCGCGACCGCGGCCAGGCAGCAGGCGGCGAGCCGGGAGAACTTCGGCAGCACGCTCGCCAGCAGCGCGCGGTGCGGCGCCACCAGCAGGAACACCGCGAGCAGACCGCCGACCCACGCCGAGGCCGCGAGCACGTGCACCGCCGTCGCCAGCATCGCCGGGGTGTGTCCAGCAGAGCCCGCCGCGTGGCCGGTGAGCGGCAGCGCGACCACGCCGAGCAGTGCCACCACGACGGGCAGCTCAACCGGCACGGTCCGGCTACGCGTGGTGACGAGGCTGAGCACGCCGAAGGCCAGGCCGCAGCCCGCGGTCACCAGGAGTGCTCGACCACTGCTGACCTGCGAGGAGTACTCCGCCAGATCGCCGATGCGCAGGCCGAGCCCGTTCGGCGACAGCTCGGCGGCTTGCCACCAGAGCAACGCGAGCGCGGCCAGCACCCAGGCGGCGCCGAGGACCACGCCGGCCCGCTGAGCGGTCGCCGCCGTCGCTGACGCCCTGCGCTCACCTCGGAGCAGCCACCCGAGCACGCCAACACCGACCGCGCCGATGCCGACCGCGTCCACGAGCAGCCGCACCACGGGCAGGCCGATCCGGACCACGGCGCTGTCGGGCAGGCCGGGCAGCGCTGCGGGAGCGGTGGCGGCGACCCCGGCGAGCACGCTCGCGAGGGCCGCCACCAGCACGCCCGGCAGCAGCAACGTCCGGCCGCCGCGAAGGAGCACGGCCTAGTCCCGCGCGGTCGCGCCCCGGGAGAACCGGAGTGCGACCACGACGCCGACGCCGAGCAGCACCGCGGCTCCGGCGAACCACACCCACACCGGGATGCCGCCGTTCGCATCGGCCTGGCGACCGGCGACAGCGGTCACGGTCGCCGCCTCCGAACCACTCGGCTTGGGCGCGGCCGAATCGGGCTTGGAGTTCGACAGCGGGGTGCCGGGGCCGTCCTTGGTGAGGCGGAAGGACAGCTTGTCGCCGACCGGGTGGCCGTCGGCGGAGAGGATCCGGAAGGCGATCGTGTACTCACCGGCCGGGCCGAGCGGGGCGACCGGGACGGTCACCGTGGTGTTCTCGACCTTCGGCTTCTCCGTGGCCCACCTGGTGTCGCCGGGGCCGGTCAGGGTCACCGTGTTGACCAGGTCGGCCGCCTGGACCTGCTGGTCGAACACCAGTTTCAGCTCGGTCGGGCTGACCTCGACCTGGGCGTTCTTCTTCGGGCTGCTGTCGACGAGGACGTTGTGCGCCAGCGCGGGGCCGGCGCTGAGCACCAGCGCGAGGCCCGCCACCAGCAGTGCGCCGAGTGCGCGCCTCATGCCGAGGTCGCCTTGCGGCTGCGCGCGATGGCGCCGATGCCGAAGCCGACGCCGAGCGCGCCGACGACCAGGCCCGCGCCGCCGAGCATCCGCGCGGTGTTGTCGGCGGTCTCGGTCTTCGCCGCGGCATCACCACTGCCACCGCCGTGCGAGTGCGAGCCCGCGGCAGCCGCCTTCGGGGTCAGCTTGAGGACGGGGGCGGGGCGCTCGGGCTCGGCGCCGTTGGTCGGCAGCTGCTCCCACTTGACGACCTTGCCGTCGTCGTAGGTCTGCGTGGTGGGCATGACCAGCTTGTCGGTGTTCTCCGGGAGCTTGCCGAGGGAGACCTCGAACTCGGCGAACTCGTTGTTGCCGATCTTCACGCCGGGGTCGGCGGTCCAGGTGACCGTGCGGACCGCCTCGGTGATCTTGGTGCCGTGCGATTCCACCGGCGTGGCCAGCGGCGCCTTGGTGACCTCGGCCTTCCAGCCGGGCACGGCCTTGGTGCGCACGGAGGTGAGCGGGTGCTCGGCGGGCAGGGAGACCTCGATCTTCACGGTGCCCGCGGTCGAGGACTCGTTCGGCACGCGGAAGGCGACCTTGGTGTAGCCGCCCTGCTCGGCGGTGCCGGGCTGCGCCGTGACGTGGGCGAGCGCGGGGGCCGCGGTGAGCAGCGTGGCGACTCCGGTGACGGCGAGCACGCCGAGGACGCGTCGGTATGACGACATGGCTTGGTGACTCCTGATGCGTTGGGAAGGGGGTGAAGGCGCGTTTCAGGAGGTCAGCGGTGGGCCGCGGCGGGCGTGCGCCCGGCGCAGGAGCACGTCGAGCGCGGTGAACAGCCCGGAGCGGGCGGGGATGACCGCGAGCAGCGGCGCGAAGACCGGCGGCCGCGGTGAACGGCGGGGGAGCACGGCGCCGAGCGCGGCGGCCATGCCGAAGATCGCCGACTCGGCGCCGACGAGCAGCAGCGCGGTGATCAGGGTCGCTGCGGCGTGCGCGGCGAACATCGTCCACGAGTCGATCACCTCGGTCACCGCGCCGTGCTCGTGCAGCGTCAGCGCGTTGAGCAGCAGGTGCGTCGCGAGCTGGGCGGTGCCGAGGGTGGTGAGGATCGCGAGCGGACCGCGCCGCTTGTCGGCGAAGGCGACCGCGACGGTGGCGATCAGCACGGTGAGCAGCGCGGTCAGCGCGGTGTCCGGGGCGGAGCCGCCCGCCGCGACGTGGCCGACGGTGGCCAGCGCGGCCGACGTGGTGGCGAGCAGACACCCGCGGAGCGCCCGCAGCGCACCGCGGACCGGGACCAGCCGTACCGCCACGAGCAGTGAGCGTAAGTCCTCTACCCATCGCGCGGGTGACCAGCGGGCTCACCTCACGTGATCAACAGTGCTGATCACGGGTTTGGGCGACCTCGGATCGGGTAATCCCTGCGCCGTTCTCCGTGGCATCACACGGACGGGCTAAGCAGCGCGGACGCAGCTGCCGCGGTTGTTGCGCATCGCGGAACTGATTGCGACTGATGGAGCAGAAAGGGTGTCGGTTAGGCCACGCCGACGGTGAGTCCGGTTGACCCCGCTACGCCGAACGGGTCAGGTTGGGATCGCTGAAGGCGGTCGGGGCCGGTCTGTGAAGACGGGTTCGCCTGGGGCGACGGGTCCGGCCGCGTGGCGCTTCTGTTCGCTTTTGTGAAGGAGGGCGCGCCTAGCGGCGCACTGCATCGTGGCTACCGAGAACCCAGAACACCAGCGACAGGAAGACCACCGTCCCCTGGAACCTGAGGGGGCCACGACACTGCCCGGCGAACCGAGGACGCCGTCGCTGGCCGAGCGCCCCGCGCGGCTGGACCCCGTCGTGTTCGGGGTCGCGGCCGTCGTCACGCTCGCCTTCATCGGCTGGGGCGTCTTCGGCACCGAGAGCCTGAGCACCGTCTCCGGCGCCATCCTGAAGTGGATCATCGCGAACGCGGGCTGGGCCTTCGTGCTCGCCGCATCGGGCTTCGTGGTCTTCGCGCTGTGGCTGGCGCTGAGCCGCTACGGCAAGATCCCGCTCGGCAAGGACGGTGAGGAACCGGAGTTCCGCACCGTGTCCTGGGTGGCGATGATGTTCAGCGCCGGTATGGGCATCGGGCTGATGTTCTACGGCGTCAGCGAACCGCTCTCGCACTTCACCAACCCACCGCCCGGCACCGTCCCACCGATGACGGACGAGGCGCTGGAAACGGCGATGGCCACCACCCTCTTCCACTGGACGCTGCACCCGTGGGCGATCTACGCGGTGGTCGGGCTCGCCATCGCCTACGGCAGCTTCCGCAGGGGCAGGCGCCAGCTGATCAGCGCCGCGTTCGAGCCGCTGATCGGCAAGAAGCAGGCCAACGGTCCCATCGGCAAGGCCATCGACGTGATGGCGATCTTCGCGACCCTCTTCGGCTCGGCCGCCTCGCTCGGCCTCGGCGCGCTCCAGATCGGGCGCGGGCTGAAGGAGGTCGGCTGGATGGAGTCGGCGGGCACCACGGTGCTCGTGCTGATCATCGTGGTGCTGACCATCGCCTTCATCGCCTCGGCGGTGTCCGGTGTCGCCAAGGGCATCCAGTGGCTGTCCAACATCAACATGGTGCTGGCCGGGCTGCTCGCGCTGTTCCTGTTCGTGGTCGGCCCGACGGTGCTGATCCTGAACCTGCTGCCCGCCTCGATCGGCCACTACTTCGCCGACGCCGCCGAGATGGCCGCGCGCACCGCCGCCAGCGGTGGTGACGCCATGGCCAGCTGGCTCGGCGACTGGACGATCTTCTACTGGGCGTGGTGGATCTCGTGGACGCCGTTCGTCGGCATGTTCGTCGCGCGGATCAGCCGTGGCCGCACCATCCGCCAGTTCGTCAGCGGCGTGATCCTGGTGCCCAGCATGGTCAGCCTGCTGTGGTTCGCGATCCTCGGCGGCACCGCGCTGAACTTCCAGCGCAACGGCGTCGACCTGGCGGGTGCCAGCGGCCAGGAGGCGAAGCTCTTCGGCGTGCTCCAGCAGTTCCCTGGCTGGGCGGGCATCGCGAGCGTGGTGGTGATGGTCCTGGTGGCGATCTTCTTCGTGTCCGGGGCCGACGCGGCCTCGATCGTGATGGGGACGCTCTCGCAGCGCGGCTCGATCGAGCCGAAGAAGTCCGTCGTGGTGTTCTGGGGTGCGCTGACCGGCGCGGTCGCCGCGGTGATGCTGATGGTCGGCGGGGCGACGGCACTGGACGGCCTGCAGAAGCTGACGATCATCGCGGCCGTTCCGTTCGCCGCCGTGATGGTGGCGATGTGCGTCTCGCTCGCCAAGGATCTGCGCAGCGATCCGTTGGTGCGCAGGGAGAACAAGGGCCTCGAGGTCGTGGAGGCGGCCGTCATCCAGGGCACCGAGCAGTACGGCGAGGAGTTCGCGCTGGAGATCTGCGAGGGCAACGGCGCCAACGGGAACGGCTCCAGCAACGGCAAGGTGCCGGTCGCCGAGGCTTCCAAGATCACTGAGAACGAGGCGCTGCGGTGAGCTTCTGGGAGTTCCTGGCTTCCCGGTGGGAGCAGGTGCTCGTGGACGCCTCGCTGCACGCGAGCGCCGTGCTCCAGTGCACGGTGATCGCCGCGGTGATCGGGGTCCTCGTCGGCGTCGGGGTGTACCGCAGCCCCGGAGGTTCGGCGGTCGCGACGGCGCTGACCAGTGCCGTGCTGACCATTCCGTCCTTCGCCCTGCTGGGCCTGCTGATCCCCGTGCTGGGGCTCGGTGTCGCTCCGACGGTGACCGCGCTCGTGCTCTACGCGCTGCTGCCGATCGTGCGCAACACCATCGTCGGACTGTCCAGTGTGGACAGATCGGTGACGGACGCGGCGCGCGGCATCGGGATGAGCAGGGCCGGTGTGCTGACGCGGATCGAGCTGCGGCTGGCGTGGCCGTCGATCCTCGCGGGCATGCGGGTCAGCACGCAGATGCTCATGGGCATCGCGGCGATCGCCGCGTACGCCAAGGGACCCGGGCTCGGCAACCTCATCTTCTCCGGCCTGCAACGGGTCGGCGGAGCGAACGCGGTGAACATGGCGGTCGCCGGAACCCTCGGCGTGATCGTGCTGGCCCTGGTGATCGACGGGCTGTGGGTGCTCGTCGGTCGACTGACCACCCCGAGGGGGATTCGGTGAACGGCAAGACCGGTGTGGAGATCCACCTCGACAACGTCAGCAAGCGCTACTCCGGCCAGAAGACCGCGGCGGTGGACGAGGTCACCATGACCATCCCGGCGGGGGAGACGGTGGTCTTCGTCGGCCCCTCCGGCTGCGGCAAGACCACCACGATGAAGATGATCAACCGGCTGATCGAGCCGAGCGGCGGGCGGATCACCATCGGCGGCGAGGACGCGCTCAAGCTCGACCCGGACCAGCTGCGGCGGCGGATCGGCTACGCGATCCAGCAGGCGGGCCTGTTCCCGCACATGACCGTCGGGCAGAACGTCGGCGTGGTGCCCGGCCTGGTCGGCTGGGACAAGAACAAGATCGCCGACCGGGTGGAGGAGATGCTGGACCTGGTCGGACTGGAGCCCAGCGAGTTCCGGGACCGCTACCCGCGCCAGCTCTCCGGCGGCCAGCAGCAGCGCGTCGGCGTGGCAAGGGCGCTCGCGGCCGACCCGCCGGTGCTGCTGATGGACGAGCCCTTCGGCGCGGTCGACCCGATCACCAGGGGCAACCTCCAGGACCAGTTGCTGCGGCTGCAATCCGAGCTGGGCAAGACGATCGTGTTCGTCACCCACGACTTCGACGAGGCCGTGAAGCTGGGCGACCGGATCGCCGTGCTGGGGGACCGCTCGAAGATCCTCCAGTACGACACCCCGGACGCGATCCTGGCCAACCCGGCCGATGACACCGTTGCCGGATTCGTCGGCGCGGGCGCATCGCTCAAGCAGCTCACGCTGTTGCGGGTGCGCGACGTCGAGCACGGCGACGTGCCGACCGCGACCGTCGACGACTCGCCGGAGCAGCTGCGCGAGCGCGTCGGCAAGGGCAGCGGGCTCCTGCTCGACGCGCGCCGCAGGCCGTTGCGGTGGGTTTCCGCGCGCGACCTCGGGCCGGGGAAGTCCTTGCGCACGGCGGGACGCCCGGTGGAGGACAGCGTGTCCGAGGCGTCGACGTTGCAGGACGCGCTCGAAGCGATCCTCACCGACGACGACGGGCAGGCGGTCGTTGTCGGCACCCGGGGCGAGTACGTCGGCGTCGTGGACATCGACACCGTCATGACCACGATCCGCCAGCTCCGAGAAGAGGCAAGGGCGTGACCGGCGACGTGATCTTCCCAGCGGAGGCGGCATCATGACCGCGCCCACCGCCGAGCGCGGTTCGCGCCGGGCCGAGCGGATCAGGCTCTACGCCCAGCCGCTCATCGTGCTCGGCATCGTCGGCGTGGTGCTGGCGTGGGCGTTCAGCAGCGACCTCGACGACATCGAGAAGCGCAGCATCAACGCCTCGACCATCCTCTCGCTCACCTGGCAGCACGTGGAGATCACCGCAGTGGTGACCGCACTCGTGCTGGTGGTGGCGGTGCCGCTGGGCGTGGTGCTGACCCGTCGGTGGGCGAAGCCGCTCGCGCCGCTGGTGCTCGGCATAGCCAACATCGGCCAGGCCGCGCCTGCGGTCGGTCTGCTGGTGCTGTTCTTCCTGGCGACAGGGTGGACCGGGTTCTGGGTGGTGGTGCTGCCGACCGCGCTCTACGCGCTGCTCCCGGTGCTGCGCAACACGATGGTCGGCCTCCAGCAGGTCGATCCGTCGCTCGTCGAGGCGGGCAGGGGGATCGGCATGTCCGGCTTCTCCGTGCTGCGGCGCATCGAGTTCCCGCTCGCCGTGCCGTTCGTGCTGGCCGGTCTGCGGACCGCGCTCGTGCTCGCGGTCGGAGTGGCGACGCTGGCGATGCTCGTCGACGGCGGCGGGCTCGGCGTGATGATCGATACCGGCTACAAGCTGCGGCGCACGTCGGTCCTGGTGGTCGGCGCGGTGCTCGCGGTCGCGTTGGCCCTGCTCGTGGACTGGCTCGGCGCGTTGGCGGAACAACTGCTCGGACCGAGGGGGCTGCGATGAGGAAAGCTGTCGCTGTACTGGCGTGCGTCGCGCTGCTGTCGGGGTGCGGGCTGTCGGCGGGATCGTCGGTGCCGCTGGAGGTGAAGCCCGGCAGCATCCGGCCGATCCCGCAGCTGCGGGACGTGGAGATCACGGTCGGCTCAAAGGACTTCAGCGAGCAGATCATCCTGGGCTACCTCGCGGAGTTCGCGCTGACCGCCGCGGGCGCGAAGGTCCGCGACCTGACCAACATCTCCGGCTCCAACTCGCAGCGGGACGCGTTGACCAGCGGGCAGATCGACCTGGTGTGGGAGTACACCGGCACCTCGTGGATCAGCTACCTGGGCAACACCGACGCGATCCCGGACGCGGCAGCGCAGTTCGAGGCCGTGCGCAAGGCCGACCTGGAGAAGAACAAGGTCGTCTGGGTGAACATGGCGCCGCTGGACAACACCTACGCGTTCGCGATGACCAAGCAGAACGCGCAGCGCCTCGGCATCAAGACCACCTCCGACATCGCCAGGCTGGCCAAGGAGAACCCGGCGGAGGCGACGTTCTGCGTCGAGACCGAGTTCGCCAACCGCAACGACGGGTTCCCCGGGCTCCAGCAGACCTACGGGTTCTCCGTGAAGAAGGAGAACGTGCGGACGCTGGCCACGGGCGCGATCTACCCGGCGATGACCGACAGCAAGATCTGCAACTTCGGCGAGGTGTTCACCACCGACGGGCGCATCCTCGCGCTCGACCTGGCCGTCGTGGAGGACGACAAGAAGTTCTTCCCGCGCTACAACGCCGCGCTGAACATCCGGCAGGAGCTGTTCGAGAAGCACCCGGAGATCGCTGAGGTGATCAAGCCGATCGCGGACAGGCTGACCAACGACGTGATGCTCAGGCTCAACGCCCAGGTGGACGTCAACGGCAAGGACCCCGCCGACGTGGCCAGGAACTGGCTGGTCGAGCAGGGCTTCGTGACCCTGACCGGGCCCGTGGTGACGCGCGGCTAGCTGACCCCGAAGCGGCGCAGCAGCTCCGCTTCCATCCGGTCCAGCTCCGCCGCGACGCTGTGGTGGGCCGCCTTGCGCCGTGCCGTCGGCATGCGCTCGGCGGCCCGCACCGCCGAGGCGAGCTGGACGAGTCGCTGCTCGCTGTCAGCGGCGAACTCGTCCGCCTCGGGTGTGGAGCGTCCGCTCGTGCGCAGGTCACCGATCGCGTTGCCGACGCCGACCAGGCGCGCGTGCAGCGCACCGCCCTTGCCGGAGAACTGGGCGAGGCTGTCGACGGGGACGCCGAGCTTGCGCGCCCGCATCTGGTCGTAGCGCTCGCGCGCCACCGACGCGGCCTTCAGCGCGATCGGCGCGAGCACCGGGATCAGCACCTTGCCGACGCCGATCAGGTTCTTCGTGTTGCTGGCCGTGAGCTTGGGAACTCGCCGCTTGCGCGCCATCCTGCCGTCACCTCCGCGATCTCCTGGCCACACTATGGCGCAGCGGCGGGCACGGCAGCGCGGCGCGCGGGTCAACGATTGGTGATCGAAGCCGGAGTACCTGCCACTGATCTCGGGCGGGGCACCTACCCTGGGGTATGTGAGTTCTCAGGTGTTGCTGGACGCGGGGGTGGTGAACCGCTGCCGACGTCGCGTGCACCTGGAACACGACCCGAACATGGCGGACGTGCCGAAGGCGCCGACCGATCCGGCCGGTGCCCAGCGGATGGCCGACGCCCAAGCGCACCGCAGGGCGGTCGCCGACCGGCTCGCGCGCGGCCTCGGAGCGCAGTGGGCCGAGGTGCCGACGGGGGAGTCCGCCGCCGACCGTGAACGCGTCACCCTCGCGCTGCTCTCCGCCGGTGCGCCGTACGTGTGGGGCGGGCTGCTGCCCGCTGACCCGCTCGGCGGCCGTCGCGGCGGGGTCGAGCTGCTGGTGCGCAGTCCCTACGGCGGCTACGTGCCGCTGATCGTGGTGCGGCACAAGGTCTCCGACCCCGGCTCCGGCGCGAGGACCTCGCCGCTGAGCCTGCCCTACCCCGGTGGCGCGCGCTCCGACCCGCTGCGCAAGGTCCGCCCGCAGCCCCGTGACCAGCTGAGGTTGGCGCACGCCACGCGGCTGTTGCAGGCCAGCGGTTTCGCCGCGTCGGGGAGGGCGACCGGCGGGGTGATCGGCATGGACGCCGACGTGGTGCTCTGGCACGACCTCGAAGCACCGACCTGGCCCAACGGCCGCACCGCGCTCTCGGAGTACGACGCCCGCTTCGCCGACCGGCTCGCCGTTGCTCGGGCGGCCCGCGCGGAGGCCGACCCGCTCGCAAGGCCCTCGCGGATCGTGGAGTGCAGGACCTGCCCGTGGTGGCCGACCTGCGAGTCGCAGCTGCGCGACACCCGCGACGTCAGCCTGGTGGTGCGCGGTGAGGACGCGGCGGCGCTCCGAGGGATCGGAGTGTCCACTGTGGACAGGCTGGCCGAGCTCGACCCGCGCGCGGAGGCGCCGGTTCCCCTGGTGGGCATGCCGTTCGAGGACTCCGTGCTGCTGGCTCGCGCGTGGCTGCGGGGGATGAACCTGGTGCGCCGCGTCGAGCGGATCGACGTGCCGCGCGCCGATGTCGAGGTCGACGTGGACATGGAGAGCTTCGGCGACTCGGGCGCGTACCTGTGGGGCTGCTGGCTCTCCGGCGCGGACGTCGACGAGGGGCAGGGCTACCGCGCCTTCGCGACCTGGGAGCCGCTGCCGACCGAGGACGAGGGCCGCTCGTTCGGCGAGTTCTGGACGTGGCTGACCGGCATCCGGGTGCGTGCGCGTGCGCGCGGGCTGAGCTTCCGCGCCTACTGCTACAACGAGCTCGCGGAGAACCGGTGGATGCTCTCGAGCGCGGAGCGCTTCGCCGGGCAGCCCGGAGTGCCGACGGTCGCCGAGGTCAAGGCGTTCATCCACTCCGGACAGTGGGTCGACCTGTTCGGCATCGTGCGCGACCAGTTCCTGTGCGCCAACGGCAAGGGCCTCAAGACGATCGCGCCCGCCGCGGGCTTCCACTGGCGGGACCCCGAGGCGGGCGGCGAGAACTCCATGCGGTGGTACCGCGACGCGGTCGGGATGGACGGCGAGGCGCCCCAGTCCGACCAGCGGCGGCGGCTGCTGGAGTACAACGAGGACGACGTGATGGCCACGTGGACCCTGCGCAGCTGGATGAGCTCCGAGGGCGCCCACGAACTCCCGTTCGCGGGCGACCTCTGAGGGTTTTTTCTAGCGCGGCGCCATGCGGAGGGCGCCGTCCATGCGGATGACCTCGCCGTTGAGGTAGTCGTGCTCGACGATCATCGCGGCGAGCTTGGCGTACTCCTCCGGCTCGGCGAGGCGCTTCGGGAACGGGACGCCCGCGGCGAGGCCCTCGCGGAACTTCTCGTCGACACCGGCCAGCATCGGGGTGTTGACCAGGCCCGGGGCGATGGTCATCACGCGGATGCCCTTGTTGGACAGGTCGCGCGCTGCGGGCACGGTCATGCCGACGACGCCGCCCTTGGACGCGGAGTAGGCGATCTGGCCGATCTGGCCCTCGAAGGCCGCGACCGAGGCGGTATTGATGATGACGCCGCGGTGACCGCCCTCGAGCTCCTCGGTGGTGGCGATGGCGGCCGCGGTCAGGCGCATCACGTTGAACGTGCCGACCAGGTTGATCTCCACGACCTTGCGGAACAGGTCGTAGTCGTGCGCCTCGCCCGCCTTGTTCAGGATGCGGCCTGCCCAGCCGACTCCCGCGCAGTTCACCACGACGCGCAGCGGGCCGGCGGCGTTCGCCTGCTCGATGGCGGCCTGCACCTGCTCGGGGTTGGTGACGTCGGCCTCGACGTAGGTGACGCCGTCCACCTGGTCGGCGGTCTTGATGGAGTTCTCCAGGTCAAGCGCGAACACGCGCGCTCCCTTGGCGGCGAGGGCGCGGCTCGTGGCCGCCCCGAGGCCGGAAGCACCACCGGTGACGATCGCAGCGGTGTCGGTGATCTGCATGCCTGTCCTCTCAGCGTTGAGAAGGCGGCCCGAGCTGCCGCCCGCGCTGTGAGGCTACGGGGTCCAAGCGAGCGCTTGGGAGGTGAGATGGCTTACCGTCGGCGGGCCTCCACGGTGTGCAGCACGGCGACCAGCGGCACGGCCGCCAGCAGCGCGAGCCCACCGAGGAGGGCGAGGATTCCGAGAAGCTCCATGGAGAAATCCTGGCTGCCCGCACACTGCGTGAGCATCGGCCATGTGGCCAGTGGAGATCAGCGAACGGGCGACCTGACTCGTTACTGAGCGTGACTCAGCGGCGGCCGGGCGGGCAGATCCGGTCGATCTCCTGGAGGTCCTCGGCGCTCGGCCGCCAGCGCGAGCCCTCGGCGTTGCCCTTGATCTGCTCCGCGCTGGTCGCGCCCGCCATCACCGAAGCCACCGAGGGCTGGTGCGCCAGCCAGCCGACGGCGAGGTCGACCATGGAGATCCCGCGCTCCTCGGCGAACCCGCGCAGCGCGTCGATGCGCTCCCACGGGGCGTCGGAGAGCAACCGCTCCCTGCCGACGAGGCGGCTGCCAGCAGGCGGCTCGGCGTCGCGCTGGTACTTGCCGGTGAGCAGGCCGTTGGCCAGCGGGAAGTACGGCAGCAGGCCCAGCCCGAAGCGGGTGCACGCGGGGATCACGTCGCGCTCGGCCTCGCGCTCCAGCAGCGAGTAGTGGTTCTGCGCGGAGATGGGCGCGACGTGGTTGGTGGTCTTCGCCGTCCACGCGGCGTCGGCGATCTGCCAGCCCGCCAGGTTGCAGTGCCCGACGTAGCGGACCTTGCCCGAGCTGATCAGGTCGTCGGCCGCGGCCAGCGTCTCCTCGACCGGGGTCGACGGATCGGGCCGGTGCAGCTGGTAGAGGTCGATCCAGTCGGTGTTGAGCCTGCGCAGCGAGGACTCCACGGCCCTGGTGATGTAGCGCCGCGAGGCCCGCGCGCCGAAGTCGGGGCCGTTGGTGCCCTGCATGTCCATGCCGAACTTGGTGGCGATCACCGCGTGCTCGCGGACCCCGGTCAGCGCCTGTCCGAGCAGGTCCTCGCTGCGGCCGCGCGGCGCGCCGTAGACGTCGGCGACGTCGAAGAAGGTCACCCCGGACTCCAGAGCGGCGTTGATCACCTCGCGGGTGCCCGCCAGCGACTCCGTTGGTGTGCCGGGCCTGCCCAGGTTGTTGCACCCGAGGCCGACGGCACTCACGACGAGGCCGGAATTACCTAGACGACGCTGCTCCACAAGCCGATGACCCTAATGCCCGGTTACCGCTCAGTCACTCCCAGTTGCGCAGAATTGGCCGGTTGGCGATGCGTCCGTGCACGATGCCAGGATGCCAGGGCTGTGGTCCGCTCTTCAGTCCTCTCTTCCCTGGCCGCCTCGGGGGTGGTGTCGTGTTCGCCCGTCGTATCGCCGTTGTCGGCTCCGGCTATGTCGGACTGACGACGGGCGCGTGCCTTGCCTCGCTCGGGCATCGCGTGACCTGCGCGGACGTCGATCCGGAGAAGGTGGACCGGCTGTCGGCGGGCCGCGTCTCCATCCTGGAGCCGGGGCTGAGCGAGCTGGTCGCGGAGGGGCTCGCGGCGGGACGGCTGGAGTTCGTGCTCGGCGCGAGCAAGGCCGTGCTGGACGCCGAGGTCGTCTTCATGTGCGTGCCGACCCCGATGGGCGTCGGCGGCGCGGCCGACCTGGTGGCCGTGGAGTCGGTGATCTCCGAGGTGCGCGACCTGCTGCCCGCTGGCTGCGTGGTGGTGAACAAGTCGACCGTGCCCGTCGGCACCGCCGAGCGCATGCACCAGCTGCTGAACCGCCCGGACATCGCCGTGGTGAGCAACCCGGAGTTCCTGCGCGAGGGCAGCGCGGTGCACGACTTCCTCAACCCCGACCGGATCGTGGTCGGCTCCAGCGCCCAGGACGCGGCCGAGCGGGTCGCGGCGCTCTACGCGCGGCTCGGCGCGCCGACCGTGCTCACCGACGCGCCCAGCGCCGAGCTGGTCAAGTACGCGGCGAACTGCTTCCTCGCGATGAAGCTGTCCTACGTCAACGCGATCGCCGAGCTGTCGGAGCGGTTGGGCGCCAACGTCGCCGACGTCACCGAGGGCATCGGCTACGACCGCAGGATCGGCCAGGCGTTCCTCCAGCCCGGGCCGGGTTGGGGCGGCTCCTGCCTGCCGAAGGACACGCACGCGCTGATCCAGGCCGCCGACGCGGTCGACTTCGACTTCATGCTGCTGCGCGCCACCATCGACACCAACACCCGCCAGCGGCAGCGCATCGTCACCAAGATCCGCGAGGCCTGCGGGGGATCGCTGGACGGCGTGCGGCTCGGGCTGCTCGGGCTGACGTTCAAGGCGGGCACCGACGACCTGCGCGACTCGCCCGCGCTCGCCGTCGCCGAGCTGCTGCGCGACGAGGGCGCCGAGCTGACCGCCTACGACCCCGGTGTGGCCGGAGCGGTTCCGGGCGTGACCGACACCGTGCGCGTGGTCGACGACGCGTACGAGGTGGCCAAGGGGGCGGCGGGCCTGGTGCTGCTGACCGAGTGGCCGGAGTTCCGCACGCTGGACTGGGCGCGGGTGGCTTCGCTGCTGGAGGGCCGGGTCGTCGTGGACACCCGCAACCACCTGGACCCCGACGTGCTCCGCCGCGCGGGGCTGAGCTGGCGCGGCGTCGGCATGCAGCCCGTGGACTAGCTGTTTCCAGCTCGCACCGGTTCCAGCGTGGGGGTCGGCTTGACCTGGGCCCCTTGCGCGTGCCCCTGGGCATGACAGGGGCACGGGTGGAACACCCGGCCCTCGCGCGAGCGTATGGCACGCGCACCCCAGGTAAAGCCGACCGGAGTTTGGTTGGCGGCTGGCGGTTTCTGGGCCGTGGCGGGTGGCAGCGGTGGTTTGCTGGTCTTCAAGTACAGCGAACCCGCCTGTTGATCATCGTTAAGTGCGGCAAACCCCTGAGTGAAACGGTTTTGTAACGGCGTTCTGAAACGGTGTTATGCTTGCGGGCATGGCACCGTTGATCGCACTTCTCGCTGGTTGGGGTCTTGCGCGCGTCGTGGGACTGCTCGGAGTCGACGTCCTGGACGGGTGGCAGTCGGCGCTGCGGGTGGGCGTCGCGCTGATGTTCCTGCTGACGGGCTTCGCGCACTGGTCGAAGCTGCGCGCGGGCATGATCGCGATGGTTCCGCCGTGGCTGCCGAACCCGGGTCTTCTGGTCACGGTCACGGGCGTGCTGGAGATCGCGGGCGCGGTCGGGGTGCTCGTTCCGGCGACGGCTCGCATCGCGGCGATCTGCCTCGCGTTGCTGCTGCTGGCGATGTTCCCGGCGAACGTCCACGCGGCGGTGAAGCGGATGGACTTCGGCGGACGACCCGCGACGCCGCTCGTTCCGCGCACGGTGATGCAGGTCGTTTTCGTGGCGGCCTGTGTGGGTGCGGCGCTCTGAATCGATACGGTACTTAGCAAGTCTAACGACTTCGCCTAGGTTGGGAGCGTGTTCACGACCAGGCCCGAGCTCGTCGGGACTTACGGCATGGTGGCCTCCACGCACTGGCTCGCCTCGGCGGCGGGCATGGCGGTGCTGGAGGACGGCGGCAACGCCTTCGACGCGGCGGTCGCGGCGGGCTTCGTCCTCCAGGTCGTGGAGCCGCACCTCAACGGCCCCGGCGGCGAGGTGCCCGCGCTGTTCGCGACGGCGGGCTCCGACAGCGTCGAGGTCCTGTGCGGCCAAGGCGTCGCCCCGGCGGGCGCGAGCATCGGGCACTACCGGGACCAAGGGCTCGACCTCGTCCCGGGAACGGGGCTGCTCGCGGCCACGGTGCCCGGCGCTTGGGACGGCTGGCTGACTCTGCTGCGCGATCACGGCACGCGCTCGCTGCGCCAGGTCCTCGGTTATGCGATCGGCTACGCGCGCGACGGCTTCCCGCTGATCGACCGCGTGCCGATGACGATCGCCACGGTCGCTGAGCTGTTCACCGAGCACTGGCACAGCTCGGCGGCGATGTGGCTGCGCGACGGCAAGCCACCGGCTGCGGGCAGTCGCTTCACCAACCCCGTGCTGGCCGACGTGTGGGAGCGCCTGCTCGCTGAGGCGGATGCGGTCAACGGGCGTGAAGCGCAGATCGATGCTGCTCGACGTGCGTGGTCGCAGGGCTTCGTGGCGGAGGAGATCGACGCGTTCTGCCGCACTCCGGTGCGCGACGACTCCGGCGGTGATCACGCGGGAGTGCTGACGGCGCAGGACATCGCGAGCTGGCAGGCGTCCTACGAGGCGCCGCTGACGGTCGACCTCGCGGACGGCTGGGCGCTGCACAAGATCGGCCGATGGAGCCAGGGGCCGACGCTCGCTCAGCAGCTGCGGCTGCTCGAAGGCCGTTCTCTGTCCTATGTGGACGGTGTGGCGACGGCGGACACCGTGCACCAGGCGGTCGAGGCGACGAAGCTCGCGTTCGCCGACCGGGAGGCTTGGTACGGCGACGATCCCGACGTGCCGATCGACGCGCTGGTGTCGCGGGCGTACGCGGCTTCCCGCGCATCGTTGATCGGCTCGCGGGCGTCGTTGGAGCTGCGGCCCGGCTCGCCGGAGGGACGGAGCGCGGCGCTTCCGTCCTATGTGGACTCCGGGCGGGCCGCTGAGCCGGTCAGCTCGGCGGTAGGCGTTGGCGAGCCGACGGTGTCGCGCACCGGCACCACGCGCGGCGACACGGTGCACGTCGACGTGGTGGACCGCTGGGGGAACATGGTGTCGGCGACGCCCTCCGGCGGCTGGCTCCAGTCCTCGCCGACGATCCCCGCGCTCGGGTTCTGCCTGGGCACGCGCGCGCAGATGTTCTGGCTCGACGAAGGACTGCCGAACTCCCTCGCGCCCGGCAAGCGACCGCGCATCACGCTCAGCCCGTCCATGGCCAGCAGGAACGGCCAGCCGGTTCTCGCCTTCGGCACGCCCGGTGGGGACCAGCAGGACCAGTGGCAGCTGTGCTTCTGGTTGGCGCACACCGTCGGCGGGCTCAACCTCCAGGCCGCGATCGACTCGCCCTCCTGGCACTCCAACGCCGTGCCCAGCTCGTTCTACCCGCGCAACTGGACACCGGGGGAGTTGGTCGTGGAGTCACGGCTCGGCGCTTCCACGATCGCCTCGCTGACGGAGCGCGGGCACCGCGTCGTGGACGGCGGTGCCTGGTCGCTGGGCAGGATGTCGGCCGTCGCGCGCGACCCGGAGACCGGATTCCTTTACGGCGCGGCCAATCCGCGCGGGAACCAGGGCTACGCCGCCGGGCGGTGAACGCCGGTCAGGAGTACTCGGCCCTGGCGATCGTTCTCGTCATTTCGGGGAAGCTCCGCTTCTTGCCGTTCGAACAGGACACCTCATCCCAGGTCGACGGCCTCTCCCCGACGAATTTGAGAACTATCTTGTGGCCACTCGCCGCCCAGCAGCCGGTGATCTTAAGAAAGTCGATCGTTTCCTTACCCTTCTTTTTCCGGCACTCCCAGCCGTTCCTCTTCTCCTTGAAGCCGACGATGCTTCCCTTGGGGCACGGGCTGTCTGCGGCAGCGGCGACCGGCACTGCCAGCAGGCTTGCCGCGATGGAGAAGGCGGAAGCAAACGCGAAAGTTTTGCGCATGTGATTACTCCTTGGAGTGGCTTGATTAAATAGCCTACTCTGCGGGTGTGCGGATCGCGCGGCGGGGATTTGATTTCGCCTCTGGTCGAATTCTCGGATTTCAATCAGGGCTGCGCCGCCGGGCTGATCGGTTCGGCCACACCCGAATGGCACTCGCGAACCGGAACGGGGAGAACCCGCAGCGCATCTCTGTGGGTGTCCTGGTTTCTCAGTTGGGAGTTGTGGTGAAGCATTTTCGTCGGGCCGCGCTGGCCGGAGTCGGACTGGCGGTCCTCGCGCCGTTGCTGACGGTCGCCCCCGCATCGGCCCGTGACTACGCGCCGACTTGTGTGACGTGGAAGGACAACCAGTGGAAGGCACGCATTGAGGTGACCAACCACTGCAAGAGCACCCAGCGCGTCAAGCTGGTGATGAAGTTCGCGACGGACAGCGACTGCAAGGTCTACAAGCCCGGCCAGCGCAAGGACCACTACAGCTGGAGCGCGCGGGTCGACCGCCTGGAGCGCTGCTGACGAAACCCAGCGGCTCGTTCAGCGCACCCCCAGTGCGCTGAACGAGCCGTTGTGCCGAGTCAGCCCACGCGGGCGTTGGCGTGCAACGCGATCGCGTCGTGCGCGGCCACGTCGGCGCGGAACCAACCGCCACTGTCCACTGTGTACACAGGGCCGGAGCACTTGCCGCCGGAGAAGTCCCCGTGGATCACGTCGCAGTACTTGCCAGCAGGCAGCGGGGTGCGGAACGAGCGGCCGGTGACGGCGGAGCCCTCGTCGTTGAGCACGAGGTAGCCCTTGTCGCCGCGACCGAAGGTGATCAGGTCGTTCCCGTTGTCCCACCAGCTGTTCACGTTCGTGCCGCGCACCGCGTTGTGGAAGCCGATCATGTTGCCGATCACCTGCCACCGGTGCTCGCAGCGCCAGCCGTCGGCGAAGCAGGTCGTGTTCTTGGTGCGCCCGGCGGCATCGCTCGGCGGACCCTGGTCGGTGTTGGCGAACTCGTAGGAGCTCATCACCTGCGGGGTGCCGTACGGCCACGCCAGCACGAACGCGTTGGCCAGGGCGTAGCGACCGCCGTCCTTGTGCGTCAGCACCGGGTGCCCGCGCTGCGTGTCGTGGTTGTCGGTGAACACCACGGCCTTGTCGCTGGGCAACGAGGAGCCGAAGGTGCGCAGGTGGGACAGCTTCTCCTGGTTGAAGATCCGCGCGAGGTCGTAGCCGTAGGAGAACACCTTCACGTCGCCGTTGGGCAGGTACTCCTCCGGCACGATCGGTTCACCGGCGGCGAAGGTCGTCTCCTGGAAGATGTAGGCCGGGCGCGAGAGCTTGGCCTTGATCGCGCCGATGTCCGCCGACGCCATGTGCTTGGCCGCGTCGATGCGGAACCCGTCGACCCCGAGCGAGAGCAGGTCGTTGAGGTAGCCCGCGATGCGGTTGCGCACCGGCTCGCTCTCGGTCTTCAGGTCCGCGAGGTTCACCAGCTCGCAGTTCTGCACCTCGAAGCGGTCGAAGTAGTTCTTGATGTCGTCGTTGCCGTTGCGACCGCAGTGGTGGAAGTCCTTGTCGGCGTAGATGCCGGGGTAGGAGTAGTGGTCGTAGCCGCTGCCGGCCCAGCCCTTGCCCGGCACGTCCTGACCGGCCATGTGGTTGATCACGGTGTCGACGTAGACCTGCACGCCCGCCGACTTGCAGGAGCGCACCATCGAGGCGAACGCGGCGCGGTCACCGCGGCGGCTCTCGATCTTGTAGCTGACCGGCTGGTAGTCCTGCCACCACGGGCTGCCGAGGTCCGGGCGCACGACGTGCTCCTGCGGCGGGGACACGTGCACGGCACCGACGCCGCGCGGACCCAGAAATTCTTTGCACTCCTTGGCCACCGACGGCCAGTTCCACTGGAACAGCCTGACGATCACGTCCTTGCCGCCCGGCGGCGCGGCTGATGCCGTGACCGGCGCTAACAGGGTGGCCGCAAGCAGGGAAGAAGCGGCCAGAACGAGCTTTCGCATCGAGACCTCGCAGCACTGGGAGGGGGCGATCGCTCGATCATGCAGGGGATGGCGGATTCAGGACAGAGCCTGCAAATATTTTCAAGAATTAGCGACCGAGGCGGTAGCCCATCCCGCGCACCGTGTCGATCCGTTCGGCCCCGACCTTCTTCCGCAGCGCCCGCACGTAGACGTCCACCACGTTCGAGCCGGGATCGAAGTCGTAGCCCCACACGTGCGACAGGATCTGCTCCCGCGCGAGCACCTGGCCGGGGTGCCGGAGGAACAGCTCCAGCAGCGCGAACTCCCGCGCGGTCAGGTCGACCACCTGACCGGGCAGCTGGGCGCGGCGGCTGCGCAGGTCCAGCGACAGGTCCTCGTGCCGCAGCACCGTCACCTCCGGCGCCCGCTCCGGACCGCGCAGCCGCAGCCGCACGCGCGCCAGCAGCTCCTCGAAGCGGAACGGCTTGGTCATGTAGTCGTCGGCGCCGCCCTCCAGGCCCGCGACCGTGTCGTGCACGGAGTCCCGCGCGGTCAGGATGATCACCGGCGCGGTCACCTTGGCCTCGCGCAGCGCGCGCAGCACGGAGAAGCCGTCCCGGTCCGGCAGGCCGAGGTCGAGCACCACCAGGTCGAAGCCGCCGGTCACCGCGTAGTCGATCGCGGTCTCCCCGTCGCCGACCACCGTGGTGCTGAACCCGTTGGCGCGCAGGCCCTTCTCCACGAAGGAGGCGATGCGCTGCTCGTCCTCGACGATCAGGATGCGGCTCACTGCTGTTCTCCCGTCGCGGGCAGGTCGATGCGGAAGGTCGCGCCCAGCCCGGGCTCGGAGACGACCCCAGCCGTGCCGTGGTGCGCCTCGGCGATGGCCAGCACGATCGCCAACCCCAGCCCCGCCCCCGTCCGGTCCCGTCGTCCGGTGGCGCGGCCGAAGCGCTGGAAGATCTTCTCGTGCTCCTCCGCGCGGACTCCCGGCCCGGAGTCGGTGACCCAGAACGACACCCGCCCGTCGATCAGCGCCGAGCCGATGCGGATCTCCGCGCCGGTCCCGGTGTGCTGCACCGCGTTCTGCGCGAGCTGCACCACGGCCTGCGTGACGCGCTGCTCGTCCAGCCGCACCGTGCCCTCGCCCATCGCCTCCAGCACCCACCTGCGCTCGCCCAGCGCGCGGACCTTGGCGTCGATGTCGCTGGTCAGCTCGTGCAGCACCACCTCGTGCGGGTTCACGAAGTCCGGCCGCTCCGCCTTCGCCAGCAGCAGGAGGTCGCCGACGATGCGGCTCATCCGGTCCAGCTCGTCGGTGCACAGCCGCACGACCTCGGCGCGCTCGGCCGGATCGTCGCCCATGAGTTCGAGGTGGCCCTGGATGATCGTGATCGGCGTCCGCAGCTCGTGCCCTGCGTCGTCGAGGAAGCTGCGCTGGGTGCCGAAAGCGTGCTCGAGGCGGTCGAGCATCGCGTTGAACTGCTCGGCCAGCGCGGAGATGTCGTCCTTGCCGTGCACCGGGATGCGGCGGGAGAGGTCGTGCTCGGTGATCTCCGCGGCGGCCTGCCGCACGGTCCGCACCGGCGCCAGGATGCGACCGGCGACCACCCACGCCACCCCTGCCGCGAGCACCAGGCCGAAACCGCTGACCAGCAACAGGATGCGCACGGTGGACAACGCCGCCGCGCGCATCCCGCCGACGAAGTACGCGGTGACGAAGTAGGACGGGGCGATCTGCTCACCGGACAGCCGGGTCTTCGCCCAGCGGATCGTGCCGCCCTCGGTCCCGGTGTCGCCGTAGCTCGACGGCGCGTCGACGATCCGGCGGAACAGCTCCTCGTCCGAGCGCATGTCGTAGGCGGGATTGCCCTCGACGCGGATGGTCATCCGGTCCGGCTGCACCACGACCCCGGCGTGCACCTCGTTGTTCTCCGGGTACTGCGTGGACAGGTGCGCGGCGAGCAGCCTCGTCGGATCGGAGATCGGCTCGCCCGTGCGCGGGTCCCTGCCCGCATGGACGAAGTCGGCGAACTCGCGGACCTCCTGCTCAAGGCCGCGGTTGACCCGGTTGTCCACGTCGGTGAGCGAGAGCTGCCAGACCATCAGGACCACGACGCCGAGCACCGCGACCATCAGGCCCAGCAGCCAGCCCATGATCCGCACACGTGCTGGGACGCGGCGGGCTCCGGGCTCACTCATCGGCAGTCATCGAGGTCATCCAGGTGGTCGTCGAGGTCGTCGGCGTCGTCGACGTCATCGGGGTCGTTCACGTCGTCCGGGTCGTTGATGTCGTCAAGATCGTCGCGGTCATCATCGTCGTCCTGGCAGAGCACCGGGGCCACCGGGGCGACCGGCGCGCCGGGCTGGGGCTGGACGGTGTTCACCAGGCCGGGGAAGGGCGGCACCTGGGCCTCGCCGGAGACCACGGGCGGAGTGGCGGGCTGACCGGCGAACGCGTACACCCCCGCAGTGAGGCCGATCACTCCGGCGGTGACCAGGGACACGATGCCGATGCGGCTCGAAGAAGTCATGACAGCCACTCTGGGCTCCGACTTCGAAGCCACCGTGAGACCCGGATGAGGGTCTCTTCATCTGCCGCTGGTGAGGTTCGTCGCTGCCCGAAGGCCACTGCCGTCGTCTACCGTCCCGAGCTGTGAGCAGCGTCGCTACCGAAACCGGCCTTGACCTCGACGTCCTGCGCTCTGTTGAGCGAAGGGTGTTGTGGCTCGCCACCTCGATCGTGCACCACGCCAACCACGTGCGCGGTGACTCCTCCGGCCTCAAGGTCGGCGGCCACCAGGCGTCCTCGGCGTCGATGGTCTCGTTGATGACCGCGCTCTGGTGCGGCTCGCTGACCAGCGAGGACCGGGTCAGCGTGAAACCGCACGCCTCACCGGTGCTGCACGCGCTCAACTACCTGCTCGGCGACCTGGACGCCTCGTACCTGCCGCGCCTGCGCGAGCTGGGCGGGTTGCAGTCCTACCCGTCGCGCACCAAGGACCCCGACACCGTCGACTTCTCCACCGGCTCCGTCGGCATCGGCGCCACCGCGACCATCTGGGCGGCGCTGGCCCGCCGGTACTGCGACGCGCACTTCGGCGGCGGCCGCTCCACCAGCCCGCGCGGCCGGATGATCGCCCTGGTCGGCGACGCCGAGCTGGACGAGGGCGCGGTCTGGGAGGCCGTGCACGACCCGCAGGTCGCCCAGCTCGGCGAGCTGCTGTGGGTGGTCGACCTCAACCGCCAGTCGCTGGACCGCGTCATCCCCGGCATCGCCTACGACCGAATGTCCGGAATGTTCGCAGCGGCCGGGTGGGAGGTCCTGACCTGCAAGTACGGCCCGCTGCTGACGTCGCTGTTCGAGGCTGACGGCGGCGAGCTGCTGCGCGCCCGGATCGACAGCATGCCCAACGCCGAGTACCAGCGGATGCTGCGCACGAGCGGGGACGAGCTGCGCGCGCGCCTCGTCGGTGAGCGCCCAGACCCCGCGTTCGGCCGCCTTCTGTCCACTGTGGACGACGCGGGCCTCACGGCGGCGCTGCGCGACCTCGGCGGGCACGACCTCGGCGGGCTGATGAACACCTTCGCCGGGGCCGACCAGACCCGGCCGACCGTCGTCTTCGCGTACACGGTGAAGGGGCGCGGCCTGCCCGTCGAGGGCCACCCCGCCAACCACTCCGCGCTGCTCAAGCCCGATCAGTACGCCTCGCTCGCCGGGTCGCTCGGCACGTCGGTCGACGACCCGTGGCGGCTGTTCGACGTCGGTAGCCCCGAGGCCGGGCTGCTCTCCGCCGTCGCCTCGCGGCTGAAGCGCCCCGAGATCCGCGCGGTCAGCCCGCTCTCCGTGCCGACCGAGGTCTCCCCGGCGCACAAGGGCACCTCCTCCAGCCAGGCCGCGTTCGGCCGTGTGCTGATGGACCTGCGGCGCAAGGCCCCCGAGGTGGCAGGGCGGGTCGTGACGATCTCTCCCGACGTCGCGTCCTCGACCAACCTCGCGGCGTGGCTGAACAAGGTCGGAGTGTTCACCGTCGATGGTGAGCGGCCTCCGAAGAACTGGTTCTCCGACGACCCGGAGACCCGCATCCACTGGGACGAAGCCGCCGTCGGCCAGCACGTCGAGCTGGGCATCGCCGAGGTGAACCTGGTCGGCGCGCTCGGTGAGTTCGGCGCGACGTGGAGCCGGTGGGGCGAGACGCTGATCCCGATCGGCACGATCTACGACCCGTTCGTCAACCGCGCGCTGGAGCCGTGGACCTTCGGCATCTACGCGGGCGGTCAGTCGATCCTGCTGGGCACCCCGTCCGGCGTGACGCTGTCTCCCGAGGGCGGCGCGCACCAGAGCATCACCACGCCGTCGGTCGGCCTCGAACACCCCGGCGTGATCGCCTACGAGCCCGCGTTCGCCGCCGACCTGGAGTGGACGCTGCTGCACGCGATGAGCTTCGTCGGCAAGCCCGGCGGCTGCTCGGCGTACTTCCGGCTGTCCACGCGCCCGGTCGACCAGGCGCTCGCCGCGGTGCCCACGTCGGATGCGGAGCGGGAGCAGCGCCGTCGGCACGCGGTCGCTGGTGGCTACCGCCTGGTGTCCCCGGAGTCCCCGGACGTGGTGATCGCCGCGATGGGCGCGATGGTGCCCGAGGCGCTCGCCGCGGCTTCGGGCCTGGCCTCGGAGGGCGTCTCGGCGGCGGTCGTCGTGGTGACGAGCGCGGACCTGCTGTTTCGGGCGACCCGGTCCAAGTCGGGTCTGTCGACCGGCGGTCCGGCCTCGCTCGTGGACGAGTCGATCCTCGACGTGCTCTTCGCCGAGGACGTGCCGCTGGTGACCGTGCTCGACGGGCACCCGCACACGCTCGCCTTCCTCGGCACGGTGCGCGGGGTCCCCACGACCACGCTCGGCGTCACCGACTTCGGCCAGTCGTCCTCGCTCGGCGACGCCCATCGCCTGCACGGGATCGACGCCTCCGCCATCCGCGCGGCGGCCCACGACCTCGTCGACTGAGGCCCTGTCGGGGAGCGAGCAGCAGGCTGTGGACAACTCGCTCAGCCTGTGGATAACTTCGCTCGCCTGTGGGCGCGACGTGAGAAAATGAGTGTTAGGGGGTCCCCGGCGCGAAGGGGACCCCTGACTCGTTGTGCGGGTTCGTGCGCGACGGCGGGGCTCTGACCTGGTGTTATGTCGGAGAGTGAGATTTGTTCGTCGCGACGGGTCGGCGTAACCCGGCTCGGGGTGCCGCTCGTCGCCGCTGAGCGTCCGTTCGGCGACAGCCTGTTGATAAGTTGCCCAGATATCCACGGTCGACCGACGGTTGATGCCCAAGATCGTTGATCTTCGGAGCGCCCGCGCGGCCACCCCGTCCCCGCGCGGAGAAGTCCCCTCGGCGGCCGGGGAAACCGGGCTGCGGTGAGGCCACCAGGAGTACGAAACGGGGAAACCAGCGGGCGCTAGGCTCGGCGCGTGCGGGAACCCACGTCGAGAACCATCGGGGCCTTCGCCGTCTGGACCAGTTCCGACCTGCCCGGATTCGGCGACCAGCTCATCGCGCGACTCACCGAGCGGGAGCTGCTGCGGCGGCTCCCGGGCTGGCGGGCCACCTGGTACGCCCCGCTCGGCTGGACACGGCCGATCCCGGAGGACGGCGGGTACGTCGCGGCGCCGCTCAGGGACCACAGTTCGGAGCGGATCGAGCAGATCGCCGCCTCCGCCGACGCCTCGGTGCTGGCCCCGGCCTTCCCGCTCGGCGCGGCCCGCGCGGACTGGCCCTACCCGGACGGCACCGCCCACTCCTACTTCACCGAGGGCCTCGACCCGGACGCCGAGCGGACCCACCCGCTGATCAGCAGCTGCGTGCGGATCGCAGACGAACCGCCGGTCGAGCTGGTCACCGCGCTGGCCAGGCAGCCGTACCTGACCGTGCGCGACCGCCGCTCCTGCGACCGCCTCGCCGCCGCTGGGCTCTCCGGCGACATCCCCGTGGTGCCGCACCCGGCGCTGCTGCTCGACGGCCTGGTCGACGCGGACGCGCTGCGCACGCGCGCCCAGCACCTGCGCCAGCTCGGCGTGCTGCCCGAGAACGGCGGTGTGGTCGTCGTGCAGAGCGCGGAGCTGCCGGTGGACGCGGTGCGCGAGTTCCTCGCGGCGGACCACGTCGTGGAGATGCCGAGCGGGCTCGTGCTGGAGGACCAGCTGGCCCTGCTCAACGCGGCGAGCGCCGTCATCGCCACCGACGAGCACGTCGCGGCCGCCTCCGCGGCGCTGGGCAAACCGTGGGCGCTGTTCGACCCGACCGGAGAGCAGCGCTGGCCCGCGCTGGAGTTCGGCTCGCCGAAGCAGATCGTCGACCGCGCGGACCGGATCACCGACGCGATCAGCGCGGGACTGCGCTTCTCCGCGCCGTCCGAGCACGCCAAGCGCGCGGTCTCCACGCACTTCGACCGCGTCGCCGCCGCCATCGAGCAGGCGTTCACCGCGCGCGGGGGCGACCTGACGCGCCGCATCGCGGAGCTGGCGGAGGAGAACAACGCGCTGCGGCACGCCCAGTGGCGGCTGCGTGACCGGATGCTCGTGGAGCGGCAGAAGCTGAGCGACACGCTCGCGGAGGCCTGGCACGAGGTCGCCGACGCGAAGGCCGACGCCGAGCGCGCGCGCAACGAGCTGGCGGTGGCGCAGACCCAGTTCCGCGAGCTGCGCAACGAGATCGACCGCCTCGCGCTGGACAGCCGCGAGCTGGACGCGCTGCGCAACACCAAGCTCCTGCGCTGGTCGCAGCCGGTGCGCGAGGTCTACGGAAAGATCAAGGGCTCGTGACTCCGCGGCTCACCTTCGTCCTCGTCTCCTACGGCGGGCGCGAGCTGGTCGTCACGTGCCTCAAGAAGCTCGCCGAGCACACGCCCGCGCCCTACGACGTGGTCGTCGTTGACAGCGCTTCGCCCGATGGGACGGGGGAGTGGCTGGCGGAGAACCTTTCGGGAGAGCTGCTTGCAGGCTCGACCCGTTGTCTCAGCGCAACGGTTCTGCGGATGCCGGAGAACCTCGGGTTCGGCGCTGGGTGCAACCTCGGCGTGCAGCACGCGCGCACCGAGCTGGTGTGCTTCCTCAACGCCGACGTCGAGGTGCGCGACGGCTGGCTGGAGCCACTTCTGTCCTTTTTGGACAGTCGTGCCGATGTGGGCGCGGTCGCTCCGGTCATGCTCAACACCGACGGCTCGGTCCAGGAGTCCGGCAGCCTCATCGGCGGTGACGGCTGGTGCCGCGCCTGGGAGGACGCCTCCTTCCCGCGCGAGGTCGACTACGCGTCGGCGGCCTGCCTCATCGTGCGCCGCAAGGCATTCCTTCAGACGGGCGGCTTCTCGCCGGAGTACGAGATCGCGTACTTCGAGGACGTCGACCTCCAGCTGGCCCTGCGCGCGCGAGGCTGGCAGACCTGGGTCATCCCGGAGTCCACTGTGGACCACGCGCGGCATGGCAGCAGTTCCTCCGAGCGCGCGAACGAGCTGATGCGGCTCAACCACGGGGTTTTCCAGCGGCGGTGGGCCGATGAGCTGGCCAAGCGACCCGCCGTGACCTCGCTGGACGAGTGGCCGCACCGCGCGCTCTGGCTCCGCGACCGCAACGCGCCCTACCGCGTCCTGCTCATCGATGACCGTGTGCCGCAAGCGGATCGTGGACGTGGAGACCCGCGCACCGCCGCCGTGGTCGACTCGTGGATCGAAGGCCACCCCAACGCCCGCGTCACCTTCTTCGCGGTCTCGGCGGAGCGCGTGGAGGAGTACGCGCCGCGCTGGCACGCCAAGGGTGTGGAGATCGTCCACGGCGTCACCGACCTCGAAGCCTGGTCGCGCTCGCGCGCGGGGCTCTACGACGTGATCGTGGCGTTCCGCCCGCACAACTACGCGAACTACGGCGTGCCGATCGCGCGCAGCCAGCCGCAGGCGATCCGCGTGTACGACTCCGAAGCGCTGTTCCACCGCCGCCCCGAGCAGCACTTCGAGCACTCGGTGGACTCGGCGGAGCGCCGCCACCACGCGATCGAGGCGGCACGGCTGCGCGAGGAGGAGCAGAGCGCCTTCCGCTGGGCCGACGTCGCGGTGTGCGTGAGCGAGGAGGAGGCGGAGTGGGCGCGCCGGGTCGCTCCGGAGACGCCCGCGCACGTCGCCTGCTACCCGATCGTCACCCCCGACGACGTGCCCGGGGTCGAAGGGCGCCAAGGGATCGTGTTCTTCGGCGGCTTCGACAACACCCCGCGCACGCCCAACGAGTTCGCGGTGCTGGAGCTGGCCGAGGACGTGCTGCCGGGCTTGCGCCTGCGCCACCCCGGCCTGACGCTGCGCGTGGTCGGAGCCGACCCGTCGCCGAACGTCCTCGCGCTGCACGGGGGTCTGAACGAGGTCGTCGGCCGGGTGCCCGATCCGAGGCCGTGGCTCAGCTCGGCGCGGCTGCACGTGGTGCCGATGCGCTTCGGGGCCGGCGTGAAGATCAAGTTCGTCGACTCGATGTCGGCGGGGTTGCCGTTCGTCACCACGCCGGTCGGTGCGGAGGGCCTGCACCTCGGGGCCTACGCGCGGCACCTGGTCGGCGAGTCCCCTGCGGAGATGGTGGAGCTGTGCGACCGCATGCTCCGCGACGACGAGCTGTGGTCCGACGTGCAGCAGGAGATGCTGCGGATCTGCCGCGAGCACTTCTCCGAGGACGGGTTCCGCCGCAGCATGGCGAAAGTCCTGCTGGACTGCGGGATCTGTCCCGTTCCTCGATAGCGAGAAGGCCCCGCCCGCGCAGTGCGGACGGGGCCTCGCGCTCAGGTGTGTCAGCCGACCGGGCCGACGACCGGGGAGATCGTCGGGGTGTCGGCGACACCGGCGGTGTACGGCAGGCGGATCACGTCGGCGTTGGCCGACGGCAGCTTGAACGACACCTCGTCGGTGGGCAAGGTGAGGACGCCCTCGGTCTTCGGGATGTCGATGATGAGCGTGGCGGTGTCGGTGCCCGTCACGTCGATGACGGCCGCTTCCGCGGGCTTCACCATGGGGGTGACCGGGACCGGCTTGCCCTCGTTGTAGAAGGTCAGCTCGCCGGGAAGGCCCTTGAGCTGGCAGTGCACGCCGTCCTTGGCCTTGAACTCCACGACCAGCTGCTCGTGGAGCGGGTCCTGGCCCTGCTGGCCGTCGCTCGCGGTGACGGTCAGGTCGGCGCCGGTGCACGGTGCGACGGTCTGGGCGGAGGCGACACCGGAGGTGGCAACGGCGAGGCCACCGAAAGCGATAGCGGCTGCGGTGATTCCACGGACAACGGTGTTGCGATTCATATCGAATCTCTCCTTGCGCTGGCGGCGAATGTCTCGCTTTCAGTTCTACCCGACATATCCGCTGGTTACACGCCTGGAATCACATTTGATGAATTCTCGTATCGAACCCAACCAAGTGCTCATCCCGGGCGTCTCAAGGTTCTCGTTCGGGTATTTCAGGTGTAGCTGAAACTGGTGACTATTCGCATTGGCAGGTTTCGGCCCACGTCGACGTGTGGGCGAAAAGTGCTCGTGAATGGTAGATGTGTGCGTCCGCACGCACGCCGAGGAAGGTGCTCCGCGACATGGCCACGATCCGACGCAGGGCCGCATTCGGCCTCGCCGCAGCCGCGATGCTCGGCACCACCGCCTCCCCGGCCTCGGCGGAGCCTGCGGAGGCCCCCGAGGACGTGACCCCGCCGGACGCCGCCAGGGCCCGCGCCAGGATCTCCTTCGTCTACCGCAGGGAGACCCGGCGGGCGCGCGGCACCTGGTCCTCGCACGTGAGCATCGTCGACCCGGACGGCAGGGTGATCCCCGCCGTCGACGACAACGCCGACACCGTGGTCAACGCGCAGAGCGTCAACAAGATCGCTGTCGCGGTCGCCGTGCTGGACAAGGTCGACCGGGGGCTGATCAGGCTCGACCAAAAGGTCTCGCTCACGCCGGAGATCATCATCAAGGACGGCGACGGGATCTTCCGGCTGCACAAGGTCTACGGCGACCAGATCACCGTGGCCGCCGCACTCGCCGCGCTGCTGCTGGTCTCCGACGACACCGCCGTGCGGCTGTGCGGCCTGGTCTGCCCGGCGGCCGAGCTGAACGAGATCTTGCGCGCCAAGGGATTCGAGCAGACCCAGGTCATCCCGGTGGCCAACCCGAACCGCTTCTACCTCGGCAAGACCACCGCGCGCGAGACGCACTCCCTGCTGGAGCAGCTGGTCGCGGGCAAGCTTGTGTCGGCCGACTCGACCACCTTCATCCTGGACGTCCTGCGCTCCAAGGACGGCTACATCGACGGCGTCCGCAGGACCATGTCCACCGCCGAGCGCGAGCGCGTCGCCACCAAGGCGGGCTGGCTCAACTCCGACCGGCACGAAGCAGGCGTGATCTTCGACGGCAACGCCAAGCCGATGCTGACCTACGCGGTCTTCGCCACCGGCGCGTTCACCGGCGACGCGGCGGCCAACGACGCCAACTACGGCGGCACACACCCGGCACTCGAAGCCCGCGCCCGCCTGGGCCGCGCCATGCTCGACGCGGTCTCCAGGCTGCACAGCGGCTCCGCCCGCAGCTACCGCATGCGCGCCTACGTCCCCGTCAACGGCGGCTGATCAGTCCAGCGGAGGTGCTGGGCGCGGGGGCAGGTCGAGGCGGCGGGACGACTCCACGCGCTGGCGGAGCGCGGCGGCCAGGAACAGGTTCTCCGCACCCGCCGTGACCGCGCGCGTGGCTTCCGGTAGCCGGGTCAGCTCGTACAGCGGCTTCACCCTGCGGTCGGCCATCACCAGCTCCAGCAGCCGCTCCCGCACCTCACCGGTGAGCCTGCCGGAGTCGCGAAGCAGCAGCACCGTGGCGAACTGTGCGAGCCTCGTCAGCTCGTACTCCGCGACCGCGTCCAACCGCGCGCGCTGCTCGTCGGTGAGCGGATCTCCCAGTCCCACCACGGACATCGCGAGCTTCGACAGCGGCGGCAGGCCCTCGTCGAGGTCGTCCTCACGGTGGCCGGTGATCGCGTCGCCGTGCTGGCGGTAGGAGTAGAGCGGTCGGTCCACGAACGCGATCCGCCCAGCGCCGAGCGCGGCAACGGCCAGCCAGTGGTCGTGGAACACCGACACAGTCCCGGGCGGGAACGGCAGCACGCGCTCGCGCACGAGATCGGCCCGCGCAAGGCACGCGCCGCCGGTCACGGTGTTGAGCTGCGCCAACGCCAGCAGGTCGTCGCACTGGTTGCGCCTGCGGTGCCAGAACGAGTCGGCGAGGTGCCTGCCGTCCTGGTCGACCAGGCGCATGTCGGAGTACGCCAGCCGCACCTCGGGATCGGCCAGCTCGGCGAGCAGGGTGGCGATCTTGTCGCGGTCCCACACGTCGTCCTGGTCGCTCAGCGCCACCGCGTCCGCGTCGGCGGGCACCAGCATCAACGCCCGCTCGAAGTTCCGGTAGAAGCCGACGTTGTCGTCGTTCTCCACGAACACGAAGCGCCGGTCGCCGCCGACCAGCTCGCGGATGAGCTTGCGCGCGGGCTCCGGCGAAGCGTCGTCGCACAGCACGCACACCCAGTTCGTGTGCGTCTGCGCGCGGATCGAGTCGAGCTGCTGCTCCAGGTACTCCCGGCTCGGCGAGTAGGTCGCCATGCAGATCGCGACCTTCTGCCCGGCTCCGGGCCACGTCACGGTCAACGGCTGCGCGCCGGTGCCGGGCAGCGCGGTGAACTCGGGCAACTGGCGCTCCAGCACCGTGCCGTCGACCAGCTCCACCCGCAGCGCCAGGTCAACGCGCTGCTCGGCGGCGAGTGCGCGCACGGGCACTCGCACCCGCAGGCCGCTGCCGTCCGGGACGCGCAAACCCAAGGGGGACAAGGCCGCCACCACGTCCGGGCGCGGGTAGCCGAGGCTCACCGGGTGCTCGCGGCCCTGCGAGATCATCCACGCCGCCCGCAGCGGCAGGTCGGCGTGGAACACCCAGCCGGTGAACTCCACGACCTGACCGAGACCGACGTGCACGGGCTTGTCGGGAAGTTCCACGTGGAACCGGAGCGCTCCCTCACGGGCCGCTCCTGAACGGTGCCTTGCGACCGCGCCGACCACCGCGGCCAGGCCGGGAGCGTGCTTGGCGACCTTGCGCAGCACCGCGTCCGGCTCCTCACCGGCCCGGCCGAGCACCAGATCACGGGCGCCGCGCAGGGCCCTCGCGGTCGGCCAGAAGCGCCGGTGCCCGAGCTTGACCAGCTTCGACGCCTCCAGCTGGTCCAGCCGCGTGCGCGTGCGCTCCAGCCGCTGCGCCATGCCTTCGAGCGCCGCTCGGATCGCGGCCTCCTCCTGGCGCGCGTGCTGCGCCTCGGCCCGCGCACGGGTCTCCTGCTGGGCGGAAGCCGCCAGCTCGCGCATGGCCATGCCCATGCGGCGGTCGAGCTTGACCGCCTCGGCCTTGGCCACTTCGAGGCTGTGCCGGAGCTGCTCGATCTCGTCCATGCGCACCGCGAGTGCTTCCTCGGCGCGCTGGGCCTCGACCCGGGTGTTGTGCAGCAGCTCCTCGAACCCGACGCGCTCAGCTTCCAGCGCGGCAAGGCGCTCGCGCAGCGTGGTCAGCCCGCCGAGGACGTCCCAGAGCGGCGGCAGCACCAGGGCTTCGGCTTCGCTCCGGATCGCGTCGGAGGTGGTCGCGGCGGCCTTGCCGGTCACCAGCTCCTGGAAGACCGACTCCGCGCTGACCAGCTCGTCCCAGCGGCTCTCCGCGGCCTCGCGCAGCCCGATCGGCTCGCAGAGCCGCAACAACAGCCCGCGCAGGGTGATCGCGTCCTGCCAGGGGTGCGCGGCGCGGCTGGTGACCACCTCGCGGCAGAACTCCAGCAGCGCGCGCAGCTCGGCCAGCTCGGCGTCGACACCGGAGCCCGCCAGCCACTCGCGGTCCACGCGCGCGGTCGAGCCGTCCGGCAGCACCACGACGTTGCCGGGGTGGATGTCCAGGTGGTCGGGCGGCAGCACGGGAACACCGGGCCGCCCGGGGAGGAACGGGTGCAGCAGGTCGTCCTCGGCCAACGGTCGCGCGCCCGCGTGGCAGACCTCGCGCCACAACCGCAGCAACCGCTCCAGCTCCTGCTGGTCACCGGCGTGCAGCGCGTCGAGCAGGTGCGCGTCCAACGGCCGCCCAGGAACCAGCGGCTCCTCGGCGATGACCTGGTGGCGGAGCCAGCTGTCGGCCGATTCCCGCGCTCCGCCAACGGTTTCCAGGCGGAACTGCGGGGAGAGCACCCGCGCTCGGCGATAGGTCTCGCGCCGCGAGTTGTTGACCAGCCAGCCGATCTGGTCCTGGGTGTGCGCGCGGATCGCGTCCCCCGACCGCGCGGCGACGATCAGGAAGCACGGCGCGGTGCTCAGGCCGAGCCCCTCGCCGACGAGAACCCGTTGCAGCGCACGGCCGGAGACCACCGCGTCGTTGCCGCCGAAGGCCCCCTGGAGGGGATCGCGCACGAGCTTGTCGATCAGCTCGGCCGCGTCGGGGCGGTTGAAGACCCGGCCGTCCAGCACGACCTTGGGGAGCTTGTAGTCGGGGTAGGGGACCAGCCAGCGCTGAGCGCTCAAGCCGTGCCCGGCGAGCATCTCGGCCAGCTTCTTGGCCCCCCACGTGCGCGGGCTGCGCCTGCCGACCGGGTAGTCGGCCAGCCCCACCCACGGGGTGCTGTGGTGGTCCTCGTGGCGCCCGGCGAGGTAGCCCAGCCCCAGCTGGTTCTCGATCGCCAGTACCAGGACACCGTCGTCGGCGAGCGCGCCGACCGCGCTGCGCAGGGTGTTCTCCGGGCCGTCCGGCTCGCCCGCCGTGTGCTCCAGCAGGCCGCACAGCAGCACCAGGTCGAACGGGTCGCGCCCGGCGAGGCCCTGCTCGACGCGGCCGGTGACGATCTCCACGTTGGCCAGGTCCTGGCAGCGCACGCGCGCGGCCTCCGCCCGGCTCGGGACGCCCTCGACGCCGAGGACGTGCGCCCCGGCCTCGGCGAGCCCCCTGGCCAGCACTCCGCTGCCGCAGCCGAGGTCCGCCGCGCGCACCCCCTCGCGGAGCTTCAGCGGGGCCAGCAACCCTTGGCGCTGCGGGGAGAAGTGGTAGTTCAGCTCCCACCCGACGGCCTGCGCGGCCAGCTCGTCGGAGCCGGAGGACACGTCCTCGGCGGCGCGCAACGCCGACAGCACCGAGTCCTCGGCGCCGTCGGCGTAGCGAACCTCGTCGTCGCGCTCCGCCATTACGCCGGCGGGTACTGCTTGAGCTGGCGCTCGATCAGCGCCTTGAACGCGGTCTCCGCGGCGGCCGCGTCCGGACCGAAGGCCTCGACGCGCACGACCGACGTCGCGGTCTTGTAGTGCGCCCGGTAGGTGGCGCCACCGGTGTCGGTCTTGACGCGGGCCTTCACCGACTCCGGCGTCCCCGCGCCCGTGTAGGGCTGGAAACCGGCGTTCGCGTACATCTTGTCGATCTCGTCGAGGACCTTCTGGAGCGAGTCGGCGCCCGCCTTGAACTCCCAGAGGCCGACCTTCACGCCCTTGTCGTCGGTGCCGTAGCCCAGCACCTCGGTCGCGCCCGCGTCCTTGAGGACCTTCACCTCGTCGGGGGTGGGCACGTTCGCGGTGACCGCGGAGTCGATGCCGTGCGTCATGTTCGCGCGCAGCTCGCCCTCCAGGTCGACGAACTGGCCGCCCTTCGGCTTCGGCTTGGGCGGGGGCGTCGTGGTGGTCGGCGCGGGCGGGGGCGCGGAGGACGAGGCGGCAGGCTGCTCGGTGCCACCGCTGCCACTGGTGAAGTACCAGACCGCGAGGCCACCGCCGACCAGCAGCACCACCGCGGCCACGATCGCGATGATCTTGCCGGTCTTGGAGCCGCTGTTGCTCTCGAACACCTCGGGACCCTGGCGCGGCCACGCGGAGGTGGAGCCGAAGTCCGGCGGCAGGTCGTTGCTCGCCCACGGCGGGGTGGAGCCGTGCGGCTGCTGCTGCGGGTAGGGCTGCTGGTGCTGCGGGTGGTTCGGCCACGGGCTGCCCTGCTGCTGGCCGGGGTACTGCTGGTAGGCCTGCTGGCCGGCGCCGGGGACGACCTGCGTCCGGTCCGCGTCGCCCGCGCTGTGCTGGCCGGAGACCACCTGCGTGCGGTCGGCGTTGTCCCCGACCGGCTTGACCACCTGGGTGTGGTCGGCGTCCCCGACGGGCCGGACGACCTGGGTGGCGTCACTGCTCGGGGCCACGACCTGGGTCGCGTCCGCGGGCGGCTCCTCCTTGGGCGCCTCGTCCTCGGCCGGTGCCTCGGTCTTGTCCTCGGCCTTGGGCTCGGGCTTCGACTCGGGAGCCGGGGTGTCGTCGCGGATCGGCTGGATGATCTGCGTCGTCTCGGTCTCCGCGGGCGCGGAGTTCTCCCACCGGAACGGCGGAGGGAAGGGGTTGTCGCCGCTGCTCGGCTCCGGCTGCCTCGGCGTCGGACCGGCTGCCGAGGCCTGTGCGAGCAGGTGGTCCCGGCGCTGGCGGTACTGGTCGGCCGAGATGTTGCCGGCCGCCAGCTCGGCGTCAAGGCTGCGCAGCTCTTCCTGCCAGCTCACAGGCACCCCCTAGTGGTGTTGTCGGCGAAGCTTGGGGTAATTCTGCCGAAGGGGGACTGGGCCCCTCATCCGGCTCTTCTCAGGCGTCCCGCACCGCGGGCAACCGGTACAGCACGCCACCCGACCCGACGACGACGGAGGCGCCCGCGATCCCCGGGATCGCCACCGCCCGCCAGCCGAGCCGGGCCTGTCTGGTCTGGAGCGCGCCCAGCAGGTCGGGGCGCGGCATGCCGACGGCGCCACCACCCTGCACGATTCCGGCTCCGTCCACCACAAGAACGCAGTCGACGGGCCTCCCGTCGACCACGGCCCAGCCAGAGATCTTGGCATCCCCGGTGATCGGCCCCGAATCGACCGCCCCGGTGCGCAGTTCACGCAGCGGACCGACCTTCGCGCCGAGCTCCGCACCGCACCCGATGCCGAAGTCGTCGTTGAAGGGGTAGCTGCGCATGCCTTTGAGACGGCTCACAACGGTCGGGGTTGAGCCGAGTTCCTCGATCGTCTTGGTGGCGCCCACGTGCATGGCCACCTCCAGGACGCGCTGGTCGAAGTACAGCGCGCGGACCGCCGTCGCGAGGTGCGTGCCGAGCGCGTAGGTCGCAACGCACACCACGAGCGCGTAGGCCAGCACCGGCAACCCCGGCTTGTGCACCGCGAAGAGCACCAGGATCGCGGCGGTGGTCAGCATCGGCGCCAGGGCGAAACGCCCGGCCAGCGCGACGTCCACCCCGGAACCGACGCGGGTGATCGCGATCATCACTCCGATCAGGAAGCCCCACAGGCCGAGCCCGACCCACGCCGCGTTCTCGGCGCTGCGATGCTTGAGCACCGCCGCGACCAGCCAGAACAGCAACACGCAGATCACCGCGCCCGCCAGGACGGCCATGTCCGCGTCCTTGTAGGACCACTGCTGCCCGAGCGTCCCCGCGATCACCGACAGGTAGTTCTCCGGGCCGAGCGGATGCGGTGACTGCAACGAATCCGTCTTGAAGGACAGCGCCCAAGCACCACCCGCGAGCACCAGGACCACCAGCGGGGCCACGACCTGCCACCGCGCGTCTCGGCGCAGCCACGCGATGAGCGCGATGATCGGCCACAGGGCGAATCCGGCTCCGAAGCACGCGCAGGCCACCGCGACCGCGATCATCGCCAGCACCGTGCGCCCGCGCTGCGCGTAGAACACCGCCAGGACGCCGGGCACCGCCATGAGCAGCCAGGTGGCTCCGGTGACACCGACCCCGTAGAGCTCCAGTTCGCGCGAGCCGAAGAGCAGGAACGAGAACGCGGCGGTCAGCGCGAAGCGGCTCGTGACGCTGAGGTCCTTGGGAAGCATGCGGTGCAGCACAACGAGCACGACCAGCGACAACACCACGGTCAGCAGGCCGAGGACGTGGTTGTTGCCGCCCAGGTACCGCGCCTCCGCCCAGAACAACAGGCGCGGGATGAAGGTCGGGTGCCCGTTGTGCTGCTTGAGCAGGCCCGCCGGGTCGAGGGTGCCGTCAGGATGCGTCGCGCCCTCGACGAACCACCAGTAGTCCGCGAAGTTCAGCCGTGACGACCGCAGCACCTCGAAGACCGTCACGATCACGGGCAGCGCCGCGACCGCGGACAGCACCGCCGCGGCTCGCTTGTCACTCACCCTGGTTCCCCCTCGTGAATCCAACGGCCAGCGCGATGTCGGCGACCGTATGGCACAGCCGCAACAGCAACGCCACCGAGGCCGCTTCCGCACCGCCGACGAGCGGAGCCAGCGCCGCGATCAGCACCGCTTCCCTGGCGCCGAGCCCGGCCGGGGCGATCACCACCACCAGCCCGACCACCCACGCGATCGCGAAGGCGCCGGTGCAGGTCACCGCCACGCCGAGCATGTCGTCCGCCGGTGCCAACGGCGTTACCAGCACGAACGCGCTCAGCCCGTAGGCGGTCCACGCGGGAACCATCCACGCCAGCGCGGCCCCTGCCGAGGACCACGTCATCGGCAGCCGCTCCGGCGCCCCGAGCTTGGCGGGAATGCGCTTCACGAGCGCTGTCAGGACTCCGGGGTGCAGCAGCGCCAGCGCGGGCACCGCGATCAGCAGGCTGAGGTCCGTTCGGCCCGGCAGCAGAGCCGCTCCGACCAGCACGCCGCTGACCAGGTGCACTGCCAGGAAGCGCGCTCCGACGCCGAGCGTCACCGCCGCAGGGACCCCGTGCCGCGCGGCGAAGCGAACTTGGGCGACGTAGGGCCACACCAGGCCCGGGAGGTACTTGCCGACCTGCGCGGGGAAGAACACCCCGCACGTGTCCACTGTGGACAGACGGTGGCCGAAGGCGGTCAGGCCCGCCGCCCACATCCGCGAGGTCGCCAGCAACCCGAGCCCCGCGAGCGCCGCCGCGACCACCGCGCGCACCCACCCGATGCGCTCGAAGCCCGCGAGGACCTCCGGAATCCGGTCGTGGAAGCCGATCGCGGCGGCGGTGACCGCGACCACCACGAACAGGATCTGGGGCAGGGCTTTGCGCATCAGCTAGCGATCCGCGTCCGTGGTGCGATCGACGACGAACCGTTCGACTTCCTCGCTCTGCAGCGTTCGCGCCAACACCAGTTCCGCGATCAGCCCGAGCCCCACCAGCTGCACGGCCAGGATCTCCAGCAGCACGCCGAGCGTGAGCAGGGGGCGCGTGCCGATCGACTGGTCCGTGAAGACCCAGACCCCGGTCAGGTAGAGCAGGATCACGGTCCCCACCAGGCCCGACAGGGCGCCCAAGCCTCCGAAGAGATGGCCCGGCCTGCGTCCGTACCTCGTCAGCGCCACCACCGTGAGCAGGTCCAGCGCTCCGCGCAGGTAGCGCTCGAAGCCGTACTTCGACCGCCCGTGCTCGCGCGCCCGGTGGTGCACCGCTTCCTCGCCGACCCGGAAGCCCATCGCGTGCGCCAGCGCGGGCACGTAGCGGTGCAGCTCGCCGTGGATCGGGATCGTCGTGAACACCTCGCGGCGCCCGGCCTTCAGCCCGCAGTTGTGGTCCCGCAGCCGCAGCCCCGTCACCCAACCAGTGATCGTGTTGAAGAACTTCGACGGCAGCCGCTTCGACAGGGGGTCCTTGCGATCCTTCTTGTGACCGCTCACCAGGTCCGTGCCGTCGTCCAGGCGCGCGACGAGCCTCGGCACCTCCGCCGGGTCGTCCTGGAGGTCCGCGTCCATCGTCACCAGCAGTTCGCCCCTGGCTTCCCGGATAGCCACCGCGAGCGCCGCCGCCTTGCCCATGTTGCAGCGCAGGCGCAGCGCGCGGACCCGGTCGTCCGCCTCGGCCAGCTCTGACATCACCCGCCAGCTCTTGTCCGTGCTGCCGTCGTCGACGAACACGACCTCCCAGTCGAAGCCGGGGTCGAGGCTCTCGTGCAGCTGGCGGACTAGTTCGGCGATGGTGTCCTGTTCATCCTTGGCGGGGACGAGGACGGACAGGGTCGGCACGCGGAGGATTCTGCACGTTAACCGCAGTCCCGGCGCGCGTACCCTGGAACCGTGACCGCGACCCACGCCGTTTTCCCCGACCGGACCATCCAGCCGCCCTTCCCCCAGGGCACGCAGACGGCCGTTTTCGGCATGGGCTGCTTCTGGGGCGCCGAGCGCTTGTTCTGGCAGACCCCCGGCGTCTGGACCACCGCCGTCGGCTACGCGGGCGGGCGCACCGACTCACCCACCTACGAGCAGGTCTGCGCGGGCATCACCGGCCACGCCGAGGTCGTCCTCGTGGTGTTCGACCCCGCCCAGATCTCCTACGAGGCGCTGCTCCGCGTCTTCTGGGAGGGCCACGACCCCACGCAGGGCATGCGCCAGGGCAACGACATCGGCACCCAGTACCGCTCCGCCGTCTACTACACCTCCGACGAGCAGAAGGCCGTCGTCGAGGCCAGCCGCGACGAGTACCAGAAGTCCCTCTCGGCGGCCGGCTACGGCCCCATCACCACCGAGATCGCGCCGCTGCGGGAGTTCCACTACGCCGAGGGCTACCACCAGCAGTACCTCTCCGACGCCAAGAACCCCAACGGCTACTGCGGCCTCGGCGGCACCGGCGTCTCCTGCCCCGTCGGGCTGGGCGTCGCCGAGTGAGGATTCCACGCGTGGCCTTCTCGAACCGTTCCAGCTAGACTGTTACGCACAGGGCCTCTGAGGAGGTCGCGGGGACAATGCTTGGTCTGCTGCCAGACCCTTCCGCAAGGATGACGCACCCCGGACCCCCTTGAAGGCCCTGTTTTCACAGGCCCTCCGCCGGCCACCACGGCAGCCCGCGAAGTGCTTGTTCGTCGCCGAGCAACTTCAGCCCTCGCCCCCACGCCGCACCCGCCGGACTTCGACGCAGCTGGTGCCTGGTGGCGAGGAGATGAGCGGCTTCGTAGCCGCCGAACTCGTCAGGGTGACAAGCGGCGTACAGCATTCCCGCGTACTGGTCCGCGACCTGGAGTCCGTCGCACGCTGTTTTGGTCGCTGAAGTGGACGGAGTGCAGGCACCGCCACGGAAGGCCGACTGCCGTTCCGCACTGCTGTTTCTTGGCGAAGTACGAACGTGTTGCCTTGTCGACGAACACGTACACGGCGCTGAGCTGGGGAAGCGTCCTCAGCCGCCCCGTCACGTACTGGCGTCTGGCAAATGTCTTCACGTGCCTGTTCCAGTGCAACGCGGTGCTGGGCGGCACCTTCAACGTGGAACGGATCTCGTGCACCACTGCACGGACCGCTGCCTCGTCCTCGTCAGGGATCAGAACTGCCGCGAATGCGAAGAACGGAGACGAGCGGGCGGAGGTTCCACGGTCTCCGGTCTCGTCGACGTAGACGCGGAGCAACTTCCTTGTCGGACCGGGAGAGCTCCCATCGCCCTCCCCGTTCTTCTCGTGATCATCACCATGATCTTCCAGGGTGGGACCAACTCCCGGGCGGGCGACCCCACCTTGCCAGGGTGGCAAAAGCGCAGATCAGAAGGTGTATGGAGACGTGCTCATCCGGTGATCTCCTGACGCCAGGACTCTGGGCCGAGGTCGTTCAGTGGTTCGCTGAGCTGCCTGACGAGATCAGGGTGGGAGTGGATCTCGGCGGTGGTGCGCCACGCGTGCAACGTCTCCGCGAGCGGTGACCAGTTGTCCGCTTCGGCGCACGCGCGGAACACCCGGACGAACTCCTCGGCGAACTCCTGGCGGTCGGCCTCGGGAAGCACCGAGATCCAGGGGAACGCTTCGGACCAGGTCACGTGGTTCGGTCGCTCGTCGGCGTGCGCGGGAACCGGCTTCATGAAGCCAAGATGGCACGAAGCGGAGGTGCCAGCGCAAATTGGTTGCGGGTGATGGCTGAGCCGCTGAGGATTCGTTGCGTGACAGAGTTCGCCGCCGTTGCCGACGCGGCCGGGTTGTTCGAGCACTTCGGGGTGCGGCCGACGGAGAGGCACTCCTGCTACCAGTGGTCGCCGGTCTTCCGGGCGGAGCACGACGGCGAGGCGGTGGTGCTCAAGCGCACGGCGCCGTTGATCGCGGACTGGTGCCGTCGCCTTAGTGCACAAGGCTTTCCGGTGGTGGTGCCGGTGCGGCTGGACACCGCCAACCCGGCGCGGGTGGACGGTGAGGACTGGGTGGTCTACCCGTGGGTGGACGGGCGCCGTTACGACGGGAGCCCTGCCGACATCGCGGCGACTGGGGACCTGTTGGGGCGGTTGCACGCGCTGGGTGGCACGGAGCTGAGGCCGTTCACGTGGCCGACGTACGAGCCCGGCGAGCCCGCGAAAGACCTGCCAGAACTGCGTCAGAAGTTCGGTGAGCACGCGCCGGAACACCTGGACGCGATCATGGCGCGCCTGGAGCCGCTGGGGGAGGGCTTCGAGAGCTCGACGTTGCCGGCGATCAGGGACGCCGGGCTGCCGGTGGTCGACGCGACTATGGACTTCAAGGCCAACAACCTGGTCTTCACCGGCGACGGCCCGGTCCTCATCGACCCGGACAACGGTGAGTGCCTGCCGCGCGTGCTGGACCTGGCGTTGGCGGCGTTGATGTTCCACATGGAGGACACGCCCGACAAGCCGTTCACCACGGCCGAGTGGATCACCTTCCGCGATGCCTACTCGGCGCACGTCGAGCTGACCGACGCGGAGGTCGCGGCCTGGCCGGACGCGGTCGACTACATGTTGTGGGAGTTCGGGACCTGGGCGATGGCCGACAGTTCCGAGTGGCATGTGGCGCGCCAGCGCTCGTTCCTGATCGGCCTCGCCCAGGTCAGGGCGGACGATTTTCCTGTCTGAGCTGGCTCAGCCGGACAGCAGTGTCCCGACGGCGAGGCCCGCGATCACCGCACTGGACACCAGCGCGGTGACCAACCGGCCGCGCCGCCCGGTGAGCAGGCGGCCGAGCACGGTGCCACCACCGGCGAGGACCAGCTGCCAGCTCGCCGAAGCGACGAACGCGGCTAGCACGAACACCAAGTCCCCCAACGGTCCCAGGGCCAAGGCGTGCTGCCTGCCGAGCACCAGGGCACCGAAGTAGACGAGCGTCAGCGGGTTGAGCAGTGTCAGCCCCAAGAAGCCGAAGAACGCGCGCAGCGGTGTCGTCGGCCGTGTGTCGGCCTGGCCGGGCGGGGCGCGGTGCTGCCGCAGCGCCGTCACCGCCGTGCGCGCCGCGAGTCCCAGGAGGACGGCTGCGGCGAGCCAGCGGAGCGGGACGGCGACGGGCTGGACGACCCCGGCGAGCGCGGCTCCGCCCAACACCGCCACCACGGCGAACAGGCCGTCAGCGGTGGCGACGCCGAGTGCGGCGGCCGCACCGACGCGGAACGAGGTCCTGGCGCTCAGACTCATGATCAAGGCCGCGATGGCTCCCACCGGCACGGCGATGCCGTACCCGGCGAGCAAGCCAGCGACCAGGACCTCGGTCACGACCTTCGCGGATGGTCGTGACCGAGGCCCCGGAACGCCTGCTGTCGCCGCACACCAACCGCTGAAGCGGAAGTCTGCGCGCGAGGCATACGGGTTTCAGTCACGCCGCGAAGTCTGCGGCACGACCTCCGCCCTGGCCAAGCGAATTACCTCAGCCGAAATTGACGTCCGCGCAGGAGTAGAACGCGTTCGCCGTGTCGTGGACGTCCCACACCGCGTAGATCAAATGCCTGCCGGACTTGCCGGACGGCAGTTGCGCGGAGTGCGAGTACGTCGTCGGAGGCTGTTGTCCGCCGTAGTCGACGGTCTTGAACGGGGTCAGTTCGAGCGAATCCCGCGTCAGTGGCTGCGACGGGTTGTAGCCGTTCTTGGTGATGTAGTAGTGGAACTTGGTCGTGCGGTGCGGAGCGGTGAACGTCCAGGTGAACTGGTAGTTCGAGCCGCTGGCCAGCGTCGGGGCCGGCCAGGTCCCACCGCGCGGGTCGTCGAGCTGCTTGAAGCTCGCGTTGCCCGCGCTGCACAGGCTCCCATTGGCGGGACCCGCGCTGGGGAAACCCTTCGGGCCTTCGACGCTCTGCGGCTCCCATTGGATCGGACCGCAGTTCTGGGCAACGCCGAGCTTGCAGTTGTAACTGCGGCTCGCCGGGCTCTGGGTGTATCCGTGCGCATTCGCTGTGCCTGCTGTGACCAGACTGAGTGAAACAGGGATAAGGCCGAACAGGGCGACCCCGACTGCCCGCTTGAAGTGCTTGCTGAGCATTTCTGCCCCTCTCCGGCGGCGGAGCGCTTTCGATGGTTACATTCGGCCGGAGGGGGCGGACAGCGCCGGGCGGGGGAACATCCGCCGCCGTTCGGGGGCCACTTTGGTCTAGACCTCGGGGCTGGCTGGCCCACTACGATCGGACCGGCGGACGGAGCGAGATGGCACTTTCCCCTGATGTGGAGCGCATTCTGCGGTTGCTGCTGCCCGGATCCGAGCCCTGGCACGGAGAACTGCTGGCGCAGTTGCCCGCGACCAAGTCCGGGTCGGGGTGCGACTGCGGCTGCCCCACGGTCGACCTGGCCGTCGACCGCTCCTCCGGGACCCGCGCAACGTCGGCGCCCAACGGCATGATCGCCTCCGCCGCCGGGGCCGACGGCGGCGTGCTCCTGTTCGTGCACAACGGGTATCTGTCGATGCTGGAGGCGTACTACTACGAAGACTCAGTCGCTGCGTGGCCCGAGGACCTCGCGCTCGACTAGATCTCGCTGAGGAAGTGCGCCAGCGCGCCGTTGACCTGCTCGGGAGCGGTCAGCGGAGTCGCGTGCGCACCGCCGTCGATCGGTACGACACCGAAGCAGTACCGCAGCGCCTCGCTCAGCTCCTCGGCCTCCTGCGCGCCGAACAACGGGTCCGCGGTGCCGTACATGACCACTGCGGGACAACGGATCTGGCGCAGCCGTTCGCTGATGTCCTCGCGCTCCAACAGGCACGTCGCGGGCTCGGCGACCAGCTCCCGGTCGCGCTCGCGCCACTTCGCGATCCAGCGCGCGTTCTCGCCGGGCTCGTTGATGGTCAGAGCGGCGAAAACCGTTGTCAGCTCGTCGATCGGGCCCTCGGTGAGCCATCTGCCGAACATCTGGCCGTAGAACTCGCGCGCTCGCGGTGACTCCTCGCCAGGGAGCGTGCTGATCAGCGCGAGCGCGACGATCCGGTCGGGGGCGAGCAGTGCGGCGCGCACCGAGGTCAGACCGCCCTCGGCGACCCCGATCAGCGCGGCCTGTTCGATCTCCAAGTGGTCGAGCAGGCCGAGGCAGTCGCGTGCCTGGTCCCAGTAGCTGAAGGGGCGCCCGTCGGACTCGGTCAGCCCGTGCCCGCGCGCGTCCCACGTGATCACCCGGAACTCGCGGTCCAGCTCCTGCTGAGCGGCGAACATCTCGTGGTCCATGAGGATGCCGTGCGAGAACACCAGCGCGAGGCCTTCGCCGCCGCTGTCCTGGAAGTGCACCCGCTGCCCGTTGATCTCCGCGAAAGGCATGCCGCGCAGCCTGGCACAGTGGCCAGCGTGGGATTCATCGACCGGGTCGCCCTGCTGAACATCCGAGCCGGGGAGGTGCTCACCGCGCGCTCGACCGGCAACAACGTGTTCTACCTCCCCGGTGGAAAGCGCGAGCCTGGAGAGTCCGATGTGGACACTCTTCGGCGCGAAGTGATGGAGGAACTCGGCGTCACCGTGCGGGTCGAAAGCGCACAGCGGTTCGGTGTCTTCGAGGCGCAGGCGCACGGCTTCCCGCCCGGCGTGCTCGTGCGAACCGCTTGCTACACGGCGGAGTTCGCCGGGGAGCCGGTTCCGCAGGGCGAGATCGCCGAGCTGCGCTGGATCGGTCCGACCGGCCGTGACCTGCTGTCGGTCGCCGACGGCCTGATCATGGACGAGCTTGTCGCTTCGGGTCTGATGTGGTCTAGACCTTGACAGCGCTCGGTGTGGTCTAGTCCACTCATGTGAACACTCCGCCGCCGCAGAGGACGCGCAGCCCTGCGCCGGTGGGAGGAAACGTGGCTCGACGAGTCCTGTTCGCTCGGGTTGCCGCGCTGGCAACCCTGTTGCTGGGCGCGACCTTCCTCGCGGTGGTCCCGGCGTACGCGGGATCGGTCACCGCGACCTTCGTGAAGCAGAGCAGCTGGGACGGCGGCTACACCGCGCAGGTCACCGTGCGCAACGACTCCGGAAGCGCCGTGAACGGCTGGAAGGTCGAGCTCGAACTGCCTCAGGGCAGCGTCGGCGCGTACTGGGACGCCTTGCAGACCAACCAGAACGGGCGCTACGCGTTCACCAACCGCGAGTACAACGGCGCGGTCCCGGTCGGCGGCAGCGTCACCTTCGGGTTCAACGCCACCGGCAACGGCTCGCCCGCGAACTGCCGGATCAACGGAAACCCTTGTGAGGGCAGCACGACGCCGACCACCACGACGACTCCGCCGCCCACGACGACGACTTCGGTCGTGCAGCCGCCCGCAGGGGACAAGCTGCTGGTCGGGTACCTGCACGCGAGCTTCGCCAACGGCTCCGGCTACGTGCGCATGAAGGACGTGCCCAACGAGTGGGGCATCATCCAGCTCGCCTTCGCCGAGCCCACGTCGGTGACATCGGGCGAGCTGCGCTTCTCGCTGTGCCCGGTCGCGGAGTGCCCGAACGTGGAGAGCGAAGCGGAGTTCATCGCGGGCATCAAGCAGAAGCAGGCCCAGGGCAAGAAGGTCCTGATCTCCATCGGCGGGCAGAACGGCCAGGTCCAGCTCACCACGACGGCCGCGCGCGACGCCTTCGTGCGCTCGGTCAGCGCGATCATCGACAAGTACGGCCTCAACGGGCTGGACATCGACTTCGAGGGGCACTCGCTCTACCTGGACTCCGGCGACACCGACTTCAAGAACCCCAAGACGCCGGTGATCGTCAACCTGATCTCCGCGCTGAAGACGCTGAAAGCCAAGTACGGCAGCGCTTTCACGCTCACGATGGCCCCGGAGACCTTCTTCGTGCAGCTCGGCTACCAGCACTACGGCGGCCAGGGCGGCGCCGACAACCGCGCGGGCTCCTACCTCCCGGTGATCCACGCGATGCGCGGCGACCTGACCCTGCTGCACGTGCAGCAGTACAACTCCGGCCCGATCATGGCCCCGGACAACCAGTACAAGCAGATGCCGAGCGTGGACTTCCACGTTGCCATGGGCGACATGGTGCTGGGCGGCTTCCCGGTGCGCGGCGACACCAGCAACGTCTTCCAGGGGCTGCGCCAGGACCAGGTCGCGCTGGGACTGCCCGCGAGCGTCAACGCGGGCAACGGGCACACCCCGGTCGCCGCCGTGCACAAGGTGCTCGACTGCTTGATGAAGGGCCAGAACTGCGAGTCCTACAAGCCGCGCGGGACCTACCCGAACCTGCGCGGCCTGATGAGCTGGTCGATCAACTGGGACCGGTTCAACGGCGGCGAGTTCTCCCGGGAGCACTACGCCTATCTCAACAGATGAGGCCCTAGAGCTTCGCCAGGTCGACGGCCTTGCCCATCGCCTCGTAACCGGTGTTGTTGGGGTGTAGCCAGTCGGTGGTGGAGTGGGTGGCCCGCATCTTCTGCGGGTCACCCGGGTCGCGCATGACGGCGTCGAAGTCCACCACCGCGTCGAAGGCCCCGCTGGTCCTGACCCACGTGTTCACGTCGGTCCTGGTCTTCTCCAGCGCCTCGCTCCACTTGTTGGAACCCTTGAACGGCAACAGGGTTCCGCCGAGCACGCGGACGCCCTTGGCCCGCGCGGCGTCGATGATCTTGCGGTAGCCGGCGGTCAGCTCGGCGGCCGTGGGCGGAGTGCCCGCGCGGCGGATGTCGTTGATGCCCTCCAACAGGATCACCGTGCGCACATTGGTCCGCTGGAGCACGTCCCACCGCACGCGGGTGATCGCGGCCTGTCCGTTCGCGCCGTCCCTGAGCACCATGTTGCCGCCGATGCCCGCGTTGAGGACTCCGCGCTGGTCGTTGGCGGGCAAGGAGAGCAGCCGCCGCGCCAGCACGTCGGGGTAGCGGTGGTTGCCGTAGGTCGAGCCCGCGCCGTCGGTGATCGAGTCGCCGAGCGTGGCGACGCTGCGGTTCGCGGTCGGGGACTGCACGTCGAGCGCGGTCATGAAGTACCAGGAGCCGGTCTTCTTGGTGAACGCCGCGCCGGAGGTGTCCGCGGCGTGGTCTGCCGCGTCCGTCGCGATGAAGGAGTCCTGCTTCGCCATGCGGTGGTAGGTGACCTGCTTCGGCGAAGCCGTCACGTGAATGCTCACCAGCACGTCCGCGCCGGGGGAGACCGCCATCGCGAGCGGGTCGCTGAGCACCTCGCCGCCCGCCGGGATGCTGACCGCGCGCTTGCCGCCGAAGCTGAGGCTCTTCGGGGCCTGGTTCGTGGCCGGACCACCGCCGAGCGAGGCCGTCACGTGGCCGATCGCCGCGGCTTTCTCGCCGTAGCGGTTGGACAGCCTCAGCCGGACCTGCGAGCCGCCGACGCTGATGTGCGCGGCGGAGCGCACGGTGTAGCTCGGCACGGTGATGTCCGTGGTGGTGCTCGTCATCATCGCCGTGGTCCACGAGCCGACCCAGGCCGGTGCCGCCGACGCGGAGCCCGGCAGAACCATGCTGACCACGAGCGCGAACGCCGTGACGAACGATCTCCAAGCACGCATGCCGTGACTGTTCCGCAGCCCTTCGCGGACGGTCAATCCTCGATCAGTTGCTCTACGGGACTGACCGGGATAACGTCCGATACTCGCCGGTAACCTGGAGGTTCTTCATGTCGGGGACGGGACTGATCACCACCGAGCGCAGGGGCCGGGTGCTGCTGATCGGCTTCAACCGGGCGGACAAGCGCAACGCCTTCACCTCGACGATGCTCGCCGAGCTGGCGACGGCCTACACCGAGCTGGAGCGCGACCCCGAGCTGTGGGCGGGCGTCGTCTTCGCGCACGGCGAGCACTTCACGGCGGGCCTCGACCTCGCCGAGGTGGCGCCCAAGATCGTCGACGCCGGGTTCCCGCTGCCCGAGGGCTCGACCGACCCGTGGGGCACGCAGGGCCTGCCCAGGACCAAGCCCGTCGTCGTCGCCGTGCAGGGCTGGGTGCTCACGCTGGGCATCGAGCTGCTCTTGGCCTCGGACATCCGCATCGCAGCCGAGGACTCCCGCTTCGCACAGATCGAGATCAAGCGCGGCATCTACCCGTTCGGCGGCGCGACCATCCGCTTCCCGCAGGTCGCGGGCTGGGGCAACGCCATGCGCTGGCTGCTCACCGGCGACGAGTTCGACGCCGCCGAGGCACTGCGCATCGGCCTCGTCCAGGAGGTCGTCGCGCCCGGCGAGCAGCTCGACCGCGCGATCGAGCTGGCCGAGCGCATCTGCGAGCAGGCCCCGCTCGGCGTCCAGGCCACCATCGGCTCCGCTCGCACCGCCGCGACCGAGGGCGAGGCCGCCGCGATCGCCAACCTCGTGCCCGGCCTGATGAAGCTCATGGCCACCGACGACGCCAAGGAAGGCGTGATGTCCTTCGTTGAGCGCCGCAAGGCCAGCTTCACCGGTCGCTGAGCGAGGGGCCTGCCTCCGTCAAGGTGATCCGCAGCAGCACGCGCTCCTCGGCGGTCATCGCGGCCCGGTACTCGTCCCAGTCGGAGTGCTCGCCGTTCACCGCGCGGTAGTACTCGACCAGTCCGTCCATGGCCTCGGGCAGCTCGACGATCTCCACGGAGCCGCTGACCTGCACCCAGCGCCCGAAGAACCCGTCCGGCAGCACGCACAACCACGCGCGTGGATCTCTGCTGAGATTCCGCGTCTTCGCCGCCGCGGCGCGGGTGCTCACCACCACGCGCCCGTCCGCGTCCACCCCGGCGAGCACCGGTGACATCTGCGGCGTCCCGTCCCGCCGCACCGTCGCCAGCACTGCTCGGTGCTGTTCCCGGACAACGCCCAACGCCGCTTCGAGGTCCATGACAACCACTCCATGCCCAACCAGGGAACGATGCTGGTTCAGCTAAGCGCACGGGGGCTGGTGCCGCAGGAGCCCGCACCGTGGGGGGTGTGGGGGGTTCGACCCCCCAAAATCATGAAGGCCAGAGGGAAGACGGCGAAGCCGCCGAACACTCTGGCCTTTGAGCGGATGACGGGATTCGAACCCGCGACCCTCACCTTGGCAAGGTGATGCGCTACCACTGCGCTACATCCGCATTTCCAACCGACTTGGTGTCCGGCTGATGTCAGGAACTCTAACGGATGCGGGAAGCGAGATTCCAACGGGGGTCGGCTACCTCGCCTTGTCCACGAACGCCGAGATGGCCTCGGCGAGGCGTGCGGGGACCTTGACGTCGGCGGAGTGACCCTGTTTGTGCAGCACAAGGCGGTCGGCGCGGGGGAGCGCGCGTTCAAGCGCGTCGAGCCGCTGAGCCAGGTGCGCGGGGCTTCGGTCTCCGCCGACGAGCAGGGTCGGCACGGCAACGCGCGAGTACTCGTCGAGGCGGGCGCCGAGCCGGTCGATGGCTTCGAGGTCGTCGATCTGGTGCGGGACGAGCGCCCGGTACTGCGGCGCGAGCGCGACGACCTTGCCGATGAGCCACGCCTGCCACCCGGGCAGCCCGACGGTGTCGCGCATGAAGATCGCCAGCGCACGACCCGGTTTGCCCTCGGCCAGCGCTGCGCGGGCGCGAGTGAGGGCCTCGCCGCCCAGCGGTGGGCCGAGCACCACGGGCGCTTCGTAGATCACTGCGGCGGTGAACCTCGACGGAGCCGCGACGAGCGCTTCGAGCGCGACGATCCCGCCGGAGGAGTGGCCGTAGACGACGAGCGGCCCCTCGACGTCCTTGACCAGCTCCAGGACGTCCTCGACCTCCTCGGCGATCGAGCACGGCGCGTTGCCGGGTTTCAGCTCCGGCCGGTACTGGCGGCGGCGCATGGTCAGCACGCGGAACCGTCCGGCCAGGTGTTCTGCGAGCTTCGCGGTCCTCGTGCCGTCATCCAGGCCCGGGCCGATGAGCAGGATCGTGGTGTCCATGGCTCCTCCTTAGCGATGCTAAGTTAGCTTAGCGCTGCTAAGGTGGCAAGTGATGAGCGCGACGAGGAAACCCGGGCTGACCCGGGAGGTGTTGATCGAGACGGCGCTGCGGCTGCTGGACGAGGTCGGGCTCGACGGGCTGACCGTGCGCAGGCTGGCCACGGAGCTGGGCGTCCAGTCGCCCGCCCTGTACTGGCACGTCAAGAGCAAGCAGGAGCTGCTCGACGGCATGGCCGACGCGATCGTCCTCTCCGCGGGGATGGGGCCGCCGCGCGAGGACGAGAGCTGGCAGGACTGGCTGCTCCGCCGCTGCCGCTCCTATCGCCGGTCGCTGCTGGTCCACCGCGACGGCGCACGCGTGGTGTCCGGCTCGGCCGCCCTCAGCGAGGAGACGATCCGGCTGTTCAACGACGAGCTGACCGCGATGGTCGGCCGCGGGTTCACGCCGGTCTTGGCGCTGCGCACGATCACCGCGGCCTCGCAGTTCATCAACGGCTTCGCGCTCCAGGAGCAGTCCGCGGTCGACCGGGCGGTGCCGGACACCGACGACCGGCTTGGCGGGCTCGCGCGGGTGGTGCCGGGCGGGATGAGGTCGGCGCTGGTCCTGGCGATCGGCGCGGGCGGGAGCGCGGGCGGCGACGAGGCGTTCGAGCACGGGCTGCGGGTGCTGGTCGACGGCACCGCCGCCGCGCTCGCCCGCGAGGCCCGGCCGGACGAGTTGCGCGCAGTGGATGTTGCTGGTCAGTGATCGACTTTCGGTCTTTGCCTCACCCGCACGTGCCAAGAGGGGGTTACTCGCGGCAGAATCCCCGCGTGATGCTCACCGCTCGCAGCCGTTTGCCCGGAGGTTCGGTGCTAGCCAGTTTCACCCGCGGGGCCTACGTGCGTCGCGGTACCGTTACAGACACAGAGCGCTCGGTGAGTCGTGGCACCAGCGTGACCGGTGCCGACGGCTGAGGAGGCGCTGATGACGCGGTTGGTTCGAGGAGCGGACGGTCGGATGTGGACCGTGCGCACCCATATCGAGTGGTCGAACCCCGCCGGGGTCGACGAGTTCGAGCACGACGTCAACGCCGGGCGGACCTCGGGGATCGTCATGGCGGTGATCGTCGTGGGCCTGGTCGCCGTCCTGGTGGCGTGGACCCCGAGCGACGTGATCATCCCGTTCTGGCTGCTGCTGGCGCTGGCGATGCTCATCCTGTTCTTCCCGGCCCGCTGGGCGCTGCGCAGGCAGTGGACCGTGGTCGCCGAGACCCCCGGTGACCTCGAAGAACACGGTCCCGAACGCTGGGTCGGCGCGGTGCGCGGCATGATGGCCGCCCACCAGGAGACCACCAAGATCGCCAGGGACATCGAGGTCTACTCGACGCCCGCCGTCGACGGCCCCCTCCAACCCATCGACTGACCGCAGGCCCGCTCCGCGTTTTCGTACCCAATGTGGCATTTGTTTCGTTAAGTGCAACAAATGCCACATTGGGTACGTAGCTGTGCCGGTGTTGGGCGGTTGGTGGTTACGCGTGACTGCGTGCGCGGGCGGAGTGCTTGGGTCAGACTGGGCGGGTGCCTGAACTTCCCGAGGTCGAGGCACTCGCGCACCACCTGCGCGAGCACGCCACCGGACGCACTGTGCGCAGGGTCGACGTCGCGTCGTTGACCGTGCTCAAGACCGTCAGCCCGCCGTGGACCGCGCTGCACGGGCGCACCGTCACGGGCGCCGCCCGGCACGGCAAGTTCCTCGACCTGGACTGCGACGGCCTGCACCTGGTCACGCACCTGTCCAGGGCGGGGTGGCTGAGGTGGGCGGACACGCTCGCCGCAGCACCGCCAAAGCCGGGCAAGGGACCACTGGCGCTGCGCGTGCACCTCGGTCCGCCCGGCGAAGGGCCCGGGTTCGACCTGACCGAGGCCGGGACGCAGAAGCGGCTTGCCGTCTACGTCGTCGAGGACCCGGCGACCGAGGTCCCGGGCATCGCCAGACTCGGGCCGGACGCGCTCGCGATCACCAGGGACGAGTTCGCCGAGCTGCTCAAGAACCGCTCCGAGCGGCTGAAGACGGTGCTGGTCGAGCAGTCCACGCTCGCGGGCGTCGGCAACGCGTACTCCGACGAGATCCTGCACACCGCGCGGCTCTCGCCCTACGCGACCAGCAAGAAGCTCAAGGACGACGCGATCGACGAGCTGTACGCGGCCCTGCGCCAGGTGCTCACCGACGCCGTGGAGCGCTCGGTCGGGCAGGCGGCGGCGCGGCTCAAGGGCGAGAAGCGCTCCGGGCTGCGCGTGCACGGGCGCGCGGGGATGCCGTGCCCGGTGTGCTCCGACACCGTCCGCGAGGTTTCCTTCGCCACCAAGGCTTTCCAGTACTGCCCGACGTGCCAGACCGGCGGCAAACCGCTGTCGGACCGGCGGATGGACCGGCTGCTGAAGTAGCTACTGGTCGACGATGATCACTTCGAGGGTGCGCGGACCGTGCACGCCCTCGACGCGGTCAAGCTCGATGTCGCTGGTGGCGGACGGACCGCTGATGAACGTGAGCGGGCGGACGGGGTCCAAGCGCGCCAACGCTTCCGGCACCGTGCCGACCACTTGCTCCGCGCGCACCACGCACAGGTGGTAGTCCGGGAGCAGCGTCAGCGCGCGCCTGCCCTGGCCGACCCCGGCGTCGAGCACGATCGTCCCCGTCTCGGCGATGCCCACCGCGCAGGCGGTCAGCACGCCGTCGCTGGAGTCCATCGCATCGATCGACAGCGGCGGGGAGTCTTGCTGCCACTCCACATCGGGGCTCAGCCAGTCCTCTGGCAGGTCGGTCGGCGCGATCATCCGGCGCGCGCCACGGGCTTCGAGCAGGCCGTCGATCCACACGGTCAACCGCTCGGCGCGGACGCGGTGCACGATCGCGCGGTAGTCGGCGACGCGCTCGGCGAACACGTCGATGAGATCGCCGAGATCTCGGGAAACGTCGTAGTCGCGAGGGATCGGCGCTGGCTGGGGGTTGTCGCGCAGGGCGCTCTTGATGCGGCGCAACACTTCGGTGCGGGCTGAGCTAGCCACGGGTTCGCCTCCACCACGCGCGGAAGGATTCGGCCGGGGGAACGGGGAGATCGCGCGAGTCGGTCCACTTCGAGCCGGGCCACGGCAGCCTTCCTATGCGCCCTCCCTTCGCGACGAAACGACCGAGCGAGCCGGCGCGCTGGGCGGCGGCGAAGCGCTTGGGGTCGCGCATCACCCACGCCAGCGCGGACATCGCGACCGCCTCCGGACCGCGCTTTCGCTTGGCGGACACCACTTTTCCGCGCAGGTGCACGAGGATCTTGGGGATGTCGATGCGGACCGGGCACGCGTCGAAGCACGCTCCGCACAGCGACGACGCGAACGGCAGTGACGCGGTTTGCTTGTCCTGCAAGTTCTCCATGAGCTGCGGGGTGAGGATCGCGCCGATCGGGCCGGGGTAGACCGAGCCGTAGGCGCCGCCGCCCGTGCGCTCGTAGACCGGGCAGACGTTGAGGCACGCGGAGCACCGGATGCAGCGCAGCGCCGCGCGACCGACCTCGTCGGCGAGCGTGGCGGTCCTGCCGTTGTCCAGAAGCACCAGGTGGAACTCCTGCGGGCCGTCGCCTGGCGTGACACCGGTCCACACCGAGGTGTAGGGGTTCATCCGCTCCGCAGTGGAGGAGCGGGGGAGCAGCTGGAGGAACACTTCGAGGTCGCGCCACGACGGCACGAGCTTCTCGATGCCCATCACGGTGATCAGCGTCTGCGGCAGGGTCAGGCACATGCGGCCGTTGCCCTCGGACTCGACCACGACGACCGAGCCCGTGTCGGCGACGGCGAAGTTCGCGCCGGACACCGCGACCTTGGCGGTGAGGAACTTCCGCCGCAGGTGCGCGCGTGCAGCTTCGGCCAGTTCACGCGGCTCGTCGGTCAGGTCATCGGGGGCACCCGGCATCTCCCTGCGGAAGATCTCCTTGATCTCCGAGCGGTTGCGGTGGATCGCGGGGACCAGGATGTGCGACGGGCGGTCCTTGCCCAGCTGCACGATCAGCTCGGCGAGGTCGGTCTCGATCGCCGTGACCCCACCGGCTTCGAGCGCCTCGTTGAGGCCGATCTCCGCGGTGGCCATGGACTTGATCTTCACGACCTCGTCGGCGCCGGCGGCCTTGGCCAGCCGCAGCACGATCTCGTTGGCCTCGGCGGCGTCCCGCGCCCAGTGCACGATCCCGCCGCGCGCGGTCACCGACTGTTCGAGCCGTTCCAGGTAACTGTCCAAATTGGACAGAACCTCGTTCTTGATCGCCTCGCCCGCGCGGCGCAGGTCCTCCCAGTCGGGGAGTTCACCGACCGCGAGCGCGCGCTTGCCCCGGATCGTCGTGGTGGCCTTGCGGAGGTTGCGGCGCAGCTGCGTGTCGGTGAGCGCTTTCTTCGCCGCGACCGGAAAAGCGGGGGTGCCGAGCCAGGTCACCGGGTTGCGCGCCACGGGTCCTCCTCCGTGCTGGCCAGGATTTCGGCGAGGTGGACCGGCCGCACGCCGGTGCGCAGCCGCGACAGGCCACCGCCGATGTGCATCAGGCAGGAGCTGTCCCCCGCGGTCACGACCTCCGCGCGCGTGGTCAGCACGCAGCTCATCTTGTCGCCGAGCATCGCGGTGGAGGTCTCGGCGTTCTTCAGCGCGAACGTGCCGCCGAAACCGCAGCAGGAATCGGCGTCGGGCAGTTCCACCAGATCCAGACCGCGCACGTTCTCCAGCAGCCGCAACGGTTTCTCACCGACGCCGAGCATGCGCAGCGAGTGGCACGTGGGGTGGTAGGTCACGCGGTGCGGGAAATACGCGCCCACATCGGTCACGCCGAGCACGTCGACCAGGAACTCCGACAGCTCGTAGGTGTTGGCGATCGCCTGGGAGGCCGGGGAACCCGTCAGGTCGGGATAGACCTCGCGAACCATTCCCGTACATGAACCGGAGGGTATGACGACCGCGTCGTAGCTGGAGAAGACGCGGGTGTAGTTGTCCGCAAGTGGCCGCGCCTGATCGCGGTATCCGGTGTTGAAGTGCATCTGCCCGCAACAGGTCTGGGCCTGCGGGAAGTCCACGACGCAGCCGAGCCGCTCCAGCAGGCGCACGGTGGCCTTGGCCGTCTCGGGGAAAAGCGTGTCGGCGAGGCAGGTCGCGAAGAGCGCGACTCGAACGGCTGTTCCATCGAGAGTTCGCACACCGGACACCCTCTCCCGGCGGTACCGTAATGTTCAACAGGAAGCACCGACCACATCGGGCACGAGCCGGGTTCATCCATTCGGCACAGTTTTCAGTGCGCCAGGACAGTTGCCTTGCGGGGCCGTCACAGCGGAGCATGAGCGAGTGAGTGAGCTGCTCACCGACAGAGCAATCATGGGGAGCATCGCGGGCATAGCCGTGCTCGCGCTCTTCGTCATGCTCTGCCGCGCCCGGCGCGTCAGCACCTCCGTCGAGGACGCGACGCTGACCGCGCTGCACCGGGTCACCCAGGCGGCACCCGCGCTGCGCGAAGGACTTTCCGTGCGTTCGGCCGACCAGGCGACGCCGCACCTGCGCGAACTGCTGGCCTGCGTCGCGGTCGCGCTCGTCGACCCCGACGGCGAACCGCTGTCCTGGGCGGGCGAGGCGAACTACCACTTCGAGGACCTGCGCGACATCGTCGCGATCGCGGTCAACGACCGCAAACCCGCGCTGGCCAACCACGGCACGATGGACTGCGAGATCAACAAGTGCCCGATGCGGCACGCGGTCGCCTACCCGCTCGAGGTCGACGGCTCCATCGTCGGCGCGATGGTCGTGGTCGCGGGCATCGGCGGCAAACGTCTGCTGCGCGCCGCTGAAGAGGGCGCGCGCTACGTCGTCACGCAGCTCGAACTCTCCGAGCTCCAGGAGTCCCGCGAGCGGCTGGCCATCGCCGAGGTCCGCGCGCTGCGTGCGCAGATCTCGCCGCACTTCATCTACAACGCGCTGACCACGATCTCCTCGCTGGTGCGCACCGATCCCTCGCAGGCCCGGGACCTGTTGCAGGAGTTCGCGGAGTTCACCCGCTACTCCTTCCGCAACGCCGGGCCGTACGTGACGCTCGCCGACGAGCTGCGCAACATCGACCGCTACCTGACGCTGGAGCGCGCCCGCTACGGCAACGACCGGCTCAACGTGAAGCTCCAGATCGCGCCCGAGGTACTGCCCGTCGTCGTGCCGTTCCTGACGCTGCAACCGCTGGTGGAGAACGCGGTGCGGCACGGCCTCGCCAGCAAGCCGGGCGGCGGGACGGTCACGGTGGCCGCGATCGACGACGGCGCCGAGGCCATGATCAGCGTCGAGGACGACGGCGTCGGCATGGACCCGCAGCGGCTGCGCGAGGCGACCGACAACGCGCACATGACCGGCGCGCACGTCGGGCTCGGCAACGTGGACGACCGGCTGCGCAGGGCCTTCGGCAACGACTACGGCCTGGTCGTGGAGACCAACCTCAACGCGGGCACCAAGGTCGTGCTGCGGGTGCCGAAGTTCGCCGTCGGCGTGCACGCGCCGCCGCCCGCGCCCGTGGGCTGATCCTTCCGTAGGGTCGATGGCATGAGCGTGACCGAGAAGCTGGCCGCCCGACTGCCCATCCTCGGCAACCAGGGCGAACGCGCGCCCGTCGTCGCCGTTGTCCGCCTGCACGGGGTGATCACCCCCACCCCGTCGCCGATGGCGCGGGGCGCGCTCAACCTGCAGAGCCTGGACTCCGCGCTGACCAAGGCCTTCGAGCACGACCGGCTCGCCGCGGTGGCGCTGCTGATCAACTCGCCCGGCGGGTCGCCGACGCAGTCCGCGCTGATCGCCGGGCGCGTCCGCGAGCTGGCCGACGAGAAGAAGGTGCCGGTGCTGGCCTTCTGCGAGGACACGGCTGCCTCCGGCGGGTACTGGCTCGCCTGCGCCGCCGACGAGATCTACGCGCACGGCACCTCCATGGTCGGCTCCATCGGCGTGATCAACTCCGGGTTCGGGCTGGAGAACGTGCTGGAGCGCTTCGGCGTGCAGCGACGGCTGCACACCGCGGGCACCAGCAAGTCCCGGCTCGACCCGTTCAGCCCCGAGAAGGCCGAGGACGTCGTGTGGTTGCGCGGCATCCTCGACCAGCTCCACGGGCAGTTCACCGACTGGGTGAAGCAGCGGCGCGGGGACAAGCTGCGCGGGACGGACGAGGAGCTGTTCAACGGCGAGGTCTGGCTCGGCGCGAGGGCGGCCGAACTCGGGCTGATCGACGGCGTCGGCACGCTGCGCCAGGTGGTCACCAAGCGCTGGAAGGGCGCGGAGATCGCGGTGACCGAGCCGAAGAAACCGCTGCTCGCCAAGCTCGGCATCGGCGCGAGCGCGCTGTTCGGTTCCCCTGCCGACAAGATCCTCGGCGCCGTCGAGGCCGTCGAGCACCGCGCGTGGTGGTCCCGACTGGGCCTGTGACCCCGGCGCCGGTAACGGTGCGGTGCAGCGGTGGCGCGGGATGACCGTGTGTTGGGCTAACGTCTGCGATCTGTCACCCTGTTGTCCCGACACTGGTCGTGGACATCAGACCTGGGCGATCGGCAGGATATGGCGTCACTGTGAGTACGAACGGAAAGCCAGCGGGGCTCATCGTCTTGGCCATCGACGATGAGCCCAACAACCTGGACGAGATCGGGTACCTGCTGGACTCCAATCCGCGGGTGCGGCGAGTGCTGTTGGCCGGCGACGCCACCGAGGCGCTGAGCATCCTGCGCGGCGCCGATCCCGAGGTGCACCACCGGTTGCGCAACAACATCGCGCCGGTCGACGCCGTCTTCGCGGACATCCAGATGCCCGGCCTGTCCGGGATGGAGCTGGCCAGGCTGATGGTCGGCGTGCAGCCCGCCCCCGCGCTGGTGTTCATCACCGGCTTCGAGGAGTACGCGCTGGGCGCCTACGAGCTGGGCGCGCTGGACTACATCGTGAAGCCGCCGCGCGAGGACCGCATCGAGCGCGTGCTCGGGCTGGTCGAGCGCACGCAGCTGACCGCCCAGCTGGAGACCGCTGCCGCCGCCGTCGCCGAGCCGGTCGAGGAGGAGGTCATCCCGGTCGAGCTGGCCGGGACGACCAAGCTCATCCCGCGCTCCTCGGTGCGATGGGTGGAGGCCCAGGGCGACTACGCGCGGCTGCACACCTCCGACGGCAGCAGCCACCTGGTGCGCATCCCGCTGGCGCAGCTGGAGGAGAAGTGGGCTGACGCGGGCTTCGTCCGCATCCACCGCTCGTACTTGGTCGCGCTGCCGCTGATCACCGAGCTGAAGATGGTGTCGTCGGGCTACACAGTCCGGCTGGGCAACGAGGCGGGAGCGCCCGAGCTTCCGGTCAGCCGCAGGCACACCAGGGAACTGAAGGACCGCCTGGTCCGCGCGCCCAAGAACAACTGGGGCCAGCGGTGAGCTTCCCGCACGGCCAGGACCCCCTGGACGGGCTGGGTCCTGGCGCGCAGGAGCACACGCGCAACGGGCAGGACGGGCACGAGGACTCCGCGGAGGACGAGCCGACGTACCCGTTGCGCGGCAAGCGGCGGGTGAAGGTCGTGCTCGCCGAGCGGCGCGGCGCGCGGCGCATCCTGCGGCCGATGGCCCAGCTGGAGGGCCAGGACACCCCGATCGCCGAGAGCGTGGTCAAGGAGCTGGTCCGCAGGCAGCTCAAGATCGCCATCGCGCTGGCGGGCCTGGTGCTGGGGCTCTACGCGGGGCTGCCGGTGCTGTTCGTGATGGTCCCGGAGATCGGCGAGGCCGTGATCTTCGGCATCCGGCTGCCCTGGCTGCTCGTCGGCGGGCTCGCCTACCCGTTCATGGTCGCCGTCGGCATGGTCTACAACCGCGCCGTCGAGCGCAACGAGGCGAAGTTCGCCAACCAGTACACCGGCATGGTCGAAGACTGAAGGCCAGGCGGACGCGATGGTGCAGAACAACTGGGCGCTGGGCGGGGTCATCCTCGCGATGGCGCTCACCATCGGCGTCGGCGTCTACGGCGGCCGCAGGTCCAAGACCACGCCGGACTTCCTCGTCGCGGGCCGGACGATCAAGCCGCACGCCAACGCCGCGGCCATCGCGGGCGAGTACCTCTCCGCCGCGTCGTTCCTCGGTGTCGCCGGGCTGGTGTTCACCAAGGGCGCGACGGGGCTCTGGTACCCCTTCGGCTACGCGGGCGGCTACCTCGCGCTGCTGCTGTTCGTCGCCGCGCCGCTGCGGCGCTCCGGCGCGTACACGGTCCCGGACTTCGCCGAAGCGCGACTCAGCTCGCTCGGCCTGCGCAGGCTGTGCACGGCGGTCGTCGTGCTGCTCGGCTGGTGGTACCTGGTGCCGCAGTTCCAGAGCGCCGGCCTGACGCTGTCCACGTTCACCGGAGTGCCCGCGTGGCTGGGCGGGCTCGCGGTCGCCATCACCGTCACGATCAACGTGGTCGGCGGCGGCATGCGGGCGATCACCCTGGTCCAGGCGTTCCAGTACTACCTGAAGCTGTTCGCGCTGGCGTTCCCGGCGTTCGTGCTGTTCTTCGTCTTCCTCGGCGACAACAGGGCCGACTACCGCTCGCTGTCCGAGCCGCTGCCTCCCGCGTTCGCCAGGGAGACCACGGTCGACGTGAAGACCGCGGTGCGGCTCCAGGTCTCGCAGCCGGTGTCCCTGAAGGCACGGGGTTCCATCGACGGGGCCCCGGTGGACGGCGGAGCGATCTGGGCCGCAGGCACGGTGAAGTCGGTCGACAAGGGCACCCAGCTGATCTTCCCGGCCGGTGCCCCGGTCCCGTCGGTCACCACCGCCGCCGCCGACAACGCCAGCTGGCTGCGGCCGATGTCCGGCGGCTGGCCCCAGGTGCTGGAGATCTGGTCGCTGATGTTCGCGACGTTCTTCGGCACGATGGGGCTGCCGCACGTGCTGGTCCGCTTCTACACCAACCCGGACGGCTCCTCGGCGCGCACGACCACGCTCTACGTGCTCGTCCTCGTCGGCGGCTTCTACCTGTTCTCGCTGATCTTCGCCGGGCTCTCCCGGTTGTACGTGCCGGAGCTTCTGGTCACCGGCCAGGACAACGCCGCCGTGCTGCTGCTGCCGAGCGCGATGCTGAACAACTGGTTCGGCCAGCTGCTGGCGGCGCTGACCGCGGCGGGGGCCTTCGCGGCGTTCCTGTCGACCTCCTCCGGCCTGCTGGTCAGCGTGGCGGGCGTGCTCTCGACGGACGTGCTGCCCGGACGCGTGCGGGACTTCCGGTTGGCGACGATCTTCGGCTCGCTGGTGCCGATCGTGTGCGCGCTGCTGTTCCCCAACCTCGGCGCGGCGCAGTCGGTCGGCCTCGCGCTGTGCCTGGCGGCGTCCACGTTCTGCCCGCTGCTGATCCTGGGCATCTGGTACCGGGGGCTCACCCCGTTCGGCGCCACCATGGGCATCCTCACCGGCGGCGGGGTCGTGCTCGCCTCCACCACCTACGTCCTGGCCACCACCTCGACGAGCGGCTGGGTCAACTCGCTCGTCGCGCAGCCCGGGATGATCAGCGTCCCGCTCTCGTTCCTGTCGATGTGGTTCTTCAGCAAGCTGTCCTACCGCAGCGTGCCCAAGGACGTCGCTCAGGTGATGTTGCGGATGCACGCCCCCGATCGGTTGGGATTCACGAAGGACCGCGACGTCCAGCAGTTCGGGAACAAGGCCCAGCCACCCGTCGACGTGTCCAAGCGGACCTCGACGACGCTGACCGGCTGGGCCAGTCGGCGGCAGCGCAAGTAGGCGCTTTCCCGCTGATCAGGGCCCGTTTCTAGGTCCGTTCGGACCAGTCTTTCATCCGGTCGTCGACCATTCGGCCCGGCTATCCCAACGATTGGGCACGTCCCGTTTATACGTGACACAGCTCTCGGATACGGTCCCCGGAAAACATGAACATCCCATCAGAACGGGGAGGTTCCGTGAGTTCCACTGAGCGGTCTGCGAGCGGTGGTGAGCCCAGCCAGGAGGACTGGGCCGCCATGCAGGCCAGCCCGGAGTTCGGCGACCTGCGTCGCCGGCTGCGGCGGTTCGTCTTCCCGATGACCGCGCTGTTCCTCGGCTGGTACCTGCTCTACGTGATCCTGGCGGACTACGCGCACGGCTTCATGAGCGTCAAGGTGATCGGCAACATCAACATCGGCCTGGTGCTCGGCCTGCTGCAGTTCGTCTCCACCTTCCTCATCACCACGCTGTACGTGCGGCACGCGAACAAGAACCTCGACCCGCTGGCCGAGGACCTGCGGCGCAGGGTCGAGAAGGAGGACGCGTGAACCTCGCACAGACCGTCGCGGGATCACCGTGGCTGAACATCAGCATCTTCGCCGCCTTCGTGGTGATCACGCTGGTGGTGGTGTTCCGGGCGAGCAAGAACACCAAGTCCGCCGCCGACTACTACGCGGCGGGGCGGGCCTTCACCGGGCCGCAGAACGGCATCGCCATCGCGGGTGACTACCTCTCCGCCGCGTCCTTCCTCGGCATCGCCGGGGCCATCGCGCTCAACGGCTACGACGGCTTCATGTACTCCATCGGCTTCCTGGTGGCGTGGCTGGTGGCGTTGCTGCTGGTCGCGGAGCTGCTGCGGAACACGGGCAAGTACACGATGGCCGACGTGCTCAGCTTCCGGATGCGCCAGCGCCCGGTGCGCACCGCCGCGGCGATCTCCACCCTCGCGGTGTCCTTCTTCTACCTGCTCGCGCAGATGGCGGGGGCGGGCGGCCTGATCGCCCTGCTGCTCGGCGTCACCGACAGCTGGGCGCAGGCGGGCGTGATCGCGGTCGTGGGCGTTCTGATGATCGTCTACGTGCTGATCGGCGGGATGAAGGGCACCACGTGGGTGCAGATCATCAAGGCGGTCCTGCTGATCACCGGCGCCGCCGTGATGACGCTGTGGGTGCTCGCGCAGTACGGGGTGAACCTGTCCTCGCTGCTCGGCGCGGCCGTGGAGAACAGCCCGAAGGTGGGCGAGAAGCTGCTCAACCCGGGTCTGCAGTACGGCAAGACCGGGCTCACCCAGCTCGACTTCCTCTCCCTCGGCCTCGCGCTGGTGCTCGGCACCGCGGGCCTTCCGCACATCCTGATGCGCTTCTACACCGTGCCCACGGCCAAGGAGGCCCGCCGCTCGGTGGTCTGGGCGATCTGGCTGATCGGCATCTTCTACCTGTTCACGCTGGTCCTCGGCTACGGCGCGGCGGCCATCGTCGGCCCCGACAAGATCAAGGCGGCTCCCGGAGCGGCGAACTCGGCCGCCCCGCTGCTCGCCTACGAACTGGGCGGGACGCTGCTGCTCGGCCTGATCGCCGCGGTCGCCTTCGCCACCATCCTCGCGGTCGTCGCGGGTCTGACGATCACGGCGGCGGCCTCCTTCGCGCACGACATCTACGCCAACGTGATCAAGAAGGGCGTCGTCGAGGACAAGGACGCGGAGGTCAGGGTCGCCCGCAGGACCGCGGTGGTCATCGGCATCCTGTCCATCCTCGGCGGCATCCTGGCCAACGGGCAGAACATCGCGTTCCTGGTCGCACTGGCCTTCGCCGTCGCGGCCTCGGCGAACCTGCCGACGATCCTGTACTCGCTGTTCTGGAAGCGGTTCAACACCGCGGGCGCGCTGTGGAGCATCTACGGCGGCCTGACCGTCACGGTGGTGCTGATCGTGTTCTCGCCGGTGGTCTCCGGCAAGCCCGTCGACCCGGTGACCGGCAAGAGCGCCTCGATGATCCAGGGCGTGGACTTCCACTGGTTCCCGCTGGACAACCCGGGCCTGGTCTCGATCCCGCTGTCCTTCCTGCTCGGCTACCTCGGCACGGTGCTGAGCAAGGAGAAGGCGAACGCGGCCAAGTACGCCGAGATGGAGGTGCGCGCGCTCACCGGCGCGGGCGCCGAGAAGGCCATCGACCACTGAGTTCGCCCCTCGTCGAGACGGCCCCGTCAGCACCAGCTGACGGGGCCGTCCCACGTGTGCAACCCCACGGGCCGCCACCGCGTATTACCCGGTGACGACACGGCGGAGGAGGAGCGGGTTGACGCGGCGCGACGACGAGTTCGCCGAGTTCTTCTCGGCGAGGTTCGACTTCGCCAGACGCATCGCGTACGCGCTGTGCGGCAACTGGAACGAGGCCGAGGAGCTGGCCCAGAACGCCTTCGTCAAGGTTTACGCGCACTGGCGCCGGGTTCGGTCCGAGACAGCCGACGCCTACCTGCGAACCGTGCTGACCAGGACCTTCCTCGACACCAAGCGGAGGGGCCGGGCACGGGAAGAGCCCACCGAGTCACCACCGGAGCGTCCGGTGGTCCAGGACACCGGCGCGATCGAGGACCGGCCCGCGCTGCTCGCCGCGTTGCAGAAGGTGCCGCCACGCCAACGTGCGGTCATCGTGCTCCGATTCATCCAGGATCTGTCCGTTGAGCAGGTTGCGGACGTGCTCGGCTGTACGACGGGCACCGTCAAGAGCCAGACATCACGAGGGCTGCAAGCCCTTCGCCAGGCGTACGGTCCCGGCGACGGAAACACACCTGCGTTGCACCCGGCGACGCGGGCGGGCTGCTGAGGAGGTGATCGACATGTGGGATGACGAACAGGACCTGCGTGCGGCGCTGCAGCGCGTCGTCGACGGCGCGGCGCCACCACCGGCAACCAGGGTGGAGGAGGTGATCCGCAGGGGACGCAGACGCGTGCTGATCACCAGGATCGGCACCGTCGCCAGCGCGATCGTCGCCGTGGTCGGGATCGGCGTCGGCGCCTCCGCGCTCGGCAACCTCGGTCTCGGCGCGGACGGGGAGCGGCTGCCGCCCGCCGGCCCGGTCGTCTCCACCCCGCCGGTGCCGCTGCCGGAGTCGCCCCGCCCCGGCTGGTCCGTGCACGAGCCGATCTACGTCTCGCCCGCGCCCACCCCGAGGTATCCGGAGGCGCGCGCTCCCGTCTGCCAGCAGATCAGCTTGCCGGTCGCGAGCGGGCGCGAGGTGCTCCCGGAGGAGAAGTACCTCCCGGTGCTGCTCAACGGGCTCGCCAAGCACTACCAGGGCGACACCGTGCAGGTGCTGAGCAAGACGTGGGTCAACGTGAACCGAGGCCTCGCGGAGGTCGCGGTCTACAGCAAGGACAAGCAGCTCCAGCGCACGTTCTCGCTGGCGGCGGGCCGCTACGGCGGACCGCTGGCGCAGGCCGCCGAGTACTACGCCTCGGCGGTCGCGGGCGGCTGCGCGCAGAAGATGCACTGGCTGAACCTGCCCGGCGGCGCCGTCGTCCAGGCCTCCACCGAAGGACTGCGCGTGTTCACGCCGTCCGGCCGCTGGTACCAGATCACCGGCTACGAGATGTCGCTGGCGTTCCGCACCACACTGCCGAAGGACGGGCGCAAAGCGGATCTGGTCGCGCTGCCGGAGAACGTCATCGTCGACCTGTTGAGCAACCTCGCGGCCCTGGGCTAGCTGGTTGCCGCAGGTTCACTGCGGCGATACGCGGTGGCATGGCAGCATCTGCGGTGTGAACCCCATGCAGGTGCCCACTGTGGACGTCACCGAGCTCGGCGCGGACGTGACGCTGCTCGACGTCCGCGAGCACGACGAGTGGAACGCGGGCCACGCCCCCGGCGCGCTGCACATCCCGCTGGGCGAGCTGGCCGAACGCCTCTCCGAGCTGCCCGAGGACGGCGAGCTGCACGTGGTCTGCCGGATGGGCGGCCGCTCCGCGCGGGCGGTGGCCTTCCTCAACCAGAACGGGTGGGACGCGATCAACGTCGCCGGTGGAATGCAGCGCTGGCAGGCGGTGGGCAAGCCGCTCGCCGCCGACTCCGGCGCCGAGCCCGAGGTGATCTGAGCACCATGCGTCCGGGTCGTCCGATGGCGGTGGACTGGGTCGCCAGTCCGCCCGTTCCCGTGCGCCCGTACCGGCAGCGCCGCCAGCAGCCGCCCCGCTACACCGGGCCGCCGTCCTACCCGGCTCCGCCGAGGTGGGGTCTGCCCGCGCTGCCGTGGCGCTGGCAGATGTCGGTCCCGGGAACCACCCCCCGGGTCAGCCCCGCCGAGCGGATGCGCGTGCTCTCCGGGACCGCGACCACGCTGCTGTGGGTCACCTCGTTCGCGTGCGGCCTCGCCGCCGTCGCCGAGCTGTGGCGCTACGTCATGCTGCTGATCAGCCGCTCCGCCGTGCTCTCCTACGGCTGGCTCAAGGCCTCCGACGCCCTGGTGATCACCGCGGGCGTGCTCGCCCCGGTCACCGCGCTCGTCGCCGGTACCGCCGCCGTGCTGTGGCTGCTGCGCGCGCGCCAGGCGGCTGCCGAGGCCACCGGCAGAGCGCCCGCGCGGCCCGACTGGCAGGTGCTCGTCGGCCTGCTGCCCGGCCCCAACCTCAGCATCCCCGGCTCCACGCTGACGGAGCTGGAGCACGCCGCCCTCGGCGAGCCCGCCGACCGCAGGCCCACTCCGTCCAGGCAGCTGCGCGTCTGGTGGATCACCTGGGTGGGGGGACTGGTGCTCGCCGCCGTCACGCTGCTCTGGAGCCTGCGCTCCGGCGTCCAGGCCCAGGCCGACGGCGTGGTGCTGCGCATCCTCACCGACTCCGCCGCCGTGGCCGTCGCCGTGCTCAGCGTCCGGGTGATCACCAGCATCACCGCGCTGCTCTCCCCGATGGAGAACGCCGCCGCGCACCGCATGCTCGTCGTCCGCGTCGACGGCGCGCCCACCCCCGAGCGCCGCCCCCGCTCCACCACCCACCGCCGCTGACCCTCGCGGCTACCCCCACCCCACGCGCGCCAACGCCGGGTTTGGTGCGTTGAACGCGCTGAACGGGTCGTTCAGGTACTTGAGCGCACCAAACGACCCGTTCAGCTCCCTCAACGCACTGAACGGGTCGTTCGGGGCGTTGGCGGTGGGCGGCTAGGCGGGGGTGGTGACGGGGAGGGCGCGGAGGCCCCGGATGACGAACTCGGAGCGGCGGAGGGGTTCTCCGGCCAGCTCCAGGTGGGGCAGGCGGGTGGTGAGGGCCTCCAGGGCGGCGACGATCTCGATGCGGGCGAGCGGGGCGCCGAGGCAGTAGTGGATGCCCATGCCGAAGCCCAGGTGCGGGTTGGGTGAGCGGGTGATGTCGAGGCGGTCGGGCTCGGCGAAGACGAGCGGGTCCCTGGCGGCGGCGCCGAGCAGCGCGGCGATCTTCTCGCCGGGGCGGAGCACGTGGCCGGCGATCTCGACCTCTTCGGTGGCGGTCCGCTCGAACAGCTGCAACGGCGAGTCGTAGCGGATGAGCTCCTCGGCGGCGGTCTCCAGCAGGCCGGGGTCGGCGACGAGGCGGTCCCACTGGTCGCGGTGGCGCATCAGCGCGAGCACGCCGTTGCCGACGACGTTCACGGTCGCCTCGTGCCCGGCCATCAGCAGCAGTACCGCCGTGGCGACGAGCTCGTCCTCGGTCAGCCGCGCGCCGTCGGAGTCGGTCACCGCCACGAGGTCGCTGACCAGGTCGTCGCCCGCGCGGCGGCGGCGCAGCGCGATGAGTTCGCGGAGGTAGGCGACGAACTCGGCGGCGGCGCGCTCGGCGATGTCGCGCTGGTCGTCGGGAAGGCCGTACTCGTACATCTTCACGATCGAGTTCGACCAGGGCTGGAGCAGTCCCCGGTCGGAGTCGGGCACCCCGAGCAGCTCGGCGATGACCTGGATCGGCAGCGGCGCGGCCACGTGCGCGAGCAGGTCACCGGCGCCGTCGGAGCTGATGCTGTCCGCGAGGTCGGCGACCAGGTTGTCGGCCAGGTTCCGGACCCACGGGCGCAGGCGCTCGACGTGCCCGCGACCGAACGCGGCGGAGATGAGCTTGCGCAGCCTGCCGTGCGTGGGCGGCTCGTTCTCCAGCAGCGAGTTGCGGTGCAGCAGGTTGAACGCGGTGAACCGGTCGGCGGGCAGCGCGTCCGCCCAGATCCGGCCGAGGGAGCGGTGCCGCAGCACCGAGGAGCAGGCCGAGTGCGAGACCGCGACGGCCATGCCGAGGCCGCCGTGCCAGTGCACCTCGCCGCGCGTGCGCAGCTCCGCGAACGCCGGGTACGGGTTCAGGATGAACCGTTCGTCCCTCGGATCGAAGGGCGGTTCATCCGATCCGGTCGACCAGTCGCGGGAGTATGCCTGGCTCATGATTACCGACGGTAAGTCGCCAAGGTTGCGATAGTCCAACGGTGCGGTACCTATGGGTGTGCGCCGTCACTCCGGTCGGCTCGCGGGTCGCCGCCGAGCGCCTCGCGCCCGCTCGGCGCACTGGCACCATCGACGGTGTGCACCCCGAGACCGAGGTCGTCGCCCACCGAGGAGCCTCCGCCCACCGCGCCGAGCACACGCGTGCCGCCTACGAGCTGGCCATCGCCGACGGCGCGGACGGGCTGGAGTGCGATGTCCGGCTGACCGGGGACGGCCACCTCGTGTGCGTCCACGACCGGCTGCTGGACCGCACCTCCGACGGCACCGGGCCGGTCAGCACGCACATGCTCGCCGAGCTGGCCGAGCTGGACTTCGCCAGCTGGTCGGGCGCGGAGCCGGAGATCGGCGTGCTGACCCTGGACGCGCTGCTGGCGATGGTCGCCGACCACGACCGGCCGGTGCGGTTGTTCATCGAGACCAAGCACCCCATCCGCTACGGCGGCAGGGTGGAGCGCGAGCTGGTGCGCCTGCTGGCCCGCTACGGCAAGGCGAGCCCGCTCAGCCTGGACGCCGCCGGTGCGGTCGTCATGTCCTTCTCCTCCGCCGCGATGCGCAGGGTGAAGCGCCTGGCGCCCGCGGTGCCGACGGTGCTGCTGACCGCGGGCCCGCCGAGGAAGCTGCCGCCGTGGGCGGACATCCTCGGGCCGGGCATCCGCAAGCTGCGCGCCGACCCGGGCTTCGTCGGGCGCGCCGCCGCGCGGGGCCGGCCGACCTACTGCTGGACGGTGAACGAGCCGGAGGACGTGCTGCTGTGCGCGGAGCTCGGCGTGCGGTACCTGGCAACGGATTCGCCCTCGGCGACCCGGTCGCTGCTGGCCCGGGAGGGGTCGACTACGGTCGCGAAACCGAAGTGAGTCGAGGTCGAGGAGGACCGGTGGCCAAGCGCGCAGCGGCCAAGCGCAAGGGTCGCGGAAGCGACGCCGTCGAGGGCGCGGTCAACGCCCGTCAGCCGTGCCCCTGTGGCTCCGGCAAGCGTTACAAGGCCTGTCACGGCTCGTCCTACGGACCCGCCGACGTGATCACCACCCGGCCGTTCGAGGGCCTTGCGGCCGAGTGCGAGCTGATCGCCCTGCGCGAGTTCGTGCCGTCGGCCACCGCGCCGCTGTCCCTCAAGGAGGCGGGCGAGCGCAAGGTCACGCTGGCCACCGTGCTGCCGATGGCGGCGGCCGCGCTGGTCCGCAGCGACGGCGAGGCGTTCGTCGGCATGCAGGTGCAGACGCGCTCCGGCGACATCAGCGCCGACCTGGGCCGCTCGATCCGCTGGGCGCTGACCGCCGAGCCTGGCGACGTGCTCACCGTGGCCGCCGACGCGCGCGAGGAGGCCAGGCTCCAGGACGTGCTGGCCGAGGGCGCGGGCCTGGACGTCAGCGTGCACGCCGACTTCGGCTGGTGGATCCCGGGCGAGGACGAGCCGACCGGCGAGGTCGCGCTGTCCCTCCAGCGGGCCAACGAGGCGATCATGCCGACCGAGCGGGTCGCCGGCGTCACCGCCGCCTACTGGGTGGACGCGGGCGACAAGGCGCACGTGCGCTGGGTCCGGCCGGAGCCGGAGGAGAAGCTGCTCGCCGCGATGGCCCGCCTGTCCGCCAAGGGCGAGCTGGACCTGGGCGAGAACACCCGCTACGCGGGCTGCTTCCGCGCGCACGGCCTGCTCGTTCCCGTCTGGGACATCGACAGGGAGATGCACGCCAAGGAGTGGGAGCAGCCGGTCGCCGAGCTGGGCAAGCGGCTGGACGCCGCGCTGGCCACGATCGACAGCGAGCCGCTGACCGACGCCGAGCGCCGCTCGAGGGACGGTCTGCGCGGCAGGCAGGTCACCCTGCGCTGACCTGGAACAGTGGACGCCGGGCGCTCTTCGGGGGAGCGCCCGGCATCTTTTTGGTATCCGGAGGCAACCTTCGCGGATCTCACCGCGTGTCCCCCCTGACGGCACACACGGCGGGATGGATGGAGGGTGGTGAGCGATGAGCCTCGACGAGGACCTGCGTCGGTTGTTCGACGACGAGCGCCTCGGCCTGCCGGTCCGCCCCGATGCGGAGCAGACCGTGCTGAAGGGGGCGAGACGGCGGCGCACCCGCAGGCGGACCCTCGCCGTCGGCGGTGCGGCCGTCGCGGTGGTCGCGGCGCTGAGCGGTGGGATCGCGTTGAGCGGCTTCGGCAGACCGGCCTCGGCGCCACCGGCGACCGAGCAGGCGGACCGACCCGACCCCGAGGCGACGGTGGCGCCCGCCGCGGACGACACCACGTTCGGCCCGGACGGCCTCGGCAGGCTGAAGCTGGGCATGACCGAGGCGGCGGCCGTGGCCACCGGCCTGATCAAGGCCAACTCCAAGCCGGAGTCCGACGGCGGCTGCCGTGGCTACAACTACGCGGGCGAGACCGTCCGGCACGGCTACTACTCCCTGTTGTTCTCCGCTAAGCACGGCCTGGTCCGGCTGGAGGCGACGCCGGGGGCGAAGACGCCGGAGGGCATCGGGATCGGCTCGAAGCTGGGCGATCTGAATCGGGTTTACACGGGCAACAAGGTGAAGCACGGTGCGGTGGGGGAGCGGGTGACCGATGTTCCCGGCAACCCGAACGCCAACTACTGGGTGATCGTCCGCAACGACGTCCTCACCGAAGTCCGGTTGGAGCTGAAGGATCAGGACTGCTACCGCTGACTCCTTCTGACTTCTGAGGACTCGTGGCAACCGCGCGGCGGTGTCGCGCGTGTAGTCGCTGTCAGCGGGGTGGAGCTTCATGGGGACGGGACGATGGACGAGGACTTCGGCGAGTTCGTGCGGGCGGCGCTGCCCGGCCTCTTGAGGTACGGGCACGCGCTGACGGGCAACCCGCACGACGCCGCCGACCTCGTGCAGACGGTGCTCGAGAAGGTGGGCTCGCGCTGGGCGGCACTGCTGCGCAAGGGGGCGGAGCCGATCGCGTACGTGCGCAGGTCGATGGCGAACGCGCACGTCAGCCGGTGGCGGAGAACGCGACGGGAGAACCTGGTCGCGGAGCTGCCGGACATCTCGATCCACCACGACCACGACCGGCTGGAGGACGAGCCGCTCTGGCAGGCGCTGCGGGCGCTGCCGCCGAAGCAGCGCGCGGTGATCGTGCTCAGGTACTACGACGGCCTGTCCGAGGCCGAGATCGCCGAATCGCTCGGGGTCACCAAGGGGACGGTGAAGAGCCAGACGAGCAAGGCGATGGCGTCGCTGCGGCTGAGACTGGGCAACCTCGTCGGGGACGGCGGCGATCGATGAGCCTCGACGACGAGCTGCGCCGGATGTTCCAGGACGAGCGGATCGACCTGGCACCGACGCCGGTCGCGGAGCGGGCCATCGTCGCCGGGGCACGCAGGCGCCGCCGCAACCGCCGAGGTCTCGCCGTGGGGGCCGGCGCCCTCGTCGCGGTGTTCGGCGTCGTCGGGGGGATGGCCGCGTCCGGCTTCGGGCACGTCGAGAAGACACCCGCGGCCCAGCCCAGCACGACAACCGCGAAGCAGCCGCTGCCGACGGTGCTGGGGCCCAACGGGTTGGGGCCGCTGCAGTTGGGCATGACGCGCAAGCAGGTCCACGACACCGGCCTGGTGTCGCAGGACGTGCTGGACCAGCAGCAGGCCGCCGAGCACCGCTGCACGACGCACGAACTGCTGGACTCCTCGGGCGCCAGCTTCGGGACGGTGGTCCTCTCGCGCAGCGCCGGGCTCGCCGAGGTCCTGCCGCGCAACGCGCCGCGCACACCGGAGGGGTTGCGCGCGGGGATGACGGTCGAGCAGGCGGGCAACCTCTACTCCGAGCTGCGCAAGGTCGTGCTGAGCGCCGGTTCCGGCAGCGCGCAGACGCCGGTGCCCGGCAACAGCAGGGCCGTCTTCACCGTGGACTTCAACAACTCCAAGGTCACGGCGATCAGCCTGCGCTTCAACGACAACGACGAGGACTGTTCGGGCTGAGCCGAACGCGCGACGGCCGGTCGGTCCACAGTGGACTGACCGGCCGTCGCCGTGCGTGCTCCGCGCTAGACGGCGCCACCCGCCGCCGGGGGAGCCGTCGGGTCGCCGCCGCCGTCGCCGACGCTCTCCCGCACGAGGAAGTCCTCGATGTGGAAGAGGTTGTCGCCCGCGCGGTCGACGATCGTGAGCAGCGTCGACATCGAGGAGACCTCCTCGACCTGCTCCTTGAGGAACCACTGGATGAACTGCTCGCCGAGGTAGTCGCCCTCGTCGCGGGCGGCCCTGGCCAGTGCGGTGATCTCCTCGGTGACCTTGCGCTCCTGGTTCAGCGCCAGCTCGACCGGCTCCCGCACGGTGGTGAAGTCGTTGCGGACCTCGTCGACGCCCGGGATCGCCACCTGCAGGCCGTTGTCCAGCAGGAACTGCACGATCATCATGGCGTGGTTGCGCTCCTCGAGCGCCTGTCGGTAGAAGTGCGCGGCCATCCTGGGCAGGTCCTGCGCGTCCAGCCAGACCGCGACGGCGATGTACTGCTGCGAGGCGGTGAACTCGTTGCGTACCTGCGCCCGGAGGAGTTCGTGGAACTTCGTGGTGGTGGTGGTGGTGGTGTTCGGGGCCATGAGAGCAGACGCTACCCCGCGATCCGGCTATACACCGCTGCTGAGCTGGTTCGATAGTGATAGCCGGAGCGCTTTCACATAACCGTCGGTAACCCGCACTTGTGCTCACTCCCCGTATAGGGAAGGGTTGCCGTTAACTCGATGAGGCGACCTTGACTCTCCGAGGTTTACCTAGATCCATTTCTGTGGCACCTTCTCTCCTGTCGGACAGAAGTTCCTTGGAGAACTTGGCCCGGCACCCCTCAACTCCTTAATCGAAGGGCGACTTCCTTGTTCGGGAACCAGACGCGACGAGTGGGCCAGGGCGGCGTTGTCCGCCGCGCGCTCACCCGCACCGCGCTGGTCCTCGGCGGAGTCGCTGCCAGCTGGCTGATCGCCTCCGGCACCGCGAGTGCCCAGGCCGAGCCCATGGCCGCCGCCTTCGAGCCGGTGATGCAGATCGTCGCCGCCGTGGAGGACGTCGCGACCCCCGTGGTCGAGCACGTCACCACCCCGGTCGTCGAGGTCGGCAAGGCCGTCGAGAGCACCGTGAGCGGCGTCGTCCGCCACGTCCTCGGCGCGGTCACCGGCCGCGAGCTGGACCGCCCGCAGCAGAGCGCGCCCCTGGTCTCCGGCCTCGCCGGACTGGTCGGGCTCGGCGCGCCGACGGCGGAGGGCTCCGCTCGCTCCTTCCCAGCTGTGGCAGGAGATTCCCTGCTCAGCGACGGTTCCTCCGACGACACGTCGGCGGACACCCCTCAGATCCCGGCGTCCGCGCTGTCCAAGCGCGCGCCGGCCGACGTCCAGCAGCCCGCTGCGACGTCCCCCGCGGCCAACGCCGCCTCGTCCGGACCGCGTCCTTCCGACCCGGTCCGGCTCCCCGGTTCGCCCATGCCGAAGCTCGCGATCATCGCGCCTTCGAGCAGCACTGCCTCCTCTGACGAGGACGCACGGGCGGACCAGCTGCCGAGCCACGCGGTGGGCTTCGACGCCCCCGGTGCGCGTGTGGTGAGCGAGCTGTCCATCAGCGCCGATGCGCTGGCGCGGATGGCTGGCGACGACCACCGGCAGCCCGGCACCACTCCTGACTGAAACCCCGCACGGCGAGCCGTCTGACGCTGTCTGCCAACAGCGCACCAGACCGCTCGCCGTGTCGCGTTGAAGAACCAAGAACCACTTCTCAGGTCCAGGCGACCAATTTCCGCACTGCCATGCGATGGCGCCTGTCTTCTTCCCGCAAGGGACTACGAAAGGAACAATAATGAACACCTGGGCGAAGCGTGGAATCCGGGCCGCGATTGTTACCGGTGGGATGTTCATGCTAGGTGCCGGGATTGCGCAGGCCCACGAGGCCGACAACCCCGATCGCCCCATCAACACGGTCGACGGCACGATCACCGTCAAGGTGAACATCGACGGCAACCAGATCGGCGCCCCGCTCGGTCTGACCAAGATCGACCTGCCCTCGATCAAGCGCGACATCTCGATCAACCCGACCGCGGTCGTCGAGGGCATCATCGGCCGTGACGGTGCCAAGCTGCTGCGCGGCAACACCGTCCAGCCCGAGCTGGTCGTCCCGATCAACGTGACCGGCAACGCGATCGCCGTCCTGGGCGGCAAGGCCGAGGCCCACAGCAGCTCCGTGACCTCCGCGAGCAGCGGTGGCGGCGTGGAGACCGACGGCTCCGAGCACCCGGTCGCAGGCAACGTCGTCGCCCCGCAGATCGCCCTGCCGGTCGACATCTCCGGCAACGCGATCGCCGCGATCGCCGGCCGCGCCGAGACCCACAGCTCCTCCGAGGTCAACGCCGCCACCGGTGGCCCGATCTCCACCTCGGGCGAGGAGTCCCCGCTCGCGGGCAACGTCGTCTCCCCGCAGCTGGCCGTTCCGGTGCAGGTGACCGGCAACGCGATCGCCGCGATCCTGTCCGGCGCGGAGAGCAACTCCGAGTCCAAGGTCGGCGCCTCCTCGGGTGGCGACATCACCACCACCGGTGAGGACGGCGCGCTCGCCGGCAACATCGTCGCCCCCACCGCGGCGCTGCCCATCGAGGTCAACGGCAACGCGCTCGGCGCGGTGCTGAGCCTGCCCGACTCGAACTCCACCACCGAGCTGTGCGCCGAGGCCGGTGGCGACCGCACCACCACCGGTGAGGACGCCATCCTCGCGGGCAACCTGATCGCTCCGTTCGTCGCCGGCCCCGTCGTGGCCTCCGGCAACGGCGGCGGCGTGCTCGTCAACGCCGACGCGGACAACAGCTCCTCCACCGACGTCTCCGCCACCGGTGTCACCCGCACCAACGGTGAGGAGGGCGTCCTCAACGGCAACCTGGTCTCCCCGGCCGGCGCGCTGCCCGTCGAGCTCGTCGGCAACGCCGTCGGCGCCGTGTCCAACGTGGACGCCGCTGACGAGCAGGTCATCTCCTCGGTCGCCGGTGGCGACCGCTTCTCCAACGGTGACAACGGCCTCGTGTCCGGCACCGTGGCCGCTCCGAACGTGACCGGCCCGGCCGGCGCGCTCGGCAACGTCGCGGGCGTGCTGCTCAACGGCGACGCGCAGCAGAACAACACGGTCGACGTGCACGCGGGTGGCTACACCGGCAGCTCCGGCAACGACGCCGTCATCGGTGGCAACGTGCTGCAGCCGTCGGTCGCCGCGCTGACGCCGCAGGTCTTCGGCAACACCGGAGGCGTGCTCACCAACGGCGAGACCCACGTCACCAACGACCGCACCAGCACCAGCGGTGGCAACACCAACGCCGACGACGACGCCGGTGTTGTCAGCGGCAACGCCGTCGCCCCGACCCTCGCGGGTCCGGTCGACATCTTCGGTGCGGCCGTCGGTGCCGCTTCGCACCTCGACACCACCGTCGAGAACTCGGCTGACGTGAAGGCCGGCGGCGAGGTCAAGGCGTACGGCAAGGACGGCCTGCTGGCCGGCACCGTCGTGCACCCGGCGATCGCCCGTCCGACCCAGGTCTTCGGTGTCGCGGGTGGCGTTCTCACCCACGCCGACGCCCTGACCTCCAACGAGGTCTCCTCCGTCTCCGGCGGCAACACCGTCACCGGTGGCGAGGAAGGCGTTCTGACCGGCAACACCGTCGTGCCTTCGCTCTCCGGCGCGACCCAGGTGTTCGGCATCGCCCCCGGTGTCGTCAGCAACGCGGGCACCACCGCCAGCAACCTGACCGACACCCAGGCCGGTGGCGACCACACCACCGCCGGCACCGACGGCGCCCTCGCAGGCAACATCGTCGACCCGTCGCTGGCCCCGCCGGTGCAGCTGTTCGGCAACGCCGTTGGCGTCGCGTCGAAGCTGGACGCCGAGGCCGCGAACGCGATCACCTCGATGTCCGGTGGCACCAACAGCACCGACGGCAGCAACGCGGCCGTCTCCGGCAACGTGGCGTGGGTGCCGCTGGCCGGTGCGGTCCAGGCGTTCGGCAACGCGGTTGGTGTCGCCACCAACAACTCCGCCGCCGCCACCAACGACACGCTGTCCGAGACCGGTTCCGCCACCGCCACCGACGGCACCGGCGGCGCGGTCGCGGGCAACGTGATCAACCCGGCGCTGGGCCCCGTGGTCCAGGTCTTCGGCGACGCCGTCGCCGTCGCCGCGGTCAACGACGCCCTCGGCTCGAACGTGACCGCGGTCAACGCGGGTGGCGACATCGCCACCGCCGGTGACGAGGGTGCCCTCGCGGGCAACGTCGTCCGCCCGGCCGTCGGCCCGCTGGCCCAGGTCTTCGGCAACGCGGTCGGCCTGCCCGGCGGCAACGCCACCGGTGTTGCCGACAGCACGCTGGAGTCGGTCGTCGGTGGCTCCGCCACCACGAGCGGCCACGGCCTGTCCGGTGTCGACGCGAGCGTGCCGGTCGGCGCGGGCGTCCAGGTCTTCGACATCCCGGTGCGGGTGCTGGGCCAGGCGCTGGCCAGCGGCGACCACGCCACCTCGGTGATCGTCGGCGAGGAGCCCGCCCAGGCGCTGGTCCCCGTCACCGACCCGAAGCTGCTGGGTGCCGTTGAGCTGCCCAAGCTGCCCTTCGGCGGCCAGTCGCGCGCCGCGACCAACGCCCTCCCGCTGCCGGTGGAGCTGGTGCAGCTGCCGAAGCTGCCCGCGCTGCCCAAGCTGCCCGAGGTCGGCGGCGTCGCCGGTCAGGCCCCCGCGCTCGGCATGATCGACATGCTGCGCATGTTCAAGGGCTGAGGCTGACCAACTGAATGAGGACGCCCGCCCCACCGTGGGTGCAACCAGGGGCGGGCGCCCTTGACCCGGTCATTCCTCCATGACGGGCACTTGCACAACCGAGCGGCCCCGGAACGTCATCGACGTTCCGGGGCCGTTTTGCGTTGTGCCGCAGCTACTTCAAGGGCTCGCGAAGCATCGGGCAGGACATGCAGCGCGGTCCGCCACGGCCGGAACCCAGCTCCGAGCCGGAGATCCGCAGCACCTCCACGCCCGCGTGCTCCAGGCGCTCGTTGGTCTCGACGTTGCGCTCGTAGGCGACGACAACGCCCGGCGCGACGGCCAGCGTGTTGTTGCCGTCGTCCCACTGCTCGCGCTCGGCGGTCACCGGGTCGAGGCCGGTGTCGATCACCCGCAGCCGCTCGATGCCCATCGCCTCGGCCGCCGCCTCCAGGAACGGCTCCGGCCCGGTCACCTTCACGCCGTCGGAGCCGTCGGGGCGGATCGAGTACGCCGACAACGTGTCCCGCACCGCCGGGTACATCACCACCGCGTCGCGGTCGACCATCGTGCACACCGTGTCCAGGTGCATGGTCGCCCGCTCCTGCGCGATCGGCACCGCCAGCACCGTGTGCACCAGGCCGTCGGCGAACACCGAGCGCGCGAAGGACTCCGCACCGGCGGGCGTCGTGCGCTCGCCGACGCCGATCGCCAGCACACCGGGGGAGAGCAGCAGCACGTCGCCGCCCTCCAGCGGAGCGGAGTGCGCGCCGTACGCGCGGCCGCTGTGGCTGAACCTCGGGTGGTAGGCGTAGATCAGGTCGGTCAGCGCGGTCTCCCGCCGCCGCGCGGGCAGCGCCAGCGAGGTGATCGCCACCCGGTCGCCGACCCACACCGACGAGTCCCGCGTGAACAACAGGTTCGGCAGCGGGTCGACCGCGAAGTCGTTGGGGTGGTGCATCCGCCGGACCAGTGAGGAGCCCTCCGCCGAGGGCAGTTCCTCGAAGGTCATCCCGGACATCAGCACCGAGGCGAGGGTGCGCGCGTCGACCCCGGAGAGGTGCGAGCGCAGCGCGTCGGCCAGGTCCAGGCCGAGGCGCCGCTCGTCGACGGCGGAGTGCACGCCCGCAGCGCGGGCCCGGCCGTCGGCGAGTGCCTCGCCGAGCAGGTCGGCCAGCAGCAGCACCTCCACGCCCCGGCCCGCGAGGGTCTCGGCGAAGGCGTCGTGCTCGGCCTGGGCCCGGTCCACCCACGGGATGCCGTCGAAGAGCAGCTGGTCGTTGTTGCGCGGGGTGAGGCGCTTGAGCTCGTCACCCGGCCGGTGCAGCAGGACGGTCCGCAGCGGACCGACCTCGCTGTCGACGCCGAGCGCCGTCGCGCTGGAAGGAGCTGTCACGAGGCGGAGACTAACCAACGACCGCCGCGACGGCCGCGAAGTGCAACATTCATCCGTTCGGGTAGCCTCCGAACGGCGTGGGCAGGGCCGCCCGCGCAACGTTGCGGAGGGGTCTGCACAGATGCGTCGGTTCCGTGCGCTTTCGGTCGCGCTGACGATGTTGGCGCTCACGGGGTGCGGTGTGTTCGGCTCCTCGGGCCCGGCGGAGGACCCGCCACCGCCCAACGGCCCCAAGCTGACCATCGGCATCAAGTTCGACCAGCCCGGCGTCGGCCTGCGCACGGCCTCCGGTGCCTTCGAGGGCCTGGACGTCGAGGTCGCCCGCTACATCGCGCGCGAGCTGGGCGTGCACCCCGGCAACATCACCTTCGTGGAGGCCCGCTCCGGCGACCGCGAGGCCATGCTGGAGCAGGGCAAGGTCGACATGATCGCGGCCAGCTACTCCATCACCGACGCCCGCAAGCAGAAGGTCGACTTCGCAGGGCCGTACTTCGTCGCCGGGCAGTCGTTGCTGGTGCGCAAGGCCAACAGCGACATCACCGGGCCGGAGTCGCTGGACTACAGCGACTGGAAGCTGTGCTCGGTGACCGGCTCCACCCCGGCCCAGCGGGTCAAGGACTCCTACGCGCGCAGCGTCACGCTGGAGCAGTTCTCCTCCTACAGCGAGTGCCTCAGCGCGCTGGAGCGCGGCGACCTCGACGCTCTGACCACCGACGACGTCATCCTCGCCGGGTACGCCGCCCAGCAGCCGGACAGGTTCAAGCTGGTGGGCAAGCCCTTCTCCACCGAGCGCTACGGAGTGGGCGTGCGCAAGGGCGACGAGCGGCTGAGCAAGATCACTGCGGCTTTGCGGAAGATGATCTCCGATGGCAGCTGGAATCGGATCGTCTCCGGCAGCGTCGGCAAATCCGGGTACAAGATTCCTGAACCACCGCAGGTCGTCGAGAACCCCTGAGGCGTGGCGCCCTGCATTTCCGCCCGCGCCTTTGTCCACCCACGTCAGACGTACTCCTGGTCAACCCTGGGTTTGACTCCTCTTGCGACCAGAGCGTGAAACCGTCCCACCTCCGGGTGAACATCGGACTTTCGCGGCTACTCTTCGGCACATGAGCGGCAGAGGCGTTCTCCAGCGCGACGTCGTGGTGGTGACCGGAGCCGGTCGCGGCCTCGGCAGAGCCATCGCGCTGGAATGCGCGCGGGAGGGCGCCTCGGTCGTCGTGGCCGACATGGCGCCGGAGGCCGCGTCCTCGGTCGCAGAGGAGATCGCCGACGAGGGCGGCCACGCGGTGCCGGTCTACGGCGACGTCACCGACTCCCGCGTCGCGGAGCGGCTCGTGCGGGTGGCCACCGAGACCTTCGGCGGGCTCCACGCACTGGTCAACAACGCCGACGACCTGCGGACCGGCAACGGTCCCCGCGCCGCGGACACCGAGTGGGACGAGGTGGTTCGCGGCTACGTCAACGGCGGCTGCGAGCCGTCGCGGGCGGTGTGCCGGTACTGGAGGGACTCCCGAACACCGGGCCGGATGGTGCACACCACGCCCGCGCTGGGCTTCGGCGGCCGTGACGGCTACCTGGGCTACGGCGCCGCGAAACTCGCGTTGAGTTCCCTCTCGGCGATCGTGTCCATGGAAATGGCACCTTTCGGCGTCACCAGTAATGTCGTCGCTCCGGTACGCAGAACCCGAAACTTTGCCGCGTTGTCCCGTTCCGGTGAGAGCCGGGGCGTGCCGGGAGTTGCCGGTGGTGACTTCGAACTTTTTACCCTCGACAACTGCGCCGCTCTGGTGGCATTCTTGGTGTCGCAAGCCTCCGCTTACATCAGCGGGAAGGTGTTCGGCATCCAGGAAAGCAATGTTGAGATCTACCAGTCCTGCGTGGCCGCTGCGGAAATCACGGCAGGCTCCCTGAGGTGGAGCGCTGACGAACTCGTCGGTCGAATTGACGAACTGTTTTTTGCGACAGGTATTCAACCGGGACATGAATATCGGCCGGAAAGAATGCGTTACTACGACGTGGTTGGACTTCCCTCGCCAAGTGGTCTGGCTCCGCCCAGTCAGATCACTCACGGCCGATCGGGCTAGCTGCCTGCCCATCGGCTTCCGGCGGGCGGAGCGGACACTCCTTGCCCCCCACCCAAGAGACCGCTCCGCCCGCCGTATAGACGTAGACGGCTAGGGCAGCCAGGGCACGACGCCCTTCAGCAGCGCGTAGCCCACGAAAGCCACGGTGTCGATGAGCGCGTGCGCCACCACCAGGGCCCACAGCCGCTGCGAGCGCTGCCAGAACCGGCCGTAGACCAGGCCCATCACGATGTTGCCGACGAACCCGCCGAAGCCCTGGTAGAGGTGGTAGGAGCCGCGCAGCACCGAGGACAGCAGCAGTGAGCGGTTCTCGCTCCAGCCGAGCTGGCGCAGCCGGGTGATGAGGTAGCCGACGACCAGCACCTCCTCGGCCCACGAGTTCGCGATCGCCGACAGGATCAGCACCGGGGCGCGCCACCACACGTCGTTGAGCGTGCTCGGCATGACCGTGAGGTTCAGCCCGATCGCCCGCACCACCAGGTAGAACACCAGCCCCGGCACGCCGATCAACGCCGCGAGGCCGATGCCTGACGCGAAGTCGCGGCCACGACGCGTGCGATCGAGGCCGATGCTGCTCAGTCGAACACCGGCGCGGTAGAGCAGGTACACCCCGAGCGCGCCCCACGCGAGCAGCTGCGTCACGCCGAGCAGCTGGTAGAGCAGGTCGATCAGGCCCAGCTCCGAGCGCGAGGTGTTGAGCGCGACCGACTGCTGGCTCAGCGGAACCGGCTGCATCAGCGAGTTCAGCAGCGACAGCAGGCTGCGCGCGCCGGAGAGCCCGAAGGTGATCGAGAAGACCAGCAGGACCTCGAGGACGACGGCTCGCCGCCGCGCCGGATCGGTGATCGTCTCGATGCCGTCCGGCCGCGCCGGTGCCAGCCAGGAACGCACGCGGTTGGTCACCAGCGCACGCTACTGCCGTTCCGGTGGACCTACTGCCGTTCCGGTGGACTCAATGACCGTAGGTCTGGGCGAGGAAGGGGCAGCCGACGAGGCGGCGGAGCTCGGCGGCCAGCTGGCGCGCGTCGTGCACGGGCTGGGAGAAGGCCAGCCGCACGTCGTGGTCGCCGGTGATCGACTCCACCCGCAGCCGCAGCCCGTAGCGGTCCAGGCCGAGCGGGCGCACGTGACCGCTGCGCAGCTCGTCCGGGATGTGCTTGGCGAGCTGGCCGACCACGTCGCCGTGCGCGGACTCCAGGTGCCGCAGCCATCCGGTCTCCATCAGGCAGAACGGGTCCGGCCGGGCGTCGGTGAACTCGGTGGGCTCCACCGACGCGGTCCCCTCCGCGTCGGCGAGCACCAGCGAGGCCGGGACCAGGCGCAGCATCACCGCGCCGTGCCCGACGTCGAGCAGCCGGTGGTCGGGTCGCTGCTCGGCGACCGCGAGCGCCTCGGCCCGCGACTCCGCCGGGTCGAGCGCCTGCAACCAGCCGGTCAGCCACAGCAGTCCCCTGACCGGTTCCCGCAACCGGACCGGGGCCGAATCGGTGATCTCCAGCATCGCGGTCAGCTCGCCCCTGGGCGCCTGCCACGCGAGCCCGACCAGCTCGTGGTGCGCGGGCATCAGCAACGCCGTGGTGCCGTCCGCGTGCACGTGGTGCAGCAGCGGTTCGACGCGCACCGGATCGGAGTGCTGGGTCGGCATCAGCACCGCGGGTCCACCCCGCGTCGCCATGCTCCTGGCCCGCTCCGCCGCGTTCGGCGTGGGCGCCTTCGTGGTCTCGACGTTCACCGCTCACCTCCTACTTAGGTGAGCCTAACCTGTGTTCGGGATAGGGGGAAGGGCCCCGTTCAGTGCTGCTGATTCAGGGGCTCACTTCCGGCCCTCCAGCGGTCACCATGGGGGGCGTGCACCCCAGCCAAGCTGCAGCGCAGTCCGTTCCGGCTCCACCGACCGACCGTCCAGCGGCTGAGACGCCGCACCTGAGGATGGCGATCCGGCTGATGAAGCGCCAGCTGCTGAGCTGGTGGCTCGTCCTCGCCGTGCTCGTCGGCGGGGCCACCGCGGCCAGCCTCGCCGACGTGTCCGGCTTCGTGCAGGCAATCGTGTGGATCTCGGTCAGCCTGTTCGTGGCGATGGCCATCGACCTGCTGCTCATGCTCGACGGCTGGACCCGCGCCACCGATCGGCTGCTGCCTGAGGGAACCTGGCGCCCGGCGACGGCGGAGCTGGAGCAGGCGGGCCGCGGCACGCTGATGATGACCGTGACCGAGAAGGACGGGGACACCTTCCGGCTGCGCACGCTCGGCATGCCGGGCCTCATCCGCGAGGTGCTCGCCCGCACCAGGAACGTGTGGGTGGTCGGCCCGGACAAGAACGGCTGGGCGGTGCTGGTCGCCCCCGGACTGCACTCGCCGCTCGGCGGGAAGCTGGAGAAGGGCAAGGCGCGCCCGGCCAACCCGGTGCTGCCGGAGGCCCCGATCACCGGGCCGGACGCCCCCGCCGCCGAGGATTTCGTCGTTGCGGGCCAAGCGAAACTCAAGGCGGGTGCGACCGGGCGCGGGCTGGCCGCCGCCGGTGCCGTCGTCGGGCTCGGGCTGGTGGCGCTGGCCGTTGCCTGGCTGCTCGGCGGGCTGCTGGTCGGTGCGGCGCTGCTGGCGCTGTGCGTGATCGCCGCGGTGCCGTTGGTGCTCGCCGCGCGTCCGCTGGCCGTGTGGAAGCCGTTGCCCGAGCTGCTCACGGCAGGCACGTGGACCCGGATGCCCGCCACCATCGACGAGCCCTGGCAGCCCAACGCGCGCGGCTCCGCCGACGGCAGCGCGAAGGTGCGCCTGCCGTCCGGGCAGACCGTCACGGTGGCGCTGCCCATGGTCAGCTGCGACGTCGTCGAGTACACGCGGGCCACCGGCACGATGTGGTTCGCCGGGACACCCAGGCCAGGATCGGACAGCGCGATCGGAGTTCCTGGATATCCGCTGGTCGATCTCGCCCGGCTGTGAGCTGAGCGGGTTACCTTCCTCCCGTGCCACCTCCACCGGTCACCGGAACCGCGTCCGAACTGCGCTACCTCGACGTCACGGTGCGCGCGAGCCAGCGGCAGCTCCGAACCATCTGGCTGAGCGCCGCTGCCATGTGGTCGCTCGGCGCGTTCGTCTTCACCGTCGGAGCCAGGAAATCGGCCGGCATGCCGATCCTCGTGCTCGCGGCGCTGACCACGGCCTTCGCGGTCGCCCAGTACATGGCGGTCGGTCGGTGGCTGCGTGCGGCGACGCGGATGTTCGCCGCTGAGTCCTGGCGTCCCGTCGCGGTGCGCGCGGTGCGAGGCCGGTTCCTGGAGCTGGAGTCGGATCGCGTGCTCCACGTTCGGCTCGCGGCCGCCATGGACCCGCTCCTGCAAGCCGTCGGGCGCGCGGAGCAGCTGTGGATCGTCGGGCCGGACGAGTGCGGGTGGGTCGCTCTGCACCTCGCCGACGTGCGAACGCCGTTGCCGGGGCGCGTGGTCCCGGAGCGCCCGGACGTGCCGGTCACGGCGATCTCCGCCTACGACCCGCAGGCGCCCGCGTCGGCGGACGTCGTCACCTCGGGCGCGGCGCGGTTGCTGATGCGGTACTCCCGCCAGCTCTACGCCCCGGCGAAGATCGTGTTGGCGATCGGGCTCGGTGTGCTGATCTCGGGTCTGTGGACCGGAAATCTCGTGCCCGCGGCGGTCAGCACGATCACGGTGCCGATCGCGGCAGTGCTGTTCGTCCGCGCGCGGAAACGACTCGGCGGCTGGGCGAAGCTCGACCAGTTGCTGGACGCGGGTCCGTGGCAGCGCGTGCAGGCCGAGCTCGACGAGCCGTGGCAGCCGAACGCGCGCGGCTTCGCCGACGGCACCGCGACGCTGACCCTGCCGGACGGCGAGCGGACTCCCGTGCGCCTGCCGCTGCTGGGCTTCGACGTCGCCGAGTACGTCCGCAACACGGGCACGGTGTGGATCGCGGGCGAGCCCGGGGCGACCTTCGCTGTCGGCGCCCCGGGCAGCCCGGTCATCGCTGTGGCGGATCAGGTCCAGTCGGGACCGCGCCGCGCCCAGGTCCAGGCGTAGCGCGGGTCCTCGCTGACCTGAGCGGCCTCGCCGAGGTTGAGCGGGCGGAACGTGTCGACCATGACCGCGGTCTCGTCGAAGCGCTCAGCGCCGAGCGAAGCCTCAGCGGCTCCCGGCTGCGGTCCGTGCGCGCAGCCCGACGGGTGCAGCGACAGCGAGCCCAGGCCGATGCCCGAACCCTTGCGCGCCTCGTAGTTGCCGCCCACGTAGAACATCAGCTCGTCGGAGTCGACGTTGGCGTGGTTGTACGGCACCGGCACCGCGAGCGGGTGGTAGTCGACCTTGCGCGGGCAGAACGAGCACACGACGAAGTTCGGGCCCTCGAAGGTCTGGTGCACGGGCGGCGGCTGGTGCAGGCGACCGGTGATCGGCTCGAAGTCCGCGATGTTGAAGACCCACGGGTAGAGGCAACCGTCCCAGCCCACCACGTCGAACGGGTGGTTGGCGTAGGTCATCCGCGTCAGGCCCGCGCGGTGCCGGACGAGCACGGGCACATCTTCGCCGTCGACCAGCAGGGGAGCGGTCGGCACGCGGATGTCGCGCTCGCAGTAGGGCGAGTGCTCCAGGAACTGGCCCTTCTTGGACAGGTAGCGCTTGGGCGGCCCGATGTGCCCGGTCGCCTCCAGAACGAACAGCCGCAGCTCCTCATCGCCCTCCGGCACGATCCGGTAGGTGCACGAGGTGGGGATCACCACGTAGTCGCCGACGCCGACGGTCAGCGCGCCGTAGATCGTCTCCAGGGTGCCCGCGCCGGTCTGCACGTAGAGCAGCTCGTCGCCGAAAGCGTTGCGGTACAGCGGGCTCGTCTCGTTCGCCGCGACGAAGCAGATCGCCACGTCGGCATTGCCGAAGAGCAGCCGCCGCCCGGTCACCGCGTCGACGCGGTCGGGCTCGTCCCACTTCAGGTCCTGCGTGCGGAAGTGCCTCGGCTTCAACGGGAGGTTCGCGACGGTGCCGCCCCTGGTGTCCTCGACCGTCTCGGCGTTGACGATCGCCGTCGGCAGGAACCGGTGGTAGAGCAGGGCGGAGTCGGAGGAGAAACCCTCGACGCCCATCAGCTCCTCGGCGTAGAGACCGCCGTCCGGTTTGCGGAACTGGGTGTGGCGCTTTCGGGGTAGTTCCCCCACCGTGCGGTAGTACGGCATCGCGGTTTCGGCCCCTCTCCCAGGTGTCCGAATAGCGGACATTTTTGTTCGTTGAGGTAGACGCCACTAGCGTGTCAGGCGTGTCAAGCGTCGAGGAGCTCCGCGCGCCCGGTCCGCGCGGCACACCGCCCCTGCTAGCCCGACTGGTTGACGACGCGGCGCTGTTCCCACCGGGCGAGGCCCCGATGGCGGACGCGGTGCGTCACCACCTGGACTCCCGCTCGGAGAACTGGGCCGGAATGATCGGGTTGTTCCTCTGCCCGGCGTCCCGGTTGCCCGAGCTGATCACCGAGCTGATCAAGGCCAAGCCGGCCAAGCCGGTCGGCCTGTCCCTGGTGATCGACACGGGCCTCGGCGGTGTACCCAAGGCCGTTTCCATCGTCGAATCGCGCAGCGAGCTGTTGGCGCTGCGCATGGTCGAGATGCCCGCCCCCTCCGACGTCGACGACGTCTGGCTGGAGCGCGTCTCCGAGTTCGTTCCCGAAGACGTCATCCGCGTCGTCGAACCCCGGCGGCCCGGTACCACCAACGGCACCATCAGCCACGAGGAGTGGCTGGCCAGCGTGCGCCGGGTCGCCGACCACGGCAGCTGGCCCAAGCTCCGCTGCGGCGGCATGACCTCCGACGCCTTCCCGGGCGTCAACGAGGTCGCCGACTTCCTCGCCGTCAGCAGCAGCGCGGGGGTGCCCTTCAAGGCGACCGCCGGGCTGCACAACGCACTCCGGCACGTCGACGAGAACACCGGCTTCCAGCACCACGGCTTCCTCAACCTGCTCGTCGCCACCGCGCGCACGCTCTCCGGTGGAGACGCTCGGGCGGCTCTGGCCAGCGAGGACCCCGAGGCGCTCGCCGAGGAGGCTGGCAGCCTCAACGAGGCCGCCGCGCACGCCGTCCGCGGCGTGTTCGCCTCCTACGGCTCCTGCTCGCTGACCGAGCCCGTCGAGGACCTGAAGGGACTGGGGCTGCTGTGAGTTGGATCGAAGATCCGGCGTTCGGCCCCGACCACCCCTTCGGGCCGCAGACGCTGCCCTACGGCGTCTTGGAGGGTCAGGGCGTCGCGGTGCGGGTGGGCGACCACGCGCTGCCGCTGCGCCCCATCGCGGCCTCCTTCAGCGAGCGGCTGGAGGAGCTGGTCTCGGCCGACTCCCTGGACGCCGTCCTCGCTGCGGGAAGGCCGGTGTGGAGCGAGCTGCGCGCGCGGCTGACCGAACTGGTCACCGCGGGCTCGGCGCCGCGGTGCGCCAAGCTGCTGCCGCTGAGTGAGGTCACCAACCGGCTGCCGTTCACGGTGGCCGACTACGTCGACTTCTACTCCTCGCGGCACCACGCGGAGAACGTCGGCCGGATGTTCCGGCCCGACGGTGACCCGCTGCTGCCCAACTGGACGCACCTGCCCGTCGGCTACCACGGCCGCGCCGGGACCGTCGTGGTCTCCGGAACGGACGTGGTCCGCCCCAACGGCCAACGCAAGGGTCCCAACGACCCCGCGCCGGTCTACGGGCCCAGCACCCGGCTCGACATCGAGGCCGAGGTCGGCTTCGTCTGCGGCGGTCCCGCCACCTCGCGGGTCTCGGTGAACAAGGCGCCGGAGCACATCTTCGGCGTCGCGCTGGTCAACGACTGGTCCGCCCGCGACCTCCAGGCGTGGGAGTACGTGCCGCTCGGGCCGTTCCTGGCCAAGTCCTTCCTGACCTCGGTCGGGGCGTGGATCACCCCGCTGGACGCGCTGTCCCAGGCACGGGTGACCCCGCCGCCGCTGGGCAACGAGCTCCAGGACTACCTGGTGGAGGACCGGCCGCTCGGTCTGGACCTCCAGCTGGAAGTGCGGTGGAACGGCACGCTGGTCAGCCGTCCGCCGTTCGCGACGATGGCGTGGACCTGCGCGCAGCAGCTGGCGCACATGACCGTCAACGGCGCCACCGTCCGCCCCGGCGACCTGTTCGCCTCCGGCACCGTCTCGGGACCGGAGAAGCAGGAGCGCGGCAGCTTCCTGGAGCTGTCGTGGGGCGGGAAGGAGCCCGTCCTGCTCGACGACGGGACCGAACGCGCCTTCCTTGAGGACGGGGACACCGTGGTGATCACCGCCACCGCACCGGGACCCGACGGCTCCGTCGTCGGTTTCGCCGAGGTGAGCGGCACCGTGCACGCGGCTCCGGTGGACTGAGCGGTGACATCAGGCGCCGCGGCGGGCGTGCCGAGAGAGAGCTCACTGACCCTGGAGCGGGGCCTCGCCCTGCTCCAGGCGGTGGCCGACGCGGACACCGAGGCGCCGAGCATCAGCGACCTGGCGACGGCGATCGGCGCGAGCCGCGCCGCCGTCTACCGGCTGCTGGTGCCGTTGCAGGCCAGGGGACTGGTGCGCAGGGAGGGTTCGCGCGTCCGCCTCGGGCTCGGCGTGCTGCGGCTGGCCGGACGGGTCATGCCGCAGCTGCGCTTCGCCGCGCTGCCCGCTCTGCGCTCTCTCGCGGAGCGGGTCGGCGCGACCGCGCACCTCACCGTCGCCGACGGCAGCGAGGCCCAAGCCGTCGCGGTCGTCGAACCGACGTGGACGGCCTACCACGTGGCCTACCGGGTAGGCACTCGCCATTCCGTGCAGCGCGGGGCGGCTGGCAAGTGCCTGAACCTTCCGCCGGACAGCGAGGGGTGGGTCGCGACCTCCGGCGAACTCCAACCCGGGGCTTTCGGCGTTGCCGCACCGGTTCGCGGGGTCGTTGGCCTGCGCGCCAGCGTCGGCGTGGTCTCGATGGAGACCCTGGTCAGTGCCGAGGTCGGGCCGATCGTGGTCGCCGCAGCAGCCGAAGTCGCCGCCGCTCTGCGGTGAATCGGGCACTTTGTGAAGTCCCGGTACGTTGAGCCACCGACATGATTTTTCTTCCCACTACAGGGGGATCTCGGTGGTCTTCAAGAAGCTGCTCGGCGCGCTGGGCATCGGCGGCCCTTCAGTCGACACGGTGCTGTTCGACCCGAACACGCAGCCGGGCGGCGTGCTGAGCGGTGAGGTCCGCATCCAGGGCGGCGACCGCGACGTGGAGATCGAGCAGGTCGTGCTCGGCCTGGTGACGCGCGTGGAGTCCGAGCGCGGCGACCACGAGCGCAACGTCAACGCCGAGTTCCACCGCCTCGTCGTCGAGGGCCGCTTCCGCTTGGCCGCCAAGGAGAACAGGAACATCCCGTTCCAGTTCCAGGTGCCGTGGGAGACCCCGGTGACCGACGTCTACGGCCAGCGCCTTCCCGGCATGACCATCGGCCTGCGCACCGAGCTGGCCGTGGCGAGCGCGGTGGACAAGGGCGACCTGGACCCGGTGTTCGTGCACCCGCTGCCCGCGCAGGAGTGCGTCCTGGACGCCTTCGGCGAGCTGGGTTTCCGCTTCCGCAGCGCCGATGTCGAGCACGGTCGCATCGCGGGCCTGCACCAGCAGCTGCCGTTCTTCCAGGAGATCGAGTTCCTGCCGCCGCACCAGTTCGCCGGGCGGATCAACGAGATCGAGCTGACCTTCGTCGCCGACGCGCACGGCATGGCGGTCGTGCTGGAGGCGGACAAGCGCGGCGGCTTCTTCAGCTCCGGCCAGGACGCCTTCGGTCGCTTCCAGCTCTCCCACCAGGACTCGATGAGCGCCGACTGGGCCGGGATGATCGACGGCTGGCTGCACGAGATCGCCTCGCGCCGCCAGTCCCACCACGGGCACCACGGACACCACGGCGGTCACGGCTACGACGACGACCACGGACATCACGGCGGCCATCACGGCGGGCGTGGCGGCATGGGCGTCGGTGGCATGGTCGCCGCCGGTGCGGCAGGCGTGGTCGGCGGCATGGTGCTCGGCGAGGTCTTCGAGGACATCGGCGAGTCCTTCTTCGGCGACGAGGACGAGGGCTGATCTTCGTGTTCGACCCCCGTCCGCAGGACCTAGGTCCCGTGGGCGGGGGACCCTCGGTCGGGCGATAGGGGACGTGTTGACCTGCTGATCAGCGGGCTCGGCAGGGCACCGTTGACCCGTGGACGTACTCGACATCGCCAGGTGGCAGTTCGGCGTCACCACCGTCTACCACTTCCTGATGGTCCCGCTGACCATCGGACTGGCCCTGCTGGTCGCGGTCATGCAGACCGCTTGGTACCGCACGGGCAAGCCCCAGTACCTGAAGATGACCAAGTTCTGGGGCAAGTTGATGCTGATCAACTTCGCCATGGGCGTGGTCACCGGCATCGTCCAGGAGTTCCAGTTCGGGATGAACTGGAGCGCCTACTCGCGCTTCGTCGGCGACGTCTTCGGCGCGCCGCTGGCCATGGAGGGCCTGCTCGCCTTCTTCGTCGAGTCCACCTTCCTCGGCCTGTGGATCTTCGGCTGGGAGCGGCTGTCCAAGCGCGTGCACCTCGCCTGCATCTGGGCCTTCTCCTTGGCCACCATGGCTTCCGCGTACTTCATCCTCGCCGCGAACTCGTGGATGCAGCACCCGGTCGGCATCGAGTACGTCAACGGCAAGCCCCAGCTCAACTCGATCTGGGAACTGCTGACCAACTCCACCGTGCTCGCCGCGTTCCCGCACACCATCGCGGGCTGCTTCGCGGTCGCGGGCACGTTCCTGGTCGGCATCGCCGCGTGGCACCTGGCCCGCAAGCACCGGAACACTCCTGCCGACGACCCCGACCGCAAGGTCTGGTTCGCGTCGCTGCGCCTCGGCGGTTGGGTCGGCGTCGTCGCGTTCGCGGCGCTCGCGATCAGCGGTGACCTCCAGAGCAAGCTCATGTTCGAGCAGCAGCCGATGAAGATGGCCGCGGCGGAAGCGTTGTGCCACACCGAAAAACCGGCCGGGTTCTCGGTGTTCGCCTACGGTGACGTGCAGCGCCCCGACTGCGAGAACGTCAAGAGCATCACCGTGCCCGCGCTGCTGTCCTTCCTGGCGAACAGCGACTTCGACAGCGAGGTCAAGGGCATCGACCAGCTCGTCGGCGAGTACCAGGCGCGCTACGGCGCGAACTACCCGGTCGATCCCCGCCTCGGCGAGCTGTCCGGCCGGCCCATCGACTACGTGCCCAACCTCCCGGTGACCTACTGGGGCTTCCGCCTCATGATCGGCTTCGGCGCCATCGCCGCCGCGGGTGCCGCGTTCGCGCTGTGGGTGACCCGGCGCGGGCGCGTGCCGCGCAGCCGGTGGTTCGCGCCCGCCGCGCTGCTGGCCATCGCGACCCCGTTCCTGGCCAACAGCTTCGGCTGGATCTTCACCGAGATGGGCCGCCAGCCGTTCGTCGTCGCGCCCAACCCCACCGGCGTCGACGGGGTGTGGATGTACACCGCGCAGGCGGTCTCGGCCGGGGTCACCGTCGGCGAGGCGCTGTTCTCGCTGATCGCGCTGACCACGGTGTACGGGGTGCTCGCGGTCGTGGAGGTGTTCCTGCTGCGGCGCTTCGTCCGCGCGGGGGTGGAGGGCGTGATGCCGCCTCCCGCTGATCCTCCGGACCCCTCGAAGTCCGACGCGCTGGCCTTCGCCTACTAGGAGTGTCCACAGTGGACCTGCCGGTCATCTGGTTCGTGATCATCGCCCTGCTGTGGCTGGGCTACCTGTTCCTGGAGGGCTTCGACTTCGGCGTCGGCATGCTGCTGCCCGTGCTCGGCCGCGACGACACCGAGCGCCGCGTGCTGATCAACACGATCGGCCCGGTGTGGGACGGCAACGAGGTGTGGCTGCTCGTCGCGGCCGGTGCCACCTTCGCGGCGTTCCCGAACTGGTACGCGTCGCTGTTCAGCGCCGCCTACCTGCCGCTGCTGCTCGTGCTGCTCGCCCTGATCGGCCGCGGTGTCGCGTTCGAGTACCGCGGCAAGGTCGATTCCGTGCGGTGGCGTCGCAACTGGGACCGCGTGATCGTCATCGGCTCGTGGGTTCCCGCGCTCGGCGTCGGGCTCGTGTTGTCCACCAACGTCTTCGGGCTTCCGCTCGATGCGCGCGGCGACCGCGTCGGCTCGGCTTTCGCCGCGTTCCAGTGGCCCGCGCTGCTCGGCGCCGTGGCCGTGGCGGGCTTCGCGCTCGTGCACGGTGCGGTGTTCCTGTCGCTCAAGACCGACGGCGAGATCCGTGTTCGTGCAAGGGTGCTGGCTCTTCGCGTTGCGCCTGTGGCGTTGTTGCCGCTGGTGGCGCTGCTCGTTCTCGTGCAGTGGCGTGAGGGCTTCACGTGGACTGTCGCGCCGCTCGTGCTGGCGCTCGTCGCGGTGGTCGTTGCGTTGCTGCGCCTGCGCGTTGGGCGTGAGGGACAGGCGTTCGCCGGGCTGGGCATCGCGCTGGCGTCGACGGTCGTCGTTCTGTTCGGCGCGCTCTTCCCCGACGTCCTCCCGTCCACCCTCGACGCCGCGAACTCACTGACCGTGAGCAATGCGTCCTCAAGTCCTTACACGCTCGGCGTAATGAGCTGGGTTGCGCTTTTCGGAACTCCTGCCGTCCTCGTCTATCAGGCCTGGACGTACTGGGTTTTCCGCAAGCGGATCAGCACCGCGCACATCCCGCCGGTGCACGTGCCATGAGCATCCCAGGCGCACCACTCCCCACCAGCGTGGACTCCGCGAAAACGGGAACGCGCGGTCCCCTCGGTTCGTTGCCGAGAATGTCGGTGTCGGCGCGGCGGGCCCTGGCCGTGACCGGAGTGCTGTCGGTGCTCACCGCCATCGCCCTGGTCGCCCAGGCTTGGGCCATCGCCACCGCCCTGGCGAGCGTGGTGTCCGGCGCTGCGGCCGGTGGCGCTGCGGCGCTTGGCTCCGCTGGCGGCGTGCTGGACGCGCTGCGCTTCCCGCTCCTCGTGCTCGCGGGCGCGGTCGTCGCGCGCGCGGCACTGGCGTGGGCCACCGAAGCCGTCGCCGCGCGGGCCGCAGCGGGTGCCAAGGAGGAGCTGCGCGCGCAGGTGCTGGACTCCGCGCTCGCCCGTGGACCGGAGTGGATCACCGGGCGTGGCGCCGCCGAGCTGACCACGCTCGCCACGCGGGGCCTGGACGCACTGGACGCGTACTTCACCCGCTACCTGCCCGCGTTGCTGTCCGCCGTGGCGACGCCGCTCGTGGTCGGTGCGTCGATCCTGTTCTCCGACTGGGTGTCCGCCGTGATCGTCGCGCTCACGATCCCGCTGATGCCCCTGTTCGCGATCTTGGTCGGCAAGCACACGGAGGACCAGGTCGCGCGTGCCGCCGACGCCAACGAGCGCTTGTCCGGCCACCTGCTCGAACTCGTGCGCGCGCTGCCCGTGCTGACCTCGCTCCGACGTGCTGCCGCGCAGGCGGAGGCGGTGCGCCGGGTGGGGGAGGCGCACCGCCAGGCCACCGGCGCGACGCTGCGCGTGGCGTTCGCGTCGGCGTTCGTGCTGGAGCTGATCGCGACGATCTCGGTCGCGGTGGTGGCGGTTTTCGTTGGCGTGCGGCTGGTTTCGGGTGATCTCACGCTCGCGGTCGGCTTGTTCGCGCTGATCCTCGCGCCGGAGTGCTACCTGCCGTTGCGCGCGGCGGGGGCGGCGCACCACGCGAGCGAAGACGGAGTGGAGGCGGTGCGCCGCGTCGCGGAGATCGCCTCCGACGCCCCGCGCGCGAGCGATGGCGGATGTGCGCACGCGACGGCCAGCGCGAGCGGTGAAGATCTGCTTGCGGTGGCGAGCGCGGGCACCGGAGCGTCGCTCGCGGGCGATCTGCGGCCAGGCTCGGAGAATCCGGGTAAGAGCGCGGCGCCGGTGTTCGCGCGCGAAGTGGTGGTGGACGCGCTGCGGGTCGAGCGGCGGGGGAGGTTCGCGCCGGACGGGCTGAGCTTCACGGTGCGGCCGGGCGAGATCACGCGGCTGGACCTGCCGAGCGGGGCGGGGAAGTCCACGGCGCTCGGAGTGCTGCTGGGCTTCGTGAAGCCGGAATCGGGCACGATCACCGTCGACGGCACCGAACTGTCCACTGTGGACATCGACAGGTGGCGCGAGCAGATCGCCTGGGTGCCGCAGCGTCCGGCATTCGCGGCGGGAACGGTGGCGCAGGAACTCGCGCTGGCGGTGGTCGACCCGACAGCCGAAGAGCTTGCGGAAGCGCTGGACTCAGCCGCCGCGCTGCACCTCTGTTTCCGTGATGTGGACGAACTCTCGCTCGGTGAGCGGCAGCGCGTCGCGATCGCGCGGGCGTTGCTGCGCGTGAACCGGGGCGCGCGAATCCTGTTGCTGGACGAGCCGACGGCGCACCTCGACGCGGCGACCGCGCAGCGCGTCATGGCCACTGTGCACGAAGCCGCCCAGCGCGGTGTCGCGGTGCTGCTCGCCGCCCACCGCACCCACGATCCCGCCGCCGAACTCGACGCCGGCGGTGGCGGCACGGTGCGGGCGGCCACCCAAGCAGGTCGTCCGCACCGGCCCGCACCCATCCGCGAGCTGATCACCGCGCGTTCCCTCGGCGGAGCGCTGATCGGGGCGGCGGCGCTGTGCAGCGGCATCGCGTTGACGGCGGTGTCGGCCTGGCTGATCGCGAAGGCGTCGCAGCAGCCGCCGATCCTGACGCTCACGGTCACAGTCGTTGCGGTGCGCACGTTCGGGATCGGGCGCGCGGTGCTGCGCTACCTCGAACGCCTGGTGTCGCACGACGCCGCATTCCGCCTCGCGAGCAGGCTTCGCGTGCGGTTGTGGGAAACGTTGGTGGCACTGGGTCCTGCGCGGATCGACCGCGAAGCCGCCCAGCGCCTCGCGGAGGACACGGACACGATCCGCGACCTCGTGCCCCGCGTGCTCGTGCCACCGCTGGTCTCGGTCGCGGTGCTGGCGACGGCGGTCACGGTCGAAGCGATGATCCTGCCGGAGGCGGGATTGGTGGCATTGATGGTGTTGGGCGTCGCGGCGGTGCTCGCGCCGGTGACGGCGTTGGTGGTGGAGCGGCGCGCATCGGTCGCACTGGCCAACGGGCGCCGTGACGTGAGCGCGAAGGTCCTCGTGCTGCTCGAAGCCTCGGCGGACCTGATTTCCTTTGGCGCGCACCATGATCGGCGGGCGGACCTGGCGAGGGTGGACGCCGAGCTGGCCGTGCGCTCGCGCCGTCAAGCGCTCGGCGTCGGCGCGGCCAACGCGGTGATCGTTCTCGCGACGGGCCTCACCGCGCTCGCGGGCATCGCGCTCGGCGCGGTGGCCAAGATCGACCCGCTGCTCATCCCCGTGCTGGCCCTCATCCCGCTCGCCACGGCGGAAGCGCTTGCCCTGCTGCCGCCCGCTTTCCAGCAGTTCCGCGCGCTCCGCACCCATCACGTGCGCGCCGACACGACACCGGAGCCTGTGAAGCGTGTTCACAGGACGACAGGCGGTGTTCGGCTGCACGGCGTCAACGTCGGGTGGGCGGGCAACGAGGTGCTGCGCGAGGTCGACCTGGCGGTGGAGCGCGGGAGCTACACCGTCGTCGTGGGGGAGTCGGGGAGCGGGAAGTCGACCTTGCTGGCGTTGCTGCTCGGCTTCCTGGACCCGAGCGCCGGACGCGCCGAAGTGCCGGAGCGCGTCGCCTGGTGCCCGCAGGACGCCCAGCTGGTCTCGACGACGCTGAGGCAGAACCTGTTGCCCGCCAAGCCTCACGCCACCGACGACGAGCTGAGAGCGGCACTGCGGAGCGCGGGCATGAGCGAGTGGACGGACCGCATGGACGTGCTGCTCTGCGCAGGCGGTGCGGCGGTCTCCGGGGGCGAAGCGCAGCGGATCGCGTTGGCGCGGACGCTGCTCGCGGCCGACGAGGCGGACCTGGTGCTGCTCGACGAACCCACGTCGCACCTCGACGAGCGCACCGCCGACGAGGTGCTCGGACGGCTGCGCGCGGCGCTCGCGGGGCGGACGGTCGTGCACGTGACGCATCGACTTGACGACGTCCGTCAAGGCGACACCCTCATCGAGGTAGCCGCAGGTCGGGTGCTGCTGCACGAGCCGGTCCATGCGTAGTCTGGCAAGTGTGGACCCCACGCTCGCGGCCCGCGCGCTCGCTGCCTCCACCGAGATCACCACGGCCGCCCTCGAAGGTGACGACGTGGACGGAGTGCTGCCGCTCGTCGTCCAGCGAGCCGCCGCGCTCGCCGAGGCGGACCTGGGGCTCGTCACGGTCCGCGCGGAGGACGACCGGCTGACCGTCGAGGCGGCGCACCCCCTCGCGGACGACGGCCTGGTGGGGCTCACGCTCTCCGCCCGCTCGGCCGCCGCTCGCGTGGCGCGGGGCGGAGTGCCCGTCGCGGTGGACGACTTCGTGGTGGACCCGCGCACGGCGCCGTTCGTGCCCGCCGCGCTCCGTGGCTACGGGCCGTTCGCGGTCGCGCCGTTCGGCACGCGGGAGCGGCGCCTCGGCGCGCTCGCGGTGTACCGGCGCAGGGGCGCGGAGCCGTTCAGCAAGATCACCGTGGACCTGCTCGCCAGCTTCGCCGCGCAGGCTGGGCTGGCACTGGTGCTCGCGGAGGGCGCGACCGCCCGGCGGCGCGTCGCCGTCTACGAAGAGCGGGAGCGCATCGCCCGCGACCTGCACGACGTGATCGTGCAGCGGCTCTACGCGGCCGGGATGCAGCTCGACCTGCTGGGGCGGCGGTTGGCGACGCGCCTTGACCGGGCCGACGCCGCGCGGATCGCCGACGCCGTCGACCAGCTCGACCAGACCATCGAGGAGGTGCGCGGCACCGTCCGCGCGCTGCGCTCGCCCGACCCCGAACCGCCCGCCGACCTGCTCGCGTCGGTGCGCGCGGAGGTGGACATCGCGGGGGAGCTGCTGGGCTTCCCACCGAGCCTGGATGCCAAGGGGGACTTGGACAGCGTGCCCTCGGAGGCCGCCGACCACGCCAGGGCGGCGCTCCGCGAGACACTGTCCAATGTGGTCAGGCATTCCGGCGCGCACACGGTGGGCGTGCGCATCCGGCGGAAGAACTCCTTGCTACGCCTGGAGATCGTCGACGACGGCTGCGGCATCCCGAAGGACGTGTCCAAGCGCGGACTGCGTCACCTCGAAGAGCGCGCCGAAGCGGCGGGCGGGCGGTGCAAGATCACCTCGTCCGCGCGCAGCGGCACCAAGATCACCTGGGAGATTCCCCTCGCGTTCGCTTAGCGATCCACGCGGCGGCCTGGGTGCGTCGTTGCATGCGCAGCTTCGCGAGCACGGACGTGACGTAGTTCTTCACCGTCTTCTCGGCCAGGAACAGCCGCTCCGCGATCTCGCGGTTCGACATGCCCTCGCCGATCGCCTCCAGCACCTTGCGCTCCTGGTCGGTCAGCGCCGCCAGCTCGTCGGCTGGCTCAGCCGCCTCGCGCCGCATCCGCTCCAGCACGCGCGCGGTGGTCTGCGGGTCCAGCAGTGAGCGTCCGGCCGCGACCTCGCGCACGGCGGTCACCAGGTCCTGGCCGCGCACCTGCTTGAGCAGATAGCCCGACGCTCCGGCGAGGATCGCGCCGACCAGCGCCTGCTCGTCGTCGAAGGCCGTCAGCACCAGGCAGAACGGCGGCTCCGGGAGATCGCGCAACCTGCGGCAGAGCGTCACGCCGTCGCCGTCGGGCAGGCGCATGTCCACCACGGCGACCCGGGGGCTCGCGGCCTGGGCGCGGACCACCGCCTCCTCGGCCGTGCCCGCCTCGGCGACCACCTCGATGTCGGGCTCGGAGTCGAGCAGGTCGCGCAGTCCCCTGCGGACCACCTCGTGGTCGTCGACGAGCAGCACGCGGGTTGTCACGCGTCACACGGTACTGGGAACAAGCGGCGGGGGTCGTCCGTTAGCACTCATAGACGCCGAGTGCTAAAGCCGGTAGTCAGAATACGTAGGGAGGGATTCGGATGGCTCTCGCAGTGCGTGACCCGTTCACGTCGTTGATCAAGCAGATCGACGCCGACTTCGACCTGCTGACCCGTCGTTCCACCAGGGTCAACAACCGCGCCGGGGCCTTCGTTCCCCCGGCCGACGTGCACCGTGACGGTGAGGACGTCGTGATCACCCTGGAGCTGCCCGGCATCGACATCGAGAACGGTGTCGACGTCGAGGTCAGCGAGCGCAAGCTGACCGTCAGCGGCCGCCGTGACGCGGGCGCCGAGGACGGCGCGGTCTTCCGCGAGCTGCGCGGCGGCGAGTTCCGCAGGGAGTTCCGCCTGCCGGAGGGCGTGACCGGCGACAACGTCGAAGCAGACTACGACCGCGGACTGCTCCGGGTCCGGGTGCGCGGCGTCGTCCGCAAGCCCGTCGAACCCGCGAAGATCAAGGTTCGCGGTAGCGAAGGCAGCGCTGTCAACTGACGCTGCCAACGAAGGCGCCCTGGTACCTCCCCCACCAGGGTGCCTTCGCCTTTCCTAGGCCATGACCTCGTCCCACGCCGCGGCGATCTGCCGCGCGCAGTCCTGGGGCGAGACCCCGCCGACGCCGGTGCCCAGGCCGGGCATGGCCAGCGCGCTGACCGCGCGCCGCAGCGGGGTGCCGCTCTCCAGCCGCCCGCTAGTCCAGAGCCGGAACACCGCGCGCGCCGCGAGGTAGGGGTGCACGGTGTCCTTGGGCAGCCGCTCGCCGGGCTCGCGCATGGTCGGCGCGCTCACCAGCCACGCGGGCATGGGGCGGCCCGTGCGCACCACGAGCGCTTCACCGACGGGCAGCTCACCGCCGTGGTAGGTCAGCACCGCCCGCCGCACGGTCTCCTCGATCTGCGGGAACACCTGCGCGTAGACGGCGTCGATCCCGCCGCGCATCCAGCCGTAGGAGTTCGCCGGGCTGACCACCGCGTCCACGTCCAGCTCCAGGATCGAGCCCCGGTGCACGCTGATCTCCGGCCGGTCCCGCGCGATGTCCAGCCACGCCTCGGCCAGGTCGTCCTCGACCGCGCAGAGCACGAGCTGAGGGGTGCGGCGCGGAGCGGGGATCACCGCGGGGGAGGTCTCGTCGATCCGTCGGTCAGCCGTGTCCATGCGTTCCGCATCGCCGCTCACAGCTCAAGCATCGCTTGAGAGGGGGGAAACATTGCAAGGGCGGAGAAGGGGAGTTGATATGTCTTTCGCGTCTCACCCCGATCTGACCCGTTCGGCCGCAGCCGATTCGTCTTCTGGGTGCCGAAACGCCGCTTAAGGTGGAGCGTGTGCCGCGCATCGCTTACCTAGGTCCTGAGGGGACGTTCACCGAGCAGGCCGTGCGCCAGCTGCTCACCGACGTCGCCTCCGCAGAGCTGGTCCCCGCCGAGTCCGTCGCCGCCGCGCTGGACGCCGTCCGCTCCGGTGAGCGCGACGCCGCCTGCGTGCCCATCGAGAACTCCGTCGAGGGCTCGGTCACCTCGACGATGGACGCCCTCGCGGACGGCGCGCCGCTGGTCGCGGTCGCCGAGACCATGCTCCCGGTGCGCTTCGACATCCTGGTCCGCCCCGGCGTCCGCGCCGAGGACGTCCGGACCGTCACCAGCCACCCGCACGCGCTCGCGCAGGTCCGGCGCTGGCTGAGCGTCCACCTGCCCGAAGCCGCCCAGTCCGCGACCACCTCGACCTCCGCTGCCGCTGTCGCCGTGCGCGACGGCAACGCCGACGCGGCCGTGTGCGCGCCGCTGGCCGCCGAGCGGTACGGGCTGGACGTGCTCGCGGGTCAGGTCGCCGACGTGGAGGACGCGGTCACCCGCTTCCTGCTCGTCCGCCGCCCCGGAGAGGTGCCCGCGCCCACCGGCGCCGACCGGACCACCGTCGTCGTCGTGACCGGCGACTCCGTCGGCTCGCTGGCGCGGGTGCTCAACGAGTTCGCGCTGCGCGGGGTGAACCTCACCCGGATCGAGTCGCGGCCGATCAAGGGCAGCTTCGGCGAGTACCGGTTCTTCCTCGACTTCGGCGGCCACGTCGGTGAGGCGCACGTCGGCGAGGCGCTCGCGGCGCTGCGGCGGCACTGCCAGGACGTGCGCTTCCTCGGCTCCTTCCCGCGCGCCGACGAGGGCGGCTCCAGCGGCTCCGACGAGGCGTTCACCGACGCCGCCGCGTGGCTGGCCGACATCCGTTCCGGAGGGCGGGCGTGAGCTGTCTGCGCGTCGTACTGGTCAGGCACGGGCAAACTCAGTCCAATGTGGACTTGATCTTGGACACCAAGCTGCCGGGCCCTCCGCTCACCGGTGAGGGGCGCAGCCAGGCGCTGAAGGCCGGCCTCGACCTCGCCCACGAGCCCGTGATCGCCGTCTACGCGAGCGAGGCCGCGCGCGCCCAGGAGACCGCCGCGCCGATCGCCGACGCGCACGAGCTGGACGTGGTCGTGCTGCCCGGGGTGCACGAGGTGCAGATCGGCGAGCTGGAGGGGCGCTCAGACCAGCCTGCCGTCGAGCAGTACCGCGAGGTCTACGAGGCGTGGATGGCGGGCGAGCTCGACCGCGCGATGCCTGGCGGCGGCGAGACCGGACGGCAGATCCTGGACCGCTACGTCGAAGCGCTCGACCGCGTCAGGAGCGCGCACGCCCAGGGCACGGTCGTGCTGGTGAGCCACGCCGGGGTGATGCGCTTCATCGCCGGGCAGCTCGTCGCCGACCTGGACGAGGTCGCCGCCGGGCGGTGGTACCTGCCCAACACGGCGCGCGTGGTGCTGGAGGTCGACCACGAGGGCTGGCGCTGCCTCTCCTGGCCGGACGAGCAACTGACCGCCTAGCGTTCGATCCCGCGCGCCGCCAGGTTCGCTGGTCTTGAAGTACAGCGAACTCCCGCCGCGGCTGTCTCCAACCGCCACAAACTCCGGGGCGGCTCGCGGTGATGCCCAGGTTTGTGGCGGTTAGCGATGATCATCGGCGGGGTTTGCTGGTCTTGAAGACTGGTGAACGTCGGCGTTGACGGAGTGCTCGACGATCAGCTGACCGCCTAGCCCCAGCCCATGTCGTGCAGCTTGTGGTCGTCGATGCCGAAGTGGTGGGCGATCTCGTGGACCACGGTCACGGCGATCTCGTCGACCAGCTCGTCCTCGTCGTTGCAGAAGTCCATCAACGCCTCGCGGTAGATGAAGATCCGGTCGGGCAGGACGCCGCCGTAGGTCGAGGTGCGCTCGGTCAGCGCGACGCCCTCGTACAGCCCGAGCAGCGTCGGCTCGTCGGGATTGCGCTCCTCGACCAGCACCACGACGTTGTCCATGGCGGCGGCCAGCTCCGAGGGGATCAGGTCCAGCGCCTCCGCGACCAGCTCGTCGAAGCGCAGCCGCGAGATCTCGACGGGCATCGGCGGATCAGCCGCCGCCCTGCGAGGTGGGCGGGGTGGAGCCGCCGGGACCACCGTGCTCGCCGCCCTGCTGGTCGACGGAGACGTCCAGCTGGTCGGTGACGTCGGTGCCGGGCGCACCGGGCGGGGCGGGCGCACCGGGCGGCGCGACCGGGACCTGCGCCAGCGCGGGCTCCTTGCCGATGTCGACCTTGCCGGGGGCGCCGGCCTTGACGCTGCCGCTGATCGGCGCGAGGCCGGACTTGTCGGGCAGCTCGGTGCCGACCTTGCAGACCACCCTGCGCGAGCCCGCCATCCAGCTGTCCTGCTTGCGGGTGTCCCAGTAGACGGTCAGGCCCTTCTGCTCGACCGCGTTGGGGCCGCCCGCGTACTCCGCCGCCAGCTTCGAGCACTGCACGCCGAGCAGGGTGTCCTGCTTGGCCCGCTCGTCGGGGTACTCCGACGGGAAGTGCGCGCCGAGGTCGACGACCCCGACCACCTCGTAGGCGTGCGCCTTGTCGCAGGTGACCGGGTCGGCAACGGCGCGCCCGCTGATGCCGACGCAGGTGCCGACGGAGTGCACGTTGGACTGGTCGATGGCCTTCGCACTGCCCACGATCGGGTACAGCACGCCCGACGGGCCCGCGGCCTGGACGCCGCACCAGAGCTTGCGGTCGCCGTCGTCCCAGCTGTTCTTGGTCGGCTTGAGCGCGCTCACGCTCAGCCTGCCCGCCGGGTCCAGCCTGCCCTCCAGCGCCTCGACGGACTTCTCGGCGCACCAGCTCTGCCCGATCTGGTTCCACCTCGGCTCGTCGGGGAAGGCGGCGTCGTCGCCGAAGTTGGGGTCGGTGGACAGGTCGGCGGTCAACGTCAGCTCGAACAGGTGCGGCTTCTCGCAGCCGACCTTGGAGACATCGCTCGCATCGGCCTTCGTCCAGTTCAGGCACGTCCCGGGCGGGGCGTCGGCGAGCACGTGCCCCGGCCCCGCGCCCGCGCCGGAGGAGCCGAGCTTCCAGCCGAACGCCGTGCTCGCCACCAGGATGAGCAGCGCACCGGCGAACGCGCCCGCCATGACTCGGCGGGTGCTCTGGGTGTGATCCATGCGGTGGGTCCGATCGCGGGTCTGGAGGGCAGGGGCTAACGGCATCTACCCCATGATGCCCGTTCCGGCCAATCCAAGCGTCTATCCGGGTGACCTGGGTTGCTATTTGGCCACTGTCGTACGTCACACCCGGGACCTCGGTACGGTGCCGCTCGGGAGTGGTTGATGACGAACAACGAAACGCCGGGCGGCGAGCACCCGCCCGAGCCGAAGCAGACACCGTCGACCCAGCAGGGTCCGTCGGGGTCCGAGCCCGCCTCCGCCGAGCAGCGGCCGTCCGCCGACGCCCGGCCCGACCCGGCCGCCGAGTCAGCCGACCAGCCGACGGCGCAGGTCAAACCGGTCGAGACGCCGGCGCGGCCCAAGCGCGGCCAGATCAACTTCCAGGACCCGGGCACGACAAGGGCCCGCCCCCCGACCGTCGCGGAGCAGCGCGCCCGCGAGGCCGCGCGGCGCGAGGCGCGGGCGCGCAGGGAGGCCGAGGAGGCGGAAGCCGCCCGCAAGGCCAAGCTGCGCAAGCGGCTGCTGATCGGCGGAGGCGTCTCCGTCGGCGTCGTCGCGCTGGTCGCCATCTGGTACGCCGCGTCGCAGCCCGACGACGTCGAAGCGCGCTGCGTCGACAACACCAACACCGTCGTCGACGACAAGTACTGCGACGACGACTACGCGCGCTCCAACGGCGGCTACAGCAGCGGCGGCGGCAGCACGTTCATCTACCTCGGTGGAGGTGGCCGCCAGTACAGCTACAACTACGGCGGCTCCGGGGCCATCGGGCAGAAGGTGACCGGCGGCAGCTCCATCAAGCCGAGCGGCGCCAACATCTCGACCCCGTCCGGCAAGTCGGTCCAGCGCGGCGGCTTCGGCGTCCGCAGCGGGACCAGCGGCAGCAGCGGAGGAAGCTGAGTGCACAGGCAGACCTCCGAGCCGCGCGCGGACTGGGAGCGCAAGGTCGCGGAACAGGGCCTGGTGTTCGGCAGTCCGGCCGCGGGCCCCGGCGGCGTGCAGCGCCCGTACTGGGACGAGTCGACGCACTACGTGTTCAGCCTCGACGAGGTCCTCTCGGTCGAGGCCGACGTGGAGCTGCTGCACTCCATGTGCCTGGACGCGGTGGACAACGTGGTCACCACGGAGCGCTACCGCGACTTCGGCCTGCCGGAGTGGGTGTGGCCCGCGATCGCGGACTCGTGGAAGCGCGGCGACCCGCACCTCTACGGCCGCTTCGACCTGCGCTACGACGGCAAGGGCCCGGCGAAGCTGTTGGAGTACAACGCCGACACGCCGACCTCGCTGCTGGAGGCGGCGGTCGTGCAGTGGCACTGGCTGACCGACACCCACGAGGGCGACGACCAGTGGAACTCCATCCACGAGAAGCTCGTGGAGCGCTGGAGCCAGCTCGCCGACCGGCTCCCGGCCGGGCAGGTGCACTTCACCTGGTCGGCGGCGGACTCCAGCGGTGAGGACCACGTCACCGCGGCCTACCTCCAGGAGACCGCGGCCGAGGCGGGACTGGACACCGTCGGGCTGGCCATCGAGGAGATCGGCTGGGACCCCGAGCTCAAGCGCTTCGTGGACCTGCGCGAGGACGTCATGTCCACCGTGGTGAAGCTCTACCCGTGGGAGTGGGTCGTCGACGACCCGTTCGGCAAGCACGCGGTGGAGACCCAGCCGGGGACGCTGTGGGTCGAGCCGCTGTGGAAGATGCTGCTGTCCAACAAGGCGCTGCTCGCGGTGCTCTGGGAGATGTACCCCGGGCACCCGAACCTGCTGCCGTGCTTCCTGGACGAGCCCGGCTTCCTCACCGAGTACGTGCGCAAGCCGCGCCTGGGCCGGGAGGGCTCGAACATCCAGATCGTCGCTCCCGGCATGGAGCACGAGACCGGTGGCGTGTACGGCAAGGAGGGCTACGTCTACCAGCTCTTCGACCCGCTCCCGGAGTTCGACGGCATGCGCCCGGTGCTGGGCGCGTGGGTGGTCGGCGACCACTCGGCGGGCCTGGGCATCCGGGAGACCGTCGGCCTGGTCACCGACGACGGCGCGGCGTTCGTGCCGCACCGCATTCCCGAGTCATGAGATCGCCCATCACCATCCATAATGGACAGTCAGGGAGTCTTCCCGGCTCCGTCGTAGGAGGAAGTTCGTGACCACCCAACTCGCCGTCTCGTCCCTGGCGCTGGAGGAGGGCTTCGGCGGAGCGCTCCTGCGGGGCGTCGGCGCCATCGCGCTGTACGCGGTCGTCGGCCTGCTGCTCATGCTCGTCGGCTTCTACGCCATCGACTTCACCACCCCAGGCAAGCTCAGCCAGCTCGTCCGCAACGGCGCGCCGAACGCGGTCGTGATCACCTCCGCCGGTCTGATCAGCATGGCGTTCATCGTCGTCGTGGTGATCAACAACGCCGGTGGCAAGCTGTCCGAGGGCCTGCTCTCGGCGCTGGTCTTCGGCTTCGTCGGAGTGATCGTCCAGGTGCTCGCCGTTCGGCTGCTGGAGTGGGTGACCCGGATCGACATCGGCAACCTGATCCGCTCCGAGGTCTACACCCCGGCCAGCCTCGTCGTGGCCTCCGCGCACCTCGCGCTGGGCCTCGTCGTGGCCGTCGCGATCAGCTAGGTGGATCTTGGGAAACCGGGAATCGGCGGGCAGTCGATTCCCGGTTTTCCGCACCACTAAGCTCACCAGGTGTGATCGACCTCAAGACGCTCCGCGAAGATCCGGAAGCCGTACGCGATTCGCAGCGCGCGAGGGGCGAGGACCCGTCCCTCGTCGACGCGCTGCTGTCCGCCGATGAGCGGCGCCGCGCCACGGTCTCCCGCGCGGACTCCTTGCGCGCCGAGCAGAAGCAGTTCGGCAAGCAGGTCGGCAGGGCGCAGGGCGAGGAGCGCGCCGCGCTGCTGGCCAAGGGCAAGGAACTGAGCGCCGAGGTCAAGGCCGCCGAGGCCGAGCAGCACGAGGCCGACGCGGAGTTCACCGCCGCGCACCGCCGCGTCTCCAACGTCGTCGAGCAGGGCGCCCCGCACGGCGGCGAGGACGACTACGTCGTGCTCAAGCACGTCGGCGAGAAGCGCGAGTTCGACTTCGAGCCCAAGGACCACCTGGAACTGGCCGAGCGCCTCGGCGCCATCGACATGGAGCGCGGGGCCAAGGTCTCCGGCTCGCGGTTCTACTTCCTCACCGGCGTCGGCGCGCAGCTGCAGCTGGCCATGCTCAACCTGGCCGCGCAGCAGGCGATCGGCGCGGGCTTCACGCTGATGGTCCCGCCGGTGCTGGTGCGCCCGGAGATCATGGAGGGCACCGGCTTCCTCGGCGCCCACGCCAGCGAGGTCTACCGGCTGCGCGATGACGACCAGTACCTCGTCGGCACCTCCGAGGTGCCGCTCGCGGGCTACCACTCGGACGAGATCATCGACCTGAGCGCGGGCGCCAAGCGCTACGCGGGCTGGTCGACCTGCTTCCGCCGCGAAGCCGGCTCCTACGGCAAGGACACCAGGGGCATCATCCGGGTCCACCAGTTCGACAAGGTGGAGATGTTCGTCTACACCCGCCCGGAGGACGCGCACGAGGAGCACAAGCGGCTGCTCGCGTGGGAGGAGCAGATGCTGGCCAAGGTCGAGCTGCCCTACCGGGTGATCGACGTGGCCGGTGGCGACCTCGGCAGCAGCGCGGCCCGCAAGTACGACTGCGAGGCGTGGCTGCCCAGCCAGCAGGCCTACCGCGAGGTCACCTCGACCTCCAACTGCACCACCTTCCAGGCCCGCAGGCTGTCGGTGCGCTACCGCGACGCCGACGGCAAGAGCCAGATCGCGGCGACGCTGAACGGCACGCTGGCCACCACGCGGTGGATCGTGGCGATCCTGGAGACCCACCAGCAGGCCGACGGCTCGGTCAGGGTGCCGGAGGCGCTGCGCCCGTACCTCGGCAAGGACGTGCTGGAGCCGATCCGCTGAGAGCGAGTACACGCACGTCGGGGGCGGTGTCCACTTCGGACACCGCCCCGCTGTCTGAGAGACGTCTGAAGAACTCGGCCGCGGTGTTGCGGGTGGACGGTGCGCCGATGCAAGATCATGAGTTTCGAACGTTCTCCGCATTACTGAGACGCCGCTGTCTCAACCGTGTTAGCGTCCCGCCGTGGTGACCGATCGGGACCAGGTTTTGCGCGCGGCCGCGTCGCTGCTGGTGCGCAACCACGGCGCCTCCATGACCGAGGTCGCCGAGGCCGCCGGGATCAGCAGGGCCACCCTGCACCGGGTCGTGCCCAACCGCGACGCCCTGCTCGACCAGCTGCTCTGGCTGGGCCTCGGGGAGACCGTCACCGCGCTGACGGCGGCCCGGCCCGAAGCCGGTGCTCCGCTGGCCGCCCTCGAACGGGTGGTCGTGGCGCTGACCCCGGTCGCCGAGCTGTTCCGCTTCGTCACCACCCAGCCGCTGGACGCGACCACCCCCGAGTTCCAGGCAGGCTTCCACGCCCTCGACGAGCGGTTGACCGCGCTGTTCCTGCGCGGCCAGGATTCCGGAGCCTTCCGGGGCGACCTGCCCGCGACCTGGATGGTCGACGCGCTCGCCAGCCTGCTCTTCGCCGCCGCGCTCGCGGCCCGCGCGGGCAGGCTTCCCGGGAACGACAACCCCCGCGCTGTCATCGACCTGCTGGTGGGTGGCGTCACGCGAGGAGAAACCGAGTGACCGCTTTGTCCTCCGTCCACGAGACCAGCCCGGTGAGCGTGCGGCACCGGTGGATCGCCCTCGCCACGCTGGTACTGGCGATCCTGTTGGTGTCGCTGGACACCACGGTGCTCAGCCTCGCGATCCCGCACCTCACCGAGAGCCTGAAGCCGACGAGCACCCAGATCCTGTGGATCGGTGACATCTACGCGTTCGTGCTGGCCGGGCTGCTGGTCACGATGGGAACGCTGGGCGACCGGGTCGGCCGCAAGAAGCTGCTGCTGATCGGTTCGGCCGGGTTCGGCCTGTTCTCCGCGATCGCCGCCTTCGCCCCGAGTGCGAACCTGCTGATCCTGGCGCGCGTGGTGCAGGGCGTCGCGGGCGCGACGCTGATGCCCTCGACGCTGTCGATCATCCGCAACATCTTCACCAACCCCAGGGAGCGCGGGTTCGCCGTCGCCGTCTGGGGCGCGATGGCCTCGGCGGGCGCCGCGCTCGGCCCGCTGGTCGGCGGCGTGCTGCTGCAGCACTTCTGGTGGGGCTCGGTCTTCCTGATCAACGTGCCGGTGATGATCGTGCTGATCGGCGTCGGGCTGTGGGTGCTTCCGGAGTCCAAGGACCCGGTGCCAGGGGCCTGGGACCTGCCGAGCGTGTTCGCCTCGCTGGTCGGCGTCGTCGCCGTGGTCTACGGCGTGAAGGAACTGACCGTCTACGGCTGGGCGCAGCCGCTCGCGCTGCCCGTCGCCGCGCTCGGCGTGTTCGCGCTGGTCTGGTTCTGCCGCAGGCAGATGGTGATCCCGCACCCGCTCGTGGACATACGGCTGTTCAGAAACCCGAAGTTCAGCAGCGCCATCATGTCCACCCTGCTCGCCGTGCTCGGCCTCGCGGGCGCGTCGTTCATCCTGTCCCAGTTCCTCCAGCTGGTGCAGGGCTACAGCCCGCTCAACTCCGGTCTGCTGAACCTGCCCGGCACGGTCGGCGCGGTCACCGGCGGCCTGATGTCCAGCACCATCGCGCACCGCTGGTCGGCCAGGAAGGCCACTTCGATCGGCCTCGTGGTGATCGCGGCGGGCCTGTGCATCGCGCTCGGCTTCGAGCCCGACACCAGCGCGTGGACCGTCGGCCTCGTCATGTTCACCGCGGGCGGCGGCGCCGGACTGGCGTTCACCGTCAACGCGAACCTGGTGCTGACCGCGGCCCCCAAGGAGAAGTCCGGCGCCGCGTCGGCGCTGTCGGAGACGGCCTACCAGCTCGGCGCTGCGCTCGGCATCGCGCTGCTCGGCTCGGCCACCTCCATCGTCTACCGCAACAGCATGGCCGTGCTGGCGCCCGTGCTCCCGCAGGACGTGTACGCCGGAGCACGGGAATCGATCGGCGCCGCGCTCGCCGCCGCGCCGAAGCTCCCGCCGGAGCAGGCCGCTCAGCTGGTGGACGTGGCCCGGCACGCGTTCGTCAACGGCGCCGTCGTCGCCGCGGGTGTCGCTGCCGCACTGCTGATCAGCGCCGCGACGTTGTCGTGGTTCGTGCTCCGCGAGAAGTCAGAGTCCTGAGCGGACCGCTTCGACGAAGGCGGTCGGGTGGGACAGCTGGGGGGCGTGGCCAGCGCCTGGGATCACGCGCACCCGCGCCTCGGGGAGCAGTTCGGTGATCGCCTGCACCACCGCGCGGTAGATGGGCAGCGTGTCTCCGCCGGTGGTCACGGTGACCGGGATGCCGAGGCCCGCGAGCGCTGACGCGTCGACGGCCAGGCGGTCGGGGTCGCGGTACTGGTCGAGCCAGGTCTCCGCGTTGGCCATCATCGTGGCGCGCTGTTCGGCGTCGAACAGGCCCAGCCAACTGCCCTCACCGAAGCCGACGTGCTCGACGAAGGTCCGCGTGCCCGCCTCGACGTCGCCGAAGCCGAGCAGTTCAGCGGCCTCGCGCATCCGCCGCGCGGCGGTCAGCCGCAGCTCGTCGGCCTCGGGGTCCTTGATGGACAGCGCGGCGAACAGGGGTGGCTCGTGCACGAGGACGCTGCGCACGGCCTCGGGGCGTGTCGCCGTGGCCAGCAACACGATCGACGAGCCGTAGGAGTGCCCGACGAGGTGCGCTCGGCCGCCCGCCACCGACTCCACGACGGCGAGCAGGTCGGAGACGTCCTCCAGGATGCTGCCCTGGCCGCGCGGAGCGGTGCTCGCCGTGTGGCCGCGCCGGTCGTAGCGGATCACGGTGGCGTGCTGGGAGATCGGGCCTGCGACGCGGTCCCAGCTGCGGTGGTCGTCCCAGGAGCCGTGGACGAACACGATCGGGTCGCCACGGCCCTCGCTGGTCCACGCCAGCCGTGTCTGCCCGAGGTCCAGCACTCCGGTCCGCATGGTCCCGGACGCTACGCCGGGCTAGCGGTAGCGCGGGATGACGCTCGTCACCACGTCTTCCAGGACGTCGATGTCGCCCGCGTACCAGTCGCTCTGCCTCGGCCAGTGCGTGATGACGTCGGTGAAGCCCAGCTCGGCCGCACGCCCGGTGGCGTCCTCGAAACTGTCCACACTGGACAGTGAGAAGACCGGGGCGGAGTCGAGCGAGAGCGCTCTGTCCACTGTGGACTCCCCGGTGAGGTCCCGGTGCCGCGCGATCAGCTCCGCGACCGCCTTCCACCACGACTCCAGGTCGTCGGACTTCGGGCCGGTGGTGACCCAGCCCTGGCCGTGGCGCGCCGCGAGCCGCAACGACCTCGGGCCGTTGGCCGCCACCAGGAACGGGATTCGCGGTCGCTGCACGCATCCGGGCAGTGTGCGGGCGTCCACGGCGTTGTAGTACTCGCCGGAGAAGTCCACGTGGTCGGTGGTGAGCAGCGCGTCCAGCAGCTCCAGGAACTCGCCGAAGCGGTCGACCAGCGCGCGCGGGGGCAGCGGTGTCTCACCGAGGATCGTCGGGTCGAGCGCGGCGGCTCCCGCGCCGACGCCGAGCGTGCAGCGACCGCCGGAGATGTCGTCCAGCGCCATGAGCTGCCGCGCGAAGGTCACGGGGTGCCGGATGCTCGGGTTGGCCACGAGCGTGCCCAGCCGGATGCGCGAGGTGCTGAGCGCGGCGGCGGTCAGCGTGCTCATGGCGTCGAACCACGGGCCGTCGGCCAGCGAGCGCCAGGCGAGGTGGTCGTAGGTCCACGCGTGGTCGAAGCCGTAGGACTCCGCCCTCCGCCAGCGGTCGCCGCCCTCGGACCAGGGCTGATCAGGGAGAATCACGATTCCGAAGCGCACTCCGACCACGCTATCCCGGATTGGGCAGGATGGGCGTGTGACGACTCCGCGCTTGATCGCCTCCGACGCCGACGGCACCCTGCTCACCCCGCTGGAGCGGGTCAGCGACCGCACCGCGGCCGTCGTGCGGCGCGCCGTGGACGCGGGCGCGGTGTTCGTCATCTCGACGGGGCGGCCGCCGAGGTGGACCCGGCCGATCCTGGACCAGCTCGGCCTGTACGGCCTGGGGGTCTGCAACAACGGCTCGATGGTCTACGACTTCGCCGAGGACCGCGCGCTCAGCGAGCACTCGCTCGACCCGATCCTGCTGCGCGACGCGGCCGAGGCGGTGCTGAAGGCCATCCCGGGCAGCGCGCTCGCGGTGGAGCGGGCCGAGGGCTCCTCGGAGCAGTGCTTCCTCGCCGAGCAGGGCTACGTCCACGCGTGGCCGATGGACGAGTCGGTCCTGGCGCCGCGCGATGAGCTGCTCGGCAAGCCAGCCGTGAAGCTGTTGGTCCGCAACACGTTGATGACCAGCGACGAGATGGCGACCGCCGCCAAGGCCGTGCTCGACGATTCGGTCGACGTGACCTTCTCGATCGGCTCCGGGCTGATCGAACTGGTGGCCAAGGACATCACCAAGGCCACCGGGCTCCAGCTCGTCGTCGACCGGCTCGGCCTCACCGCCGCCGACGTCGTCGCGTTCGGCGACATGCCCAACGACATCGCGATGCTGGGCTGGGCGGGGCTCGGCGTCGCCATGGGCAACGCGCACCCCTCCGCGATGGAGGCCGCCGACGAGGTCACCGCGCCGAACTCGGAGGACGGGGTGGCTCAGGTGCTGGAGCGCTGGTTCTGACCAGTCGCGCCGCAGCTCGTGGGTCGTCCGCGTGGAAGCGGACGCCGTGGACGGTGCGCCCGTCGAACTCCTGTGGCGGGTCGAACTCCACGAAGACCGTGGTGGTGTCGCCCGCTGCGATGTTCAGCACCTCGCCGACCACCGCGACCTGGCGTTCGTGGTTGCCCTTGCGCTCGGTCCGCACCGCGCGGACCGCGGCGAGCGGGAAGGACACCGCTAGGCCCGTTCCGTTGCGCAGCAACAGAGTTTCGGAGCTGACGACGTGCGGGCGGGTGATGAGCGACGCGATGTGGCCGAGCAGCCAGAGGACTCCGTAGACGCTGAGCACCAGCAAGATCCAGCGCACGGTCGCCCACGGCACGAGGAACTCCACGGCGACGATCTCCACCAGTGAAGCCACGAGCAGGGCGACGAGGACGGTCGTGGACTCGCCGGAGTACCCCACGGCCGTGCCGCCTTCGGGCACGTCCTTCTTGCCTCGCAGCAACAGGAAGAGGGCTCTGAACGCGATCACTTCGGCTCCTTCCGCGACACGCGCTCGGCGATGACGTGCATGAACCTCCGCTGTGCGGGGGCGAACGAGTCGACGAAGTCGAGGAACAGCGCGTCCATCGGCCCCGCGTTCTCCTGGAGGTCTCCTTGGGCCATCTCCGCGAGCTGTGGATTGCCCGCCAACAACTTCTCCACCAGCCGCTCGACCTCGGGGCTGTCCTCCGGCTCGTCCGCCAGCGCCTGGAAGCTCCGCGAGAACTCCACCATCGCCGCTTGGTGGCCAGGGCTGCCCCACAGCGCGCGGTAGGCCTCGGTCAGCCGGTCGACGCTGTCCGGCGAGGTCACGATGACCAGCAGCACGGCCTCCTTCTCCCGGCGCAGCAGCTGTTGGTCCACCCCGGCCGCTTCGAGCCTGCGCAGCATTTCGCCCAGCTCGCCGGGGATCTCCGGGTCTTCGGTGGACGTGCGCAGCTCCGCGATCCGCTTGCGCTGCGCGGAGATCCGTCGCTCCTGCCCGGCAAGCTCATCGTCCAAAGTGGACAGAGCTTCGTCGAGCGAGCGCGGTTTCTCGCCGAGCAGTCCGCGAATCTGCTCCAACGACAGGCCCAGATCGCGCAGTCGGCGAATGCGCGAGACGGTGATCAGCGCCTGGGTGCCGTAGCGGCGGTAACCGGAGGCGTCCCTCGGCGGCTCCTCGATGAGCCCCTCCGCCGTGTAGTGCCGGACCGCGCGCACCGTCGTTCCGGCGAGTTTGGCCAGCTCACCGATGGTCAGCACCGACACGCACCTCCTCCATCCTCCGCATCCCGGGGAGCAGCAGCACGCCCACCGCGAGCACGGCCCAGACCACTGTGATCAGTGTGCCGGTGGTGTGCACGCCTAAGCCGCTGATCAGCCAGCCCCCGGCGAAGGTGCCCACCGGCGTCGCGCTCAGCAGCGCCGCGTTCTGCACGCCGAACACCCGCCCGCGCGCGTCCTCCGGAACTCGTTCGCTGGTGAGCACCACCATCAGCGGCTGCATCGGCCCGCTGACCACGCCGAGCACCGCCGATGCCGCGACGAGCCACCAGTAGCCGGGCAGCGCGGCCAGCCAGGCGATGGCGCCGACCGAGGCGACAAGCGAAGCGGTCAGCCAGCCGCGCCTGGACAACCTCGCGCCGACCGCCGCGTAGACCAGGTTCCCGCCGATCATGCCGAGCGCCGAAGCCATGATCACCGGGCCGAGCTGACCCGCCGAGCCGCCGGTGGCGATGAAGTGCGCGGGCAGCAGGAGCATCTGCAACGGCGCCATGACCAGCACGCTCGCCGCAGCCAGCGCCGTCAACATGATCAACACTGGCTCGCTCCGCAGCACCGTCGCCGCGACCTTGAGGTCCTTCGTCCAGTGCTGCTTCTCCGACGGCGTCGCGGTGCCGAGGGTCGCGGGCAGCAGCCAGGTCAGCAGCGCCGCGGCGGCCGAGGTCGCGGCCGTGACCCACAGGGCGGTCGCGCTGTCCAGCCAGGTCAGCACGAGCGCGCCGAGCGCGGGACCGGCGATCAGGGTGGTGCCGACCATGGCCTGGCGGAGCCCGCTGAGCCGCTCCAACGTCATCCCCGTCGCCTTCGCGACGTCCGGCAGCAGCGTCTCGCGCGCGGTCATCCCCGGGATGTCGAAGATCGCGCCCGCGATGCCCAGCGCGATGAACCAGCCGATGTCGAGCCCGAAGACCACGTCCACCACGGGCAGCGCCGCCACGCACGCCGCGGAGGCCAGATCCGCCCCGACGGAGATCCGCCGCCGCCCGATCCGGTCGATCACCACGCCGCCCGCGATCGCCGCGACCAGCATCGGGATCCCGGTGGCGGCGGTGACGACCCCGGCAGCCGCGGCGTCGCCGGTGCGGGTGAGCAGCAACCACGGCAGGGCCATCCCGGCGATGGAGTTGCCCAGCAGGGACAGCGTCTCCGCGCCGAGGAAGAGGACCACCAGTCGCTTCATGCGGACAGCGTCGAGGGTTGACGCGGCGTCAGGGTCAAGACGCTTGCCGATTGGTCACAGTTTCGCCACGTCACCCGCACCGATCAGGCGAACTCAGGACACTCGAAGCAGTGACGGGGGTCACTTTCTGTCTGGGGGGAGCGACGAATGTCGTGCATCAAACGAAGGACTCTGCTCGCGGCCGGAGCAGTCGGCGCGGTGGTCGGAACCGTCGGCTTACCGGGATCACCGAGCTTCGCGCTCGCGGCCGACAAACTCGCGGCCAACAACGCTGAACGGCACTTGGCGGTGGTCGGGCACCCCGACGATGACCTGCTGTTCATGAATCCCGACATCCAGCAGGGGATCGCTCGCGGCTGCGTCACGCGCACGGTCTTCCTGACCGCCGGTGAGTACAACGGCACCGACGACCTCACGCGCGAGCAGTACGCCGCCGACCTGCAACGAGGGATGCACGCGGCCTACGCGGTGCTCGCGGGCGTCGCCAACGACTGGACGCGGAGCGCGGTGACGATCGCGGGCAAGCAGGTCGAGCTGCACACCCTGCGCCCCGCTCCGCACGTCGAGCTGATGTTCGTGAACATCCCGGACGGCTTCGACGAGCGCTACGACCACCCGATGACCAACCTCTGGTCGCGCTCCGGGTTCGCCACCGACACCCTCGTGCCGACCGGCGGGCCGATCACCGCTGTCCAGCGCTACGACCACAACTCGCTGACGGCGATGCTCACCGAGCTGATGCGTCAGTTCGCGCCGACCGTGATCCGGCTCCAGGACACGGTTCCCGACCCGCGCTACCTCGGCGATCTCGGTGAGCACGAAGACCACGTCGCCACCGCGAACTTCGCCATGAAGGCTGCGCGTGCGTATAGAGGGCGGGCCTACATCTCCGCTTACCGCTGCTACAGCATCGACCACTTCCCGGAGTGCGTTCCCGAACCGTTCCTTGGCACGAAAACCACGGCGTTCCAACGGTTCCAGGACTTCGACCCGTTGACCGGTCCGACCTTCGACGCGCACCTGCGCCGCGTGTACCGCCGCTGGCCGGTCGACGGCGGCTGGGCGATCCCCGGCTTCGTCTTCGCTGTAACGGCCGAAGGACTCCTTGTGTGGCAAGGGAATTCCTCGGGTTGGTCGGCTCCCGTGCTCGCGGGATCGGGCTCCTACGCGCCGCGTGTCTCCGCTGCGCTCAACGCCAACGGCCGCCCTCAGGTCGCCGTGCTCGACCTCGACAGCGGCCAGCTGCGTACGGCCTTCCGCTCCGGTTCGGTGTGGGTGTGGTCCACGGTCAGCCGTCCGCCGGGCAGCGGTGAGTTCTCGTCGACGCCCACGTTGGTCAGGGGCATCGACGGCAGGCTGCACCTGTTCGCCCGCAACAACTCCGGTGGGTTGAGCGCGACCGCGCAGACCAGCGCGGGCGGCTCCTTCGGCGCGTGGAGCAACCTCGGCGGCGGGCCCGACGTGCAGGACTCCATCTCCGCGTTCCTCGGCCCCGACGGCCAGATCGACGTCTTCGCCGACGGCCGGGGCAGAACCCTGCGCTGGCGGGCGGCAGCCGTCGGCTTCGCGCTCGACTCCGCGTTCCCGCAGATCGAGTGCGTCGGCGCGTCCGCCGTGGCCAGCAACGCCGACGGGCGCGTCCAGATCTTCAACCGCGAGCACGTCGACGGGGCACTGGGCACCGCGTACGAGCTGCCCGGCGGTGGGTGGTCCCCGCAGATCGCGCACCTCGGCGGCACGGGGTGGACCACGCCGGTCGCGGTCACCACTCCGCAGCCCGACAGCCGGATGGTCGTGTTCGCGCGCAACGACTCCGGCGGCGTGAGCATGGCCCGTCAGTCCACAAAGGACGGTGGATTCACGCCGTGGACCGACCTCGGCGGAGCGGTGGAGTCCGGCCTCGCGGCCCACCTCGACGGCTCCGGCCGCATCCGCCTCTTCGCCCAGCGCGGTGACGGCGGTGTGTGGGAGCGCGTTCAAGCCGCTCCCGGGGCCGACGCGTCCTTCGGGGCCTGGCAACGACTCCCGTGACGCTCGGGTGGCGCTAGCTGGGAGCCGCCACCGTCACTAGCTTTGTAGATCGTTACTTCGCACCGAGGGGGAGTACAGCATGGCCGAATTCTCCGTCGCGTTCACCCGGACCGACATCACGCCGGGCCCCAACACCGCACGCAACCGGTGGATGGCCGGCTACGGCTGGGACCCCCGAGGCAACCCGAACTTCACCACCGCGCGGCCGCTGCGCGCGGAGTGCGTGATGATCCGCCAGACCACGGGTGACCCGCTCATCGCGGTGCGGGTGGACCTGCTCAACCTGCCGACGTACATGTCGCGCAGGATTCGTGCTCGCGTGGTCAACGAGCTGCGCCTCACCGGCAACGCGTCGTTCATGCTCCAGTCCAGCCACACGCACTCCGGTCCCGCGCTGCCGGAGGAGCCCGATCCGTACATCATCTACGGGCTCTCCGGCGCGCAGCTCGACGAGGTCAACGAGTACGCGGACTGGCTCATCCGCCGGATCGTCGCACTGGTCAGGGAAACCGTCGCCAAGGCACCGACCCCGGTCACCCTCTCCTACGGCGAGGGCGTCGCGCGGGCCGCCGTCAACCGCGTCGGCCTCGGCTGGTCGCCCGACGAGGTCCCGGTGCTGCTCGCCCGGCGCGAGGGCACCAACGCCTCGTTCCTCGCCCTCTACGGCTACGCCTGCCACCCGGTCGCGCGGGGCAGCGAACCCGTCTTCGACAGCGACTTCCCGGGTGTGGCGGGCAAGCTCATCGAAACGCAGCTCGGCTGCCCGGCCTTCTTCTTCAACGGAGCGGCGGGCGACCGCAACCCCGACCGCATGGGCAGCGACGCCGACGTCGTCAACGTCGGCACTCGGGTGGGCGAGGGCGCGGTCAAGATCGTCCGCGACGGCGGCCTCACTCCGGTTCGCGGGCCCGTCAAGGCGATCCTGCGCGCCGCGCGGCTGCCGCTGGCCGAGGACCTCACCAACCCGGACGTGCTGCTGCGCTTGGACGCCGCCTACGAGCAGGAGCGCCTGCGCGCGGTGCAGGAGGGCGACGTCCCAGGAGCCCGCTTCTGCGAGTCGATGCGCCGCGAGCTGGCCGACGGCTCCACGCCGGTGGTCTACAACGTGCCCGTGCAGTGCTGGAAGTTCGGCAGCGACTTCGGCATCCTCGGCCTCGGCGGCGAAGCGCTCTCCGGCTACAACGTCGGCACCCGGGCGGCGACCAACCGCAGGCTGTGGGTCATGGCCTACGCCAACGAGATCCCCGGCTACGTGCCCGCCGACGACGTGCTCTGGCACTGGCCGGGACCGGCCTGCTACTACGAGTCCGGCTGGGACGAGAACCCCAAGTTCAGCGGACGGGGCACGAGCATGATGGCCTTCGGCTGGCCCGTCCCGCTCGCCTCCTCGCAGCCGGTCGGCACCAGCCCGGCCACCCCGCAGAGCGCGGAGGGCGTGCTCATGGCCACCTGCCGCAGGGTGCTCGCCGACTGACCCGATCCGGTGAAGCGCACCGGCTGCCCTGGTCCGGGCCCACCCGGCGCAACAAACATGATCGGTTGTGACCGACACGCCGACCGTACGCAAGCGCCGGGTGGGCCGGATCCTGCGGGAGCTGAGGGAACGCGCGGGGCTCAGCCACACCGACGTGGCTGGCCGGATCGAGTCCTCCACCACGGTGATCTCCCGCATCGAGAGCGGGCAGAACAAGATCAAACCGGGGGACGTTCGCGACCTGCTCGACATCTACGGTGCCCCCGACGACCTCCGTGACCAGGTGCTCGACCTGATCAAGGAGGCGGACCGGCCGCGCTACTGGCAGCCCTTCCAACGGCACCTGCCGAAGGTCCAGCGCACCTACCTCAGCCTGGAGTCCGAGGCGTCGCTGCTCTGCGGCATCGACACCGGCACCTTCCACCCGCTGCTGCGCACCACCGACTACGCCCGCGCCGCGCTCGCCGCGGACTGGCGCGCCGGTGATGACGAGACCCGCCGCGACCAGCTGCTGGCGCTCGGCGTCGCCCGCCAGGACCTCATCGGCCGCGCGGAGGACCCGCTCGGCGTCAGCCTCTTCGTCGACGAGTCCGTGCTGCGCAGGCCCATCGGCGGCTTCGAAGTGCTGCGCGAACAGCTCCTGCACGTCCAGGCGCTCGTGGAGTCACCGCACATCGACGTTCGCGTCGTGCCCAACAAGGTCGGCATGCACCCGGGCGTCGACGGGCCGTTCACCCTGCTGCACTTCGACGAGCCGGACATGGAGGTCGGCTACGTCCCGCACCGCGACGGCTGCCTCTACCTGCAACGCTCCCGCGAACTCGACGAGCTCGGCCGACGCCTGGAAACCCTTGCCGCACTGGCGTTCCCGGCATCGGCCACCGCCGGGTTCATCGGCTACCTCCTCGGCGAGATCGGCTGAGCAGCACCTGCTCGACCCGCTGGCTGATCCGGGGCGCGTCGGCGGGAACGACCGTCGTCCACCCCCGCAGCTCCTCGATCAGGTAGCGCCCGGCCGGGGTGTCGAAGCAGGCCACGACCCGGTCGCCCCTGCGCGAGGCGACCGTCACGCCGAACTGGGCGCCGTTGCACCTGCCCCGGATCATGTTCCCCAGCCGCCGCGCGTCACCACTCGGCACACCGGCCGCGGACAGCGCGTCGACCAGAGCCCACTCCGACGTGCCAGCACTGCGGGCGGCCGCGCCGAGCACCTCGCTGGGCACGTTCACGACCTGGCCCGAACCGGCCGCGAGCGGCGGCAGCACGGAGACCGCTGCGCGCGCGAGGTCGCCGGGCCTGATCCACCGCACGGAGAAGCTGTCCTCGGTGAGCACGCCCAGCACCGCGCGGCCCCTCGCCCGCGCGGCGAGCGCCCGCACGTTGCGGTCGACCCACATCCGTCCATCCACAGTGGACTCAGGATTCGCCAGCAGGTGCAGCGCCTCGGCCAGCTCGTCGTGGAAACCTTTGTCCTGCAACTCTTCCAGGGCTTTCGCGATCTCCGCCCTTCGCTCGTCCTCCTCGAATCCACGCGGCGTCACCATGAGTTCGATGGGCATCGGCGGCAGCGCGAGCCGTTCCCACAACACCTGGTAGGCGGACGGCGAGAGCGCGAACACGGCTACTCACCGATGACCGGAGGAGCGACCTGGGGCAGATCGCCGACCAGGTCGTCAGTCACCGAGTACTTCCTGGCGTGCTCGGTCTCCCCTTCCTGTTGCGGTGAGCCAAGAGCAGGCTGCATGAACGACTGTCCCGGCTTGCCCGGCGCGCTCCGCCCGGCGTCCGCGGCGGTGGGCGACGGCGTTGCCGCTCCGCCACCTCGTCCCGTCCCGCCGCCCGGCCGACCGCCCCTCGTGGAACCACCGCCGGAGCCTCCGTTCCCACCGCTTCCCCAGCTCGCGACGCCCCCGGCGAGACCGCCTCCGCCTCCGGTCGCGGCGTGACCGCCGCTGCCCCGGGCCGTCGGATGGGCGCCAGGTTCGGTCGGCGTCGGCTGAAAGCCTTGATGCTCAACGTTTCCGCTGCGACCCGGGTCGCTCGGCGCCGGGTCGCGGTGCTGCTGTGCGACCTCACCGCTCTGCTGCTGCTCGGCAGAACGGCCGCCACCGTCGATCCGGCCACCCGCGCCACCGACCGGCGGGCGGGGCGCGGGGGTCGGAGCGCCGGGAACCTCGATCCCGACCTGCGGGGGCGGGGCGAACGCCGGGAAGTTGGTCCCCGTCTGCGTCGAGTTCTGCGCGTAGGACCGCATCACCTCGGCGGCCCGCAGGTGCGCCTCGTGCGCGGCCTTCTCCTGGGCCTGCCGATCGGTGGTGATGCCGAAGAAGTTCGCGATGCCCTGGATCACGCCGTTGTCCGGCATCGCCGTGACGGCCTGCGGCTCCGGCATCCGGTCCCGCGCCTGCGTGTAGTGCCAGGACTGCATGACCGTGGAGTTCGTGCAGCTCGACGCGTTCGTCCCGGCCAGCTCCGCCCACGGCCCGAACCGTCCGACGTTGGTGCTCGCGCGACTCGCCGCGAGCCCGTCCCACGCCGCCCCGAGCGCCTTCAACCCCTCCGCCAGGTCGAACACCGCGTCCTCGTACTGCGCGCGGAGCTTGCGGTAGAAGGCCTCCGCCAGCCGCGCCGCCGCCACCCCCCTGCCCGATCGGATCTGCCGGTGGAGCTCCTCGTGCGGAACCGCCAGCCAGTTGATGCCCGTCACGTCGCCCATCTCGTCCCCCCGGACTCGTCACGTCGTGGTCATGAGCGTGCTGATCGCCGCCTCGGCCGCCTCGTGCGCGCGACGGCAGGCGAACCCCTCGTCCCGCACCGGCCCGTACCCCCGGGTTTCGCTGAACCCGACGATGAGCACCTGACCGGGCGCGACATCGACGACGACGTCGCAAGCCGGTGCCTCACCAGGAGGCCGTGTTCTGACGACGAGGTCCCTGGACGGGAACCCGCTGACGGCGGTCTCTCGCACGTCGGCGTTGACCTTGCCGCCGGCGAACCGGTCGGCCCCCGTGTGCGGGACCGGCACGAGGTAGAAGCTCTCGAAGGCCTTGTCGTTGGGAAAACGGCAGGACTTCGACTCGAAGACCGAGCTCTCGCCGGGACGCGCGGGCGAATCGATGCCGAAGACGCGTTGCTGCGCGGCGGAGAAGAGCGTGCAGGGGTCGACGTGGGTCAGGTCCAGGACCCGTGGCCGGTCGACGTGCGGGGTCGTCGACGTCGACGTGATGGGCGTGTCGGCACCGACGACGGTGACGCAGCCGGTGAGGGACATCGCGAGCAGGCCGGTGCCGAGCCAGGCGAAGTGGCGGCGATCAGCCATGGTGACCGCCCTCGAACGCCTGGCGGTTCGCCGCCTCGGTGGTGCTCATGAGGCGCAGGGTGTCCTCGAGCCGGTCGATCATCGCTTGCAGTTGGCTCCGGAAGGCGATGATGGCGTTGCGCGCGCATTCGGGCTCGGTGAGCCCTTTGGCGGTGAGCACTTCGGCGATGTACTCGCTGACGCGGTCCTCGGCCATGGGATCGACGACAAGCGCGTGCCTCGCTTCTTCAGAGAGGTCGTCCATGCGCTTTTTGACCCGGGTGATCAAAGCAATCGCTTGCGGGATCTTGTCGCGGTCGATGCGCAGTGTTCCTGGCCGGGCAACGTCCTCGCGCGTGGGCACGTCGGTCCACGCGGTTCGCCAGCGCGGATCTCCGGATATCCCCCCGATGTCCGTCATGAATTGACGGTAACAACGAATAAGGGTAACGAAGAAGGGTCCGCGAAGAATTCTTCGCGGACCCTCCATCTGTCGGGCTAAACGCGTTAGGCATTCACCGGCGTTGTCTTCGACATCTTCCAGCGCGCGAGTCCGGCTGCTCCGCCCGCCATCGCGATGTCGGCCACGGTGAACATCAGCCGGGACACGAGGGTGAACGCGAGGGCCTGCTCAACGGGCATCGTGGTGCTGAGCGCGGAGACGAGGACGAGCTCACGGACACCGGCGCCGGAGGGCAGGATGAACGCGATCAGGCCGACGGTCATGCCGATGGCGACGGCACCCGCGCAGAGCAGCAGCACGCGCACGCTCACCGGGCCGGAGCTGATCGACAGCAGCCACAGGTGCACGCCGAAGAGCACGTAGGACAGCAGCGCGTAGCCCAGCGAGCGGCCGACGGTGCTCCACGGGAGGACGTGGTCCAGCGGTGCCTTCTTGAGCACCTTCAGCACGAAGGAAGCGCCCCAGGTCAGCACCTTCGGGTGCAGCGCGATCAGGCCGACCGGCAGCGCGAGGTAGAGCCACATCAGGCCGGGCGTGGAGCTGAGCATCACCGGCAGCGCCAGGACGCCGAGCAGCAGCGAGGCCACCACGCCGACGCCGAGGTTGATCAGGGTCGCGGTGAACACCCGCGCGCGGGGGAGTCCGGCCTGGCGGCCAAGCTCCATCTGGAGCAGATAGGCCCACACGGAGCCGGGGACGTACTTGCCGAGCGAGCCGACGAGCATGATCTGCGCGCCGCGGAGGGCGCCGATCGGCTTGCCGAGCCCGTCGACGATGGTCTGCCAGCCGAGCGTGCCCGCGGCGATGCCGAGCACGACGGCGAGCTGGCTGAGCACGGTCGAGTGCCACGGCACCGTGACCAGGGTCTTGGACACGCCGTCCCAGTGCGAGTACAGCGCCCATCCCGCCGCGGCGAGCACGAGGACCAGCAACGCCCTGCGCAGCCAGGTCATCAGCACGGCCCTGCCCGTCGGGGCCGGCTGCGGGGCGGGCGCTGCCGATTCGGCCGGCGCGGCCTCGTCCTGCACGGTCATGGGACCTCCGTTGCTCCCGTTGGCTCTCTTCGATCGAAAAAGCATGCGGCTACCCGTCAACCCTGCTGGGAAGTTCGGCGCCGGGACCGGCGACCGCTGAGGAGAGGGCAGCACGCCACGGGGCGGACCCGGGCACAGTGCTCACCACCTGAAAGACGCCGTACCGCCGCGCCGGTTGTCCAGCACGGGTGGAAGCGACCCGATTCACCTCGTTGGGGTAACGCCCCCGGGCGTTACCCCTGGTGGAACTCAGACTGGGGTCAGTCACAGTTCTCGCTCGTCCTGTGCGTGTGCGGCCGGTCGGGCCCATGGAGGCTACCGGCCGTCTCGCGGTGAAACTCAGCCGGTCCTGCTCCGATCGGCGGGAAAACCGACGATTGGGACACCCGGGTGAAGCCGGTGTGCTATTCGCCGGTCACGCTGCGGTGGCCCTCCGACCACGGCCACGAGCCGCCGAAGCCCAGCTCGCGCAGCGCGCTCGGCGAGCAGTGCAGCACGAGCGGGCGCAGCGTCTCCGAAGCCGGCAGCGGCAGCCGTTCCACCCCGACCGCGAGCGCTCCGCCGTCGGGCAGCGCGAGCACTCCGTTCAGCGTCAGCCTGCCGCGCGGACCGAGCGGGCGAGGCGTGCGCAGCCGGTGCCACGCCCCGGAGCCCAGGTGCGCGGCGTAGGCGTCGTCGCCCTCGGCGAAGCCGACCGACACCCGCCCGTCGACCGCGTTGAGCTGGCCCTCGGCGCCCGGCGACCCCGTGAGCCGCCAGCCGGAGCCGGACCAGGTCATGGTCAGCGGGAAGCGCACCCCGGCCTCGTCGGTGCGGTAGCCCACCGCGACCGCGTCGCCGCTGTCCGGGAGCATCGCCACGTCCTGGAGGCTGTGCTCGACGCCGGGCTCGGCGGGGGTGGCGAAGCGCTGCCAGTAGTCGCCGTCGAAGTGCAGGACGACGGCCGTCTCCACGTCGTTCTCGAAGGCCCAGCCCACCGCCCAGACGTTGGTGGCCGAGGTCCCCGCGACCCCGGACAGGCCCCAGTGCTCGCCGATGTCGGGAAGCACCAGCTCGCTCCACGCCCGGCCGTCCCAGCGCTGGACGATGCCGCGCCGGTGGCTGTCCGAGCGGCGGCAGAGGTCGCCGACCGCCCACACGTCGTCCGGGCCGAACTCCGTCATGCCCAGGTAGGAGCCGTGCGAGTCCTCGGGGAACGGGGTGTCCGCGCGCCGCCAGCCGGTGCCGTAGTGGTGCAGCACCCTGCCGTTGTCGCCCGCCGCCCAGAGCTCCTCACCGGCGGCGGTCGTCGCGGTGATCCTGCCGATGTCCGGGACCGGGGCCTCCCGCCAGACCGCGCCGTCGCGGCGCAGCGCCTTGGTCATGTGGCCCGTTCTGGTGACCAGGAAGCCCAGCGCCCACACCTCGGGCACACCCGAAACGCCGATACCCGCGGTGCTGATCACATCGGTCAGCACCGCGTTCAGTTGCGGGGTCCGCTCCTGCTGCCACAGTCGCGTCGCCGTGCCCGCCCCTGGCGAACGTGAAGGCTCCATCACCTGTGTATTCGCTCGAAGGGCCCGCAACGTTCTCCTCCCGGCAGCGTGTCGTGCGCCATATCCCCTCGGACGGGGGACGAAGGCCGTCGTGACGCGGGAGCGGACCAGGCCCGGGGTGACCGGGGATACATGGGTAACGTGGCCGACTGCCATGTTGGTCCTGCCGAGCCGAAAGACGAGTGAATGATCCCCATCACCGTCGTCGACGTCGCCGACGCGGAACCGCTGGTCATGGAGGTCCTGCGTTCGGGCGTCATCGCCCAGGGCCCGATGGTCAAGCGGTTCGAGGATGCTTTTGCCGAGGTCGCTGGCGTGCGCCACGCGATCGCCGTGAACAGCGGCACCACAGCGTTGGTCGCCTCGATCCAGGTCCTGGACCTGAAGCCGGGCGACGAGGTCGTCACCTCGCCCTTCACCTTCGTCGCCACGCTGAACGCGATCCTGGAGGCGGGCGCGACCGCGCGCTTCGCCGACATCTCCGAGGACGACTTCTGCGTGGACCCTGACGCGGTCGCCGCCGCGATCGGGCCGAGGACCAAGGTCCTGATGCCGGTGCACCTGTACGGGCAGATGGCCGACATGAGCCGCCTCGCCCCGCTGGCCGAGAGCAACGGCCTCGCGCTGGTCGAGGACGCCGCGCAGGCCGTTGGCGCGAGCTTCGCCGGGAACAGGGCGGGCAGCTACGGGCTCGGCTGCTTCTCGCTCTACGCGACGAAGAACATCACCACCGCCGAGGGCGGCGTGATCACGACCGACGACGACGTGCTCGCCGACCGGCTGCGCGTGCTGCGCAACCAGGGGATGCGCGCCCGCTACCAGTACGAGGTCGCCGGTCACAACTACCGGCTGACCGACCTGCACGCGGCCGTGGGCATCCCGCAGCTGGAGAAGCTGGCCTCGGTCACCGAGCAGCGCCAGCGCAACGCCGAGGCGCTGTCCAAGGGCCTCGCCGACGTGCCCGGCCTGCGGCTGCCCCAGGTGCTGGCCGACCGCACCCACGTCTGGCACCAGTACACCGTGCTGGTCGGCCCGGACGCGGCCGTCGACCGCGACGAGCTGTCCGCGAAGCTGACGGAGAAGGGTGTCGGCAACGGCATCTACTACCCGAAGGTCGTCTTCGACTACGACTGCTACCGCGACCACCCCGGCGTGATCGCCTCCGACGTGCCGGTGACCGAGCGCGTCGCCCAGCAGGCGCTGTCGCTGCCGGTGCACCCCAAGCTCTCCGAAGCCGACGTCGACAAGGTCGTCGGCACGGTGCGGGAGGTGCTCGGAGCATGAGCAACCCCAGGATCGCCCTCATCGGCGGCGGCCAGATGGGCTCGCTGCACGCCCGCGTGCTCGCCCAGTCCGCCCGCGCCGACCTCGTGCAGCTGATCGAGCCGCGCCAGGAGTCCGGCCGCGTGCTCGCCGACAAGCACGGCGTCGCGTGGGCCCCGGACTTCGACGATCTGTCCACTGTGGACGCCGTGGTGATCGCGGCGGCGACCGAGGCGCACTACGCGCTCGCCAAGCGGGTGCTGGAGCTGGGCAAGCCGTTGCTGGTGGAGAAGCCGCTCGCGGCCACCTACGAGCAGTCGGCGGAACTGGTCGCGGAGTCCGAGCAGCGCGGTCTGCCGCTGCTGTGCGGGTTCCTGGAGCGGTTCAACCCGGCCGTGCTCACCGCCAAGCAGTTCATCGGTGAGGTCGTGCAGGTCAACGCCACCAGGCACTCGCCGTTCGTCTCGCGGATCAAGACCGGTGTCGCCACCGACCTGCTGATCCACGACGTCGACCTGGCGATCGGGTTCACCGGCCAGGAGCCGGACTCGGTGAAGGGCTCCTTCGGCTACTTCCACGGCCAGTCCAAGTCCAACCGGTCCGAGGACAGCGCCGACGCCACGATGTCCTTCGCCAACGGCGCGCTTGCCACCATCTCGGCCAGCCGGATCAGCCAGCGCAAGATCCGCGAGATCTCGGTGATGGAGCTGCACCGGCTGATCGAGATCGACCTGCTGCGCAAGGGCATCACCATCTACCGGCACGTCGCCGACTCGCCCGCCTCCGACGGCGTCGGCTACCGCCAGCAGACGGTCATCGAGATCCCCTCGATCCAGCACAGCGCGGAGCCGCTCGCCGCGCAGCTGGACCACTTCCTCAACCTGCTCGACACCGGCGCCGGGGTCGACGCGGAGCGCAAGGCGATCCTGCCCGCGCACCGCGCCGTGCACGAGGCGACCGTGTCGGCGACGGCGGTCGCCGCCGTCTAGTCCGACCAGCGCGAACGCGGCGGTGAGACTCGTTCTCACCGCCGCGTTCGTTTTTGTGAGTGATTCTCGAATTCGCTGCGAACGATTCTATTGACGTTTTCTTGACAATTGCCAAGATCGCTTGCGTGAGTAATGTCGACAGGGTCCCCGTTGGAACTGGTTCCTGTGAGGAAAAATGCGCAGCTTAATTCTCGTTCCCGTTGTCGCGGCCGCCGCCCTGTCCGCAGGCCTCGTCGGGACCGCCGCCGCGGCACCCGCGGGCATGCCCGCCGCGTGCGCGCAGTTCGCGGCGCTGGTGAAGGACCCGCAGGCCGCGTTCAACATGGAGTGGACCGAGAAAGGCAAGCACATGCGCGGCTGGAAGTGCGCGGTCAAGGAGGCCGCTGCCTGCGAGGTGAACGAGTTCGGCAACACCGCGAAGGTCGTCGACGTCTGGGTCTCCAAGAAGCACCAGCTGAAGTTCTACGAGGGCCTCGGAAACCACAAGTTCGTTGAATCCTACGCACCGACCGGAACTGTGACCCACCTCGCGAAGCCCATCGCTGCCGACGCCTACTGCGTCGCCAGGGGCTGAGGAGCCCACACTCCGGTGAACTGACCGCAGGTGATGCGCTGCCCGTTCAGCCCGGCGCTGATCCTCGCCTCCAGGTCGGTGTAGCCGGTCTCCTGGAACAGCACGAGGTAGTCGCCCTGGGCGTTCAGCTTCGGCACCGTGGCGAGCATGCGCTCCCTGGCGTCGCCGACGAGCTCCAGCGGCAGTGGCCAGTCCAGTGGGAACGGGTTGCGCAACCCGAGCGCCGGGTAGGCGAAGGCGTTGTCCGGCAACACCGCGACGCGTCCGGCGGGGTGGGCGCGCACGCACTCCGCGATCTGCGCGACGTAGCGGTACGTCGACGGCGTGGTGCGCAGCCCGTTCAGCGCGGGGGCGATCAGGCCGAGGCTCGCGGTCAGCTCCTGCTGCGGCTGGTCGCGGTAGGGCGAGGCGTCGTGGGCGTCTGCGACCAGCTTGGACGTGCCCAGCAGGACAACGGCCGCGACCGCGAGCCCGGCCACCGGTCGCAGTGAGCACCTGGGCAGCTCGGGCGTGAGCGACCACAGCACGCTCAGCACGAGCGAGCCGCCGAGCAGCGTCGGCGAGTCGTAGCCCCAGGAGAGCGCGGACATCGCCGCCAGCGCCAGCACGGCCACCGCTCCGTGCGGCGCCCGCTCGTCGAGCGCCCAGCGCGCCACCACGGCGAAGACCAGCGCCCACAGCAGCACCATGCCCCAGTCGCCCGCGCGGAGCATGTCGCCCTGCAGGACGACGAGCAGCGCGAGCGCCGCGGCGAACACGGCCGGGAACGTGGCGATTTCTTTGCGCCGCAACAGGACCAGTGCCGCAGTGCAGGCGGCGAGCCAGAGCATCGTCGTCGCCGCCTCCGGTGACTCCCAGACGGTGAACGCGCGCCGGGGCCACGCGCCCGACGCTCCGCCGAGCTGCTCGACCATCGCCGTGAAGCCGCCCGCGAGCGAGACGAAACCCATATAGGCCAACGGGAACGCGCTCGTCCACAGGAAGTCCAAAAAGGACAGTGAGTGCCGTGCGAGCAGGTAGGTCAGCGTGAGGGCGGCGGCGAACACGAAGCTCTGCTTGGTGAACGCGGCCATCCCGACCAGGAACAGCCCGCCGTACCTCGGCAGCGCCGCGCCCGAGCGCAACCCCGCGCGCAGCGCCCACCAGCCGCAGGCGACGAGGAAGATGCCGTCGATGGTGTGCCAGGCCATCAGCGGGAACGTGTGCAGGTTGACCAGCGCCGCCGCCGCGACCAGACCGGTGCCCAACGGCCCCCAGCTGAGCACGGAGCGCCCGGTGACCAGCGTCGCCAGCGCGATCGTGGCCACCACCAGCTGCACCATCGCGATCATCGCGGAGGTCAGGAACAGCGGGCCGGGCACCGCGAAGTCCAGCGTGTGCAGCAGCGCCGACGCCAGCGGCCGGGCCGAGACGGCGTCGCGGTGCGGGACCTCGCCGTGCAGCAGCCGCCAGCTCAGCGCCAGCGTGAAGCCCTGGTCGGTCGGGTGGAACCCGAACCGGCCGATCCGCGCGACCGCCCAGCCGCTGAGCAGCAGCACCCAGGCGGCGTGCGCGGCGGGCCGCCGCCAAGAGGCGGGCAGTGCCGCGGACCGTGCCCGCGCGGCCAAGGAGACAACCATGCTCCTTACAGCTTCGAAGAGGCGTTCCGGTTGTCCGTGAATTCGCACTTCGGCGAGATTCGAAGGAAAAATCGCTCACGTTCAGCCTTTTTGTGCTGATTGCACTATCTTCTCGGCGTGCGCCGCCCCGTTGTCCTCCCTGTCCTCCTTGTCACCGCCGCCCTCGTCGCCGGTTTCTCGCCCTCGGCCCTCGCCGAACCGCTCGAATCCGCCAAGCCGGACATGACCGCGGCGGTCGCCGTCTACGACCGCCAGCGCGACCGGTTCACGGTCGAGCGGGACGCGGACAAACCGTTCCGCGCCGCGTCGGTGGTCAAGCTGCTCATCGCGCTCGACCACATGTACCAGCGCGATCCCGAGCTGGTGCTGGAGAAGGCGAAGACCGACGAGGCGCGCAACGACATCCTCTACCTGCGCGCGATGCTGCGCGGGAGCTGGGACTACGCGGCGAGCGTGTTCTGGGTGCGCGGCGGCTACACCGACATCGTCAAGCGCATGGTGGAGCGAATCGGCCTGAAGGGCACGAATCCGCCGGAGAAGCCCGGGATGTGGGGCTACACCTCGCTCACCCCGCACGATGTCGTGCGCGTCTACCGGCACATTCTCGACGACGCGCCCGCGAAGTACCGCGACTTCATCATGACCAACATCCACACGTGGGAGAAGTGCGGCGAGGACGCCTGGAACCAGTCCTTTGGAATCCCGCGCGCATTCGGCAAGCCGTGGAGCGCGAAGCAGGGTTGGTCCGCGTGGGGCGCCACCCCGCCGCCCGGTCAGGACTGCTCGCTCGGCGCCGCGCGGACGCCGGCCGGTCCGCCGGTGCCCGCCGCCAAGGAGGACGTGGTCGACCTCAGCAGTCCGCTGCTGCACACCACCGGCACGGTCGGCAAGGACGACCGCAGCATCGTGGTGGTGTTCTCCACCTTCCCCAAGGGCACGACCTGGCAGGAAGGCTCCGACCGCATCACCAGGTACACGCGGGCCCTGTTGCCGTACGTGCCCGGAGCGCGCCCAGGCAGGCCCTCCGATATTTGAGAACCTGACCCCGGTCTATACGCCGAATGGGTGCAGTTCTACGCTGTGTGACCGCACGTAGTAATCGGACTCCGGCGCGGAAGGCATACCCGCGATGACCGAGACAGCGATCGCCACGAGGAACCTCGGCAGGCGGTACGGCAACAAGTGGGCTCTTCGGGACTGCACCCTGCGGGTTCCGGCCGGGCGGGTGGTCGGCGTCGTCGGCCCCGAGGGCGCTGGCAAGTCCACCCTGATGAACATGATGGTCGGCCTGCTGCACCCCACCGAGGGCGAACTGGAGCTGCTCGGCGAGCGGGTCGGACCCACCAGCGTGCTGGAGCGGGTCGCCCACATCGCCGAAGAGGACGCGCTCTGCCGCAACTTCAAGGTGGCGGACCTGCTCACCGCCGCGCGGCTGTTCAACGTGCGGTGGACGCAGAGCATCGCCGAGGACCGGCTGCGCGAGCACGGGATCTCCGTCGACTCCAAGGTCGGCGAGCTCTCCTGCGGTCAGCGCGCCCAGCTCGCGCTCACCGTCGCGCTGGCCACCACGCCGGAGCTGCTCATCCTCGATGTGCCGGTGACGGGCTTGGATCCGTTGGCGCGCAAGGAAACCTTCTCCGCGCTACTGGCGGCACAGGCCGAGACCGGGTGCACCGTCGTGGTGTCCGCGCGCTCGGTCGCCGACCTGGAGCAGCTCTGCGACTACCTCGTCGTGCTCGACGGTGGCGAACTGCGCTTGGCCGGTGACACCGCGGACCTCGTGCGCCGCCACCAGCTCGGCCTCGAAGAGCTCGTCGCCCGCCACCTGGCCCAGCCCGTCGCCTGACGGACCGGGCCAGCGCAGCGGGGGTCAGGCGCTCGCGCGGTCGCGGCGCTTGCGCACGGCGTACAGCACGCTGAACCCGGCGCCGAGGAGCAGTCCGACGCCCAGCAGCGGGATGCCGAGGCCCCAGCCCGGCGGGAAGTAGCTCAGCACCACGGTGCCGTTGGCGGCCTGCGGCAGCTCCAGCTGGACCAGGCCGGCGGGTCCCTGCTTCACCTCGACCGGCTTGCCGTCGACGGTGGCCTTCCACCCCGGCCAGGCCAGCATCGCGAAGGTCACCTTGCCGCCGCCGGAGTACTTCACGGTCTCGCCGGTGAACCCGGTCGAGCGGTCCTCGCTGACCCGCACGCCGGGCGCGGCGTAGGACAGCCGCCCGTCCGGCCACTCGATCTTTCCGTTGCGGTGCAACACGTTCACGATGTGCGTGGTCTGCTGGACCGACCAGCCTGCAGGCGGCTTCGCCGGGTTGAAGTCCGGGACGTAGTCGTTGAGGACCACGACGGTCTCCAGGCGCATCAGGTCGGCGAGCGTCTTGCCGCCGTTGGCCTGCTCCTTCTGCCACAACCGTTGGTAGGCCTCGGGTTGCGTGCCGCCGTGGTACTCCATGTCGAGCTCGTCGGCGAAGGAGGTGAAGCCGATACCGGTGTAGCTGTTCTGCGCCTTCACCCCGGCCACGTGGTACATGTTGCCGAACAGCAGGTCGCGCCACGCGCCGTCCGGGCTGTAGCCGTGCCGCCCGATGGCGGGGCCGATCTCCGCGATCTGCAAGGTGTTCCCGGTGTAGCGGTCGGCGAAGCGCTCCTTCAGCTCGGCCACGTTGGTCGGGAAGTACCACGGCGTGAAGTTGCCGTTCTGCGGCATCACCAGCACCTGCAACAGCAGCACCAGCGCGGTCCCGGCGACGAGCACGGGGGGCAGCAGCTTCGCGCGGTTCTTCATCACCACCCACACCGCCGCCGCCGTGCCCGCCGAGACCAGCACGAAGGCGGGCGCGTGCCACTCGATGTTCTGCGGGGTGTTCGCCCACGCCTGGTAGGTGCCGACGAAGATGATCGCGGCCGAGCCGAGCGCCCTGCGCCGCCACTGGCTCGTGCGCAAGCCCACCGACAGCGCGATGGCCACCAGCACGAGCACCGGCAGGAACACGTACTGCGTCAGCCGCGCGGGCCAGCGGAACAGCCACAGGTCGGACGGCGCGATCGCCATCAACAGGTAGATCGTGCCGAACAGGAACAGTCCGAAGCGCGTGCGCAGCCCCGCCCGCATCGCGCGCCAGGACAGCCACGGCGCGAGCGGCAGGATGAACCACGCGAGGTAGGTCATCGGGAACGTGGTGAACGTGGGGTCGAACATCTCCACGCGCGGCTGGTAGGTCGGCGAGGACATCGTGGCCAGGTCGCCGATCCCCGGGACCATGAAGCCGCTGTTGGAGATGCCGGCGGGCTTGCGCCAGGTGACGGCGGCACCGGTCAGCAGCGGCAGGAACGCCACCAAACCGGTCATTCCGACCGAACCGCCCAGCATGACGATCTGCCAGAACCGCTTGATGTCCTTGATCAGCAAGCGTTCCACGCCGATCACCAGCAGCACGATGATCACGCCGAGCGCGCCGTAGGGGTTGCCGGTGGTCATCGCCAGCGCGCCGAAGGCGAACGGCACGATCGGGTTGAGCAGCCCTCGGGAGAACCGGCGCAGCGACCACCAGAAGTGCGTCAGGTAAGCGAATCCGATCAACCCTGCGACCCAGGCCGAAGCGTCGACGTAGAGCGTGTAGCCCGAAACGGGCAGGGAGATCGCCACGATCGCCGCCGCGAACTCCTTCGCGCCGTACTCGCGGGCCAGGAAGTAGACGCCGAGCGCGAGCACGATCAGGAACTCGACCTTGACGACGGTGGCCGCGAGCGCCAGGTCGGGCAGCGTCGCGACCAGCGCGTAGTTCAGCAGCGAGACCGGGTTCCACAGGCTGATCTGCGCCTCACCGGCGAGGTTGCCGCCCATCCACATGTCCGGGCGCAGCACCGGCCAGTCGCCGGAGAGCAGCTGCTTGCCGATCTCGTGCCAGTACGGCAGGAAGGCCGCGGCCGAGTCGTCCCAGAAGTAGAAGATCGGGTTCTTGATCAGCGGGAACAGCGCGAGCAGGCCGACAACCACGGACACCACCAGCGGGGTGCGCAGGCTGCTCAGCCGCTCCGCCTGCTGGTGGCGGTGCGCCTGCGCTGGGGGAGGGGCGGCCGCGTCACCGCGGGTCTCCGTCGCCGTCACGGGGGTCCTTCCTGGGGCTGCGCCGCGCGCAACCTGGTCGTTCTGGCACAGGGCCCGTCGCGGGTCAGCTGCGGAAGGGCCCACCGCGGCTGCGTGTAAGGTCTGGGCCGCCGTAGCCGGACTTTCACGTCCTCCGGCGGCCATATCGTGCCAGGGAGCTCCAGTGCCGACTTCAGGGACCACCATCTCACTCAGCTACGTGGTGCCCGCGCACAACTGCGCGGCCATCATCGAAGCGACCGTGCGGGAGCTCGGTGAGAGATTCAGCGGTGGTAACGCCGAGATCCTGGTGGTGGAGAACGGTTCCACCGACGAGACCCCCGAGGTCCTCGCGCGCATCGCGGCGAACTGGGCGGTCCCCGGTGTCGAGTTCCGCTCGCTCAGCAGTGAGAAGGGGCTCGGCAACGCGCTGAAGCTCGGCCTGCTCTCCTCGCGCGGCGAGGTCGTCGTGACCACCGCCGACGACCTGCCCTTCGGCTTCGACGAGTACGACGCGGGCATCAAGGTCGACCTGAACCGCTTCCCCGTCGTGGTCGGTTCCAAGGCGCACCCGCAGTCCCAGGTCGGTCGCGGCCTCGTCCGCTGGGTGGCCACCAACGGCTTCCTCGTGCTGCGCACCCTGGTGCTCGGCATGCGCACCCGCGACCCGCAGGGCACCTTCGTGCTCAACGGCGACTGGGCCCGCGAGGTCGCGGTTCGGCTGGAGGAGAAGGGTTTCCTGCTCACCACCGAGCTGATCTACATCGCCGAGCGGCAGGGCGTGCGCACGGTCGAGGTGCCGGTGAGCCTGCGCGCATCGCACGGCGAGCACGGGACCCGGATCAAGCTCGCCGACGTCTGGTACATGGGCGTCGGCCTGGTCAGCGTGCGGCGCAGGCACCGCAAGGCCGCGCGTCGCCCCGCGACAACCAAGGTCTGAGCCGCACGTGCACGTCGCGGTAGTCGGTGGGGGCATCGTCGGCCTTGCTGTTGCGCACGAACTGGCGACGGTTCGCGGTCACACGGTCACGGTGCTGGAGAAGGAGTCCGACTGGGCCACCCACCAGACCGGGCGCAACAGCGGCGTCATCCACGCGGGGCTCTACTACAAGCCCGGTAGCCACAAGGCGAAGATGTGCGTCGCGGGCAACGCGTCGATGGTGGAGTTCGCGCGCCGCAACGGGATCGAGGTCGACGTCTGCGGCAAGCTCGTCGTGGCGACCTCGCCGTCGGAGCTGCCCCGCCTGCGGGTGCTGGAGGAGCGCGCCACCGCCAACGGCGTGCCCGCCGACTTCCTCGACGCCGCCGACGCGATGCAGATCGAGCCCGAGGCGTTCTGCGTCGCCGCGCTGCACGTGAAGAGCACCGGCGTGATCGACTACCGCGAGGTGTGCTCGGCGCTGGTCAAGCGCGTGCGCGCCCGCGACGCCGATCTGCGCACCGGCACAACGGTTCGCGGGATCTCGTCCACTGTGGACGGTGTGGTGCTGGAGACCACGGACGGCGACATCAAGGCCGACTACCTGGTCAACTGCGCGGGACTGCACAGCGACCGCGTCGCGCGGATGGCCGGATTGCGCCCCTCCGCTCGGATCGTGCCCTTCCGCGGCGAGTACTACGAACTGCGCGCCGACCGCCGCGATCTGGTGCGCGGGCTGATCTACCCGGTCCCCGACCCCGCCTTCCCGTTCCTCGGCGTGCACCTGACCCGCATGCTCGACGGTTCGGTGCACGCGGGCCCCAACGCCGTGCTCGCGCTGCGCCGCGAGGGCTACCGCCGCCGCGACGTGACGCCCCGCGACCTCGCCGGAACGCTCGCCTTCCCCGGGTTCTGGCGGATGGCCCGCAAGCACGTGCGCACCGGCTTCGACGAGGTGGCGCGCTCGGTCTCCCGCAAGCGCTTCGCCGCGAGCCTCGCGCGCCTGGTCCCGGCGATCACCGCCGACGACCTGGTGCCCGCGGAGTCCGGCGTGCGCGCGCAGGCGGTCAACCCCGACGGCAGCCTCGTCGACGACTTCCTGATCGAGACCGCGCCGCGCCAGGTGCACGTGCTCAACGCGCCGTCCCCCGCCGCGACCAGCGCGCTGGAGATCGCCCGGCACGTCGCCGACCACGTACCCGCTGACTAGCGCACGGCCCTGGACAGCGCCAGGCCGCTGACGGAGCCGAGGACGAGCAGTCCGGAGAGCAGCGCGAGCGTCACCGAGATGGCGTGGGAGCTGGGCGCGAGTCCCAGGAACACGGTTCCGAACGCGGCGACGCCGACGACCTGGCTGAGCTGCAAGGTCGTGGTCAGCAGTCCGCTGGCGTCGGCGGCCTCGGCCGGGGGCACGTTGCGCAGCGAGTTGCTCAGCAGCGGGCTGAACCCGGCGCCGATCGTCGCGCCCCAGACAGCGAACGCGATGAGCGTGGTCAGGCCGCCGTGGCCGCCGGAACCGAAGCCCACCGCGACGGCGAGGCAGGAGAGCGTGGCGACCGCCAGGCCCACCGGGGTCAGCCAGCGGTGCCACCGCTGGGGCAGCCGCTGCCAGTAGAAGCTGGCGAGGCCGAACGGCAGCCCGAACGCCGTGAAGATCAGCGCGGCGCGCGAGGGGCTGTCGCCGAGGCCGACCTGGAGGTGCAGCGCCGTGCTGAACAGGAACGCGCCGTAGGCCATCGTCGCCAGTGCGAGCGTCACGAGGCCGGAGCGCACTCCGGGAACGCGGAGCACATCGAGGTTGAGCAGCGGGTGCGGCACCCGGCGCTGCACACGGACGAAGATCACCAGCAGCAGCACGCCGACCGCCATCGCCGGGAACGCCCACCCGGGCCAGCCCTGCTCGTGCCCGAGCACCAGCGGTGTCACGACGAGCAGCACTCCCGGCAAGGACAGCGCGAGCCCGACCAGGTCCAGCCTGCGCGCGCCGGAAGGGGTGTCAGCTGGAGCCACCCGCTTGACCAGGGCGAACACCGCGATGCCGATCGGCACGTTGATCAGGAAGACCGGCCGCCAGCCCAGCCCGAACAGGTCGGCGTCGATCAGCGCCCCACCGACGAGCATGCCCGCGACGCCGCCGGTCGCGATCACCGCCGAGTACGCGGACAGCGCCTTCGCCCGCGCCGCCCCGGCGAACCGCAGCTGGATGACGCTCATGACCTGCGGCATCATCAGCGCCGCACCCGCGCCCTGGGCGAACCGCGCGACCACCAGCGCCGCGGCCGTCGGGGCGAGGCCGCACAGCAGCGAGGTCGCGGTGAAGATCAGGACTCCCGTCCGGAACAGCCTGCGCGTGCCGAACAGGGCGCCGAGCCGCGCTCCGGTGATCAACAACGTGGCGTAGCTGACCGTGTAGCCCGCGACGACGAGCTGCAACTCGCTGCCGGAGGCGGCCAGGTCCGCGCGGATGCTGGACAGGGCGACGTTGACGATCGTGACGTCGAGCAGCGCCATGAACTGACCGAGCAACAGGGTGCCGAGCAGTAACCAGCTACGGCGGTCGGGGAGAGCGGGGGACGGGTCGAGAACGGTCATGACGACCACCGTGCGCGCCCGGTCCGGGCGCTACCGAGAGCCCAACGATGCTGGTAGTCCCACTACCACCTTCGTTCTGTCGTACCTCGGTGCCACACTCGTACCGTGACCACGACGGAGCGACCGGGCACCCGCCGCCGCACGGCGCTCGCCGAGTTCCTCAAGGCACGGCGAGCGCGGATCGACCCCACCGACGTCGGCCTGGAACCGGGCGGGCGACGCCGGACCGCCGGCCTGCGCCGCGAGGAGGTCGCGCTGCTCGCCGGTGTCGGCCTGACCTGGTACACGTGGCTCGAGCAGGGGCGGCCGATCAACGCCAGCTACCAGGTGCTCGACGCCATCGCGCGCACCCTGCTGCTCGACGCGCCCGCGCGCCTGCACCTCTACGACCTCGCCGAGGCCACGCCGGTCCGCTTCACCGCGCCGACCACCGAGGTCCCGGAGTCCGTGCTGATCGTCCTGCGCTCGCTCGACCCCGTGCCCGCCGTGCTGGTCAACTCGCGCTTCGACGTGATCGAGGCCAACGACGCGCACACCGAGCTGTTCAGCGGCTGGCACAGCCTGCCGTGCGTGCACAAGAACCTGCTGTGGTGCTGCGTCACCGAGCCACTGGCCCGCCAACGCATCACCAACTACGACGAGGTGGTGCCCTACTTCATCGGGCGGCTGCGCGCGGAGTACGCGCGGCACGTCGACGACCCGGAGTGGGGCGAGGACATCCGCAGGCTCTCCGAGCTGAGCGAGGAGTTCCGCGAGCTGTGGGGACGGCACGACGTCATCGCCCCCAGCCCGAGCAACCTGCGCTTCGACCACGGCCGCGCGGGCGAGCTGACCTTCGTCAACCAGGAACTCGTCGCCGAAGGAGCCGGTGACCTGCGGATCCGGGTCTACACCCCCGCCGACGCCGCCACCTGGGACCGCCTCCCCCGCACCCGCGCCTAGGACCTGTCCTGTAAGCGGTTGAGCTGCGCATTCCGGTCACGGTCTCGCCGGGGGGTTGGGGTGTCTTCAAGACCCCCCAACCCCTCTGTTGATCATCGTTAACCGCCGCAAACCCAGCGGCCTTGCGGGGTTTGCCGTCGTTCGAGACGGCTGGGGCGGGGGTTTGCGGGTCTTGAAGACCGGCGAACCCGATGACTTACAGGACAGGCCCTAAACGGGGGCCACCAGGCCGGGGAAGCGGCCCCGGCCGTCGCAGGAGCGGCAGGGGCGGATCTCGTCCATGGTGATCGGGCGGCCCTCGGTGATGCCGCAGCGGCCGACGCTGCGCTCCCGCATGCCCAGGCAGCCGGGACAGAGGGTGTGCGCGGTGGTCGCTCGATTGGGGGTGCTCACGAGTCCCGAAGGTACCGATCCGTCGCTCACTGTCGAACGCGTTCTCCCCGGGGATCGAACAGCGGTTGCTTGGACACAACGGCCGGTACCCAGGTGCCGAACAGCTCGACCTCGGCGCGCGTGCCCGGTTCGGCCAGCTCAACGGGCAGGTACGCGTAGGCGATGGACGCGCCGACGGTGTAGCCGTAGCCGCCCGATGTGACCCTGGTCAGCACCTTGCCGTCGACGCGAACGGGCTCGCTGCCGAGCACCACGTGACGCGGGTCGCCGAGCACCAGGCAGGCGAGCTTCCTGGTCAGCCCGCGCTCCCTCGCGGAGAGCAGGGCGTCGCGGCCGAGGAACGGCTTGTCGAGCTTCACGCAGAACCCGAGCCCTGCCTCGTACGGGTGAACCTCGGGGGAGAGGTCGGAGCCCCAGAGCCGGTAGCCCTTCTCCAGCCGCAGGCTGTCGATCGCCCGGTAACCGCCCGCGACCAGGCCGTGCTCCGCACCCGCCGCCCAGAGCGTCCGCCAGAGCGCGGCGCCGTACTCGGCCGAGCAGTACAGCTCCCAGCCGAGCTCGCCGACGAAGGTCACGCGCAGCGCGCGCACGGGAACGTCGCCGACGGTGGTCTCCTGCGCGGTCAGGTACGGGAACGCCTCGTTGCCGAGGTCGGCGGGGGTGAGCGGGGCGAGGATGTCGCGGGCGCGCGGCCCCCAGAGCGCGAAGCAGGCGAACTGCCCGGTCACGTCGGCGATCCGGACGTCGGCGCCCGCGTGCCTGCGCAGCCAGCCGATGTCGTGCGAGCCGAAGGCCGTGCCCGTGACGATCATGAACTCGTCCTCGGCGAGGCGGGTGACCGTGAAGTCGCACTCGATGCCACCGCGCGCGTTCAGCGCCTGGGTGTAGGTCACCGCGCCGATCTCGCGCGCGACATCGTTGGCGCACAACCAGTTCAGCAGTTCTGCGGCGCCGCGCCCGCTGACCGAGATCTTCGAGAACGAGGACTCGTCGAACAGTCCGGCGCGCTCGCGGGTGGCGAGGTGCTCGGCGCCGATCGCGGGCGACCAGTTGCGCCCCGCCCAATCGTGCGGCCGGAGCGAGGCGTCTCCACCGTCCACATTGGACTCGTAGTGGTTCACCCTTTCCCAGCCGGACTTCTCGCCGAAGCTCGCGCCGTGCTCGACGTGCCACGAGTACGCGGGGGACACGCGCAGCGGCCGTCCCGCCGAGCGCTCGCGGTGCGGGTAGGGGATGTCGTAGTAGGTCTCGTAGTTCTCCACGACGCGCTTGCGGGTGTAGCTCGGCGAGCCGTAGTGCTTGCCGAAGCGCCGGATGTCCATGTGCGAGACGTCGAGGCCGGGATCACCGCTGACGATCCACTCCGCCATCACCTTGCCGACGCCGCCCGCGCCCGCGATGCCGTGCGCGCAGAACCCCGCCGCGACGAAGAACCCGCCGACCTCGGTCTCTCCCAGGCAGAACTCGTTGTCCGGGGTGAACGCCTCCGGCCCGTTGATCATGCGGCGGACGCCGATCGTGCCCATCACCGGCACGCGCGCCTCGGCGTTGGCGCCGATCTCGGTGAACCGGTCCCAGTCCTCGGAGAGCAGTTTTCCGTTGAAGTCACTGGGAATCGCCTCGAACGCTGAGCCGCTCTGCGCCCACGGCCGGGAATCGCGCTCGTAGCCGCCCATCAGCAGCCCGTCGACCTCCTCGCGCCAGTACACGAGGTTGTCCGGATCGCGCAGCGTCGGCAGGTGCGAGCCGTCGCGCTCGCGCACCGGATCGGTGACCAGGTACTGGTGCGACATCGGCACGATCGGCACGCGGACGCCCACCATCCGCCCGATCTCGGCGGCGAACATGCCACCGCAGTTCACCACGATCTCCGCCTCGATCTCGCCGGAGTCGGTTCGCACGCGGTGCACCCGCCCGTCGCGCAGATCGATGCCGAGCACGCGCGTCTTGGTGAAGATCTGCACGCCCCCGGCTCGTGCGCCCGCGGCCAGCGAGTACGTCAGCTGCGAGGGGTCCACGTAGCCGTCGGTCGGCAGGTACGAGCCGCCGAGCACGCCGTCGGTGCTCATCAGCGGGAACAGCTCTTTGGCCTCAGCGGCGGAGATCTCGCGCAACGGCAGGTCGAAGGTGCGCGCCCAGCCGATCTGCCGCCGGGTCTCCTGCAAGCGCTCCGGCGTGCAGGCGAGCCGGATGCCGCCGCAGGGCACCCAGCCGACGGGGTTCGCACCCGCCTCCAGCTTCGCGTACAGCTCAGCCGAATAGGTGTTCATCCTGGTCAGCGTCGGGTCCGCGCGCAGCTGGCCGACCAGCCCGGCGGAGTGGAAGGTGGAGCCGCTGGTCAGCTCGGCGCGGTCGAGCAGCACGACATCGCGTTCGCCCAGTTCGGCGAGGTGGTAGGCGATGCTCGTGCCGCCGACGCCACCGCCGATCACGACGACGCGGGCGCGGGCGGGGAGCTTTCGGTCCGTGGCCACACCCCATTCGTACCGGCCTGCCGCGCGCGGGGGAACGCCTTGACGCAGACGATCACCCGCAAGACACTCGACGGTTCCCGGCTGGGGGAGGACGCGCGATGACGGCGACTGTTTCCGACGTGCTCGACCTTGTGCCCGGCTGGGCGGGGAAGTCCGTCGAGCGGTTGCCGCTCACCGGCGGGCTCAGTCACCAGGTCGGCCTGGTCAGGGTGGACGGCACCGAGTTCATCGTGCGGGTGCTCGACCCCGCCGTCTCCACCGCCGGGCTCGGCGTTCCGTTGGAGCAGGAGATCGCCAACACCGTGCGCGCCGCGGAGTCCGGCGTCGGCCCCGCCGTGCTGCACGTGCTGGACGAACCGCCGACGCTGGTGCTGGAGTACCTGCCCGGCACCACGTTGTGCGCCGCCGCCGTGCGTGAGTCCGCGCGCATCCCGAAGATCGCCACCGCTGTGCGCGCGCTGCACACCGGGACGCGGCCGTTCGTCAACGACATGGACATCTTCGACAAGCTCGCCGAGCTGCTCGGGCTGTGCGAGCGGCACGGGCTGACCACGCCCGAGGACTACCGCGATCACCTGCCGCTCGTCGAGGACGTGCGCGCGGCACTGTCGGCGAATCCGCTGCCGAAGGTGCCGTGCCACAACGATCTCCTGGCGGAGAACTTCATCGACACCGGCGACCGCGTGCGCATCGTCGACTACCAGCTGAGCGGGATGAACGACCCCGGCTTCGAGCTGGGCAACATCGCGGCGGAGTCCCAGTTCACTTCGGAGCTGACCGAACTGCTGGCGCGGTCGTACTTCGGCGAGGAGTTCCGGCCCGGCCTGCTCGCGCGGACGCGGCTGTTCTCGATCATGTCGAACTTCACCTGGACGCTGTGGTTCTGCATCCACCACGGCCTGCTCGCCAGGCCCGGCAGCGACTTCGACTACTGGGGCGAGGCCGCGTCGAAGTGGGGGCGCGCGCGGGCGGCGCTGGCCGATAACGAGCTGGGCCGGTTGCTTGACCTCGCCCGCCGGGGGTGATGGACACTCTCCTGGTGAGGCGTACCCACCTGACCGCTGCCCTGCTCGTCGTCGCGACCGTCGCCGCCGGTTGCGCCCAGCCGGTGCGCGGTGAGGCGCTGGCCGGGCCGACACCACCGCCCACCACCACGTCCCGGCTGCCGGGCTCCGCGCCGTTCGACCCGTGCAAGATCATCAGCTGGAAGGACTTCCCGCTGGACGTCCGCACCGTCGAGGACGTCACGCCCAGGCACCGCCCACCGAACCCGCAGGAGCCCAACGAGGTCTACTCCGACGGGTGCGCGTTCGACAACAACGAGCTCGTGCCGTTCAAGGCGTTCATGACCCTGGTCATCTGGGGCTCGATCACCAAGATCCGGGTGGACCCGAAGAACCCCGGCGACAAGCCCGTCATGTACGGCAACCGGCGCGGCGTGCAGACCGCCGACGTCGACGAGAAGGGCGTGAAGGGCTGCGTCACCCGCTTCACCCTGGACTACGGCCAGGTCGGCGGGGTCTCACTGATCAACGGCCGCTTCCCGGACGTCGACCCGTGCACGGTCGTCGACGCGCTCGCCGCGAAGATCGTCGAACGCCTCGACTCCTGAGGCCGCCGGGTTCGGGTGTCTTCAAGACCCGCAAACCCCCGCTTCAGAGGTCGCCAACCGCCACAAACCCCACCCGGGGTTTGCCGTCGTCAGCGACGTCCTGCGCTGGGGTTCGTGGTACTTGAAGACTGGTGAACCTCCGTGCTGCCCCGTCGCGGCCTAGCCGCCGAGGGGGACCCAGGGGCGGAAGGTGCCACCGGGAGCGGTCTGCGAGCTGGTCAGCAGGCGTCCGTCGAGGCCGAGCGCGAACAGCGTGATCTTGTTGTCCCGCACCGTGGTCGCCGGGCTTTCCACGACCTGGCCGGGCACCGAGGTCCACGCGCCACCCGTCGACACGGAGACCCCGGCGTTGCGGTCGCGCACGAAGACGGCGAGGCGGTCACCGGCCCACGCCAAGCCCGGAGCGCCGAGGCCACCGGGCGCGGGCAACAGCTGAGGGGCGCTGCCGACGCGCACGACCGCCACGTTCGCCGAGTCCGCGACGCGGTAGGCCAGCGCGAGCTTGTCGCCGCCGATCGCGGTGAGCGGTCCGCTCGGTGCCGGAGCACGGAAGTCGGGGTCCGGGCGAGCGGCTCCACGGAAGTCCTTGCGCGACCAGTGCAGTACGCCCTGCCGCGTCGGCGCGAACAGGTCCCACCCGTCGCGGACCGCAGCGACCGCGATGCCGTCCTGCACGTCGGAGCCGCCGAGGTCGGCCCACCCGGCCGGCCAGGTCCGGCCGTCCAGCGAGGTCCGCATGCTCACGCCGCCCCCGCCGTTGCGGACGAACACCGACAGCTGGCCGTTGACCGCGACCGCGACAGGTGCGCCGCCGTCGAGCTGCCGCGCTCCGCCGCTGTTGGGGTTGCCGAGGTTCGCCCAGCTCGTCCCGGACAGCGCGACGATGTCGTTGGTGTCCAGGCGTCGCGCGAAAACCTGTTGTCCCGCAACGGAAATCGTGGGAGCGAGCGGCCCTCCGGGGTCGGCTGCGGGGACCGGACCGGTCCACTCGCTGTCGGTCTCCTCCCACCGCACGAGCCGCCCGCCGAGCACGGCGAACGCGCGCAGGCGCCCGGCCTTGTCGGCGTCCACCCAGTTCACTCCGCGCGGCCAGCGGTAGTACGTGCGCCGCGCCCACGCGTCGTAGGGGCCGCCCATGCTGACCTGGTCGTCGTGCGGGACGTAGGCGGAGAAGGTGTCCAGCTTCTCGCGCTGCTCCTCGGGCGTGATGTTGATCGGCGCCTCGTCCACGTTGTAGTCGCGGTAGCCCACTGACACGAAGCGCGGAGCCGTGGCCGAGCGCTGGTAGAGGTCGGCGGCCTCCCTGGCGAACAGCGCGGCCATCACGTGGTCGGGGTGGTCGTGGAAGGGCACCCAGTTCCCGGTGTAGCGGCGGTCGGGCGCGGTGTCCTGCGACCGGAGCACGGTCGGCCGGAAGTGCGCGTAGAGCCCGACGAGCGTGTCGATCACCGACTGGCGGTCGTAGAGGCAGTTGACGCCCTCGATCCCACCGGTCGGCTTGAGCGCGCGCACGTGCACAGCGTTCGCGCGGTCCTGCCACAGCCGCACGAGCGCGCGCGGGCCGCCGAGCGCCTTCGTGTCGGCGTTCTCCGGCAGGTTCACGAACACCAACTGCACGGAGGGGCGGGCTTTCAGGGTGTAAAGCTCGACGCGGTGATCATGATCAAGAACAAGCGGTTCCGCATTCCACTCATCACGAACGCGAGCCATTCGCGCATAAGCCGCGCGCGTTCCCGCCTGACGCTTCGCGGCGTAGCCGGAGGTGTCCGCGACGTTGGCCTCACCCGCCGTCAGATAAACCGTCGCGACGGGCTGGCCAACCTTTATCGCGGTACTGACGTCAGGGTTCATGAACAGGATGTCGTCGTCCTGGTGCGCGACCACCTGCAGGTGGCGGACCTCCGGAGCTGAGCCGGGGTTCGTCGCAGGTGGGACCGCGACGGGCTCCGTGCAGGAGAACAAGGCCGCCGCGAGCACCGCCACCAGAACAACCGATACTCCACTGCGACGCATGGTGGCGACGTTAGCCAAGGGCGAAGCGAGGAGAACTCGGGGCCTATAGCAAGGCAACCTGAAGCTCAGCTGAAGCGTCGTACCGAGCGTGATAGCTTGGCGGAGCGGCCCGGTGGGCCGTTTGGGGGAGTGGCCGTGCGTCTGTCCGTAGTCGTGCCGTGTTTCAACGAGGAGCGCGGTCTTCAGCATCTCCACGACGCCCTCAGCACTGTGCTGGCGGTGGCGGCGGAGGAGTTCGAGGTCCTGCTCGTCGACGACGGCAGCTCCGACGGAACCCTCGACGAGCTGCGTCGCATCTGCGCCGAGGACACCAGGTTCCGGTTCATCGCGCTCAGCAGGAACTTCGGCAAGGAAGCCGCGATGCTGGCCGGGCTGTCCCAGGCGACCGGCGACGCCGTCGCGCTGATGGACGCCGACCTCCAGCACCCGCCGGAGCTGCTGGCGAAGATGGTCGAGCTGCTCGGCCACGGCTACGACCAGGTCGTGGCGCGGCGCACCCGCAAGGGCGACAAGCCCGTCCGCACGCTGGTCTCGCGGCTGTACTACCGCGTGATCAACAAGCTGGTGGACGTCGAGCTGAAGGACGGCGTCGGCGACTTCCGCGTGCTGTCCAAGCGCGCGGTCAAGGCGCTGCTGTCCCTCGGCGAGTACAACCGCTTCTCCAAGGGCCTGTTCTCCTGGATCGGCTTCGACACCGCGGTCGTGCCCTACGAGAACGTCCAGCGCCAGCACGGCGAGACCAAGTGGACCTTCGGCAAGCTGCTCAACTACGGCATCGACGGCGTCGTGTCGTTCAACAGCAAACCGCTCCGGATGGCCATCTACCTGGGCCTGCTCACCACGGGGCTGGCGTTCATCTACGCGGTGTACGTCATCCTCGACTCGATCATCGGCGGGGTGGACACCCCCGGCTACGCGACCGTGATGGTCGGCGTGATCGCCTTCGGCGGACTGCAACTGCTGTTCCTCGGCGTGATGGGCGAGTACCTGGGCCGCATCTACTACGAGAGCAAGCGGCGCCCGCACTTCCTGGTCAAGGAGTCCAGCGGGGACACCCCGGTCACCGTCGCGCTCGGCACCGAGGCGATGGAGCACGCGGAGTTCCTCCAGCACGTGCAGGTGCACGGCCACCCGGAATCGACGGCGAAGTGAACTTCGGCAAATACGATCGGGTCGTCCGGTTCGCGGTCGTCGGCGCGATCAACACCGGCGTCTACTACGGCCTCTACCTGCTGATCGGCCAGGTCGCGCACTACCAGGTCGCGCACATCTCGGCGTTCCTGATCGCCATGGTCGGCTCGTACTTCCTCAGCTGCTACTTCACCTTCAAGGTGCGGCCGACCTGGCGGAAGTTCCTGCTCTTCCCGTTGTCCAACGCCACGAGCTTCCTCGTGCAGACCGTCGGCCTCTACCTGCTCGTCGACGTCGTCCGCATGAACGAGGACCACGCGCCGCTGATCACGATGGCCGTGTCCATCCCGATCACCTACCTGGTCGCGAAGTTCGTGCTCACCGATCGTCCAGCCGCCGCGAGCGCGCTCGCCGCCGCCCCACAGGAGAACCCGCGGTGACGACCGCCACCCCTGCGTCCACCGGACCCGTTGAGTCCACTGTGGACGGTAAGAGCGACAAGCCCCTGCTGCGCTTCGGAGTTCCGGTCGGCGTCGCGGTGCTCGTCGCCGTGCTGTCGCAGATCCCGGTGCTGGTCAACCGCGTCTTCTACTACTGGGACGACAGCGCGGCCCAGTTCCTGCCGATGTGGTACCGGCTCGGCCAGCGGCTGATGTCCGGTGACTTCCCGCTGCTGCTGGACACCGAGGCGTGGATCGGCGGGAACCTCACCGCCGAGGCCATGTTCGGCGTGTGGAACCCGGTCAACCTGCTCAACTACCTGCTCGTCGCGAACTTCGACGACCTGGCCAGCGCCGGTGCCGTGGTCAAGGCCGAGTTCATGGTCGTCCTCGCGCTCGGCGTCTACTTCCTCGCCCGCGAGTACGGGGCTTCGCGCTGGGCCGCCTCGGCCGTCGCGGTCGCACTGCCGTTCTCCGGCTTCACGCTGTACTTCGAAGCCAGCATCTGGATCGCCGGGCTGATGGCCTTCGCGTGGGTGCCGCACTTCTGGTGGGCTGCCCGCAAGCTCGCGCGCGGTCGCATCGGCACCATCTGGCCGTTCCTGTTCGGCGCGTTGTGCGTGACCGTCGGCAACCCCTACGGCCTGCTCGGCGTCGGGCTCGTGCTGCTCGTGCTGATGATCGAGTTCCGCGCGCGCAAGGCGATCGTGCGCCTGTTCGCGCTCGGCGCCACGGTCGGCGGCGTTGCGCTGCTGGTGTTCCTGCCGCTGCTGGGCAACTCCGGCGTCAGCTGGCGCAACAGCAAGGAGCTGTTCAACAACGCGCAGCTCGTGCCGTCGTTGCAGGACTACCTCAGTTCGAGCCTGCCGAGCTACGTGCCGGGCATCCACTCGTTCTCCACGATCTCCGTGCGGATGACCTTCCCCGCCATGTACCTGGCGTGGTTCGTGGTGCCGCTGCTGGCGTGGATCGACTGGTCGGTGCTGCGCCGGCGCTGGCGGCAGCTGCTCGGCGTGCTTGTGATCGGCGGCGTGTACCTGGTCGCCACGCTCGGCCCGTCGAACTTCTGGATGTTCCGGTGGCCGCTGCGCCTGGTGGAGTACTTCTACCTCGCGGTGATGGTGCTCTTCGCCGTGCTGCTCTCCGCCGGGCTGCGCCGCGACCACGTCCGCCGTCGCGCGTGGATCACCGTCGGTGGGCTCGCGGTCACCGCGTACCTGTCGTTCTCGTCCTGGCCGAAGATCGCGGTGTGGCACGTCGTCGCGGTGCTGCTGCTCGGCGTGCTCGTCGCGCTCGCGGTGATCCTGTTCCGGCGCGGCGGCAGCCGTCCGCTCGTCGCGGTGCTGCACGTCGGTACGGCGGCGGCGCTGCTGCTCCAGATCGTGTGGTTCCCGATCAACCGCGACGTGGCGCCCTACGGCTTCCCCAGTTCCGTCGCGGAGCTGAAGACCTTCGCCGCGCGCTACCCCGGCACCATGGTCCAGGTCGCCGACCGCGATCCCGTGATCTACAAGGGCAAGGGCCAGTTCCTGGAGCCCGACACCGCCGTGTGGCGCGACCTGTTGTTCGGCAACGTCTACCGCGTCGCGGGCGTGGACACCACGACCTCGTACTCCGGCATGGGCTTCAAGCCGTTCCACAAAGCCTTGTGCCTCAACGACTACGGCGGCGCCAAGGTGCGCGACTGCCCCGGCGACACCTTCTCCAACCTGTGGACCTCGACCCCCGAGGGCGTGCTCGCCGACCTGATCAAGGTGCGCACGATCGTCGTGCAGCGCGCGCTGATCGACGTGCCGTACGTGCCGAAGGGCTGGAAGGTCGCCGAGCGCACGGACTACGTCACCGTGCTCCGGCGTGAGCGCGACATGCCCGACTGGGGTGCCGCCCGGCTCAGCCGCACCACGCCCGGCATGAAGGTCACCGAGGACGCGATGCCCGCCCAGCACAAGGAATCCGTGGCCTTCGAGCGCGGAACCGCCAAGGGCCCGCTGTCCATGACGTTCGCTCGGCTGAACTGGCCGGGCTACAAGGCGACCGTGGACGGCAAGCCCGTCGAGGTGCGCAACGGCCCCGGCGGCCTCGTCACCGTCGACCTGCCCGCTGACGTCTCCTCTGGGCGCCTGGCGCTCACGTGGACGCCTCCTGGCCTCTGGATCGGCGTGGGGGGCGCTGTCGTCGGCCTCCTGGCCGCACTGGTCCTCACCCTCGTCCAACGCCGCCGCCGCTCCTCCTGATCGCTGCCGAGGTTCGGCAGTCTTCAAGACCCGCAAACCCCGCTCGCCGGGGTCTCCAACGGCAGCAAACCCCACGGTTTGCTGCCGTTGGCCGTTTCGGGGTTCGGGGCAAACGGTGGTACTGGCGCCCGAAATGGCTAGACCGGCATCCACCAGAGCAGGTGGGCCGGTCCGCAGAACCCAGCCCAGACCGTGTCCGGCGAGCCGCTGGGGTTTGCCGGTCTTCAAGACCACATGACCCCCGTCCCAGCGGTCTTCAACGACGGCACACTTTGGGCCGCGCTGGGTTTGGGGCGGTTAACGATGACCGTGAGGGGGTTTGCGGGTCTTGAAGACACCAGTACCTTCCGGGGCGAGTGTTCGCGACGTGCCAAGGTGCTTCAGGCTGGGTGGAAACGAAGTTTGTGCGCCAGGTCTCGGGGCGATCTGGGCCACGCCCCGTGACTACGTTGCGTGTCCGAACGGTCGCGGTTGCGCGGGCGCGCCGATCACCTGACAGATGGATGTCTTTCGGGTTGCCGCCGGAGTGCCTCGACGGGGTCGCGGCTGTTCAGCAGCGGCGGCGGCGGGAGCCGGCCGCATCGGGGGGTAGGCCGAACGGGGGCACTTTCCGGGGCGCGGGAAGGGCTGACGTCGGCGTGTCCTGGAAGCCGCGAGCGCGGTGAGTGATAACACCTGATCAAGCCCTTGACAGGGCCGGTTCGGATCGTCGTCGGGACGTCGGTACCCTGGCCAACCGTGAGCTTCGCAGGCTATGACCTGATTGTCGTCGGTTCCGGACTCTTCGGCCTTACGGTTGCCGAGCGCGTCGCCAGCCAGCTGGACAAGCGAGTGCTGATCATCGACCGCCGCGACCACATCGGAGGCAACGCGTACTCCGAGGCCGAACCAGAGACCGGTATCGAGGTGCACCGCTACGGTGCCCACCTCTTCCACACGTCGAACAAACGCGTCTGGGACTACGTGAACCAGTTCACTGAGTTCACCGACTACCAGCACCGCGTGTTCGCCATGCACAAGGGACAGGCGTACCAGTTCCCGATGGGCCTGGGGCTGCTGTCCCAGTTCCTCGGCAAGTACGTCTCGCCCGAGGACGCGAAGAAGTGGGTGGCCGAGCAGGCCTCCGAGATCGACTCCAAGGACGCCAAGAACCTGGAGGAGAAGGCGATCTCCCTGATCGGTCGCCCCCTCTACGAGGCGTTCGTGCGGGACTACACCGCGAAGCAGTGGCAGACCGACCCGAAGGAGCTGCCCGCCGCGGTCATCTCCCGCCTCCCGGTCCGCTACACCTTCAACAACCGGTACTTCAACGACACCTACGAGGGTCTGCCGGTCAACGGCTACACCGCGTGGCTGGAGAAGATGGCCGACCACCCGAACATCGAGGTTCGGCTGAGCACGGACTTCTTCGACATCAAGAACGACATCCCGCAGGGCACGCCGATCGTCTACACGGGCGCGCTGGACCGCTACTTCGACTACGCCGAGGGCTGGCTGGGCTGGCGCACCGTCGACCTGGTGCCCGAGGTGCTGCCGATCGGTGACTTCCAGGGCACGCCCGTCATGAACTACAACGACGCGGACGCCCCGTACACCCGCATCCACGAGTTCCGGCACTTCCACCCCGAGCGCGACTACCCGACGGACAAGACGGTCATCGTCCGCGAGTACTCCCGCGCCGCGGAGAAGGAAGACGAGCCGTACTACCCCATCAACACCTCGGACGACCGCACCAAGCTGGAGCGCTACCGCGAGCTGGCGAAGGCGGAGGCCAAGAACAACAAGGTCCTCTTCGGCGGTCGTCTCGGCACCTACAAGTACCTCGACATGCACATGGCCATCGGATCGGCGATGAGCATGTTCGACAACAAGATCGCGCCGTACTTCACCGAGGGCCGCGCGTTCGACGGTTCGCTGGAGGATTGAAGAGAAGTGGCCGAGCAGCAGAGCACCGCGACCGCGCAGGGGCGTGACGACGCGCCGGACGCCAAGCTGAGCGATGTCAGCTCGGTCCGCGTGGCGGGACGCAACAGCGAGGTCCCCGCCAACCGCGTCCTCCAGCGGGTGATCTTCCCGCGCGACGAGGACCCGTTGGACGTCCGTCCGCTGTACGTGGACGAGCCGTCCAACGTCTCGAACCGGGTGCACTTCACCTCGCGCCGCTCGGTGACGGTCCCGTCCTCGACGAAGACCTCCTTCGCCGCGTACTTCAACGCCTTCCCCGCCTCCTACTGGAAGCGGTGGACGTGGGTCAGCGACGTCGTGCTGCGGATGACGGTCCGCGGCTCGGGCCGGGTGGACGTGTACCGCTCCAAGCCCAGCGGCGACATCGTGCACCTGCAGGGCAAGGCCGTTCGCGGTGCCAAGAACTGGACCGTGCTGGAGTTCCACGTCTCGCTGCAGCCCTTCGAGGACGGCGGCTGGATCTGGTTCGACGTCTTCACCGAGGACGCCCAGCTGGAGATCAAGGACGCCGTCTGGTCCACCGACAAGGACCTGCCGGAGCAGAAGGTCTCCGTCGGCATCTGCACGATCCGCCCGCAGGACGCGGTCATCGCGCTGCACGCGCTGGGTGAGGACCCGGCCGTGCTCGACGTGGTCGGCAAGGTCTTCGTCGTCGACCAGGGCGGCAAGAGGGTCCGCGACGAGCCGGGCTACCCGGAGGCGGTCCGCCGCCTCGGGGACAAGCTGGAGGTCATCGAGCAGGCCAACCTCGGCGGTTCCGGTGGCTTCACCCGTGCGCTCTACGAGGGCATGGAGAACACCGACTGCGAGCAGATCCTGCTGCTCGACGACGACATCCGGCTGGAGCCGGACAGCGTGCTGCGCGCCAACGCCTTCGCGCGTGCGGCGGCCAGCCCGGTGGTCGTCGGCGGGCACATGCTCAACCTCCAGGCCAGGGCCCGGCTGCACAGCTTCGGCGAGGTCGTCGACCTCAAGTCGGCCACGTGGCGCAAGGCACCGGGCGCGGTCACCGACCACGACTTCGGCGAGGAGCCGCTGCGGGAGACCGAGGAGCTGCACCTGCGGATCCACGGCACCTACAACGGCTGGTGGATGTGCCTGTTCCCGCGCCAGGTGATCGACGAGATCGGCCTGCCGCTCCCGTTGTTCATCAAGTGGGACGACGCCGAGTACGCGCTGCGCGCGGGTGCGCACGGTTTCCCGACCGTGTCGCTGCCGGGCGCCGCGGTGTGGCACATGCCGTGGACGGACAAGGACGACGCCACCGACTGGACGGCGTACTTCCACGTCCGCAACCGGCTGATCATGGCCGCGCTGCACAGCCCGTACGACGTGCGCGGGCCGCTGCTCAAGCAGGGGCTCAAGCTCTCGCTGCGGCACCTGTTCTCCATGGAGTACTCCACGGTCGCCCTGCACCAGAAGGCGATCGAGGACTTCCTGGAGGGGCCGGACAAGCTCTTCGAGACCCTGGGCAGCAAGCGCCCGGAGATCCTGAAGATCCGCAACGAGTACAGCGACGCGCACATCCTGCCCTCGGCACGGGAGTTCCCGCCGCCGACGTTCGACCCGGTGAAGGCTGAGCGCCTGCTCAAGCCGCCGGTGAACCCGGTGGTCATCGCGGCCCGTGCCGCGCTGTCGCTGGCGCACCACCTGAAGGAGCCCGACCGCGAGGCCATCGACCGCCCGCAGATCAACGTTTCGGCCCAGGCCGGACGCTGGTTCCTGCTCGGCGCGCTGGACAGCGCGACGGTCTCCAACGCCGACGGCAGCGGGGTCGCCTTCCGCCGCCGGGACCCGAAGCTGTTCAAGCAGCTGATGGCCCGGGCGCTGAACAACCACAGGCGGCTGGCCAAGGAGTGGCCGCGGGTGCAGCGCGAGTACCGCCAGGCGCTGCCGCAGCTCTCCAGCCGGGACGCGTGGAAGCAGCTGTTCGGCTCCTGACGCAACACCGGCCCGGGACCGCGCGTCCAGAAGTAAAGCGCGCGGTCTCGGGCTCAGGTCGTGTTTCACAAGTCCATGTTCGCGATGGCCGAGCCCGCCCCTGGCTGCGCCGTCGGAAAGCCCACGTACAACACCGGTACGCGGTCTTCCCGCCGTCTTGCCAGGAACGACCTCGATCCCGACCCTCATCGAACGAGACTCGTGAAACGCGACCTCGCGTCTCACACGTTAAGAGCTGGAGAAAGATGTCTACGCAGGAAACCGCCGCCCTGTCCGAGGTGCAGCGCCGGATCGCCAAGCCCCCCGTGGTGAAGGCGGCCAAGGCGATGTCGTTCTTCGGCGAGCACGCCGCGGGCTGGCTCGCCATCGGCGCGCTCGGCGCGGTGGTGGACCGCAAGCGCCGCAAGCAGTGGCTGGTCGGCGCGGCGGGTGTCGCGGCCGCGCACGGCGCCTCGATCGCGGTCAAGCGCGTGGTGCGCAGGCCCCGTCCGGACAGCCCTGACGTGGAGATCCTGGTCGGGACGCCGAGCAAGCTCAGCTTCCCGTCCTCGCACGCCACCTCGACCGCTGCGGCCGCGGTGATCTACGGCGGGCTCACCGGCAAGCGGCTCACCCCGCTGCTGGTGCCGCCGATGCTGCTCAGCCGCCTCGTGCTGGGCGTGCACTACCCGACAGACGTGCTGGCCGGGTCCGTACTCGGCGCCACGATCGGCGCCGGCGTCAGCCGCTGGCTGCGCAAATCCGAACGTTCGGAGTGACCATGACCACCTCCGCCCCGGAGACCGCCGCCGTGGAACCAGGTGAGAACAAGCCCAGCCTGGTGCGCACCACCAGGGGTCTGATCAAGGCCGCGCGGCCGCGCCAGTGGATCAAGAACGTCCTCGTCCTCGCGGCGCCCTTCGCCGCAGGCCAGGTCAGCAACGTCGACGTGCTGTTCAAGGCGCTGATCGCCTTCGTGGCGTTCTCGCTGGCGGCCTCGGCGATCTACCTGGTCAACGACAGCAAGGACGTCGAGGCCGACCGCGCGCACCCGACCAAGCGCAACCGGCCGATCGCCGCGGGCATCGTGCCGGTGCCGCTGGCCTTCGGCACCGCCGTCGCGCTGCTGCTCGGCTCGCTCGCCGTCTCCATGACGGCCAGCTGGGACCTGGTCATCATCATCGCGGTCTACCAGGTCGTGCAGCTGGGCTACTGCTTCGGCCTGAAGCACCAGCCGGTGATCGACATGTGCATCGTCGCCTCCGGCTTCCTGATGCGCGCCATCGCCGGTGGTGCCGCGACCGGTATCGCGCTGTCCCAGTGGTTCCTGCTGGTGACCGCGTTCGGTTCGCTGTTCATGGTGGCGGGCAAGCGCTACGCGGAGATCCGCCTCGCCGAGCGCACCGGTGCCAAGATCCGCAAGTCGCTGGAGAGCTACACCGCCAGCTACCTGCGCTTCGTCTGGGCCATCGCCGCGGCCATGGTGATCATGACCTACGGCCTGTGGGCGTTCGAGATCGGCGAGCGCGTCGGTTCCGACTGGTCGGTCGTCTCGATGGTGCCGTTCGTGATCGCGATCCTGCGCTACGCGGTCGACGTGGACAGCGGCAACGGCGGTGAGCCCGAGGAGATCGTGCTCAAGGACCGCTGGTTGCAGGCCCTCGGCCTGGCCTGGGTCGTCTTCCTGGGCGTCGGCTACTACTTCTGAGTCATTCCGCGAAACCGCCGCTTCCCTCGGGGAGCGGCGGTTTCGTCGTTCCCGGGCCTACTCCTCCAGTGCCGCTAGGCCGTCCAGTTCCAGCAGCGCGACGCCGGTGCGCTCGATGATGCCGAGACTGACCTCGTCGGGCTGGTACTTCGGCTGGATCGCGCTGTGGCCGATCGTGGCCAGCCAGACGAAGTACGGGAAGAACGACTGCCTGCGGTAGGCCAGCCACGCGGCGTCGGCGCCCGGGGCCTGCGCACCCGCCTCGGCCAGGCGCTCCAGGTAGAACTCCAGCAGTTCCCGCGCCCACGCCCGCCGGTTGGCGAGGTCCAGCCCGGAGTTGACGGTGTAGGCGAAGTCGAAGGCCCAGCTGCCGCGCATCACGATCTGCCAGTCGGTGAAGCCCATCCGCCCCGCCGAGGTGCGGTAGGTGTTGCCCACGTGTGAATCACCGTGCAGCAGCGTCAGCGGCCCCTCGCTCGCGATGGTCAGCGAGCGTTCGAGACCGCGATAGAGCTTGTCCTGCAAGGGGATCAGCGCGTCAGGGATGACCGAGCGGGCCCGCTTCGCCCCGACCTCGCAGCGCTTGGCGAAGCCGATGAGCCGGTCCAGGTTGTCGAAGTGCCCGCTCGGCGGCTTCAGCCAACCGTGCCCGCGCAGCTCCTCGGAGTCCCAGAACCGCCCGTGCCAGTGCGCCATCGCGGAGAGCAGGTCCTCGATCTCCGCGCGCGAGATCGGCGTCTTCGGCGTGCAGAACGTCGCGCCCCTCGACGCCGCGATGTCCTCCATCAGCGAGATCGAGCGCCCCGACGCCAGGTCTGCCGCGCCGTGGAAGCCGCGCGCCGCCTCAATGTCCAGTTCGGGCCGCAGGTGCTCGAAGAAGTTCGGTTCCCCGTCCAGCACGTGCGCCAGGCTCAGCGTGAGCCGCTGTTTGAAGCCGCGCGTGGTTTTCACGAAGAACGCCGTCGGCAGGTCCGTCCGCCGCCCGGTCTCCTTGTAGGTCACCGTGATCCGCCAACGGGAGGAGGTCCCGCTGCTGACGTCCTCGGTGCTGAAGGAGGTGACCTCCCCGCCGAGCACGGCGGTCAGCCATGCCGTGGTGATCTCCTTGCCGGAGACGGGGATGTCCGCCGCGTTCGTCGCGCGAGTGCTGGTCAGCCGCTCGCGAACGACGTGGCCGCCGATGCGCGCGAGTGTCTTCGCGATCTCAAGCCCTGGATGCATCCGTGCAAGGTACGGGGATTCGATCTTGCTCGGATAGGTGCGGTCGGGGGAGAAAAAGACGGCGGCGACGGCGCCCTGCACACCGTCGCCGCCATCTGTCCACAAAGGACATTCAGGTGGTCTTCGTCAGCGGGAGTCGGTCACCTTGCCCGTCGCCCGCTCCCAGGTGATCTTCCCGTTCTGGAACAGGTTCCTGCGCCCGCCCGGCACGTCCAGCTCGCCGGAGGTCGGGTAGCCGAGGTAGGACCGCTCCCAGCCCAGCTGCGCCCAGCGCGCCTTGATCGCGCCGTAGATGTCGTGCGCCCCGGTCGTCCCGGTCCAGTAGACCGACCCGCCCTTGCTGAAGTGGTTGTAGCGGCCGACGCCGTCCGGGGTGCCCATCTCGTCGGTCGTCGGGTAGCCCAGCGGTCCGGCCTCCCAGCCGGTGCGCTCCCACGCCTTGCGGATGTCGCCGTAGATGGCCTGCGCGCCGGTCGCCGGGGTCCAGTAGACCGAGCCGTTCTTGCTGAAGTGGTTGAACCGGCCGGTCCCGTCGGGCGTCCCGGACTCGCTGGTGATCGGGTAGCCCAGCGGTCCGGCCTCCCAGCCCGTGCGCGCCCACGCTCCCCGGATGTCGCCCCAGATCGCCACGGCGCCGATCTGCGGGGTCCAGTACACCGACGCGTAGCCGCTGTACGGCGTGCCCGCGAAGTGGTTGAAGCGCCCGGAGCCGTCCGGCGTCGGCAGCTCGTCGGTGCTCGGCGCGCCGAGCCGCGAGTGCCCGCCGTTGGCCAGGTAGGTGGCCAGGATCGCGCCGTGGACGGCCTTCACCCCGTCAGCGGGCGTCCAGTAGAGCCGCCCGCGCTCGTACTCGCGGTAGCGCAGCCCGCCCTCGGAGACCTCCGGCGCGAGCGGGGCGCCGAACTGCTCGCGCAGCGCGGCATCGCCCTCGTAGCGCTTGTCGATCGGCGTCACGTAGTCCGCCGTGACGGTGATGTCGGCCTGCCCCATGATCACGTTGCGAGTGCGCGCGGCGGAGCCGTCGGTCCACTTCGCGAACGTCGCCGCGCCGTCGGAGGCCAGCTCAGCCGCCTCGATCCCGACCTCGGAGCCCACGGTCATCAACGCGGTGGTCGTCGCGCCGTTGGAGCCGATGCGCACGCCCGCCGGGATGTTGCTGGCCACGGTGAGCCGCTGCTGCCACGGCAGCGCCGAGTAGGACTCCGTGGTGGTCACGCCGTAGCGGTCGGTGGCCTTCGCGGTGATGTCCACGCGGGACTCGGGGTGGTCGGTGAACGGCATGCCGAAGTTCTGCCCGGTCCCACCCACGTCCGGGTGCGAGTGGCACGCGGCGTTGGTCGGGCAGTGCACGAGGTCGCTGCTCCACGTCACCGTCAGCGCGCCGTCCTCGACGTCGGTGGCGGTCGCGCTCAGCTGCACCGGGTCGTTGATCGCGAAGACCTTGTTCGCGGGTGGCTTGGTGAGGGTGATCGTCGGAGCGTTGTTCGACGGCGCCACGGTCAGCTGCGCCGTGCCCGTCTTGCCGAGCGCGTCCGTCACGGTCAGCTTCGCGGTGAGAACGCTCTGGCTGGTCGTGTACTTGTGCGTGACGGTGATGCCTTCGCCGGTGGTGCCGTCGCCGAAGTCCCACTTGTAGGTCAGCGCGTCACCGTCGAAGTCGTAGGACTTGCTCGCGTCGAAGGTGACCTCGCGCGTGGCCGGGGTCGTCTTGGAGGTGGCCTTCGCGATCGGCGCGTGGTTGGCCGAGGAGTAGCTCAGCCTGCGCAGCTGGCCGGAGTAGATGTCGGCGATCACGATGTCGCCGTTGCTGGCCGCGCCGAACTTCACCGGCCCGCCGACCTGCGTGCCGAACGGCGGCTTCACCGAGCCGGGCACCAGCGTGCCGTCCTGGTTGTAGCGCAACGTCCAGATCTTCTTCTGGGCGTAGTCGCCGTAGAAGTAGGCGCCCCGGTACTCCGCGGGGTAGGCGGTGCCGGAGTACACGATGCCGCCCGCGACCGCGTTGCCCTCGCTGCGGATGTAGGACAGCAGCGGCGGGGTGTTGACCGTGCTGGCGCACAAGGGAATCAGGCTGTAGGCGGGCGTCTGGATGTCGCCCTCCCAGCACGGCCACTTGTAGTTCTGGCCTGGCTGGACGAGGTTGATCTCCTCGCGCCGCTCCCACCCCACGTCGGCGAGCACCGGGGCGCCCGAGGACGGGTCGAGCGAGAAGCGGAACGGGCTGCGGAAGCCGCTCGCGTAGACCTTGCTCCGCCACGAACGCGGGTTTTCGGCCTGGTAGAAGGGATTGCTCTGCGCGCCGCTGCCGTCCGGGTTGAGCCGGAAGAGCTTGCCGTAGGGCTCGTCGACCTCAAGGGACTTCAACGCGAACTTGTCCACGTTGTCCGGGGTCGCGCCCTCGGAGTAGCGCACACCCGCGCTGTCACCGACCGAGACCCAGATCGAGTCGTCCGGTCCGACCGCCAGGCCGGTGATGCCGTGGATGTCGGTGTTGCCCGGGATCTGCAGCAGCGGGACCTCGTTGGCGAGCCCGTTCGGCTGCTGCTGCGCGTTGAGGGTGAGCGTCCACCGGCTCATCCGCAGCTCCTTGCCCGCGCCGACGTTGAGCGCTCGCACCAGGTAGAGCTGCCGCGTGGTGGCGAAGTCGTTGGCCAGCGCGAGCCCGGTCAGCCCCAGGTCGCCGCTGGAGCGCGTCGGCAGGGTCGCGATGGTGCGCGGCTCCCCGGCCGTCGGCACCCACGCCACGGTGCCCTTCTTGCCGGTCGTCAGCACGCTGCCGTCGGCGAGGTGGGCGAAGTCGGTCAGCTCGAACGGCTCCTGGCCGCTGCGCTGGTCGGTGAAGACGAACCCGGCGGGGAGGACCGGGACGTCGTCGGCACTGGCCACGCCGGGCACGAGCACGGCGGCGGCGACCACGGCAGCCGTGGCGGCGGAGAACAGGCGAAGGCGCACGATCCCTCATTCGTAGGACAAGCCAGCGGTGTTACCGACCGTCACCAAGTCGACATTCAGTAACAACGCCCAGCTCAAGCAGCTGGATGGCAACTAACAGGGGATCGCTGGAAGGTGGGGGAGAGTTGACGGAGCGGAGGCGGGGGAGCCGATCACAATAACGATGATATTGCTCAGGTCCAGCCCTTCCGACCAGCGCGAAGGCGCACCCGGCCCAGCCGGGTGCGCCTTGTGCGGTCGCCGAACTCACCTGTTCGGCTCAGTTGCGGAAGTCTCGAACCTCCCCGGTCGCCGCCGTCCAGGTGATGTACCCGCCCTGGAAGTTGCTCCGCCGCCCGCCGGGGATGTCGAACTCCTCGCTGGTCGGGTAGCCCAGGTAGGACCGTTCCCAGCCGAGCGCCTTCCACCGGTCCTTGATCGCGCCGTAGACCGGGTGCGCGCCCGTTCCGGGCGTCCAGTACACCGAGCCGCCCTTCTCGAAGTGGTTGAACCGCCCGAGGCCGTCCGGAGCGCTCAGCTCGCTCGTCACCGGGTACCCCAGCGACCCGACCTCCCAGCCCGTCTTGGACCAGACACTCCGGATGGCACCGCTGACGCCGTGCGCCCCGGTCCTCGGCGTCCAGTAGATCGAGTCCTCGTTGCCGAACCCGTCGAAGTGGTTGAACCGCCCCACACCGTCCGGAGTGGACAGTTCGTCCGTGCTCGGTGCCTGCAGCTGCCCGCCCTGAGCGCCGAGGCTCCGCCAGGTCGCCAAGATCGCACCCTTGATCCAGTGGCCACCGTGTTCCGGCGTGATCCACGCGTCCTTGCTGAACACCTGGTAGAAGCAGTTGCCGACGGCGCAGGACACCGTGTTGCCCAGCGGATGACCGAGCTGGCCGGTCTCGTAGCCGCTGCGCGCCCACGCCTTGTCGATGGTCCCCCGCACTGCGAAGATCGCGCCGTTCAGCGGAGCTCGCAACGTCGTCGTCTGGTCGGAGTACCTGACCCGGAACCGTTGGTACACACCAGAACCGTCGGGCGCCTGGTACTCCTCACCCGAGGGAACGCCGATCGACAAGTCGTAATCACCGCTGCGCACGTAATAGGACAGGAGCGCCCCGCGCAGGACGTGCACGCCGGTGGAGGCGCTCCAGTAGAGCCGCCCGCGCTCGTACACCCGGAAACGGATGTGGTCGCTGTCGTAGTTGAAGTCCTCGTGACGAGCCTGTTCCGCCCCGACGGGCTCACCGAGCAGGTCGCGCACGCCCGGGTGGTGGTTGTCGATCGCACTGCGGTACTGAGAGGTCAGCACCTGGTCGGCCTCGGTGAACTGGAGCGAGATCTGGCGTTCGGTGGAACCGTTGGACCAGCGCTCGAAGGTCCACCCCTTGTCGAAACCGGTCGCCGCGGTGGTAGCGGTGGTCTGCGCGCCGACGATCCCGCGCTGGCTCCGAGAGGCGACGGCTGTCCCGAAGTGCGTCAGCGCGGGCGCGGACGGTGCCACGGTGATCGTGCTGAGCTTCGGCTTGGCGGTGAAGCTCGCGCTCTTCGCCACCCGCCCGTGCGCGTCCGTGACCGTCGCCGTGAAGACGAGCTGTTCAGTGATGCCTTGCCGGTCGTAGACGAGGTCTGTCACCGGGCTCGGAGTGTTGTTCCGGCAGTCCCGCCACCGGCACGAGTTGATCTGCCGCGTCCACTGGACTGGCAAGCCATTTCCGTTGGCAGCCAAAGGAATTCGCTCGTCGAGCGCGAAGGTGTCGCGCTCCGGCACCTGTGTCAGGGTGACCTTCGGCTCGGCGGCGTCCGGCTTGATGACGAAGCGGGCCCCACCCGTGGCGCCAGAGGAGTCGGTCACGGTCAGCAGGGCGTCGACCTTGTCCCCGCTGGAGTAGGTGTGGGTGGCGACCGCGCCGTCGATGTCGCGGCCGGTGCCCAGGTCCCACCGGAATCGCAGTGCTGACAACGGATCGTGGTCGTCCCGCGTACCGCTGGCATCAACGGTCACCGTGCGTGTCACGGGGTCCGTGGTCGTTCGCACCTGCGCCACCGGCTCGGTGTTGCGCGGGCCGTGCACCAGCCTGCGCAGCTTGCCGCTGATCTCGTCCGCGAGCACGAGATCCCCGTTGCTGGTGGCTGATTCCAGCGCGACGATCCGGCCGAGGCCTGAGGCGAACTGTACGGGCTGCTCGGAGGTTCCCCCGGGGGCACGGACGAGCGTGGTGAGCAGCTTGTCGTCATCGGCGATGAATGTCCGCCCCCACTGCGCCATGGAGTAGGTGAGGCCGCCGTAGAACGCGACACCGCCGCCCGAACCGTTGCGCAGCAACGGTGTGCTGGTGTGCTGGCCCGGAACGATGTGGTGCACGCCCCGGCTACCCGCGACGACCATGGAGAGGCCGAGCGCGATGTAGTTGCGGTCCCCGTCCATTCCGCCGAGGTCGGTGTAGACGAGGCTCCGCTGCGCGGTGGGGTTCTCCGGAACGTGGAAGGGGTTGCCGGGCAAGCCTTTCCCGTCCGGCGTGAACCGCATCAGCCGCGAGGTCAGGTCCTGCGGAGCGGCCGGATCGTTGAGTGCTTTCCGGCTGGTGGTGAGCCACAACGTTCCGTCGTCACCGACCGCGAGGTCCGACCACGGCGTCGGCTTGTACGACGGGAGAGTCTCGGTGATGGTCCGTTCCTGGCCGAGGCTCTGGCCGTTCACCAACGGCACCTCGGACACGCGGACGACGAACTCCGAGATCGGGCGGCTGACGTAGAGCCGAGGCTTGGCCGTGAAGTCCGGCGGCACCGCGAGCGCGACCCGGTCCGAGTACGTGGACGTGGACGCGGTGGGCAGGGTGCCCAGGCGACGTGACTCGCCGGTCGCGGAGAACGAGACGAGCTCGCCGCGTTTGGAGCTGGTCACGTACCCGCCGTCGGGCAGGAACACGAAGTCGGAGAGGTCCCTGCCGGCGTGCCCGCTGGGCAGGTCGACGAGGGAGTAGCCGGACGGCAGGGCAGGGGCCGCCGACGCCGTGGGAGGTGCCACCACGGCCAACGAGCACGCCACGGCTACCGCCGCGGCCAGTCCTTTGCGTTTGCGCACATCAGCGCCATCGCAACGTGAAACACCTTCGTTAACGAGAAGGCGCACCCACTTCGCGTGGATGCGCCTTTTCTCGAAATGTCAGGATCAGATCGGCAGCTTGCGGAAGATCGCGCGCGGGATGTGCCGCAGCACCGACATGACGAAGCGCCACGCGCCCGGCGCCCACACCAGGTCCTGGCGGCGGCGCACGGCGGTCACGGCGATCTCGGCGACCTGCTCCGGCTGGGCGGCCAGCGGAGCGGCCTTCATGCCCTTGGTCATCTTGGTGTGCACGAAACCGGGGCGGACCACGGTGACCTGCACGCCGTGCGGCTTCAGCGCCTCGCCGAGGCCCAGGTAGAAGCCGTCGACACCGGCCTTGGTGGAGCCGTAGACGAAGTTGGACCTGCGCACGCGCTCACCGGCGACGGAGGACAGCGCGACCACGGCGCCGTGCCCCTGCTGGCGGAGGCGGTTGGCCAGCGCGACGCCGACGGTCACCGGCGCGACGAAGTTGACCTCGGCCATCTCGCGGGCGTGCTCGACGTCCTGCCACGCGCGCTCGGCGTCACCGAGCACGCCGAAGGCGACCACGGTCACGTCGATGTCGCCGTCGGAGAACGCCTTGTCGACGACCTCCTCGTGGGTCTCCGGCTTGCGGGCGTCGAAGGCCAGCGTGCTGACCGTGCAGCCCTTGGCGCGCAAGCGCTCCGCGGCCTCGTCGAGGCGCTCGGACGGGCGCGCGGCCAGCACGACGCGCAGCGGACGCTGGTCGGCGAAGCGGTCCACGATCGCCAGGCCGATCTCGGAGGTGCCCCCGAGCAGCAGCAGGGACTGGGGGTTGCCAACGGCGTCGATCACAGCATCAGCCTTCTGGAGAGGTCGGAGTTGAACACACCACGCGGGTCGACCGCGTCCCGGACCTTCTGCCACTCGGCGAGGCGCGGGTACATCGAGCGGAACGCGTCCGGGGTCAGCCTGGAGTCCTTGGCCAGGTACAGCCGCCCACCGGCCTCCAGCACCAGCTGGTCGAGCTTGTCCAGCAGCGGCGCGAGCCGGTCGGTGATCGGGATGTCCACGGCCAGCGTCCAGCCGGGCGAGGGGAAGGACAGCGGGGCGGCGTTGCCCGCGCCGAAGCGCTTGAGCACGTTGAGGAACGACACCGCGCCGGAAGCGGAGATCATCTCCATCGACTTGCGCACGGTGTCCTCGGCGCCGTAGGGCACGACGTACTGGTACTGAAGGAAACCGCGCGGCCCGTAGACCCGGTTCCAGTCCCCGACGATGTCCAGCGGGTGGAAGAACTGGGTGATGTTCTGCACCTCGCCGCGACGCTCCTTGGGAGCCTTGCGGTACCAGACCTCGTTGAAGGCGCTCACGGTCAGCTTGTTCAGCAGACCGCTCGGGAACACCGGCGGCACCGTGGCCAGCTGCGGCGCGTTGAACTTCAGCGGAGCGCTGCGCAGCTTCGCGGGCAGGTCGTCGAGCTTGGCCGACCAGCCGCGGGTGAGCACCGCGCGGCCCATCTTCGCGCCGGTGGACGCGGAGTCGAACCAGGCCACCGAGTAGGTGTACTGGTCGTCGTTGTCCATCAGCCTGGACATGAGGTCGTCCAGGTCCTTGGTGCGCTCGGTGTCGACGAGGAAGTACGCCGACTCCACGGACTTCAGCTGCACCGTGGCGCGCAGCACCACACCGGTCAGGCCCATGCCGCCCGCGGTCGCCCAGAACAGGTCCGCGCCGGGGCCATCCGGGGTCACCGTGCGGATCTCGCCGTCGGCGGTCAGCAGCTCGATCGCCAGCACGTGGTTGCAGAAACTGCCTTCCACGTGGTGGTTCTTGCCGTGGATGTCCGCCGCGATCGCGCCGCCGACGGTGACCTGGCGGGTGCCCGGCAGCACCGGGATCCACAGGCCGTGCGGCAGCATCTCGCGCATCAGCTTGTCCAGGCTCACCCCGGCGTCCACCGTGACGATGCCCGTCTCGGTGTCGACGGAGTGGATCTGGTTGAAGGCGGTCATGTCCACGACGAGACCACCGGCGTTCTGAGCGGCGTCGCCGTAGCTGCGGCCGAGGCCCCTGGGGATGACTCCCCGGGCATCGGCCGCGCGCACGGCGGTGGCCAGCTCGGCGCGGTCCGGGTGTTCCAGGACCCTCGCGATGGTCGGGGCGGTGCGGCCCCATCCGGTCAGTCTGCCGAGCTTCTCAGGCATAGGTGCAAATCTCCGTGGAGTGCGCTACTCGTTGAGCCAGCCATCGCGGGCGCCCACGTAGTCGAACTGGGCCAGCCTCGGCCAGGAGACCAGGCCCCATTCGACGCGTTCGGTGCGCGAAACCGTGTAGCGGCCCGGAGGATGACGGTACACGACACGCTCCAAGTGCCCCCACGGCGCTCGTGGCGTCGCGGTCGGCACCACGTTCACCGGCACGCGGTCGATCGTCGCGACGCGGTTGATGAACGCCTGCGTACCGCCGACCCGCTCGTTGAGCGTCACCGTGCGCGTGCCACCGAGCTGGTCCGAAGCGACCAGGCGGTACTCCGCCGGGGCCGTCATGCCGTCCTTCACCGGGAGCACAGGGACGCACGGGTAGGCGAGCCCGATCGGCCAGTCCACGAACGTCGGCTGGTCGCGCACCAGATCGCGCACGAGGATCGCGCCCTTGGCCTCGCGCAACGCGGGGCGGTCGGGGCCGCGCAACACCGGCGTCAACTGGTCCAGCGGCACGTACAGGTCGTCAGCGAGCCCGCACGAGCCGCCGACGATGCTCTTCAGGTTGCCCTTCGCCGGGGACCACTGCGGGCGCTGGTTGATCGGCGCGATCACGAAGACCGCCAGCATCAGCACCACCAGCGAGGCCTGCACGACGGTGAACAACCGCGCGCTGCCCAGCGCCGCCCAGCGCCGTCCTCCGCCACCCATCGCCCGTCGCGCGAGCCACCAGCACAGGCCGACGACCGCCAGCCACAGCACCATGTTGCTGAACTTCAGCGGACCGATGTGCGGGATCTGGCCTTCGAGGAGCTGCTTGCCGCTCAAGGCGTTCGGGTCCTTGGCGACCGCCGCCGGGTCCGGCATCGAGACGTGGTCGCCGAAGGGCTGGCCCCAGTCGGAGAAGGCGTGCCAGGAGTTCGTCCCGCTGAAGATCACCACTGTGGCGAAGGCCGCGACCCCGCCCGCGAGCAGGGCGGGAGCCGTGCGTCGGACGCGTGCGGGGATGGGGCTGGCGAAGGCGGTCAGCGCCAGCAGCAGGATCGCCGGGACCGCCATGCCGCCGAAGTGGTGCACCCACTTCGTCGGGGAGATCGCCAGCGCCGCGAGCCCGATCCCGGACATGGCGGCGCTGCCGATGATCAGCCGGTCCATCGGGCCGCTGCGGTCGCGCCGCGTCGCCAGCCTGATCACCACGAACACCAGAGCCACCGCGGTCAGCAGCACCGCGCCGCGCTTGGCCCAGTTCCCGAGGGTTCCCGGGTGCAGCAACGCGTTGTAGCGCTCGATCTCCTGGTACCACGGCGTGACGAACCAGTACCAGGTGTGGATGCGGGTCGTCTCGATCAGGTCGCTGAGCTTCATGTCCCAGAACACCGCCGGGAACGCGGCGGTCCCGGACACCAGCAGCATGCCGAGGTAGGCGATGCGCTCCTTGACCGCCCAGTTCCTGGTGTAGCGCACCAGGTGCGGGGCGTGCAACAGCAGCGGCCCCCACGCGACGACGCCCGTCGCCGTGGTCAGCGTGGTCAGCGAGGCGACCGCCACCACGACCGCGTACAACCCCGGCCACTCGCGCCGCCGCGCGTACTCCGTGAGCGCCAGGTTCACCGCGACGCCAAGGCACACAACGGGTTCCGGCCGCAGCGTGAGCTCGAACGGCATCCACCACACCAGGAAAGCCAGCGCCAGCAGGTACGGCAGCGCCTTGTACGGCCGTCGCACCGAGCGCCTGCCGCCCAGCGCCGCGTGCAGGTAGCGCCGGAGCACGAACCACACCGCGATCCCGATGACGGTCGGGAACATCCGCATCCACAGGGTGGACTTGCTGATCAGCCCCCACGCGCCGAGCAGGTACTGGCTGAACATGAACGGCGCCTCTGGCGCGTTGAACGAGTGGTAGTAATTGCCGACGTACCCCGAGTTCGGGATGTTCAGCGCGTGCCGCAGGTACCACCCGTCGTCGTCGTTGAACGGCCCGATGACCGCCCACAGCACGAGGATCGCCGGTACCGCGATGTCGATCAGCCCGAGCTTGAACCGCGGCTCGTCGGTCTCCCGCCGCGCGCGCTCGGAGTAGCGGTAGCGGCTCACGCACAGCCACAGGCAGCCGAACAGGCAGAGCGCGTGCAGGACGAGCAGCACCAGCTTCAGCGTCGCGGGCGCGGACTGGAAGCGCGCGTCCGTGTTCAGCTTCGCCGAGAGGCCGTTCGCCTCCTGCATGTTCTCCGCGGCCGTCTCCAGCATCGCCACCTGCGGCGGCAGCAGGCCCGGCCGGTCGGCCACCACCTTGCCGTCACGCAGCACCGAGACGCCCTTCGACGTCGCCACGAAGCGGTAGTCCTTGACGCCCGCCGGGCGCCGCTCGCTCAGCAGCACCTGCTCCGAGGCCGAGATCCGCACCTCACCGCCGCGCGTCTGCACCCGCAGGCCACGGCTCACCGGCTGGTTCTCGTCCTCCGGCAGCGTCGTGAGCACGTCAGCCCACTTGCCGCCCGCCGTGAACCGGCTCCGGTCGAGCGCGTCCATCGTCCGGCTCGGCAGCTCCGCGGTCATCTCCAGCGGCCGGTACGGCACGAGCGGGACGACGGTGGAGCGCGGCTGAGCGCCCGCTTCCGGCCAGCTCAGGATCGGCTGCTGGACGCGGACGGGGGCGAGGGGCAGCAGGACCGCCAGCACAGCTGTGATCACGGCTGCGCCGACCAACACCCACGCGGTGACGGCGTGTTGGCCCTTGAGGCGCTGTGGCATGCGAAAACGCCCATTCGTCAAGGCGGTTGGCCGTGCTTCACGGGTCTCGTTCGATGAGAGTCGGGATCGAGGTCGTTCCTGGCAAGACGGCGGGGAGTCCGCGTACCGGTGTTGTACGTGGGCTTTCCGGCGGCGCGGCCAGGGGCGGGCTCGGCCCGGCTATCGCGAACACGGACCTGTGAAGCACGGCCCAGGTCACGCGGTAGCGTACTTACGGGGTCTCCGGCTCTCCGGTGGCACCCTGCCGACGCTGTCGGCGAAGGATCGGCGAACGAGAAGGCGGACCGCAGTGACCACCTCCGAAGCGGCCGAGCAGGCCTCGCCAGAGGCTCCCAAGCTCGGCCTTGCCGCGCAGCTCACCCGGTTCGTGCTGGTCGGTGGGTTCTCCGCGCTGGTGGACTACGGCACCTACCAGTTGATCATGGCCCTCGGCGTGTGGGTGCACCCCGCCAAGGCGCTCGGCTTCGTCTTCGGCACCACCACCGCCTACTTCCTGAACAAGAAGTTCACCTTCCAGGCGGCGCCCGCCGGCGCTGGGCGGCTCGGCGGCTTCATCCTGCTCTACGGAGTGACGTTCTTCGTCAACGTCGGCGTGAACGCACTGGCACTGGCCCTGCTGCCCGGCTCCGCCCTCAAGATCACCATCGCGTGGGTGATCGCCCAGGCCACCGCGACCGCCATCAACTTCGTCATGCTCCGCCTGGTCGTCTTCAAGCCCCAGTAACTCCCCGAACGCCCCCTTCAGGTACCTGAACGCGCTGAATGACTCATTGAGGTACTTGAGCGCCCTCAATGACTCATTCAGGCCCCTCAACTCCCCCAATGTGCCTTTCGGGTACTTCGGCAGGCGCCACTGCGGAGTGCGACGGCGTCAGCGGAGGCCGAGGGTGTCGTAGCGGTCGCCGTCGGTGTCCTTGGGCAGGCGCTTCGGGTCGATCGCCTGCTCCACGAAGCCCTCGGGCACCCCGACGTACTCCAGCCGCGCGATCGTGGGCGGGCCCTTGAGGCCGTCCTCCACGCGGTGGGTCATGGTCACGGAGTAGCGACCGGGTTCGTGCCGGTACTTCACCCGCTCAAGGCCGCCCCACGGGAAATCGGCGGAGTTGGGCGCGTCGGTGGGCACCTTGACCATCTCCGCCACCCGGCCGAGGAAGCCGTGGGTGCCGCCGATGCCCTCGTAGACCGACACCAGGCCACCCATCGTCAGCTTCTCGGCGGCGAGCACGCGGTACTCCGGCGGTGTCACCATGCCGTCCTTCACGGGAGGGATCGCGACGCAGGGGTAGCCGATTCCGACGCTCCAGTCGACGTAGGCCACCCGCCCGGCGAGGTGGTCGGTGAGCGTTCTGCCGTCCCGCAACCGCACGGAGTCGGCGAGCCCGCAGCCGTTGCGCAGCGTGCCGCTGGCCAGCGACCAGCCGGGCAGTTGCCGCAGCGGTGCGATCACGAATAGCACGAGCAGCAGCGCGACCACGAGCGCCTGGGTGCCGAGCAGCACCCGCGCCGAGCCGAGGCCGGCCCACCGCCGTCGCCGCCGCAGCAGGAACCAGCAGAGCCCGATCGCGCCCGCCCAGAGCAGCGCGTTGTTGGCCTTGACCGGCCCGATCGCGAGCATCAGCGACTCGACCAGGTCCTTCTCGTCGGGGTGCAGGGCGCGCATCGGGTCGAGGTGCCCGGTCAGCGAGAACGGCTGCCCCCATGCGCCGAAGCCGTGCCACATGTTGGGGCCGCTGAAGATCAGCATGCCGGTGAACGCGACGAACAGCCCTCCGGCGACAGCGGGAGCGGCTCTGCGCACCCGTGCCGGAAGGGGCCCGGCGAAGGTCGTCAGCGCGAGCAGCGCGATCGCGGGCGCGGCGATGCCGACGAAGTGGTGGGTCCACTTGGTCGGGATGATCGCCAGCGCCACCACGCCGAAGCCGAGCACCCCGGCTAGTCGCAGCATCACCGCGTCGACGCGCCACTTCCTGCGCCGCGCCCGCACCGCGACGAACACCAGGCAGACGATCAGCAGCAGCACCGGCGCGCGCTTGGCCCAGTTGCTGGAGCCGGTGGGCACGAGCAACGTGCCGTAGCGGACCCACTCCTCGGTCCAGCTCAGGGTGATCCAGTAGTAGTAATGGATCTTGGTGGCTTCGAGCAGGTCGGCGAGCTTGCCGTCGGCGAACAGCACGGTGAAGGCCACGGTCCCCGAGCTGAGCACGGCTGCGAACAGCGCGAGCCGCTCCCGCCCGCGAACCGAGCGCCACAGCCACGGCACCTGAAGGGCGACCGGCGCCCACGCGATCAGCCCCGCGCCCATGGTCAGCGTGGTGAGCGAGGCCAGCAGCACGGCGGGTGCCATCAACCCCGGCCACTCGCGGCGCCGCGCGTACTCGCACAGCGCCAGCGTCGCCGCGACCCCGAGGCAGGTGACCGGCTCCGGTCGCAGCGTCGGGTTGTACGGCAGCCACCACACCAGGAAGGCCAGCGCGAGCAGCCACGGCAGCGCGCGATAGGCCCGGCGCTCCCCGAGCGCGCTGTGCAGGAACCACCTCAGCGCGAACCATGTTCCGACGCCGAGCACTGCGGGGAACAGCCGCACCCACAGCATCGAGGTGCCCATCGAGGTCCATCCGGCGAGCAGGTACTGGGCGACCAAGAACGGCGTCTCGGGCGCGTTGAACGAGTGGTAGTAGTTGCCTACGTAGCCCGCTTCGCCGAGGTTCAGCGCGTGCTTGAGATACCAGCCGTCATCATCGTTCGTCGGCCCGAGCACGGTCCAGGCGAGTAGTACGGCAGGCACGAGGAAATCGACCGCCCGCCAGCGAATTCGATCTTCGGAGGCGCGTTTCGCCCGGTATCGAAGAACGGCGATCGTCACGCAGCCGACCAAGAGAAATCCATGCGCGATCAACAGCACGAATTTCGCGGTGGTCGGCGTCGACTGGAATCGCGCGTCGGTGTGGAGCACGACCCGCATGCCCTCGGACTCGGCCATCCCGGCTGCCCCGGTCTCCAGCATCGCGACCTGCGGTGGCAGCACGCCCGCGTGTCTGGCCAGCCGCATGCCGTCGCGCCAGACCTCGATCCCGGTGCCGTTCGCGACCACCCGGTAGGAGCAGTCGGTCCTGGGCAACCGTTCCTCGACGAGCGACTTTCCTGAGGCCCTGACCTGCACCATGCCGTTGACCACGCGCATGGTCAGCCCGTGGTCCTGCTGTGCGGCGTCGCGGGCGGCCGGCAGCGTGCGCAGGACCTCCCCGCCTGCGGAGTTCACCGCCGAGATGGCCGCGCAGGGCACCTCCGCGGTCAGTTCGAGCGGTCGGTAGGGCAGCAGCGGGACGACGGTGTTGCTGACCCGCTCGCCCTGTTTCGGCCAGGTGACGATCGGCTGGTCAACGGTGACGGGAGCCAGTGGGAGCGACAGCGCCATTGCTGCGGTGACTAGTGCGGAGACAAGCAGAATCCACGCGGTAAAGCGCTGTTGCATGGGGAATCCCCGATCGCGGTCGCATGTGGTCCGCAATCATGTAACCCCGAGCGGCGCAGTCTTTCCACCCGTCGTGAAGATGTCGAAATCGCAACAACCTTAATCGGTTAAGTACGAAGTCGGTGTTTAAATCCGGAATTAATGGTTACCGAGAATTTTCTGCCGCACAATGGCCAGGCCGGGTAGACCGGTCGACCGACGTCGACCGGCTGGCAGCGGTTTCGGCGAGAGGTGCCCGTCCCGGCATGTGGGCGAGATCAGGACTGGTCAGGCGAGCCCGCGCATGCGCCGGTCGGGCGCGCCGTAGACCTCGCCGACCGTGGGCAGCGCCCCGATGTGCGCGGTGACGACCTTGCCGAAGTCCACGACGACTTCGGAGCCGTCCGCGCAGCGCACCGCGCTGGTCGAGCCGGAGCGGACGAGGTCGAGAAGGGAGCCGTTCAGCTCGGTCGCGGTGTCGTCGCCGACCGCGAACAGCAACGGGCTGGGAACGCCGGACAGGTGCAGCACGAGGGTTTTCTTGTCGCTCATGCCGTCACGACACCAGTGCGGGGACGCGTGCGGCAAGATCGGTTCGCCGTCAGCGGATCAGCTGACGGCGAACCGGGACGTGCTGCTCAGCGGCGGAAGAACTTCTCCGAGCGGCCCTGGTTGACCAGTTTCGCCCATTCCACGAAGGCCTTGGGGTCCTTGCGCTGGGCGAGGAAGTACAGCCCGAAACGGGCCACCTCCAGCATCCCGAGCTTGCGCATTCCCGGCTGTGCCAACAGGTATCCGCGGTTGCGGTAGGTGTAGTAACGCTTGATCGAGTCGCCCGGGTCCTGCGCGTGGAAGCGCCCGCCGAGCATCGGCTTGAACTCGTCGGAGCCGTCCGGGTGCGCGTAGGCGACCCGCAGCGTGGTGCCGAAGCGCAGCCCGGTGCGCACGATCCTGCGGTGGATCTCCACCTCGTCGCCGCGCACGAACAGCCGGTAGTCCGGAACGCCGATGACGTCCAGGGTGGACGCCCGGAACAGCGCGCCGTTGAAGAAGGAGGCGATACCGGGCAGGAAGTCCGGGCTCTCCTCGGAGGACAGCTCCTCGCGCTGGCGCTTCCAGGTCAGGCCGCGGCGCAGCGGGAAGGCGAGCTTGTCCGGGTGGTTGATGTTGACCACCACCGGGGAGACGGCCGCGAGCTTGCGCTTGTCGGCCTCCTCCAGCAGCACCTCCAGCACGGAGTCGTCCGCTGGCCTGCCGTCGTCGTCGGCCAGCCAGACCCACTCCGCGCCCAGCGCGAGCGCGTGCAGCATGCCGAGCGCGAAACCGCCCGCGCCGCCCAGGTTGCGCTTGGACAGCAGGTAGGTGGTGTTCAGCGGGCAGTTGTCGACGACGTCCTTGACCGGCTGGTCCGGGCCGTTGTCGACGACGATCAGGTGGTCGGGCTGTCGCGTCTGCGACGCCATCACCTTCAGCGACTCCGTCAGCAGCTCTCGCCTGCGACAGGTGACGATGACGGCGACGACCGCCCCCGCCGGCAGCGCTGGCGGGTTCTCGGGGGTGGCCTGGTTGCTCATCGGCTCTCGCCGATCCTTTCCAGAACGTGCTGGGGGAGGTTCTCGAACGGGTCGCGGCCCTTGTACTCGGTGAGCACCTCGCGCAGGCCGCCCTGCATCTTGATCTGGCCGTGGTCCATCCAGATCACCGAGTTGCACAGCTCCATCAGGAACTCGTCGGAGTGGCTGGCGAAGACCAGCAGGCCCGAGCGCTTGACCAGGTCGTTGAGCCGGTCCCGCGCCTTGGCCATGAACGCCGCGTCGACGGCGCCGATGCCCTCGTCCAGCAGCAGGATCTCCGGGTCGATCGAGGTCACCACGCCGAGCGCGAGGCGCACCCGCATACCGGTGGAGTAGGTGCGCAGCGGCATCGACAGGTAGTTGCCCAGCTCGCTGAACTCGGCGATGTCGTCGACGCGCTTGAGCATCTCCCTGCGGCTCATCCCGAGGAACAGGCCGCGGATCATGATGTTCTCGTAGCCGGAGATCTCCGGGTCCATGCCGACGCCGAGGTCGAAGACCGGCGCGACCCTGCCGACGATGCGAGCGTTCCCGCGCGTCGGCTCGTAGATCCCGGAGAGCAGCCGCAGCAGCGTGGACTTGCCAGCGCCGTTGTGCCCGACCAGGCCGATCCGGTCACCGTGCTGGATGGACAGGTTGATGTCCCGCAGCGCCTGGATGACCGGCACCTTGGTGTCGGTGCCGATCTTGCCGCCCGCCTTGCCGAGCACGGCCTTCTTCAGGGAGCGGGTCTTCGCGTCGAAGATCGGGAACTCGACGGAAGCGTTCCACACGTCAATGCTGACCATTGGTTTTCGGCCCTCACTCAGACCCAGTAGGACACGCGGGCGCGGTAGTTGCGCATGAACAGCAGAGCCAGCGCCCAACCGACGACGGTGATGATCCCGGCGACCATCCAGTGGTGCCAGATGATGTCCCTGCCCAGCATGGGCTGGCGGAGCATCTCGACGAAGTGCAGGAACGGGTTGAGCTCCAGCACGTCCTTGCCGATGTTCGTGCGGTTGCTGAGGGTCGAGAGTTCCCAGACGATCGGCGTGCCGAAGAACAGCAGCTGCATGATGCTGCCGATGATCGGCGGGATGTCCCGGAAGCGCGTGGAGATCACGCCGGTCAGGAACGCCACCCAGAGGCCGTTGAGCGCCAGGATGAAGAACGCCGGGATCGCCATGAGCATGGTGAACTTCCAGTGCGCCGTCACGCCGTCCGGCGGGAAGATCGCCAGCATCGCGACCCAGACGAGCAGGTTGTGCACGAAGAACAGCACCTGCCGCCAGACCAGCCGGTAGACGTGCACCGACAGCGGCGACGGCAGGAACTTGATCAGGCCCTCGTTGGAGATGAAGACCTCGGCGCCCTCGTTCACGCAGCCCGCGATGAAGTTCCACACGATGAAACCGACCGTGACGTACGGCAGGAAGTTGTGGATCTTCGCGTCGAAGAGTTGCGAGTAGAGCAGGCCGAGGCCGGTGGCGGTGACCGCCATGCTGAGCGTGATCCAGATCGGACCGAGCACCGAGCGGCGGTAGCGCTGCTTGATGTCCTGCCAGCCCAGATGGCCCCACAGTTCCTTCTGCTGCCATCCACGACGCAGGTCGTCGAAGGCCTTGCCCCAGGTGCGGTGCGTGTGCGCAGGGGGGGCGGCGTGCTCGTCAATGGTGCTGGTGGACACGCGGACGAGCGTACCGGCGTGCCGACGGGCCCCCGGTTGGCCCTGTGGTTCGGCTGGTAATGCCTCGATAACGGCGCTCGACAGCCGCTTTTGAAAACCGTTATCGTCTTCGGTGTCCTCGTGGCCGACCCCGGAGGTGTCCCCGTGCGCAGCCCGCGCGCCCCGCTCGCGTTACTCGCCGTGCTCGCGCTCGCCGCGTGCACCTCCGCCCCCGCGCAACCCCCTGCCGCGCAAGGCGGAACCACGCAGGTCGACACCCGCGTCGAGCCCCTGTCTCCCTCGCTCGACATCACCGACCCCCGCGGCACCAGGATCACGCTGCCCGCGACCCCGTCGCGAGTGGTCTGCCTGACCGGGCTGTGCGATGACGCGCTGACCGAGCTGGGCCTCAAGCCCGCCGGGACCAGCAACGCCGCGCTGCTCGTGCACCCCGCCCTGCTCGGTCCGGAGGGGCGCTCCGTTCCCGTGGTGCCGGGCAGCTTCGGCTCCGAGGACGTCGAGGCGATCGCCGGACTGCGGCCCGACCTGGTGATCGGCCTCGCCGGAGTGCACGACCAGCTTCGCCAGGCCCTCGCCAAGTTCAACGCTCCACTGTGGACGGTCGATCCGAAGGACTGGAAGGACTCCGTCGGCTACCTGCGCGCGCTCGGCTCCCTGACCGGGCGAGCCAAGGAGGCCACCGACGCCGAGACCCGCTTCCGCTCGAAGCTCGCGACCGCCGTCAAGTCCAGCCGCGACAAGGGCAACGACAAGAAGACCGTGCTGTTGATGTACGGGAGCGCGGACTCCATCGGCGTGGACACCACCGACTCGCTCGTCGGCAAGCTCCTCGGTTCGCTCTACACCTATCCCTGGACCGCGAAGGGCACCAACGCCGAGACCGCCAGCACCTTCAGCGTCGAGGAGATCCTGGCCAAACGACCAGACACCATCTTCGTGTACTCGCTGCTCTTCGGGACCGACAAGAAGCTCTCCGAGCAGCTCGCCGCCAACCCCGTCTGGGCGCAGATCCCCGCCGTGAAGTCCGGCCGCGTCCACGAGGTCGCTCCCAAGCCGTGGGGCTCGGGCCGCGGCACCCGCTCGCTCTCCCTGGTCATCGACGAATCCCAGTCCCTCCTCTCCACCACCCCCTGACCCCCCACGCTCAAGCAACGTTGACCAGCTACGGACGGTTCGTCGTCGCATGAAGAGAAGCGTTGTGGTGGCCGCGCTCGCCCTGCTCGTGGTGTGCGTGGCCGCGCTGTGTCTCGGCACTCCGATCGTCGGCGTGAACCGGTTGCCCGCCGCCTTCGCGGGTGAGACCGACCTGGAACACGCCGTCGTGGTGCTGCTCCGAGCCCCGCGCCTGGTGCTCGGCCTGCTCGTGGGCGCGGCGCTGGCGGTGGCGGGGCTGCTCCTCCAGGAGTCCCTGCGCAATCCGCTCGCGGTGCCGGAGCTCCTCGGAGTCTCCAGCGGCGCGGCGGTCCTGGTCGGCGTCTGCGTGGTGTGGGCGCTGCCGATCCCCGGGGCCCCGCTGGTGCCCGCGCTGATCGGAGCGGTGGTCGGCGGCCTCATCACGCTCCTCGCCGCGAGGCGCGCGGTCGGCCCGGCAGCGGTGCTGCTCGTCGGAGCGGCGGTGAACGCGGCGATGCAGGCGTTGCTGCTCACGGCGGTGTCGCTCTCCGACTCGCGCGAGCAGGGCGTGCTGTTCCGCTACCTCCTCGGCTCGCTCACGGGCACCACGTGGGAGTCGGTCGCGCTGTCCGCGCCGGGCCTGATCGCCTTGCTGCCCTTGGCTTTGCTCTGCGTGCCGCTGCTCGGAGTTCTCCGGCTCGGCGACGAGACCGCCTCAGCTCTCGGAGTCCGGGCCGACCGCGCGCGGTTGATCGTGCTCGTGGTCGCGAGCGCCTTGGTGGCCATCGCGGTGGCACCGTCCGGGCCGATCGCCTGGGTCGGTTTCCTGGGCCCGCACCTCGCCCGCAGGCTCCGCCCGAACGCAGATCCGCGCGTGTGGATGGCGTGGTCCGCGCTGTTCGGAGCGCTGTTGGTGGTGGTCGCGGACCTCGCGGCGCGCACAGTGCTCTACCCCGTTGAGCTCCCGGTCGGCGGCCTCACCGCGCTCGTCGCGATCGTGCTGGCGGCGTTGCTGATCCGTCGACGAGGAGAGGTGGCATGAGGTTCACCCTGATCGTCCTGCCAGTGCTGATGGTGCTGGCGGCCTGCGCGGCGCTGCTCGTCGGCTCGACGGTCTCCCCGGCGGACACGCTCACGGCGATCTTCGGCGGAGGCGATGAGCTGACGCGCGGAGTGCTACTCGAACTCCGAGTGCCGCGCGTGCTCGTGGGCCTCGGCGTTGGCGCGGCGCTCGGCCTCGCGGGAACGATCCTGCAAGCGGTGCTGCGCAATCCGCTGGCCTCCCCGGAGGTGACCGGCGTCGGTTCGGGCGCGGTCCTGGGCGCGGTGGCGGGCACGGTGTTCCTGGGCATCGCCGACCAGCCCGAAGCTCTGACCATCGCGGCAGTGCTCGGCGGAGTCCTTGGAGGAGCATCGTTGTGGCTGATCGCGGCGAAGTCCGATCCGCTGCGGCTCGCGGTGCTCGGAGTGCTCGTGTCGGCGGTCCTCGCGGGAGCGTCGCTGGTCCTGCTCACAGCTCGGCCCCAGCTCGCCGGAGCCGCCGCGCGCTGGCTCGTCGGCTCGTTGTCCGGTCGCACCTGGGAGCACTGGAACGGCTTGTGGCCCTGGCTGCTCGTCGTGGTGCTGGCCGCCGTGGTGCTGGCCCCAGCGCTCGATCTCCTTGCCGTGGACGACGACCACGCCCGCACGGTCGGCCTCGCGGTGGTGCCGTGGCGCCTCACTGCCCTCGGAGCGGCAGTGCTGGCGACGGCGGCGGCGGTCGCGGCGGCGGGCACGGTGTCCTTCGTCGGCCTGCTCGCGCCGCACGCAGTTCGCAGAGTCCTTGGCGCAGAACACCGTTGGCTGCTCCCGGCGTCCGCGCTCGCCGGAGCGGCCTGTGTCGCCGGAGCCGATTTCGCAGCTCAAGCGCTCACCGCGCTCGTGCCGTCGTCCGGCTCGCAGCGCATCGGCATCCCGACCGGCGCCGTGACCGCGCTCCTCGGAGCGGTCGTCCTCGTCGTGGTGGCCCGGCGCGCGTCCAGAGCACAGGTAGAAGGGGGTTCACGGTGATCACCGTCTCCGGTGTGACCGTCAAGTTCGGCCAGCGCACGGTCTTGTCCACAGTGGACTCGACGGTGGGCGAGGGGGAGTGGGTCGCGCTCGTCGGCCGCAACGGCTGCGGCAAGAGCACACTGCTGCGCGTGGTGGCGGGACTGCACAAGCCCGACAGCGGGGCGATCCACATCGCCAATAAAGCCCTGGAGACCTTGTCGCGCAGGGAGATCGCGCGCCGAGTCGCGACGCTGCCGCAGGCAATGCCAGCCGTACCAGGCATGACAGTCCGCCAGCTCGTCCGCCAAGGCCGCTACGCCGTGCGTGGACCGCTGGGAATGCTCAGGACCGGCGACGACGATCAAGTCCGATCAGCCTTGGCCGCAACGGGCGTGGAGTCCTACGCGGACACCGCGGTCGACCACCTCTCCGGCGGCGAGCGGCAACGCGTCCGCCTCGCGCTGGCGCTCGCCCAGGACGCGCCGGTGCTGCTGCTCGACGAGCCCACGACCTACCTCGACGTCCGTCACCAGCTCGAAGTGCTGGAACTGATCGCCGGTCTTCAGCGCGAGCGCGGCCTCACGGTGGTGAGCGTGCTGCACGACCTCCAGCAGGCGGCGCGCTACGCGGACCGGATCGTGGCTCTGCACAAGGGAATCGTGCACACCGACGCTCCGGCGGGGGAGGCCGTGGACGCCGGTCTGCTGGCCGAGGTGTTCGGCGTTCAGGGGCGCGTTTGGCACGACACCACCACAGGCCGTCCCGCCTGCGCCTACGACGCGGTGCTCTGAAGCTGCCGTTCAGCCTCGGTTCGCAGTGGCGAGCACCACGCCGCGATCACGCCGACCGCGAGCACGCCCACGGCGGAAGCCAGGCCGATGCGCGGGTCGGTCCACACCGCGACGGCTCCCGCCAGCGCGGCGCCGATCGGGTGCCCGACACCCCACGCCAGCATGCGTGCGGTGGTGTTCACGCGGCCCTGCAACTCGTCCGGAGTGACCTGCTGCCGATAAGTGATCCCGTTGATCACAACAGTGGTGAAAGCCGTGCTCCACAACGTGATTGCGGCGATGGCGAGCAACCAGTGCGAGGTGGCGATCACCAGCACGCCCGCGCCGAGCGACGTCGGCAGCGCCAGCAGGGCGAGTCGCGCGGCGCCGAACTTCTTGGTCAGCCGTGGCACCAGCCGCGAGGCGATGAGCCCGCCGACCGCCCAGCAGCTCAGCAGCACGGCGAGCCGCGCATCGCCGGAAGGAGCGATGCCGAGCACGCGGTCCGCCCACGGCAGCTGCATAGCGATCCACGCGCCGCCGAGCGCCGAGTGCGTCGCCCCGACCAGCGTCAGCGTGCGCACGATCTTGTTCTGCCACAAGAAGTTCAGACCGCCGCGCACGTCGAGGAGGATCTCACCGGCCGAGCGCGGACGTGATCTGTCCGAAGTGGACAGAGGGTGCGCGATGGCCTTGATCAGCAACGCTGAGGCCGCGTAGGTCAACGCGTCGAGCGCGATCAGCGGCGCGGGCGTCATCATCGTGACGGCCAGCGCGGCCAGCGGCGGCACGGCGATCTCGACGACCGTGGTCGTGCCGAAGACAGCCGAGAACGCGGCAGTGGTGCGCTCGCGGCCCACAAGCGCTGGCAGAGCACCGAAATTCGCCGCGTCGAAGAGCACGAACATCGTTTGCGTCAGGAACGCGACCACGAGCACATGCGGTGCCGTGAGCGTTCCCGTCGCCCACGCGATCGGCACGCTCGCCAGCAGTCCGGCGCTGACGAGGTCCGCCGCCACCATGAGCTTGCGGCGGTTCACCCGGTCGGCGAACGCGCCCGCGAAGAGCCCGAAGAGCAAGTACGGCAAAGCCTCCGTCGCGGCCACCGCCGACGTCCACGCGGCCGACCCGGTGAGTTGGTAGGTCAGCACCGGGAGCGCGACGACGCTCACCAGGGTCCCGCCCACGGAGATCGCCCTGGCCAGCAGGTATCGCCGGAAATCAGGGTCGCTGCGCAGGGCTTCGGTGCTCACCCTGGACATGCTAACCGACAACGATTGTCACAGTCGTCACCCGTTCAGCCCTATTGGGAATGATTATCGTTTGTGGTACTTCTGGAAACCGATGTCAGACGAGACAGGGGGGAGGTGAACTGCGAGATGGAGAAGATCTTCGTGCGCGTCGAGTCCGAGCGCGAGCTGCCGCACAACTCGGCCAGCCACAGCAACGCCCTGGTGGAGAACCCGTTCGACGACCAGGACTGAGTCACCAGGTGGCCGCCGCTCCCGCTCAGGGGGCGGCGGCCACCGCTGTGTCAGCCACCTGTTCTGGAAGGAGTCCCAGTGGGCGAGCGCCTCATCCCCGGAGCTGTCCTCTTCGACGTGCCCGGCCGCGGCCCCGCGCTGCGCTGCCCGGACGGCGAGATCGTCGGCGTCGCCCTGCCCGAGGACGCGGCGGCGGCCGTGCGCGGCGCGCTGGCTGTGGACAACTCGGCCGACGCGCCCGCTGAGCTGGGCGCCTTCCGCGAAGCGGGCTTCCTCGGCGGTCGCGCACAGTGGCCTGTGGATAACTCGATCGTGGCCCTCATCGGCTCGTCCGTGCTGGTCGAAGGCCTCAAGGTGGCCCTGAGCAGGGCAGGTGCACAACCCTGCGTCCTCGGACCACTCACTGAGCGAGGTGATCTGTGGACAACTGCCCCTCAGTTGTCCACAGAGTTGTCCACAGGTGGGTTCTCGGCTGTGTGCACAGTCTCCGACGGGCCCGCGCCCTCGTGGTGGGACAGCCTCGATGACCTGCCCGAACGCGGGATCGCGTGGCAGCGCGTGAGCCGCGAGGGACGCCATGCGCTGATCGAGCCGATCGCCGCCGAGCCTGGGGATATCCGGCACTCCGACGTCCGCAAGCGCCGCCTCGCCGCAGCCGGGTCCGGCCACGAGCACCTGAGTGCCTTCTGGGCCGCCGAAGCTCCGGTCACCGGCGAAGACGCCATGGACGACGTGGACGTGGCGGCCGTCGCATCGCTGGCCGCGCTCGATCTCCGCGCATGGGCGCTCGGTGCGACGGAGCGCGATGGCTCGTTCACGTCGTCGCTGCCTGCCCGCCGACGGCTCCGCGTGCTCGACCTGGACACCGCCGCGATCACCGATCACCCGGTGCTCCGCGTCCCAGAGGCCGCGTCGTGACCCCTGTGGAAGAGCACGTCATCCCACGGGGCGGCGCACGTCTGGCAGCCACCGTGGTCAGGTCCGCCGAGCGCGGCCCCGCAGTGCTGATCCGAACGCCCTACGGCCGCCACAACCACCTCGCGGAGGCCCATGGCTGGGCGAAGCGCGGCTTCACCTGTGTCGTGGTCGACGTGCGCGGGCGCTACGGCTCCACCGGCGACTTCGAGCCCTACGCCAACGAGCGCGCGGACGGCGCCACAGTGTTGAAGTGGTTGCACGACAACGATTTCTCCGACGGCCGAGTCTTCGCGGTCGGCGCCTCCTACGCCGCGTACTGCGCCGTCGTGACCGCACTGGAAGGCGACCTGGCCGGAGTGATCGCCGCAGTTCCCGCGCTCGGCCTGGGCGAAACCGCGCGCGAACCGGGCGGTGCCGCACGCCTGGCCTGCCGCCTCGGTTGGTGGGCCGAGCACGGCGGCGCTCCGACCGCCCGCGCCACTCCGCTCCCGTACTCCCTCGAAGCCCTGCCGATCCGCGAGGCCTTCACCACGCCCGCCTGGCAGACCCTCTGGGACGCGCCACCACTCAGCGACCTGTGGACCGAGCTGTCCACAGTGGACACTCCGCTGCTCGCCGTCGGTGGTCTGCGCGACCCCTTCCTCCGCCACACCCTCCGCCTCGCCGACACCTGGCGCGGTCCCACCACCCTCGTCATCGGCGACTGGGCGCACGACCTCGACACGCGAAGCACGCTGGCAGGCAAGCGAATCGGCTCCCTCTACACCTCCTGGGCCACCGCCCCGCCTTCGCGGCACTCCGCCATCGCCGTCTCGTCCCGTTTCGTGCTCAAAGCAGTGAGGCGAGCACCTCCGACTCCTGTTATGAGTACGAAACGGGAGTTCCAGGCTGAGCCGACGCGTCCGTTCCCGTCGCGTGACGTTGGCGTTGACCTGCGGTGCGACGCCGAACGGGAGGATCGGGCGCTCGCGGTCGTTGAGGTTGAAGCAGGGGTGCTGGCGGGCCTGGTCGACGTGGAGATCGAGGCGGTGGCCGACGCGCCGGACGCCGACTGGGTGTTCCGCCTCGCGGTGGAGATGCCCGACGGATCGTGGCCGCAGCTCGGGAACGCGGTGGTGCGGCACAAACACACACCGGGCGAGCCCACGACGGTTCGAGCCGAGATCGGGCCGGTCGGCGCGGAGGTGCCACCGAACTCGCGGCTGCGCCTGGAGATCGCCGGGCACCACTGGCCGCGCCACGCCCGCAACCCGCACACCGGGGTCGACGCGGTCGACGCGACGGAACTGCTGCCGAGCCGGCGCGAGGTCCTGAACTGCTCGCTCGCTCTGCCGTGGTCAGACGGGGAACCGGTTGAAGTGATCAAGGAGGTCGGCAGGTGACACTGCCCGTTGACGCGCTGATCGATCCGCTGACCGGAGTCATCCGGCGGTTGGTCGACGTCGAGCACGTTCCAGGTGCTCCCCACCGCTACCGAGGGGTGACCGCCGAGGTCGCGGACGCGCGGCGGCTCGGGGCGTGGCCCGCCGACCGGGTCAGCCTCGGCACCACGTTCGGCGACGTCGACGGCGCGCGCATCGCCGCGATCGGCGAAGCCGTCGAGCGCTACTGCGGCAACCGCGTGCCCAACGGCCTGCGCCGGGCGACAGCGGCCGAGCTGCAAGCCGAGGGCGCAAGCCTGTTCGGCCCCGATGACCTGCCGTTCTTCGCGCCGTGGCAACAGGTTCCGTATCGGCCCTTCGACGCCGACCTCGCCCAGCTGTGGGTGGAGGGCGAGGAGGACGGCCAACCGTGCTGGCTGCCCGCGTCGTGGGTCTACCTGAACTTCTTCTCCGGTCAGCGCCGCCGTGAGCCGCGCACGCACCACCTCAACTACGCGGGCATCGCCACCGGCGCCGACGGCGACGACGCGTTCCGGCGCGGGTTGCTCGAACTGCTGGAGCGCGACGCGCTGGAGCTGTGGTGGCACCTCGGCGGCCCGACCCGGGGCATCGACCTGGACTCAGTGCCCGGCCTCGCCGGTGAGCTGGCTGGATCACGCCTGCGGATCCACCTCGTCGAGCTGCCGACCGAACACCCCGTCGCCTGCGTCGCGGCGGTCGCGATCGACGAGACGACCGGCATCGTCGCAGGTGGCGGCGCCGCGCGTTTCGATCCGGCCGAAGCCTGCGTGAAGGCCGTGCTGGAGGCCGTGCACACGTGGGTGTTCACGCTCGGCCTGCTCGAACCGGACGGTTGGGTCTTCGCGGCGATCAAGGCGGGCGTGCTCGCCGAAGGGCTCTACCTGCCGCACCGCGAGGACCGCGCGTACTCCGACGACACCGGTGTCCACTTCGGACGAGTCCGGGATCTCGGTGCGCAACCCCAGGTCTGGCTGGACAAGCGCGTCCAGGACCGGCTCCTGCCGAGGTTCACCGAGCCCAGCGAGCTGATCGGCGTCGAGGACCTGCCGCGCGGTGATCTCCACTCGCTCCAGGCAAGTCTGCGGGCGAGCGGCTGCCGGGTGGCCAGTGTCGATCTTACGACCTCCGATGTGGCCGAGACCCCGCTGCGCGTGCGCCGCGTCTGCGCGACCGGCTTGGTGCCCAACGCACCTGGCGCGTTCCGCTACCTCGGCCTGCCCCGATGGCGCCAGGTGATCGCCGAGCGGGGGTGGGCGCCCGGAGCGGACCCGCTCTCCGGCCCGGAAGGCCTGGTGCTCGACCCGCCGCCGTTCCTGTGAGCGCCGTTCTCGCAGCTCTGAACGCCGCGTGGTCCGGCGCCGACCCCGGCCCCACCGTGCCCGAGCTGCGCCCGCCCGCACGCCGGACTTGGACGGGCGAGCCGGTTCCGCTACCGCGCTGGCCTGACGACGGCATCGGCGGACTGCTCGATCTCGCGCTCGCGGCCGACCCAGACCGCAAGCTCGGCGGAGTCCGGCTGCGCCGCGTGCCCTCGGCCGGTGGGCGCTACCCGGTCGAAGCGCACGTGGTCATCGATGACGTCGCGTGGACCTACGACCCGTTCGCCCACGCCTTGGCCGAGCCCCGTGAAGGCGCGGGCAACGGCGTGGTCCTCTCGCTCGTGCCGTCGCGTACGACCTGGCGTTATGGCCCGCGCTCGCTGCCGGTCCTGCTGCTGGACCTCGGCCACGCGCTCGCGGGGTTCGGCGAGGCGGAGGTGGTCGTCGGCGGTGTCGCGCCCGCCTCGCGCTCGGAGTTCCCGCTGGCGATGATCGGATCGGTCCACATCGGACAGATGCCGGAACTGCCAGCGCCCGAGCTGTCCCTTGTGAACTCCGCGCTGGCTGAGCTGGCCGCTCTCGCACCGATCCCGCTGCCGAAGAGCGAGCCGGTGGACGTGAACGAGGTCCTCGCCAGGCACAGCGCGCCCTGGCCGGTGTCGGGCCGCGTGCCCCAAGACGTCGCGGAGGAGGTGCTGGCAGCGGCCGACGGCGTCGAGGCCGTGCTGATCGAGCCCGCTGACCACCCCGAGCTGGCCGCCGCGCTCGCCGCGCGGTCGTGCGGTCAGCCAGAGGTGGCGGACAGCGGCGCGCTGCTGCTCGTGCTGGGCGAGGTCGAGCCGACCCCGGAGCAGGCGCTGCGCACGCACGTGCTGGCCGGGATGGCGGTGCACCGGGCCTGGCTGCGCGCCACCGCGCACGGTCTCCGGTGCCGACCGCTGGGGTGCTGGATCGACGTTGTTCTTGATCTTGGGCACCGGCGCAGGCTCGTGCACGCGCTCGCCCTCGGTGCGCCCGATTTAGGTCAATCGATTGCATGAATAGGCGCCCGAAATGGGCGGTAGTGCGTTTTTCGGCTAGGTCACTTCGCTGTCGAGTTCACGCCGCTGGCGCAGCAGCGCCAACCGCTCGTCGAGCAGCTCTTCGAGATCGCTGATCGTCCGCCGCTCGCGCAGCATGTCCCACGGGGTGCGGCCGGGCTTCGCCTGCTGCTCGGCGGGCTTGCCGTCCACGATCACCGCCGTGACCCCGTGCTTTCGGCAGATCCAGGTGTCCTGCGGTTCGGCGTCGACGGCGAAGATGACGCCGAACTCGTGGCCGCGAGGGCAGGCGAACCGGGTCACCTGGCGCGGGGCCAGATCCTTGTCGGTGTCGGCCTCGTAGCTCACGCCGCCGATTCTGCTGCCACGGAGCGCATTCACAGGGGGCTCCTCCGAAATTGGGAGTCAGGGACTGCAACTGTGCCCCCCAGTGTGCAACCCACGGCGATTTTGCGCTTCTCCGGCACATTCCCGGTCGGGTGGAAAAGGCGCGCGTCCCACGGACGGCGGAACGCGCGCCCGCCCGCGCTAGCGACCGACGGTGTCCGCGTGCGACACCCCCGGCTCCCAGATGGCGATCGCGCCGCCCCGGTCGAGTGCCGTCGGCACTGCCAGTGACCTGGTGACGCGTCCGGCCGCGGTGTCCACCACGTCCACCCGCCCCTGGCCACCGGCGGTCAGGTAGGCCGTCGCGCCCCGGTCGTCGAGGGCGATCTTCCTCGTCTGGGCGGTGAAGGGATCTTTTCCGGCCTGGGGGCCGCCCGGCAGGACACCTAGATCGACTCGACGCGTCAGCCCGCCGAAGCCGCCGTTGCGCGCGTTGACGTCGACCAGGGCCAGCTCGTCGCGCGCCGCGCCGTGCACCACGTACCCGGCCAGCTCGTCGGAGAGCCCGAAGCGGAACACGTAGCCGCTGCCCAAGGACGTGCGCGTCGTCTTCCCGCTGCGCACGTCGAGCAGGTACGCGTGCTCCGTCCACTTCGTCCAGTCGGGGTCGGCGTTGTCGCGCACGTAGGTCACGGCGGTGTCCGCGTCGTCGTGCAGGCGGAGGTAGAAGCCGCGTCCGGGGCCGCCCCACGCCGCGACGCGCTGATCGCCGAAGCCGCCCTGGCGGGTCACCTCGGTGAGGTCCACGCCGCGCTCGGTCGCGGTGATCGCGCGCCGGTGCTTCGGGGAGAACGCCTCGCCGTGCCCGTGCTCACCGATCGCCTGCTTGGCGGCAGCCGTCAAGTGCTCGCCGTTCGCCTTGACGACGTCAGTCAGGCGGTAGCTCTCCAGCTGCGCGGGTGCGTCGTTGCGGTGCAGGACCGTGCCACCGTCGACCAGCACGCCCGGCTCTCCACTGTGGACGACGCCGTGCCCGGACTTGAAGGTCGTCAGGTCGACCGCCGTGAGCGTGGCGTGCCCTGCGTGCTCTTCACGGGCGGTCTCGTGCTCGTGGCCCTCGCTGCCCGCCACGACGGCGAAGCGCGCCGTGGCGTCCACGGCGAAGTGCGAGACCTCGCCCTCGACGGGGGCGGTGCCGACGATGCGGGGCTCGGCACCCGCGACGTTGACCACGACGAGCTGCTTGGCCGCGTCGTCCACGAAGAGCACGCGTCCGTCGGCGAGGACGACGGTTCCCGCGTGGTCGTTGAGCTTGCGACCGGGCAGCGAACCGGTGATCCGCCCGGTGCGGGCGTCGAGCACGTGAACGGTGCTCGCGGCGGGGTCGGCGACGAGCAGCCGGGCCGGGCCCGGGGCCGCCTGCGCGGGGCTGGCGAGCGCGACCGCGCTCAGTAAGGCGGTCGCGAGGGGAAGGGAACGCATGGCTATCGCCTCTCTGGAAGGAATCCAGAGAGAACGATAACCATTTTCAACTAGGTTGTGGCTCCGCCGAACGGAGCAGTCAGAGGTACTGGCCGGTCCCGCTGATCTTCGGTCCGCCCTGCTCGTCCCCGCCGCCGAGGCCGGGCGGCAGCGCGCCCCTGCGCATCTGCTCCAGCTGCACCCGCGCGGCCATCTGCTGGGCGAACAGCGCGGTCTGGATGCCGTGGAAGAGCCCCTCCAGCCAGCCGACCAGCTGGGCCTGGGCGATCCGCAGCTCGGCGTCCGAGGGCGTCGAGCCCTCCTCGAACGGCAGGGTCAGCCGCTCCAGCTCCTCGCGCAGCTCGGGGGCGAGCCCCTGCTCCAGCTCCTTGATGGAGGAGCGGTGGATCTCCTTGAGCCTGCTGCGGCTGGCGTCGTCGAGGGGAGCGGCCCGCACCTCCTCCAGCAGCTGTTTGATCATGGTGCCGATCCGCATCACCTTGGCTGGCTGTTCGACGAGGTCGGTCACCTCGTGCGAGCCGTCGGCATCCTCGCCGTTCTGGCCGAAACCTCCGGTCGGCAGCGCGCCCATCGGGGTGCCGTCCGGTCCGATGACCACGACCCGCTGCTCGCCGTCGTTGTCGCTGGGCTGAGTCATGCCACCATCCTGGCCCGAGCGGCCACCGCGATGCGACCCGGCCGTGGTAACCGTCCGACTCTGCTGCGTGACGTCGCCTACCCGCCGACCACGGGACTGGACATCCTCCGTACGGTGTGTCGCATGGCGTTCGACGTCGCTCAAGTCCGTGGGCTCTTTCCCGCACTGGGCGACGGTTGGGTGCACCTGGACACACCGGCCGGTATGCAAGTCCCCGAAGGGGTGGCGACGGCGGTGTCGACGGCGTTGCGCGCCCCCGTCTCCGGTCCCGGCGGGATCTTCCCTGCCTCCCAACGGGCGGAGGCGATCGTCGAAGCCGCTCGCCGCGCCTTCGCCGACCTGGTCGGAGCCGATCCAGCCGGGGTCGTGCTCGGCCCGAGCTCGGCGGTGCTGCTGGAGCGCCTCGCCGACGCGGTCGGCCAGGGCTGGCTGCTCGGCGACGAGGTCGTCGTCTCCCGGCTCGACCACCCCGGCAACGTCCTGCCGTGGCAGCGCGCCGCCCAGCGCTCGGGCTGCACGGTCCGCTGGGGCGAGGTCGACATCGAGACCTGCGAGCTGCCCGCGTGGCAGTACGGCGACCTGGTCAGCTCCCGCACCAAGGTCGTGGCGATCACCGCCGCCTCCGGTGCCGTCGGCACTCGCCCGGACGTGCGCAAGATCTCCGACTACGCGCGTGCGGCGGGCGCGCTCGTGGTGGTCGACGCCTCCGCCGCCGCCCCGTTCCTCCCGCTCGACATGACCGCGATGGGCGCCGACATCGTGGCCGTCTCCGCGTCCGCGTGGGGCGGCCCGCCCGTCGGAGCGCTGGTGTTCCGCGACGCGAGCCTGCTCGACCGGCTGGCCTCGTGCTCGCTGGACCCGGGCGCGCGCGGCCCCGAGCGCCTTGAGCTCGGCCCGCACGCCTATCCGCTGCTCGCCGGCGTCGTGGCCTCCGTGGACTACCTCGCGACCCTGGACGACGCCGCGATCGGGCCGCGCCGCGAACGGCTGCTGACCTCGCTCGGCTCCGTCAAGGCCTACCAGGCGGGCCTGATGGCCAGTCTCATCAACGAACTGCGCGCGCTGCGCCACGTGATGGTCATAGGCGATGCCATGCGCCGCATCCCCTCCGTGGCGTTCACCATCGCCGGAACCAAGGCGTGGGCCGCCGTCGAGCACCTCGCCGAACGCGGCATCTGCGCCTTCTCCGACAACGGCCAGAACGGCGTCTTCGCCGCGCTCGGCGTCGGAGAGGTCGGCGGCGCCGTCCGCGTCGGCCTCGCGCACTACACGAACACCGTCGAGGTCGACCAGCTCGTGCGCGCCATCGCCGAGCTGCGCTGACCCAGGAGCTGGAGGCCGGGTTGGACGAGTCGCTGCGCCGCGCGATGGCGGACCTCAACGCGTGGATGCGCCTGGGTCCGCTGCTCACGGAGTACCTGCCGTTCTCCGCGACCGCGACGCTGCGCCCCACCGGCCTGACCGCGCTGCTCGACGAGGTCCTGCTCGGCGGGCGCACCGTGCTCGTCGAGTGCGGCACCGGCCCGTCGACCATCGTGCTCGCGAGGCTGCTGGCGCGGCGCGGGTACGGGCGCCTGCTGTCCATCGACAACGACGAGCGCTGGACCACCTACGCCGAGACGCAGCTGCGCCGCGAGGGCCTGCACGGCGTCGCCAAGGTCGTGCACGCCCCGCTCGCCAAGAACGCCAACGGCATGCGGTGGTACTCCACCGAGATCGTTTCCCCTGCCGTCGCCGCCTACGTCGACCAGTACGGCCTGGTGGACATGCTGATCGTGGACGGCCCGCCGAGCACCGACCCCGGCCAGTCGATGATCCGCTACCCCGCGCTGCCCACCCTGCGCTGGGCCATGGCGCCCGGCGCCACCCTCGTGCTCGACGACGTCGACCGCCCCGGCGAGCTGACCGTGGCCGCCCGCTGGCAGGACGAGTACGACCTCCTCACCCGCTCCGACCCCTCCGGCACCCGCCTCGCCATCTCCACCCTCGCCCCCTCCTGACCCCGGCCTCCGCGATGGCGGACGCGCTGAACGACCCGTTCAGTGCGTTGAGCGCGCCGAACGACCCGTTCAGTGCGTTGGGAGCCCTGAACGGGTCGTTTAGTGCGCTGACGGCTCTGAACGGGTCGTTTGGTGCGTGCCGAAGTACCTGAATGACTCATTCAGTGCGTTGGGCGTCCTGAATGAGTCATTCAGGACGCTCAAGTACCTCAATGACTCATTCAGCGCGTTCAGGTACCTGTGGGGGCGTTGTGGAGGGCGCGTGCGGGGGAGTTGTCCACAACGGGGGTGGTTGTCCACAGGTTGGGGACAGGTGCTTTCGCGCTGGCCACGTTGTCCTGAACACTGGAAACAGGGGGACCCCCTGGGCGGGGACCCTCACGTCGTGCCGGGGTTGTCCACAGAGTGCGCGGGGCTGTGGGTGGGCGCTGTGGAGAACTCCGTTTCGTACCCGTAGCGGGGGCGGGTGGGCACCGCTACGGGTACGAAACGGCGGGGCTCAGGATGAGCGGACCACGAGGATGATCTTGCCGATGACGCCGCCCGCTTCGAGGATGCGGTGGGCGTCGCCCGCGGACTTGACGGGCAGCGTGGTGTGCACGACGGGCTTCACGGTGCCGTTGGCGATCAGCGGCCACAGGTGCTTGCGGACCTGCGCGACGATCTCGCCCTTGCCGTTGCGGCCCTCGACGGGGCGGCTGCGCAGCGCGGTCGCGGACACGGTGGCGCGCTTGGTCAGCAGCGAACCGAGGTTGAGCTCGGACTTCACCCCGCCCTGGAGGCCGATCACGACCAGGCGGCCGTCCTGCGCGAGCACCTCGACGTTGCGCTCGAAGTACGCGGCGCCCATGTTGTCGAGCACCACGTCCGCGCCGCGCTCGCCGGTCGCCTTGCGCACGACCTCGACGAAGTCCTCGGTGCGGTAGTTCACGGCGATCTCCGCACCGAGCTCGCGGCAGCGCTCAAGGCCGGTGTCGGTGCCCGCGGTGACGGCGACCTTGGCGCCGAGCGCGCGGCCGACCTGCACGGCGAACGTGCCGATGCCTCCGGCGCCGCCGTGCACCAGCAGGGTCTCGCCCTCGGTCAGGCCGGCGTTCATCACGAGGTTCGACCAGACGGTGCAGGCCACCTCGGGCAGGCCCGCCGCGGTCACCAGGTCAACGCCCTGCGGCACCGGGAGCAGCTGCGCGGCGGGCACCACAACCCGTTCGGCGTAACCGCCGCCCGCGAGCAGCGCGCACACCTGGTTGCCGGGCTTCCAGCCGCTCACCTCGGGGCCGACGGCCAGGACCGTGCCGGAGCACTCCAGGCCGAGCACCTTCGAAGCCCCGGGCGGCGGAGGGTAGAAACCCTTGCGCTGCAACAGGTCTGCGCGGTTCACCGCTGTCGCGGTGACCTCGATGAGCACCTCGCCCTTTCCCGGCTTCGGGTCGGGCAAGGGCGCCCACCTGAGCACCTCGGGACCACCTGGTTCACGGATCACGATCGCCTGCATGGTGCCGACGCTATCGGCAAACGGCCGACACCCGGGCCCGGCGCCGCGACGATCACCCGACCCGAGTCGGGATGGGACGGTTACCCGAACGAGACGAACCCCTTGCGCGAGGTCGGCCGCGCCGATACCGCCGCCTGGCCTAGTCCGGACGGCCGGATAACCCCTTGAACAGCAAGGACGTGCCGACAAGGGTGTCGCCATTGGGCGGAACTAATTCAGGAGCACGCATGCGTTCACCCCGTACGGCTCTCCGAACATCCCTGCTCGCGACCGCGGTGTGCGCGGGGCTGGCGATCAGCTCCGCGTCGGCGGGCGCGATCCCCGGCCCCTCGGCGCCCGGCGGTGAGATCGACGGCCCCGCGCTCGCCAAGCAGCTCGACCGCAAGGTCACCGTCGAGAACGTGCACCGGCACCTGCGAGCCCTCCAGCGCATCGCCGACGCCAACGGCGGCTCCCGCGCCGCCGGCACCAAGGGCTACGACGCCAGCATCGACTACGTGGCCGGAAAGCTGCGCGCGTCGGGCTTCGACGTCGCCACACCGACCTTCACCTACGACCACGAGATCATCGACGCGGGCACGGTGGACGCGGGCGGCGTGAAGGCCGCGGCGGACCCGCTGGAGTTCTCGCCGAACACCGCGGTCGGCGGCGTCTCCGGCCCGCTGGTGGTCGTGCCGGAGGACGGCAGCCCCGGCTGCGAGACCAGCGACTTCGCCGGGCTCCCGGTCAGCCGCGCGGTCGTTCTGATCCGCAGGGGCGCGTGCTCCTTCGCGCAGAAGCAGCTGAACGCGGCCGGACTCGGCGCCAAGGCCGTGATCATCTCCGACAACAGCGACACCGGGCCCGAGGGCTGGACGCTCGGCGACGCGGCCAGCGCGAAGGTCCCGACCGGCGGCGTGACCAAGGCCGAGGGCACCGCGCTCGCGGCCAAGGCGGGCGCTGCCACCGCGGTGGACCTGCGCGTGCACATCGAGGCCCGGCCCAGCCGCAACATCATCGCCCAGACCCGCACCGGTCGCGTCGACAACGTCGTGATGGCGGGTTCGCACCTGGACAGCGTCGACGGCGGCGCGGGCATCAACGACAACGGCTCGGGCTCGGCTGCGCTGCTGGAGACCGCTTTGCAGCTCGGCGGCACCGCCAAAGTCAAGAACGCGGTCCGCTTCGCCTGGTGGGGCGCTGAGGAGCTGGGCCTTGTCGGCTCGACCAAGTACGTCCAGGGCCTGACCTTCGAGCAGCAGCTGGACATCGCGCTCTACCTGAACTTCGACATGGTCGGCTCGCCGAACGCGGCGTACTTCGTCTACGACGGCGACGACTCGGACAAGACGGGCGCGGGCGCCGGCCCGTACGGCTCGGCGCAGATCGAGAAGACCTTCGTCGACTACTTCGCCAAGCGCGGCGTTCCCAGTGAGGGCACGGACTTCTCCGGTCGCTCCGACTACGGCGAGTTCATCAAGGTCGGCATCCCGGCCGGTGGCCTGTTCACCGGCGCCGAGGGGATCATGACCGCCGCGCAGGCCGAGAAGTGGGGCGGTCAGGCGGGTGTCGCCTACGACAAGTGCTACCACCAGGCGTGCGACAACCTCGGCAACATCAACCAGGCCGCGCTGAACCGGAACTCCGGTGCCATCGCCTGGTCGGTCGGGGCGTACGCGACCAGCACCGAGGACGTCAACGGCGTTCCCTCACGCGCTGCCCGCAAGAACGCCAGGCTCGCCGCGCTGCGCTCGGCCCCCGGCCTGAAGCTGGCCAAGCACACGCACGACCACATCACCGCCTGATCAGCTCGCCACCACAGCCCCGGGCCCTTACCCGGGGCTGTGGTGTGTCCTGGTGTGTCAGCCGAGGTCGTTGGTGCGGAAGGTGTCGCAGGAGTTCGGGTTGCCGGAGCGCAGCCCGGTGGTGAACCACTTCTGCCGCTGCTGCGAGCTGCCGTGGCTGAACTGGCTCGGATCGACCTTCCGCCCGCCGAGCTGCGACTGGATGAAGTCGTCGCCGATGCGGGCCGCCGCGTCCAGCGCGCCGTCGATGTCCTTCTGCGTGACCTGGGTGATCAGCGGCTTGCCCGAGCTGGTCGGCGTGGTCGTCGCGTGCTTCGCCCACGCGCCCGCGTAGCAGTCGGCCTGCAACTCTAGGCGCACCGAACCGGACGTCGGCCCGGTCGCGCTCCCGCGCACCTGACGCGAGGTGCCCAGCAGGTTCTGCACGTGGTGCCCGTACTCGTGCGCCAGCACGTACGCGTGCGTGAACGGTCCGCCCTGCGCACCGAACTTCTGCCTCAGCTCGGTGAAGAAGCCCAGGTCGATGTAGACCTCGGAGTCCGCGGGGCAGTAGAACGGCCCGACGTCGGAGGTCGCGCTGCCGCAGCGGGTGTTCACGCCACCGCGGAAGAAGTTGGTCGGCGCCGCCTGGTAGGTCCGCCCGGACTCGGCGAACTGCTGCTTCCAGTAGCCCTGGATCGAGTTGATCACCGCGACCAGCGCGCAGTCCTCCTTGGCGTTGGCGTCCGCCCCGGTCCGGCACTCCTCGGCCAGCCTGGCGTTGTCCACCCGGCCGCCGCGCTCCACCTGCTCCAGGCCGAATCCGGGCACCGCTGGCAGGTTCACCCCGCCGCCGATCTGCGAGAACAGGAAGTAGAGCACCAGCCCGACGATGCCGAGCCCGCCACCGCCGATGGCGACGCGGCCGCCGACCCCGCCACCTCCGGAGCCACGGAGGTCCTCCACCTGTGAGACGTCCAGATCGGCGTCCTCGTTGAACCGCACGGCTGCCTCCACGTGATGTGCTGCGAGCGCAGTCGAAGATATGCGAACCGCCTTCCGCCCACTCGTCGCGGCGGGTAGACATACCCCGGTGGGCCACTTCGGGGACTACCAACAGGAGATCTACGGCGACGTCGGTGAGGGACTGCCGATCACCTACGACGGCATGGAACGCGCGGCGGAGAGCGCGATGTCGGCCCAGGCCTTCGCCTTCGTCGCGGGAGCCGCCGGGACCGAGCGGACCGCGCGCGCCAACCCCGGAGCCTTCGACCGCTGGCGGCTCGTTCCGCGAATGCTGCGCGACGTTTCCCAGCGCGACCTGTCCACCACGCTCTTCGGCACCCCGATGGCCGCGCCCGTGCTGCTCGCTCCGGTCGGGCTCAACAGCATCGTGCACAACGACGCCGAGCTGGCCCCCGCCGCCGCGGCCGCAGCGCTCGGGCTCGTGCACGTCGTGTCCACGGCATCGACCACGCCGCTTGAGAAGATCGCCAACGCCGAGCCGGAGGGCCGCCGCTGGTTCCAGCTGTACTGGCCGCGCACCGACGAACTCGCGAAATCCCTTGTGACGCGGGCGGAACGCGCCGGGTACGAAGCGATCGTGCTGACCGTGGACACCAGCGCCGTGTCGTGGCGCCCGCGCGACCTCGGCTACCGCAACCTCCCGTTCCACAGCGGGCAGGGCATCGGCAACTACCTCACCGACCCGGTGTTCCGCGCGGGGCTCTCCGCGCCGCCGGAGTCCGGCGAGGACGCCATGCGCGCCGCGATCGACGAGTGGTCGCGGCAGTTCGGCAACCCCGCGCTGACCTTCGCCGACCTCGCGCGACTGAAGTCCTGGACCAAGCTTCCCGTTGTGGTCAAAGGGATCTGCCACGCCGAGGACGCGCGCGCCGTCGTCGACGCCGGGGCTGACGGGATCATCGTGTCCAACCACGGCGGTCGCCAGGTCGACGGTGCGCGCGCCGCGCTGGACTGCCTCCCCGACGTCGTCGGAGCGCTCCCGGGCACTGTCCCGGTGCTCTTCGACTCCGGAATTCGTTGTGGCGCAGACATGATGGTCGCGCTGTCGCTCGGCGCGTCGGCCGTTCTCGTTGGCAGGCACTGGGTCTACGGACTCGGTGTCGCGGGGCGGCGCGGCGTCGAGCACGCCATGCGCTGCCTGCTCGCCGAGTTCGACCTGATGCTCGCGCTCTCCGGTTACGCCAACCCCGCCCAGCTGGACCGCACCAGTGTGGTGCGGGAGTCCTGAGGAGTTCGAAAGTTGTTCCGACGCAGTCTCACCGCCGCGCTCGCCCTGGTGGTCATAGCCGCTCCGACGGCCGTTGCCGAGCACAAGCTCACCACGCGCTTCGCCACCTTCAACGCGTCGCTGAACCGCGCGACGGAGGGTGAGCTGCTCGCCAATCTGTCCACCAAGGACGACCCGCAGGCGCGCAAGGTCGCCGAGGTCGTGCAGCGCGTCCGGCCGGACGTGTTGCTGCTCAACGAGTTCGACTACGTCTCGGGTAACCGCGCCGTGGACGCGTTCCGCCGCAACTACCTCGAAGTCGGCCAGCAGGGTGCGCAGCCGATCCAGTACCGCCACGCCTACACGGCTCCGGTCAACACCGGCGTCCCGACCGGCGTCGACCTCAACAACGACGGCAAGATCGGCGGCGGGGACGACGCGTACGGCTTCGGGTTGTTCCCGGGGCAGTACGGGATGGTCGTGCTTTCGAAGCACCCGATCGACACCGCAGCGGTCAGGACCTTCCAGAAGTTCCGGTGGGCCGACATGCCGGGCTCGAAGCTGCCGAGGGACTACTACTCCAAGCAGGCTCAGGACATCCTGCGGCTGTCGTCGAAGTCGCACTGGGACCTGCCCGTCCAGGTCGGCCGCAAGAAGGTGCACTTCCTCGTGTCGCACCCGACCCCGCCCACCTTCGACGGCCCCGAGGACCGCAACGGCAAGCGCAACCACGACGAGATCCGCTTCTGGGCCGACTACGTCAACCCGGGCAAGGGCGGCTACATCTACGACGACGCCGGCAAGCGCGGCGGGCTCGCGTCCGGGCCGTTCGTCTTCGCCGGCGACCAGAACTCCGACCCCGTCGACGGCGACAGCGACAACCTGCCCGCGCAGCTGCTCCTCAAGGCGCACAAGGTGATCGATCCCAAGCCGCACAGCATCGGCGCCGTCGAGGCCTCGCTCGTGCAGGGCGGGGCGAACAAGGACCAGCGCGGGCCGTCCTGGCAGGACACCGGCGACTTCAACGACAAGACCCCCGGGAACCTGCGCATCGACTACGTGCTGCCGTCGCTGCCGCTGATCCCCGTGCGCGCCGGGGTGTTCTGGGAGCCGAGCCACTCGCCGCTCGCGCGCCTGAACGACGCCTCCGACCACCACGCCGTCTGGGTGGACGTGATCGGATGAGCGAGCAGGTCGTGACCACGTGGTCCCTGGAACAGAACGACCCTGACGGGCTCCGTCAAGCGAAACCGCCCGCCGAGCCGGTCGACCTGGTGCGCGTGGACGTGCCCAGCCCGGAGTTCAGCCGCTTCCTCTACACCGCGGTCGGCGGGGACTGGCACTGGACGGATCGGTTGGGGTGGAACCACAAGCGCTGGTCGGAGTGGCTGGAGCGGCCGGGCGTCGAGACCTGGGTGCTGTACTCGCGCGGCACTCCGGCCGGCTACGTCGAGCTGGAGGCGCAGCCGAACGACCAGGTGGAGATCACCTGCTTCGGTCTGCTGCCGGGCTTCGTCGGGCGTGGGCTCGGCGGCCACATGCTGCACGAGGCCGGAGTGCGCGCGTGGAACCTCGCGCAGCGCTGGCCGCAGCTCCAGCCGACGAAGCGCGTGTGGGTGCACACGTGCTCGCTGGACGGCCCTTCCGCGCTGGCGAACTACAAGGCGCGCGGCTTCGAGGTCTTCCGCGTCGAGGAGGAGACGATCGAGGTCTCTGACACGCCCATCGGACCGTGGCCGGGGGCCCGGAACTAGGAAAACCTCTTGAGGACAGCGAAAGGGCGCCCTGGGAGTCCCAGAGCGCCCTTTCTGCCGTTGCTACTTCGCGGTGATCCGGTCGGTCGCCGGGGGAGCCGCGTTGGGGTTCTTCCCCAGGTACTCGATGAACGAGTCCAGGTCGACAGCACCGCCCGTGAGCTCGGTGCCCTTGGACAGCTCGGTGAAGCCGTCACCGCCGCCCTGGAGGAAGTTGTTCACCGTCACCCGGTACTTGGTGGCGTCCTGCACCGGCTGCCCGGCCACGGTGATGCCGGAGATCCTCGAGCCCTTGGGGGCGCCAGCGGTCCAGGTGTACTTCAGCGTGCTGGACGGCTGGAGGATGCGCATGATCGCCGCACCGTCCGGACCGGTCTGGAACTGCTGCTCCAGCACGGTCTTGATCTGCGCCCCGGTCAGCGAGACCGTCTGCAGGATGTTGGCGAAGGGCTGCACGGTGTAGGCCTCGCCGTAGGTCACGACGCCGTCGCCCTCCGGCCCCTTGAACACCAGGTCGGCGCGCACACCGCCCGGGTTCATCAGCGCGATCTGCGCACCGGCGCCCTTGGTCGACTCCAGCTGCGCGTCCGCGATCATGTTGCCCAGCTGCGACTCACCGGAGGGCACAGCAGCCCGCATGACGTCGGCGCTGATCGTGCCGACAGCACGGCCCGCGATCGGGGCTGCCTTGGTCTTGGCCTCCTCGACCAGTGCCTTGGTCGCCTTGTCCTCGGGCACGTCACGGGTGACGACCTGGTTGAACGGCTTCACCGTCGACCGGATGATGTCGCGGGTCCACCAGTCGATCTTGGCGTCCACCACGGACAGGATGCGGCCGAACGAGGCGCCCTGGAGCACCGGGCGCGGCTTGCCGGACGGGTCGTTGATGGAGCACACGTACTGCTGGTGGCTGTGCCCGGTGAAGATCGCGTCGACCTTGGACGAGGCGCGCTGCGCGATGTCCCGCGCGGGCCCCGGCGTGGTCTTGCAGTCGTTCGGGCCGCCACCCTCGGTGTTGTCACCCTGGTGCAGCAGCACGACCTGGGCCTTCACGCCGAGGCGGTCCAGCAGGTTCGCGGTCCGGTCGATCGCCTTGACCTCGTCCTCGAACTTGAGGCCCTTGACGGCATCGGCGGAGACGACGGTCGGCAGGTCCTTCAGCGGGACGCCGATGACGCCGATCGGCATCAGCCCGGAGAACTCGATCGAGAACGGCATGAGCGCGGGTGCGCCGGTCTTCTCGAAGGTCATGTTGGCGGCCAGCATGGGGAACTTGGCGCCCTTGAAGGACTTGCGGAACTGGCAACCGTCCTTGGGGTGGCAGCCGCCGCGGATCATCCGCTTCAGCTCCTCGTAGCCCTCGTCCAGCTCGTGGTTGCCGATCGCGGAAGCCTTGACGTCCAGCGAGTTCAGGAACTCGATGGTCGGCTCGTCGTGGAACAGGGCGGACACCGCGGGCGAGCCGCCGATGTTGTCGCCGGCGGACAACAGGATCGAGTCGCGCGCCTGGCTGCGCAGGTTCTTCAGGTGGGTGGCGAGGTAGGCCGCCCCACCGGCGTCGACGGTCTTGCCGTCGGAGAGCGTGATCCGGCCTGAGGAGCCGGACGGCGGCTCCAGGTTGCCGTGGAAGTCGTTGAAGGCGATCAGCCGAACGTCGCTCGTCCAGCCGCGCGGGGTGGCGGCAGCGGTCCCGCTCGTGCCGGCCACCAGTGCTGCGGCGGCGAGCGCGACGATCGCGAGCGCGCGGCCGCGCCGGGTGGTCGTGGTCATACTTGCGTCCTCCTCCAGGCGCCTGCGGGGGCGCACGGGCGTGGAGTGTGCCCGCTGGCACCCGCCGGCACCAGGTCAAACGGTTACATCGTGATGAAGGGCAGATACCGGGTGGGTACGCATAGCCTTGACGGTGTGACCCGGATTACCGACACCGAGCCCCGTTGGCTGGACGACAAGGAGATGCGCGCGTGGCGCGCCTACATCGTCGGTTCCCAGATGCTGTCATACCGACTGCACCGGGAGCTCCAGGACAACCACGGCCTCGCGCTCGCCGACTACGAGATCCTCGTCCGGCTCTCCGAGCAGCCCGGCCTGCGGCTGCGGATGAGCGTGCTCGCCGGTGACATGGCCTCCTCCAAGAGCCGCCTCTCGCACCAGGTCACCAGGATGGAACAGGCGGGCCTGGTCATCAGGACCGAGTGCCCCAGCGACGGCAGGGGCGTCTTCGCCGAGCTCACCGACAAGGGCGTCGAGGTCCTCAACACCGCAGCCCCCACCCACCTCAACGGCGTCCGCACCCACCTCATCGACCTCATCACCGACGAGGAGCAGGCCGTCCTGGCCAGCGTCTTCGAGCGCGTCGACGAGCACCTGCGCGGCCAACGCAACTGATCTTGACTGCGCGGGCTAGGCTGCCCGTGCACGACAGGGAAGTGTGGCAGAGCGGCCGAATGCACCCGCCTTGAAAGCGGGAGACCTTCACGGGTCCGGGGGTTCAAATCCCTCCACTTCCGCGTTCTGAGCAGCGAAAACAGGGGTGGCTCGCCGGTCGGCGAGCCACCCCTGTTCTGCTCCATCGGGTGGCGTTCTCCGGAACCGGTCCGCCGCCGGACAAGCGTCGGCATGGTCGAGGCTGTGTCCATCCGCAGCGACTTGATCGCGGCCGTCCGGGCCGCCGTGAGCGGGCTGCCCTTTGAACTTGTCGACGCCGCCGAGGAAGCCATCGACTCGGCTGCGACGCATTGGCAGCACGCGACCCTGAGCGGACTCGACGATGCGGTCGACGAGGTGCACTTCAGGTTCGAGGCGGCCAAAGACGATCTACATGCTGTACGGAGCCTTCTGGCTCAGGTACCGATCCGAGTCGAGGCGTGGATCGTGGGTCTTGGCGGTCGTGCCCTTCCCGGTGCTCCATCCGCAGCTGCCGAAGTAACTCCCGCTGAGCGTGCTCGCGTTCTCGAACGCCAGCGTGCGACTTTGACTCCGGGAGCGCCTGGAACTCGCGCGCTGGGCAAGTGGGTGGCGCCGAACGGCACGGTGCACGAGCTGTCCAGTGGGCCTGGCGAGTGGTTCGGCCCCACGCAGGAGTGGGCGCGTGAGCGCGGACATGCTCCGCCGGTCGGGATGTGGATGATGGCCAGGCACATCGAGTTGCAGTTCGCGATCCGAATGCGCGCGATGCTCCGAAGCCGGTCAGCAAGCGCTGGACCGTTGCACGAGACGATCGCGATCGACAGGCCGCCCTGCCAGCCTGTGGTTCCAGGTGGGCAGTCCTGCGACACGCTGCTTTCGCTGTTTCTGCCGCCCGGCTCATCGCTGACGGTGCTGGTGGAAGATGGCAGCCGGTACACCTACCAAGGGGTCGAACAGAAATGACCATCAACGTCGCGTGGCAGACCCGGCACACCGGTGCCTGGACCACCACCCGTGTGGAGATTGGCGACCCGGCCGACATTCCCGCGATGCTGCAACGCCTTGAAACCGAGCAAGGGCTGGACGCCACTGCTGTTCACCTGGACCGACCCCGCATCGCTCCTCATGACCACCCGGACCACGATCTCCGGTTCGGCGTGCGTCGTCGTGATGGTGGCTGCGTCGGAGCGATCTTCTTCGCTGACACGGCTGGCTCGTGGGTGACCTTGGGTGAGGGGCCCGAAGAAGGGCCGGTCTATGCCGAGATGGAGTTTCCGGCGCGCTGTGAGGTCTCCCTGAACCAACTCGAAGGCGCGTTGATCGAGTTCCTGCGCACGCGGCAGCGGCCGACAACCGTCGACTGGCAACCCATTGAGTAGCGGGACATGGAAAACAATTCCCCAGAACTGGTGACGGAGCGGCGCAAGCTCGACGAGTTGATCGCGGCGGCTGAGGCGGAGCACGGGGCGATCACTGCCGAGGAGATCGAGGAGAAGCGGCAGGCGCTCCTCCGTGCGCGGGAAGTAGTTGTGGAGAACTGAGCCGGGTGGACATGTGGGTGTCAGCTGGGGTTCAAGGGCGGGCGCCACAGTCGGGGTATGACAGCGCATGCCTGGATGCCGCAGTCGCCCTGCGGAGTGGGATGCCTACAGGACGAGAGCGCGGTGGCGCCGCTGAGGCAGGCGCTGCGCGTGGTGGCGCTCGTGGTGGTGGTGCTGGCGGCGCCGTTGTGCCTGCTGGGAGGCCGCAGGTGGTGGTTCCGGGCGGTGCTCAAGGCGGTGGGGGCGAAGCTCAGGATCATCGGGGAAGCAGAGAAGCACGGTGGCGTGCTGGTGGTGGGGAACCACACGTCGTGGATGGACATCGTGGCGGTGAACGCGGTGCAGCCGGCTCGCGCGCTGGCCAAGGGGGAAGTGCGGGACTGGCCGGTGATCGGAGCGCTCGCCAAGAGAGCAGGCACGGTGTTCGTGGACCGGGCGAAGCTCTCCGCGTTGCCAGCGACGGTCGAAGAGCTGGCGGGGGTACTGCGTGGCGGAGCGGCGGTGAGCGTGTTCCCGGAGGGGACGACGTGGTGCGGGCGCGAATCGGGGCACTACAAGCCAGCGGCGTTCCAAGCGGCGATCGACGCGGGCGTGCCGGTGCGACCGCTGGCGTTGCGGTTCGTGGTGGGCGGTAAGCCGACGACGGCGACGGCGTTCCTGGGCGAAGAAACGTTCCTGGCGGCGTTGCAGCGCACGGTTGCCTTGCGGGGCCTGGAGATCGAGGTCCACGTGTTGCCGCTGATCGACAGCGGCGGTCAGACGAGGCGGAGCCTGGCGGTGCGGGCAGAGGAATCAGTCAGGACGGTCGCTGAGGACCGCGATAGGGCAGCGTCTGGCTGTACACCACATTGGTCGTAGTGCTACCGAAGTGCGCCAGGTCGTCGATGATCTTCTCCAGGTGCTCCATGGAGCCAGCGGCGACCTTGAGGGTGTAGCAGTCGTCGCCGGTGGTGCGCAGGCACTCCAAGATCTCGGTGCGCTCGCCGAGCATCTGGTGCAGTGGTTGGTGCCGGTTGCCGGGGTACTTGAGCCGCACGACGGCGAGCACGGGGTAGCCGACCTTGGTCAGGTCGACGGTGGCGCGGTAGCCGCTGATCACGCCCGCGGCCTCCAAGCGCTTCACGCGCTCGGTCGTGGCGGACGCGCTGAGGTTCACCCGGCGGCCGAGCTCGGTGAGCGGGAGGCGGCCGTCGCGCTGGAGCTCGACGAGGATCTCCCAGTCGGTCGGATCGAGAGTCTCGGTCATGGGCCGAAAATACCGCGAGATCCACTGCGTTACGCGCTTAACGCCGTGATGAATCCCTTCACTGTCCGAGCACCGCTTCCTAGGCTTGAGCTGTGGAAATCGGTGTGAACGTGCCGAACTTCGGCCCAGGGACGGACCCGGCGACGCTGCGGGCGTGGGCCCAGACCGTCGAGGGTCTTGGCTTCGACCTGCTGATGATGTCCGACCACGTCGCGGTGACCCCCGACGTCGCGGAGCAGTACCCGGCGCCGTTCTACGAGCCGTTCACGACGCTGTCCTGGCTCGCCGGGATCACCGACCGCATTCGCCTCGGCACCACGGTGGTCGTCGCGCCGTACCGCCACCCGTTGGTGCTGGCGCGCATGTCGTCGAACCTCAACGAGCTGAGCGGAGGGCGGTTCATCCTCGGCGTCGGCGTCGGCTGGGCACGCCAGGAGTTCGCCGCGCTGGGCGTGCCGTTCGAGCGGCGCGGACGCCTGACCGACGAAGCCCTCCAGACGCTGCGCGAGGTCTGGCAGGACGAGAACGACTACGGCTCCAAGCGAATCCCGATCTGGGTGGGCGGCAACAGCGACGCCGCGCTGCGCAGGGCTGTGCGCTTCGGCGACGCGTGGCACATGCTGCGGTTCACCCCGGCCTGGATGCGCGCGGCTGTGGCGAAGCTGCCTGAGACGGGAGCCCCGGCGCTGGCGCCCCGGATCGCTCTGCGGCTCACGGACAAGCCCGTGCTGGACGCGGATCGCCTTGCCGGAGAAGGAACTGTCGACCAGATCGCCGAGGACATCGCGGAGCTTCGAGCGCTGGGCGCCGAATCCCTGCTGCTCGACCCGTTCAACGGTGACCCCCAGGAGACGCTGCGACCGGAGGCCGCCTGGAAGGCGCTGGCCACCATCGCCGACATCAGGAAGGACCTCCAGTGACCGAGGAATTTCTCCGCCGCGCCATCGGGCTCGCCCACGAGGCGCATGACAACGGCAACCCGCCCTTCGGATCGCTGCTGGTCGGACCGAACGGTGACGTGCTGATCGAGGAGCGCAACAGCTCGATCACCGACTCCGACATCACCGCGCACCCCGAGCTGAAACTTGCCAGGTGGGCAGCTCGCGAGCTGGACGCGGAGACCGCCGCGGGCACGACCATGTACACCAGCTGCCAGCCGTGCGGCATGTGCGACGGCGCGATCGCGCGCTCCGGGCTGGGGCGTGTGGTGTTCGCCCTGTCCACCGAGCAGCTGCTGAGCATCAAGACCGGAGGCGATTTCCCCGTGGTGCCCAAGGAAGGCCCCGCGCTCTTCGAAGAAGCGAAGGCCGCCGTCGCCAGCTACTACTCCTGAGGACACTGGCTGACCTAGATGGCTGTCAGGGTCGCGGCATGACCCAGTCGAAACACCCCGCGACCCTGCACACCTACCTCAGCTACCGCGACGCCAACGCGGCACTTCGTTGGCTGGAAAGGGCTTTCGGCTTCGAGACCACCGCCGAGTTCCCCGACGACAAGGGCGGCGTCGCCCACGCCGAGCTGCGCCGCGAGGACGTCGCGATCATCGTCTTCAGCGACGACGGCGCCGGGTACGACCGCTCCGAGCTGCGCGGTCCGACCACCGGGCACGGCCTCTACGTCAGCCTGCCGTCGGAGGACGCGGTGGACGCGGTCTTCGCGACGGCGGTCGCCCGTGGGGCCACCGAGGTGTGGAAGCCGGAGAAGTCCCAGTGGAACTACCGCTGCCGGGTGCTCGACCTGGAGGGCTACGAGTGGACCTTCGGCATCCACGTGCCCGGAAGGCCGATGGGGTAGCTAGCGGCGGAACTGGTTGCGGTGCTTGCGCCCGACGGCGCGAGCCCGCAGCACCAGGTCGTCGACGACCTCGGGGCTGGTGAGCGGCGCCTCGCCGGTCTCCGAGCAGCACGTCGGACGCGTGCGCTTCCAGCTCGGCGGCGGGGTCACACCCGCCAGCTCGTAGAGCCGGTCGTAGACGTTGCGGCCGGGGTCGCCGTCCTCGTGCGGGCCGACCAGCAGTACCCACGCCGAAGACCGGTTCTCGAACGCCACCACGACGCGGTCGTTGCCGCGCAGGTGTTTCACGCACAGGTGGGGCAACGGCTCAGGCCCGGTGACGCGGTAGCCCAGCGCCGCGCAGCCCCGGTTGGCCAGGTCGTCGAGGAACGTCTCGTACGCCTTGCGGGCCGGGCCGCGCAGTCCGGCGGCCTGGGACCCGGCGAGCGTGGTTTCGGTGACCCTCACCCGGTACGCCTCAGCTGTCCGCCTCTGCCTGGCGGACCACTCTGCCCTCGCCACGGTGCATCTGATCGATGCTCTCCGCCAGGTCCTCGCGGTCGAGCAGCGCCAGGTCGCTGAGCCGCCGGTAGACCTCGTCGAGCAGTCCCCTGGTCTTGCCCGCCCTGCGGAGGTCTGTCACCAGGTGCAGGACCTCGTGCAGCCGTGCCGGGTCGAGCAACATCCTCGGTTCCGTGCTGAGCACGGTCAGCACGCCTTCGTGCGCCCACGCGCGCACGGTCTTGTCGGTCATGTCCAGCAGGGCACCCGCGACCACGGGCCGGACCGGTGGCACCTGCGCCAGGATGCGGTCGGCGACGTCGACGAGCTTCTTGCGCCGGTGGTCGTCCAGCGGTAGCGACTCCGCCACCTCTTCGATGTCCTCGACCTGCTCGAACAGGTCCATCAACTGGCGGGTCTCCTCGGTGACCGTCATGGCGACCTCCCCGTCCGGTTCGACTACCGAGTATGCGCCCAGTTCTCGGTAGACGTCAAGGCGTGGTTTCGTTCCCGGGCGAAGAGTCAAAAATGTGAAAGGCAAGTGTTCCGCGCGTTTGGCTGTCCGACTTGATGTGCCCTTGAGCTGCAACTTTCGCAAATGGAGCAGCGTTTTGTCATATCACTCCGTGATCGAGCGATGGCGCTGCGTTTCCTTGGCTGATCAGAATCCGCCGATACATGCGCTTCGAATAATGTCAATATGGTTGTGGTCGTGAACGCTGCTTACGCTCTTGCTCACTTGGGGAACCGAGGTCCCGCCCCCTGTAGGGGCCTTGGTGTGAATGACATCAGGAGAGCTAATGCGATTCAGGACCGCGGTGACCTCCACCGCCCTCGCATTCACCGCGACGATCGTTCCCGCCGCGGTCGGCCTCGGCGCACAGGCCTTCGCCGCCTGCCCGGAGGTGGGGGAGGTCTACTACTCGATCTCCAACGGCGCGAAGGACTGGAAGGCCACCAACCTGCGCAGCGACTACCTCACCGGTCCTGGTGCGATCACCTACACCAAGAGCGCGACCTCCGAGACCAACGCGTCGCTGACCGGGACGACCACGGCGGAGGCCGGGGCGATCTTCGCGAAGGCCAGCGTCTCGCTGGGCGTCCAGGTCGGCAAGAGCTGGTCGAAGACGGACTCGTGGTCCTACCGCGCCGATGTTCCTGCCGGGCAGACCAAGCGCCTCCAGCAGTACAAGGAAGCACGCAAGTTCACGGTCAAGAAGACCACCATCGTCGCCCCCTGCAATGTCAAGACGGTGTGGACGAAGAATGTTGTCGCCCCGGTGAAGAACAATAACTTCCTCTGGAAGCTCACGAGCTGACACACTGGGCGCAGTGGGGCGATCGGTGGCGGTCGCCCCACTTTTCACGTCTTTTGTTCACCTTTCGGGCTGAAGTGAAACCGGCGCGCCCGAAAAGGGCTCGCTTTATCGATGCCGAGTCCCCTGCGCTGCGGTGATAGTGCCATTATCTCCCGCCGTGACCCGCATACTGAACGCGGCGCTGTCCGCCGCCCTTGCCTGCGCCGGGGTGAGCGCGCTGAGCGCTCCGGCCGCCTTTGCCGCTTGTGCCGAAGCCGGACAGGTTTCGTATTCCGTCTCCGGCGCCGCCACTTCCTGGTTGCCGACAGACCTGCGCAGCGACCACCTCGAAGGTCCGGGCGAGATCATTTTCGACGCCTGGGCCGACGTCCGCGCGAATGCCGTGCTCGCCGGTGTTCCCAGGGCGGAGGCGGAAAGGATCTTCACTTCCGCCAGGACCTCGCTGCGCGCCGCCGTGGTCGTCAGCCACGCGCACGGAGCGCGCTGGAACCACTCCGCCAAGGTGCCCGCCGGGCAGATCCGCCGGGTCCAGCAGTACGTCGAGGCGCGCACCTTCACCGTGCGCAAGACCTCCGTGACCCCGTCCTGCGCCGTGAAGACCGCGTGGACGAAGAAGATCACCGCGCCGCTCAGGAGCGGTTCCTACCAGTGGCGCCTGGTGGCCTGACCCGCTCCGGCAGTCGGGTGGGAAGCATCGACGACGTCCCACCCTCGGCGTACCGTGGGTGACATGACCAGTTACCGGCTCGTCCTCGACGCCAAGCGGCGGCCGACGCTGCCCGCGCAGCTGCTGCGCGACGCGGAGCTGCCGGAAGCCAAGGAACTGGTGGCCAGGGTCGTCGGACCCGGCCGCATCGTGCTGGAGGACCCCAGGGCCGCGCTCGGCAGGCTCCAGGCCGCGGTCGCGGAGGGCAAGCGCGCCAAGGGCGTCGACGCCTCGATGGAGTCCGCGCTGCTGGAGTCGCGGGCCGAGGACGCCGAGCGCGAATGAGCCTCCCGGAAGGCCCGGTGCTGCTCGACGCCTCGTTCGTGCTCGCGCTGCTCGACGGCGAACCGCGCGCCCAGCCCTACGCCGAAGTCCTGCCGAACTCGCTGATCACCTCGGTGAACCTCGGCGAGGTGCTGTACTGCCTCGCCCAGTCCGCCGGGATCGACTCCCTGGCCGCGACCGCCGAGATCGAGGCGATGGGCGTTGCCGTGGTGCCGCTGGAGACCGAGCACGCGCAGCGCTTCGCCGAGCTGAAGCGGATCGACGCGGGCCTGCGCCGCACCCGGGACCGCAGGCTCGGCAAGCTCTCCCTCGGCGACCTGTGCTGCCTCGCGTTCGCGTGGGAGGCGGGCGTGCCCGTCCTCACCGGCGACCGGCACTGGACGACGGTCGCCGGGGCGGGCATGCCCGTCGAAGTGATCGACTTCCGACTGAGCGGCTAGCCGACCAGGAAGCTCCGCGCGGCGGCAAGGAACAGGTCGTTCTCCTCGGCCGTGCTGATCGTCACGCGCGCGCCCTCCTCGCCGAACGCCCGAACGACGAGCTTCTGCTCAAGGCAGTGCGCGTTGAACGCGGGCGTGCGCTCAGCCAGCGGCAGCCAGACGAAGTTCGCCTGGGTCTCCGGCACCTCGTAGCCCATCGCGAGCAGCTCGGCGCGCACCCGCTCGCGCTCCGCGGAGATCACCCGGCAGCGCTCCATCAGCTCGTCCTCGGCGTCCAGCGACGCGATCGCCGCCGCCTGCGCGATCATGTTCACGCTGAACGGCACGCAGACCTTGCGCATCGCCGCCGCGACCTCCTCGGGCGCGTAGCAGTAGCCCACGCGCAGCCCGGCAAGGCCGTACGCCTTGGAGAACGTGCGCAGCACGGCCACGTTGTCGCGCCCGCGAGCCACCTCGATGCCGTCGGGCACGTCGGGGTCGGTGATGAACTCCTTGTACGCCTCGTCCAGCACGACCAGCGGGCCCCTCGGCACGGCGTCGAGGAAGCGCTCCAGCTCCGCGCGCCGCAGCGTGGTCCCGGTCGGGTTGTTGGGCGTGCACACGTAGATCACCCGGGTGTCGTCGGTGATCGCGGCGAGCATCGCGTCCAGGTCGAGCGCGTGTGCTCCGGTCAGCGGAACCTTGATCGCCCGTGCGCCACCGATCTGCGTGACGATCGGGTAGGCCTCGAAGGAGCGCCACGGGAACATCACACCGTCGCCGGGCTCGCACATCGCCTGCACGAGCTGCTGGCACAGCGCGACCGAGCCGCAGCCGACCGCGAGCCTGGACGGCTCGACGGAGAGCTTCGCGGCCAGGCGGTCCACCAGCGCCGTCACGCCCATGTCCGGGTAGCGGTTGATCCCGGCGGCGGCTTCGGCGATCACGCCGCGCACGCTGGGCAGCGGGCCGAGGGAGACCTCGTTGCTGGCCAGTTTGATCGCGCCGGGGATCGTCCTGCCGGGCAGGTAGCCGGGCAGTGTCTCCAGGTCCGGCCGGGTCCGCACGGTCATCGCCGCTCCTTCGTTCCGCTGCTGGTCGAACACCCGAAGACGAACCTAATGCACGAATTCCACCGGGCGGCTCGCGGTTGTTGCTCCGTATGGTTGGTCACGTTGACTGGTGTTCACCCCCACGTGATTGGCTGGCTTTATGACGCAGACCCGCACCGAAACGCTCCAGCTCACCGACGGCAGCGAACTCCGCTGCACGGTCGCGGAACCGGACACGGCGGTTCGTGGCGGTCTTGTCCTGCTGCACCAGGCCAGAGGGGTCACCGACGCGATCCGCGACGTCGCGGCGAGCCTGGCGCAGGAGGGCTGGCTGACCATCGCGCCGCACCTCTACCACCGGGACGGCGACGACCAGGTCCACGACCCCGAGGACGCCGAGAGCATCCTCGACCAGGTCAGCAGGCTCTCCGCCGACTCCGTGCTGGCCGACACCGACGCCGCCTTCGTGTGGCTGGCCCAGCAGGGCGTCGAGTCCGACCGGATGGGCGTCGTCGGCTTCGGCGTCGGCGGTTCGGTCGCGCTGTTCGTGGCGACCAGCCGCAGCATCGGCGCGGCGGTCACCGTCGCCGGCGCGGGCATCGTCTCCGCGCTCTCGCCCAACCTGCCGCCGCTGGTGGAGGTCGCGGGCGAGCTGACGTGCCCGTGGCTGGGCATCTACAGCGAGCAGTACACGATGATCCCGCGCGAGGACGTGGAGAAGCTGCGCGACGCCGCCTCCTCCGCGAAGGTCGCCACCGACGTCGTCGTGTACTCCGGCCCGATCGACCCGCACGCCGAGGACCCCCGCGCGGCGGCGGAGACGTGGCAGCGCACCCTCAACTGGTTCGACTCGCACCTGAGGTAGATCTGGGCCACATCCCTGGTCCTGCGCCTGCTGATGAGTTAGGAAGCAGGCATGAGCGAGAACCTCACCGTCGAGGAGCCCGAGCTGTTGTGGCGGCCCGACCCCGATCGGGTCGCCACCACCAAGATCGCCGCGTTCCGCGCGTGGTTGCGCGCCGAGCGCGAGCTGGACCTGCCGGACTACCCGGCGCTCTGGCAGTGGTCGGTCGACGACCTCGCCGGGTTCTGGGGCGCGCTCGCCGAGTTCTCCGACGTGCGCTTCCACGACCGCCCGAGCTCGGTGCTCGACGACGAGCGGATGCCGGGCGCGAAGTGGTTCCCGGGCGCAACGCTCAATTACGCCGAGCACGCGCTGCGCGGCGGAGAAGGCAAGGGCGACAACGACTCCGCAGTCATCTTCGCGCGCGAGGACGGGTTCGAGGCCACGCTGACCCACGGGCAGCTGCGGGCCGAGGTCGCCGCCGCGCGCGCCGGTCTCGTCGAGCTGGGCGTGCGCAAGGGCGACCGCGTCGCGGCGCTGGTGCCGAACTCTCCTGAGGCGCTGATCGCCTTCCTCGCGGCGGCGAGCCTGGGCGCGACGTGGTCCTCCTGCTCGCCGGACTTCGGCGTTCGCGCGGTGTCGGACCGCTTCACCCAGATCGAGCCGACGGTGCTCGTCGCGGTCAACGGCTACGTCTACAACGGAAGGCAGTTCGACACTCGGTCCACTGTGGACGAACTTCGGCGCGGCATCCCGGGGCTCAAGGCCACGGTGCTCGTCGACTACCTCGCAACGGGCGCCGAGCTGCCGGGCACCGTCGGCTGGCGGGAGCTGTTGGACCGCAACGCCGGTGCGGAGCTGGAGTTCGAGGCCGTCGGCTTCGACCACCCGCTGTGGGTGCTCTACTCCTCGGGCACCACCGGGCTGCCCAAGGGCATCGTGCAGGGCCACGGCGGGATCGTTCTCGAACACGTCAAAGCCCTTGCGCTGCACTGCGATCTGGGCCCGGGGGAGCGGTTCTTCTGGTTCACCACCACCGGCTGGATGATGTGGAACTTCCTGATCTCCGGCCTGATGGTGGGCAGCACGATCGTGCTCTTCGACGGCAACCCGGCGCACCCGGACCTGGGCGCGCTGTGGCAGCTCGCGGAGCGGCACAGGATCACCTTCTTCGGCACCTCCGCGCCCTACATCCAGTCCTGCCTCAAGCGCGACATGAAGCCCGCGCGCGAGCACGACCTGTCCGCCTTGCGGGCACTGGGTTCCACGGGCGCCCCGCTCTCGCCGGAGGGCTTCCGCTGGATCATGGACGAGGTCGGTGACGTGCAGATCGCCAGCGTCTCCGGTGGCACCGACCTGTGCACGGCCTTCGTCGGCGCGGCGCCCGACGTGCCCGTGTGGCTGGGCGAGATCTCCTGCCGGATGCTCGGCGCGGCGGTGGATTCCTTCGACGAGGCGGGAAAACCCGTCTCCGACGAGGTCGGCGAACTCGTGGTCACCAAGCCGATGCCGTCGATGCCGGTCTCGTTCTGGAACGACCCCGACGGCTCGCGGCTGCGCGAGGCCTACTTCGAGACCTTCCCCGGCGTGTGGCGGCACGGCGACTGGATCCGGGTGACCCCGCGCGGGTCCTGCGTGATCTACGGGCGCAGTGACTCCACCCTCAACCGGGGTGGCGTGCGGATGGGCACCAGCGAGTTCTACCGCGTCGTCGAGGGCTTCGACGAGGTGCTCGACTCGCTCGTCATCGACACGTCGGGCGTGGGTCAGGGCGACGGCGAGCTGCTGTGCTTCCTGGTGCTGGACAAGGGAACCGCGCTCCCCGACGTCGAGCCGCGACTGCGTGCGGCACTGCGCGCCCAGCTCTCGCCCCGGCACGTGCCGAACCAGTTCGTCGCGGTCGCCGACATCCCGAGGACGCTCAACGGCAAGAAGTGCGAGGTGCCGGTGAAGAAGATCCTGACCGGTACGCCCGCCGACCGCGCCGTGAGCCGCGAGGCGCTGAGCAATCCCGACGCGTTGCGGCCCTTCGAGGAACTGGCCAGGAGTAACCGGGCGTGACGAGCTCCTCCACCCGTTTGGGCGTTGCCGCGCCCGATCGGCCCTGGAAGCTTCTGCGCATGGCCTTGGACGAGCAGGACCTCTGTGGGCACACCCCGGAACCGGACGGCTACGGCGAGATCGGCCGTCCTGGTTCGGGCTTCGGCACGGTCGAGTCCGACCGCGAGGAGGCGTAGCGGCACGGGTCGCCGGGGAGCGGTTCTCCCTCCCCGGCGCCCCCCGCTGACCAGTGCGAACGCGGTTAGGGGACCCCCGTTTTGCTTTGCGATGGACGCTCTGTGTAAGGTTTACCCCGGCGGTCAGAGATGGCCCCGGGAGGCTTCGCCTAGTCCGGTCTATGGCGCCGCACTGCTAATGCGGTTTGGGTTTATCGCCCATCCCGGGTTCAAATCCCGGAGCCTCCGCAGTGCCCGACCTCGGTCGGGACACAACTGAAAAACTCGCGCTCGTAGCTCAACGGATAGAGCACTTGACTACGGATCAAGAGGTTACAGGTTCGAATCCTGTCGAGCGCACGTCTGGTTGAGACAGCTGAAAGCCCCCTGGCAACAGGGGGTTTTCTGCTTTTACGGGGCCTTTTCAGACCGCGCACAGGACGGCGGCGGCCAGCTGCCCCGCTCCCCGCGTCAGCCCGGTGACGACGATCTCGCCGCCGCCGACGAGGGCGATCCGCAGGTGCACGTCCAGCCCCAGCAGGCGGCTCACCCCGGTGTCCCCGGCGGTGTTGGTGGCGGCGGAGAACTGGTGCCACCGGTACACGTGGGCCTGCCCGGAGTGCTCGTGCACCAGACCACCCTCGTGCAGCAGGAAAACCTCGTCGGGATGGCGCACCGCGAGCCGGGCGTGCGTCCACCCCGCCCACAGGCACGGGAGAGCGACGATCGCGGCGGCGAAGGGGATCGGGAACGGCAGAGCACAGCCGACGAGGCAGACCGCGCCCACGGAAAGCAGTACCAGTGCCCGTTTCCGGCGCCCGGCCTGGTCGGTCTCGAAGCGCGTGACGCGGGCGCCCAGTTCCCTGCTGCCGGCCACTCCGCGGCTCCTCTCGCCGCGCGGAAGACTAGCGCTGCCGATCTCCCTCGCCCGCACGAGACCGTCTCCCCCTGCGGAGGGAGGTCGCGGCGCGGCGTGCGCCAGAGACTCGGAGCATGACCGAACGAGCACTCACGCGGACCTCCGCGCTCGCACTCCTCTGGTCGTTGCTCGCGACGGCGCTCGGACTGCTGTGGACCATCGACACCTCGCTGTACCCCTTCGGCGCCAACGACACCCGGCCCGGCGGCGGTTCACTGCTCGCGAGTGTCGACGTGCGGGTCGGCGCCTCGGCGACGCTCGTGCTGGGTGCGGTCGGAGTGCTCGCGGCGCTCGCGCTGCGCAGGGGGAGCGGGCGTCCGGTGGCCGTGCTGGGCGGGCTCTACGCGGTCCTCTTCGGCCTGTGCGTCCCGGACATGCAGGTGCTGATCCTGGTCGGCTACCTCTTCGCGCTCGGTGCGCCGATCGCGCTGGTTGTCGTCCTGATCGCGGGAGCGCTGGGGAGCCTGCGGCGCGCACTGGTCGTGCTCGGCGGGCTGCTGGTGCTCGGGTTCGCGGCGTGGTGGAGCGGAATCCTCGACGGCACTTCGGTTTCCGCGCTCCTCAACGCTGAGGCCGCTCCGGAGAACCAGCTCTCGATCCGACCGGTCTACATGGTGTTCTTCCTCGCGGGCGGCCTGGTGTGGGCGTGGGCCTCGGTCGTCGCTTTCCGTGCCGCGAAAGGACGTTGCGGCTCGTGCGGGCGGCCTGGCGCCAGGTGGACCGAGCCGGAGGCAGCTGCGCGCTGGGGCCGCTACGTCACCATCGCGGCCGCGCTGTGCCCGCTGCCGTACGGCCTGATGCGGATGTCGTGGCTGACGCCGGTCGCGTTGCTGGGGCCGGAGAACGTCGCGGAGTCGCCGGGAATCCGGCTGATGGGACTGCTGCTGGGCTTCGCCGCGATCGGTGGCAGCGTGCTGACGCTCGGGCTGATCCAGCGCTGGGGCGAGATCTGGCCCCGCTGGGTGCCGGTGCTGCGCGGACGCCCGGTTCCGCTCGCGTTCCCGGTGACCTTCGGCGCCCTGATCGCCGCCGTGATGGCCTTCGCCGGGGTCGCCTTCGCGATCACGGCGCTGTCGGGGCCGGACCCGAAGCCGGAGATGCTGCTGGTCTTCCCGTTCCCGCTGTGGGCGCCGCTGCTGGCCGCTGCCGTGCTGGCGCACTACTACCGGCGCCGTCCGGCCTGCCGCCACCACGCGGTGACGGCAGACCGATGAGCGAGCTACACCGCGCCCTCGTCCAGACCGTCGGCGTCGAGGCCTTCGAAGCCCTCCGGGCCGAAGCCGTCCGGGAAGGCGGCGCTGGCGGCCAGCTCGAACGCGGCGGAGCGGGCGACGATGTCCGTCGGCGCGTCGGCCAGGTTCCACTCGACCATGTCCAGCACGTCGGGGTTGCCGGAGACGCGCTCGCGCAGCTCCTCCGGGTCGACGTCCTCGCCGCGCAGCAGCGCCACCGCGATCCACGCGGCCGCGCCCAGGTCACCGCCGTCGGTGGCGAGCTTGGCGAAGGACTCCACGTGCAGCGGGGACACCGCGTCGGGGGCGACCGTGGCGAGGGCGATCATGCCCGCTGCGTCGCGCTCCAGCGTCAGGTGCTCGAAGAGCGCGGGGGCGACGGCGACGACGGCCGCGCGTGCGGCGACCACGGTCTCCGGGAGGTCGGTCTCCACGCCCGCCTCGTCGTAGGAGGCGCAGACGATCTCCGTGCCGTCGGCGGAGAAGGCCGAGGTGGTGTTGGCGATCGCGGCGACGAAGAAGGTCAGGTGCGCGCGGATCTCGGCGTCCAGCCCCGGACGGGGGAGCAGCTCCGCGAGCATCGGCACCACGTGCGGTGTGGCCTCGGACAGCGTGTCCTGGTGCAGCAGCCTGCCGTAGAGGTCGTTGATCGCCGACTGGCGGCCGTCCTCGTCCGCGCCGGTCAGCGCGTCCAGCAGGGCCGGAACCTCGGTCGCGGGCCCGTAGGCGTCACGCAGTCCGGTCCAGTCAAGAACCCCGGTCACTTTTCCTCCTGGCCTCACCGATGTGACGGCCGAGGCTAGTGGATCACCCGGGGCCGCCACGACAGGGTGACAACGTCGTCCCCGGACGAGCCGAGGTCCGGCGGCCGATCCGGGTCGACCCCGAGCACGCGCAGCTGTCTGTCCACTTCGGACGCTCGGTCGCCGGGAAGGCACAGCCGCCGCCTGGTGACCTCGACGAGCGAGGCGAAGTCGGCGTGCTCGGCGGCGGGCGCCCGGCTCCACCGCTCGACGCGGGGCTCGATTCCCAGCTCCCGCAAGCAATCCGCGAAGTCATCAGCCGTGGGGCCGGTCGGTCGCTCGATGCCGTGGAAGTGCCGCCACAACGGGTTCAGCGAGGTCAGCGGGTGCCGCTCGGCCGTCTCCACCACGACCAGCCGCCGCGCGTGGGCGGTCATGGCCGCCACGAAGGGTCCGAGGTCCGGCACGTTGTAGACGACGTGGCCGCACACCACCACGTCCACCACCGGGCAGCTCGGCGCGACCTCGGGCCAGTGGCCGAGCACCGTGCTGGCCTCGGCGCGCCTGGAGAACTCCGCGAGCAGCTCGGCGTCATCGTCCACCGCTGTGAGCGATGTGGCTGCACGCAAGGGAATGCTGGCCGCGCCCGCCGCCGCGCCGATGTCGAGCACAGTGCCACCAGCGCCGAGCGCCTCCTCGGCGAGCCGCAGCGAAGCGCCTTCGCGCCGAAGCAGCTGGCGGTCGCACCGCCGGAGGAAGACCTCGCGCGGCAGCACCCACGGCGACTCGGGCTGGCCGACGTCGGCCGGGATCGCCCACGCCGCAAGGGAGTCACGCCACCTGTCGAGTGCTCGCATCAGCTCTCAAGATAGCGGAGCACGGCCAGCACGCGCCGGTGGTCGGTGCCGGCGGGCGGGAGGTCGAGCTTGCCGAGGATGCTGCCGACGTACTTCTCCACCGCGCGTTCGGTGATCGTCAGCGCCGAGGCTATGCCCGCGTTGGAGCGGCCCTCCGCCATCAGCTGCAACACCTCCCGCTCGCGCGGGGTGAGCGGCGCCATCGGGTCGTTGCGCCGGTTGCGCGCCAGGATCTGCGCGATCACGTCGGGGTCGAACACCGCGCCGCCCGCCGCGACGCGGTTCAGCGCGTCCAGGAAGTCCGCGACGTCGGCGACGCGGTCCTTGAGCAGGTAGCCGACCCCGTTGAGATCGCCGCCGATCAGGTCGGCCGCGTAGCGCTCCTCGACCCACTGCGACAGCACGAGCACGGCGGTCTCCGGCTGCGCCTGCCTGATCAGCAGGGCCGCGCGCAGTCCCTCGTCGGTGAAGGTCGGCGGCATCCGCACGTCGACGACGGCCACGTCGGGCCGGTGCGAGCGGACCGCGCGCAGCAGCTGCTCCGCGTCGCCGACGGCCTCCACGACCTCGTGCCCGTTCTCCGCGAGCAGCAGGGTCAGCCCGGTGCGCAGCAGCGCGGAGTCCTCGGCGATCACGATTCGCACGGCAGCTCCATCGTCAGGGTGGTCGGCCCGCCCACCGGGCTGTGCACCGTCAGCGTTCCGTCCACGCCGCTCGCGCGGTCCGCCAGCCCGGCCAGGCCGTGGCCCGGCCGCACGAAGGCTCCGCCGGAACCGTTGTCCCGCACGGTGATCCGCAGCGCCACGCCGGAGCGCTCCACGCCGACCACGACCTTGCTCGCGTCGGCGTGCCTGGCGATGTTGGTCAGCGCCTCGGCGGCCATGAAGTAGGCGATGGCCTCGATCGTCCTCGGTGGCCGCTCGGAGACGTCGTAGCGCACCGTCACGGGCACCGGAGAGCGCGCGGCGAGGCCGGACAACGCCGCGTCCAGGCCCCGGTCGGCGAGCACCGGGGGGTGCAGTCCGCGCACCAGGTCGCGCAGCTCGGTGATGGCTTCTTTGGCTTCGTTGTGGGCTTGTTCGAGCAACGCGCTCGCGCCGTCGGGGTCGTTGTCCTTCTTGCTGCGAGCCCGGCCGAGCGTCATCGCCAGCGACACCAGCCGTTGCTGCGCGCCGTCGTGCAGGTCGCGCTCGATCCGCCTGCGCTCCGCCTCGACGGAGTCCACCGTCGCGGCCCTGCTCACCTCCAGCTCGCCGACGCGCTCCGTCAGCTCGTGCATCTTGCTGCCGCGCAACAACAACTGCGCGAGTCCGATGTGGACGTTGGAGAAAACCCGCCACAGCAAGGGAGAACCCAGTACGAGCGTCAGACCGAGCAGGATGCACAGCGGCCCGTTGATCGCGATCTTGGGAGGGGTCGCCAAGAAGGCCAGCTCCGGCAGCGCTCCCTCGACGAACATCATCCGCAGCGGCTCCCTGACGAGGTAGCCGCCCAGCGCGAGGACGAGCAGCGGCGCCAGCAGCGTCAGCAGGGCCAGCGGCAACCGCAGGACGTTGTACGCGGCGAGCTGCCAGAAGCCGGAGTCGGTGAGCAGCGAGCGCGCGTCGCCGAGCAACGAGGTGCCGGTGGGCACCGTGCGCGGCGAGATCCGGATGTGCACTCCGAAAACCCGGCGGAACCACGTGGACTCGCTGCGCGCTGCGCTGATCAGCACGTCCCCGGTGAGCACGAACAGCGGCACACCGAGCAGCACCAGCGGGAGCGTCACCAGCGAGCCGACCAGGCCCGCGACCGTCGCGAAGGCGGTCAGCAGCGCCCACCACGGGGCGATCAGCAGGTGCAGCGCGCCGAGCCACGCCCGCTTGCCGTAGACGAACCGCAGCCCGGTGCTCACCCGGCTCGCGGCGGCCATGTCACCACTCACCGGCACATTGTTTCGGGAGCGCGATGACCTGCGCCAACCCGGGAACCCGTCAGCCGGCACACCGGCTAGCACCCCTGCCGATTCCGGTGTTCGCTCAACCGCGACATCCGGGACGCGCCGGAGGTACGGGTGTCTTCAAGACCACCAAACCCCCCTTTCGATCATCGCCAACCGCCCCCGACTTCGGCGCATCCGAGGGTTTGCCGTCGTTGGAGACCGCGGGGAACGGGGTTGGGTGGTCTTGAAGACCGGCGAACCCGGGTCAGACGAGGCCGCCCGCGGCGACGATGGACTGGCCGGTGATCCACCGCGACTCGTCCCCGGCCAGGAAGGCGACGACGTCGGCGATGTCCTTGGCCTGCCCGAGCCTGCCGAGCGGCGTCTGCGCGATGAACCCGTCGAGGTTCTTCCTGACGTCCTGCGAGATCCCGTCGGTGTCGGTGATCCCCGGCAGCACGGTGTTCACGGTGATCCCGCGCGGCCCCAGCTCCTTGGCGGCGGAGACGGCGAACTGCTCGACGGCGGCCTTGGTGCCCGCGTAGATGCCGACCTTCGGGCTCGGGTAGCGGGTGTAGCCGGTGGAGATGTTGATGATCCGCCCGCCGTCGCGCAGCTCGCGCGCCGCGTACCGCATCGCCTGGAACGTGCCGATGAAGTTGACCGCGACGGTGCGCTCGATCTCCTCGTCGCTCACCTCGGCGGTGGGCTTGTTGACGGCGACCACCCCGGCGTTGTTGACCAGGATGTCCAGCGCGCCGAACTCCCGCAGCGCGGTCGCGAAGAGCCGGTCGACGTCGGCCGGGACCCCGATGTCGGCCTGGACGGCGACGGCCTTCCCGCCCGCCTCGGTGATCGCGTCTACGACCTCCTCGGCCGCGGCGGAGTTGCTGTGCCAGTTCACCACCACCGAGGCCCCGTCCTCGGCGAGCCGCAGTGCGATGGCCCGGCCGATCCCACGCGAGGCCGCGGTCACCACGGCCACCTTCCCGGTGAGCTTCTCGTTGTGCGCCAAGGATTTCGCTGAAGTCGTCATGGGACCGACGCTAAAGTTTGACACCCGTGTCAGGGTCAATGTGGTGCCGGACACACCCGGCCGCTGGATAGGCTCGGCGTTGCCGGGGGATTCGGAAACGATTGCGAAGCGTTTTCGCGGCGTTACACGTAATGCGTGTTTTCGCCCGATCGGTCCCATTGCCGTAACGCTGTACTGGGCTTTTGTCGGCCGCCCGGCTTTCGTTACCCACAGTGAAGATCGTTTTCCCGCTATGGGGTACCCCGCTCACGCGGGTTTGACACGAACGAGTATTGTTCGCCCGGTCGTTCCGCGAACCTGGTATTTCTCGCCGAGGAACTAGCCCGAACGGGCTAACCGGCTCGACGTCGAGCGACGGGTGCGTTTCAACAATTCCAAACCCTTTAAGCCCCGTTTCCGGGAGAGATCCCGAGCGGGAAGGAGAGTTATGGCATCCGGGTTGCGTTCCTCGCGCCTCGGCGCGGTGCTGCTCAGCGCCGCGGCGATCACCCTGGCCTTCGCGGGCCCTGCGTTCGCCGAAGCCGCCAAGGCCAAGGTCAACCACGCCGCCAACGTCGACGGCCTGCACGTCAAGCTGTCCGACGGCAACTCCTGGCACGCCAAGCTGCTTGGCGTCGAGCTGGAGGACGGCACCAAGGTCAAGACCTACTGCGTCGAGCTGACGGTCAACAACGTCAACGGCGCCCCGCTCGTCGAGTCCCCGTGGGAGAAGTACCCCGACAGCTCCAAGGGCTTCAAGACGCAGCCGGAGAAGGTCAACTGGATCCTGCACCACTCCTACCCCGCCGTGTCCGACCTGGCCGAGCTGGCCAAGGCCGCCGGCAGCGGGCCGCTGGACGAGCGCGAGGCCATCTCGGGCACCCAGGCCGCGATCTGGCACTTCAGCAACAAGGTCAACCTCCTCGACAAGCCCGGCGACAACCCGGCCGACGTCGTGGCGCTGTACAAGTACCTGACCGGTCCGAAGAACGTGGGCATGAAGAACCAGCCCGCGCCGGCGCTGACCGTCGAGCCCGCCGAGAAGTCGGGTGTCGCGGGCAAGGCGATCGGCCCGTTCAAGGTCAACACCACCGCCGACAAGGTGAGCGTGGAGGCCAAGGGTGACGCGGGCGCCAAGCTCGTCGACGCCAAGGGCAACGTCGTGACCTCGGTCGCCAACGGCGGCGAGGTCTTCGTGTCGGTCCCGGCCGATGCCAAGGCCGGCAAGGCCACCATCGACTTCAACGCCAAGGCCGTCCTGCAGAAGGGCCGCCTGTTCGTCGGTGACGGTGCCCGCACCCAGACGCTGATCCTGGCGCAGGCGGAGAACACCAAGGTGAAGGCCAAGGCCAAGGCTGACTGGACGGCGGCCCCGGTCGTCACCACCACGCCGGGCCCGACCACCACCACGGTCCCGACCACGGCGCCCACCACGACGCCGACGACCGCGCCGACCACCACGACCACGGCGAACAACGACGACCTGGCCAACACCGGTGCGTCGATCCTGTTCCCGGCGATCCTCGGTGGCGTGCTCGTCGCCGGTGGCGCCACCGCCCTGGTGCTCCAGCGCAAGCGCAAGAAGGCCTGATAGCCCTCTGAGCTGACGAGACGGGGCCGTGTCCACTGTGGACACGGCCCCGTTTCTCGTTACCGCAGCACGCAGCCGAGCACCGGCAGTTCGACCCGGCAGGGCCTGATCCCGGCAACGGTGATGTCGCCGTCGGCCACCTTCACGTCGCGGTCGCTGGACGCGCCGGTCGCGATGATCCGCGCCGGGTCGCGGAAGCCGGTGACGACCTCCACCCGCTGCACGGGCTTCGCCGTCGGGATCACCGTTTCCGGCCGCCAGTTCCGCCCGTCGGAGAGCAGGAACGTCTCGATGTTCGGCTGTCCCTCGCGCGTCGCGTACACCCGCCAGGTCGAGCTGTCGACGCGCTCCGCCTCGCGCACGCGCAGCCCCGTGGCGATTTCCTTCGTCTCCCAACGGTTTCCGGTCCACACCGACGCGAAGTCGTGCAGCACCTTGTTGTCGTCGCCGGTGAACCACAACAGGAACGGCCGGTTTTCGTTTGCGCCGACGAGCTGGATGTAGTCCGGGGACTTCATTCCGCCCGGCAGCACCAACGGCGTCTCGGCGACCTTCAAGTGCAGTTCCTGGTCCGCGTCGTCGATCTGCGTGCCCAGGTCGCGTCCGTTCGCGGAATGGAACGAGCGGGTGGCCGGGTCGAACGACGCGTAATAGACGTTTCGGTGGTAGCGGTCGTGTTTGTGGCCTTCAGGACCGCCGCCCGCGAGCGTGTAGACGATGTGCACCCGCTCCCGGGAACCGCTGCGTTCGTAACGCATCTGGCCGATGTAGATCTCGTTCATGTTGTCCGCGCGCGCCGTCGAGCCGATCGCGAACGGCTTCCCCGTGAGCTGCTCGGAATTGCGCCACGTCCGCCCGTTGTCGGTGGAGAGCACGTAGCGCATGGGCCGGGTGTCGGTCGGCACCGACGGGTCCAGCTCCTGCGTGGTCTCGCGGAAGAACACGTAGATGTGGCCGTTGGCGGTCTTGAAGGGCATCGGGTAGCTCGCGGCCTTGCCCTGCGGGATCTCCGTCTGGGTCCAGCCGTCCGAGATCGAGTGCGGGCGGTTGGTGCGGGTCATCACCAGCGCCTTGTTGTGCATGCCCTGGAAGACCAGCACGTGCCCGTCGTCGGCGAGCACCATCGTGGGGTAGTTGTGCGGGTCCGACTCACCCGCGGCGATCTTCTGCGGCGGGCTCCACGTGCCGCGCCGGTGGTCGTAGCCCTGCACGTAGTTGTCGGCGTGCTGGCCGGACCAGGTGATGTAGGTGGCTCCGGCGACCGGGTCGTGCACGGCGCCCGCCATCGGACGGCGGTCGGTGCGCGAGGCCACGGTGCTCGCCGTGGTGGTCGTGCTGAACTCCGGGGCCGGGCGTGCGGCGACGACCGCGGCGGCGGCCGGTGTTGCGGTGACCGTGGCCGCGAGCAGCGACAACGGCACGAGGACGCGAAGCAATCGCGACATGGGCGGGGACCTCCTGGTTGCGACCCGTTTCGGGTGCGCTCCAGGCGGCGGCGCGACGATCGTCGCACGTGGCTACCGGTGCGGGCCAGAACGGCGGTAGCGTGATCTTGGCTCGGCCGTCCTCCGACGTGGTGACTCACCGCCACGGCAGCGAGGGCCGGTCGGGTCGGCTGTGAGAACGCCCGGGTGAAGTCGAGTACGCTGCGTGGCTGGTGCTCGGCGCGCACTGTTCGTGACCAGGCCGGGCCGGAACGCGGGGACGCACGAGGAGCGATGAGCGTGTCGAACACCACTCCCGGCCAGCGCCGTCCGTTGCTGCTGACCTGGCAGGGCGTTGGCGCCCCGCGCCTGGAGTCGGCCCGGCTGCTGCTCTCCGACAACCGCAGGCTGCGGGCCGCGGGCCGGATGATCGCCCCGCGCACCCGCGAGGCCGAGGCCTTCAACGCCACCTACGACGTCACGGTCGGCGAGAACGGCGTGGTCAAGCGGGTCTTCCTGCACAGCATCACCGCCGAGGTCGAGCGGCAGCTGTCCTTCAGCCGCTCCGAGGACGGCTTCTGGCTGATGGACCGTGGCCAGGGCGCCCAGCGCACCCAGTTCGACGGCGCCGCCGAGGTCGACGTGCAGCACTGCGTGCTGTTCAACACGCTGCCCGTGCGCAGGCTCCAGCTGCACCACGAGGCGGGCGAGCACGACCTGCCGATCGCGTACGTGAGCCTCCCGGACCTCACCGTGGAGATCAAACGGCAGACCTACCGCACGGTCTCGGTCGGCGAGGGCACCTCGGTGGTCAACTACTCCTCCGAGGGCTTCAGCTCCGACATCACCGTCGACCGCGACGGCATCGTGATCGACTACCCCGAGATCGCCCGCCAGATCTGAGCTAGCGCGTGGCTTCGGCGATGGCGGCGGTGTCCCAGTAGAACGGGCGCACCTCGCTGATCCGGCCGCCGTGGAAGGCGATCGTCTGCAGGATCGGGAACTCCAGCTCGCGCCCGGTGGCCCGCGCACGCGCGCGAACGTCGGTGAGCACCACGATCGGCTCGGTCGTGGAGATCATCCGCTGCCGCACCATCTCGAAGGACTCCCACGCGGCGCTCATCGCCACGAAGAACCGCTCCATCCCGTCGTGCCCGCGCCACACCCCGCCGTAGGGCAGCGCGTCGGCCTGGTGCAGCACGACGTCCTCGGCGAAGAACGGCGCCAGCTCGGCGAAATCCGCCCTCCCCGGCCCACCGGCGGCGAGGTAGCTGGCCTCGGCGGCGTACATCCCCTTCAGCACGTTCAACATGCCTGGAAGCCTCGTCCGCGCGGCGCCCAAGAGCTGGCGGGAAACCGCCGTTGCCTCAGCCGCGCACTGCGATGGCCTGGGCCTGGCCGACCGCGACGCAGCTGACCGCGACGCCGACACCACCGCCTCGCGCACGGAGGTGCCTGCACAGGTCGGCGATCACGCGTGGCGTCGAAGCGCCAAGAGGGTGGCCGTAGGCGATCGCCCCGCCGTGCACGTTCACCCGCTCAGGCGCGATCTCCGGCAGGTGCCGCTGCACGGCCAGCACGACGGCCGCGAACGCCTCGTTGATCTCCCAGAGCGCCACGTCCTCGGCCTTCACGCTCATCCGGGCCAGCAGCTTCCGCACTGCCAAGGCAGCTGCGCCGAGGAAGCTCTGCGGTTCGCCCGCGACGACAGCGCTGCCGACGATCTCGCCGAGCGGCTGGACCCCGAGCTCGGCCGCCGTGCGTTCAGTACCCAGGAGCAACGCGACCGCGCCGTCGTTGAGCGGGGACGAGTTGCCCGCGGTCACGGGGCCGTCCGTGGAGAACGCCGAGCGCAGCGACCCGAGCTTCGCCGCGCTCGTCTCCGGTCGCACGGACTCATCGCGCCGCACAGGGTGCGAGGAATCCGGGGCGAGCACCGGGAACACGAAACCGTCGTGCACGCCCGCGTCCCACGCCGCAGCGGCCCTGCGGTGCGAGCGCAGCGCGAACTGGTCCATCTCCGCGCGGTCGATGCCCAGCTCCACGGCCGCGCGCTCGGCGGCGAGCCCCATCGGCACTGTCCACTCCTGAAGCATCCGGGGGTTCACCATCCGCCAGCCCAGCGTCGGCACCAGCTCCATGCGGTCGGGCATGGCCTGCGCGGGCCGGGGCACCACGAACGGCGCGCGGCTCATCCCCTCGACACCGCCCGCGATCACCACCTCCGCGTCACCAGCGGCGATCGCGCGCCCCGCCAGCACCACGGCCTCGCCGCCGGAGGCGCACAGCCGGTTCACCGTCGAGCCGGGCACCGTCACGGGCAGGCCCGCCAGCAGCGCGGCCATCCGGCCGACGTTGCGGTTCTCCTCACCGGCTCCGTTGGTGTTGCCGTAGACCACGTCGTCGACGCGGGCCGGGTCGAGTGTCGCGGAGTGCCGTCGCACCAGCTCCGAGATCGGCAGTGCCGCGAGGTCGTCGACCCGAACCCCGGAAAGACCGCCCCGGTACCGGCCGAACGGTGTGCGTGCTGCGTCCAGGATGAGCGCGGGCATGCCTCCATGCTGCCGTGTTCCGTGCGGTTACGCGGGGCCGAGCAGGAAGGAGACGAACGCCTGCGCAGGTGGGGTCGACGGATTCACCCCGATGGCCCGCACCTCGACGGTGTGCGGACCGAACGGCAGCTCGGTCGTGCTCAGCCCGAAGCGCCACCGCCCCGCCACACCCGGCCCCTGCTCGGCCGTGGGCAGCCGGGCAACGCGTTCGTTGTCCACCAACACCTCCAGCCCGGCCAGCGGCGCCAGCTCGCCCGCGGCGACCTGCGCCGCCGGACCGTCCAGCTCCACGGCCAGCACCACGCGGCCCGGTGTCAGCGTCTTGCCGGGGACCAAGGGCCGCGCCGAGGCGTCCAGCAGCTCGGCCCTCGGCTCCGCGAGCAGCGGCGGGGTCCTGCGGACCAGCGGGCGGCTCGACTGCGTCGCGGGGGGCTCGACGCGCGCGCCGGGCTCCGGGAAGACCTCGATCCCGGCCTGCATGACTTCGAGCGGGCCTTCGTACTCCACCACCACGTTCAGCGTGTTGAGGTCGCCGGTGACCACGAGCGCGTCCTTCGGCAGGTCCGCGACCACGGGGAAGCCCACGCCGGTCACGATCTCCGTTCCGGGCACCGCCATCCGCACGGGCACGCGGACGGTGCCGACCCGCACGGTCATCTGCTCCAGCCGCACAGTGCCCCGCGAGAGCAGGGTGAACCGCAGCTGGCCGCCGGAGTACTGGTCGAGCTGACGCCCGTTCACGGGGCGCTCCAACGGTTCCCGCCGATCGTCCTGCGACCAGTTGAGCCGTGGCTGCACCGACGGCTGCGGGGGAGCGGTCGGTGCTCCGAGGAAGCCGACGAGGTCGACGGTGCTGCGCGTCTGCCCCGAGCCGCGGCCGGTGAACCCGAGCAGCACGGTGGCTTCGCGCCAGTTCACCACGATGTTCGCGGCAGCCACGGGTTGCTTGTCCCGCAACACTTCCACGCGGTCCGCGTAGACGACGACCTCCCAGCGCTGCCGCACCGAGATCGGCATCGGCGGCAGGGTCGCGGGCACCGAGCGCCGATCGATCACCGTCGCGGAGCGCGGCGTTCCCGGCGGCACCAACAGCTGCGCGGCCCCGCTGTCGCCGAACGCGGTGGCCCGCAGCCGCACGGTTCCTGGCGGCAGCGACTGGTCCTCGACCGCCTCGGTCGGCTTCGTCGAGCCCTCGACCTCCTTCACCGTCCCCAGCACGAGATCCGCCGGGCCCGGCACGAGGTCGATGGTGAACTGCTGAGCGGTGCCGGGGCCGTCGGTCTCCACGATCGCGCGGCCCAGCTCCCCGTTTCGCTGCGGCGTCTGGGCCAGCCGGAACGGAGTGCGTGGGCGCAGCGTCGCGGGCTCGTTGCCGCAGTTGCCGACGATCACCAACTGCCCGGCCTCCTCGCCACCACCGGGCATCGCCGTGCCGCAGGAGCCGCGCTGGTTGAGCCGCCAGTTGTCCGCGATGGTCCTCGGATCGTCGAAGGCGTCGACGTAGCTCCACGGCTCGCGCAGCGGATACGGCTCCGGCCGCCCTGAGCCGCCGACGGGCGCCGAGCGCTGCCCGAAGGCGTCCACCGTGCGCACCTCGACCCGGTACTCGGCGCCGTTGTCCAGCCCGCCGATCTGCACGAGCGAGCGCGACACCAGGCGCGTGTGCTCCAGCGCCTTCCCCTTGCCCCACCGCACCTCGTACCCGGCCGCCCCCGGGGGAACGACGCCGTCGGAGAGCGAGTCGCCCCACCTCAGCAGCAGCTGGCGCGGGCCCGGCTCCACGGAGAGCACCGACACGGCGGCCGGGGGTGCCTGCGCGACCGGCAGGATCGCTCCGGAGGTCGAGAAGCGCTCCAGCTGGCGGGGTTCGGTCTGGCGCGGACCCTGGCGCACCGGCTCCGGTCCCTCACTGGTGGAGCGCAGCACGGTGACGGCGCCGACGAGGAGCACCGCCGCTCCGAGCAGCAAAACGAGACGCCGACGTTCCACCCGGCCACGCTAGCGGCGCCGGTGACCCCGGTCACCCAAGGTTGCCGAGCCGCAACGCTGCACGGGCTCAGATGGGCCAGTCGGCGTACTCGCCCACGGCGGTCATCCCGTCCAGCGAGGTGACCCGCCCGCCGAGGATGCCGAGGCTGCGCAACAGCTCCATGGCTTCGGGAGCGGTGAGGTCCACGCTGGTCAGCGGCTCGGGAGCCTGCTCGCGGCCCGCCTCCCACGCCCGCCGCGCGCGGTAACCGGTCTCCAGCGTCGCGCCGAGCGCCCCCGTCGAGGCCAGCGAGCCCCGGGCCGCGCCGAGCCTGCCCAGCGCGTCGTCGACCGCGTCCAGCAGCGCGTCCCTGTTGCCCTCGCACATCGCCTTCACCAGCGCGGGATCGCTGCCCGCCACGCGCGTCCCGTCGGCGAAGGACCCCGCCGCCAGCGCCATCGCCATCGGTCCGCCGTCCGTCCCGACCGCGGCGAGCACCGCGGCGAGCACGTGCGGCAGGTGCGAGATCCGCGCGACCGCCGCGTCGTGGTCGCCCTCGCCGGCGGGCACGACGTAGGCGCCGCAGTCCAGCGCGAGCGTCGCCACCTCGGCCCAGGCGATCGCGTCCGTGCCCTCGTCGGCGGCGACCACCCAGGCCGCGCCCTCGAAGAGCTTGGCGTCGCCTGCCGCCCAGCCGGACTCGGCCTTGCCCGCCATCGGGTGCCCGCCGACGTAGCGGGCCTCCGGCGCGTAGCGGCGCACGGCCTCCGCGATCGGGCCCTTCACGCTCATCACGTCGGTCAGCCGGGTCTTCGCCGCGAAGCGGTGCACCACGGTCAGCACGTCCGGCGCCGCGGTCAGGGGGACCGCGAGCACGATGAGGGAGTCCCGTTCGGCGGCGTGGATCACCGCCTCGTCCACCGTCGACACCACGGTGAAGCCGTCGGCTTCCGCGGCGGCCCGGTCAGCGGCGGAGGCCGCCGTGCCGAACACCTGGTAGCCGGCGGCGGCCGCGGCACGCAGCACAGAACCACCGATGAGACCCAACCCGATCACACACACCGAACGCACCCGGCCATCCTGCCGGTAGCCCGGCCGTCGCGGCAGAGGGCGGGCGGGTCGAACCTTCACCCGATCACGTGAGCCGGTGTCCTCAGCGCGCCGCAAACCTCCTCCGCACGGCCCGTATCGGGAATTCGCAGGTCTCCCGAGCCCCTTCTGGCTTTCGGCGGAGCGCGAATGCGCATAGCGTGTGGTCATGGCGGTGCAAGAACCGATCGGGGGAATTGCGGTCGCCGTCGTCCGAGAGGACGGACGGTGGCGGTGCAGCCCCATGGACAGCTCGGTGCTCACCGACCTCGACAAGGCGATCACCGAACTGCGCGGACTGCGGTCCACGGGTGCGGTCTTCGGACTCCTCGATGTCGATGACGAGTTCTTCGTTGTTGTCCGCCCCACCCCGGGCGGAGTCGACCTGCTGCTCTCCGACGCGGGCGCGGCGCTGGACTACGACGTGGCGGCCGACGTGCTCGACCTGCTGCGCGTGGATCCGCCCGATCCCGACGACGAGGAGCTCTGGCCGGAGGGCGACCTCGGCCTGCTCGCGGACCTCGGCATGCCCGAGCCCGAGCTGCGCCTGGTGGTCGGCGAGGACGAGCTCTACCCCGACGAGCAGCTGCGCATGATCGCCCAGCGCTGCGGCTTCGTCGACGAGTTCGACAAGGTCGCGGAACCCCTGCTGGCCTGAGCGCATGACACCGTTCGCCACCCCGGCCGACCGGGCGCTGATCCGCGTCGCGATCGAGGTCGCGCGCACCGCCGCCACATCAGGGGACGTGCCGATCGGCGCCGTCGTCGTCGCTCCGGACGGGACCGAGCTGGCGCGCGCCCGCAACGCCCGCGAGGAGCTCGGCGACCCGACCGCGCACGCCGAGATCCTCGCGCTGCGCGCCGCGGCGGCCCGCAACGGCGACGGGTGGCGGCTGGAGAACTGCACGCTCGCGGTCACCGTCGAGCCCTGCACCATGTGCGCGGGCGCGCTCGTGCTCTCGCGGATCGGGCGCGTCGTCTTCGGCGCGTGGGAACCGAAAACCGGCGCCGCGGGATCGCTCTGGGACGTGCTCAGGGACCGCCGGTCCAACCACCGTCCCGAAGTCGTCGGCGGCGTTCTCGAAGCCGAATGCGCCTCGCTGATGAACGAGTTCTTCGCGTCTCCTTCTCACCGCTCCGAGTGATCCCGGCCACGAAACCGTGATGGATTCCGCAGCGCGGGCATCTCTCCTGTGTCCCCTGCCAGAACGCGAGAAGGAGAAGTCGCCATGAGCGTTTTCGACAAGGCCAAGGACAAGGCCGAGCAGCTCGTCGGACAGGCGAAGGAGGGCCTCGGCAAGCTCACCGGCAACGAGGACCTGGAGAACGCGGGCAAGCGCGACCAGCTCTCCGGTGAGGTCAAGGAAGCCGGTCACGACCTGAAGGACAAGGCCGCCGGCGCCGTCCAGGACGCCAAGGACAAGCTCTCCGGCAAGTAGCGGGGGGCCGTGCGAAAGCGGCGTCAGGCTCGGGTAGGCTGTCCCACGGTAGCGTGTCCGAGCGGCCGAAGGAGCACGCCTCGAAAGCGTGTGAGGGTTCACGCCCTCCGTGGGTTCAAATCCCACCGCTACCGCTCAGGCTCAGGCGACGTGTGTCCGCGGAAATCGCGGACCCCGTCGCCTGAAGTCATTCTGGGGGTGCAACCCCCAGGCCCCGCCCGGGCGGCTTCGCCCCCGGACCCCCGCCCAGCGTGGTTTCGTCGGGTGGGCTGGGTTCCGTTGGATGCCGGGCTTTTTCGTTGCTGCGCCTAGAGGCCCTGTCCTGTAAGTCACCGGGTTTGCAGGTCTTCAAGACCACCCAACCCCCGCCCCAGCCGTCTTCAACGACGGCAAACCCCGCAAGGCCAGAGGGTTTGCGGCGGTTAGCGATGATCAACAGAGGGGTTTGGTGGTCTTGAAGACACCCCAACCCCAGCGACACCGTGACCGGAACGCACAGCGCAACCACTTACAGGACAGGCCCTAGAAGAACTCGTCCAGCAGTTGGTAGAACTCCACGCGCTCGGGGTCGGGAACGACGCCGTAGGACTTGAAGAAGCGCGGTGCGTGAGTGGGGCCGAGGCTGCGCGCGGTCAGCGCGAGGTCGTTGTAGCGATCCGCGACGCCGAGCCGCCCCACGTCGATCAACCCGGTGATCGTGAGCGTGTCCGGGTCGAGGAGCACGTTCGGAGTGCAGAGATCGCCGTGGCAGACCACGAGATCCTCGCTCTCGGGGCGATTCGCTTCGACATCTTTGATCAGCTCCAGGGCTGTGCGGCCGAGGCGGTGCTCGTCGAAGTCGGTCTCGTCGACCAGCCCGGCCTCGGCGTTGCGCCTGGCCTGCGGGATGACCTCGTCGAGCGTGCGGTCGAAGGGGCAGTTCGCCACCGGTAGCGCGTGCAGCGTCCTGGTGATCTCGGCCAGCGCGGCGACCTGCTCGGCGCTCCAGTCCCTGTCCTCACCGCCCAGTTCGGCGAGCGAGCGACCGGGCACGGCGACGGTCACCATCCAGGTCTCGCCCAGCTCGACGACCTCCGGTGCGGGCAGGCCCTGCTCCCTGAGCCAGCCGAGGCACGCCGCCTCCTCGTGCAGCTCAGTGCCACCCTCGACGGTCTTCAGGAAGTAGTCGGTCGAACCGGAGAGCCGCCAGACACCGGCGCCCGAACAGCCGATGGTCACCTGCTCCCACGTGTGCTGTGCGTATCGGGCGTGCACCTGCTCCATCACTCTTCCAGCTTCGCTCACCGCGCAATCGGTTTCGAACTGGTGGCAAGTTGTTGCATAGGCGCCTGTCCAAGTTCACCCCGTCGGGGAAAGATTCCACCTCCCGAATACCTGTACGGGAGGACGCGTGACCCCGCACCGCCGCCGCACCACCCTGTCGGCACTGGCAAGCACAACCCTGCTCGTCGCACTCGCCCCGGCCGCAACGGCGGCTCCCTCGCCCGACGCGGTCATCGCCGAGGTCTACGGCGGAGGCGGCAACGCAGGGGCCACGCTGACCTCGGACTTCATCGAGCTGAGCAGCCCGACCGCCGTTTCGCTCGACGGTTGGAGCGTGCAGTACCTGCCCGCCGCGCCGTCGCCGACCAGCCGCTGGCAGGTCACCAAGCTGGCCGGGAGCATCCCCGCGGGCAAGCGCTACCTGATCGCCCAGGCCAAGGGCCCCGGCGGCACCGTCGCGCTGCCCACCCCGGACGCGACCGGGACCACCAACCTCTCCGGCACCGCGGGCACCGTCGCGCTCGTCAACAGCGACCAGCCGCTGACCTGTCTCACCGCCGCTGACTGCGCCGCCGTCCCCGCCATCCGCGACCTGGTCGGCTTCGGCGCGGCCACCGTGCGCGAGGGCGCTCCGGCTCCCGCCGCCAGCAACACCTCCTCGGTCGCGCGCAAGGCCGACACCGACGACAACGCCGCCGACTTCACCGCAGGCGACCCGACGCCGGAGAACACCAAGGGCGAGCGCCCCGGTGGCGGCGACCCCGGACCGGCTCCGGAGAAGGCCCGCATCCACCAGATCCAGGGCACCACGCGGCTGTCTCCCTTGGCGGGCAAGCAGGTCATCGACGTTCCCGGCGTGGTGACCGGTGTTCGCGCCTTCGGCTCCTCGCGCGGTTTCTGGTTCCAGGACGCGCAGCCGGACTCCGACCCGCGCACCAGCGAGGGCCTGTTCGTCTTCACCGGCACCACGACGCCCGCCGTCAAGGTCGGCGACTCGGTCCTGGTCGCGGGCAAGGTGGCCGAGTTCTACCCGCTCGCCAGCGGGGAAACCGTCGCCAACACCGCGAACCAGTCGGTCACCCAGCTCACCGGCGCGCAGTGGACCGTGCAGTCCAGCGGCAACACCGTGCCCGCCGCCGAGGTGCTCAAGCCGGACACCGTTCCGGTGCCGATCGCGCCGAGCCCCGGCGGCAACATCGAGGGCCTCGCCCTTGAGCCCGCCAAGTACGCCCTCGACTTCTACGAGTCCCGCGAGGGCATGCGGCTGCGGGTCGACGACGCGCGCGTCGTCGGGCCGACCGACGGCTTCAACGCGTTGTGGGTGACCAGCAAGCCCGGCCAGAACCCGACGGCGCGCGGCGGCTCGAACTACCAGTCCTACGCAGACGCCAACACCGGCCGCATCAAGATCGAGTCGCTGATCCCGTTCGCTGAGCGGCCTTTCCCGATCGCCAACGTCGGCGACAAGCTCACCGGGACGACCGAGGGACCGCTGGACTACAGCCGGTTCGGCGGGTATGTCCTCCAGGCCAGCGCGCTCGGTCAGCACGTCGCCGGGCCGCTCGCGCCGGAGACCACCCGCAAGCAACGCGAGCACGAGCTGGCCACCGCGACCTACAACGTGGAGAACCTGTCGCCGAAGGACGACCAGGCCAAGTTCGACCGCCTCGCGGGTGCCGTCGTCCGCAACCTCGCCGCGCCGGACATCGTTGCGCTGGAAGAGATCCAGGACGACAACGGCTCGACCAACGACTCCGTCGTCTCCGCCGAGCAGACACTGCGCCGCTTCACCGACGCGGTCGTCGCCGCAGGCGGTCCGCGCTACGAGTGGCGCCAGATCAACCCCGTCGACGACGCCGACGGCGGTCAGCCCGGCGGCAACATCCGCGTCGCCTTCCTGTTCAACCCCCAGCGAGTGTCCTTTGTGGACCGTCCGGGCGGCGATTCCGTCACTCCCGTTGCGGTGCACCAGGAATGGGGCCGCGCCAAGCTCAGCGCGTCGCCCGCCCGCATCGCCCCGGCCGACCCCGCGTGGCAGTCCAGCCGCAAGCCCCTCGTCGGCGAGTTCCGCTTCCCGGCTCAGGGACCTTTGCAGCGCAGCGTTTTCGTGGTCGCCAACCACTTCAACTCCAAGGGCGGCGACCAGCCGCTGCACGGCCGCATCCAGCCGCCCGTGCGCTCCAGCGAGACCCAGCGCCTCGCGCAGGCCAAGCTCGTTCGCGGCTTCGTCGACAGCCTGCTCAAGGCCGACCGCAACGCCAACCTCGTCGTGCTCGGCGACCTGAACGACTACGTCTTCTCCCCGGCCGTTCAGTCCCTTCTCGACCCCAAAGCCCTTGTCGCGCCGATGAACCAGCTTCCCGTCGGCGAGCGCTACAGCTACGTCTTCGAGGGCAATTCGCAGACCCTCGACCACATCCTGGTCGGCAACCGCCTTCAGAAGCGGGCCAACCTGGACGTTGTGCACATCAACTCCGAGTTCCACGACCAGGCAAGCGACCACGACCCGCAGGTGGTGCGATTCCTCCCGCGAACCGGAATCGACTGGATCGACGACCTGGAGCAGTTCCTGTACGGCCTGCTTCCCTGATGTGACGCGCTTTCCGGCCCGTTCCAGTTCCTGGAGCGGGCCGGAGGTCTGTCAGCACATCGAGGGATCGTTTGCCAGCGCGGCAAACCCCCTTCCGCTGCCATCGTTCAGGAGTGACGATCCTGCACGACGCGAAGGGTTCTGACGAATGAAAACGGAAGTGGGCGCCTGTAGGGCGTATTCTGCTGAGGGTGGCTCTGTCATCGTGAGACCGGATCGGAGGGCCATGAACGAGCATTCCGCCAGGGTGTCCGCCGACGAGCTCCGCGAAGTGCGGAAGAGTGACCAGGATTGGGTCGCACGCGTCAGGACGGCCTATGAAGCGGTCCGCGAGGCCGCTGCGCACCAAGACGAGCGTGCGCGCCAGCGTGCGATGGCACATCTTGTCGCGATCAGCGAGGAGTACGCCGACGCGGTCCGGGGCGCCGCCGAGAGCCTGAAGTGGGAAGCGGCGGTCCAGCGCGCGGAGCGCGGCGAGACCGTTGCCGTCATCGCGCACGGCGACCACGTTGCCGACGTCGTTCCTTCTGGAGAACTGCACCGTCTCCGCGAGACCGTCGAGGTGTTGTCGGACAACGATCTCGTCCAGCAGCTGCGCGATGGCCTGCGAGATCTCCGCGACGGTCGTACGTACTCGCTCGCGGACATCGAGTCGGACATCGAGGCTCGCCGCGCTCCATGACCGTTCCGCCGTCCTACAAGATCGAATTTTCTGCTACCGCAAGACGGGGGATGAACAAGCTGCCGGTCGAGGCGGCTCTTGCACTGCTGGAACTGATCTCAGGCCCGTTGGCCGAGAACCCGCGTCGCCTGGGTAAACCGCTCGACGAGCCCTATGACGGGGTCCTGAGCGCACGGCGCGGTGAGTATCGCGTTCTCTACGCGATCCAGGACAACACGATGACGGTGGTCGTCCTGGCGGTCAGTCACCGTCGGGACGCCTATCGGCCGCGATGAAGGAGCGAAGAAGCTCGATTGTTCATCAGGTCGAGTGACGGATTGCCTTGGTGGCAACAACATCCTCCCTGAGATGGTGCGGCCATGTTGACGATCGCTCAAGCGGCGTTCCACCTGGACATCCCGTTAAGGGCCATCCGGAGCTGGATGAGACGAGAACTGGTGGAAGGGGTGCGCGAGGGACGTCTTCCGCTTCCCGCGCTCGTGCAGGCCCACTTTCTGAGATCGCTCCTCAGAACAGGGATGAGCGGGACGGTGCTGGCCGACGTCGCCACGGATTTCGGGCAGCTGTGGCCCGCTCGGCAAGAACTGGTCAAAGCGGTTTCGAGAAGGGCGAAGAACGTCGACTTCGCTCAGGTGCTTGACGAGCACACCGCTCTCGTCGCGGTCGACGCCGACGGCATGCCCCAGGCGATACGCCTGAGGTCCTACTGGGAACAAGGGGTTGCTGTCGTCGTCGACCCGCGCACAGCCGAGGGTCGGCCGGTCTACGAACACAGCGGTGTGCCCGTTCTCAACGTTGTGAGGGCTTTTCTGACCGGAGAGCGTCCCATCGACATCGCATGGGAGCACTCCGTTCAGCTCGACGACGTCCACGGGGTGCTCCGGGTCCACCTCGAACTGACGCACCTGTGAAGGCTTCCCACTTGAGAGAGAGCACAGCCGTGTCGGACGAAGAGATTCGCCACCCGTTGTTCGCCGCTCCGCAGCCGGTCGCGTTCCTGGACGGGGCGCCGCCGCGGGACGGTGACAACGCGGCCGCGCTGGAGACGCTGCTCAACATGAGCCGGGCCCTGCTCTTGGTGCTGCACGACACCGGGCGAGAGGACCCGTGATCATTGACGTGATGCTCACCGACTACGACCAGTTCGGATGGGGTGTCAGCAGCCCCAGCTGCCCGAATTGATCGGTGGTCGGAAGACCTACCAGGAGTTGGTGGGAGAACTCGCCGGGGGACACCATCGGATGGATCACTGACCAGTTGGCCGCCGAGGACGCCGCGTGCGTGGTGATCAACGTGGCCGAGGACATGATCCGCACCCAGTTCCTCGGAACCGGTGCACCCACCGACGGAGGGAAGAGCGTCGACGAGATGCGGTGGAACGCGGACACCACGATCAGCGACATCATTCGTGCCCAGGACGCGGGCACGGTGGAAAGCGGTCAGCTCGTCGCGGTCTGCTGAACGAGGCCCGAGGACGACGAAGGCCCCGAACGCTGGGCGTCCGGGGCCTTGTCCGCGGAGGATGCGGGATTTGAACCCGCGAGGGTTTTACCCCAACACGATTTCCAATCGTGCGCACTAGGCCACTATGCGAATCCTCCGTCGCAGACTTTACCGGAGGAGGGTGTTGCGGCCCAAAACGGGGGGTCAGACGGGGTCCGGCAGCCGGTAGACGCCCCGCGCGATGCCTTCCAGCACCACCGTGGCGGTGGTGTCGACGTCGAGGTCGGCCGAGTCGATGACGTGGCGCTCCCAGTCTCCGAGGTCGGCGAACTGGCGGTGCATCGCACGCACCGGCTCCTCCTCGGTGAGTGCGTCGGCGCCCCGGGCGGCCGCGCGGGTCACGGTGGTGGTCTCGTCGGGGCGCAGCACCACGTAGTGCACGGCGAAGTCGTTGCCAGGCCTGCGAAACGCGTCGAGGAACCACGGTCCGACCACACCGTCGCAGATGACGTCGTAACCCCCGGCGGCGTAGCCGAAGGCCGCGGTGGCAATGACGCCGGTGACGACCTGGTTCTGGTGCTGGGCCTCGGGAAGGTACGGGAGCACGGAGCCGCGCCGGATGCACGCGTAGAAGTCGTCGGTGTGCAGGTGGACGCTGGAGGAGAACTCGTCGGCGAGCAGGCGCGCCACGGTGCTCTTGCCCGCACCGGGCGGTCCGCTGAGGACGATGACCTGTCCGCTCATGCCCCGATCATGACGGTTCGACGTGGAGTTCCGCTTCGATTTCCCTGAGGAGTGCCTCGTCGGTGGCGACGGCGGCAGGGTCCTCGGCAGCGAGGACGACGTGGCCGAGGTTGGTCCACAGGTCCACCGTGCGGGCGACCCGCGAGCCGTCGCGGTGCGGAATGTCGACCTTGTGCAGAGTCGGCAGCAGCTCCCGGAGCCGCCCGAGCCGCGCAGCGCCGCGCAGGACCCCGGACTCGGGCGCGGAAAGGTAGACCGAGCGCGCGTGGCGCAGCAGCCGGTAGTCCGCGATCGCGCCCTCGCCGTCGACCCAATGGCGCACAGTGCGCTCGAGCTGCGAGTCGCCGACGGCGAGGCGGGACAGGTACTGCTGGTCGCCACCGGCGAGCCGCGCGCCGACCTCGATCAGCCGGGGGCCGGACGCGGTCAGCATCACCTCGACGTGTCCCGGACCGTTGCGCACACCGACGGCGTCGAGCACGCGCCGCGCGTAGTCAGCGACGGCGGTGACAGCGGGATCGTCGGGAGACACCGCGCACGCGGAAAGGTAGACACCGAGCCGGTTTCCCTCGGCGCGCTTGTCGTAGCGCCACACCGCGACCAGCCCGTGCGCGCCACCGACGGAGTAGGTGTCGATCGCGTACTCGACGCCCTCAGCCAGCTCCTGCACGAGCACGCTGGTGTTGGTCAGCTCCAAGCGGTTCACCGCGCCGAGGATGCGGTGGAGCGGCACGCGCCAGTCCTCACCCGGGCGTGCGATGAACACGTCGTCGGCCCCGGCGCTGTTCTGCGGCTTCAGCACGATCGCCGAGCGGTCGAGGTCGTTGGCGCGCAACCATTCCGCGACCTCGTCGGCGGTGGAGGCGCTCAGCTGCCGCAGGTGCGGGATGCCCGCGTCGGCCAGCGCCACGCCCATGCGCCACTTGTCGCGCCGCGCCGAGGACAGCTCCGCGACGTTGCTCTGCCCGGGCAGGACGAGCTCGGACAGGTGCTCCGCCGCTTCGACACCGGTTTCGGTCCCCGGCAGCACGCACAGCGGGTCCAGCTCGCGCAGCCGCCTTGCGAGCTTGTCCGCGTCGTCGAGGACGAAGACCTCGGTGAAGTGCTCGGGGTGCCAGGTGTCGGCGAAGGACGCCGTCGGCTCCGGTGTGGTGAGCACCGCGACGGCGGGGACTCCGCGTTCGGCGAAGGCGGGGGCCAGGGCACTGCCCGTCGAGTACGGGTCGACGAGCACCACGTTGCGCATCGGCGCAGGTTAGTGGCTCGGAGGAAGCGGTTTCGCGTTCCTGTCCGCCGTTGGCAGGACAGATGTGACCGAGGACTCCGACCGGCTGATTTCGCCGGGCACACCGGGCGGCGCGGACATGATCGGGTCAGTGTTTCGCCATGGATCGGGACAGGGCCGGTCTTCATCGCTGGCTGATGCGGACGACGGCTGCGCTGTGCGTGCTCTCGGGAGCGGGGTTGATCGCGGCGCTGGCGCTCGCGGAGCGGCCTCGTCTGCCCGCCCTCGTCGGCTTGGCGGTGGTGTTCCTCTCGGCGCTCGTGGTGTTCGTCGTCCGGCCCTTCGGGCGCGAGCCCCGCCACTACTGGATCTGCTCAGCCGCGATCAGCGCCCTCTGCCTCGCCGGGCTCGTCGGCACGTGGCACCTGGTGCACGAGGACGACCACCACGTGGTGATCGGCTCCGAGGTCACCTCCGCCGAGAGCTCGAACGCCTTCCTCGCACGCGAACTGCCGCCCGAGAGCAGGCCGTGGCGCGTGCCGACCGGCGTCTACCTGGAGTCGATCCAGTTCGCCAACAGCAACGAGGTCAAGGTCAGCGGCTACGTCTGGCAGCGCTACAGCGACGACATCCCCGCATCGGTCGCGCGCGGCGTGGTGCTGCCGGAGGCAGACGACTCCTACCCGGCGAAGCAGGCCTACCGCCACCGCGAACCCGGCGCGGAGGTCATCGGGTGGTACTTCAAGACCGCGTTCGTGCAGAAGTTCGACTACACGCGCTACCCGCTGGACCGGCAGGACGTGTGGGTCCGGATGTGGCACCCCGACCTGGACCGCCGCGTCGTGCTCACGCCGGACTTCGACGCGTATCCGAGGCCGTGGGAGGCGAGCGCGATGCACGGACTGGACCCCCAGTTCGTCACCGCGCGGTGGCAGCCGCAGTCGACGCTGTTCAGCTACTCGCGGCACGACTACACGACGAACTTCGGGCAGGGCAGGTACGCCGACCGGCCGCCGTTCCCCGAGCTGTACTTCAACCTGCTGGTCAGCCGCCAGTTCCACGGGCCGCTGTTCGAGACGCTGGTGCCGACGGGGTTCATCGCGGTGCTGGTGTTCGCGGCGCTGTTCGTCACCACCCGGGGCGACGAGCTGCGCAGGACCTTCGTCGGCTTCACCTCGTTCGGGGTGATCAGCTTCGCGGTCAGCATGGTGCTGGTGATCGCCGTCCGGCAGAACGCGATCAGGGAGGCGACGGCCGCGCCCGGCATCGTGTACCTGGAGTACTACTCGTTCGTGCTGTACCTGGTCGTGCTGCTGAGCGCGATCAACGCGCTGCTGGTGACCGGGCGCAACCCCACGATCCTGGTGCGCTGGCGGGACAACCTGCTGCCGAGGATCGCCTACTGGCCCGTGCTGTTCGGCTTCTCCCTGGCGGCGACCCTGTACACGCTCGGATGAGCGGCGCGCTACACTTTCCGTGGACCCCATGCGGTGCGCATCTCGTGAACCTCCCCAGGGCCGGAAGGCAGCAAGGATAAGCGGGCTCTGGCAGGTGCGTGGGGTCCCCTTTTGTCTCCAGGTGCCCCTGCCCTGACGGGCCCGGATTCTCCCGTTGTCGGTGCTCGCCAGTAAGGTGCGGAGCCGTGGCGCTGGCCCTGTATCGCAAGTACCGCCCGGCGAGCTTCTCCGAGGTCGTCGGGCAGGAGCACGTCACCGACCCGCTGCGCATGGCGTTGCGGGCCGGGCGGATCAACCACGCCTACCTCTTCTCCGGCCCACGCGGCTGCGGGAAGACCTCCAGCGCGCGCATCCTGGCCCGCTCGCTCAACTGCGTGCAGGGCCCGACGCCCGATCCGTGCGGCGAGTGCAACTCGTGCGTCGCACTGGCGCCGGAGGGCGGCGGCAACGTCGACGTCGTCGAGCTCGACGCGGCCAGCCACGGTGGTGTCGACGACACCAGGGAGCTGCGCGACCGCGCGTTCTACGCCCCGGCCGAGTCGCGCTACCGCGTCTTCATCATCGACGAGGCGCACATGGTCACCACGCAGGGCTTCAACGCCCTGCTGAAGATCGTCGAAGAGCCGCCGGACCACCTGATCTTCATCTTCGCCACCACCGAGCCGGAGAAGGTGCTCGGCACCATCCGCTCGCGGACCCACCACTACCCGTTCCGGCTGATGCCGCCCGGCGTCATGCGCGAGCTGGTCGAGCGGATCTGCGCCGACGAGGGCGTCGCGGTCGAGCCCGCCGTGTTCCCGCTGGTCATCCGCGCTGGTGGGGGATCGGCGCGCGACACGCTCTCGGTGATGGACCAGCTGCTGGCCGGTGCCGGGCCGGAGGGCGTGACCTACGCGCGCGCCGTCTCGCTGCTGGGCGTCACCGACGTCGCGCTGATCGACGAGATGGTCGACGCGCTCGGCGCGCACGACGGTGCCGGGGTCTTCGGCACGGTGAACCGGCTGGTGGAGGCGGGCCACGACCCGCGCCGCTTCGCCACCGACCTGCTCGACCGGCTGCGCGACCTGGTGCTGCTGCACGCCGTTCCGGACGCGGGCGAGCGCGGCCTGGTCGACGCGCCCTCGGAGCAGCTGACCACGATGCTCGGCCAGGTCGACAAGATCGGCGCGGGCACGCTGACCCGCTACGCCGAGATCGTCCACACAGGACTGATCGACATGCGCGGCGCGACCGCTCCGCGCCTGGTGCTGGAGCTGCTCTGCTCGCGGATGCTGCTGCCCGGTGCCGCCGACAGCGAGGCCGCGCTGCTGGACCGCATCGACCGCCTCGAGCGGCGTGCCCCGGCCGTTGCGCCCGTTGCCGCGGCTCCGGCTCCCGCCGGTGCCCCCGTCGCGGCCGCTCCCGCACCGGCTCCGGCCGCCGCGTCGCCCGCGCCCGCAGGGGACCGCCCGACGTTCCAGCGCCGTTCGCAGGCCCCGTCCGAGCCGCAGGCCCAGCCCGAGCCCGTCGCCCAGCCGCCGCAGCGCCCAGCCGCTCCCGAGCCAACGCCGACTCCGGCGCCAGCTCCGGTCCAGGCCGCACCGGCTCCTGCACCGGAGCCCGAACCGGCCGCTCCCGCTGCTGCCTCCGGCGTTCCTGGCGCGGTGGACGTGGCGACGCTGCGCCAGTCGTGGCCCGCGCTGCTCGCCGCCGTGCGCGCGCAGAGCCGCAGCACCGAGGCGATGCTGACCAACGCCGTCGTGCAGTCGGTGGAGGGCAACGCGATCACGCTGACCCACACGGCGGAGGCACTGGCCAAGCGCTTGTCCGACCCGAGGAACAGCGAGGTCATCGCCGCGGCCGTTGAGAGCGTGCTCGGCGGGAAGTGGCAGGTCCGCTGCGTGGCGGGCAACGCCGCCGCCGCGCCCGCGCGCGCTGCCGCCGCCAAGCCGGCGGCGGAGCGCCCGGTGGTGCAGCGCCGCAGCCAGCAGCAACCCCAGCAACAGCAGTCCTCCGCCGACACCGCTGTCGCTGCCGCACCGCAGGCCCCCGCTCCGGCCCGTCGGCCCGAACCCGTCCGGCGCTCCGCGTCGGCCCCGGCCTCCGACGAGCCCCCGCCGCCGGAGCCGCCCGCCGACTTCGACGAGCCGCCGCCGCCCGACCCCGCCTCCGAGCGCGAGGACGAGGAGGCGATGCTCGACGAGGTCGCCGCGGCCCCGATGGGCAGCCCGGACGTGAAGCAGCACGACCCGGACGAAGAGATCATCAAGCTCTTCAGCCCGCTGGGCGCCCGCCGCATCGACTAGGCCCCGTCCCGCGCGTGGTTGAGCCGAGGACCCGGTCACGGCGTAACCGGGGGTGAGGTGCCTTCAAGACCCCCCAACCCCCTGTCGATCATCGTTAACCGCCTCAAACCCCATGACTTCGCGAGGTTTGCCGTCGTTGAAGACGATTGTGGTGGGGGTCGAGTGGTCTTGAAGACCGGCGAACCCATGACCCGCAGAACGCCGCGCGCTCGGCCCTTTCACCACCAGCGGAGGAAGGCGGCGCCGGTGGTGAGGCCCACCAGGCCCAGCACGAGCAGGGTGATCGGGAAGATCCACGTCCACACGGTGTAGAGCGTGCCGACGGCGGGAGCGCGCGGGTCGACGTAGACGCACACGCGTTTGCCCACGTCGGCGGAGCTCTGCCTGCGCGCGCCGGTCCAGCTGCGCCGCACGCGGCCGTCGATCTCGTACTCCACCTGGGGCTCGTAGGTGGTCTCGCCGGAGCGCGAGCGGTGCGCCACGATCATGCCGCCGACCTTGCGGGAGGCCCGCGCGAAGCGCAGCGCGCCGACGAGCACTCCGATCCCCGTCACCACGAGCAGGCCGGAGAACAGCGGGAACACCAGCGGGGCCAGCTCGACCAGCTCGGCGGCCCCGGGTGGGGCGATCCACGCGGCGGCGAGCAACAGCACGCCGTAGCCGATCAACGCGCCGGGCATCACCGTGCGCGGAGTGCCGGTCAGCCGGAGCGCGGCGGGGTGCTCCAGGCAGGGGTGGACCTGGACCTCGTCGCCGACCTCGACGTTGAGGCGGGTCGGTGCCAGCTCGACCAGTTCTCCGTCGCGCGCCCCGGACACCAGGCACAGCGTCGCGCCGCGCTTGCCGCCGGAGGCGTCACCGACCTCCTCGACGCGGGCGCGCAGCAGTGAGCGCCGCGTGGTGCGCCTGCGCAGCAGCCAGTAGACCCCCGCGAGCAGCACGAGCGCGCTGATCACGGACAGGGCGATGCGCGTGGCGTCCTTCGCAACCACGATGTCGGCGAGGGTGCTGCTCATGGGTGCAGTGATAACTCTCCGACCCGCCGTCGCCGTCCCCGACCGGGCGATCGATACCAACTCGGCGCCCGCCGGAGACCGCTTGGGCTAGCCGGTTACCCCAGGTAGCGGAGCAGTCCGTCGGTGATCGCGCTCGCGTACTTGGCCCGCCCCGCCGCGCTGGAGAGCTGGGCGGCGTCCTCCGGGTGGCGCATGTTGCCGCACTCGACCATGACCGCCGGGCGGGTGGTGTGGTTCATGCCCGCGATGTCCGGCCTGCCGTGCAGACCGTTCGAGCCGATGTAGTTGGACACCGGGAAACCCTTGGCGCGCAAGGTGTCCCTGAGTGCGCCCGCGAGCTTCGTCGACGGTTCGCGCTGCGCGGCGTTCAGCGGCGGCGCCGAGTAGATGATGTGGAAACCGCGTGCTGACGCGGAGTTCGAGCCGTCGGCGTGGATGGAGACCACCGCGTCGGCGCTCGCCCGGTTGCCGATCTTCGCGCGCTCGTCGACGCAGGGGCCGACGCCGTTGTCGTCCTCGCGCGTCATGACCACCTTGACGCCGCGCGCGGTCAGCGCCTCGCGGACGCGGACGGCGACGTCCCAGGTGAAGGCGTGCTCGGAGTAGCCGGCGTTGGTGGCGGTTCCCGTGGTGTTGCACGCCTTCGAGCCACCGCGGCCGTCGGGGACGGGCTTGTTGATCACGCCGGGGTTCGAGGAGTTGCGACCGTTGTGCCCGGGGTCGAGCACCACGGTCTTCCCGGCGAGCGCGTTCGTGCTGGGGCTCGCGGGGGCGGTCGTCGGATCGGCGGTGATCGGCGGACTCCCGACGGACATCGAGGTGGGTTCGGGCGCGGCACTCGACGGTGGGGTCTCCGCAGGTCCACCGCAGGCGGTGAAGACCAGGGCAACCGATCCGGCGAGGAAGATGCTCAAATCGCGGCGTCGCACGCGGTACACGGTGCCAGACGGTGCGCGACTACCCTGACCGCATGCTGTGCCTTTCCGGAGCACAGCTCGCCGAGAGGAGCCGTCTTGCAGCCCGGTGGCATGCCCGACATCCAGCAGATGCTGCAACAGGCCCAGCAGATGCAGCAGCAGCTCATGGTCGCCCAGCAGGAGCTGGCCGACGCCGAGGTCTCCGGCAACGCCGGTGGTGGCCTGGTGACCGCGACCGTCTCGGGCGCTGGCGAGCTGAAGGCGCTGACGATCGACCCCAAGGTCATCGACCCCGAGGACCCGGACACGCTGGCCGACCTGGTGGTCGCCGCGGTCCGCGACGCCAACACCAACGCCCAGGAGCTGGCCCAGCGCACCATGGGTCCGCTGGCGGGCGGCCTCGGTGGCGGGTTCCAGCTCCCCGGAATGTAGGCACGGAGCGACGTGTACGAGGGACCGGTCCAGGACCTGATCGACGAGCTCGGCCGGTTGCCCGGCGTCGGGCCGAAGAGCGCGCAGCGCATCGCTTTCCACCTGCTCGCGGCCGAGCCCGCCGACGTGACCCGGTTGCAGGAGGTCCTGCAGAAGGTCAAGGAGGGCATCCAGTTCTGCGACGTGTGCGGCAACGTCTCCGAGGAGACCACCTGCCGCATCTGCCGCGACCCGCGCCGCGACCTGTCGGTGGTGTGCGTGGTCGAGGAGCCCAAGGACGTGCTCGCGATCGAGCGCACGCGGGAGTTCAAGGGCCGCTACCACGTGCTCGGCGGCGCACTGGACCCGTTGTCCGGCGTGGGTCCTGACCAGCTGCGCATCCGCGAGCTGCTGTCCAGGATCGGCACCACGCTCGACGGCGTGGACATCTCGGAGATCATCATCGCCACCGACCCGAACACCGAGGGCGAGGCGACGGCGACCTACCTGATGCGCATGCTCAAGGACTTCCCGGGCCTCACGGTGACCCGCCTGGCCTCCGGCCTGCCCATGGGCGGTGACCTGGAGTTCGCCGACGAGCTGACCCTGGGCCGGGCCCTCTCCGGCCGCCGCGCCATGTGAGCACCCTCGCGGACGTCCTCGCCGCGGTCGAGGCGGCACCCGCCCGCCTCGGCCGGGTGAAGCTGGTCGCGGTGGACGGGCCGTCGGGCGGCGGGAAGTCCACCTTCGCGAAGGCCCTCGTCGAGGCGCTGGGGGAGCACCGCACGGCGCTGGTGCCGACGGACGACTTCGCGACCTGGGACGAGCCGGTGTCGTGGTGGCCGAATCTCGCCAGTGGAGCACTCGAACCTTTCCGGCGCGGTGAGCCCGCCGTTTACCGGCGGACCGAATGGTCGGATGGCTTGCCCCGGACGGGCTCAGAAGTCCGCATCGACACGCCCGAGATCCTGGTCCTGGAGGGCGTCTCCAGCGGGCGTCGCTCGATCAGGTCGTCGCTGTCCGTGTTGGTGTGGGTCTGTTCCGGTGATCGCGAGCATCGCCTGAAGAGGGCTGTTGCCAGGGATGGCGAAACCTGCGCGGGACCGCTTTCCCGCTGGCAGGACTTCGAGGCGGGCTGGTTCGCGGTGGACGGCACCAGGGAGGCCGCGGACGTGCTCCTCGCGGAACACCTCCGGTAGTACCAGCCGGTTGACGCCAGAAAGCGGTGTGACTCGCGGGTAACACCGGCGAAAATTCACCCGATCTTACGACGTTCTGCGTGGCCGGATCGTGACCTGGAGCACTCGGCAACGAGCTCGTAAGGGGTTAGTGTCGGCCACCACACACAGTGACATCGGACCATGAGGTGTGCGCGATGCCCAAGAAATTCACTGCGCTCAGAACCCCCATGCGCAGGCTGGCGGTGATCGGCGTCGCCGGCGTCACCGCACTGTCCCTCGCCTCCTGCGCGCAGTCGCAGCGCGGGAACGACGCGGGACAGGGCAAGGTCGGCGGAACGATGACCTTCGGCGCCGAGGGCGCACCGAAGCTGTTCGACCCGTTCTACGCCACCGACGGCGCCACCTTCCGGATCTCGCGGCAGATCTTCGAGGGCCTCGTGGGCTTCGAGCCGGGCACCGCGAAGGCCGCGCCCGAGCTGGCCGAGAAGTGGTCCTCCTCCCCGGACGGCAAGGTCTGGACCTTCACCCTGCGCGAGGGCGTGAAGTTCCACGACAACACCGACTTCAACGCCGAGGCCGTCTGCGCGAACTTCAACCGCTGGTACAACCAGAAGGGCGCGGGCCAGAGCGACGCCGTCTCCCAGTACTGGGGTGACAACTTCGGCGGGTTCTCCGACGGCGCGAAGCCCTCGCTGTTCAAGTCCTGCACCGCCAAGGACCCCAAGACCGCCGTCGTCGAGCTGACCGCGACCACGTCGAAGTTCCCCGACGTGCTCGGCCTGCCGTCGTTCTCGATGCAGAGCCCGACCGCGATGAAGAAGTTCAACGCCGACGACGTCAAGGCGCAGGGCGACAGCTTCGTCTTCAACGAGTACGCGCTGAAGAACCCGACCGGCACCGGCCCGTTCAAGTTCGTCAACTACGACACGGCGAACAACTCGATCGAGCTGGCCCGCTTCGACGGCTACCGCGCGGACAAGGCCAAGCTGGACAAGCTGATCTTCAAGATCATCCCCGACGAGACCGCGCGCAAGCAGGCGCTGCAGACCGGGGACATCGACGGCTACGACTACCCGGCCCCGGCCGACTGGGCGCAGCTGAAGCGCGACGGCTTCAACGTGGCGATCCGCCCGGCGTTCAACGTCATGTACCTGGGCTTCACGCAGAAGAACAACGCCAAGCTCAAGGACCTCAAGGTCCGCCAGGCCATCGCGCACGCGATCAACCGCGAGCAGCTGGTCAAGTCGCAGCTGCCCGAGGGCGCCGTGGTGGCGACGCAGTTCATCCCGGACACCGTCGACGGCTACAACCCCGACGTCAAGAAGATCGAGTACAGCACCGCGAAGGCGAAGCAGCTGCTGGCCGAGGCGGGCGCGTCCGACCTGACGGTCAACTTCTACTGGCCCAGCGAGGTCACCCGGCCGTACATGCCGAACCCCAAGGACATCTACGGCGCGATCGCCGCTGACCTCCAGGCGGCGGGCATCAAGATCAACGTGACCACGAAGCCGTGGAACGGCGGCTACCTCACCGATGTCGACCAGAACAAGGCCGACCTGTTCCTGCTCGGCTGGACCGGTGACTTCAACACCGTCGACAACTTCGTCGGCACCTTCTTCGGCAACCCCGAGAACCGCTTCTACACCGCCGGTTCGCCGTGGGGCACCAAGCTCGGCGCCGACCTGAAGAAGGCCGACGCGGAGCCGAACAAGGCCGCCCGCGACCAGCTCTACAAGGGCCTGAACAAGCAGATCATGGAGGAGTACCTGCCCGCCGTCCCGCTCTCGCACTCGCCGCCCGCGCTGGTGCTGAAGAAGGACATCAAGGGCCTGGTCCCCAGCCCGCTGACCGCTGAGGAGTTCGGCCCCGTCAGCAAGGGCTGATCGTCCCCCTCCCACCACGAGAACAACGGGATAGCCAGTGCTCCGCTTCACCGTGCGGCGGCTGATCCAGCTAGTCGGGGTCGTCGCGGTGTTGTCGCTGCTGCTCTTCGCGTGGCTGCGCTCGCTCCCAGGAGGGCCGGTTTCGGCCCTCCTGGGCGAGCGCGGCACCGAGGAGTCGCGCGCGCGACTCACCGCCGAGCTCGGCCTCGATCAGCCGATCATCACGCAGTACTTCAAGTTCATCGGGCGCGCCCTCTCCGGCGACTTCGGGACCTCGACGGGGGTGCAACCGGGAACCGCCGCCATGGACATCTTCCTGGAGCGCTTCCCGGCGACCCTGGAGCTGAGCATCTTCGCGATCGTCGTCGCGGTGGCGTTCGGCATCCCGCTCGGCTACCTCGCGGCCAAGCGCCGGGGCGGCTGGCTGGACAACCTGGGCGTTGTCGGCTCCCTGATCGGCGTCGCCGTCCCCGTCTTCTTCCTCGCGTTCCTGCTCAAGTACGTCTTCGCGGTGAACCTGAACTGGTTGCCCTCCTACGGCCGCCAGGCCGACGCGCTGGAGGCGACGCGGGTCACCGGGTTCTTCGTGCTGGACGGGCTGCTGACGCAGGAGTGGGACGCGGCGTGGGACGCCTTCGTCCACCTCATCCTGCCCGGCGTCGCGCTCGCCACCATCCCGTTCGCGGTGATCTTCCGGATCACCAGGGCGGCGGTGCTCGACGTGCTCGACGAGGACTACGTGCGGACCGCCGAGTCCAAGGGCCTCACCCTCCAGACCATCCGGACCAGGCACGTCGTGCGCAACGCGATGCTGCCGGTGGTCACCACGATCGGCCTGCAGACCGGCGCCCTGCTGGCGGGGGCGGTGCTGACCGAGAAGGTCTTCGCCTACCCCGGCCTCGGCGAGGCGCTGGCGATCAGCTTCGAGCGCAGGGACTACCCCGTGCTGCAGATGGTGATCCTGATGGCGGCGCTGGTGTACGTGGTGATCAACCTGCTGGTCGACCTGTCGTACGCGCTGATCGACCCGCGCATCCGGACCAGGTGAGGGGAGGAGAAGAAGTGACCACCACCAAGAAGGAGCGCGTGGACGCGCTCGCCGCCTCCTCCGCGAAGAAGGCCGACGACAGCGGGGTCAGCCTCGCCGCGAGCGCGTGGCGCAGCCTCCGCAGGAACCCGGTGTTCCTGATCGGCGCCGTGCTCGTCGCGCTGTTCGTGCTCGTCGCCCTGCTCTCGCCGCTGCTGGCCCAGCACGACCCGGGCGAGCGGATGCTGGCCGACCAGGTCGTCAAGGCGCGCAACGAGATTCCGCCCGCCCAGGCGGGGCACCCGCTCGGCGGTGATCTCCAGGGCAGGGACCTGTTGTCCCGCTTGCTGATCGGCTCGCAGCAGACGCTGATGGTCGGCGTGCTCGCGACCGTCCTCGGGCTGATCGGCGGGTTGGTGCTGGGCACCCTCGCCGGTGCGCTCGGCGGCTGGGTCGACTCGCTGGTCATGCGCGCGGTCGACGTGATGCTCTCCATCCCGAGCCTGCTGCTCGCGGTCTCGGTCGGAGTGCTCTTCTCGCCGCCGAACATCTACACGGTGATCGTCGCCGTCGCGATCGTGCAGGTGCCGATCTTCGCGCGGTTGCTGCGCGGATCGATGCTGGCGCAACGGCACAGCGACCACGTGCTGGCCGCGCGCTCGCTCGGGGTGAAGCCCGGCGCGATCGTGTTCCGGCACATGCTGCCGAACTCCCTCGGCCCGGTCATCGTGCAGTCGACCCTGGTGCTCGCGGTCGCGATCATCGACGCGGCGGCGCTGTCCTTCCTCGGCCTCGGCAACCCCGACGACTCCGTCCCGGAGTGGGGTCAGATGCTCGGCACCTCGCAGCAGGTCTTCGACAGCCACCCCAACCTGGCGTTCTGGCCCGCGGGCTGCATCATCGTGGTCGCGCTCGGCTTCACCCTGATGGGCGAGGCGCTGCGCGAGGCACTCGACCCGAAGAACCGGCGGTGATTTCCCTTGGCACTGCTTGAGGTTCGCGATCTCAGCGTCGTGTTCCAGCGCAAGGGCGAGGAGCCCTTCACCGCTGTCGACGGCGTCAGCTTCGACGTGGAGCCCGGCCAGACGGTCGGGCTGGTCGGTGAGTCCGGCTGCGGCAAGTCGGTCACCTCACTGGCGATCATGGGTCTGCTGCCACGGCGCGGCCCGAAGATCTCCGGCTCCGTGCGCTTCGAGGGCACCGAGCTGCTGTCCTTGTCCGACAAGCAGATGCGCGACCGCCGTGGTCGCGATCTCGGCATGGTCTTCCAGGACCCGCTGTCCTCGCTGAACCCGGTCATCCCGATCGGGCTCCAGGTCACCGAGGTGCTGGAGCGGCACCGGGGGATGAGCCGCAAGGCCGCCCAGCCGCACGCCGCTGACCTGCTGGACAAGGTCGGCATCCCGGACCCGACGCGGCGGCTCAGCGAGTACCCGCACCAGCTCTCCGGCGGGATGCGCCAGCGCGCGCTCATCGCGATGGCGCTGGCCTGCAAGCCGAGGCTGCTCATCGCCGACGAGCCGACCACGGCGCTGGACGTCACCATCCAGGCGCAGATCCTGGCGCTGCTCGCGGAACTGGTGCAGGACACCGAGACCGCGCTGGTGATGATCACCCACGACCTCGGCGTCGTCGCCGGGCTGTGCGACGAGGTCAACGTGCTCTACGGCGGGCGGGTGGTGGAGCGGGCGCGGCGGCACGAGCTGTTCAAGCGGCCGAGGCACCCCTACACGCACGGTCTGCTGGCCTCGATCCCCAGGCTCGACGCGCCGCGCGGGGAGCGACTGGTGCCGATCAAGGGCTCGGTCGCGGACAACATCCCGTGGACCAACGCCTGCGCCTTCGCCCCGCGCTGCCCCAACGCGCTGGATACCTGCGTCGAGACGACACCGGTGATGGAGGCCGACAACGGCCGCCTGCTGCGCTGCCACAACCCCGTCGAGCAGGAGCAGGAGGTGTCCGCATGAGCACCCTGGTCAGCGTCCAGGACATGAAGGTGCACTTCCCGATCAAGCGCGGCGTCGTGCTCGACCGGACCGTCGGCTACGTCTACGCGGTGGACGGGGTCGACCTGGAGATCCGCAAGGGCGAGACCTACGGCCTGGTCGGCGAGTCCGGCTGCGGCAAGTCCACCCTGGGCCGCGCGATGCTCCGGCTGACCGAGCCCACCGGCGGCAAGGTCCTCTTCGACGGCAACGACCTGTCCACCATGAAGGGCGAGCCGCTGCGCAGGATGCGGCGCCGCATGCAGATGGTGTTCCAGGACCCGTTGTCCTCCTTGGACCCCAGGCAGTCGGTGGAGTCCATCCTCGTGGAGGGGCTGCGCGCGCACGATCTCGACAAGGGCAAGGAGTCCACGGCGAAGCGGCTGCGCGAGCTGCTCTCCGCCGTGGGCCTGCCGTCGACGGCACTGCGCAAGTACCCGCACGAGTTCTCCGGCGGTCAGCGCCAGCGCATCGGCATCGCCAGGTCGCTGTCGGTGAACCCGGACCTCATCGTGGCCGACGAGCCGGTCTCCGCGCTCGACGTGTCCGTGCAGGCCCAGGTGGTGAACCTGCTGGAGGACCTCCAGGTCGAGTTCGGGCTGACCTACCTGGTGATCGCGCACGACCTCGCGGTGGTGCGCCACATCGCCGACCGGGTCGGCGTGATGTACCTGGGCGGGCTGGTCGAGGAGGCCACCTCCGACGGGCTCTACGCCGAGCCGCTGCACCCGTACACGCGGGCGCTGCTGTCGGCGGTCCCGGTGCCCGACCCGGAGCTGGAGGACCGCCGCGAGCGCATCCTGCTCACCGGCGACCTGCCCTCGCCCGCCGCGCCGCCGACGGGCTGCCGTTTCCACACCCGCTGTCCTTGGCGGCAGCCGGGCAAGTGCGACACCGAAAGACCTGTGTTGCGCGAACTCGCCGTGTCGACGCTCGATCCCGCAAGCGGATCTTCGGCGGGGCACAAGGTCGCCTGCCACTGGGCCGAGGACATCCGCGACGGCAAGATCCAGCCGCACGCGGTGGAGCCGGAGCTGGTCGAGGTCAACGACACGATCTCGCCGGACATCAGCGCTGCGGGACCGGCCTCTGTGACCGAGGTCATCTGAGGCCTGACGTCCGCTGAACGGAGTCGAGGGGGCGTCCGAAAGGGCGCCCCCTTCTCGTGCGCGTACCGCCTGATCAGGGGAATTCCGCGAAACTCCCGCTGGATGTCAGCGGTTTTTTAGCCCGATTTGTGACCATCGCCTCAGTCCGGTGGGTGGCCCTGCCTCCACCCGCACCCCTGCAACGGACGAAAGAGGGCTGAAGCATGTCCATCACCGTGCGAGCAGCACGATCCGTCGTCACCGCCGCCGCGCTGGTCGCGGCGCTCGGATTCGGCGCGGTGGCCCCCGCCGGGGCCGACCCACTGATCGGCAACCCCGACACCCCGATCGGCGAAACCTCCGGAGGTGACGCCACTGAGGGCGATACACCGATGGGTTCGCAGATCGCCAAGCACGAGGGCGTCTCCGCCGAGCGCGCCCGCAGCCTCACCGATCCCGTGCCCGCGGACGCGGAGACGCGCGCCGCGGTCGCCGGGATCGACGTCAGCGGCCACCAGGGCAACGTGAACTGGCAAGCCCAGTGGAACGCGGGCAAGCGGTTCGCCTACGTCAAGGCCACCGAGGGCACCGGGTACAAGAACCCGTACTTCGCCCAGCAGTACAACGGTTCCTACAACATCGGCATGATCCGCGGCTCGTACCACTTCGCGTTGCCGAACAAGTCCAGCGGCGCCGTCCAGGCGAACTACTTCGTCAACAACGGCGGCGGCTGGTCCCGGGACGGGAGGACCCTGCCCGGCGCCCTGGACATCGAGTACAACCCCTACGGCGCGACCTGTTACGGGCTGAGCCAGCAGGGGATGGTCAACTGGATCCGGGACTTCAGCAACACCTACAAGAACCGCACCGGTCGCTACCCGATGATCTACACCAGCACCAGCTGGTGGTCGCAGTGCACCGGCAACCTCGGTGACTTCAGCAGCACCAACCCGCTGTGGGTCGCGCGCTACGCGGCCTCCGTCGGCACGCTGCCGCACAAGTGGGGCTTCTACACGATCTGGCAGTACTCCGAGACGCCGATCGACCAGAACTCCTTCAACGGCGCGCACGACCGCCTGGTGGCTCTGGCCAACGGCTGATCTGCGGTTCGGCAACGGAACGGCCGTCGAGGACACTCGGCGGCCGTTCTTTCGCATACTGGGACGCGTGCTGCTGCAAGAGGAACGCGAAGCCGTCGTCCGCGTCTGCCGCCTCATGGCCTCCGAGGGACTGGTCGTGGGCACGGCGGGCAACATCAGCGTGCGCAAGGGCGAGCTGATCGCGATCACGCCGAGCGGGCTGTCCTACGACGCGCTGACGCCGGAGCTGGTGTCCGTGTGCGAGCTGGACGGCACGCTGGTGGACTCGCCGCTCAAGCCGACGAGCGAGCTGCCGATGCACTCCGCCGCCTACCTCCAGTCCATGCCCGGTGCGGTCGTGCACACGCACTCCGTCGCCGCGACCGCGCTGTCCTGCCTGGTCGACGAGGTGCCGCCGGTGCACTACTACCTCGGCCTGTTCGGCGGGAGCGTGCGCGTGGCGCCTTACGCGCTCTACGGCAGCCCGGAGCTCGCGGAGAACATGTGCGTGGCGATGACCGAGCGCACCGCGTGCCTGCTCGCCAACCACGGCGCCGTGGTTCTCGGCGGCAGCCTCGATGACGCCTACGAGCGCGCGAAGTACTTGGAATGGCTGTGCGATGTGGCCCTGCGCGTGCAGTCGGCGGGCCTGCTGCCTCGTGTGCTGGGGGAGGAGCGGATGGCCGAGGCGGTCGATCGGCTGTCGACCTACGGTCAGAAGGCGCCGGAGCGGTAGTCCGCGGCAGCGCGCTCGCGCACCGCGTCCTTGGCCTGCGCGCGCTTCACCGCGTAGCCGATCGGCAGGCTGACCAGCACGGTCATCCCGATCGACAGCGCGATGGCGACGAACGGCTCGGAGATCAGCTGGCCTCCGGTGTAGCCGATGAGCGTCGCGTAGGTGGACCACAGCGCGGAGCCGATCGTGGCCACCGGCAGGAACCTCGGCATGCCCATCCGGAACGCGCCGGCGAACACCGCGCCGACGATGCCGCCGCCGGGGATGAACCGCCCGGCCACCATCATCGGCTCGCCCCGGTTGTCCAGCTGCCTGCGCAGCCAGCCCAGCGCGGCGGCGGTGCGCGGCTTGGACTCGAAGCGCTTGACCGCGCGCATGCCGAGCCTGCTGCCGATCGAGTAGTTGAACAGGTCCGAAGCCAGGCAGCCCGCCGTGGCCACGAGGATCACCGTGACCAGGTGCACCTCGCCGTTGGCCGCCAGGACCGCGCAGCCGATGACGGCGGCTTCGGTCGGCAACAGCGGCACGGCCGCGATGATGAACATCATCAGCAGCGCCAGCTCCGGGGCCTGGGCGAAGGACACGATTCCAGTAACGCCTCACGTCGGCCGCGGGGCATCTGCCACGCGGACATCTTCAGGAAGTCCTCAGATGGTGCTCGGTGGGTCCAGCTCCTGACGAGCCCTGCGCAGCAGTGCCAGCACCGCGCGGTCCACCCTGTTCCTGGCGTCGTTCCCGGTGTCGCTCGACTCGAGTTCCGCCGAACCGCCTCGCAGCACTCTACTGCCCGTCGGAATTCCGTGCTCGAAGGCATCGATCACATACGGGTCCACATAGGATTTGCGACACACGGCCGGTGTGTTTCCCAGCTCCTCCGACACTTCACGCATCGCCGCGGTCACAGCGCGTTGCCGACCGCGTTTCGTATCCGGTCGCGGGCCCGCTGCCAGCGCGATCGCCGCCAGCACCGTGCCATTCCACGTTCTGAGATCTTTCGCCGTGAATGGACCTCCGGTGATCTCGCGGATGTGGTCGTTGATATCCGGAGAGCGCACGTTGTGCCATCGCTGACCGTCCCAATAGGACAGTAGTTCCGGATTTCGGTCACGCCTCCGAAGCAGTCCGCGAACCACGTCGCACACCTGTTCGTCGTCGATCACCACATCGCGGTCCTGCCCGCCCTTGGCGACGTAGCGCATCCGGACGCGGCCCTTCCGCAGCGTCACGTGCTCGCGCAGCAGCGTCGAGAGCCCGAAGCTGCCGTTCTCCTTGGCGTAGGCGTGCCCGCCCGCCCGGAACGCGCCCAGCTCCAACATCCGCACCGAGGCCGAGAGCACCCGGTCCTTGGTCAAACCCTCGGTGTCGAGCCGCTTCGCGATCTCCTCGCGCACCTTCGGCATGCGCGCGCCGAGCTTGAGCACGCGATCGAACTTCTCCGAGCCGCGGCGCTCGGTCCACGAGGGGTGGTAGAGGTACTGCTTGCGCCCGGCCTCGTCGACCCCGACGGCCTGGATGTGCCCGTTGGGCGCCGCGCAGATCCACACGTCCTGCCAGGCGGGCGGGATCACCAGCTCCTTGACCCGCCGCACGACCTCGGGGTCGTCGACGGGACCGTGGCGGTCGAAGTACCGGAAACCGCGCCCGCACCGCTTCCTGGTCAGTCCAGGACCGCTGGGATCACTCCGCCGCAACCGCACTCCGGGCTAGTACCCACCGTTCGCGGACTCAATGCCCGCGAACGGTGGGACACCCGGGCTAGCGGAAGGCGCGGTTCACGGCGGAGAGGACCGCGCGCAGCGACGCGGTGACGATCGAGCCGTCCACGCCAACGCCCCAGAGGACGCGGTCGCCGATGGTGGTCTCTACGTAGGCCGCGGCGCGGGCGTCATCACCCGCGGACATGGCGTGCTCGGCGTAGTCCAGCACGCGCACGTCGTAGCCCACGGTGGCCAGCGCGTCCACGAACGCCGCGATCGGGCCGTTGCCGCGACCGCTGACCTCGTGGTCCTCGTCCTCGACGCGGACAACGGCCTCGATCTCGTCGTGGCCCTGGCCGTCGTCGGACAGGCGGTGCCGGACGAGGCGCACGGGGGCGACGCGGTCCAGGTACTCCGTGGCGAAGACGTCCCAGATGCCCTTCGGGTCGATCTCGCCGCCCTCGTTGTCGGTGACCTCCTGGACGAGCTTGGAGAACTCGACCTGCAGCCGCCTCGGCAGGTCCAGCTGGTGCTCCGCCTTCATCACGTAGGCGACGCCGCCCTTGCCGGACTGCGAGTTCACCCGGATCACGGCCTCGTAGCTGCGGCCGACGTCCTTCGGGTCGATCGGCAGGTAGGGGACCTCCCACGGGAAGTCGTCCACGTGCTCGCCCGCGGCCTTGGCCGCGCGCTCCAGGGCCTCGAAGCCCTTCTTGATCGCGTCCTGGTGGCTTCCGGAGAACGCCGTGTAGACCAGGTCGCCGCCGTAGGGGTGCCGCTCGGGAACGACCAGCTGGTTGCAGTACTCGACGGTGCGGCGGACCTCGTCGATGTCGGAGAGGTCGATCTGCGGGTCGACGCCCTGGCTGAACAGGTTCATCGCCAGGGTCACCAGGCACACGTTGCCGGTGCGCTCGCCGTTGCCGAACAGGCAGCCCTCGATGCGGTCGGCCCCGGCCTGGTAGCCCAGCTCCGCGGCGGCCACACCGGTGCCCCGGTCGTTGTGCGGGTGCAGGCTCAGCACCACCGCGTCGCGGCGCTCGAGGTTGCGGTGCATCCACTCGATGGAGTCCGCGTACACGTTGGGCGTGGCCATCTCCACCGTGGCGGGGAGGTTGATGATCGCCGGGTTCTGCGGCGTCGGCTGCCAGATCCCGGTGACCGCGTTGCACACCTCGGCGGCGTAGCTCAGCTCGGTGCCCGTGTAGGACTCCGGCGAGTACTCGAACCGGAAGTTCGTCTCCGACTGCTTGCCCGCCAGCTCCTGCACCAGGTGCGCGGCGTCGGTGGCGATCTTCATGATGCCCGCGCGGTCGGAGTTGAACACCACGCGCCGTTGCAGCACCGAGGTCGAGTTGTAGATGTGCACGATCGCGCTGTGCGCGCCCTCCAGCGCCTGGAAGGTGCGCTCGATCAGCTCCGCGCGGCTCTGCGTCAGCACCTGGATCGTCACGTCCGCCGGGATGGCGTCATCGGTGATGATCTCGCGGACGAAGTCGAAGTCGGTCTGGCTCGCGGCCGGGAAACCGACCTCGATCTCCTTGTAGCCCATGCGCACGAGCAGGTCGAACATCCGCCGCTTGCGCGCGGGCGACATCGGGTCGATCAGCGCCTGGTTGCCGTCGCGCAGGTCCACCGCGCACCACTGCGGCGCCCGGTCGATGACCTTGTCCGGCCAGCTCCGGTCGGCCAGCGCGATCGGCTCGACGAGCTCCGCGAACGGCCGGTAGCGGTGGTAGGGCATCGAGCTGCCGCGCTGGGTGTTCCACCCGGGCTGGTCCGAGGGGGCGGGCCTGGAAGGGGTGTTCAGCCTGCTGGTCGCCGAGGTGAAGGTGGCGGGGTCGATCGTCATCGCTGGGGGAGCTCCTGCTGCCGGGGAAGAGTCGACCGGCGGGCGTGGGGCCGCAGCCGAATCCCGCGACGGGGGGCCGGTCTGGTCAGACCCCGTCGCGGCGAAGAAGGAGCAGGACACCCGCCACGCCGCCAGACTAACCATGCGCGGGCCGCTGGATGAAACCCACGTCCCACATCCTGGGCCATCCTCCGCACTCCGCCACCCACCCCGCGCCGCTGCGCCCTGAATGACTCATTCAGGTACTTGAGCTCCCTCAATGACTCCTTCAGGTACCTCAACTCCCTCAATGACTCATTCAGTCCGTTGAGCGTGCTGAACGACTCGTTGAGCACGCTCAACCCACGTGAACGACCCGTTCAGTGCGTTGAAGTACCTGAACGACCCGTTCAGTGCGTTGGGAGCCCTGAACGGGTCGTTTAGTGCGTTCAAGTACCTCAACGGGTCGTTTGGTGCGTTGAGCGCACTGAAGGGGTCGTTCAGGGCCGGTGCGGTCAAGACGGCGGAGGTGTGTGGAGGGGGCGGGAGGGGTACACGGTCGGGTGACAGGTGCCGAGGGAAAGGACGTCCTCATGGTTGCCAGGGACCGCGTTCGCAGTGGTGGCTCGGTCGTCGCGTCCGTCGTTCGGGCGATCGGGACGGTCATCGCGCTCATCCTGCTCGCACACGTGATCTTCGTGTTGGTCTCGGTGAACGAGGCCAACGCGCTCGTGCAGTTCGTGGCCAGTGCCGCGAGTGCGCTGGCGCTGTGGTTCGTGAACCTGTTCGCCACGGGCAACGCCACGATGGACCTGCTGCTCAACTACGGCATGGCCATCGTGTTCTGGCTGGTGGTGACGGGAATCGTGGTGAGGTTGTTGCGCCGCACGGCCTGATGTCCTGTCAGACTCGCCGGCATGGCCAACCACGCTGAGCGCCGCAAGGGCGGGGGCGCCGCGCAGACCAAGGCGGTCCTCGGCGTGCTCGCCCAGGTCATCCGCTGGGCGGGCACGCTGATCGCGGTCCTGCTGGTGGTGCACGTGATCCTCACCGTCGGCGGGGCCAACCCGGACAACGGCATCACCCAGTTCGTGCGCGCGTGGGCCGATCCGCTCGCGCTCGCCTTCCGTGACCTGTTCCCCGCCGAGCGCCCGGAGACGGCGGTCCTGGTGAACTACGGGACGGCGGCAATCTTCTGGTTGGTGGCTACGGCGCTCGTGGTGAAGCTCCTGCGCCGGATCACCGCCTAGGCCCTGTCCTGTAAGCGGTTGAGCTGTGGGTCCCGGTCACGGCGTGCCAGAGGTTCGCCGGTCTTCAAGACCACCGAACCCCTTTCTCGATGAGGTTTGCCGTCGTTGGAGACCGCGAAGGCGGGGGTTTGTGGGACTTGAAGACCGGTGAACTGCGAGACTTGCAGGACACGGCCTAGAACGCGGGAGTTCCCCACCCAGCACCGAAAACCAGCTCCGACAGCGGCTTGCGCTGACGTGGTTTGGTGTCGCGCTCGACGATCGAGGGGTCCACGTCGACGCCGTCGCCGAAGTGGCCGATCGCGATGGCCACCAACGGTTCCACGCCTTCGGGCAGCTCGAACGCCGCCTTGGCCGCCTCGGCGCTGAAGCCCGCCATCTGATGCGCCACAAGGCCTTCCGCCACCGCCTGCAACACCAGGTTCTGCGTCGCGAGGCCGAGGCCGTACTCCGCGTAGGGCATCGGCTCGCCCTCGTCGTTGCGGGTCCTGGCGATGCCGAGCACCAGCGCGCCCGCTGGAGCGGCCCAGTTCTTGTTGCCCCGGCTCAGCGTCGCGAAGATCCGCTCGAAGGTCTCCTCGCCCCGCCTGCCGACGAGGTAGCGCGCGGGCTGGCTGTTGCCCCACGACGGTGCCCAGCGCGCGGCCTCGAACAGCGCGCGCAGCTGGTCGTCGGTGATCTCCGCCTTCGGGTCGAGCACGCGCGGGCTCCACCGGTCGCGGATCAGCTCGTGCAGCGGCGCGCTCGACTCGGCAGGCCGGTGCGCACTCAGTTCCGTCACGAGAACCCCTTCAGTCAGTGTGAATACCGTCACGCCCGCGCTGGTCGGCGGGAGACGACTCGTCACCCGTGGCACCGAAGATCCTCCACCTCGGGCCCCGACCGGCGAACGGATCTCCGCTCAGCCCGGCGCGTCGTCGTGGGCTCTGCCACACGATGCCCCGCGACACGCCGCAACGGGAAGGCGTTCTCCGAGGTGGTGGCGCTGCGAAGTGCGAAAACGCACTGGTGGACGGGGTGGCTCTGGTGAGTAGGCTTGCCCGGAGACTGCGATGGCGCGGTCCAGGTACAGCCTGTGCAGAAGGCCCATCCGTCGCGCCCGCGCCACCAGTGCGGGCACGGCAGGGCCGTCGTCCGGAGGAGGTTCGGTGGCGCTCGTCGTCCAGAAGTACGGCGGATCATCGCTGGAAAACGCTGAACGAATCAAACGAGTGGCCGAACGGATCGTCGAGACGCGCAAAGCGGGCAACGACGTGGTCGTCGCGGTCTCCGCGATGGGCGACACCACCGACGACCTGCTCGACCTCGCCAGCCAGGTGTCCCCGGTCCCGCCGGACCGCGAGATGGACATGCTGCTCACCGCGGGCGAGCGCATCTCGATGTCGCTGCTGGCGATGGCGATCCACTCGCTCGGCGCCGAGGCCCGCTCCTACACCGGCTCGCAGGCCGGGGTGATCACCACCTCGGTGCACGGCAAGGCGCGGATCATCGACGTCACGCCGAGCCGCATCCAGGAAGCGATCGACGCGGGCGCGATCACCATCGTCGCCGGTTTCCAGGGCGTCAGCCAGGACACCAAGGACATCACCACGCTCGGCCGCGGCGGCACCGACACCACGGCCGTCGCGCTGGCCGCCGCGCTCGGCGCCGACGTCTGCGAGATCTACACCGACGTGGACGGCGTCTACAGCGCCGACCCGCGCATCGTGCCCAACGCCAAGAAGCTCGACAACATCACCTACGAGGAGATGTTGGAGATGGCCGCGTGCGGCGCGAAGGTGCTGATGCTGCGCTGCGTCGAGTACGGGCGCCGCAACAACGTCGCCATCCATGTCCGCTCGTCGTTCAACAACAAGCCCGGAACCATCGTGTCCGGGTCCATGGAGGACCTTCCCGTGGAACAGGCCATGATCACCGGCGTCGCGCACGACCGGTCCGAAGCCAAGATCACCGTCACCGGCGTCCCGGACCACCCGGGTGTGGCAGCCAGGATCTTCCGGGTGATCGCCGAGGCCGAGCTGAACATCGACATGGTGGTGCAGAACATCTCCCAGGTCGCCACCGGCCGCACCGACCTGACCTTCACGCTGCCCAAGACCGACGCCGCGACCGCCGTCGAGCAGCTGGACAAGGTGCGCGAGGAGATCGGCTTCGAGCAGGTCCTCTTCGACGAGCACGTCGGCAAGGTCTCGCTGATCGGCGCGGGCATGCGCTCGCACCCCGGCGTCACCGCGGTCTTCTGCGAGGCGCTCGCCAAGGCCGGGGTGAACATCGAGATCATCTCCACCTCGGAGATCCGCATCTCGGTGGTCTGCCGCGACACCCAGCTCGACGACGCCGTGCGCGCGCTGCACGAGGCGTTCGACCTGGGCGGCACCGAGGAAGCCGTCGTCTACGCCGGAACCGGGAGGTAAGCACCGATGAGCACCCGTCCCACCCTCGCACTCGTCGGCGCGACCGGCGCCGTCGGCACGGTCATGATCGACATCATCAACGGCCGCGAGTCCGTGCCGTGGGGGGAGATCCGGCTGATCGCCTCCCCGCGCTCCGCGGGCAAGCGGATCACCGTCCGCGGTGAGTCCCTCGAGGTCATCGCGCTCTCCGCCGAGGCCTTCGACGGCGTCGACGTCGCGATGTTCGACGTCCCGGACGCGGTCTCCGCCGAGTGGGCGCCGATCGCCGCCGCGCGCGGAGCTGTCGCCGTGGACAACTCCGGCGCCTTCCGGATGGACGACGACGTGCCGCTGGTGGTGCCGGAGGTGAACGTCGACCAGGTCGCCAACCGGCCGCGCGGCATCATCGCCAACCCCAACTGCACGACGCTGTCGATGATGGCCGCGCTCGGCGCGCTGCACCACACCTTCGGACTGCGCGAACTGGTCGTCGCCTCCTACCAGGCCGCTTCCGGCGCTGGTCAGGACGGTATCGACCGCCTGTACGCCGAGGCCGCCGCGGTGGCGGGCAAGGGCGTCGGCAACCGCGCCGGTGACGTGCGCGAGGCGCTCGAAGCGGCCGGACTGTCCTCTTCGGACTCCCCGTTCCCGGCCCCGCTGGCGTTCAACGTGGTCCCGTGGGCGGGCTCGCAGCGCGACGGCGGCTGGTCCAGCGAGGAGCTCAAGGTCCGCAACGAGTCCCGCAAGATCCTGGGCATCCCGGACCTGAAGGTCTCCGCGACCTGCGTGCGCGTCCCCGTGGTCACCACGCACTCCCTCGCCGTGCACGCGGTCTTCGCCGAGGAGGTCACCGTCGAGCGCGCTCGGGAGATCTTCGCGGCGCAGCCCAGCATCCGGCTGGTCGACGACGCGGCCAACGGCGTGTTCCCCACGCCCGCGGACGTGGTCGGCGGCGACCCGACCTACGTCGGCCGCATCCGCCAGGCGCTGGACTTCCCGAACACGCTGGACTTCTTCGTGTGCGGGGACAACCTGCGCAAGGGCGCGGCGCTCAACACCTACGAGATCGCCGAGTCGCTGGTCTGAGCACTGGTAAGAAGAACCCGTGACGACACGGGTAGTGCTCGGGATCGACCTGGGCAGCACGGCGACGAAGGTGGTCGCCGCTGATGCCTCCGCAGTGGTCCACGTGCTCGCCGAGCGCGGTTGTCCGATGCTCGGCGAGCACCCCGGCGAGGCCGTCCACGACCCTCGCCAGGTGCTCACCGCCGCCCTTGAGGCGTTGACCGAGTGCGTTGTCCACTGTGGACAGAAGGGGCTCGTCGTCGATGGGCTCTCGCTGACCGGCGCGATGCACACGCTGATGGCGTTGGACGCCAACAACAATCCGCTCACGCACGCGGTCAGCTGGGCGGACAACCGCGCCGCCGACCAGGCCGCGCGCATCAAGGGTAGCCCTGCGGGGGCCGAGTTGCACCGCGCCACCGGCACGCCCGTGCACCCGTTCGCTCCGCTGTCGAAGCTCGTGTGGTTCCACGAGAAGACCGATGTGCGAGCCGTGAAGTGGTGCAGCCTCAAGGACTTCGTGCTCCTGCACCTCACCGGGCGCCTGGCCACCGAGCACTCCTACGCGTCGGGCTCCGGCCTGATGAACATGCACACCCTCGACTGGCACCCGGAGTCGTTGCGGCTCGCGGGGATCACCGCCGACCAGCTCCCGGAGCTGGTGGCGCCCACGGATGTCCTGCCGCTGACCGCGCAGATCGACGGCCTGCCAACGGGTCTGCCCGTCGTCGCGGGCGGGGGAGACGGTCCGCTGGCCAACCTCGGCGTCGGCGCGGTCGTCCCGGGGATGGCCGCGCTGTCGCTCGGCACCAGCGGCGCGCTGCGCGTCGTCCGTGACGAACCCGGGATCGACGAGCACTGCCGGGTGTTCTGCTACGCGATCGGCGAGGGCCTGTGGGTGCTCGGCGGCGCGATCAGCAACGGCGGCAGCGTCGCCGCTTGGGCCGCGAAAGCGTTCGGTACCAACGACATCGGCTCACTGCTCGCCGAGGCGGAGAGCGTGCCGCCCGGCGCCGGCGGTCTGCTCGCGCTGCCCTACCTGCTCGGCGAGCGCGCTCCGTGGTGGGACCCGGACCCGCGCGCGATGATCCTCGGACTGCGCCGGGAGCACGGCCGAGCGCAGATCGTGCGCGCGCTGATCGAAGGTGTCGGCCAGCAGCTTGCCCTGGTCCGCGATGCCGTGGCCGCCACGGGCGCGCCGATCGACCGCGTCCGCGCGACGGGCGGAGCCTTCCGCTCGCCGCTGTGGGCCGAGGTGATCTCCGCGAGCCTGGGCACCGACCTGGAGCTGGCTGAGGACAGCGAGGGCTCCGGCCTGGGCGCGGCGCTGCTGGGCTGGCGCGCGCTCGGCGAGCTGTCTTCGCTGCGCGCGGCCGCAGACCTCATCGAGCCGGTCGACGTCGTCCGCGTCGACGCCGCCAACGCCGCGCGCTCAGCCGCCGTGCGCCCGGTGGTGGAGCGGGCCTACGAAGCGCTGCGAACGCTCTCTTCGGAGCTGGCGGAAGCCGAAGCCGGAGCGGCCGACGCGCGCGGGCGCTGAAGGAACAGCACAGCGGCGGCGGCCACGGTCACGAGGCCACCCGCCGCGACGAAGCCCATCGCGGGCGAGGTCGCGTCCATCACCGCGCCGACGAACGGGGCGCCCATCGCGCTGCCGAGGGTGAGCGCGGACTGCTGGAGCCCCATCACCTCACCGCGCACCGACTCCGGCGCGAGCCTGCTGATCCACTCCGTGGTGGCCGACAGCAGCGGGGCGCACAACGCGCCCGCGGGAAGGATCGCCAGGCACAGCCACCACCAGTCGGTGGCGATGCCGACCGGGATCGTCAGCACGCCCATCGTCGTCATCAGCACGAGCGGCGGCACCGTCCTGGTCATCGCGCCGTAGACGAAACCGCCGGTCAGCGAGACCAAGCACCAGACCACGATCACCAGGCCGGTCCACGACACCTGGCCGTGGCGTTCGAGCGTGGCGACGATCGCGACGTCGGTGCCCGCGAGCACCAGGACCGCGCCCGCCGAGATGATCAGCGCGCCGACCAGCTCCCTGGTCAGCCACTCCTTGCGCGGAACCGGCTCGGCGGACTCCTCGGTGCTCGCCGCCGACCGGATCGGCGGGTTGACCAGGAAGAGCACGCTGCCGGAGATCACCAGGCCGCCGCCGATGGCGACCAGCGTGAGCGTGGTGGAGACCTGCGTGGCCATCAGCACGCCGAGCGCGGGGCCGAGCATGTAGCTGGTCTCCACGAAGATCGTGTCCAGCGAGAACGCGGCCTTGCGGTGCTCCGGCGGCACGATCGCGGCCAATGCCTGCCGTGAGGTCGCGCCGACCGGCAGGGTCAGGAAACCGCCGATCAGCGCCGTGCCCAGCAGCGCCGCGTACGGCAGCGACGGCGCGATGAACCAGAACGTGGCTTCGCCGATCGTGGTGATCGCCAGCATCAGGCGCAGCCCCCGGCGGTCGACGAGTCGTCCGAACAGGGGACCGCTGAGCGCCATGCCGATCGTCGCGCAAGCGGAGACGAGCCCGGCCGCGCCGTAGCCCTCCTTGAGCGTCAGCACCACGTGCAGCGTCATCGCGACACCGACGGCGCTGCCGGGAATGCGGGCGAACAGCGCGATCAGCAGCAGGCGCCGAACGCCCGGCAGGGCGAGCACCTGCCGGTACGGAGAAAGGGCCACCCCACCATGAGACTCCTGGATCCGTTTGTTCTCAACAGCTTTTCGCCTTTCGTGGGCGGCCTTGACCTCAACGTAGGTCGAGGTCCTAGCGTGAAGGTCTTCACGACGACGACCGACGGCAACGCCTCGGTGGAAGGATCAGGCGCATGACGGTCACGGTGGTGGGCATCGGCGGCTCGATCAGGGCGGATTCGCAGTCCGAGCGCGCGCTGCGGGTGGCCCTGGCGGGAGCCGAGGAGGCGGGAGCGCGCACGATCGCGATCTCCGGCTCCGACCTGGTGCTGCCGTTCTACGACCCCGCCGTCAGCGAGCGGACCGAGGCCGCGCGCAGGCTGGTCGACACCGTGCGCGAGGCCGACGGCGTCGTCCTGGTCTCGCCCGGCTACCACGGCACGGTGTCCGGCCTGCTCAAGAACGCCCTCGACTACATCGAGGACCTCCGCCAGGAGCCCCACCCGTACCTGGACGGCCGCGCGGTCGGCTGCGTGGCCACCGCCTACGGCTGGCAGGCGTCGGTGACCACGCTGACCGCGCTGCGCTCGATCGTGCACGCGTTGCGCGGCTGGCCGACCCCGCTCGGCGTCGCGCTGAACTCCACCGAGGTCATCTTCGACGGCGAGGGCTGCTGCTCGGACGCGAAGACCTCCGGCAATCTTCGAACCGTCGGCCGGCAGGTCGTCGAGTTCGCCCTCTCCCGCCGTGAGCAGGTCCTAGGCTCGAAGCCGTGACTGACGAACTCGTCCCGAACCTCCAGCCGTCGAAGGAGGCCGCGCAGCACGCACTGGAGCGCGCGGTCGGCCAGGGCAGGCTGACCCTCGACCAGTTCACCGAGCGCGTCGACCTGGTGTGGCAGGCGGAGAGCCTCGCCGAGCTGGAGAAAGCCACCTCGGGACTGCCCGCGCCGATCGAGGACTCGAACGTGGTCGTCGTCGGCAGCGTGCGGCACTCCGTCTTCGACGACGTCAAGCGCAAGGGCCGCTTCGCGCTGCGCTCCGGCACCACGGTGTCCTCGGTGTTCGGCGACGTGCGGCTGGACCTGCGCGACGCGGTGATCACCGAGAGCGTCGTGGACATCACCGGCAGCACGTTCTTCGGCGACGTCAAGGTCGTGGTGCCCGAGGGCGTTCAGGTCGAGGTCGAGTCCTCGCTGTTCTTCGGCGCCGAGAAGATCCGCGTCGCCGAGGTGCCGCGCATCCCCGGCTCACCGGTCATCCGGCTGCGCGCCAAGACCTTCTTCGGCGATGTGAAGGTCACCACCAAGCGTTAGGCCGCTCGGTCGCGTGGGTACCCGTTCAGTGCGGAGGGAGGCGGTGCCCGCTCGGACACCGCGCCCACCTCTCGTGACGGCCCCTCGTGACCCCCAGGCGAGGGGCCGTCCCCGTGCTCGGGTCAGAGGCCGAGCACCCGCCGGGTGAAGGCCACCTCCGCCGCGGTCTGCTTGATCGTCTCGGCCACCACCAGCGAGCCGTGGCCCGCGTCGTAGCGGTAGACCTCGTACTTGGCGCCGCGCTCGGCCAGCCGCTCCAGGTAGTTCTCGATCTGCCGGATCGGGCAGCGCGGGTCGTTCTCACCCGCGAGCACGAGCACCGGAGCGCGCACCGCCTCCACGTAGGTCAGCGGCGAACATTCCTTGTACAGCGCGGGAAGTTCCTCCGGCGAGCCACCGAAGAGCGCGCGGTCGTAAGCGCGCAGCGGCTCCATCTCGTCCTCGTAGGCCGCCACGTAGTCCGCGACCGGCACACCGGCGACACCGGCCGCCCAGCGCTCCGGCTGCGTCCCCAGCGCCAGCAGCGTCAGGTACCCGCCCCACGACGCGCCGTTGACCACGCAGCGCTCCGGGTCCGCGAGGCCCGACTGCACGGCCCAATCCTGAACCACAGCAACGTCTTCCAGCTCCGTGAGCCCTGGGCGACCCTCGATCGCGTCGCGCCAGACCGAGCCGTAGCCGGTCGAGCCGCGGTAGTTCACGTGCACCACCGCGAAGCCCGCGTCCAGCCACACCGCGCGGTAGGCGGAGAAGCGGTCCTCGTCCGCTGCGTGCGGTCCGCCGTGCAGCAGGAACACCGTCGGCAGCGGGCCTTCCGCGCCCTCCGGCCGCGCGATCAACGCGTGCACCGGCCCGCCCGCACCCGGCACGAAGGCGTCTTCGAGGTCCTGCGAGGGCGCGGGCTTGTGGCCAGCGGGCTCCAGCAGCACGCGGTCCGAGCCGTCCGGCGACATCGCGCGCACGACCGGCGGTCGCCCGGCGGAGGACCACGAGTACTCGATCGTCCCGTCCGGCCGCGCCGAAGCGCTGCCGACCGTCCCCTTTGGAATGTCCAAAGCGGACAGTTCACCGTTGGCGAAGTCGTAGCGGTACAAGGTGTTCCGGCTCTGGTGCGTGTGCACGACGAGCAGTCCGGAGCCGTCCGGGTACCAGTCCGCGACGATCTCGCCCGGCAGGTCGAACTCCAGCAGGGACTCGGTGTCGGCCTCGACGTCCCAGATCAGCAGCTCCTCGCGCCCGCGCCGCTCGTGCAGCACCAGCAGCCGGGGGTCGCCCTCGATCGGCGCGAACCCGATCGACTCCAGTCCCTTGCCCTCGCCGTCCCACTTCTCGGCCACGGTCGAGCCGTCGGCCACCCGCAGCACGCGCAGCGCCGGGTGCCGCGAGTCGCCGTGCTCGGAGTGCGCGATCGACAGCAAGCGCTCGTCCTTGGACAGCGAACCCGCGCCCGCGTCGTTCTCGTGCTGGTAGAGCACGGTCGGGTCGCCGCCGAGGGGCGCCGTCCAGATCGTCGTGCCGTCGTCGGTGGACATGCCGAGTGCGACGATCTTCGACCCCACTTGCAGGCCCGCCGGGTAGCCCGCGTGCGTTCCCGGCACCCCCGGCTCCGGCTCGGTTCCCTGCGCGCGCCCCGCGAAGGGCTCCGCCACCCACGTGCCGAACTCGTCGCCGTCGGTGTCGGCGAACCACCAGATCCGCTCGCCGTCCGGGGTGAGCGTGCCGTGGTAGGTGCCGTTCGGCCGGTCCGTCACCTGCCGGTGGGTGTCCGTCGCCCGGTCCCAGGCGTAGACCTCCCACACCCCGCTGGCGTTGGAGACGTACAGGTTGCGGTCCGGGGCGTCCTCCGCCCACCCGGGCAACGACGTGCGGCGGGCGGTGAACCGCTCCGTCCACCGCGCCTCGGCCTCGGGGTCGTCGAAGAGCCGCTCGGGGATGTCGGTACTGGGGTGCTCCGTCACACCCCGATCCTGCCCCACGCGGCGTTCTGCCCGATCACCGCAGCGCGGCGAAACTGTGGCAAGAAGTTCGCGCGAGCTGTCGAGAACCGGTGCTGCTCGTTCGTCACCCGGGTGACAGAGCCCTTCCGACCATGAGGAGCGACCATGAAGTACGCGATGTTGATCTGCGGTGACGACCGTCAGTGGGCCGCCTTGTCCCCGGCTGACGAGGAGGACGTGATGAAGCAGGTCTTCGCGTGGTTCGAGCGGTGGCAGCCGGCGGGCAAGGTCGCCGAGGGCGGCATCGAGCTGCAGCCCAGGGACACGGCGAAGACGGTGCGCGCAGGCGCGAACGGCGAGCCGGTGATCACCGACGGGCCGTACTTGGAGCTCAAGGAGGTCGTCGGCTCGGTCATCGTGCTGGAGTGCGACGACATCGACGAGGCTGTGGGGATCGCGGCGACGTGGCCGCTCGCCCCGGGCGTGAGCGCCGTCGAGGTCCGCCCGGTGATGAGCCGCGACTAGGGGTGGCGCTGGGGCGCCGGCCTCACAGCCGGCGCTTCAGCTCTCCCACCCGGCGGGACATCAGCTCGCGTTCGGCCGGGTTCGCGGCCAGTTCCAGGGCGCGCTCCGCCGCCGCCAGCGCCTCCGACGGTCGATCGAGCGCGGCCAGCAGATCAGCCCGGGCGGCGTGCCACAGGTGGTAACCGGCCAGCCGTTCGCCGAGCGCGTCGACCTCGGCCAGCGCCGGAACCGGGCCCACCGCGAACCGCGTGGCCACGGCCCGGTTCAGCAGCACCACCGGCGACGGGTCCAGCGGGTACAGCCGGTCGTAGAGCGCGCGCACGTCGGCCCAGTTGGTGTCCTCGTAGGAGCCGGCCAGGGCGTGCAGCGCGGCGATGCCCGCCCGCGCCTGGTACGGCCCGGGCTTGCCGGAGAGCACCGCCGCCCGCAGCCGCAGCACCGCACGTTCGATCGCCGCCGCGTCCCACAACCGCCGGTCCTGCTGGTCGAGCAGCACGATGCGGCCCCACGAGTCGAACCGTGCGGCAGCGCGAGCGTGATGCAGCTCCAACAACGCGGCAAGACCGGCCACCTCCGGCTCGCGCGGCAGCAGAGCGGCGAGTTGGCGCGCCAGCTCGACCCCCTCGCGGGCCAGCTCACGCCGCTGGTGGGCCGACCGGCCACTGGACAGGTAGCCCTCGTTGAACACCAGGTAGATCACCGCGAGCACGGCCGGCAGCCGGTCGGCGTACTCGTGCGGCTGCGGTACCTCGAACCCGATGCCGCGCTCCCGCAGCTGGCGCTTGGCCCGGGACAGCCGCTGCGCCATCGTCGGCAGCGGCACCAGGAAAGCGGCGGCGATCTCGGCCGTGCTCAGACCGCTGGCCGCGTACAGCGTGAGCGCGACCTGGGCCGGCTCGGCGAGATCCGGGTGGCAGCACGCGAAGATCATGGCCAGCCGGTCGTCCACACCGGGCTCCGGCGGTGCTTCGGCGGCCACCCGGGCCGCCTTCTCCCGGCCGACGGTGTCGCGGCGCAGCCGGTCCAGCGCCTTGCGCCAGCCCGTGGTGACCAGCCACCCGGTGGGGCTGTCCGGCACACCCTCGTCCGGCCAGCGCTTGAGCGCCTCGGCCACCGCGTCCGACAGCGCCTCTTCCGCCCGCTCGAAGTCACCGAGCCGACGGCTGAGCGCGCCCAGCATGCTGGCCGCGTCCGTCCGCCAGATCCGGTCGACCAGCTCGGTCACGCCGTCCACTGGTGGTTCAGGGTCTCCAGGACCTCCGTCGCCCCGCCACACCAGCGAGATCTTCCAGCACCGCTGTGGCGTGCCGCCAGCGGCGGTCCACCTCCTCGAAGCCATCGCCTCCAGGTGCGGAAAGCACCTCAGCCAGTGCTTCGAGCTTGGCTCGTGCCTCAGAATCGGTGGTGGAGCCGGGCACGGACAGCCACGACCTGATTCGTGCGGCCAGCTCGGTGAGGTGCTCGGCTCGATCGAGGTCGCCCCGCACTCGCCGTTCACGGAGCACACGCAGTTCTTCGCTGACGAACAGAGCCAGCTCGAAACGAGGAGGCGTGGAAACGTAGGCCCCTCCAGGATCTGCCGGACCACTGCCCAGGAAGGGCATCGCGCGCGCGGCACCCATCGCAGCGCCGTACCCCGGCACACCGCCCGGCGCTCCTGAGGGGGCGGCGGGTGCTGCTGCTGCGGCCCAGCCGCTGGGCGCTTGGACCGGCTGAGTCACCCGGTGCACGCGGCCTGCGGGGTTGACCACGTCCTCGTCCGTGGCAACGAAGGCGGTGAACCGCGAGAGCACCCCGAACTTCAGCGAGGTGGCGACGATCTGCTCCTCAAGGTCCTCCTCGGAGGAACCGACCACGTAACGGTCCTCCAGGTCGCGCAACCGAGCCCGCGCCCACAGCGCGTCCAGTCCCGGGTTGTCGCTCGGCACGGCTTCGACAGCGGTGCTCCACGTCGGGTGCCCGGCAACCGCGACGCGCCCACGTGCCGGCCCCGAGAAACGACCGGTCACCACCACGGGAACACCCGGGTACAGGTCGGGCACCGGCTGCGGGGCGATGCTGTCGGCGTCGATCGCGAGGCTGTCGCCGGTCACCCGCAGGCCGGTGAGCACCGGGGTGCCGATCCGCCGGTGGATGTTGTGCATGGCCTCGTCGAGGCGGTCCTCCGACTCGACCAGCTCGCATCGTCCGGTGCCCGCGCTGAGGCGCTGGAGGAAAGCTTCGTTGACCGCTCGATCGATGCCGACGGTGTGCACGCGAACGCCGGCGAGCCGAGGGCCGAGTTCACGCAGGAGCTGGTCCTCGTTGCCGACCTGCCCGTCGGTGACCAGCACCAGGACGCGCTCCCGTGCCGTCTCCCCGTTCAGCATCTCGGCGGCCCGGCGCAGCGGCCCCAGCATCTCGGTGCTCCCGCGCGCGTCAACGCCGACGAGGAATTCGACCGCCCGGAAACGGTTTCGGTCATCGGCGTCGACGAGTCCGTCGGACATCCCCGGCGGACTCTCGCAGGTGTGGTCGAAAGCCAGGACGGCCAGGCGGTCTCCGCTGCCCAGCGTGTCGACGATGCGTGCGGCGGCTCGCCGCGCGGCGACCATCTTCCAACCGGTCATCGAGCCGGAGCGGTCCAGTACGAGCACCACGTCTCTGGCGGTGGCAGCCGGGGTGCATGTTGGGGGCAGCACGGTCAGCGCGAAGGTGCCGCCTCCGCCGTCCTCGTCGGCGCGCACGGCGAGCGAGGTGCTGAGCGCGGACTCGTCGCCGATCTTCAGTCGCAGCAGGAAGTCGCGGTCGGCCCGGTCGCCCGCTTCGAGCCGGACGCGCAGCCTGTCGCCGTGTTCCTCGGTGACCACGGTGTGCAAGCTGGAGCTGACCCCGAGCAGCGGCAGTCCGGCCGGATCGATGTCGACCTCCGCGCTCAGGCGCACCGGGTTCGGGAAGCCGGGCAGCAGCACCGGTGGGCTGATCCTCGACGCGTCGGGCACCGCGTCGGTGTCCAACGCCGTGCCGTCGCCCGCCTGCCCGCCTTCCAACGGGGTTCCCGGCACGTAGCGCGGTGCGACGACGAGCGGTAGCCGGAAAGTCGCCTGACCGTCCTCATAGGACAGTGCGCCTGCGAGGGTCAGGTGCACGGAGACCCGCTCGCCGGGCAGGATGTTGCCGACGCGCATGGTGAACACGCCGGGTCGCTCCTCCTCGGCGATCGAGGCGCGCCTGCCCTCGGCGACGGCGTTGTCGTAGTCCTCCCGTGCCTCGTCGCGCTTCTTGAGCCTGCCCTCGATCACCCGGCCGTCCGCCTCCATGCGCATCGCCGTGACGGCGGCGCGCGGCGGCAGGGGGAAGACGTAGGTGGCCTCCAGCGGCTGCGCGTGGGTGTTGCGAAAACCCTGGACCAGCTCGGTCCGCGAAGCGAGACCGGTGAGCCGCGCCCGCACGTCGATCGACTCCAGCGGCAGATTGCCGAGTTCGGTCTGGAGGCAGCCGATCCCCTCGTCCGTACCGGGGAGCGCGGACGCCTCCTCGGGGCCCATCAGATCGACGGTCGTTCTCATCGCTCTTCCTTTCGCTCGGTCAGGCCGAGCCGTTCGAGCGACTCGAGCAGCGGCGCGGCGGCTGTTCCCAGCTCGGCCAGCTCTGTCGCGTTGGGCGCCCTGGTGGCAGCATCCAGCACGACGGTGACAGTGTCGCTCAGGCGGATGCTGTGGATGTTCTTCGCGGCGGTGCGGGGCGGGGCAGGACGGTCCTTCCAGAACTCCGCGCTTCGAGCGGGTGCGGGAGTGCGCGTATCCCGGGGCGGTGGCGCGCCGGCGAGCTCGGCGAGCCGTTCATCGGTCGCTCCGACCAGCTCACCCTGGATCTCGGCCAGCGTGAGCCCCGCCGCCTGCAATCTCTTGACGGCCGCGAGCTGGACCACGTGGCGAGGTCCGTACAGCGCTGTCCTTCCCCGCATCGCCACCGGGCGGTCCACCAGCCCGATCGTGGTGTACCAGCGAATCGTGCGACCGTTGGGCAGCTCTCGGACACGGCCACTGGACTGGCCGTCGTAGTTCTCCGACAGCATCGCCGCGACCTGGTCCGGCAGCTGTTCGATGGTCCACAGAGACTCCGGCACGCCGCAATGGTGACAGTGTCATCTGACAGTGTCAAGGTGGGCCGAATGCGGCGGGGGATGTTCTCCCGGATTTCTCCCTGAAACGCACATCAGGCCCGGTCCACATCTCCTGTGGACCGGGCCTGACCTGGGCTTACTTGTCGGGGTGACAGGATTTGAACCTGCGACCTCTTCGTCCCGAACGAAGCGCGCTACCAAGCTGCGCCACACCCCGAGTGGAACGAGAGAAAGCCTATCGCATGTCCACGCCAGCTCCGAATCGGGTGGGGGCCTGGGCCCGCGATCCCTTGAGCGAGGCCTCTTCCGAGCGTGGGACCAGCGTCAACAGGCTGGCTTCCGGCAGGCAGGCGAACCGTACGGGGGCGTACGGCGAGGTGCCGAGCCCGGCGGAGACGTGCAGCCAGGTGTGCTCGCCCCACTGCGACGGGCCCTTGACGCGCTTGCGGTCGAGGCCGCAGTTGGTGACCAGCGCGCCGTAGAACGGGACGCAGAGCTGGCCGCCGTGGGTGTGCCCGGCGAGCACCAGGTCGTAGCCGTCCCGCGCGAACGCGTCGAGGATGCGGGGCTCGGGGGAGTGCGTGACGCCGATGCTGAGCTGGGTCTGCGGCCCGGGCTTGCCCGCGATCTGCTCGTAGCGGTCGCGCTTGAGGTGCGGGTCGTCGACACCGGCGGCGGTCACGGTGACACCGGCCACCGTCGTGGTGTGGCGCAGGTGGGTCAGGTCCTGCCAGCCGCGCTCGGTCATGGCGGCGCGGAGGTCGCGCCACGGCAGGCCGGTGCCGTGCACGCGCTTGGCCTTGTGCGCGGGGATCAGGTAGCGGAAGGGGTTCTTCGGCTTCGGCGCGAAGTAGTCGTTGCTGCCGAAGACGAACATGCCGGGGAAGTCCAGCAGCGGCCCGAGCGCCCGCATCACCGTCGGGACGGCCTTGGCGTGTGCGAGGTTGTCGCCGGTGTTGATCACGAGGTCGGGTTCGAGCCTGGCGAGCTCGGCGACCCAGCGCTGCTTCTTGGTCTGGTTCGGCGTCATGTGCAGGTCGGAGATGTGCAGGATGCGCAGGGGGCGCGCGTTCTCCGGCAGCACCGGCAGCGTGGCGTGCCGCAGGGTGAAGCGCAGGCGTTCGATGCCCGCGGCGTAGCCGACCGTCGCGGCGCCGAGCGCCGTCGTCCCGAGGAGAATCCGACCGAACGTGTTCACCTCCCCGAGCCTACGGACCCCGCCCCTCGTCGCCGGAACGGGTGAGCCCCTTCACCGCGGGTAACCTCGCCGCCATGGCAGAGCTCAAGGCACGGTTGAAGGCCGACATGATCACCGCGCTCAAGGCGAAGGACAAGATCGTCCTCGACACGCTCCGGATGGCGCTGACCGCGGTCGGCGCGGAGGAGGTCGCGGGCAAGCAGGCCCGCGAGCTCTCCGACGACGAGGTGCTCAAGGTCCTGGCGCGCGAGGCGAAGAAGCGCAAGGAGTCGGCGGAGGCCTTCGCCGCGGCCGGCCGGGACGAGCTGGCGACGAAGGAGCGCGCCGAGGGCGAGGTGCTCTCCGCGTACCTGCCCAAGCAGCTCTCCGACGAGGAGCTGACCGCCGTCGTGCGCGAGGCGCTGGCCGAGGTCACCGAGCAGGTCGGCGGCAAGCCCAGCCCGAAGCAGATGGGCCAGGTCATGAAGGCCGCCAACACCAAGGTCGCCGGGCGCGCGGAGGGCGGCAGGGTGGCCACCCTCGTCAAGGCCATGCTCAGCCAGTAGGTCAGTAGGCCAGGAGGACCGGCTAGCCCGGCGGAGCGGGACCGCCGGTCTCTCCGCCGGGGCCAGGACCCGGGCCGGGCGAGGGCGGACCACTGGGCGGAGGTTCGGGCGCGGTGGTCGGCGCGACGCCGTTGCTCACCACGAGGGAGATCGTCTCGCCGGGCAGCGCGGCGCCGCGCGGGCTCTGGCTGAGCACGGTGCCCTTCGGCTTCAGGCTGTCCGTGCTGGACGCGCTGACCTCGTAGCCGGCGCTCTTCAGCTTGGTGCGCGCGAAGCCCTCGCTCAGCCCGACCACGTTGGGCACCTTGGCCTCGTTGCCGCCCTCGGAGTAGCGGTCGTCGACGTCGGGCAGCGACGCCGTGTCCATGTCGGTCATGATCCCCGGCGCCGACCCGATCCCGTTCATCGCCGCGAACCAGCTGCGCGCGGGGGATTTGCCGCCGTAGATGAAGGTTCCCGAACTGCACGGCCGAGGCGGCGCGTTGCCCGCCGGATCGCACAGCGTCTTCGGCGAGGGCGTGTCGTCGAAGGTGAACACCGCGCCGGCGAGCTGCGGGGTGTAGCCGAGGAAGCCCGAGGACTTGTGCTCCTGGGTGGTCCCGGTCTTGCCGGCCATCGGCCTGTTCCACCCGAACGCCCGCGCGGCGTCCCGCGCGGTGCCTGAGGTCGCGTCCTTGCTCATGCCCACGGTCAGCGCGTTGGCCAGACCGGCGGGAACCACCTGCTCGCAGGCGTCCTCGCGCAGCGCGACCGGGCGGCCGTTGCGGTCGAGCACCTGCTCGATCGGGCTCGGCGGGCACCACATGCCCTCGCTGGCCAGAGTCGCGCCGACGTTCGCCAGCTCCAGCGTGCTGGTCGGCGTCGGGCCGAGGGTGAACGAGCCGAGGTTCTGCTCGGCGAAGAACTTGCCGATCGGCCGCTTCTTGGGGTCCTCACCAGCGGGCACCGTGCCCAGTGAGCGCAGGCCCAGCCGCACGGCCATGTCCACCGCCGACGACACCGTCGTTCGTTCCAGCAGGGCCACGAAACCGGTGTTCGGCGACTGCGCGAGCGCGTCCTGCAGGCTCATCCGCTCCGGGTACTTGCCCGCGTTCTGCACGCAGTACTTCTTCGCGCCAGCCGCGCCGGGACAGCTCGCCCCACCGCCCTTGAACACCTCGGAGACGTAGGTGCCCGGAACGGAGATCGAGTTGTTGATCCCCATGCCCTTCTCCAGCGCGGCGGCCGCGGTGAAGAGCTTGTAGATCGAGCCCGCGCCCAGGTTCTGCATCGCGTAGGGCAGCCCGAGCGTGGTCTGGTGCTCGTCCCGGTTGAGGCCGTAGGTGCGGTTCGCGGTGATCGCGACGACGCGGTGCTTGTCCTTGCCCGGCTTGACGATCGCCATCGCGTTGGCGACGTGGTCGGTGTCCGGTGGTACCTCGGCGTCTACCGCCGCCTTGGCCTTGGTCAGCGCGTCGCGGTCGAGCGTGGTCTTGATCGTGTAGCCGCCCCTGCGCAGGTTCTCCTTGGAGAAGCCCGCGCCCTCCAGGTACTTGATCACGTAGTCGCAGAAGTAGCCCGCGTCGCCCGTGCCGATGCAGCCGTTGGGCGGGGCGCCGATGTCCGGGCGCGTGCCGAGCGGGGTCTTCTTCTCCGCCTCCGCGACCTCCCTGGGGATGCGGTTCTGCTTCGCCATCTCGTCGATCACGACGTTGCGACGGGTCAGCGCGCGCTCGGGATGCCGCTCCGGGTTCAGCCCGCTCGGCTCGTTGACGATGCCCGCGAGCAGCGCCGCCTGCGCCACTGTCAGCTTGTCGGCGGTGGTGTCGAAGTAGGTCTTGGCCGCCGCCGCGATCCCGTAGGAGCCGTTGCCGAAGGGCACGGTGTTCAGGTAGCGGGCGAGGATCTCGTCCTTGCTGAGCTTGTTCTCCAGCTGGAGCGCGATCCGCAGCTCGCGGAGCTTGCGCGCGGGGGACTGCTCCTGGGCCTTGGCCTGCTCGGACTTGGAGGTCGCGACCACGTGCATGAGGTAGTTCTTCACGTACTGCTGGGTCAGCGTCGAGCCGCCCTGCGCCACCTTGCCCTGGAGCGTGTTGGTGATCAGCGCGCGCATCGCGGCCCGCCAGTCGACGCCCTGGTGGTCGTAGAAGCGCTGGTCCTCGATGGCCACGATCGCGGCCTTCATCGTGGTGGCGATCTTGTCGGGGGCCACCAGGACCCGGTACTGGTCGAACAGGTGCGCGAGCGGGTTGCCGTTGGTGTCCAGGACCGTGGTCAGCAGCGGCGGGTCCTTCTGGACCAGGTCGGCCGATGTGCTGTCGACGGTGTCGCTCGCGCGGTTGGACACCACGCCGATGGCGCCGACCGCGGGGAAGAGCACCCCGGCGAGCAGGACGCCCGCCAGCAGGCACAGGCCGACGAGCTTGAAGACCGCACGGCGAACAGGCACGCAGCCCAATGTACGCGTGGCCCGGATGGAGCAGTGACCGCGAACACGTTCCGGTGACCGCAGATAACGGGTGGGCAAACGCCACTTGGTTGCGGGAACCGCGAAGCTCTACAGTCCGTCAACGTCTCACGACTGCGAAACCGGTCAACGTGTTATGTCTCTGTGACACGTCGGTTCTCGCAGCTCGGCGCCGGGGGGTGCCGGGTCAGGTCGCGACGACGGTACTGAGGAGCTGGGGGAACATGATGTTCAGCCAGGGGGACTGGCGGGTTGACGCGTCGTGCCGCGACGAGGACCCGGACCAACTGTTCGTTCGAGGCGCCGAGCAGCGCAAGGCCAAGACGGTCTGCATGGGCTGCCCGGTGCGCACGGAATGCCTCGCTGAAGCGCTCGACAACCGCATCGAGTTCGGTGTCTGGGGCGGGATGACGGAGCGGGAGAGGCGCGCGCTGCTGCGCCGTCGCCCCGACGTCGACTCGTGGGTGGAGCTGCTCGACGAGGCGCGCAAGGAGCGCCAGGTCAGCTAGTACGGCTCACTCGCCTGCCAGCCGGTGGCCGATCTCGCGGAGTCCGTCGAGGTCGTGCACGTCGGAGGGCAGCGCGGGCACGCCGACCAGCGCGACGGCCGGGTGTGCCCTGGTGAACCGGGAGAGCGTCCGTTTCTCCCGGTCCGCCACGGCCACTCGGTCCGCGTGCAGCCGCAGCACCGCGCTCGCCAGCGGTGCGGAACTCGCGCGTTCGAGGTCCTCCGCCGCCGCGAGCGCTCGCGCTGCCGGGAGTTCGGCGAGCACCGGGTGCGTGCGGTTGACCACGAGCCCGGCCAACGGCATCTCGTCACCGCTGAGCCGGTCGACGAAGTAGGACGCTTCGCGCAGCGCGTCCGGCTCCGGCGCGGCGATCACCAGGAAGGCCGTGCCCGGCGAGCGCAGCAGCTCGTAGGTGGCCTGCGCGCGTTGGCGGAACCCGCCGAACATGCTGTCGAAGGCCTGCACGAACGCGGAGGCGTCGGCGAGCAGCTGGCCGCCGATGATCGTCGAGACGGCCTTGGTGAAGAGCCCGAAACCCGCGCCCACCAAGCGTTTCAGCCCCAGCCCGCCCGCGCGCGCAGGAGCGGAGAGCATGCGGATGATCTTCCCGTCGAGCACCGTGGACAGCCGCTGCGGCGCGTCCAGGAAGTCCAGCGCGGAGCGGCTCGGCGGGGTGTCCACCACGACGAGGTCCCACTGGTCGTCGTGCACGAGCTGGCCCAGCTTCTCCATCGCCATGTACTCCTGCGTTCCGGAGAACGACGAGGAAATGGTCTGGTAGAAGGGATTGCTCAGGATCTGTTGCGCGCGTTGATGTCCAGCGTGCGCCAGCACCATGTCGTCGAAGGTGCGGCGCATGTCCAGCATCATCGCGTGCAGCTCGCCGCCGCCGTCCTCGCCGAGCTCGACCGCGCGCGGGTGGTTGCTCAGCTCGCTGAGCCCGAGCGACTGCGCCAGCCTGCGGGCGGGGTCGATGGTCAGCACCACCACGTGCCTGCCCCGGCTCGCCGCGCGCAGGGCCAGCGCCGCCGCCGTGGTCGTCTTGCCGACGCCGCCGGAGCCGCAGCACACCAGGATGCGCGTGTCCGGGTCGTCGATCAGCTTGTCGACGTCCAGCAGCGGTGGACGGGTGCGCGCACTCACCGCACGCCCTGTTCGCCGAGCAGCTCGGCCAGCTCGTAGAGCGCCCCGGTGTCCACGCCGTCGGTCAGCTCCGGCAGCTCCAGCGACGGCAGGTCCACCGCGTCGAGGTCCGCGCGGGCGCGCTGTTCGGCCTGGACCCGGATCGCGTGTTCCACCGTCTCCTCCACCAGCCCTTCCAGCACGTCGGCATGCAGCTCCAACCCGGCTTCGAGCAGGCCCGCGCGCACCCGGCTCGCGTCGACCCTTCCGCCAGCGGCAGCGGTCATAGACCTCGCGGACAGCCGGGGCGGGCGCACGCGGTTGGTGATCACCGCGCCCGGTCGCAGGTCCGCGGCGTCCAGCTCGGTGACCGCGTCGAGGGTTTCGCGGACCGGCATCTCCTCCAGCAGGGTGACCAGGTGCACCGCGGTGTCGCCGGAGTGCAGCAGCCGCACCACGCCGTCGCTCTGCGAGCGGATCGGGCCGACCTTCGCCAGGTCGGCCATGGCCTTGGTGACGTCGAGGAACTTGACCACGCGGCCCGTCGGCGGGGCGTCGAGCACCACCGCGTCGTAGACGTGCCTGCCGCCGGAGTCCGTTCGCCGAACGCACTCCTTGACCTTTCCGGTCAGCAGGACATCGCGCAGGCCCGGCGCGAGCGTGGTGGCGAACTCGATGGCGCCCATCTTGCGCAGCGTCCGCCCGGCGAAGCCCAGGTTGTAGAACATCGACAGGTACTCCAGCAGCGCCGCTTCGGCGTCCACCGCCAGCGCGCGGACCTCGCCGCCGCCCGGCGCCGCCGCGATCCGCTCCTCGGAGTACGGCAGCGGCGCGGTGTCGAAGACCTGCGCGATTCCCTGCCTGCCCTCGACCTCGACCAGCAGCACCCGGCGCCCGCCGGAGGCCAGGGCCAGCGCGAGCGCGGCGGCCACCGTCGTCTTGCCGGTTCCCCCCTTGCCGGTGACCACGTGCAGGCGCGCGCGGCTCAGCTCGTTGGTCCACCGGTCAGGGCTCGTCACACGATCAGCGTATGCGGGCCCGGCGTGGACTGCCCGTGCTCAGCCGACCATGGTGAGCGTCAACACGATCAGCACTACGAATGCGACCAGGGCCCACGCGATCGTTTCGGGGAGCACCGTGGCGATGAGCGCGGTGACCACCGACAGGACCGCGAGCGCGATCAGGCCGGTCTGCGTCACCTGGGCCCTCGTGCTGTGCTTGCGGTCGCGGACCTGCGCCATCGCCACCAGTACGAGCACCAACCCACCGAGCGCGAACACGCCGGTGGCGATCATCCGCCAAGTCTCCACCCGCCAACGGTAGCGCTCCAAGATCCCGGACAGGTGGCGTTCAGATCGCTATCACCGCATTACGGGAAGAAGTGCTTCGCGCCGAAGTTCCGGACGACGCTCGCGTACTTGCTCGCCCAGCTGAGGCAGTCATCGCGGTGCTCGCCGGCGAACACGTTGCAGCGACGGTCCATTTCCTGCTTGAAACGGCCGTCGACCCACGCGCGCCGCTTCTCGGTCACGTCCAGGCGCAGGCGCGTCGTCCCGTGGTAGCCGTAGTTGCGGTACCCGAAGTCGTGCATCTCGCACGGCCCGGCGAAGGTCTGCCGGTAGGGCAGCGGGATCGGAGTGCTGCACTGGTCGGTGTTCCAGTCGAAGGGCTTCGGGTGCTGGTGCCGGAACTTCACGAAGGAGACGTAGTCCACTTTCATCATCCGGTCGGCCTGCTGGAGCAGCGTCTCGGCCGAGCCGGTTCCGGTCACCGTGCCCATCAGTACCGCGATGACCAGGCCGATCTTTCCCACGCGCATGCCGTGGTGATCGACGCGGCGCGTGCGGGAGTTGATCACTCGGTGGTGGGATGGCCGAGGGAGCGTGCGGTTAGGCTGCCCGGCATGACGAAGTGGGAGTACGCGACCGTCCCACTGCTGATCCACGCCACGAAGCAGATCCTGGATCAGTGGGGCGTGGACGGCTGGGAACTGGTGACGGTCCTGCCGAACCCGAGCGGCGAGCAGCACGTCGCCTACCTGAAGCGACCGAAGGGCGAGTAGAGAAGTGGCTGACTGGAAGCAGCGCCTGGCCGAGCTCGGCCTGAAACTGCCGGTGGTGGCGGCCCCCGTCGCGGCGTACGTGCCCGCGGTGCGCACCGGATCGCACGTGTTCACCTCCGGCCAGCTGCCGTTCGTCGACGGCGCGCTCGCCGCGACCGGCAAGGTCGGCGCCGAGGTCGGTCCCGAGGAGGCCAAGGAGCACGCCCGGCTGTGCGCGCTCAACGCGCTGGCCGCGGTCGACGCGCTCGTCGGCATCGACTCCGTCGTGAAGATCATCAAGGTCACCGGCTACGTGGCCTCCGCCGAGGGCTTCACCGGCCAGCCCGCGGTGATCAACGGCGCCTCCGAGCTCTTCGGTGAGATCTTCGGCGAGGCGGGCGCGCACGCCCGTGCCGCCGTCGGCGTCGCCGAGCTGCCGCTGGGCGCCCCGGTCGAGGTGGACCTGATCGTCGAGGTTGCCTGACCCCACCGCACGACACCACGACAGGGGCCCCGCCGAGCGAGCGGGGCCCCTGTCCCGTTAGTGCGCTGAATGACTCATTGAGGTACTTGAGCGTCCTGAATGAGTCATTCAGGACGCTCAACGCGCCAAACGAGGCTTTCGCGGCCAGCGCCACGGTCCGGCCCGGGTGTCGGTCACGCAGGCGAACAGCCGGAGAGCCGCGGTCGCACCGACGTCCATCGCGAACCCTGGACACGACGAAGGCGGCGCCGGAGGAACCCGGCGCCGCCTTCGTCGTACTCAGGACGGGAGCGCGTGCAGCGCGGCGATCAACCGCACCCGCTGCTCCGGCTCGATCCTGCGGTACGGCCGTGCTGCCACACGGCCGGTCGCGGCCTCGATCCGCCTGCGCACCGGATCACTGCCGCGCAACGCGCGCACGCCCTCGGCGGTCAGGCCCTCCGCCTGCCAGGCGGCCGCGTGGGAGTCCGCCCGGTGGTACCGCAGCGCGCCGAGCCGGTCGAGCAGCCTGCCAGCCACTGGACCCGCCGGGTGGCGCGCCGCGAGCGCGTCGAAAACCAGTCCGGCCGACGTGCCCGAGGCACGGTCGACCACGTTCTGCACCATCGCCAGCTGCTCGGCGGGCTCACCCCACAGTTCGGTCGCGGCGGCGTCAAGTCGTTGGGACACATTGGAAAGCAGCTCGCGGGAGCGCTGGGTCACCGCGACGCCGTCACCGCGCCGCAGCAGCCAGCCGTCGCCGACGAGCGACTCCAGCGCGAGGTCGAGCTCCGGGACGTAGCGGTGCACCGCCCGCACCAGGGACATCGGCACCACACCGTCGAGCAGCGGGCGACGGATGTCCACCAGCAGCTCGGTGTGGCACGGGAGAGCGCCGATCCTGTTGCGCACGGCGGGAATCAGCCGGTCGAGCTCCTGCGCGGCGAGCCGCCCGGTGAAGCACGCGTCCGCGGCGTTGAGCGCCTGGCTGGAGGAGGCGATCAGCTCGGGATCGGCGTCGGATGCCAGTCGCAGTCGCAGCGCCATCGCGAAGTGCGAGCGCGCGATCTCCCAGTTTCCCGTGTCGTAGTGGCACTTCCCGGCGTGCTGGAAGGCGAAGTACTTGCGGGCGTTGAGACTTCCGATGCGACCGCTGTCCTCGATGCAGCGGTCGAACTCCACGAGCGCCTCGTCGAAGCGGCCCTGCCACTGGAACACGTGCGCGAGCCGGATGCGCGCGAACACGGCCTCCTCGTCCCTGCCGTGCCGCTCCGCCAGCTCCAACGCCGTCGCCAGGTGCTGCTCGGCGATGTCGAGCCTGCGCAGCATCCTGGCCGCGGTGCCGATGCGCGTGTGGTGCTGGCGCGCCTCACCGACCTCGGCGGGCAGCGGTTCGGCGAGCGCCCTGCGCAGCCAGGCCGATGCCGCGGCGGGATCGTCGAAGGAGTCCTGCAACGTCTCGTCGTCCATGCTGAACGCGAGCGTGTAGAACTCGATGTGAGGCGGAGTCACGAAGCTCCTCTGTGGACGGTCCGGGTGCCTCTTCGTGGGGTAGATCGCCCGGAACCGCCCGCGGTGTTACTCCGCTCACCCAGCCCGGTGACGAACCTCGTGCAGCAGCCGTTGCAGGTGCAGTCCCCTGCGGACGTCGCACGGGTGCGAAGCCGTGCCACTGTGGATCATCGCGAGGAAGTCGTCGAGCAGGGCCGTGTAGCAGTCGGAGCCGGTGGTGTTGTTGTTGGCCAGCTCGCGGTAGCCGTGCTCGCCGTAGACCGAGATCTGCCACAGGGTCGGCCGTACCGGCATGCGCATCGACATGCTCGCCGTGCTGACCGCGCCACCCGTGTGGCCGAACATCACGTGCCACAGGTCGTTGGCGGGCTCGTGCTTCGCCGCGAGCACCTCGGTGATCTCGCCGAGCGCCGCGTCGAGCAGGTCGAACATGTGCGGGCCGATGTCGGCGAGCGCGCCACCGCTGTGCCGCCACGCCGAGTGCGAGTAGTCGCCGCCGAGCAGCGCGCCGGAGAACCACTTCGCGCCGCCACCGGTCCACTGCCCGGCGCGCGCGATGCCAGCCAGCCACTCCTGGGTCTCGCCGGCGAAGCGCCGCGTGAGCACGACGAGCGAGGCCACCCCGGCGCCCTCGACGGCGTCGGCGAGGCGCTCGGCCTGCTCAAGCGAGCCCGCGATCGGCTTCTCCAGGATCACGTGCTTGCCCGCCGCGACGGCGCGCAGCGCGAGTTCGCCTTGCACCTCAGGGGGAACGGCGAACGCCACAGCGTCCACAGTGGACAGGAATTCGTCGAAGTCCTCGTACGCCTCAGCGCAGTAGGGGCTCGCCAGCTCCCGTCCGGCATCGAGGCGGCGGGTGTGCACCGACGTGAACCGGATTCCGGGGTGATCGGCGAGCAACGGCGCGTGTATCGCACGAGCCCAGGGCCCGGCGCCGACCAGACCGGTCCGGAGGTGTTGTTCCACCCAGCTAATCCTGCCCGGTCACCGCGTGTCCTTAAACACGCTGACCGGAACGCGGATCTCGACACCGCGCGGGAAACGCAGAACTGCCGCGTCTGCCAGCCATTCCACCCGCATCTCGGCGGTCGGGCCCCACCCCGCCGACACCTCGACGACGTGACCGCGAGTGACGTCCCCGCCGCTGTTGCGCCCGAGCCACACCGCGTCGGAGTCGCCGCCGAAGACGCGAGAGGTCCGCTTGGTCGCGGCGGCGTAGCCCGTGTAGTCACCCGCCGACGCCACCTCGGCCGGGGCGTCGTTGACCGACACGGTGCTGGTCGTCGGAAGGAACAGCAGCAGCCCGGCGACCACGGTCATCACCGTGCCGACGAGCGCGCCGAGCACCACCGAGACGATGTTGGCCAGGCAGCCGAACGCGGCCGGTCGTGCGGGGCGCGCGACGGAGATCTGCTCGGGATCGTGCTGGTCGGGCATGGAGGACACCCTAGGCTGCTGGGATGCCCGAGCTTCCCGAGGAACTGACCCTGCCGAAGGGCTACGTCGCGGACAGCCCGCCCGAGGTGCCCGCCCCGGCCAAGGACTCCGCGACCGTGGTGCTGCTCAGGGACGCCCCGGGCAACATCGAGGTCTTCCTGCTGCGCCGTGTGCTGGGGATGGCCTTCGCGGGCGGCATGACCGCGTTCCCCGGGGGCGGCCTCGACGGTCGGGACGCGGACACGTCGGTGGCCTGGGCAGGTCCCGAGCCGGCCTGGTGGGCGCGCCAGTTCGGGTGCACGCCGGAGATGGCGCGCGCGCTCGTGTGCGCCGCCGTGCGGGAGACCTTCGAGGAGGCGGGCGTCCTGCTCGCCGGGCCCGACGAGCACAGCGTTGTCGGCGACACGAGCCGGTACGCGGAGTACCGCGCCGCGCTGGTCGGTCGCCAGGTCTCGCTCGCCCAGTTCCTGGCCGAGGAGGGCCTGGTGCTGCGCGCGGACCTGTTGCGCCCCTGGGCGAACTGGGTGACTCCGATCGACGAGCCGCGCCGTTACGACACCCGCTTCTTCATCGCCGCGCTCCCCGAGGGACAGCGGGCGGACGGTGTCACGACCGAGGCCGAGGACGTGGAGTGGTGCACGCCCGCCGAAGCGCTGGCCGCGTGGCGCGATGGACGGCGCGGGCTGCTGCCTCCGACCTGGATGACCCTCGCTGAGCTGGCCGAACACCCCGACGTGGCCTCCGCGCTTGCCGAGGACCGGACGATCGACAAGATCATCCCGAGGGTGGTGCGGGAGGGTTCGGTGATCCGCGCGGTGCTGCCCGGCGACCCGCGCTACGACGCCGCCCCCGCCCACGTGGACGCCGAGCCGGGCGACCGGATCGAACGCTGACGTTCGTCACATCCGCACGCGGGCCCGATCCGCCTACGCTGGGGCGATGATCAGCCATCCCGCGTACGGCGAGCTGCGTGCGGTCACCCCGTACGCCGCGGTGCTGCTGGCCGAGAACCCCTCGGGCATGACCCTGGAGGGCACCAACACCTGGCTGCTGCGCGCTCCGGGCGCGGAGTCCTGCGTGGTGGTCGACCCCGGTCCCGCCGACGACGCGCACCTGGAGCGCATCGCGGCCAACGGCCCGGTCGAGCTGATCGTGCTCACCCACTTCCACGGCGACCACAGCGATGGCGCGGCGCGCCTGGCCGAGCTGGTCGGCGCTCCGATCCGGGCCATCGACCCGAAGCTCTGCGTGCGCGCCGAAGCGTTGGCGGACGGCGAGATCGTGCGTGCGGCCGGGCTCGACATCAAGGTCGTCGCGACTCCGGGCCACACGGCGGACTCGCTGTGCCTGCTCGTGGAGGACGCGGTGTTCACCGGCGACTCCATCCTCGGGCGCGGCACCACCGTCGTGGCGCACCCGGACGGCAGCCTCGCGCCGTACCTGGACTCGCTGCGCTGGCTGGCCTCGCTGCCCAAGGGCACCCCGGCCTTCCCCGGCCACGGCCCGGAGATCGCCGACGTGGTGCCGGTCGCGGAGCAGTACCTCGCGCACCGCGTCCAGCGCCTGGAGCAGGTTCGCGGCGCGCTCGACACCCTCGGCGCCGACGCGACGGCCCGCCAGGTCGTCGAGCTGGTCTACGCCGAGGTCGACAGGTCGCTGTGGTGGGCGGCCGAGATGTCGGTCCACGCCCAGCTGGACTACCTGCGAGCGCGCTAGCCGCAGTCCTGTGAGCCGCCGCGGGGTTCGGCAGTCTTCAAGACCCGCAAACCCTCGCCCTGGCAGTCCTCAACGACGGCAAACCCTCACCGGGGCACGGGGGTGTGCTGCGGTTGACGATGATCGAGTGGGGGGTTCGGTGGTCTTGAAGACTGGTGTACCCCCGGCAGCGCCGTTACCGGAACGCGCGCTCATCCACTTGCAGGGCGAGCGCGCTGGGCGCGGCGCTCAGTCGGAGGGCAGGCGGATCGGCATCACGACGTAGCGCAGGTTCGCATCCCCCTCCGCCACGTCGGCGAGCGCGATGACCGTGGAGCGCATGCCGTGCCGCACGCTCAGCCGGAGCCTGGCCGAACCGAACACGCGCAGCGCGTCCGCGAGGTAGCGCGCCTGGTAGCCGTGGGTGAACCGGTCGCCGTCCACGGTCGCCTTCACCGTCTCCTCGGCCTCGCCGTTCTGCGGGTCGGCCGCCCTGATCCGCAGGCCGGAGTCGCCCAGCTCGACCGCGATCACCGCGCGCGGACCCGAGTACGGCGCCACCCGTCGCACCGCGCCTGCCAGCACTTCGCCGTCCACCTCCACCACGGCGTCCACCGGCGCGTCGGTGTGCCGGGACTCGTCGGGGAACGTCGAGGCCAGCAGCACCGTGCCGAGCTGCGCGCCGGGCCAGCTCAGCCCGAAACGGCTGCCGTCGGCGTGGATCGTGATCACTTCTGCGGTCCGCGCCTGCTTCGCCACCTCGATCAGCAGCGGCGCGGGCACCAGGACGTCCAGATCGCCCTCCGGCTGCCACGGCAGGTCGCCGATCGCCATCCGGTAGCGGTCCGTGGCCACCAGCGCCAGCCGGTCGCCGCGTCCCTGCACGTGCACTCCGGTGAACAGCGGCAGCGCGTCGTCCCTGGACGCGGCCGACGCCACCTTGCCGACGAGCGCGATCAGCTCGTCCGCGCTCACCTGCCCGACCGCGGCGGGGAGCGCGCCGACGCCGGGGTGCAGCTCGCCGTCCATCAGGGGCAGCGCGAAGCGACCGCCGGGCGTGCGGATCGCCAGCCTGCTGCCCTCCACCACGAGCCGGACCTCAGGCTCCTCCAGCGCGCCCAGGGTGTCGGCCAGCGGCTTCGCCGGGACCAGCACCTCGCCGTCGGTGTGCACGAAGGCGGTCCGCCGCAGCCGGACGGTGTTCGTGCGGTCGGTGCCGGAGAGCACCAGCTCGTCGTCCTGCCCGCTCAGCAGCAGGCCGGTCAGCAGTGGCTCGATGCCCTTGACCGGCAGCAACCGGGCGGCGTCCGCGACAGCGGCGGCGAGGACGGCGGTGTCCGCGGTGACATCAAGACCGGTGAGATCCAGGCTCATGGTGGCGGACGCTACGACGGACCCCTGACAACGTAACGAAGTGGCGACGCACGGTAACCACGCGCACGCCTGCCACGACACCCCGGGCTGAGCGAGAGGAGCCGACGTGGCTGGCAAGCGTGATCCATCGGTCGTCGTGGCGATATGGGCGACGGTCGCCGCCATCGGTGGTGCACTCATCACCACCGGGGGCGGACTGCTCAGCGGACTGCTGTCCGCAGGGCCCGCGACTCCGAAAACCGTGGTCAGCACGGTCATCCAGACCGAGACGGTGACCGTGCAGGCTCCTGCGGGGAGCACGACCAAGCCGCCTGCGGGCGCTCCGGTGGGCAAGGGGTTGTCGCTGCGCGAACTGCCCGCGCAGGGCACCAGGGTGTTCACCTACTCGCCGCAGACCGTCGCCGGGGTCCGGTACGAAACGGTGCTCGGCGCCCCGGCGAACCCCAACAACTACCGGCGCGAGAGCTACATCGCCCCCGCCGACAAGGGGACCTTCCGCGCGGTCATCGGCCTCGTCGACGGCGCGCCCCCGGACTCGACCGGCACGTTCGTGGTCACCGACTCCAAGAACCGCAAGGTCGAGAAGACGGTGCTCGCGGGCAAGACCGAGACCATCGAGTCGGTCGTCGGCAAGGGGCAGCGATTCAGCATCTCGGTGCTCAGCCACACGGGCGAGAACACCCTGGCGTGGGTCAACCCCGTGTTGGACGAGTGACTTCACTCCGTTCGCGGTGTCCGGATCTTGTTGTGCCCCATAGCGTTTGAGCAATGTGCGAGTGCGCGAAGCGGGTGTCGAGGCGATCGGTGCTGCTCGCCGGGGCGGTGAGCACCCTCCTGCCCGCCGTCGCCTTCGCCGAGCAACCGGACTCCGAGCGCACCAAGACGATCAAGGGGCGCTTCGAGCCGGGCGCGCCGGACTGGGCCTACCTGCCGGTCGACGTGCCGCGCGGAGTGCGGGAGATCGAGGTGGTCTACCGCTACGACAAGCCGCCCGGTGTGCCCGGCAACGCGCTGGACATCGGCATGTTCGGGCCGGAGGGCCACGAGCTGGGCGATCACCGGGGCTTTCGCGGCTGGTCGGGCGGGGCGCGCGACCGGTTCACGATCAGCGCGTCCGGCGCGACCCCCGGCTACCTGCCCGGTCCGGTCGTCGCGGGCACCTGGCACGTTCTGCTCGGCCCGTACACGGTCTCGCCGCAGGGGATGAACTACGAGGTCGACGTGACGCTGCGGTTCGGCCCGCCGGGGGAGCCGATCCGGCCGAACCCGGCTCCGCGCAGGGCGACCGGTCGCGGTCGGGCCTGGTACCGGGGCGACTGCCACCTGCACACCGTGCACTCCGACGGCAAGCGCACGCCCGAGGAGCTGATCACCGCCGCGAAGACCGCCGGCCTGGACTTCTTCGTCTCCACCGAGCACAACACCACCTCCGCGAGCTTGCGGTGGGGCGACCACGCCCGGCCCGATCTGCTCATCGTCAACGGCGAGGAGGTCACCACGCGGTCGGGGCACTGGCCCGCGCTCGGCCTGCCCCCCGGCTACTGGATCGACTGGCGCTACCGGGGATCGGAGCAGGCCGCGTTCGAGCGCTTCGCCCGGCGCGTCCACGCCGTCGGCGGCCTCGTCGTCGCCGCGCACCCGTACGCGGCGTGCCCCGGCTGCTCGTGGGAGTTCGGCTACGACCACGTCGACGCCGTGGAGGTGTGGAACGGCGACTGGTCCTTCGACGACGAGCTCTCAGTGCGTCTCTGGGACGGCCTGCTGCGCGAGGGGAAGTGGGTGCCCGCGATCGGTTCGAGCGACGCGCACCGCGAGCCTCAGCCGGTCGGGCTGCCGCAGACCGTGGTGCTGGCCGAGGACCTCGACACGCGCTCGGTGCTCGCGGGCATCGAGGCCGGGCGGTCGTGGCTCGCCGAGTCCTCCCGCGTCGAGCTGACCATGCGAGCCGTCGCGGGCAGGCAGGTCGCGGGCATCGGTGATCGCCTGCGCGCGGCGGAGGCGCGGATCGAGCTGGACATCGCGGGCGCCCCTGGCTGCGAGGTCCGGCTGATCACGCCGACCCGCATCGCGCACAGCGAGTGGGTCCCCGCGACCGGCAGGGCTCAGGTCCGCTGGGCCGCCGTCGACGCCGACTGGGTCCGCGCCGAGGTCCGCAGACCCCTGCGAACCCCGACGACACCGGACACGATGGTGGCCCTGACCAACCCGATCTTCCTGGGCCGCAGGTAGACCTCAGCGACCCGCGAGCTCGACCTCGTCGCGGGTGCAGCTCGCCGCGTTCTCCAGCCACTGCCTGCTGTCGCGCACGCTGTGCCTGCGCAGCCACACCACGCTCGCGATCACCAGGCCGAAGAACGCCGAGGCGAGGAAGGCGGCGGGCGGCCCGAACAGCTCGATGAGCTGGCCGCTGAGCAGCTGGCCGAAGGCGAGGCCCACGGTCACCGCGGTGATCACCCAGCCGAACGCCTCCGTTGCGGTGCCCGGCAGCGCGACCTCCTCGATCGCGGCGGAGTGCGTCATCGCCTGCGGGGTGATCAGCGTGCCGACCACGAACAGCGCGACGGCCAGCCCGATCAGCGTCGTCGGGATCGCCAGCAGCGTCACCAGCACGGAGAAGCCGCCCAGCAGCACCGGCAGGCGCAGGTAGATCGGCCGCGGCCAGGGACGGGAGCCGTAGAGGACGCCGAAGATGACGGAGCTGACCGACCAAACGCTCAGCAGCACTCCGCCGAGCGCCTCGTGGCCCGCGTGCGTCGCGGCGGCCGGGACGGCGACCTCGACGAAGCCGATGGTCACACCGAAGCCGAGCGCGGCGATGGCGACCGTGCGCATGCCGGGGGTGCTGAGCGCGCCGAGCATGCCGACGCTGGCCCGCTCGTCGCTGCGCGGACGCCACGCCCGCACGGTGCGGGTCAGCGCGAAGCCGGTGGCTCCGACGACCTCGCAGACCGCGCCCAGCAGCACGCCCGTCCCGGCCCACGGCAGCGCGGTGAACAGACCGGCGAGGCCCGGGCCGAGGATGAAGAAGACCTCCATGCTGATGGCCTCGTAGGAGTAGGCCGCCTGCCGGGCCGATCCGGGCGGCAGCAGCCTGGTCCACAGCGACCTCGACGAGGAGCCGACCATCGGCTGGCTGGTGCCCAGCGCGAGCGCGAGCACGGCCATCAGCCAGGCGGGGGCGCCGGACTCGATCGCCAGGATCTCCGCGGTCACCATCACGCTGAACAGCGCGGACGCGGTCAGCAGCACCCGGGTGGGGCCGACGAGGTCGACGAGCCTGCCCTGCAGGACCGAGCCCATCGCCACACCGACGAGCGCGCCGGCGGAGACCAGGCTCGCCGCCGCGAAGGAACCGCTGACCCGCTGCACGTAGAAGAGCAGCGCGATGCCCACCATGGCGACCGGCAGCCGGGCGAGCAGTGAGGTCAGGACGGGACCGCGCGCACCGGGGGCGGTGAGCGCCGTGCGGTAGTCGGCGAGGGAGGCATTCTGGGACACGCGTACCAGTATGCCGGAGAACTGGTACGGGGGTACCACTAATTCGCGGTGGTCTTGCTCACCGTGTCACGATTTGATAACAACGTTCGGGCGCACGGGTGAAATCGCACAACGAAACGGGCCCCGCCGGCGTCCTTGAGGGTGAAAGCAATTGAGTAAACGAGCACTTCGGGACCATTGTGGGCAGCAACGCCGGGCTGGTATCGGCCGCGTTACACCCATGGACCACAATTGCTCGCAGTTGCTTCGCCTTGAGGAAGCTCAAGACCTCCTTCGGCGCTAACGGGTCGGGGCCGGGCGTCGGAGGTCGGGAAAGCGTGGCCGGTCGGGGGACGGGTCGCGCACACACAGGGAGGCCGGTGCGCCGCGTCGGGGGCGGCGCCCGGCCTCCTTGTCTTTTTCGCTGTGGTGCCTAGCGCGCCCTGCGGGCCAGCCGCTCCGGGTCCAGGATCAGCACGCTCTTGCCCTCCAGCCGCAGCCAGCCGCGGTGCGCGAAGTCGGCGAGCGCCTTGTTCACGGTCTCCCTGGAGGCGCCGACGTACTGGGCGATCTCCTCCTGGGTCAGGTCGTGGGTGACCCGCAGCAGACCGGCCTCCTGCGAACCGAAGCGCTGGGCGAACTGCAGCAGCGCGCGCGCCACCCGGCCCGGGACGTCGGTGAAGATCAGGTCGGCCAGCATGTTGTTCGTGCGGCGCAGCCGTCGCGCGAGCACGCGCAGCAGCTGCTCGGCGATCTCTGGCCGCTTGCCGATCCACTCGCGCAGGCTGGGCCGGTCCATCGTGAGCGCCCGCACCTCGGTCACCGTGGTCGCGGTGGAGGTCCTGGGGCCGGGGTCGAAGATGGACAGCTCACCGAACATGTCCGAAGGACCCATGATGGACAGCAGGTTCTCGCGGCCGTCCGGTGACTTCCGGCCGACCTTCACCTTGCCCGACTGGATGATGTACAGCCGGTCGCCGGGCTCGCCCTCCGCGAAGATGACGTGCCCACGCGGGAAGTCCACCTGCTCCAACGTGGCCACGAGCGCCTCGGCGGCTGCCGGTTCAACGCCCTGGAAGATGCCCGCCCGGGCAAGGGTCTCGTCCACCTCGTCCCTCCATGTTGAGACGCGACGGTTCACGTGAGCGGCCAGTACCGCAGGAATGCGGTCTTCGGCCACGTGCCGCCGATCACTGGCGAGCAGTCTAGGCCGTCTTCGGCAAGGATCTGCTCGGCTCGCCGGTTGAAACCGATCAGTCGACCGACCGGTCTGTTAAAAGTCCCCCTGAGCAGGCCTGATCAGCACGGGTGCGACAGCGGCGGCCGAGTGCGGGGACTTCGGTCGCGGGCGCGTCGCCCGATCAGGCGCGGCTGCGCGTGCGGCGCGGCTTGCGCGGGGGACGCGCGGTCCCGCCGACGCGGCGCCTGCGGCGGAACAGCTCGAGGGCTCGGCCGATGCCGTGGCCGTAGAGAGCGCGCACCTCGTCGGGCCGCGCCTTCTCCAGGAACTCCTCGACCTCGTCCTCCTGCACCGCGACGTGCCGCAGGCGAGCCTCAACGCGCTCCATGAAGAGCGCGAAGAGCATCACGATGAGTGGAACCACCACTACGAGCCATGCAGTCATAGTGCGCCCGATCCTCCCCCACTCCGCTTCTTCGCGCGCATCCGGGGTCGGTCCGGCTGTCGGTCCCACCCGTACGCTGGAGGGGTGCCAGCGAAGACCCGCCAGACGACCAAGGCAGTGGAGACCAGGCTCGGCCTCGTGCGGCGGTCGCGGCGCATGCTGCGCGGGCTGGAGGTGGCCTTCCCCGAAGTGCGCTGCGAGCTGGACTTCACCACCCCGCTCGACCTCGCGGTCGCGGTGATCCTCTCCGCCCAGTGCACCGACAAGCGGGTCAACGAGGTCACCCCGGCGCTGTTCGCCCGCTACCGCACGGCCGCCGACTACGCGGGGGCCGACCGGGCGGAGCTGGAGGAGCTGATCCGGCCGACCGGCTTCTACCGCAACAAGGCGACCTCGATCACCGGGCTCGGCGCCGCGCTGGTGGAGCGGCACGGCGGCGAGGTGCCCGGCAAGCTCAAGGACCTCGTCCTGCTGCCCGGTGTTGGCCGCAAGACCGCGAACGTGATCCTCGGCGAGGCCTTCGGCGTCCCCGGCATCACCGTGGACACCCACTTCGGCCGACTCGTGCGGCGGTGGGGCTGGACGGAGCTGGAGGACCCGGTCAAGGTCGAGCACGCGATCGGCGAGCTGATCCCGCGCAAGGACTGGATCTCGCTCTCGCACCGGGTGATCTTCCACGGCCGTCGCGTCTGCCACGCCCGCAAGCCCGCCTGCGGTGTGTGCGTGCTGGCCAAGGACTGCCCGTCCTTCGGCGCGGGCCCGACCACCCCCGCCGAGGCGGCCAAGCTCGTGCGCGGTCCCGAGACCGAGCACCTGTTATCGCTGGTCGCCGAGGGCGAGGCCGGTCGATGACCGATCGCGGACAGGCTCTGCGCTGGTTGCTCGTGGTCGCGGTGCTCGGCGTCGCCGGGATCGTCGCGATCTGGCCGCGCGACGATGGCGCGCAGTCCTCCGCGGCCTCCGGGCCGCCGGCCGTCGACCTGGCCGCCGCGCGCGCCAAGGCGGCCCTGCCCGCGTGCCCCGCCGCGAAGCAGGGGGCCGCGCCGGTGAGCGGGCTGGCCGGGCTGTCCCTGACCTGCATGGCGGACGGTTCGCGCATCGACATCGGCACCGCGCTCGCGGGCAGGGCGACTCTGATCAACATCTGGGCGACGTGGTGCACGCCGTGCCGCGAGGAGCTGCCCGCGCTGGCCGCCTACGCGTCCTCGCCAGGGGCGGCCGGAGTGCTCGGCGTGCAGATCAAGAGCGGCGAGGCGGACGGCTTGGAGATGCTGGCGGGACTCAACGCGCGCATCCCCTCCGTCGTCGACGTGGACGAGCGGGCTTCGGGAGCGCTGAAGCCGCCCGTGATGCCGATGTCCTACGTCGTGAGCCCCTCCGGGCGCATGGAGCGCGTCAACCCGCCCGTGGTCTTCAGGTCCGCCGAGCAGGTCCGCGCGACGGTCGACGAGTACCTGAGGCGGCTCGGGTGAACCCAGGACCTCTGGTCGGCGAGAACGACGTGCCGGAGTGGATGCGGCCCCTGCTGCGTTCCGTGGCCAACCTGGAGAAGAAGCACTTCCAGCGGGTCAAGCCGCCCGCGGACGGATCGGGGCGGCCCGCTGCCGTGCTGATCCTGCTCGGCGAGGGCGAGGACGGGCCCGACGTGCTGCTGCTGCGCCGCGCGGACACGCTGAACTCGCACGCGGGCCAGGTCGCTTTCCCCGGCGGCACGATCGACCCCGAGGACGACGGTCCCGTCGCCGCCGCGCTCCGTGAGGCGACCGAGGAGACCGGCGTGCTGCCGAGGGGCGTGCGTCCGGTGGCGCTGCTGCCCGAGCTGTACCTGACACCGACCGGCTTCCTGGTCAGCCCGGTGCTCGCGCACTGGGTGGAACCGAGCCCCGTCATCGCGGTCGACGCCAACGAGACCGCTGCCGTCGCCCGGGTCCCGCTGGCCCACCTCGCCGATCCCGCCAACCGCTGCACGATCGCCTACCGGGGCTACCGAGGGCCCGGCTTCCTGGTTCCGGGGATGCTGGTGTGGGGCTTCACCGCCCTGCTGCTGTCGGGCGTGCTCGAACTCGGCGGCTGGGAACGGCCGTGGAACCGCACGGACGTCCGCGACCTCGACGAGGCGTGGCTGGCGGTCTCGGAGCCCGAGCTGCCCGCGAGCGCGAAGGAGCAGACGTGAACTGGGTCGACCTGCTGATTGTCCTGCTCGCCGTGCTCGCCGCCGTGTCCGGAGCGCGGCAGGGCATGGTCGTGTCGCTGTGCTCGGTCGCCGGTGTGCTCGCGGGCGCGATGCTCGGCCTGTGGCTGGCGCCGATGCTGGTGGCCAACTTCGCCGACGTGAGCACCCGCGTCGCGATCGGCGTCGCGCTGGTCGTGCTGATGATCGCCCTCGGCGAGATGCTGGGCGTCTGGGTCGGCAGGCCCATCAAGGAAAAGCTCAACGCCACCAAGCTCACCGTCGTGGACAACACCCTCGGCGCGGTCACGATGAGCGCGGTGGTGTTCGTCGTCGCGTGGCTGCTCGCGGTGCCCCTGACCTCCGCCGCCGGTCTGCCCGCGCTGTCCTCCGCCGTCAAGCGCTCCACCGTGCTCGGCGTCGTCGACGACGTCATGCCGCCCGCCGCGCAGAGCCTGCCCGGCTCGCTGCGCCAGCTGCTCGACTCCTCCGGCTTCCCCGCCGCGCTCGACCCGTTCTCCTCAACGCCGCGCGCCGAGGTCGGCCCGCCGGACCTCGCTCTGCAGACCGATCCCGTGGTCCAGCGCGTGCGCGCCAGCGTGCTCAAGGTGCGCGGCCGGGCTCCGTCGTGCTCGCGGGCGTTGGAAGGCACCGGTTTCGTCATCGCTCCGCAGCGCGTCATGACCAACGCGCACGTGGTCGCCGGTACCGACAAGGTCACCATCGAGGTCGGTCGCGGTGACTTCGCCGCCACCGTCGTCCTCTACGACCCGCAGACCGACGTGGCGATCCTGGACGTGCCCGACCTCAAAGCTCCCGTGCTTCCGTGGGCTCCCACCGACGCCAAGCCCGGCCAGGACGGCGTCGTCGTCGGCTACCCGCTCGACGGCCCGTACACCCCGTCCGCGGCGAGGGTCCGCGACCGCATCAACCTGCGCGGCCCCGACATCTACGAGGCCAAGACCGTGGTTCGCGACGTCTACACCATCCGCGCGAAGGTCCGCAGCGGGAACTCCGGCGGTCCGCTCATCGATCCCAGCGGCCGCGTCCTCGGCGTGGTCTTCGGCGCCGCCGTCGACGACCACGAGACCGGCTTCGTGCTGACCGCCAAGGAGGTCGCCGACGAGCTGGCCTCCGCCCCGAAGCTGTTCAGCCGCGTCGCAACCGGAACCTGCACGACCTGATCCTGATCAACGCAAACGAAGATCAACGGTCATCTGGCCGCTGACTTCGTGGTCACCTGGACGGAGAGGCTCAGTACTGAGCGGGCTCGTCCTCGGGGGAGCGCCGGGCGATCGAGGCGTTCTCGCGCATCGTGCGGATGGTCCGCTCCGGCGCGCGGATCTTGCGCACCTTGCGGTAGCCGAGGAAGCCGAACAGCCCGGCCGCGCCCAGCATCAGCAGGAACACGATGCCGAAGGCCGCCCAGCGGTAGAGCCACACCGACAGCAGCTCGCCGAGGAAGAAGAACAGGAAGAACATGCTGAAACCCAGCACGGCGAGCGCGAGGACGAAGTACACGCTGCCCTTGAGGCCCTTGCGCACCTCACCCTTGAGCTCGAGCTTGGCGAGTTCCAGCTCGGCCCTGATCAGGGTGGACACGTGCGTGGTCGCCTCGCGGACGAGCCCGCCGATGGACTGCTCGGCCGCGGTGCTGGCGCTGTCGTCGGTCAGCGGGATGGACGCGACGGGCGGCAGCTCGGCTCCGCTGCCGTTGCCTTTGTGCTGGGCGCTGGTCACGCGGTCATCGTGCCATGCGCCCCGCGCACCGGCGTGTCGGCTCCTCGCCCCGGCATGTCACGAGCTGCGCGCCCGGCTCCTCTTGATCAGCATCGCCGCGGCGAGCAGGGCGGCTGCGGCCGACGCGACCAGCACGGCAGCCTTCGCCAGCTCGGCCTCCGCCTTGGGCAGCGCGAGCTCGGCGATCAGCAGGCTCACGGTGAAACCGACGCCGCCGAGCATCGAGACGGCGGCCATGTCCCGCCACGCCAGGTCCACGGGTTTGCTGGCCAGGCCGAAGCGCACGGACAGCAGCGAGAAGCCGAAGATCCCGATCAGCTTGCCGACCACGAGCCCGACGATGACGGCGAGCGCGATCCGATCGGTGGTCAGCGCGGACAGCGCGGAGGCGCCGACCGGGACCCCGGCGGCGAACAGCGCGAACACCGGGACGGCGAGCCCTGCCGACCAGGGCTGGAGGCGGTGTTCCAAGCGGACGGCGGGCGCTGCGGGCTCGTAGCGGTCCTTCTTCACCCGCGTGAGCAGGCCGAGCGCGACCCCGGCGATGGTGGCGTGCACGCCGGAGGAGTGGACCGCGACCCATACCGCGACGGCGAGCGGTACGTAGATCCACGACGACCTCACGCGGCGCCGCTGGAGGAACCAGTACAGCGCGAGCAGCACGGCCGCGGCGCCGAGGGCCAGCAGGTCGAAGCCGCTGGTGAACAGCACGGCGATCACCAGGATGGCGCCGAGGTCGTCGACGACGGCCAGGCTGAGCAGGAAGATCCGCGCGCTGCTCGGCAGGCCGGAGCCGGTGATCGCCAGCACGCCGAGCGCGAAGGCGATGTCGGTGGCGACCGGGATCGCCCACGCCTGACCGGAGCCGGGAGCGCCCCAGCTCACCGCGAGCGCGATGCCCGCGGGCACCACCATCCCGCCGAGCGCGGCGATCACGGGCAGCGTGGCGGCCTTGCGGTTGGACAGCTCTCCGACGACGAGTTCGCGCTTGAGCTCAAGGCCCGCGACGAAGAAGAACAGCGCGAGCAGGCCGTCCTTCGCCCATTCGCCCACCGTCAGGTCGAGGTGCAGCGCGGCCGGACCGAGCCGGAGATCGCGCAGCCACTGGTAGGACTCCGCCAGCGGGGAGTTCGCCCACACCAGAGCGACGGCGGTGGCCCCGAGCAGGACCATGCCGCCGACGGTCTCGGTACGGAGGTACCTGGCGAGGTCGGGCAGGACGGCGGCGGCTCGGCGGGCTCGCGACAAGATCGTGCTCCTCGGTCTGGGGACGGCGCAGCGCTCGCCGACCAGACTTCCCGGCACACCTGTGCGCAATCTTAACGGCGCGCCGAGCACCTAGGGTCGAACTGTGAGACCCGGCTCCGAACACGCCCGGCTGGCCACCATCGGAGCGGTGGCGGGGACGCTCTCCGGGCTCTTCGGCGTCGGCGGTGGAGTGGTGGTCGTTCCCGCGTTGGTGACCTGGTGCGGCCGTGACCAACGGGAGGCGGTCGCGACGTCGTTGACCGCTGTCGGACCGCTCGCCGTCGCCGGAGCGGTCGGGTACGCGCTGCACCGCCAGATCGACCTCGTGGTCGCGCTCCCGCTCGGCATCGGCTCGGTGATCGGTGCCTGGCTTGGCGCGCACCTGCTCACCAGGGCTCCGCTCGCGGCTTTGCGCTGGCTCTACGCGGTGATCGCCGTGGGCACCGCGGTGCGCCTGTGGATCGCGCCTGGCGAGGTGGGCGGCGTGGTCAGCCACGGGCTGGGGACCCTGGCGCTGCTGCTGCCGATCGGGATCGCGGTGGGACTGCTGTCGGGGCTGACCGGGATCGGTGGGGGAACCGTGCTGGTGCCGATCATGCAACTGGGATTCTCGCTCCCGGCGGCTCCAGCGAAGGGAACCTCCCTCCTGGTGATTCTACCGACTTCCGCGCTCGGCGGTTACCACAATGCGAAAAAAGGAAATGGTTGCCTGAAAGATTCTCTCTTGGTGGGGTCCGTAGGTGTGCTCGCCACGCTGGTGGCCAGTCAGTTCGCTGTGTTCAGGGACTACGCCCTGTCCGACGTACTCCTAGCGTTCTTGCTGCTGGCAGTGGGCATCGGGGCGATTTTGGGAGACTTGCGATCGCTACTTCGGCGACGGTAAGAATCGCAAGACAGACATTTTAGCAAGAATAAGACGTGTTCTTCGGTTTCGTGTCCGCGCACTTTCGAGCCAGGGGGCCGTCAGCTCGGTGCGTGCGGTGTCGCGGACGAGGTGCAGTAGCACTTCCGCGCGCGCCTTCCCCGGCGCTGACAAGGAGAACGGGACCCTCCGGAATCCCGGAGAGCCCCGTTCGTCCACAAAGGACTAGTCCTCGGAACCCTTGTTCAACCCGGAGCTGATCAGGTCCATCACGGTCGAGTCGGCCAGCGTGGTGACGTCGCCGACCTGGCGGTTCTCCGCGACGTCGCGCAGCAGCCGCCGCATGATCTTGCCGGAGCGGGTCTTGGGCAGCTCCGGGACGACCATGATCTGCCTGGGCTTGGCGATCGGGCCGATCTCCTTGGCGACGTGGTCGCGCAGCTCCTTCACGATGCCCTCGCCCTGCTCGACACCGCCGCGCAGGATCACGAACGCCACGATGCCCTGGCCCGTGGTCGGATCGGTCGCGCCGACCACGGCGGCCTCGGCCACCTTGGCGTGCGAGACCAGGGCCGACTCCACCTCGGTGGTGGAGATGCGGTGCCCGGACACGTTCATCACGTCGTCCACCCGGCCGAGCAGCCAGACCGCGCCGTCGCTGTCGTACTTGGCGCCGTCACCGGCGAAGTAGAAGCCCTGCTCCTCGAAGCGCGCCCAGTAGGTGTCGCGGAAGCGCTGCTCGTCGCCCCAGATACCGCGCAGCATCGCCGGCCACGGCTGGTCGAGCACGAGGTACCCGCCGCCGCCCTTGCCGACCGCCTCACCCAGCTCGTCGACGACCTTGGCGCCGATGCCGGGCAGCGGGCCCATGGCCGATCCCGGCTTGCACTCGGTGACCCCGGGGAGCGGGGCGATCATGATGGCACCGGTCTCGGTCTGCCACCACGTGTCCACGATGGGGCAGCGGTTGCCGCCGACGTGCTCGCGGTACCACATCCACGCCTCGGGGTTGATCGGCTCGCCGACGCTGCCGAGCACCCGCAGCGAGGACAGATCGTGCTTGGCCGGGATGTCCGCGCCCCACTTCATGAACGTGCGGATCAACGTCGGCGCCGTGTAGTAGATGGAGACCTTGTACTTCTGCACGATCTCCCAGTGGCGCGCCTCGTTCGGCGTGTTCGGGGTTCCCTCGTAGACAACCTGGGTCGCGCGGTTGGCCAGCGGCCCGTAGACGATGTAGGAGTGCCCGGTGACCCAGCCGATGTCGGCGGTGCACCAGTAGACGTCCTCGCCCGCCTTGTGGTCGAAGACGTAGTGGTGGGTGTAGGCCGCCTGGGTCAGGTAGCCGCCCGAGGTGTGCAGGATGCCCTTCGGCTTCCCAGTGGTCCCCGAGGTGTAGAGGATGAACAGCGGGTGCTCGGCGTCGAAGGACTCCGGCGCGTGCTCGTTCGACTGCCCGTCGACGAGGTCGTGCCACCAGATGTCGCGGCCCTCGGTCCACTCCACGTCGGTGTCGGTTCGCTTGACCACCAACACGTTCTGGATGCTCGGCGTCTGCGCGACGGCCTCGTCGACCGCGGGCTTCAGCGGTGCGGGCTTGCCCCTGCGGAACTGCCCGTCGGTGGTGATCACCAGCTTCGCCTCGGCGTCGTCGATGCGCGAGCGCAGCGCCTCCGAGGAGAACCCGGCGAAGACCACGCTGTGGGTCAGGCCGAGCCGCGCGCACGCGAGCATCGAGTAGATCGCCTCGGGGACCATCGGCATGTAGATCGCCACGCGGTCGCCCGCGACGAGGCCGAGCGAAGCCAGCGCGTTGGCGGCCTTGCTCACCTCGTCCTTCAGGTTCGCGTACGTGATGGTGCGGGAGTCCCCGGGCTCACCCTCCCAGTGGATCGCGACCTGCTCCCCGTGCCCGTCGGCCACGTGCCGGTCGACGCAGTTGTAGGCCACGTTGAGCGTGCCGCCGACGAACCACTTCGCGAACGGCGCGTCCGACCAGTCCAGCACCTGGTCCCACTCCGAGCTCCAGCTCAGCCGTCTGGCCTGCTCCGCCCAGAACTCCTCCCGGTCGGCAGCGGCCCGCTCGGCCAAGTCCGTCCCGGCGTTGGCCTGCTCGGCGAACTCCGCGCTGGGCGGGAACGTGCGGCTCTCGGAGAGCAGGTTGTCCAGGGCGTTGCCGCTCGGTGGGGTCATGGGGGCGGACCTCCAGGAGATATGGGCGCTTCGCATTCACGTTCACGTTCGACCGTAGTGCGATCCAGCTCACGAAAACAGCTGAGCCCCTGTGGTCCAGACCACTTCGTTGCCGGTCCGTGTCAGTTCACGAGGCGCGCTGTCAGCCGCTCCCTCGCCCCCGGCCACTCCTGCTTGATCATCGAGAAGGTCACGGTGTCCCGCAATGAGCCGTCCGGACGGATCCGGTGCGCCCGGTGCACGCCCTCGCGCACCGCGCCGAGCCGCGCGATGGCCCGCTGCGAGCGGAGGTTGTTGATGTCGGTGTGCCAGGTGACCCTGTTCGCGTCCAGCAGCTCGAAAGCCCTTGCCAGCAACAGCAGCTTGGCCTCGGTGTTGAGCGCGGTGCGCTGCCACGGCGCGCCGATCCAGGTGTAGCCGATCGCGACGCCCCGGTGCTCGGGGGTGATCTCGTAGTAGGAGGTCGTCCCGGCCACCTCGCCGGTGCGCTGGTCGATCTGCGCCCACGGCAGCCGGAATCCGCGCTCCCGGTCGGCGGTGCCCACGTCGATGATCCGCCGCGTGTCGTCGAGCTCGATCGGCTGGCGCCAGCTCAGCCAACGCCAGATCTCCGGGTCCTTGCCCGCCGCGTGCAGCCCCTCGGCGTGCTCCTGGGTCAGCGGTTCGAGCCGGACGTGGCGGCCGATCAGGACCGGCTGCTCCCACCACCTGCTGTCAACAGTCACAACCCGAAGGTAGGTATCAAGCCACCGAAGGGGGAACGTCCACATCGCGACGATCGCGCTAGGCCACTGCCGCCGGTAACGTCCCCGTCTTGTGAGTGCCTTGGTCGCTGACCCACTGCGTCCGCTACTCGACCTGCCTCGGGTGTCCGAGGCCGTGAAGTCCGCCAGGGAGGCGATCGACGAGCTGCACCGGCACCCGGCCAACCGCAAGGGCTGGCCGACCACCGCCGCCGAGGCGTCGGTGCGCGCCGCGCGGGCTTCGGCGGTCCTCGACGGCGGCAGCGCGGAGATCCCCGCCGGGGGTGAGGTGAGCGATCCCGTGCTCGCCGGTTCCCTGCGCGTCGCGGAGTCCGTCGGCTTACTGCTGACCACCTGGCAGCGCGCGCCGTTGCAGGCCCTCGCCCGGCTGCACGTGCTCGCCGCGGCGGACCTGGTGCCGATCGCCCAGTCCGACGCGCTCGGCCGCCCCAAGGGTGATCCCGGGACTTCCACCCGGCTCGACCTCCTCGCACAGCTCGTTGCCGGTGCCACCGAGGTCCCGGGCCCGGTGCTGGTCGCCGTGGTGCACGGGGAGCTGCTCGCGCTGGACGCCTTCGGCACGGCCGACGGGGTGGTCGCGCGCGCGGCGGCCCGGTTGACCGCCATCGCCACCGGCCTCGACCCGAAGGGGCTCGCGGTGCCGGAGGTGGGGTGGATGCGCAAGCCGGAGGACTACCGCAGGGCCGCGGCGGCCTTCGCCTCCGGAGAGCCCGACGGCGTCGGCGAGTGGGTGCGGTTCTGCTGCGCCTCACTGGAAGCCGGTGCGCGCGAGGGCAAGAGCATCGCGGACGCCGCGCTCGAAGCCTGACGCTCGACGTGACAAGGCCCCCGGGAGAGAGACCGGGGGCCTTGTGCGCCTTGCGTTCTAGCGGGTCGCCGCGCCCAGCGTCACCAGGGCGTCGCGCACGTGCCCGTCGGTCTCGCCGAGCGCGAGCGCGGCCTGAGCACTGTCCACACCGGACAGAAGGCAGACCAGCGCGACCTTCACGTCGCCGTCCCCCGCCTGCAGCGCGTCGGAGCACTCCTGCTCGCCGAGCCCGGTGGCCTCGCGCAGGATGGTCACGTTGCGCCCGCGCAGCTTCGCGTTGGTCGCGCGCATGCTGACCATCAGGTTGGAGTACGTGCGGCCGAGCTTGATCATCACGGCGGTGGAGAAGGACGTCAGCACCAGCTTCTGCGCGGTGCCCGCCTTCATCCTGGTGGAGCCCGCGATCGCCTCGGGGCCGGTCTCCAGCGCCACCACCACGTCCACCTCCGCCAGCGACGCGGTCGCCGGGTTGGAGGAGACGAAGCCGGTGTGCGCGCCGATCCGCTTCGCCTCGGCCAGCGCGCCGAGCACGAACGGCGTGCGCCCGGACGCGGCCAGGCCCAGCACGAAGTCACCGGCGACGGCGTGCTCGCGGATGACCCGCGCGCCCGCCTCGTCGTCGTCCTCGGCGTTCTCGACGGCCTTGATCAGCGCGGCGGTCCCGCCCGCGTGGTGCGCGAGGAACCAGTCGTCCGGCGCGTTGAACGTCGGCGACAGCTCGGCGGCGTCCAGCGTGGCGAGGCGACCGGAGGTGCCCGCGCCGACGTAGTGGACCTTGCCCCCGCCGCGCAGCGCGGCGACGGCGAAGTCAACGGCGCGCGCGAGGTGCGGCAGCGTGGCCGCAACGGCGTCGGGGACCGTGCGGTCCTCGTTGTTGATCAGGCGCAGGATCTCCTGCGTCGGCAGCAGGTCGATGTCCATCGTGCGCGGGTTGCGGCGCTCGGTCGGCGCGTTGACCTGGACGGCCGGGCGAGGGCTTGGCACGGTCATTTTCCTGACTCCCGTTGGCGGCGGCGGCCGTCCGGCCGCGGTCCGAGGCGGTGACCGCTCACCGCCTCGTAGGTGGCCTCCAGGGCCGCGGTCGCCGAGTCGTGGTGCCGCTGGGCGATACCGACGAACAGGCAGTCGATCACGGTCAACTGGGCGATCCGGCTCGCGGTGGCACCGGAGCGGAACGTGGTCTCGCGCGCGGCGGTGGTCAGCACGTGGTCGGCGACCTCGGTGACCGGCGAGCGCGGGAAGTTGGTCAGCGCGACGGTGATCGCGCCGCGGCTGCGTGCGACCCGCAGCGCCTCCACGGTGTCCGCGGTCGCGCCGCTGTGCGTGATGCCGACCGCGACGTCGCCCTCGGTGAGCACGGCGGCGGAGGTCAGCGCGATGTGCGTGTCGCTCCACGCGAAGGAGGTGCGGCCGATGCGGTGCAGCTTCTGCTGGAGGTCCATGGCGACGAAGGCGCTCGCGCCGACGCCGTAGACGTCGACCCTGCGGGCGATGGACATGGCCTCGACGACGCGCTCCAGCACGGTGACGTCGAGCTGGTCGGCCGTCTCCTCGACCGCGCGGGCGTCGGAGAAGGCGACCTTGTTGACCACGGCGCGCAGGTCGTCGCCGGGGCCGATGTCGCTGCCCACGTCGCGTTCCGCGCGCGCGGCGGTCCTGGCGGTGTCGGCGGCGAGCGCGATGCGGAGATCTGGGTAACCCCCTACGCCGATCGCCTTGCAGAAGCGGGTGACCGTCGTTTCACTGGTACCCGCCTGCTCCGCCACCTCGGTGATGCTCCGGTGTGCCACGGTGGCCGGATCCGCGAGCACGACCTGGGCGACCCGCTGCTCCGCACGGGCGAGACCCGGGAACAGTGAACGGATCCGAACGAGGGGGCTTGCTTCGCCGGTGTCCATAGCTACGCCGTTCTCTGAGGCCATGTCGGAAACTTACTAACAAGTAGGTTGCGGATCAACCCCAGGCGAACTGCTTGTCTTGGAGGCTGCTTCGTCACCATAACTCAGCTGAGCGGGGCTGTTGATGAAGAACTTGCCCCGATCTGGATACGCAAAGTGCTTTCCGATGTCGTTCATTCGGACGACAGGTTGTAGCACGTTCAACTTCCAGGCGACCAGACATCCGGCTGGTGGGGGCGGTGCGGCCCTCGACGGGTGAGAGCCCTCTCATGGCCTGATCCGCTGATGACAACGTTTGTTCCCGATCGGTTCAGTGCCTCGAAAATCCGTAGGACGTTCATCTGCCCGCGCTGTCCGCGAGGCCGAATCGTTACACCGCACCCGGATCGACCTCCGCGCCGATGTGACGAAGGCGTCACCGCGCACCGGACAAACGCGGCGAAGCCCCACCTCCCGCGCTGGTGGAGGTGGGGCTTCGTGGTCACGCGGGCGTCAGCGCCGAGCGGTCTGCCACCCATCGCCGGTGAGGCGCTGGGGCTGCCGCTCGCCGTCGAGCACGAGCCCGCCGGAGCCCCAGACGCGGATGCCGTCGAGGTACACGCCGCGACCGGAAGCCTGGGCGTCCGTGCTGTAGCGCCACCGCAGCGCGAGGTCCTTCGCCTCCGGCAGCTCTGCCCGGATCTTCCACCACGAGCGGTGCCCGCTGCCGCTGAGCGACTCCTGCGCCCCGTCGGGAGCGCCGCGACCGCTGACCCGCAGCGGCACGGCCTTCCACGTGGTGCCGCCGTCCGAGCTGGCCTCGACGGTCAGCTTGTCCAGCTTCGGCTCGGTGTCCACGAAGGCGTCGAACGTGGCGACCTTCGCCCCGGACAGCACCGGCGTGGTCAGCGTGGCGTTGCGCGCGTCGGGCGCCCCGGAGTACCAGGCGTCCGGGCCCTGCACGGGCCGCACGGGCATCGCCTGCGCGAGTCCTCTGGCGAACGCGCGCCGTGCCGGGTTGTTCGAGCCCCAGTTGCGCGTCGGGTGCACGCGGTTGGTCAGCAGCACCGCGACCGAGCGCGAGGTCGGGTCGATCACCAGCGAGGTGCCCGTGAAGCCGGTGTGCCCGACCGTGCGCTGCCCCGAGAGCCCGTCCATGTACCAGTGCTGGTTCATCTCGAAGCCCAGCCCGCGCTGGTTCGGCGCGAACTGCGGGATGTAGTTGACCATCATGTCGCGCAGCGTGTTCGGCTTCAGGACGCGCTCGCCGCCGTAGCTGCCGCCGTTGAGCACCATCTGCCCGAACACGGCCATGTCCTTGGCGGTGGAGAAGACGCCCGCGTGCCCGGCGACGCCGCCGAGCGACCAGGCGTTCTCGTCGTGCACCTCACCGCGGACCATGCCGCGAGGGGGAGTCGCGGCGAACTCCGTGGCTGCGACGCGGTGCAGCTTCTCCTTGGGCGGGTTGTAGCCGGTGTCGACCATGCCGAGCGGGTCGGTGACTCCCTTGCGCACCAAGGTGTCCAGCGGCGCGCCCGCCACCTGCTCGGCCAGCACCGCGAGGGTGATCAGGTTGAGGTCCGAGTAGATGTAGGCGGTGTTCGGCGGCTGCTGGAGCTTGGACTCCAGCGCCGCCTTGATGCGCGAGGCCTTGTTCGGCCAGTCCCGCCACAGCGGGATGAACGGCTGCATGCCCGTGGTGTGGGTGAGCAGCTGCCGGACCTTGATGCCCTCCTTGCCGTTGGCGGCGTAGGCGGGCAGGTAGCTGGCGACGGTGCGATCGAGGTCGATCTTGCCGCGCTCCACCTGCTGCATCACGACGACCGTGGTGAACAGCTTGGAGATCGAGGCCATGTCGAAGATCGTGTCGGCACCCATCGGCACCCACTTGTCCTTCGGCAGCTCGGTGCCCTTGTCGTCGGCGTAGCGCAGCGCGTGGCCTAGAGCGTCCTTGCTGACCACGACGCCGTCGTGCACCAGCACGCCGACCGCGCCCGCGTACAACGGATTCGTGGTGCCTTGCTTCTCCGTCCAGGACCGCAGCTGGTTCCACGCGGCGTCGATCGGAGCGCGGTCGAGGCCGACCTGCTCCGGGCTGCCGTCACGCAGTTTCGTCCACTGCGGCGCGAAGTCGGAGTGCGGGCGGTCGAACCGCCCGGCTCCGCCGAAGGCCGACGTCTCGGGCGCCGCCGACGCGGTCCCGCCGAGCACGGCGAGACCCGTCAGCAGTGCCGCACAAGTCAGTGCAGGGGAACGCATGTCACCTCATTACCGGTAGATCAGGTACTTGGCGCGGTGCTTGCGGAACTCGGCTTCCTCGACCCGGTAGGTGCCGACGATCTCGTCGACGCCCGCGCCGCGCTCCACCATGTCCTTGAGCCGGTCGGTGCCCCACAGCTTCGCGATGAAGTTGTCGGTGCGCCACGCGAACAGCGTCGGGTAGAGGCGCTTGGCCTCCACCAGCATCGCCACCCCGGCCCGGATCGGCTCGAAGCGGTGCCGATCGGTGATCATCAGCTGCACGCCGCCGCAGTTCACGCCGACGTGCTTGTTGAAGGTCGGCTGGAAGTAGGTCTCGCGGAAGAGCACACCCGGCATGCGGTAGCCGTTGAGCGCCTCGGCCCACTTCCAGTCCACCTTGGGCGCGCCGATGATCTCGAACGGCCGCGTGGTGCCCCGGCCCTCCGACCACAGCGTGCCCTCGAACAGGCAGGTGCCGGGGTAGGCGAGCACGGTGTCCGGCGTCGGCACGTTGGGGCTCGGCGGGACCCACAGCAGCCCCGTGTCGGCGAACAGCGTGTCCCGGCGCCAGCCGCGCACCTCGATCACGTCGAGCTTGGTGACCTTCGAGCCGGCCTCCTGCGGCAGGAACGTGTCGTTGTACAGCCGCGCCAGCTCGCCCATGGTCATGCCGTGCCGCAACGCGATCGGCTTGCGACCGACAAGGGAGGCGTGCTTCGGGTCCAGCTGCGGCCCGAACGCCTGCCCGCCAATGGGATTGGGCCTGTCGAGCACGATGACCGGCAGGTTGCCCGCGAGCACCGCGGCGTGCATGGCCGTGTAGAGCATCCAGATGTAGGTGTAGAACCGCACACCCGCGTCACCGATGTCGAAGACGATGGTGTCGACACCGGCCTTCTTGTACTTCGCGGCGAGTTCGGCGGCGGTGATGTGATAGGCGTCGTAGACCCGCAATCCGGTGCGCGGGTCGTCGAACTCGCCTTCGGAGCCCCCGGCCTGCGCGGTGCCGCGGAAGCCGTGCTCGGGTCCGTAGATGCCGACGATGTTGACCTTCTTGCTGTCGGCCATGGCGTCGACGACGTGCCGCATGTCCGAGAGCATGCCGGTCGGGTTGGTGACGATGCCGACCTTCTTGCCCGCCAACGCCTTCCAGCCGCTCGCGGCGAGCACGTCGGCGCCGGTGAGCACGCGGCGCCCGAAGGACTCCGCCTCCGGCTGCTGAGCCGCTGCGGTACCAGCGCCGAGACCGAGAGCGGGCGCGGCGAGAGCACCGGCGGCGAGGAACCTCCGCCTGTTCAGACCATCCATTGTGGACATTCCTCCGCTTACCAGGTCAGGCCGTGGCCGAACGGGAACCGGACAACGTTCGGGTCGCTCGCGCTCGGCACGCTCACCGGGAGCTTGCCCTTGGGCGACAGCTCGCCGAGCACGACCTTGGCGACAGACTCCATCGAGCCCGCGCTGAAGGAGTAGGTGTTCAGCCACGTCTTCACGGCGTCCACGTGCGCGGCGTCGTACGGATCGCGCACCGCGACGGCGATGACCGGCTTGCCGGTGGCCGCGAGCTTCTCCAGCAGCTGGCGCTGCAAGGGCTCCTTGGCCGCGCGGTTGGTCAGCACGACCACGGCGTCGTTCTGCCCAGCGGCGGCAACCGCCGAGTCGATCGCCTGCGACGTCGGCCTGAGCCCCGTGGTCAGCGCGGTCGTCGCGACACCGCGCGCGTTGAGCTGCTTCGAGAGCGTCTGCGTGCTCGCGGTGCCCCACGTGGCCGCGGTGTCGCTCCAGCCGGTCACGAGGACCTTGCCGGGCTTGGCGCGCATCGGCAACAGCTTGTCGTCGTTGCGGATCGCGGTCACGGTGTTGTCGGTGACCTTCTGCGCCACGACCTGGTTGCGCTTGTTGCCGACGAGCTTCTCCGCGGCGGCCGGGTCGACGAACGGCTTGGTGAGGATGCCGCGCTTGAGCTTCATCATCAGGATGCGCAGCACGCTCTCGTCGATGCGCCGCTCGGTCAGCTCACCGGTGCGCACCGCGTCGATCACGCTGTTGATCGCCAGCTCCAGGTACTGCGGCATCAGCAGGACGTCCACGCCCGCCTTCAGCGCCAGCACCGGCAGCCGGGCGTCCGGGTGCTTCTTGCGCGCGCCCTCCATCCGCAGCGAGTCGGTGTAGACAACGCCGCGGAAGCCGAGCTCACCGCGCAGCATCCCGGTGATCACCTTGGGGGACAACGTCGACGGCTCGCCGGAGTCGTCCAGCTTCGGCACCACGATGTGCGCCGTCATGATCGAGTCCACGCCCTTGGCGATGGCCGCGCGGAACGGCGGCGCGTCCAGCTGCGCCCACTGCTCGGGGGTGTGGTTGATGACCGGCAGGCCGTAGTGGCTGTCCACGTCGGTGTCGCCGTGGCCGGGGAAGTGCTTGACGTTGGCGGAGACGCCCTGCGTCGGCAGTCCGCCCTGGTAGCCCCTGACCTGCGCGGCGACCATGTCGGAGACGAGCTTGGGGTCGGAGGAGAACGACCGCACGCCGATCACCGGGTTCGCCGGGTTCACGTTCACGTCCGCGTCCGGCGCGAAGTCCTGGTTGATGCCGACCGCGCGCAGCTCCTGGCCGGTGATCTCGGCGGCCTTCCTGGCGTCCTCGGTGGAACGCGACGCGCCGAGCGCCATGCTGCCGGGGAACTGGGTGGCGGGCGGACCGAACCGCGTCACCACGCCCTGCTCCTGGTCGGTGCTGACCAGCAGCGGCAGGTTCCCGGAGCTCACCGCCGCGCGCTGAAGGCCGTTGGAGAGCTCGGCGACCTGGCGGGCGTTGTGGAAGCTGTCTGTCCACGCGAAGTAGATGACGCCACCGAGGTGGTAGCGCTTGACGACCTCGGCCGCCGTGTCGACGCCGAACTCCTCGCGGTTCTTCGGGTGCGGGGTGTCGGCCGTCTTGCCGTAGACGTTGGCCACGAAGAGCTGGCCGACCTTCTGCTCCAGCGTCATGCCGCGGAGCGTGCTCGCCGCCGCGCTCATGGTCGCAGCCTCGGTGCTCTGCGTCTCCGCGGGCTGCGCGGGCGCGTCCTGTGCTGTGGCCGCAGGGGCGCCCACCGCGGCGGCGGCGATGGCTGCTGACAGCAGCACCGCGACCTGCCTGCGGGGGATGGACTTGACGTGACGCAACGGAGCCTCCCGACGTCGCTGGCGGGCAATTCTCAACTGGATACCCGGTAAGCACGGCAAGTTACCCACGGGAATGGTGGGGGTCAACGCGCGTGACGGGGCTGCAACGAACTCATGTGCCCTGGTCACCCGCTTGCCGAACAATCCGATCCCATCACTGGTTCATCTGGCGCAGTGGGTGCAGGCTTTCACGAGCGGTGCCGGGATGCCCACCCTGTGTGGCAGGGGCCGAAGTGTGGGAGCACGAAAAAGGGGACGGCGCCCGTCGACTTTCGTCGAGGGCGCCGCCCCATCAGCGAGGAGGATCGGGGTACCAAGCGTGCATCTCGTGTCGTACCTGGTGAGGACTCGGCGTCCAGCGTCCTGATACGCAGTCCTTCGACGACATGCCTCCCGCGGCGTGCTGCGCGTGGGTTCCCAATCTCCTCGCACGGAGCGACGGGGGGTGAGCGGTACTTCTCTTCGTATCGCCCCTGGCCTCTGCCGGTCCGCACTTCCCTTTGTAGTCCGTGATTGCCGTCACAGCAAGGGCACGGACGGGTGCACCGTTTCAGCAAGGTCGACACGCCTTGCGGCAACCCGTCAGTAGGGCTGCGCCTTCGGCTGGAACCCGCTAGCCCTAACAGGTTCAGTAGCCCGGTTCCTCTTGCCCTTTGGCCCTTCGCTGGTGCCTGCGGATGCCGTAAAAAGCGACTCCCGCCGCCGCGACGACACCGAGGCCGACCGCCGCCGCGGCGACCGCCGTGCCGGACGGGCTCGGGATGCGCGAGCGGAGCGAGACCGGGTCGGAGAAGGTGAGCACCGGCCACCCCCGCTGCGACGCGACCTTGCGCAGCGACCGGTCCGGGTTCACCGCCGTCGGGTGGCCGACCGCCTCCAGCAGCGGCAGGTCGGTGATGGAGTCGGAATAGGCGTAGCAGTCGGCCAGGTCGTAGCCGTTCGCCTCGGCCAGTTCCCGGGCCGCCACCACCTTGTTCTCGCCGTAGCAGTAGAAGTCGACCTCGCCGGTGTAGCGGCCCTCGGCCGACACCATCCTGGTGCCGACGCTCTGGGTGGCACCGACCATCTCCGCGATCGGCTGGACGATCTCCGCGCCCGAGGCAGAGACGACGATCACATCGTGGCCCTCGGTCTTGTGGTCGGCGATGAGCTCGGCGGCCTCGGAGTAGACCAGTGGGTTGACGATGTCGTGCAACGTCTCGTCCACGATCGCGCGCACCTGCTCGACATCCCAACCGGTGCAGAGCGAGGTCAGGTGCTCGCGCATGCGCTCGGTCTGGTCCGCGTCCGCCCCGGCGAGCATGAACATGAACTGGGCGTAGGCGCTCTTCAGCACCGCGCGCCGGTTGATCAATCCTTCCTGGAAGAAGGGCCTGCTGAAGGCCAGCGTGCTCGATTTGGCGATGACGGTCTTGTCGAGGTCGAAGAACGCCGCGACCCGGGTCTTTGCCGTCTTTCGCACGCTCTCACCAGGAACGATCACGGGCTCAGCATAGGTCTCGTTGCGGCACCGGTGCCGAATCGTCACCTGTCGCTCGAACGGACGAGAGGCAACTTCTGGTGGCGGGGGGATACAGTAGTCACGTCCGGCTGTGCCGGACGGGTTCAGTCCGACCCCCCGGGACTGAACCTATGACGACCCCCGTCCCTCCCCCCTGGCGGGGGTCGTCCCATGTCCGGACCCGTTTTCGACCGGTCTTCGGAACGCTTCTCACGTCCTTGAAACGTTCTACGCCGCCGTTGTGCGCGACCGGATCGCGACCCCGTGCGCACCGCCGAAGCCCGGTGCCGCAGAACGGTTTCACCCCGGGTTCACACCACGAGCGCCGACGCTGAACGACTGATCGGTTCAGGCCTTCGCCGCGCATCCACCCGGCTCCGCCGCCGCGTCCTCCGCTTCTCGTCGGCTCCGCCGCCGCTTCTCCCGCTTTCTCCGCCGACGCCGCTTCCCTCGGCACCTCCGCCGATGCCGCTTCTCTCAGCACCTCCGCCGACGCTGACTCCCTCCGAGGCGTTCGCACGGTGAATCGCGCGCGTGGGGGAGCCCCCCACATTCAATTCTTCCCTGTGGCACCGACATTTCCGCCGCGGCGACCACCAGGTGCGGCCGAGTTGTCCACAACGCACCCCGTTGTCCACAGATCGCCGATACCCCATGGCAACCGACCCGCCCCCGAGCGACCGTGGAACGACCGCCGGAACTCACACCGGCGAGACACGAACGGCAGGGGGAGACAGTGGAAACGGCACGACCTCTGGTGTTGATGGAGGACACCGAACTCCTCGACGAGGCACTGCGGCTGGCCGCGGCGGCGGGCTGCGACGTGCACCGGGTGCTCGACCCCGCCGCGGCGCGGCGGCACTGGGCGGCGGCACCGCTGGTGCTGCTCGACGACTCCGGCCTGAAGCACTGCTCCGACGCGGACCTGCCGCGCCGGGCCGACGTCGTGGTGCTGACGACGACCGAACTCGACCCGGCGATGTGGCGGAGGGCGGTCGATCTGGGAGTGCACAAGGTCCTCTCCCTCCCGGAAGCCGAGGACTGGCTGACCGCGACGCTCGCCGACGTCGCGGAAGGGCCGGGATCGGACGGGGGCCGCGTCCTCGCGGTGATCGGCGGCAGGGGTGGAGCGGGAGCGTCGGTGCTGGCCTGCGCGGCATCGGTGGTCGCGCTCCGCAGGGGCGAACAGGTGCTGCTGGTGGACTGCGATCCGCTCGGCGGCGGTCTGGACCTGATGCTCGGCGCCGAGCACACGGAGGGCCTGCGCTGGCCCGCGCTGACCCCGACGCGCGGCCGGATGTCGTCCTCCTCGCTGCGATCCGCCTTGCCCACGGCCGGTGTGCGGGGCGGTGGTCTCACCGTGCTGTCCTGCGACCGGGACGGCACCGGTCCTGAACCGGCCGCGGTGGAAGCGGTGGTGTCGGCGGGGCGCCGTGGCGGCGGGATCGTGGTGTGCGACCTGCCCCGGCACCTGCCCGACGCCGCGCTCATCGCGCTCGACCTCGCCGACCTGGCGGTGCTCGTCGTGCCCGCCGAGGTCCGTGCCTGCGCGGCGGCTTCCCGGGTCGCCGAGCGGGCGCTGAGCCGAGGGGTGCAGCTGCGCGTCGTGGTCCGTGGACCGGCACCGGGCGGCCTCCTGGCCGAGGACGTCGAGCGCTCCCTCGCTCTGCCCCTGCTCACGACGATGCGCCCGGAACCCGGTATCGACCGCGCGCTCGACAACGGCCACCCCCCGGCGCAGGCCAAGGGGCCGCTTGCCGAGGCTGCCGGAGAAGTGCTCGACGCGTTGCGCGGGGACGGGGCGCGATGAGCGGCGATCTCGCCGATCGCGTCCGCCACCGGCTCGCGGCCACCAACGGCTCCGTGACCGCGGGGGCGGTCGCCGACGCGGTCCGCGCGGAAGCCGGGGGAGTGATCGGCGACGCGACACTGCTGCACACGATTCGCTTGTTGCATCAGGAATTCGTCGGTGCGGGGCCGCTCGAACCACTGCTGCGCGACCCCGCGACCACCGATGTCCTGGTGGCCGGTCCGGGCAAGGTCTGGGTGGACCAGGGCAGGGGACTGCGCCAGGCCCTGGTCGACCTGCCGGACGAGGAATCCGTGCGGCGACTGGCACAGCGGCTCGCGCTCGCGGCGGGGCGGCGGCTCGACGACGCGCAGCCCTTCGTCGACGGTTGGCTGCCCGAGTGCGGCGCCGGGGGCAATGTTCGGCTGCACGCGGTGCTTGCGCCGATCGCTGCGGACGGCACGTGCGTGTCGCTTCGCGTGCTGCGTCCGGCAACGCACGACCTGGACGCCCTGTGTCGCCTCAAGACCTTCGACCGCGAGATGACGGCGGTGCTCAAGGCGTTGGTGGCGGCGCGGTTGGCCTTTCTCGTCGTCGGCAACACCGGTTCCGGCAAGACGACCTTGCTGGCCGCGATGCTCGGCTGCGTTCCCGCCGAGGAGCGGATCGTCAGCGTCGAGGAAGCCGCGGAGCTGCGGCCTGGGCACCCGCACGTGGTGCGTCTCGTGGCCCGCCCGCCCAACGTCGAGGGCGCGGGTGAGATCGCACTGCGCCAGCTCGTCCGGCAAGCCCTGCGCATGCGCCCCGACCGCTTGGTGGTCGGGGAGGTGCGTGGTGCGGAGGTGTGCGAACTGCTCGCGGCGCTGAACACTGGTCACGACGGCGGGGCGGGCACCGTGCACGCGAACTCTCCGGCGGAGGTCCCGGCGCGACTGGAAGCGCTGGCCGCGCTCGGCGGGCTGTCCCGTGACGCCTTGCACAGTCAGCTCAGCGCGGCTGTCCAAGTGGTGCTGCACATGAAGCGCGAACCGGACGGACGGCGTCGTCTGGCGGCTGTTGGCACCCTCGCTCGCATCGACGAGCGGGCCAGGTTCGTGCCTGCCTGGCAGCACGGCGGCGGGTGGTCCTGCGGGCAGTCCCTGCTCGCCGATCTCCTCAGGGCGAGGGAGGTGAACCCGCCGTGGCCGGTGCCGCTCTCCTCCTCGCACTAGGAATCATGTTGTGGCCCAACGCTTCTGCAAGACCCAGGCTTGCCGCGCTGTTCGGGGTGCCACCGCGTTCCCGACGGTTGCGGCTCCGACCGAGCACGGCGCTGCTCGTTCCGGTCACTGGCGCGTGCGGGTTCTGCTCGCCGGAGTGGGCGGGGGAATCGCGGTCGCGGCCTTGGCGTGGACCGGCGTTCGGCAACTGCGGCGGCACCGGTTCGAGCGCCGCCAGCGAGCCGCTGCGTGCGGTCTGGCGGAGGCGCTCGAACTCGTCGTCGGAGAGTTGCGTTCGGGTGCGCATCCCGCGAGCGCGGTCGCCGACGTCGCGGCGGATGTGGATCCCGAGGCTCAGAAAGCCTTGCAGGCCATAGCTTCCACGGCTCGGCTCGGTGGGGATGTGCGCGCGGCCGTCGACCGCCTCGCGCTGGAGGACCCCTTGCGCGGGCCAGTACTGAAGCAGTTCGGCGAGGCGTGGAGCACGGCGGAGAACCACGGTGTGCCCCTGGCGGAATTGGTGGAGGCGTTGTACCGCGACTTGAGCCAGCGGGTCCGCTTCGCGCACCAGGTCGAGGCACGCATGGCCGGTCCGCGCGCCACGGCCTCGGTGCTGGCGTGCTTGCCCGTCTTGGGTCTGCTTCTCGGTGAGGCGATGGGAGCTGCCCCGCTCGCTGTGCTCGTGCGGACTGGAGTTGGCCAAGTGCTGCTGGTGATCGGCTCCGCGCTGATGTGCGCGGGTGTGACGTGGAGTGCGCGTTTGGTTTCGCGGGTGGTGACCTCATGACGGCACAGGCCCTGGCGGCACTCGTGTTGGCGACGGCATTGGTTGTCGCGCCCGGTTCGCCCAGCACACGGCGAAGGCTTAGCGCTCTGCAGGGGCAACCACGCGCGGAACACGACGCCGATGCTCGAGCTGCTCTTCGGCGGCGGTGGTTGGCCGTCGTCGTCGGGCTCAGCGTCGGCGGCTGTTTCATCGCGTTCGCGCCAGGCTCCGTCTTGCTGGGTCCCGTTGTCGCGGCCGTGGCTTGGTATGGCGCGCGTTGGTGGCTCAGCAGACCGGTGACGCCATCTGAGGCCGATCCGTTGGTGCTCGCCGCAGCGTGGGACATGCTCGCCGCCTGCCTGAAGTCCGGCATGCCGGTGCCCGTTGCCGTGCGCGTTGCCGCAGAACGGCTTTCCGGGCGAACACGAGCCGCGTTGGTGGAAGCCGCTGATCTGCTCGCGCTGGGCGCGGATCCCGCCGTCGCGTGGCGATCCGCGGCTGACCTCCCCGAGACCACTCGATTAGCCAGGGCGGCGCGGGGAACGGCCCGGTCGGGTGCCGCGCTCGCCCATCTCGTTCACGAGCTGGCCGTGGCGCTCCGTGCCACCGCAACCGAACGGGCCGAATCGCTCGCGCAGCGGGCAGCGGTCCTGATCTCCGCGCCGCTGGGTGCGTGCTTCCTGCCCGCCTTCCTCTGCCTGGGCGTCGCCCCCGTGGTCGTGGGGCTGGCGAACGGGCTGCTGACCACCTGGTAACGCCGATATGCGAAATGTCCGAAGTGGACAGGAAATACATGGAGAACTCGCCGAGTCCCCGGAAGAGGTCGGTTGAACGTGCAAGGGAAAATCTTTTCGCCATCGAGGTCCCTCCTTGTCGGACTCGTCGACTCCGACACCGGGATGGCCAGCTCGGAATACGCGATCGTCACCATTGCCGCCGCCGCATTGGCGGGCATCCTCTACGCGGTGGTCACCGGCGAGCCGGTGACGGCGGCACTGGAGGGGTTGGTCCGGCGTGCCCTCGACGTCGCTTTCTAGTGGCGGGCGACCGCGGCGCGGTGACCGTGGAGGCCGCCGTCGCGGTGGCCGCGCTCGTGCTCGTGCTCGGCCTCTCGCTGACCGGGCTGCGGGCCGCCGTCGACCAGATCCGGTGCGTCGACGCGGCCCGCGAGGTCGCCCGACTGCTCTCCCGTGGCGATCACGGCGGCTCGGCGGAAGCGCTCAGCAAGATCGCTCCGAGCGGTGCCGTGCTGACCGTTCGGCGGGACGGCGACAGCGTCTCCGTCGATGTGGAGGTGGCCGCACTCGGGCGCCTGCTGCCCGGCCTGCGGCTGCGCGGGAGCGCGTTCGCACTGCTCGAACCCGGGGTCGGCGAACCCTGAACAGGCCATTGAGCAGCGCAGACGGCGCCGATCGCGGGTCTGTGACCGTGCTCGCGGCGGTGGGGATCGCCGGGCTGGTCTCCGTGCTGGCGCTGCTGATCGGGCTCGGCTCGGCTCAGGTCCAGCGGCACCGGGCCGAAGCGGCGGCCGATCTCGCGGCGCTCGCGGCGGCTGGGCAGGCGCTCGCCGGGACCGTCGCCCCGTGCCGCGCGGCGGAGCGGGTCGGAGCCCGGATGGCGGTCGTGGTGACCTCCTGCCGGCTCGACGGGTGGGACGCCCTCGTCGAGGTTCGAGCGGTGCCGAACGGTCCCCTGCCGTTCGTCGTACCGGTCGTCGCACGGGCCAGGGCCGGTCCGGCGGAGTGATCATCCCGTGGCGACTGCGATGAGCGGTCGGTGAGCGACGGCGAGCGGCAGAGAGATCCACTGTGATCGGCATTACCCCCGGAGAGAGGGTGTCGGCCGTCGCAGTCGAATGGTCCCCGGAGTTCGTTCCGCCTGCGATCCACGTCTCATTCGCCGTGCCGTAGCTACCGGTTGTCGACGGGGGGTTACGCAAGGTGGCTGTTGTGCCGTTTGGTTTTACTGGAAGCGAGAAGCACTGTTGGAGGCAGAAAATGGATTGGTCGGACAGCTGGCGCGGAGCATTCCGGATCGAGCTGCGCGCTGAGGCCATCGGCCTCGCCTGGCGCGGCTGGCCGGTCCTGCCGGGCACCTACCCGACCGCCGCCGGATGGGCGGGCCGGGACGGCATCCAGACCGACGGTCCCGTTCCCGTGCACCAGGACTGGGCCGACCGCGTCGGCACCCAGCCCGACCAGGTCGCCACCTGGTGGAGCGGCCGCCCCTACTCGCTGCTCGTCGCCACCGGCACCGTCCTCGACGCGATCGAGGTGGACGCGGAGCTCGGTCGCCGCGCCGCCATCGAGCTTCGCGCCGCCGGTGTCATCGTCCCCATCGCGGCCACCCCTTCCGGCCGCTGGCTCTTCCTCACCGACACCGGTGCCCCGCTCCGCGAGGAGCTGGCAGACCAGGAGGGGATCGTCCTGCACGGCAAGGACAGCTACATCCCGCTCCCGCCTTCGCCTTTCCAGCACGGCGTCGCGCACTGGCGGGTCAAGCCGCAGCTCTGCGGCTGGAACCTGCCGAGCTCGGAGATCGTTCAGGACGCTCTGTCCCTGGCTCTGCGCTCCGACGTCGTCGACAACGCTGCGCGGCTGGTTACCGCGGAGCGCTAGAGGGAGAACGGTCCGCCCGTTCGACGCGACTCGACCCCACGACGGCGAGTACCGCATCGAGCACGGCGACCGCTCCCGCCTTGTCCAGCGGTTCGTTGCCATTCCCGCACTTTGGCGACTGAACGCAGGACGGGCACCCCGCCGGGCACTCGCAGGAAACGATCGCCTCCCGCGTAGCTGCTAGCCAAGGGACAATCGCGGCATGGCCGCGATCGGCAAAGCCGGCTCCCCCCGGATGCCCATCGTGCACGAACACCGTCGCCTCCCCGGTGTCAGCGTGCGAAGCGGTGGACACCCCGCCGATGTCCCAACGGTCGCAGGTCGCAAACAGCGGTAGCAGGCCGATCGCCGCGTGCTCGGCAGCGTGTAGCGCGCCGGGGGTGCGCGCCGGTTCCAGACCGGCGCCCCCCGGCGCGCTACCGCGCAGAAGCTCCTCCGACAGCGTGTACCAGACAGCCCGCGTGGTCAGGGTCTGCGCGGGCAGGTCGAGCGGAACCTGGTCGAGGACCCGGCCGGAGGGCAGCTTCCTCAGGAAGCCCACCACCTCCGAGGTCACCTCCACCTCACCGAGGCAGACCGACACCCCACCTGAATAGCGACGTTCCTCCTCGGTGCGCACCACGGAGATGTCCACGACCGTCCTCGGTGAGGTCGTCCACTCCGGGTCCTCCGCGTGCACGAGCGCGAGACCGCCGTCCAGGTCCAGCTCGTCGACCACGTAGGACTCACCCCGGTGCAGGTACACCGCGCCCGGATGCACTGTGGCGCAAGCGGAATCCGGGTCGACCGTGCCGAGCAGCCTGCCGGACTCGCCCTCGACGACCGCGATCTGCTCGCCGCCGGAGCCCCTGATGTCGACAGTCGCGTGCGGGCTCTCCCGGTCGGTCCAGAACCACCCGGTCGGCCGCCGCCGCAGCACTCCGTCGGCGACCAGCCCGTCCAGCACCGGACGTGCGGCGGGACCGAACCCGGCAACGCAATCCTCGGTCAGCGGCAGCTCCGCCGCGGCGCAGACCAGTTGCGGCGCAAGCACATAGGGGTTGGCCGGGTCCAGCACCGTTGCCTCGACCGGACGGCTCAGCAGCGCGGCGGGGTGGTGCACCAGGTAGGTGTCCAGCGGGTCGTCCCTGGCGATGAAGATGACCAGTGCCTCGTCACCGTCCCGCCCGGCACGGCCCGCCTGCTGCCAGAACGAGGACAGCGTTCCCGGCCAGCCCGCCACGAGCACCGCGTCCAGACCGGAGATGTCGACGCCCAGTTCGAGCGCGCTGGTGGTGGCCAGGCCGAGCAGCCGCCCGTCGAGCAGGGCCCGCTCCAACGCGCGCCGCTCCTCCGGCAGGTAACCGCCGCGGTAGGAGTCCACGAACCGCGCGAGCTCCGGATCGACGTCGGCGAGGGCGCGGCGGGCGCCGAGCGATGCCAGCTCCACCCCGCGCCGCGATCGGACGAAGGCCAGCGTGCGCGCGCCTTGGAGCACCAGGTCGGCGAGCACGCGCGCGGCCTCGGCCCCGGCGGAGCGCCGGAGGGGTGCGCCGTTCTCGCCGGTCAGGTCCTCCAGCAGCGGCGGTTCCCACAGCGCGATCGTGCGCCCGCCGCTCGGCGAACCGTCCTCGGTGACCGCGTGGCACTCCGCCCCGGTCAGCAGCGATGCGGACTCGGCGGGGCTGGCCGCGGTCGCCGACGCGAGCACGAACACCGGGTCGGAGCCGTACCTGCGGGCGATCCGGCGCAGCCGCCGCAGCAGCAGGGCGACGTGCGAGCCGAACACCCCGCGATAGGCGTGGCACTCGTCGATCACCACGTGCGTCAGCCTGCGGAAGAAGCCCGACCAGCGGGCGTGGGCGGGCAGGATCCCCCTGTGCAGCATGTCGGGGTTGGTGAAGATCCATCGCGAGTGCGCCCGCACCCAGTCCCGCTCCACCCGAGGTGTGTCCCCGTCGAAGGACGCGGCCCTGATCCCGGCGAGCCCGAAGCCGTTGACCGAGCGCAGCTGGTCGGCACCCAGCGCCTTGGTCGGCGCGAGGTAGAGCGCCCGCGCCCGCTCGTCCTCGGTCAGCGCCGCCAGCACGGGTAACTGGTAGGCCAGCGATTTGCCCGACGCGGTGCCGGTCGCAACTACCACGTTCCGGCCCGCGCGCGCCAATTCGGCCGCGTCGACCTGGTGCCGCCACGGCCGTCGCACTCCGTCTTCGCGCAATGCGTCCACCAGCGCGCCAGGAGCCCAGTCCGGCCAGTCCGCGAAGACCGCCGACCGGGCCGCGACGGTGGCGACGTGGGTCAGCGGATCCTCCTCAGGACCGGTGCCCGCGACCACCTGCTCCAGCAGGTCACGGCCGCGCGGGCGCCGATGCGCCGCACCGCCCGCAGTCTCCCGTCGCCCTTCCGTCCGCCCTCGCACGTCCCGGAGTCTGACAGCAGGCACCGACAGCCTCGAAACCCATGATCAGCGCGGTCGAAACGATCACGGAGAGTGCCCGTGTAGGGACGGCGTGAAGGCGCCTGTGACGTTGGCAATAGACTCCGCCTCCGTTGCATCGCCGGGACCGCGCCGTCCCGGCGGTGCACGTGCCTTTTCCGCGTCGGAGCTGACGCAGCTGGTGGCTCCTGGCGTGGCATAACCGCGACAGACCAGGAGGACGGATGTCCCGCCTCAACCTCGCCCAAAGCACGTGGGCGCAGGGCATCGAGCTCAGCGGAGGTGATCGCGGCCTCGTCGCGATCGTCGCCGTTGTCGCTCTTGCCGCGCTCGGCATTGGGTACGTCCTGCTCAGGGAGGTCCTGGCGGCCGGCCAGGGCACCGAGAAGATGCAGGAGATCGCCAAGGCGGTGCAGGAGGGTGCGGCCGCGTACCTGAACCGCCAGTTCCGCACGCTCGGCATCTTCGTCGTGATCGTGTTCGTGCTGCTGTTCGCGCTGCCCGCGGAAGACTGGTCCGAGAGGATCGGTCGCTCCCTGTTCTTCATCGTGGGCGCCGTGTTCTCCGCGGCCATCGGCTACCTCGGCATGTGGCTCTCGACCAGGGCCAACGTCCGGGTCGCCGCCGCGGCCAACGAGGGTGAGGGCGGCCGGGAGAAGGCGGCCCGCGTGGCCTTCCGCACCGGTGGCGTCGTCGGCATGATGACCGTCGGCCTCGGCCTGTTCGGTGCCGCGATCGTCGTGCTCACCTACGCCGGTGCCGCCCCGAAGGTGTTGGAGGGCTTCGGGTTCGGTGCCGCGCTGCTCGCGATGTTCATGCGTGTCGGTGGCGGCATCTTCACCAAGGCCGCCGACGTCGGCGCCGACCTGGTCGGCAAGGTCGAGCAGGGCATCCCCGAGGACGACCCCCGCAACGCCGCGACCATCGCCGACAACGTCGGTGACAACGTGGGTGACTGCGCGGGCATGGCCGCCGACCTCTTCGAGTCCTACGCCGTCACGCTGGTCGCCGCCCTGATCCTCGGCACCGCCGCGTTCGGCACCCAGGGCCTGCTGTTCCCGCTGATCGTTCCGGCGATCGGTGTGGTGACCGCGGTGCTCGGCGTCTACATCACCAGGACCAAGGCCGGTGAGAGCGGGCTGACCGCGATCAACCGCTCCTTCTACATCTCGGCGATCATCTCCGCCGTCCTGTGCACCATCGCGGCCTTCGCCTACCTGCCGAGCACGTTCGCGGGCCTGACCGGCCTGGCTCCCGAGGTGGCGGCGGAAGAGGGCAGCCCCGCCATGATCGCCGCCGTCGCGGTGATCATCGGCATCGTGCTCGCCGGTGTGATCCTGTGGCTGACCGGTTACTTCACCGGCACCGACTACCGCCCGGTCAAGGACGTCGGCAAGACCTCGCTGACCGGCGCGGCCACCGTCGTGCTCTCCGGCATCTCGGTCGGTTTCGAGTCGGCCGTCTACACGGCGCTGGTCATCGGCGCCGCGGTGTACGGCGCGTTCCTGCTCTCCGGCTCGGTCATCATCTCGCTGTTCGCCATCGCGCTCGCCGGCTGCGGCCTGCTGACCACGGTCGGCGTCATCGTGGCGATGGACACCTTCGGTCCGGTCAGCGACAACGCGCAGGGCATCGCGGAGATGTCCGGAGACGTCGAGGGCGAGGGCGCGAAGATCCTCACCGAGCTCGACGCGGTGGGCAACACCACCAAGGCGATCACCAAGGGCATCGCGATCGCGACCGCCGTGCTCGCGGCGACCGCGCTCTTCGGCTCCTACACCGACGCGATCACCAAGGCGCTCGGTGGCGTCGCGCAGGACCTGGGCCTTGCCTTCGGCTACAACATCGTCCAGCCCAACCTGCTGGTCGGTCTGATCATCGGTGCCGCGGTCGTGTTCATGTTCTCCGGTCTCGCCGTCAACGCGGTGACCAGGGCCGCTGGCGCGATCGTGTTCGAGGTCCGGCGCCAGTTCCGGGAGAACCCCGGGATCATGGACGGCACCACCAAGCCGGAGTACGGCCGGGTCGTGGACATCTGCACCAAGGACTCGCTGCGCGAGCTGGCCACCCCCGGCCTGCTGGCGGTCCTCGCCCCGATCGCGGTGGGCTTCGGCCTCGGTGTCGGCCCGCTGGCCGGTTACCTGGCCGGCGCCATCGCCACCGGCACCCTGATGGCGGTCTTCCTCGCCAACTCCGGTGGTGCGTGGGACAACGCGAAGAAGCTGGTCGAGGACGGCAACCACGGTGGCAAGGGCTCCGAGGCCCACGCCGCGACCGTCATCGGCGACACCGTCGGTGACCCGTTCAAGGACACCGCCGGTCCGGCCATCAACCCGCTGATCAAGGTCATGAACCTGGTCGCCGTGCTCATCGCGCCGGCCATCGTGACCCTGAGCATCGGCGAGAGCGCCTCGCCCGGCATCCGCGCGGCGATCGCCATCGTGGCGATCGTGGTGATCGTCGGTGCGGTGCTGGTCTCCAAGCGCCGCCCGACCGCCATCGCGGACGACAAGGCCTCGGAGGACGCGGCGAGCACGACCGCCTGATCCTCGCGGCATCACTCGGCCCATCCTGGGAACACTCCCGGGGTGGGCCGAGTTGTTGTTGGGCGCAGACCTGAATTTAGTAACTCGTCCGGGGGTACCCCGCCATGAGAGTGTCAGTGGGTGCCGGTAACTTCCGGATCGGTTGCTGAAGATCAATGCTGTCTGAGGCACTGAAGCGCTGGGGGTAGTCAGGTGGATCGCAAGCTTCTGGTGGTGACAACAGTCGCGGCGGGCGTGCTCGCCGCGGTCGTGGGCTGTGCGCGCGGTGGCGTCGAAGCGGCCGCGGGGGACCGTCCCGCCGACGCCACGACCGTCAGCGTCCGCAAGGCCCCGGTGAGCAGCTGGGCCGCCTCCACCTGCACCGGATTCGTCGACACGCTCAAGACCATCGCGACCTTCATCGACTACGACCCGACCGCGCACGGCTCGACCGAGCGGGCCAAGCGCGCGGCGTTGGACCTGCTCAACGCGGCCATCAAGCGCACCTCGGAGATCAAGAAGAAGCTGGCGGACGGCGGTGCGCCGGACGTCGCGGACGGCGAGCGCGTCCAGCAGCTGCTGCTCACCGACTTCTCCGGTCAGATCGGTGTCTTCGAGACCTCGCGCAGGGACACCGAGGCGATCGACCCGGCCGCCGCGAACTTCACCGAGTCGGTCATGCGGGCGCTCAGCGGCGAGGGCAACCCCGCCGCGCAGGGTGAGCCCAAGGTGCTCGCGGAGCTGGAGAACAACGCCGAGATCAAGCAGGCGATGGCCGCGCACGCGTCCTGCCGGGACCTCCGGGGGGCGCTGACCGGCCAGAGCACCCTGTGAGGGCTCAACCGGCGTAGCTCGCACGTCGTCATCCGGAAGAGGGAATTCGGCTCCTCGCTGTGCGTGACCGAGGTCCCTCGCGTTCGAACACCTGTTCTACGCTGCCCGCGTGGGGCAGCTGTCCTTCTACTCGGCCGAGGCCGCGCCGCCCGCACTGGGCGACCTGGCCGGGCTGCTGTGCGCCCACGGACGGCTCACCGGGTTCGGGCGGGGCACCGCGGCGAGCGTGTCGGTCGAGCTGGCTGAGCGCTGGCGGGCGCACGCGCTGGCAACGGCGTGCGCGGAACTCGGCGTGCGGACCCGTCTTGGCTGGTCGGAGCGGGGGCGAACGGTGCTCGGCAGCCCGTTCCGGACCGATCTCACCGGGCTGGCCGAGGCGTGGTCGCGTGGCGGGGCCAAGCGGGTCCCGGCTAGCTTCACCCTCGACGGGCGGGCGCTGCGGGTGTGGGCGCTGGCCGCCGGGCGCTGGCAGGGCCCGGCCTACGCGCTGGGGCTGGACCCGGACGCGCCGGAGACCCATGATCCACTGCTGGGGGTCTTGACCGCGGCCGGTCTTGCGGCGACGGTGATCGCCGCCAGTGACGGCGAACCGGCGCTGCGGGTCACCGGACGGAGGCGACTCGCGCGGCTCGCCGAGCTGGTGGGGCCGGTCCCCTCGGGGGCCGCCGCAGCGGAATGGCCTGCTCGACCGGGCGACTGACCTGGGAATCCAGTGTTCGGAGAATGCGTTCGCAGGGTAAGCGCGACGGAGGCGGCACGCGGGTGTGCCACTCTGTCAGCTCACCCGCAACACCGAGGGTGACCGCGCTCGGTGCACACTTGCGAACCGGGACGTACTACAGGGACGAGAGAGCGGTATAAGCGTGGCAGGGTCGACACGGGCGAAGAAGGACGGCGGTGACGGCGGTTCGGGCACGCGTCGCCTGGTGATCGTCGAGTCACCGGCGAAGGCGCGCAAGATCGCCTCCTACCTGGGCAGGAACTTCGTGGTGGAGTCCTCGCGAGGGCACATCCGCGACCTGCCGAGGGGCGCGGCCGACGTACCGGCCAAGTACAAGGGCGAGGCGTGGGCCCGGCTCGGCGTGGACGTCGAGAACGACTTCGAGCCCCTCTACATCGTCACCCCGGACAAGAAGTCCACGGTCACCGAGCTCAAGGAGGCGCTGAAGAGCGTCGACGAGCTCTACCTCGCGACAGACGGTGACCGCGAGGGCGAGGCCATCGCGTGGCACCTGATGCAGACCCTCAAGCCCAAGGTCCCGGTGCGGCGGATGGTCTTCCACGAGATCACCGAGCCCGCGATCCGCGCCGCCGCCGAGAACCCCCGCGACCTCGACCAGCACCTGGTCGACGCGCAGGAGACCCGCCGCATCCTCGACCGCCTCTACGGCTACGAGGTCAGTCCCGTGCTGTGGAAGAAGGTCATGCCGAAGCTCTCGGCGGGCCGCGTGCAGTCGGTGGCGACCAGGATCGTCGTCGAGCGCGAGCGCGAGCGCATCCGCTTCGTGCCCGCCTCGTACTGGGACATCTCCGCCGTCATGGAGACCCAGAAGACCGACGGCGACTCGGCGAACCCGCGCTCCTTCGGCACCCGGCTGATCTCCGTCGACGGCACGCGCCTTGCGACCGGCCGCGACTTCGGGCCGGACGGCAACCTCCGCGCGACCTCCGAGGTGCGCACGCTGGACGAGGCCGAGGCGCGCCGCCTGGCCACCGGGCTTGCCAACGCGGCAATGGCCGTGAGCAGCGTCGAGGAGAAGCCGTACACGCGGAAGCCGTACGCGCCCTTCATGACCTCGACACTTCAGCAGGAGGCCGGGCGCAAGCTGCGGTTCACCGCTGATCGGGCCATGCGCACCGCGCAAAGGCTCTACGAGAACGGCTACATCACCTACATGCGTACCGACAGCACCACGCTGTCGGAGACCGCGATCACCGCTGCCCGATCGCAGGCGACGGAGCTCTACGGCGCGCAGTTCGTCTCGGACAAGCCGAGGCAGTACACGCGCAAGGTCAAGAACGCCCAGGAGGCGCACGAGGCCATCCGCCCCGCCGGTGAGGTCTTCCGCACCCCCGGCCAGGTCGCGCGTGAGCTGGAGGCCGACGAGTTCAAGCTCTACGAGCTGATCTGGCAGCGGACCATCGCCTCGCAGATGGCCGACGCCAAGGGCACCACCATGACCGTGCGCATCACCGGCACCGCCGCGAGCGGTGAGGAGTGCACGTTCTCCGCCTCCGGTCGCACGATCACCTTCCCCGGCTTCCTCAAGGCCTACGTCGAGACCGTCGACTCCGAGGCGGGCGGTGAGGCCGACGACGCCGAGACGCGCCTGCCCAGGCTGACCAAGGACGAGCCGGTCACCGCGACCGAGCTGAACCCGGACGGCCACACCACCAACCCGCCGCCGCGGCTGACCGAGGCGAGCCTGGTCAAGACGATGGAGGAGATGGGCATCGGCCGCCCCTCCACCTACGCCTCGATCATCAGCACCGTCCAGGACCGCGGCTACGTGTGGAAGAAGGGCTCCGCGCTGGTGCCCTCGTGGGTGGCCTTCGCTGTGGTCGGGCTGCTGGAGCGGCACTTCGGCCGCCTGGTCGACTACGACTTCACCGCCGCGCTGGAGGACGAGCTGGACGGCATCGCCGCCGGTCGTCAGGAGCGCACGATCTGGCTGTCCGGGTTCTACTTCGGCGGCGATGTCGGCCCCGACGGCTCGATCGGCCGTGCCGGTGGGCTGAAGAAGCTGGTCGGCTCGTCGGTGGAGCAGATCGACGCCCGCGAGGTGAACTCGATCCCGATGTTCGCCGACGACAAGGGCCGCACGGTGATGGTCCGCGTCGGGCGCTACGGCCCCTACCTGGAGCGCGACGGCGACAGCGGCGCCGATGGCGACGTGCAGCGGGCGAACCTGCCCGACGACCTGCCGCCGGACGAGCTGACCTCGGAGATCGCGGAGAAGCTGTTCTCGACCCCGATGGAGGGCCGTTCGCTGGGCACCGACCCGGCGAGCGGCAACGAGATCGTGGCGAAGGAGGGTCGCTTCGGGCCCTACGTCACCGAGGTGCTGCCGGAGGACGCGGGCAAGGTCAAGCCGCGCACCGGCTCGCTGCTGAAGTCCATGTCGCTGGACACCGTGACGCTCGCCGACGCGCTCAAGCTGCTCTCGCTGCCCAGGGTGGTCGGCAAGGACCCGGAGAGCGGCGACGAGATCACCGCGCAGAACGGCCGCTACGGCCCGTACCTGAAGAAGGGCACGGACTCGCGCTCGCTCGCCACCGAGGACGACATGTTCACCGTCACCCTCGAAGAGGCGCTGAAGATCTACTCGGAGCCGAAGAAGCGCGGCAGGCAGGCCTCGGCGGCCCCGCCGCTGAAGGAGATGGGCAACGACCCGGTCTCCGGCAAGCCGATGATCGTCAAGGAGGGCCGCTTCGGCCCGTACGTCACCGACGGCGAGTACAACGCGTCGCTGCGCAAGGGCGATGACGTCGAGACGCTGACCGATGAGCGCGCGGCCGAGCTGCTCGCCGAGAAGCGGGCGAAGGGACCGGCGCCGAAGAAGAAGGCGGCGGCCAAGAAGCCCGCCGCGAAGAAGCCGGCGGCGAAGAAGACCGCTGAGAAGAAGACGACGACCGCTGAGAAGAAGCCCGCCGCCAAGAAGCCGGCGGCGAAGAAGGCTTCGGCTTCGAAGTCCTGACCCACCCGGTGCAGAGGGGCCCGCTGCGGCCCCTCTGTCCGTTTTTCCGGGCTTGAGGGCGCGGCGACGGGGGTGGACACTCGCCCGAGGAGGTGAGGGCCTGTGAGCTCTGATGCGTTGTTCGGCCCGGACGGCACCCAGGCCCCGCCGCCCCCGCCCTCCTTCCCGGACGCGTTGAGCGCACCGGCCGAGCTGGACTTCGTCGACCAGCCCAAGATCGCGGTCCGACCTCCCGGCCTGCCCGATCCGGACGCCGTCCAGCGCGCCGTCGAGCAGGTCATCGCGGCTGAGCGGGCTCCCGTGCCGAAGCAGCGCCCCCGTCAGCGCAGGCAGGCGCCGGTCCAGCAGCCGATGCGGCCCATGCAGCCGATGCCTCCCGCGCTGCCCCAACCCCAGCCCCAGCAGCAGGCCAAGCCCGGCGCGGGCTGCGGCATCAGCGCCATGATCTTTTTCGGACTCCTGCTCCTTGGCTTCATTCTCAACGTGGCTGAACACCTCTTCCCCTAGTCTGAGCACCGCTTCGGCTGATGCGAACGGGTGATCTGACGTGGGTGATGCGGGAACGCCGCCGGTCTCGACCGCTCACCGGGTCCGCAGCGTGCTGGCCATCCAGCCGTTCCGCAGGCTGTGGGCCGTCAACGCGCTGAGCAGCGTCGGCGACTGGCTGTCGCTGCTGGCGCTCTCGGCGCTGGCGACCAACATGACCAGCGGTTACCAGGCGCAGGGCTTCGCGCTCGGCGGCGTCGTGGTCACCAAGCTGCTGCCCGCGCTGCTGTTCGCCCCGGTCGCGGGCGCGCTCGCGGACAAGTTCGACCGCCGCGCGCTGATGGCGATCTGCGACGTGCTGCGCTGCGTGCTGCTGGTGAGCGTGCCGCTGGTGGGCTCGCTGTGGTGGCTGTTCGTCGCGACCTTCCTGATCGAGCTGGTCACGCTGTTCTGGGCGCCCGCCAAGGACGCCGCCGTACCGAACCTGCTGCGCAGGCCGGACCAGGTGGAGACGGCCAACCAGCTGAACATGGTGATGACCTACGGCGTCTCCGTGGTCGCGGCCTCCGGCCTGTTCACCGCGCTGACCGTGATCGGTCCGACGCTGGCCCTCCAGCTCAGCCCGACGGGCACGATGGCGGTCGCGCTGCTGCTCAACGCGGTCCTCTACCTCGGCAACGCGATCACCGTCGCGGTGCGCATCCCGGAGATCTCCAGCCGCGCCCACGATGCCGGGAAACTGGCGGGGGAGAGCCTGTTCGCCCTGGTCCGCGGCGGTCTGACGTTCGTGGGGCGGACGCCGCTGGTGCGCGGCCTGGTGATCGGCATCGGCGGGGCGTTCGCGGCGGGCGGCGCGGTGATCGCCTGCGCGAAGCTCTACGCGCTGAGCCTCTCCGGCGGTGACGGCAGCTACGGCCTGCTGTTCGTGTCGGTGTTCTCCGGGCTCGGCATCGGCATGGTGTTCGCGCCGAAGCTGGCCGCGCGCATGCCGCACAACCGGCTCTTCGGCGCCGCGATCATCGCGGCCGGGCTCGCCATGGTCCCGGCGGCGCTCGCCCCGCACCTCTGGGTGGCGCTGGCGACCGTGGCGCTGGTCGGCACGTCGGCGGGCGTCGCCTTCCTGACCGGGATGACGATCATCGGCGCGCAGGTGGAGGACACCGTGCGCGGCAGGACCGTCGCGTTCATGCAGTCGCTGGTCCGGCTCGTGCTGATGGGCGCGATGGCGGTGGTGCCGCTGCTGGTCGCGGTGGTCCCGCCGATCACCTTCGAGGCTCTGGGCCGCGCGGTGCGGATCGACCCCACCAGGCCGGTGCTCTTCGCCGCCGGTCTCGTGGCCGCGCTCGCGGGGGCGATCGCCTACCGGCAGATGGACGACAGGCGCTCCGGAGGTGTCCGCGACCTGCTGTCCGCGCTGGTCAGGACCCCGCGAACGGGCAGCGGCCTCTTGTTGTCGGTGGAGGGGGATACCGTCGGGGAGACGGCCGCGCAGGCACGCCTGCTGGTGGACTGGCTTCGCGAGGGTGGACGCGAGGTCCTGCTGGCGGGAGACCCGGCCTCGGAGGGCGAGCGCCTGCGCGACCTGGCCGAACACGGTGGCCTGACCGGACTTCGGGCGCACTCGTTGCTGGCCGCCGCGGTCCGCGCGGACGTGGTGGAGCGGCAGGTGGTGCCCGCGCTCGAAGCCGGTTCGGTGGTGGTCCTGGTGTGCGAGCCGAGTTCAGGGTCCCCGGACGGGCTCGTGGACTGGGCGACCGGGCGGTTGCGTCCCGAGGTCACCGTGCTGCTCGACCGCGCCCAGGACGGGCCGGCCGGGCGGATCGAGTACACGTGGCGGCACGTGCTGACCGAGCTCGCGGCGGCGGACCCGGAGCGCTACGTGGTCGTCGACGCGGACGGAGAACGGGAGGAGGTGGCACTCAGGGTGCGGGAGGCGGTGCTTCCCGCGCTGTCGGCGCGGCGCGTTACGGTGCCACCGACCGATGGGTCCCTGGCGAGTTCCGAAGCGGGGTAATGCGTGAGCACCGGAGTGTGGGCCGAGGTGGTCGGCCAGCCGGAGGCGGTGGCCGTGCTCGGAGCGGCGGCCCGCGCCGCTGACGAGCTGGTGTCAGGACGTCCGGTCACCCCCGGGGCGATGACGCACGCGTGGCTGTTCACCGGCCCTCCCGGCTCGGGGCGGACCACGGCGGCCAAGGCGTTCGCGGCGGCCCTCCAGTGCTCGTCGGCGGGCTGGGGCGATGTGCCCGGCTGCGGCGAGTGCCAGGCGTGCCGCACGGCGCTCGGCGGTACGCACCCGGACGTGCGCGTTGTGGCTCCGGAAGGACTGTCCATCGCGGTGGCGGAGATGCGCGCCCTGGTGCAGATCGCGGCGCGCAGGCCGACCACCGGCCGCTGGCAGGTCGTGATCATCTCCGATGCCGACCGGCTCACCGAGGGTGCTTCGAACGCGCTGCTCAAGGCGATCGAGGAGCCGCCGGAGCGCACGGTGTTCCTGTTGTGCGCGCCGTCGGACCACCCCGAGGACATCTCGGTGACGATCCGTTCGCGGTGTCGTGCGCTGAGCCTGCGCACGCCCCCGGCATGGGCGATCGCGCAGGTTCTCCAGGACCACCACGGTGTTCCGGAGGACATGGCGGCGTGGGCGGCTTCGGTCAGCGCCGGGCACATCGGACGCGCTCACCGGCTCGCGACGGACCCCGAAGCGCGCACGCGGCGCGAGGCCGTGCTGAGCATCCCGCTCGGCCTGCGCAGGCTCGGCGACGTCTTCACCAAGGCTGATGACCTGGTGAAGTCCGCCGAGGCGGAGGCGAGCGCGCTCAGCGAGACCAGGGACGAAGCGGAGAAGGAGGCGCTGAAGACCGCGATGGGCTCCGGCGGCACCGGGCGTGGTGTCGCGGCGGCCGAGCGCGGGGCCAAGGCTGCCTTGCGGGACCTGGAGAAGCGGCAGAAGTCGCGGGCGACGCGGACCCAGCGGGACGCGCTGGACCTGGCGCTGATCGATCTCGCCGGGTTCTACCGCGACGTGCTGACCGCGGCGGTGCGCTCCGAGGTCACGCTGAACCACCCCGACCGCGCGGCCGACGTGCGCACGGCCGCGGCGGAGTGGAGCGCTGACTCAGCGCTCCGCCGACTCGAAGCGGTGATCCACTGCCGGGAAGCGTTGGGGCAGAACGTGAAACCCCGGATCGCGATCGAGGCCATGCTGACGTCCCTGCACCGGGGCTGATCCTTGGGGCTGACGCTTCAGCGGCCGAGCCAGCCGCCGTCGACGACGAGCGTGTGCCCGTTGACGTAGTCCGACGCCGAGGACGCCAGGAACACCGCCGCGCCGACGACGTCGTGCGGCTCGCCCCAACGACCTGCGGGGATGCGGGAGCGGATCGCGGGCTCGCGCACGGGGTCCACCAGCAGGGGAGCGGTGTTGTTCGTGCGGATGTAGCCGGGGGCGATGGCGTTGACCTGGACGCCGCGCTCGGCCCACTCGTTGGACAGCGCCTTGGTCAGCCCGGCCAGCGCGTGCTTGCTCGCCGTGTAGCCGGAGACCAGGATGCCGCCCTGGAAGCTCAGCAGCGACGCGATGTTGATGATCTTCCCGCTGCCTCGCGCCAGCATCGGCCCGCCCACGGCCTGGGCGAGCGCGAACGCCGAGTCCAGGTTCACCGACAGCACGCGCCGCCACTGCTCCAGCCCGAGTTCGGCGGCGGGCTCGCGGTGGATCATCCCGGCGTTGTTGACCAGCACGTCGACCTGTCGTTCGGCCAGCAGTTCGGCGATCGCCGGGCCGACCGCGCTCGGGTCGCTCAGGTCGAGCACCAGGCGCTTCGTGTCCGCGCCGGTCGCCCTGACCTCGGCATCCACCTCGTCGAGGTCGTCGGTCCGGCCGAGCAGGACGACATCCGCCCCCGCCGCTCCGAGCCCGATCGCCACGGCCCTGCCGATACCGGTGCGGGCGCCGGTCACCAGCGCGGTCCGGCCGCGGAGCGAGAACAGCTCAGCAACGTCCACTGTGGACTCCAGCTGGCGCCGCTCCCGGGTTCTCGGCGGGCGATTTCACCAGTGTGAAAGGAAAGCTGGTCCGGCCGTGCCGTACCGCCATGCGCTACCTCCGCCTCAAGCCCGGTTGGCCCCTTCCGCGCGCCTGCGGTCGATGCCACGATGTCGTTCGCAGCACATGGAACTACGTTCCGCCCGACGGAACAAGGCTTGTGCGAAGCCGCCTCGCGACTCCCCATTTCCGCCCCAAAGCCGCCGCCGCGACGAAAGGGCAGTGATGACAGCGCTTTCCAGGAGGCTGGTCCTCGGCGGTGCCGCAGCGGCGGCGACGACCCTCGGCCTTCCGCTGGCCGGTGGGACCGCCCAGGCCGCGCCGAGGGCTTTGCGAGACGGCCTCGACTACTCGGTGCGCAAGCTGCGCGCCGTCGCGCCGGGCATCACCCGGTTCCCGGAGGAGACGAAGTTCGAGAAGTGGATCTACACCGACGGCGGCGGCTGGGTGGGCGGCTTCTGGCCCGGCCTGCTCTGGCTCGCGCACGTGGAGACCAAGGACCCGCTGTTCCGGCGGCTGGCCGAGGAGTCCGCGCAGCGCTTGGCTCCGCGCCGGACCGACCTGGGAACGCACGACCTCGGCTTCCTGTTCTACCCGTCGTGGGTCACCGCCTACCGGCTCACCGGTGAGCGCGCGTGGCGCGACGGCGCGATCCAGGCGTCGGACTCGCTGATCCGGCGCTACAACGCCAAGGGCAAGTTCCTCCGCGCCTGGGGGCACATCAACGACCCCGGCAACGCGGGCCGCGTCATCATCGACACGATGATGAACCTGGACCTGTTGTTCTTCGCCAGCAAGGAAACCGGGGACGCCAAGTACTCCACGATCGCCGTCGAGCACGCCAGGACCACCGCGAAGTACTTCCTGCGCCCAGACGGCTCCACACCGCACGTCTACGACTTCGACCCGGCGACCGGAGCGCCGATCGGGCCGAACACCGTGCAGGGCTACAGCCCGACCTCGTGCTGGTCGCGCGGGCAGTCCTGGGCGATGTACGGGTTCACCACCGTCTACCGGCGGACCGGGCAGCGCGAGTTCCTCGACGTGGCAACGAAGTTGGCCGATCACGTCCTGCCGTACCTGCGCACCGATCCCGTGCCTATCTGGGACTACCGCTCGCCCTACGCGCCGCACGACATCCGCGACTCGTCGGCGGGGGCCATCACCGCGTGCGCGCTGCTGGACCTCGCCAAGATCACCGGCAACAACCGCTATCGCGACACGGCGGTGTCCGTGCTCAACGCGATCACTGACACCTGTCTCACGACGAAGTCCTCGCGCGCCGAGGCGATCGTTGCGCGAGGAACTCGTCATCGCAGTGCTGAGGGCGGCATCGAGGTGTCGCTGCCCTACGGCGATTACTACTACGTCGAGGCGTTGCTGAGGCTGTTCCGCCCCGCTGAGCTCGGCGCCGCGATCGGGCTCTAGGTACGGCGGCGGTCAGGCAGGGCCGCCACCATGATCACGCCGACCAGCAACAGGAACGTTCCCGTCCAGAACAGGGGAACCGTTTGGTAGGCCGCGCTGGTGTACGCCAGCTCGGGGCCGGGCGGCGATCCCTGCGGTTCCGGCGAGGCGACGCCCTGCGTGCTGGTCGGCGTGATCGCCTTGCACACCACGCCTCCTGGCGGTGCCGACGCGCGCGCGACCTGCTCGCCGAATGCGACCTGCGCGAGCGCTGCGGGAAGTCCCGGCAGTGCCAGCGCGTCCGTTGGCAGCAGCTGCAAGTCCATCAGCCTCGCCACCGCTCCGACGGAGCTGCCGTCGCGCTTTTCCTTGAGCTGCCCCACTTCCAGGCGCAGCACACCGATGTCGAGCTTGCGTGCGCCAGCACCGACGATCGGCAGATTTCCCAGGCCTGGCAACGGAATCCCGACCGGTACGTCCAGCCTCGGATTCGCCGCGTCGAGCGTGCCGAGCGTCTTTCCGCCCTGCGACACCCGCAGCACCGGCGCCGTGTACGTCACCTTCGACGTTTTCGCGTCGCCCGTGGACAGCGCCGTCAGCGTCGGCTTGCTGACCACGTCGATCCTGATCTCCTGCGGTGTCCCCGCCAGCACCTGGATGCTTGCCAGCTGCACCGTCGAGACCGCGCTCACCGCTTTGCCCTTGTGGTCTGGCACGTCCACCAGCCGCACCGTCGACTGCGCGCTCATCGTCTCCGGCAGCCGCACCAACGAGCCGTTCGCCGTGAGCAGTCCGCCCAGTTGGCTCAGCGGCGCGGCCAGCCCCTTCACCGCTTCGATCAGGTCCACCTTGCCCGCCGCGATCGAGCTGAGGTCGGAAATCCTTGGCAGGGAAGGGATCGTGTTGATCGCCGACAGGCTCGCCACCGAGGTCTTCGCGTCCGCCACCGGCTCCACGCACGGCCCGAGCTTGTCGTCCCAGCGCGCGTGCACCGAGCCCTCCACCAGGCCGATGTTCAGCAACGGGTTCGCGGGCGGCGTCAGCCCACCCACCGTCGGCTTCGCGTTGTCCGGGCTCGCCGTCTGCGCCAACGCCCCCGGCGTCCGCGGCGCCCTGCCACCCAAGGCGAACCCGAACGGCGAGGACTCCGCGATCGCCCTGTCGTGCGCGTAGACCGCGTGCGAGTTCCCCTGCGCGATCGCCAACCCCACGCCGAACTCGCCCGCCGCCTGCTTCGGCAGCTTCTTCTCCTGCTCGTCCGTCAACCCCGGCGCGTCCGTCTGCACCGACCCCGGCAAGACCCGCACCAGCCCGAGCCCCGCCCCCGCGTCCCCGATGATCGGCCCCGGTTGCGGCGTCGGGTTCGGGTTCGTGAACGGCGGCTGGCTCGGGTCGACCGGTGTCGGCACCGGCGTCGTCGGCGGGGCCGCGAGCGCCGGCGCCGCGCAGAGCGCTGTCAGCAACGCCGCTGTCGGCAGGGCGACGGTCAGAGGTAATCGGCGGGCACGCATCGGCGGGTGTCCTCCTCGCGGGCTGGTGTGACGCAGAGCACCACGCCGTGCTCAACGACCGATGTGCCCGAAGGGTGACGCTCTGGTTCGTTGCCGCAGCTCAGGGCCTTGTGGGATACCTGTTCGGAACCTGGCCGTCCGCCCGCTACACTTGTCACGCCTCGCCGCCTTAGCTCAGTCGGCCAGAGCGACGCACTCGTAATGCGTAGGTCAAGGGTTCGATTCCCTTAGGCGGCTCAGCGAGGACCAGGGCGCTTCCCACCGGGAGGCGCCCTGGTTCATGTCCGGGCCTCCTCAAACTCCGCGGCCTTCTGCCGCTCATGGCTGACCCAGTACAGCGCTTCGTGATGGTGGCGACGGTCGATGTCGGCAACGTGCGCGTAGACCTGCTCGCTACGCCGGTAAAACTCCCGCCAGAGTTCAGGCTGCTGTGCGCCCGGCACAGGCCGCAGACGCCGCAAGACTTCGTGCGCTTCCCTCAGCGTCTCGACCTTCATCGCTGCATCCCACCGGTCTCCTGTCGCCACGTCATCAGAGCAACCGAAATCCCGAGACACCGGCACCGCGCTGTAGGACTTTTTGAGACGTCTCGCGTCCATTCGCGTCCTAGTCGTCCCTCGGAGGGGGCATGGCGAACGAACGGCTACGAGACGCGCTGGCCCGCAATGGCCTCAGCTACGAGCAGATCGCCGAGGCAACCGGGGTCGATCAGAAGACCGTCGAACGCTGGATCACCAAGGGCCGCACGCCCTATCCGCGCCATCGCCACGTGATCGCGTCGATGGTCCGCGAGACCGAGACCTACCTCTGGCCGGATGCCGTTGTCCCCGAACGCAAAGCCCGGATCACCGAGTCGGAGTTGGTCAAGCTCTACCCGCACCGCAACTCCATCCCTGCGGACCTGTGGGACCACCTGATCACCAACGCCACTGAGCACGTTGAGGTGCTGGTCCATGCCGCGATCTTCCTGATCGAGCGCCCGACCTTCGTCCGCGACCTCGTGCGCAAGGCCGAGGCCGGAGCCAGAATCCGCCTGAACTTCGGTGACCCAGCCAGCCGTGACGTTGCCCGCCGCAGTGAAGAAGAGCAGCTAGGAAAGGGCACGCTCGGGTCCCGCATCCGCAACGCCCTGGCCTTCTACCGCCCCCTGCAAGGCGTCGAGGGCATCGAGATGCGCTTCCACAAGACCACGCTCTACAACTCGATCTTCCGCTTCGACGACGAGATGGTCGTCAACACGCACATCTATGGCTTTCAAGGTGCACACGCGCCCGCCTTGCACCTGCGTCGCCTCACTGCAGGCGAGTTGTTCGAGTCCTACTCTGAGAGCTTCGAACACGTCTGGAAACTGTCCAAGCCAGCGACGTTCTAGGGAGCTACATGGGCCGCGTGGACTACGTCAACGACCCCAACGCCCCGAAGGTCAACAGCATCCGCCCTGCCGTCAGTGTCTTCGTCCAAGATTCGCGCGGCCGCATCCTCATGATCCGCCGCACCGACAACGACAAGTACGGCCTCCCCGGCGGCGGCCAGGAACCCGGCGAAACCCTCACCCAGACCGCCGTCCGCGAAACAGAGGAGGAGACCGGCATCCACGTCGAGGTTACCGGTCTCATCGGCCTCTACTCCGACCCCACTCACGTCATCGCCTACGACGACGGCGAAGTCCGCCAAGAGTTTTCGATCTGCTTCCGCGCCCGACCAGTCGGCGGTGACCTCCGCACCAGTAGCGAATCCAAGGAAGTCCACTGGGTTCAGCTTGAACGGCTGGACGAATTGGACATCCACTCTTCGATCAGACTTCGCATCCAGCATGGCTTACAGAGTCGTCGAGAACCTTATTTTACGTAGAATCTAGCTGGCATTGGCGCTGAGTTCCGAAGACTTATCGCGTTCGACGTCTCTTCAGGTCAAGTAAATGACCAATCTGTGCGATCTTCTTGCGGCCGATGACGCTTGAGCAGATCCTCAACGTCAAGCGGTAGACGGTGGTGTCCTGCCAGCCGTCGGGTTCGCTGGTCTTCAAGACCCGCAAACCCCTGGCCGTATCGGGGTTTGAGGCGGTTAACGATGATCGACAGCGGGGTTTGGCGGTCTTGAAGACCGGCAAACTCCCGGTGTTCTGCGCTTCAAAGGGCTGCGGAACGCGGGAGCCGAGAGTTGCGTGCGGTCAGACCCAGTCGAGGGTGCCGTCGTCGAGGGCTTCGGGTTGGTAGCCGGTGATGTCGGTGTTGTGGTCGAGAGAGTGGGCGATCTCGGCGAGCATGGTTGCGGTGTTTGGCCAGCTGGGCTCAGACACTGCGGCTTCGTATTTTTCCCACTGCATGACGCAGCCGTGGAGAGGGCCGGAGCGTAGGTCGACGAAGAGGTAGTCGCCGCCGCCGTTGTGCGCGAGGGGGAGCCACACTGGGAGCCAGAAGGTGCATGCTGAGCCAGCGGGGTCGGCTGCGAGGGCTGCGGTTTCGGCGGCGTCGTCGCAAGGAGCGATGTCGAGCATTTCCTCGCGGTGCTCGATCGCTTCGTCTGCCGTGAAGGGGGCGAAGCCGGGGATCAGGCGGCCCTTGATGAAGTCGGTTACACCGCAGGATCGGCGCCACCATGCGAGGAGATCGGCGGGTAGCTCTCGGTTGAGAAGGGCCTCGACGACGGCGATTTCGTTCTTGGTCGCGGGTCGGCCGATGTGGGCTGCGGATACGGGCACGTTGCGGTGCAGCCAAGTGACGACGCGATCCCAGGACTCCTCAGCAGGGTGAGTCATCTGGGAAATCATGCCAGCATCAGGGACTTCACGAGGAACCGCGCGGGATCGGCGATGTCGTAAAGGTTTCCGTCGTCGTCGGTGTACTGGTAGCGGTCGAGGTAGTGGAGGCCGGTTTCCTGGTAGCCGAGACGGAGGTAGAGGGCGGCGGCTTGGGTGTTTCCGTCTTCCACGCCTAGGCCGATCTGGTGGTGGCCGCGTTGGCATACAAGGGTTTCGGCGAAGGAGATGAGGGTTGTGCCGATGCCGTGGGACCGGAGTTCGGGCGGCCAGACGTCGAGGCCGTTGAGTTCTGGGCAGGTGGGGTAGTGCTTGTTGATCTCAGGAGCTGCGCAGCCGTTCCAGAAGATCTCGCCTGCGCCGACGGGGCGTTCGTCGAGCCATGCGATGAGGAATGTGCTCTGACCGAGTTGCTGGCGTTCGAACCGCGTGGCGTGACGAGCGGGTTGGCCTGGCGTGGGAATGTGCTTTTGTAGCAAGGCGATGTCTTGTTCCTCGCAAGGGCGAACGGTGACCATCTATACCCCTCTGTCGGCAGGTTTGAGCGGGAACGACTGTCGGGCCGTGCGCCAGATTTGATGAGGCCGAGCAGGTTTACGTGGCGAAGCACCTCGCCGTCGTGGTCCCGAATCCATTGCGTCACGGCATGCGAGGATCGCGTGATGGCTGAACCGAAAACGTTGGCTGAGGTTAGGGCGCGGATCGATGAGCTGGACGCGGAGCTGATCGGGAAGTTGGCGGAGCGTCAAGGGCTTGTGCGCGCGGCGGCGGTGTTCAAGGCCGATGAGCACGCGGTGCGGGCGCCGGGGCGGGTGGAAGAGGTGGTGGCCTTGGCGCGGAAAAGGGCGGTGGAGGAAGGGCTGGCGCCTGAGGTGGCGGAAGCGGTGTGGAGGGCGATGATCGGGGCCTTCATCGACTGGGAGATGGGTCAAGCAGGAGTTCGTTGAGCGCGCGGGCGATGGGCCAAGCGCCGTCGGAGGTGTTGGAGATGACGGTGTAGGTGAGGCCCGTGGCGGGGTCGTGGGCGCTGCGGAACGAAACGCCGGCGTCGTAGCCCTCCAACTGGAGAACGTCCCGGGTGAGGTGCATCCAGAAGCCGAGGCCGCAGCGCAGGTACGAGTTGGAGCTGCGGGGGCGGACCATCTCGGCGACCACAGCGGGCGGGACGATGCGGCCGGAGAAGAACGCGGGCCAGAAAGCGCGGAAGTCGGCGGCGGTGGAGTAGATGCCGCCATCGCCGTTGCCGCGCACGGGCAGGTGGTGGACGTTGGTGCGCAGTCCGGTAGCGGCCAGGTAGCCGAGAGCCGTGCGGCCAGGAAGCGAATCGGAGCGCAGAAACTCGGTGTCGGACATGTTCGCTGGTTTGCAGACGCGGGAAAGCACCAGGTCGTGGAAGGGAATGCCGCTCGCGCGCTCGGCGATGAGGGCGAGGACGACGTAGCCGCCGTTGCAGTACGACAAATCGGTGCCGGGGGCGAATTTGGTGGGGAAGCCGTCGAGCACGGCGAGGAAGTCCGACGTGGTGGCGAGCGCGTGGACGGGCACGGGGAGCACGTAGTCGTTGATGTCGCCACCGGCGTCCTCGTCGAAGTAGTCGCCGATGCCGGAGCGGTGGGCGAGGAGGTGCTCGACGGTCACGGCGGAGTCGATGAGCGGCAGGTCGTCGCCGAGCAGCGACCGCGCGGTAGTGGAAAGGCTGAGCGTGCCGTCGGCGACGAGGCTCATCACGGCCAGCGCGGTCAAACCCTTGGTGCCACTGGCGATCGCGAAGCGGGTGTCGAGTTCGTTGGGGATGCCGTAGCCGCGGTGCGCGAAGCCGTAGGCCTCGGCGAACTCGACGGAATCGCCGCGGCTGACGGAGATGACGCCGGAGAAATCGTTCGAGGCAGCCAGCGACGAGACATCGGCGTAGGTCATCAGACGGGCTCCAACCGCTCGTGGGGCTGAGCGGGGAGCTCGACCCGGATCTGGTCGCCGGGGCGGACCTCGCCGCCTGTCACCACGACGCCCATGATTCCGGCCTTGCGCACGACATCGCCGTTGGAGTCGCGGCCGAGCACGGCGGGCAGGACGCCCTTCTGGAACCGGTCGATCTGGACGCAAGGGTTGCGGAGGCCGGTCACGCGCACCACCGCGTTTGCCCCAACGTGCAGCAGCGTGCCGGTGGGCAGGCCGAGCAGGTCGATGCCGCGCGTGGTGATGTTCTCGCCGAGCTCGCCGGGGCCGACGCTGTAGCCCGCTTCGGCCAGCTCGTCGTGCAGCTCGGCGTGGATGAAGTGGACCTGGCGGAGGTTCGGCTGGCTGGGGTCGCGGGCGACGCGCGAACGGTGCTTGACGGTCTCGCCCATGTGCGCGTCGCCGTCGACACCGAGCCCGGCGAGCAGTGTGATCGACTCGTGGTTGGGCTTGCTGAACGAGTAGGTGGCGTTGCGGCTCACGGCGGCGACGAGCATGCGGTTCCTCCGGCGAGTGTCGGTGGGCGGAGCTAGCTTTCCCAGCATGGGTGAACGGCTCTCGTTGGTCGAACAGAATCGCGCGCTCCTGGCGCGCCAGGGGCTGTTGGAGCGGTGGCGCGCGCCGTTGACGGACGTCGTCGAGTCGATCGGAGCGCTCCAAGCGCAGCAGTGGGGCGCGCTGCCGGTCGCGCTGTGGACGCGGATGCACGACTTCGAGCCGGACGAGCTGTACAGCGCGTTCGAGCGGCAGGAGCTGGTGACGGGGCAGTTCCTGCGCGGGACGCTGCACGCGGTGACGGCGCGGGAGCAGCCGTACTACTCGATGGTGGTGCAGGACGGCGGCCTCAACGCGTGGCAGCGGACCAAAGCGGAGTCGAATGGCGAGGACCTCCGGAAAGCGTTGCGCGAGTACACAGACGGCGTGACGCGGACCGTGGAGGAGTCGTGTGCCTTCATCGAGGACTGGGTGAGCGCGAATCCGGGGGCGATCGCGGATGAAGAGCATGTGTTCCAACGGGATCGCAAGTGGCGGCCGTTCCGCGCGACGAGTGACTTCATGCGGTGGCCAGCGAGCGGGGAGTGGGGGACGAAGGCGCCGGAGGCGCACCGCACCGCGCCGTGCCCGCCAGGGGAAGGGCCCGACGGCGAAGAAGCACTCGAAGCCGTTGTGCGTTGCCATATAAGGGCTTTCGGGCCAGTAACGGCTGAGGACACGGCGTACTGGATGGGCTGGAAGGTGCCTCCGGTGCGCAAAATGCTTGAAGCGCAAGGAGATCTGCTGCGGTTCACCGACGAGGCGGGGCGCCCGCTCTACGACCTCCCGGACGCGCCGAGGCCGGACGCGGAAACCGTTGCTCCGGCGCGGTTTCTCGCGCCCTTCGACAGCGTTTTGCTTGCGTACGAAGCGAAACGACGGCAGCGCGTGCTGCCTGATGAGCACCGGTCGGCCGTCTACATGAAGGCGAACCTGCGCGTGCTGCCGACGTTCCTGGTGGACGGCCTGGTGGCAGGGCTCTGGGGGAGCGAGCTCAAGCGCGGCGAGGCCACGCTGACGCTCCAGCCGTTCGGCAAGATCACCAAGGCCGCGCGCCGCGAACTCGACGCCGAGGGGGAGGGTTTGGTGCGCGTGCTGCACCCGCGCGCCAAGAACTGGCACGTCGTCCTTGAGTGATAGGTGCAGCTTCATGACCGGTAAAGCATCCAAATGGCTGATAGCCGCCAAAAGTGTGACGGCGAACACTCCTCGGTCATGCGTTCAGACCTCGCGGAGCCACTCTCCGTCATGTCGCGCCGGAGACGGTCGCGGCACGGGCCACTGGCCCACGCCCTGGAAACCATGCTGGAGCGGGACGAGCGCATCCGCGCCGTGGCCGCGGGGCTGTCGCCAGGGATCGGGGACGTGCTCCTCGCGGCCACGACGCGGCGCATGGTCGCTGTCGCGCACGGTGGCTGGGCGGTCTCGGTGTTCTACCCGCAGATCGCCAGCGTGGTGACCGGCGGCTGGCTGGGCCTGACCGTCACGATCACCACCGCCGGCACCGTTCTGTGCTTCCGCGCACCCGGTCACTCCGGGCGCGAGTTCGCCGACGCCGTCCGGATCGGGACGCCGATCGTGTCAGGCGGCCTTGCGGCGGTCTAGCTCCTCCTGCGCTGCCCGCGCCACCGCCGCGAGCTGCTCATCGGTCAGCTCACCCCGCCGCTGCTGGACGGTGTCGGCCGCCGCGCTCGCCAATCGTTTGTTGATGTCCTCGTCCTTGATCTCCGAGGGCTGGTTCGGCTGGCCCGCCGCCTTCCACGCCGCGAGGTTCGCGTAGGTCAGCCACACCCACGCGGCGTGCTTGATGTTCGGGTCGTCCGGGTTGTCCAGCACCTGGTTCCACACCGCCGCAGGCAGTTGCGGCAGGCCGTCCGCCGCCATCCAGGCCGCGACGTTGGCGTAGGTCAGCCACACCCACGCGGCCTGCTTGTTCTCCGGCTTGTCCGGCTGGGCCAGGATGTGGCTCCACACCGCCGTGGCGATCTCCTCTGGGCTTGGCATGCCACCCTCCATCCATTCCCCGACGGAGCCCCGGAAGCCGCCCATGTCGCCGGGCCAGCCGGCGGGGTCGATCTTGCGGTTGGGGGCCCACTCCTTGTGTGCCAGCGCTCGGTCCGGGCCCAGCCCGACGTGCCCGAGCAGCGCCGCGACGCCGCGCGGGTACGACTCGTGCTGGGCCGAGGTCCAGTCGCCGCGACCTGTCGACTCCGCTTCGACGCCGATCAGGTGGTTGTTCCCGTTGTCCCTCCCGCACCACGACGCGTAGCCGGCGCCCGCGTGGTACGCGAGGCCGGCGGCGACGACGAACCAGGTGCCGTCCCGTCCGAGTCCGAGGTTGCACAGGGGCCCGGCCAGGCCCGGACGGCCGTTCACGAGCACGCCCTGCGAGGGGAAGTTCCCGCTCGCCGGTCCGGCGGTGTGGTGCAGGAGCACACCCCGGACATCGGAGAAGTTGCCGTGTCCCCGGTTCTGCCAGCCGCCGATCTCCACCACGTCCAGGCCGGCTTCGCGCAGGACTCCTGGCATCCAGGTCAGCGCGTAGACCACGGTTATCACCTCCAGAGAACTGGTCGGTGCGGTCCGCTCGCAAACCAGTCTGGGGGTGAAGAAGAAACGGGGTATACCTCCAACTAGATGACGTTTGCCCGAACGGCTGTGGAGTACCCGTTTAGCCCTTGGAGTGCGGTTTCAGGGTCCAGACGATGTCCAGCCGCCCGGTCTCCAGCCCCTCGGCGTCGTTGATCGTCACGTGCACGGGGACGTCGGGGCGGATGCCCGCCTTCAGCTCCGCGATCGCGTCGGCGGCCGGCCTGCCCAGCACGGCGGTCGCGGTGAGACGACCGCGCGCGAGCTTGGCGTAGGTGATCTCGCCCTTGGTCGGCAGCGGCGTCGCGATGGCCAGCTGCTCGATGAACGCGGCCGCGACCAGCGCTCCGGAGGCGGTCTCGGCGGCGCCGAACATCATGGCCGCGTGCGGCCCGCCGACGTGGTTGCGGTTCTCCTCGAGATCGGGCAGTTCGACGACCACCTTCTCCGGTCCCGCCTCCAGGAACTGGATGCCCACCGTGCGCACCCACGGGACGATCTGTCGCATCATTTCGCCGACCTGGCTGGTGTCCACGCTCATGCCCACGGACATTACTCGCGAGTAACAACGCTTGGCCAGGTCCGGTTCGGGAATGTCCGCGCCGGGTGCCGTCGTTGGGGTCGGAGTGCTGATCGGAGAGCTGGCCGAGCGCACGGGGGCCAGCCCGCGTTCGCTGCGGTACTACGAGCGCCAGGGCCTGTTGGTCGCCGTGCGCAAGGGCAACGGTTACCGCGAGTACGACGCCGAGGCGGTGCGAACGGTCTGCGTGATCCGTTCGCTGCTCGACGCCGGGCTCAACACGGAGACCATCGCCAGGATGCTGCCGTGCATGCGGATCGAGGGGCCGCGCGTCGTGCCGTGCGCCGGGTTGGTCGAGGACCTGGCCGCGCAGCGGCGGCGGATCGACGGCGAGATCGCCGCGCTGAACCACTCGCGAGGGCTGTTGAGCCAGGTCATCGATGCTGCGAGGAGTGAGGCTCCGGTGACCGTGGGTGCGTGAGAGTTCTCCCACAGCATATTTCAGTTGCTAAGAGAACCCGGTGCATCGCATGCTTGTACCCAGCAACTAGTTGGCTGATGCAATCAAGCGAGGCAAGCGTGACTCCTTCCGCGACCGACACGGCGGCGCCCACCGAGGCCGACCTGGCGATCGCCGACGAGCTCGGGATGGCACTGGTCCGGCTGAACCGGGTCCAGGCGTGCATCGCCGGTCACGCCTCCAGGAACGGTGGGCTGGACAAGTCCTCCTTCATCCTGCTGGCCACCCTCGTCGGACAGGGGCCGACCCGGTCGAGCGCGCTCGCCGAGGCCGTGCACTCCGACCCGTCCACCATCAGCCGGCAGGTCGCGCAACTCGTCAAGGACGGCCTCGTGGAACGCAGGGCCGACCCGGTCGATGGGCGGGCAACTTTGCTCGCGGCCACCGACACGGGCCTTGAGCTGCTTAAACTGCACCGCCACCGCCGCAATGGGGCCATTGCCGGGATGGTGGCGGACTGGGCGGCCGAGGACCGTCGGCTGTTCGTGGAGCTGCTCTCGCGCTTCGCGGGCGACTACGAGGACTACATGCCTATCGCTATCGCCGAGTTCAACCGCCAGGGAAGCTCGGAAGAGGGGAACCACTGATGTCCGACTCCGCAACGCGCGCCGCCGCGGCGCCCGCGGACTCCGACGGAGGACTGAGCCATCGGCAGGTCCTCGTCGTGCTCTCCGGGCTCCTGCTCGGCATGCTGCTCGCAGCGCTGGACCAGACCATCGTCTCGGCCGCGATGCGCACCATCGCCGACCAGCTGCACGGTCAGACCATCCAGGCGTGGGCGACCACCGCGTACCTGATCACCGCCACCATCTCCACGCCGATCTACGGCAAGCTCTCCGACATCTACGGCCGCCGCCCGATGTACCTCGCGGCGATCTCGATCTTCCTGATCGGCTCCGCGCTCTGCGGCATCTCGTCCAACATGTACGAGCTGGCGGGGGCCCGCGCCGTGCAGGGACTGGGCGCCGGTGGCCTGATGTCGCTGGCCTTCGCGATCCTGGCGGACATCGTCCCGCCCAGGGAGCGCAGCCGGTACCAGGGCTACTTCATGGCCGTCTTCGGCACCTCCAGCGTGCTCGGCCCGGTCGCGGGCGGCTTCTTCGCAGGCCTCAACGACTTCGTCGGCATCGACGGCTGGCGCTGGGTCTTCCTGATCAACCTGCCGGTCGGCATCATCGCGCTGGTCGTGGTGAGCCGCGTGCTCAACATCCCGCACAAGCGGGTCGACCACCGCGTGGACTACCTCGGCGCGGCGATGCTGTCCCTCGGCCTCGTGCCGCTGCTCGTGGTCGCCGAACAGGGCCGCGAGTGGGGCTGGACCTCGTTCACCTCGCTGAGCCTGATCGCGCTGTCGGTCATCGGCATCGTGCTGTTCATCTTCGCCGAGCGGCGCGCGGGCGACGAGGCGCTGCTGCCGCTGCGGCTGTTCCGCAGCTCGGTGTTCAGCGTCGGCAACGCGCTCAACTTCATCGTCGGTGTCGGCATGTTCGGCGGTCTGCTCTCGCTGCCGCTGTACCTGCAGATCGTCAAGGGCGCCTCGCCGACCGAAGCCGGTCTGCTGATGCTGCCGCTGACCTTCGGGATCATGGTCGCCTCCGGTGTCAGCGGCTCGATGACCGCGCGGACCGGGCGCTACAAGGTGTTCCCGATCATCGGCATCGCGGCGATGATCGTGGCGATGCTGGTCTGGAGCAACATCGGCGTCGACACCCCGCTGTGGCTGACCTCCGCGGTGATGGTGCTGATGGGCGCGGGCCTCGGCCTCTGCATGCAGACCCTGGTCCTGGCGGTGCAGAACGACGTGCCGCCGTCGGACATGGGCGTCGCGACCGCGTCGGCGACCTTCTTCCGGCAGATGGGCGGCACCATCGGCGCCGCGGCCTTCCTGTCCGTGCTCTTCGGCGTCGTCGGCGACCGGATCGCCGACTCCTTCCGGACGGCGGCGGGCTCGGTGGACTTCCGCGCCGCGCTCAGCGACCCGACCGTGCTGGCCAACCCGGCCAACCGGCCGGTGCTGGACATGATGCAGAACGGTGCGGCGGGCGGCGGTCCCTCGCTCGATGACACCACCTTCCTCAACCACCTCGACCCGAGGCTGGCCCGTCCGTTCCTGGAGGGCTTCTCCAGCGCCATGGACACGGTGTTCCTCGTCGGCGGCCTGGTCATGGTCGGCGCCTTCATCCTGATCTGGTTCCTCAAGGAGAAGCCGCTGTCCACGCAGTCCGGCATGCAGGCACGGGCCGCCGAGGCCCGCGCGGCCGCCGCGCACTGACGCACTGACCGGCAGTTCCCACCACAGCGAAGGGCGCCCCCGGAAGTTCCGGAGGCGCCCTTCGTGCGTTCAGGCTCAGTGCCCGTTCGCTCAGTGGCCTTCGCCGTGCGGGCCTTCCTCGGCCAGCCGCTCCAGCTCGCGGTCGTAGGACCGCTTGATCTCGGCCTCGGCCTCGGTGCGGCCGACCCAGGTCGCGCCCTCGACGCTCTTGCCCGGCTCCAGGTCCTTGTAGACCTCGAAGAAGTGCTGGATCTCCAGGCGGTAGAACTCGCTCAGGTGGTGGATGTCGCGCAGGTGCTCGGTGCGCGGGTCGTCCGCCGGGACGCAGAGGACCTTGTCGTCCCCGCCCTTCTCGTCGGTCATCCGGAACATGCCGATCGCGCGGGCGCGGATCAGGCAACCCGGGAAGGTCGGCTCCTGGACGAGCACGAGCGCGTCGAGCGGGTCCCCGTCCTCGCCCAGTGTGTTGTCCACGAAGCCGTAGTCGGCCGGGTACTGGGTGGCCGTGAACAGGGTGCGGTCAAGACGGATGCGACCGGTCTTGTGGTCCACCTCGTACTTGTTCCGGTTGCCCTTGGGGATCTCGATCGTGACGTCGAACTCCACGCGCTTCCTCGCTCGCCTTTGTTCTGTGCAGTGACTGCTGTGTTCGACCGAGGGCGGTGCCGCACGGCCATGTCAAGACACGTCTAGTGTGAACCAAGAGTCGCACCGAACCCGCATCCGAGTGGGGCGTCCACTGTGTGACATTGCTTGTGTTCACCGCTTGTGTTCACACACGACACCGCACGGGAGGCCGGGTGTCCGACGCTGGACAGCCACGGGGTGGGGACGCGCCGGAGGAGCCGACGCGGAAGCTCCAGCAACCACAGGGACCTGGCCTCGACCAGGCAACCGTTCGCATGCAGAGGCCGCACGCGCAGCCGATGCGCGTCGGTCCGGTCCCGCCCGGCAAGCCCCAGCCCCAGGTGTTCCCGGTCGGTCCCACGGTGCCCTCGCGCAAGCCCGAGGAGGCCGCTCCGGCAGCCCCTCCGCCCGAGCCGCCCGTGACCGAAGACACAGCGGACGCTGCCGAGTCCGAGTCCCCGACGCCGAAGAAGAAGCGCCGCGTCGGGCTGGTGCTCACCGCGCTCGTCGTGGTGGCCGGACTCGGCGTCGGCGGAGCGCTCTACGGGCCGCAGGCGCTGCGCGCGGTCGGACTCGGCGGCATGGTCGCCGACCCCACCGCCGCCCCGGCTCCGCCCGTCCAGGTCCGCGCCGCTCTGCGCCCGCTCGGCGCGCAGGGGCCGAGCCCCACCAAGCAGGGCGTCTCGTCCGCGCTCGCCGGGCCGTCCGGTGCGTCGGTGCTGGGCACCCTCGGCGGCACTGTCGTCGATCCGGCCAGCGGTGACGTGCTGTGGGACAAGTCCGCGGGCACCGCGATGACGCCCGCCTCCACCGCCAAGATCATCACGTCGGCGGCGGCGCTGCTCGCGCTCGACCCGCAGGCGACGCTGACCACCAAGGTCGTCGAGGGACCGGAGCCCGGCACGATCGTGCTGGTCGGCGGCGGCGACCCGACGATCTCCGGTGGTGCCAAGGGGTTCTACCCGGGCGCGGCGAAGCTGGACGACCTGGTCGCGAAGGTCAAGGCGGCCACCAACGGCCAGCAGGTCCGCAAGGTCCTCGTCGACACCAGCGCCTACAGCGGCGACACCAAGGGGCCCGGTTGGCAGGGCCCGGACATGGACGGCCAGGGCGATGACTACGCCGCGCCGATGGAGCCCGTGATGCTCGACGGCGGGCGGCTCGTCATCACCAACGGCGACTCCGCGCGGACCACCACCCCGGCGCGCTCGGCGGCGGGCAAGCTCGCCGAGCGGCTCGGCGTCTCCGGCGGCGCGAGCCCCGGCACGGCCGCGCCCACCGCCCGCGTGCTCGCCGAAGTGCAGTCGCCGCCGATCCGCCAGCTCGTCGAGACACTGCTGCTGACCTCGGACAACGTCCTCGCCGAGGCCATGGCCAGGCAGGTCGCCAAGGCCGCCGGTGGCGAGGTGTCCTTCGCGGGCGGGGCCAAGGCCGTGCACGACGTGCTGTCCCGCAACGGCTTCGACCTCGCCGGGAGCACCCTCGTCGACGGCAGCGGCCTCTCCACGCAGAACAAGATCACTCCGAAGCTGCTCGGCTCCGTGCTCGCCGCGGCGGCAGCCCCGTCCACCGGCCCGACCGCCGAGCGGACCGCCAAGCTGCGCGCGCTGCTGACCGGCCTGCCGGTCGCGGGGGGCAGCGGCACGCTCGCCGAGCGCTACGCCTCGGGCTCGGCGACCGCGGGCAAGGGCTGGGTGCGGGCCAAGACCGGCACGCTGAACGGGATCAACAGCCTCGCCGGGCTCGTCACGGACTCGGACGGGAAGTTGCTGGTCTTCGCTTTCCTGGGCAACGGGACCGGGGCCAACGCCGACGCGCGCGCCGCGCTGGACGTGCTGGCCTCCGCCCTGCGCTCCTGCGGCTGCCGCTGATCGAACTCGTGATCGCGGACGGCCCGGTTGGCTGATGCCCGGGTGGGGTGGCCACAGGTAGCGTCGGTGGGGTGAACGCCGGATCGGCCGCTCCCGACATGCCGCCGGTCGAGGGCCAGGGGCCCATCGACTGGGGGATCGCCGCTGCCACCGCTCAGCGCTTCATGAGCGCGGGGCCGGTGATCCCGAAGGAGGAGGCCGGTGACGCGGTCCGCCGGATGCGCGAGCAGACCGTCGAGGCGGAGCGGCACGTCCGCGACCTGACGGGGCTCGGCCACGGCCTGCCCGTGTTGCCGGGCGATGTGGTCGACAGGGCGGGCTGGGTGCGCGCCGCGACGGCGGGGCTGGCCGCGCTCACCGATCACGCCTTGCCGAGGAACAGCCCCGGCCTGCGCGGCAACGTGCTCGCGCGCACGGCCGGAGTGCAGGCGGGCATGGTCCTCGCCTACCTCGGCGGACGGGTGCTCGGCCAGTACGACCCGTTCGGCGGGGACGGCCCGGGTGGCAGGCTGCTCGTGGTGGCGCCGAACGTCGTGGCGACGCAGCGGGCGCTGCGCGTGCCCGAGGACGACTTCGCGCTGTGGGTGTGCCTGCACGAGTCCACCCACCGGCTCCAGTTCACCGCCGTCCCGTGGCTGCGCGAGTACTTCGCGTCCCAGGTCGGCGAGCTGTTGTCGATCATGGACGAGTCCACGGCGACGGTGCTGACGCGCATGGCCGAAGCGCTGAAGACCGCGCGCTCGGAGAAGGACAACAAGGACAGCGTCGGGCTGCTCGAACTGCTCCAGAGCCCCGAGCAGCGCGTGGTGCTCGACCGGCTTCTCGCGCTGTCCACGCTGCTCGAAGGGCATGCAGAGCACGTGATGGACGCGGTCGGGCCCGCCGTCGTGCCGAGCGTCGGCACGATCCGCGCGCGCTTCAGCGTGCGTCGCGGTCCGCGCGGCAACGTGGACCGGCTGCTGCGCGCGCTGCTCGGCGTGGACGCGAAGGTCAGGCAGTACGCGCAGGGCTCGGCCTTCGTCGACCACGTCGTCGGAGCCGTCGGCATGGAGCGCTTCAACACCGTGTGGACCTCGCCGGAGACGCTGCCGACGCGCGCGGAGATCGGCGACCCGGCGCGCTGGCTGAACCGGAACGCCTGACCCGTGGGCGGACCCGATCCGGCGGTAGCCGCAGTGCGCTTCGCTGTGCGCCGCCTGCTCGACGCCGTCCAGCCGCGCGAGCACGTCGCGGTCGCGTGCTCCGGCGGCACGGACTCGCTGGCGCTCGCCGCGGCCACCGCGCACGTCGCGCAGCGCCGGGGCGTCGTGGTGCACGGCTTCGTCGTCGACCACGGTCTCCAGGCCGACTCCGCCGAGGTTGCGGCCAAGGCAGCCGCTCAGCTCTCCGCTCTGGGCATCGTGGCCCGCGTGCTCCCCGTGCGCGTGGAAGGGCCCGGCGGACCGGAGGCGGCGGCTCGGCGGGCCCGCTACGCGGCGCTGCTCGACGCGCGGCCGGACCCGGACTGCGTCGTGCTGCTCGGACACACCCTCGATGACCAGGCCGAAACGGTTCTGCTCGGCCTGGGGCGGGGCTCCGGAGCGAGGTCGATCGCCGGGATGCGCGCGCTGGACCCGCCCTGGGGCCGACCGCTGCTCGGAGTGCGCCGGGGCACCACGCGGGCCGCGTGCGCGGCGCTCGGGCTCGACCCGTGGGAGGACCCGCACAACCTCGACCCGGCGTTCACCAGGGTCCGGCTCCGCCGCGAGGCGTTGCCGCTGCTGGAGAACGTGTTGCACGGTGGCGTCGCCGAGGCGCTCGCCCGCACGGCGGCGCAGGTGCGCGAGGACGGCGAGGCGCTGGACGAGCTGGCCGCCGCGTTGCTGCTGCGCGCGGAGGACGGCCGCGAGCTTGAGGTCTCCGAGCTGGCGCAGGCCCACGCGGCCGTCCGGCGGCGCGCGCTGAGGGCCTGGCTGCTGGCGGGCGGAGTGACCGAAGTCACCGACGCGCACCTGCGCTCCGTCGACGCGCTGGTGGGCAAGTGGCGTGGTCAGGGCGGTGTGGCGCTGCCCGGTGGGTTGGTCGCCGAGCGCGCGCATGGCAGGCTTCACCTCGACCTGGGCGGCTCCGGCTCGGAGCGGCTGAACCCGTAGCTAGCAGGGGAGTCCGGCCTTGTACGACGGCGACATCGCGTCCGTCCTCGTGACCGAGCAGCAGATCAAGGACAAGATCGCTGAGCTGGCGAAGCAGGTGGCCGACGACCACCCCGAGGGCAAGGGTTCCGACCTGCTGCTCATCGGCGTGCTCAAGGGCGCGGTGATGTTCATGACCGACTTCGCCCGCGCGCTGCCCGTGCCGGTGCAGCTGGAGTTCATGGCCGTCAGCTCCTACGGCTCGGCCACGTCCTCCTCCGGTGTCGTGCGCATCCTCAAGGACCTCGACCGCGACATCACCGGCCGCGACGTGCTGATCGTCGAGGACATCATCGACTCCGGCCTGACGCTGTCCTGGCTGCTGAAGAACCTCCAGTCGCGCGGGCCCGCCTCGCTGGAGGTCTGCTCCCTGCTGCGCAAGCCGGACGCGGTGCAGGTGGACGTGCCGGTGAAGTACGTCGGCTTCGACATCCCCAACGAGTTCGTCGTCGGCTACGGCCTCGACTACGCCGAGCGCTACCGCGACCTGCCCTACATCGGCACGCTCGACCCCAAGGTCTACTCGAACTGAAGCGTCAGCAGTTCGGGCGGCAGCGGCGCTGGATGACGGCGTCCACCAGCACGCCCCGGACGTCACCGGCCTCGCGCGCCGCGTAGGCCTTGCCGCCCGTTGCCGTCCCGATCTGCTGCAACGCCTCCATGTCCACCTCCGGGCCGAGCCCGATCAGGATGATCGGCACCGGCTGCGCGGGGTTCGCCTCCGCGCGCAGGGTTTGCAACAGCCCGGACAGGTCCAGCCCCTGCTGGTCCTCGTTGCGCCCGTCGGTGATCAGCACCACCGAGTTGACCTTGGTGGGGTCGTGGTCGGCGCGCACGGTCCGCCACGCTGCCAGCGCCGTGTCGTAGAGCCCGGTCGCGCCCCTTGTCCGGCCGGTCAGGCTCGCCGCGGCGGCCTTCAGCGCGTCCCTGCGGGTACCGCCGTCCATCCGCTCCATCAGCGGCCCGAGCCCGACCAGCTGCGTCCAGTCCTGGCTGCCGGAGTGGTTCGTCGAGAAGATCCACAGGCCCAGCTGGGTGGAGTCCGGGAGCACGCCGAGCGCGGTCAGCGCGGCGTCCCTGGCCAGCTCCATCCTGGTCTGCCCGTTGCCCGCCCTGGCCTGCATGGACCCGGACACGTCGATCACCGCGAGCATCCGCGCGTCCAGCGTCGCCGCGCTGAAGGTGCGCAGGACCTCGGCCGCCTGGTCCGGGGTCGGCGTCGGCACCAGCTTCGCGGCCGCGCCGCGCACGCCGTCGCGCTCCGCCCAGCCCGCCGCCGCGGCGCCCTGCGGATCGCGGAACCCCGCGTCGCCGAAGCGCTTCGCGGCGGCCGGCGCGCGAAGGGCCTCCTCGACCAGGTCCAACGCCTTCTCCAAGCCCTCGGGCTCGCCCCGTGAGCGCACGCGGACCAGCGGGTGGTCCATGGACAACGTGCCCTCTTCCGCGTAGCGGACGGAGACCCGGTTCGCCGCTGCGGCGTTGTGGGCGATCACCGACTGCTCGGTGGTGCTGAAGGCGGGTGCGGTCAGCGGGTCCTGCTCGACCTTGGCGAAGGCGTCGCGCATGGACGGCAGGGCGTTGCGGCCGACCTTCATCAGCGTCTCGACCAGCTCCGGCCGGGGCGTCCCGTCGTTGTTGCCGAGCAGCGAGCGGATCAGCATCAGCGTGGCCAGGCCCTCGGTGGCGCTGGTCGGATCGCCGATCACCGCGGGCACCCCGCCCTGGATGAGCTTGCGCCAGCCGGTGGACTCGCCCAGCTTCTCCACCATCGGCAGGCTGGCGGCGACCACCAGCGGGGAGCTGGCCAGCGAACCCCGGATGTCCAGCTCGGGAACGGGCCCGCTGGCGCTGCTCGCCTGCTGGAGCACGCGCGCGGGCCACAGCCCGGAGTCGGGCACCCACAGGTTCGGCGTGCGGGTGCCGCCGGGGAGCACGTTGACCAGCTCGGTGGCCACGGCGGAGGCCGCCTTCACCGACACCTTCACGTGCACGCAGCGGCCGTCGACGGCAGGCCTGGTGGCCTGAAGTTCCTCGACCACGGCGCGCAGCGGGCGTTCCGCGTTCGCCGTGACCGCGAGGTTGACCGGCAGCTCACCCGTGCAGGTGCCGCCCCAGCCCCGCAGCGCCACGACGGTGGTCGCCGCTGCCGCCGCGACGCCGAGCAGGGCCCCGAGGGGCAGGGCGACGCGCTTCATCCGACTGCTGGGACGGGGCAAGTGGTGTCTGCCAGGCATGGTCCTGTGGCTTTCCAACGGGGGAGGGGTTTCGGCCGTGAGTCATTTGCACGAGCAATCGGGGCTGTGCGCGCACGGAGACTGCCACGCTCACTCGTCGGAGTGAAGCATCTTCGCCTTTGCTCACTCGGAAAGGCCAATAACGATTGCGCCACGTGACCAGGGCGAACCCGCCGGGTGGGGGCGTGTCCGGTGTCACCGCGCCACCGCGGGAACCCTCCGCCGCCCCCGCCCGTTGCCTGGGGAGACCGGTTCGCCAGGGTCGTCCCGCGCCGTGCTTCGGAGCGGGACTCGGCTCGGGCGGTACGCTGGTCGGACGACGGTCGCCGGACGAAAGCCGGACACTCCGTGTGCCCCACTCGGCGGCCCGTCACCCGACATGCAAGTCAGGGAGGGGCGAGGCCGCCCGACGGCCGCAAGTTGATGGACCGCAAGCGCCTGCTTCGGAACCCGCTGATCTGGATTCTCGCGGCGTTCCTGCTGTTCTACGCCTTCAGCGTGCTGCTGGACGACACCCGCGGCTACGAGGAGGTGCCCACCTCCCGCGCCCTGGAACAGCTCAACAACGGCAACGTCAAGAGCGCGATCCTCCAGGACAAGGAACAGCGGCTCAAACTCGATCTGAACAACCCGGTCGACGGCAACAAGACCCGGCTGATCACGCAGTTCCCGCGCGGCGGGGACACGATGCTGGTCCAGGCCCTGACCAACGCCAAGAACATGTCCGGCGGCTGGAAGACCGAGGTCACCCAGGAGTCGCTGCTGGTGACGGCGCTGCTCTACCTGATACCGGTCGGCCTCGTCCTCGTCCTGCTGATGTGGATGATGAACAACTCGCAGGGCGGTGGCAGCCGGGTCTTGAACTTCGGCAAGTCCAAGGCCAAGCAGTTGTCCAAGGACATGCCGAAGACCACCTTCGCCGACGTGGCCGGGGCCAACGAGGCGGTGGAGGAGCTCTACGAGATCAAGGACTTCCTCCAGAACCCCGGCCGCTACCAGGCGCTCGGCGCCAAGATCCCCAAGGGCGTCCTGCTCTACGGACCGCCGGGAACCGGAAAGACGCTGCTCGCGAGGGCCGTCGCCGGTGAGGCTGGAGTGCCGTTCTACTCGATCTCCGGCTCGGACTTCGTCGAGATGTTCGTCGGTGTCGGCGCCTCCCGGGTGCGCGACCTGTTCGAGCAGGCGAAGCAGAACGCCCCGTGCATCATCTTCGTCGACGAGATCGACGCGGTCGGCCGCCACCGCGGCGCCGGCCTCGGCGGTGGGCACGACGAGCGCGAGCAGACCCTCAACCAGCTGCTGGTCGAGATGGACGGCTTCGACTCGCGCGGCGGGATCATCCTGATCGCCGCGACCAACCGGCCGGACATCCTGGACCCGGCGCTGCTGCGCCCCGGTCGCTTCGACCGGCAGATCCCCGTCGCCGCGCCCGACCTCTCCGGTCGCAAGGCGATCCTGCGGGTACACTCCAAGGGCAAGCCGCTCGGCCCGGACGCCGATCTGGACTCGCTGGCCAAGCGCACCGTCGGGTTCTCCGGCGCCGACCTGGCCAACGTGATCAACGAGGCCGCGCTGCTCACCGCGCGGCACAACGGCCAGCTCATCACGGCCGAGGCGCTGGAGGAGTCGGTCGACCGCGTCGTCGGCGGCCCGGCCCGCAAGAGCAGGCTCATCTCCGAGAAGGAGAAGAAGGTCGCGGCCTACCACGAGGCGGGCCACGCGCTCGCGGCGTGGGCCATGCCCGACCTGGAGCCGGTCTACAAGGTCACGATCATGCCGCGCGGTCGCACCGGCGGGCACGCGCTGGTGGTGCCCGAGGACGACAAGGAGCTGATGACCCGCTCCGAGATGATCGCCAGGCTGGTGTTCGCGATGGGCGGTCGCTCGGCGGAGGAGCTGATCTTCCACGAGCCCACCACCGGCGCCTCCAGCGACATCGAGCAGGCCACCAAGATCGCCCGCGCGATGGTCACCGAGTACGGCATGAGCGCCAAGCTCGGCGCCGTGAAGTACGGGACCAACCAGGGCGAGCCGTTCCTCGGCAGGCAGATGGGCCACCAGCCGGACTACTCGCTGGAGGTCGCGCACGAGATCGACGAGGAGGTGCGCAAGCTCATCGAGGTCGCGCACACCGAGGCGTGGGAGATCCTGTCCCAGTACCGCGACGTCCTCGACTCGCTCGTCGTCGAACTGCTCGACCGGGAGACGTTGCAGCGCAAGGACCTGGAGCGCGTCTTCGCCACGGTGGAGAAGCGGCCGAGGATCACCGCGTTCAACGACTTCGGTGGGCGCACGCCCTCGGACAAGCCGCCCATCAAGACCAAGGGCGAGCTGGCCATCGAGCGCGGCGAGCCCTGGCCCCCGGTCGTCGAGGAGCCCGAGCCCACCCCGGTCGGCACCGCCCCCGGCGGCAACGACCTGCCAGGCGGCCCGCCGCACGGCAGCGGGGAGACGCCCGGCCCGAACGGCAGTGGTCCGCAGCAGCCGCACCCGCCCGCGTGGCAGGCGCAGCAGAACGCCGACCCGGCCGCTCCCGCCCAGCCGCACGCGGCCGGACCGCCCTACTACGGGGCGCCTCCCGGCTGGACCCCGGCGACCGCCCCCGGCGGCCCGTCGGCGGCGTGGAGCGGGCAGCAACAGCCGAGCACCGAGCGCCCGGCGGAGCAGCAGCAGCCGGAGACGCAGAAAGAGGTGCAGCGCTCGATCGACGCCGACCCCCAGGACGGCAAGCGCTGAACGGCAACGACACCGACGGCACACCCGGCCTCGGCGGGCACCTGGTCTTCGACCGGGAGCGCGCCGAGGCCGCTGTCCGCGAGCTGCTCGCCGCGGTGGGGGAGGACCCCACACGCGAGGGGCTGCGGGACACCCCGGCCCGGGTCGCGCGGGCCTACGAGGAACTGTTCGCCGGGCTGCGCACGGACCCGGACGAGGTGCTCGACAAGACCTTCGACGAGAGCCACGAGGAGCTCGTCCTGGTCACCGACATCCCGATGTACTCCACCTGCGAGCACCACCTGCTGCCCTTCCACGGCGTGGCCCACGTCGGCTACATCCCGAACGCGCAGGGGCAGGTGACCGGGCTGTCCAAGCTCGCGCGGCTGGTCGACCTGTACGCGCGGCGCCCGCAGGTGCAGGAGCGGCTGACCTCGCAGGTCGCCGACGCGCTCGTGCGCAAGCTCCGCCCCCGCGGAGTGATCGTGGTGATGCAGGCGGAACATCTCTGCATGGGCATGAGAGGCATCAAGAAGGCAGGGGCGCTGACCACGACCTCCGCCGTGCGCGGGCTGATGCGCGACTCCGCGTCGACAAGGGCCGAGGCCATCGCGCTGATCAAGGCCCGGTGATGGGCCACCCCGCCCTGCCCAGCACCGGCCGGTGCGCCGTGATGGGCATCCTCAACGTCACGCCCGATTCGTTCTCCGACGGCGGGCGCTACCTCGACCACGACGACGCGGTCGCGCACGGCATCGAGATGTTCCACCGCGGCGCCGACCTGATCGACGTCGGCGGTGAGTCCACCCGGCCGGGCGCGCAGCGCGTCGCTCCCGCCGTCGAGGCCGCCCGCGTGGTCCCGGTGATCCGCGACCTCACCGCGCACGGCGTGCGGACCAGTGTGGACACCATGCGCGGTGAAGTCGCCGTCGCGGCGCTGGAGGCCGGTGCCACCGTGGTCAACGACGTCTCCGGCGGCTTGGCCGACGAGCGGATGGCGCACGTGGTGGCCGAGGCCGGCTGCCCGTGGATCCTGATGCACTGGCGCGGTCACAGCACCGAGATGGACCTGCTCGCCAGCTACACCGACGTCGTGTCCGACGTGGGCGCCGAGCTGACCGCGCGGGTCGAGGTGGCCATCGCCGCCGGGGTCGCCGAGGACGCGATCGTGCTCGATCCCGGGCTCGGGTTCGCCAAGAGCCGCAGGCAGGACTGGGAACTGCTGCGCAGGCTGGACGAGCTGGTGAAGCTGGGCTTCCCGCTGCTCGTCGGAGCCTCGCGCAAGCGGTTCCTCGGCGCGCTGCTCGCCGACGCCGACGGGACGCCGCGCCCGCCCGACGGCAGGGAGTTCGCCACCGCCGCGATCACCGCGCTGGCGGCCTCCTCGGGCGCGTGGGGCGTGCGGGTGCACGATGTCGCTGGGTCGCTGGACGCCGTGGCTGTGGCGACCGCGTGGGCGCGAGGCTGGGAGGACCGATGACGGACCGGATCACGTTGACGGGGCTGCGGGTGCGCGGCCACCACGGCGTCTTCGACCACGAGAAGCGCGACGGTCAGGACTTCGTCGTCGACATCACCGTCTGGATCGACCTCGCCCGCGCCGCCGAGACCGACGACCTCCGGCACACGCTCCACTACGGCGTCCTCGCCGAGCGCGCCGCGGAGATCGTCGGCGGCAAGCCCTACGACCTCATCGAGACCGTCGCCGGCCGCGTCGCCGACGACGTGATGATGGACGAGCGCGCGCACGCCGCCGAGGTGACGATCCACAAGCCCAACGCGCCGATCCCGTTGGAGTTCACCGATGTCGCCGTGACCGTTCGGCGTTCTCGCCGGAAGGGACGCGCGGCCGAGTGAGCACCGCCGACGTGCTCTTCCCAGCGGAGGCGGCATGAGTACCGCCGACGTACTTCTCCCAGCGGAGGCGGCATGAGCACCGCCGACGTACTTCTCCCCGCGGAGGCGGCATGAGCAGGGCTGTGCTGTCGCTCGGTTCGAACATGGGGGACCGATTGGGTTTCCTCCAAGCAGCTGTCGACGGGTTCCGCCCCGAGCTCGTCGCGGTGTCGTCGGTCTACGAGACGGCTCCGTGGGGCGGTGTCGAGCAGGAGGACTTCCTCAACGCCGTGCTCGTCGTCGAGGCCCCGGACGCCGACGAGTGGTACTGGCTGCGCCGCGGTCAGGACCTGGAGGAGCAGGCCGGTCGGGAGCGCCTCGTGCGGTGGGGGCCGCGGGTGCTCGACGTGGACGTGGTCGCCGTCGACGGCATCGCCTCCGACCACCCCGACCTCCTGCTGCCACACCCCGGAACGCCCGACCGCGCCACCGTGCTGCTGCCGTGGCTCGACGTCGAGCCCGACGCCGTGCTGCCCGGCCACGGCTCCGTGCGCGACCTCCTGGCCCGCCTCTCCACCGACGGCGTCCACCGCAGAACCGACCTGGCCCTCACCTAGCCGCCAGTGCGCCGCAAGTGGTCGAACAGAGGAGTCCGGCCACGGTGTGTCGCCGGGGTTGGGGTGTCTTCAAGACCAGCAAACCCCTCTGTTGATCATCGCTAACCGCCGCAAACCCTGCGGTCTCGCGGGGTTTGCTGTCGTTGAAGACGCCCAAACCCTGGCCGTGCCGGGTCAGTCGCCGGTGGGAATGACGGTGCCGGGCTCGACCATGAGGACGGTGGTGCGGGTCGGGGCGACGGGGCGGTGCATGACGTTCTTGGGGACTGTGAAGGCCTGGCCGGGGCCGAGTTCGGCGTCCGGGTGGCCCTCGACCTCGATGATCAGCTTGCCTTCGACGACGTAGAAGAACTCGTCCTCGTTGTCGTGCTTGTGCCAGTGGAACTCGCCTTCGAGCACGCCGAGCCGGACGACGGAGTCGTTGACGGTGCACAGCGTCTGGTTGTGCCACTGCTCGGTGACGGCGGCGGCGAGGAGGCCGACGTCGATGCGCTCAAGGTGGGCGAAGCGCGCTTCGGTGGTGATGGAGTACTCGGTCACGGGGTGCTCCCTGCGGCGGCGGTGGCGATGCGTTCGACCCTGGGGCGGGTGATCGCGACGTAGTCGTTGGTGGACAAGGCGATCGAGCGGTCCAGGCGAGCGGCGTTGAAGTACAGCTCCTCCTGCTCGACCAGCGCGGGGTCGACGATGAGTTCGAGGTCGGGGTGCCAGGTGAAGGGCAGGATCGTGCCGCTGGCGCTGCCCGCGAGGGCCTCGGCGACCTCCTGCGACGCGAACGCGGCGTAGCTGCCGCCGAGCAGGTCTCTGAGCCCGGCGAGGTCGACCCTGCGGTCACCGGGCACCACGGCGAGCACGTGGCGCCTGGTCCTCTTGCCGATCTTGACCATCACGACGACGCACTTCGCGGCCTGGGCGAGGGCGTTGCCGCGCAGTTCGCTGACGAGGTCGGTGCGGCCCTCGGGTGCGTGGTCGAGCACGCGGTAGCGGGCGCCCTCACTGTCGAGGAGGTCGATGAGCTTCTCGTACATCACAGGTCCTTCAAGGCTTCGCGGACTTCCTCGATGCGCTCCTCGTTGCGCCGGTAGAAGACCCACTGCTTGATCCGCGTGCCGATGACGAGGTCGGCGGCGGCCAGGACCTTGAGGTGCTCGCCCGCGCTCGGCTGGCTCATGCCGAGCTTCTCGGCGATGTAGAGCGCGCACACGCCGTCGCGCTCCAGGTCCCCGTCCACCTGGGGCGGGAAGTGCCGCGTCGGGTCCTTGAGCCAGTCCAGGATCTGCATCCGCCGCTCGTTGGCCAGCGCCTTCAACACGTCGATCGTTGTCACTTAGGCAGTTTGCTTATTAGCTAATTGTCTTGTCAAGGGCGGAGGCGTCAGGATGGGAGTGTGAGATTCACCAGGCCACGGGATCTGGCCGTCGCGGCGGTGGTGGCGGCGTTGCTGGCCCACCTGCTGCTGATCGCCGGGTACAACTCGCTGCCCCGCCTGCCCGCGTTCATCGGGCTGACCTTCCTGGTGCTCGGCGGCGTCGAGGCGTGGTTCGGGTTCAGCCTCCGCTCGCGCATCCAGCGCAAGCCGGGAACGGTGCCGGTCGAGGCGCTCGTCGCGGCCCGCGCCGTGGCGCTGTCGAAGGCGTCCTCGCTGGCAGGGGCCATCATGGCCGGGGTGTGGGGTGCCGTGCTGCTCTACGTGGCACCGCGCTTCGCCGATCTTGAAGCGGCGGCGGGGGACACGCTCGCGGCGGTCGTCGGACTGGTCAGCTCGGCGGTGTTGGTCGGGGGCGCGCTCTGGCTGGAGCACTGCTGCCGGACCCCCGAGGACCCGGACGAATCGGACAAGATCACCAGGCTTCGGCGCTGAGCAGAAAATCTGATGTGGATCACAACGTGCCTGCACCGAGACGGGAATGAGCCCGCGGAGGAGGTCTCGGTCGGATAACCGCCAGGTACCGTAGAGCGTATGACCGGCCGCAGCGACTCGTCCGAGCGCAGCACTGGCCGTGGCATGGGCTTGGCGTTGGTCGTGGCAGTGCTGTCCTTCGCCGTGGTCGCCGCGGCCGTGTTGGTGTTCAGCGACTCGTCCCGTTGGCTGCGCCTGGCCGTGGTCGCCGCGCTCTGGGCGGCCCTGCTCGCCGCCTTCGCCGCGGCCCGCTACCGCAACCAGGCCGTGGAGCGCGAGGAGCGCGAGGAGGAGCTGCAGCGGGTCTACGAGCTGGAGCTGGAGCGCGAGTGCGCCGCCCGCCGCGAGTACGAGCTGGAGGTCGAGGCCGACACCCGGCGCCAGCTGGAGGACGAGTCCCGCAACGAGCTGGACGACCTCCGCAGTGAGCTGCGCACGCTGCGCGAGAACCTGGAGGCGCTGCTGGGCGGCGAGGTCCTGGTGGAGCGGGTGGCGCTGCGCGCGGAGGCGACGCGGATGCGCGCGCTGGACCAGGCCCGCCTTGTGGCCATCGCGGACAGCCGCGAGAGCCGGATCATCACGACCACCGAGGAGCACCGCCGCAAGCTCGCGCCCGCCCAGGCGCAGGTGCGGCAGCAGCCGGTGCGCGCGGACGCGGCGCACACGCAGGTGATGGCCAAGGACAGCGCTCGCCGCGTCGAGTCCGGTCGTCCGCAGCCCGTGCGCAATGAGCCGTCCCGCCCGCAGCGCCCGCAGCCCGCTCAGCGTCCTGAGCCGACCCGGTCCATGCCGCAACGGCGCGACCACCAGATGCAGCCCGCTGCGGCGATGCCCGAGGTCGTTGAGGCGTGGCCCGTCACGCGTCCCCAGCAGCCCGCCGTCGCGCCGCCGGTCACCGCGCCGCCGGTCACCGCGGCGGAGACCACCGAGGTGCACGAGCGCACGCCCGCTCAGCCGCCGCAGCGCCCACGTGACTCCGGTCGGATGGCCGCGCCCGCTCAGCCGCCGCAGGGGTCACGTGACTCCGGCCGCATGGCCGCGCCCGCCCCGGCACCAACACCAGCGCCGACGCCTGCACCCGCGCCCGCCCCGGCACCGGCGCCAGCTCCAGCTGTGGCGCCGACCCCGCCCGCCAAGCCGCAACGCCCGGAACCGCAGGTTGTCACCCGCCCGCCGGTGCGTGAGCCGCAGGTCGTCAACCGTGCGCCGGAGCGCGCTCCTGAGCCCAAGCCCGAACCGCGTCGTCCGGAGCCCGAGGCCCGCCGCCCCGCACCGCTCCCGGAGCCCGAGCCCGAGGTGCGCGAGACGGAACCCGTGCGCAGGTCCGAGCCGCCGCGCCGTCCGGAGCCCGAAGTCCGTCGTGCCGAGCCCGAGGCTTCGGCGCTGTCCTCGCTCGCGGAGCCGTTCTCCCTGCCCGAGCCCGAGCCGGAACCCGCGCCTGTGCCTGAACCCGAGCCTGAGCCGTACGTCGAGCCCGTGCGCTCCAGCGGCCGCAGGCACCGGGGTGACTCCGAGCCGAGCTGGATGGACAAGCTCGCCGAGTCCCAGCGCGAGGCCCCCAAGCCGACCCCGACCCCGCCGCCTCCGCCGCCGAAGGTCGACGTGAACGCGGAGTGGGCCACGCAGGACGACCCGCCGCCGCGCCGGGACACCTCGTCGTCGACCGGACGCCGCCGTCGCCCCGAGGGGGTCGCTCCGTCCTGGGACTCCACCGGAGCCTGGAACCCGGAACTGTCCGACGCCGCGCCAGCCAAGCCGCCCGTGCCCGCCGCAGGCAACCACTCCTCAGGAGCGGGGCTCTCCGTCAGCGACCTGCTGGCGGCCAACGGCGTGAACGACTCCCCGCGCCGACGCCGCCGCCGCGCCGACGACTAACCAGGGCTCACTTGTCGATGTCGCCCACGACGAGGGCGAAGGAGCCGAGCACGGCGGGCAGGTCGGCCACTCGTGTTCCGGGCAGCAGGGATGCCAGGGCTTGGACGTTGTTGAAGGACGGCGTGCGCAGCTTCAGGCGCCACGGGGTCTTCTCGCCGCGCGAGGCCAGGTAGACGCCGCTGACGCCCAACGGCGCTTCGAGCCAGGTGTAGACCGAGCCCTCGGGAGCCTTGACCGCCTTGGGCAGGCGCACGTTCACGGGGCCGCCGGGTAGGCGGTCGAGGCATTCGCGGGCCAGGCGGACGGACTGCGCGATCTCGCCCGCCATGCACTCGACGCGGGCCAAGGCGTCGCCGGTGGTGCCGAGCACGGGCTCGACGGTGAGTTCGCCGTAGGCGCAGGTCGGGTCGTCGCGGCGGAGGTCGATGTCCACGCCGCTCGCCCTCGCGGCCGGGCCGGTGACGCCCAGTTCGAGCACGTCGTCTCCGGAGAGCACGCCGATTCCCGTGTAGCGGGCGCGAAAACCAGGATCGTCCACAGTGGACTGACGGATGACTCCGAGGTCCACAGTGGACAGAGCGGCGGCGACGTTGGCGGTCCAGCCTGCGGGCACGTCCTCGCGGAGGCCGCCGATTCTCGTTGCCATGAAATGGATTCGCCCGCCGGTCGCCTCCTCCATGACCGACTGGACGGCGTGCATGCCCTGCTGCGCGGCGGTGGTGCCCGCCGTCGACGAGCCGTCCGGGGTGCGGGTGAGCGGGGCCAGGAACGCGAGGTGCGCGAGCATGCGGTTCAGCTCGCACAACAGGCTGCGCAGCCACAAAGCCCTTGGGGGCACGTCCATTCCGGTCATCCGCTCCACCGCGAGGGCGAGCGTGACCTCGTTGCAGAACGCGGCGAGCCAGTCGTGGCGGTTGGCCAGCGCGAGGGCCTGGCGGTAGTCGCGGACCTCGAAGAGCTTCTCCGCGCCCCGGTGCAGGTGGCCGACCAGGGGCTCCGCCTCGGTCACGACCGTGTCCTCCAGGCGCAGCCGCAGCCGGTACGCGCCGTGCGCCGCCGGGTGCAGCGGGCCGAGGTCGATCACCCGGTCGACTCCGAGGTAGGCCGCGCCCGCGCCCACCCCGATCGTTTCCTGCCTGCTCACGGGAGCATGCTTCCATGCAGCAGCCAGTGGAATCCGCCTAACCCCATCGGGTCGGTCAGCTCGGCGATCCGGCCTGCTCGGGCGGCTTCGTCGAGCCAGCGCAGGGGATCGGTCGCGGCGAGCCCGGACGCGGGCGCGGAAGCGGAGATGCCGAGGGCCGCGAGCGCGGTGGCCTGCGAAGTGATCACGCCACCTCCGGCCGCCGCCGCGCACGAGTCCATCGCGACGTGCGCGGTCAGGTCGCGGCTGCCGTCCGGGATCGGCGGAACTTGGCGGCCGCCCAGATAGCCGGTCAGCGTGCCGAAGCGGGGCCGCCGCGACCGGAGGTGCCCGTAGTCGACGGCCAGCGCCGCTCCCGCGCGCACGCGCCCGACCGCGTCGGCCCAGGCCTCGTCCCTCGGCAGGCCGACCTCGGCTCGCTCCGCAAGAGGCCACCACCGGTGCAGCCACTCCAGCGCCGGGCCGGTGACGGGCGGGCCGAGGGACTCGGTGCCGTGGTCGTCGACGTGCATGGCGCTGGTCTGTCCACTGTGGACTTCGACGACCTGGCACGGGATCGAGTCCAGCCACTCGTGGCCGACGAGCAACCCCACGACCTGTTCGGGGAGGTCGCGGCGCACGCGCACCCCGGTGGGCACGGCGGGCGGGGCGAACTCCACGGCCGTCACGCACAGGCGCCGACGGAGTGCGGGCGGGGCGAGGTCGTGCACGGCGGCGGACAGCTCGCCACCACCCGCGCCGACGTCCACGAAGTCCAGCGAGCCGGGGCGGCCGAGCGCGAAGTCCACCCGGGAGAGCAGTTCGAGCAGCGCCTGCGCCAGCTCCGGGCCGACCAGCGGCGAGGTCCTGAAGTGCGCGGACGGGCGCTCGCCCCGGGCGAAGAAGCCGTCGGGGGAGTACAGCGCCGCCTGCCACGCCTGCCGCCAGTCCCGCACGGAACGGGGACCCTACCGAGCCGTCCGGGCGGGACCGGCACGTCCGTTCCGAGCGGTATGGGGCGAAACCGTAGGCTCACGCATCGTGACCACGGATGAGCTCCCGGCCCGGCCGGCTCAGCAACGCCGACAGCAGCGCGCCGTCATCGGCTCGGTGATCGGCCTGATCCTGCTCGGCACGTGCGGCCTGATCCTGCTCGGGATGGCCACCTCGCGCGTCGGCCTGCTGGCCGTGCTGATCGGGGCGGGCACGGCGCTGGTCCCGGTCGGCTTCGTCGTCGGCGCCTTCCTGTGGATCGACCGCTGGGAACCCGAACCGACCCGGCTGCTGCTCGCCGCGTTCCTCTGGGGGGCCTGCGGTGCGACGATCAGCGCGCTGCTGATCAACGACAGCGCCCGCGCGGTCGGTGACCTGCTGCTCGGCCCGTCCGGCGGTGACTTCCTCAGCTCGGTGGTCTCGGCGCCGCTGGTGGAGGAGACGGCCAAGGCGCTGTTCCCGCTCGCGCTGATGCTGCGGCGCAGGCACGAGTTCGACGGCGTGGTGGACGGCATCGTCTACGCGGGCGTCACCGCGGCCGGGTTCGCCTTCACCGAGAACATCTTCTACTTCGGCCAGGGCTTCGCGCAGGCCGGTTTCGGCAACGCCACCAGCGGGGTGGTGGCCGTGTTCATCCTGCGCGGAGTGCTCTCGCCGTTCGCCCACCCGCTGTTCACCGCGATGACCGGGATCGGGCTCGGCCTCGCGGCGGGCAGCTCGCGCGCCGCGGTCCGGTTCTTCGCGCCGCTGCTGGGTTTCCTGCTCGCGATCGGCCTGCACGTGCTGTGGAACGCGGCGGCGACGCTCGGCGGCGGGCTGGACTTCCTCGACGTCTACTTCCTGATCATGGTGCCGATCTTCGCCGGGATGATCTGGCTGGTGGTCTGGCAGCGCCGCCGCGAGCAGCGGATCGTGGTCGACCAGCTGCCCGCGATGGCGGAAGCGGGCTGGATCGCGCCGAGCGAGGTTGCGCTGCTGGCCAGCATGGCGGGCAGGCGCTGGTGGCTCGGCCGGGTCCGGCACCGCGCGGGCGAGGAGGCCGCGCGTGCCGTCGCCGGGTACCAGACGGCGGTCACCGAACTCGCGTTCGTGCGGCACCGCATGCACAACGGCACCTGCGGCGGCGACTCCGACCAGCGGCACGCGGAGCTGCTGGCCACGCTGCACCAGGCGCGGGCCGCCGCGGTGAACGCCCCCGGCGCGCTGGGGATCTCGAACAACCGCCAGCCCCGCCGCCGTCCCGGACGCCCCAGGTGAAGCTTGTCACCAGCGTCGGCGCGGACCCCCTCACGGCGGTTAGTCTCGCGCCGCTGTCCGGTACCCGCGGAGGACGTGGGCCTGGAACACCACGAGGAGCAGGACGATGACGTCAGAGCGCCCCGCGCGGCTCGCCGTCGGAGTGATCTCCGCGGGCCGGGTCGGATCGGTGCTCGGCGCCGCCCTGGCCAGAGCCGGCCACATCGTCAACGGTGTCTCCGCGGTGTCCAGCGCCTCCCTCGCCCGCGCCGAGCAGCTGCTGCCCGGAGTCCCGGTGCTCGCCCCCGACGAGGTCGCCCGCAAGGCGGATCTGGTGCTGCTCGCGGTGCCGGACGACGAACTGAGCGGCTTGGTGCGTGGTCTGGTCGCGACGAACTCCTTGCGCGCGGGGCAGATCGTCGTGCACACGGCGGGCGCCAACGGCGTCGAGGTGCTGCGGCCCGCGACCGAGATCGGCGTGCTGCCGCTGGCACTGCACCCGGTGATGACCTTCACCGGCCGCGAGGAGGACCTCCAGCGGATGGCCGCGTGCTGCGTCGGCATCACCGCCGCCGATGAGGACGAGGTCGCCTGGCACGTGGCCGAAGCCCTGGTCGTGGAGATGGGCGCGGAGCCGGTGCGCGTGCCCGAATCGGCCCGCAAGCTCTACCACGCGGCGATCGCGCACGGTGCCAACCACCTGATGACCCTGGTCGCCGAGTGCGCGGACCTGTTGCGGGAGGCGGGGATCGGGCCCGCCGAACGCGTGCTGGCGCCGATCCTGTCCGCCTCTCTGGACAACGTGCTCCGGCTGGGCGACCGCTCGCTCACCGGCCCCGTCGCCCGAGGTGACGCCGGGACGGTGCGCTCCCACGTCGACGTGCTCCGCCGCTCGTCACCGGAGGCGCTGCCCGCCTACCTGGCGCTGGCCCGGCGCACCGCCGACCGGGCAGAGCGCTCCGGCCTGCTGCGACCCGGCGCCGCCGACGCCGTCCGCTCCGAACTCCCTGGACTGCCCGAACCCCCCGAGGACCCGCGATGACCACCAGCACGCCGAAGTTCACCCGCGACGAGCTCACGGTGCACACCGATCCCGTCGAGCTCGGCAAGGTCACCAGGGCGCTGCGCGGCGTCGGCAGGAAGATCGCGCTGGTGCCCACGATGGGCGCGCTGCACGACGGCCACCTGGAGCTGATCAGGATGGCGCGGCGGCTGCCGAACACCGTGACCGTCGTGTCGATCTTCGTGAACCCGTTGCAGTTCGGGCCGAACGAGGACCTGGCCAAGTACCCGCGCACCCTGGAGGACGACCTGGCCAAGTGCCGGGAGGCCGGGGTGGAACTGGTGCTCGCACCCGCGGCCGAGGCGATCTACGGCGACTCCCCGCAGGTCACCGTGCACCCTGGGCCGCTTGGCGATGAGCTGGAGGGCGCGGTCCGGCCGGGCCACTTCGCGGGCGTGCTCACCGTGGTGGCGAAGCTGTTCAACATCGTGCGGCCGGACCACTCGTTCTTCGGCGAGAAGGACTACCAGCAGCTCGTGCTGATCAAGCGCATGGCGCGCGAGCTGAACTTCGAGACCTCCGTCGTGGGCGTTCCGATCGTCCGCGACCGCGAGGACCACCTGGCGCTGTCCTCCCGCAACCGCTTCCTCTCCGAGGCGGAGCGGGCCAGCGCGCTGGCGCTGCCCAAGGCGCTGTCCGCGGGCACGGAGGCCGCGATCGAGGGAGCGGAGCAGGGGGTGGCGGCGGCGCGGGCGGTGCTCGACGCCCACCCCGAGGTGGTCGTGGACTACCTGGAGCTGCGCGGCAAGGACCTCGGACCGGCTCCCGCCACCGGCGAGGCGAGGCTGCTCGTCGCCGCCAGGGTCGGCGGGACCAGACTCATCGACAACACCCCCGTGCTGCTCGGCGTGCCCGAGAGCGGGGGGACACCGGAACTCCACGGGTGAGAGGGGCAGCCCCATGTTCCGCACCATGCTCAAATCGAAGATCCACCGGGCCACGGTGACCCAGGCCGACCTGGACTACGTCGGCTCGGTCACGGTGGACGAGGACCTGATGGACGCCGCGGACCTGCTGCCGGGCGAACAGGTGGCGATCGTCGACGTGACCAATGGGGCCAGGCTGGAGACCTACGTGATCCCCGGCGAACGGGGCAGCGGGGTGCTCGGCATCAACGGCGCCGCCGCGCACCTGGTGCACCCCGGCGACCTGGTCATCCTGATCGCCTACGGGCTGATGGACGACGTCGAGTCGCGCGCCCACCAGCCGAAGGTGATCTTCGTGGACGCGCGCAACTCCATCGTCGAGCTGGGCACCGACCCGGCCTTCGCGCCCGAGGGCTCCGGCCTGACCAGCGGCGCGGAGACCGAGCCCGAGGAGCCCGCGGCCGAGACGGTCGACGCGGCCCGGCTGGACAAGCTCATCCAGGCAGAGGACTGAGAGGCGGTTCCCCGTGCTGCTCGCCGTTGACGTCGGCAACACCAACATCGTGCTCGGCCTGTACGCGGGCGACGGCGCGGACACCACGCTGCTGCGCGACTGGCGGATGCGCACCGACGCCAGGATGACCGCGGACGAGCTGGCGCTGACCACGCGCGGACTGCTCGGCGAGCACGCCGACAAGATCACCGGGGTCTCGGCGCTGTCCACGGTGCCGTCGGTGCTGCGCGAGCTGCGGGTGATGCTCGGGCGCTACTGGGGCGACGTGCCGCGCATCATCGTCCAGCCCGGCGTGCGCACCGGAGTGCCACTGCTGGTGGACAACCCGAAGGAGGTCGGGGCCGACCGCGTGATCAACACGCTGGCCGCGCACCACCTCTTCGACACCGCCTGCGTCGTGGTGGACTTCGGCACCTCGACCAACATCGACGTGATCTCCGCGAAGGGCGAGTTCCTCGGCGGGGCCTTCGCGCCCGGCATCGAGATCTCCGTGGACGCCCTCGCCGCGCGCGCCGCCCAGCTGCGCAAGGTGGAGCTGGTCCGGCCGCGCTCGGTCATCGGCAAGAACACCGTGGAGTGCCTCCAGTCCGGCATCCTCTACGGCTTCGCCAGCCAGGTCGACGGCCTGGTCCGGCGGATCGTCGCGGAGCTGGAGGCCACGGACTCCGGCCCGGTCACGGTGATCGCCACCGGCGGACTCGCGCCGTTGGTGCTCGCGGAGTCCTCGACCATCCAGCACCACGTCTCCGACCTGACGCTGCTCGGCCTGAAGCTGGTCTACGAGCGCAACACCAAGTAGCTAGAGCTTGCGGACGCGGATCGCGGTCGTGACCAGCGGCAGGTCGAACTCACCGTCGGCGGTCTCGGGGGTCGCGTCGAGGTAGGCGCGCACGCGGGCGAGGGTCTCCGCGCGCTCAGCCTCCTCTTTGATCAGCGTCACCGAGTGGGTGGCGACGGTCTCGGTGAGCGTGGCCGCTGTCCTGCGCTGCGAGTGCTCGAAGGTGCGCTGGCCGAACGCGGTGAACACGTCGTTCTCCGGCAGCAGCTCGGAACGGTCGTGCTGGTGCTCGGTGTAGCGGACCTTCGTGCCGGTGATGTCGGCGAGCCCGGCCACCCACGGCACCCGGTCGTCGTCGTGGTTCCACAGCGCCGCGAGCACCCCGCCGGGCTTGAGCACGCGCGCGATCTCCGGCAGCGCCAGCTCCGGGTCGAACCAGTGGAAGGCCTGCCCGACCAGGACCGCGTCCACCCGGTCGTCGGGCAGCGGGATGTCCTCGGCGGTGCCCTTCAGAGCGGCCAGGCCGGAGAGCCGGTTCAGCAGCTGCTCGCGCATGGCGTCGTCCGGCTCCACCGCGATCACCGCGACCGGCTCCTCCAGCAGGGCTTCGCTCAGCCTCCCGGTGCCCGCACCCAGGTCGAGCACGCGGACCTGCTCGCGGTCGCGCACGGGCTCCAGCGCCCAGCGCACCGCTTCGGCGGGGTAGCCGGGCCGGTGCTCGGCGTACTGGGCGGCACGCGCTCCGAAGGACAGGGCGCGGCGGGCCTTCGTTGCGGCGTCGTCCATCGGCAGACCGTATCCCGTTCGCCTCGCGGACAGGGGGTTCCGTACCCTTTTCCACCGTGAACTCAAAGCCCCAGCAGCAGCCTGCGACCAGCGAAGACGACCTGCCAGAGCAGATGCGGGTGCGCCGGGAAAAGCGGGAGCGCCTGCTGGAGGCAGGCGTCGACCCGTACCCCGTCGTGCTCGAGCGCACCCACTCCCTCGCCGAGATCCGCGCGGCCTACCCGGACCTGGAGCCGGACACCTCGACCGGTCTGGTCGCCGGGGTCACCGGCCGCGTGATGTTCGTGCGCAACACCGGCAAGCTCTGCTTCGCGACGCTGCGCGAGGGCGACGGCGTCGAGCTCCAGGCGATGCTCAGCCTCGACCGCGTTGGCGCCGACGCGCTGGCCGCGTGGAAGAGCGACGTCGACCTGGGTGACCACGTGTTCGTCCGCGGTGAGGTCGCCACCTCGCGGCGCGGCGAATTGTCGGTGATGGTCACGGAATGGCAAATGGCGGCGAAGACGCTGCGCCCGCTCCCGGTCGCGCACAAGGAGCTCTCCGAGGAGACCCGAGTGCGCCAGCGTTACGTCGACCTCATCTTGCGTCCGCAGGCCAGGGATACCGTTCGCTTGCGCTCCGGAGTGATGCGATCACTGCGCGAGTCCTTCCACGAGCGCGGATTCCTCGAGGTCGAAACGCCGATGTTGCAGACGCTGCACGGCGGCGCCTCCGCTAGGCCATTCGTCACGCACTCCAATGCCATGGACACCGATCTCTACCTTCGAATCGCGCCCGAGCTGTACCTGAAGAGGTGCGTCGTCGGCGGTATCGAGAAGGTCTTCGAGATCAACCGCAACTTTCGCAACGAGGGCATGGACTCCTCCCACTCGCCGGAGTTCGCGATGCTGGAGGCATACGAGGCCTACGGTTCCTACGACACCATCGGCGTGCTGACCAGGGAGTTGGTCCAAGAAGCGGCGCAGGCCGTATTCGGCACGCAGGTGGCCACGTTGGCCGATGGCACGGAGTACGACCTCTCCGGCGAGTGGACGACAATTACGATGTACGGCTCCCTGTCGGAGGCCCTCGGCGAGGAGATCACTCCGGCCACCTCGGTGGAGCTGCTGCGCAAGCACGCGGAATCGCGCGGTATCTCCACCGACCCCGCCCTCGGCCACGGAAAGCTGGTCGAGGAGCTCTGGGAGCACCTGGTGGGAGACCACCTGCACCTGCCGACCTTTGTGCGTGACTTCCCAACCGAGACCGCGCCGCTGACCCGTCAGCACCGCAGCGTCGCCGGGGTGACCGAGAAGTGGGACCTGTACGTGCGCGGCTTCGAGCTGGCCACCGGGTACTCCGAGCTGGTCGACCCGGTTGTGCAGCGGCAGCGCTTCGAGGACCAGGCCCGTCTCGCGGCCGCCGGGGACGTCGAGGCCATGCGGCTGGATGAGGACTTCTTGCGAGCGCTCGAGTACGGAATGCCACCGAGTGGCGGCATGGGAATGGGCATGGATCGCCTGTTGATGGCCCTGACCGGCCTCGGTATCCGCGAGACGATCCTCTTCCCACTTGTCCGACCTGAATGACGTTCACCACTTTGAGACCGAGCGGCGTCTGCTCTTTTGAACAGAGCTGCGCTAATGTCGCGATCAGTCTCGTTGCCGAGCTGGCGACTGGGGAACGCATCCGGACCGCACACGTCGCCGGATTTCAGGGAAGGAAGACGCATGGCTGAGAAGGTCATCCGGACCTTGGTGGACGACCTCGATGGTTCCGAGGCCGAGGAGACCGTCGAGTTCGCAATCGACGGGGTGTCCTACGAGATCGACCTTTCCGGGGGTAACGCCGGAAAGCTGCGCGACTCCCTCGCCGACTTCATCGCGAGCTCGCGCAAGGTCGGCGGCAAGCGTCGTTCCGCCGGTGGTCGTTCCGGCGCGCGTCCCGGCCGCCCGGCCGCCGCTGACCGCGAGCAGAACCAGGCAATTCGCGAGTGGGCGCGCAAGCGCGGCATGAAGGTCTCCGACCGCGGTCGTATCCCGGCCGACGTGCTGGAGTCCTACCACAACGAAAACTGAGCCGACCGGTTCTGCGCCGATCGGTTCAGAAGTGCAAAAAGGACCCCTTCAGCAGTCGTGAACCGCTGAAGGGGTCCTCGCGTTTCTCCGAGATCTCGAATCAGCTCTTCGCCGGGTCGACCCCGAATGCCTTGGCCAGGTCGTCCAGGATCGCGTGCGCGCCCTGCAGGCTCACCGAGGCGATCCAGGTGCCGTCCTGGACGTCGGTGACCTTGCCCTTGAGCTGCTTCCACAGCGGGTTGGCCAGGTACTTCTCCTTGGCCTTCGCGGAGTCGCCCTTGGGGTCGGGGAAGGCCGAGACGAAGACCGCGTCGGCGTCGGCGTCCAGGATGCGCTCCTCGGCGACGTTCACCGAGATGTCCTTGGCCTTGGAGTCGTCCTGCGAGGCCGGACGGGCCAGGCCCGCGTCCTTGAGCACGATGCCGACGAAGCTGTTCGGCGTGTAGAGCCGGGTCGGGCCCGCGACGAAGCGCACCACGGAGATCGTCGGGTTCTTGCCCGCCTTGGCGCGGATCGACTCACCCAGCTTGCGGGCGCGCTCCTCGTAGGCCTTGATCTTCTTGTCGGCCAGGTCCTCCTTGCCGAGCGCGGTCCCCAGAAGGCGGATGTTGTCCTTCCAGGTCAGCCCGGTGGTCTGGCTGAACACCGCGGGCTTGCGCGCGGAGAGCTGGCCGTAGAGCTGCTCGTGGCGCACCTTCGCCGAGACGATCAGGTCCGGGTTCAGCGCCAGGGTCTCCTCGACCTTGGGCTGTTCCAGCGATCCGACCGCCTTGGCGTTGCGGCCGTAGACCTCGGCCTCGGCCTTGAGGTAGTCCGGGAACTTGTCGCCGGTCAGCGGGAACAGCGTGAACGCCACGACCTCGGTCTCCAGCGCGAAGGCCGCGTCGACGTAGCTGCTGTCCAGCGCGGCGATCTTCTTCGGCGCGGTGGCGATGGTCGTCTCGCCCATCGCGTGCTTGACGGTCCTCGGGAAGCCCGCACCCGCCTGGCCGGAGGCCGGTGGTGGCGAGCTCGGTGCGGCCCCGCCGCAGCCCGCGACCACGGCGGCCACGGTCAAGGCGGCCACTCCGGCGAACGCCCGCCTGGCCAACAGCGCCCTTGTCCTCAAGGTCTCCTCCAAGAGTCGTCAATCCTTTTCACGAGTGAGGATAGGGTGCCCTAACTTCCTGGAGGGCTTCGGCGGGTGCTCCGCAACCACCTCGGAACCGGCGCGTGACCGCCCCCGGGCAGCGGGCTCGGGGGCGGTCGGCTTCCGGTCGTGCGCGTTCAGCTCTTGGCGGGGTCCACGCCGAAGGCCTTGGCCAGGTCGTCGAGGATGATGTGCGCGCCCTGCAGGCTCACCGCGGTCACCCAGGTCAGGTCGTTGACCGCGACCACCTTCGGCGCCAGCGGGCGCCACAGCGGGTTGGTCTCGAAGCGCTGCTTGGTGCCCGCGGACTGGCCCTTCTCGTCGGGGTAGGCCGCCACGAAGATCTTGTCGGCGTCGGCGTCGCTGATCCGCTCCTCGCTGATCTCGGCGGCGAAGGACTCGGCGGCCTGCGGGGCCGGACGGGCGAGGCCCGCGTCCTTCATGACGATCCCGGAGAAGCTGGCCTGCTGGTAGAGCCGGGTCGGGCCGTCGACGAAGCGGACGATGGAGATCGTCGGGTTCTTGCCCTCCTTGGCCCGGATCGCGTCGCCGATGCGGCGGGCCCGGTCCTCGTAGGCCTTGATCTTCTTCTCGGCCAGGTCCTCCTTGCCGAGCGCCTTGCCGACCAGGCGGATGTTCTGCTTCCAGGTCGGGCCGGTGGTGTCGCTGAACACCGTCGGCACCTTGGCGCTGAGCTGGCCGTAGATCGCCTCGTGGCGCACCTTCGCCGAGACGATCAGGTCGGGCTTCTGGTTCAGCAGCAGTTCGATCTTGGGCTCGGCCAGCGTGCCGACCGCCTTGGCGCCCGCGCTGAGCCGCTTGCCCTCCTCGCCCAGGTAGTCGGGCACCCGGTCACCGATCGAGCGGTAGCTGGTGAAGGCGACGACCTCGGTCTCCAGCGCGATCACCGCGTCCACGAAGCTCGCGTCCAGCGCGGCGACCCGCTTGGGCGCGGCCTGGATCGTGGTCTCGCCCATGGCGTGCTTGACCGTCCTGGGGAAACCCGCCGCGGGGGCGGCCGAGCCACCGCCCTGCGGGGTGGCGGGAGCGGGCCCGCAGGCGGCCACCGCGGCGGCCACGGCGATGATCACCAGGCTCCGTCTCGCCAACAACGCTCTGGACAAGGTTCCTCCACGGTTCGGTTAGGCTTGCCTGACTACGGCAAGGTCGGCCTTACCTTGACGGGCGAACGGACCAGAGGGAAGGAGATGTTCGTTGGAACGCAGTGTGACCGTGGCGACTCCACCTGGGTCACAACGCTCCCCCCGGTCGGGTGTCACCTCCGTCGGCAACGCCGAGGCCACCGTTCGCCGTCGCCGTCGCCGACTGGTCGGTCTGCTGGTGCTCCTGCTGGTCCTGACCGCCGCCGTCCTCGCCAGCATCGCCATCGGCTCCAAGCCCATCGCGCTGCCCGAGGTCTGGCACGCGCTGACCTCGCCGACCGGCACCGAGGACGACATCGTCATCGGCTCGCTGCGCCTGCCGAGGACCATGCTCGGCCTGGCCGTGGGCATCGCGCTCGGCGTCGCGGGCGCGCTGATGCAGGGCCACACGCGCAACCCGCTCGCCGACCCCGGCCTGCTCGGCGTGAACCAGGGCGCGGCCTTCGCCATCGTCCTGTCGATCTTCATGCTGCGCACCGACGACATCTACACGCTGGTCTGGTTCGGCTTCGCCGGAGCGCTGGTCGCCACGGTCGCGGTCTTCGCGCTCGGCTCGGTCGGCAGGGGCGGGCCGACGCCGGTCACCCTCGCGCTGGCCGGAGCCGCGATCAGCGCGCTGCTCTACGCGCTGACCTCGGCGTTGGTGCTGCTGGACGCGCAGAGCCTCGAAGCGTTCCGGTTCTGGCGCTCGGGCTCGCTGGCGGGCCGCGATCCGGAGATCGTGCTCCAGGTGCTGCCGTTCCTGGTCGCGGGCCTGGTGCTGGCGTTGATCAACTCGCCGGGGCTGAACGCGTTGTCCCTCGGCGAGGACGTGGCGCGTTCGCTCGGTCAGAGCGTGCTGCTGACCAGGGTCGTCGGCATCGCCGCCGTCACGCTGCTGACCGGGGCCGCGGTGTCCGCGTGCGGACCGATCGGCTTCGTCGGCCTGGTCGTGCCGCACATGGCGAGGGCGATCACCGGCCCCGACTACCGCTGGCTGCTGCCCTACTCCGGGCTGCTCGGCGCGATCATGCTGCTGGTCGCGGACGTGGTGGGGCGCGTGGTCGCGCGGCCGGGTGAGCTCCAGGTCGGCATCATGCTCGCGCTCATCGGCGCTCCGTTCTTCTTGATCCTCGTCCGGCGGAGAAGGTTGGTGCGGCTGTGAGCGCGCTGATGGGACGGGAGACCTCGATCCCCGGTCGCCCCGCGCTGCGCGTCGGGCCCGTGTCGTGGATGGTCCGGCTGCGCCCGGTGCTCGTGCCCGTGATCGCGTTCGGCCTGCTCGCGCTGGCCATGGCGGTCAACCTCGGGCGCGGTGACTTCCCGATCGGCGTCGGCGACGTGCTCGCCGTGCTGCTCGGCGGCGGGGACGACACGCACGCCTACATCGTGCTCGAACTGCGGCTGCCGAGGGCGCTGACGGGGGCGCTCGTCGGCGCCGCGCTCGCGCTCGCCGGGGCGATCACCCAGTCCATCGCTCGCAACCCGCTGGCCAGCCCCGACATCCTCGGCGTGACCGCGGGCGCCGGGGTCGGCGCGGTCGCGGTGATCATGCTCGGCGGCAGTGCGGGCGGGATCAGCGGCGGCATCGCCGAGCTGGGCCTGCCCGCGGCGGCGCTCGGCGGCGGTCTGGTCGCGGCGCTGTTCGTCTTCGCGATCTCCTGGCAGCGCGGTATCGACGGCTACCGGTTGGTGCTGGTCGGACTGGGGATCACCGCCGTCCTGGTGGCGATCAAGTTCTACCTGCTGACGCTGTCCGAGGTCGCTGACGCGGGCCGGGCGATGGTGTGGATCACCGGCAGCCTCAACGGCCGTGGCTGGGAGCACGTCACCCCGGTGGCGCTCGCGCTGCTGGTGCTGGTGCCGCTCGCGCTGTTCACGGCCCGTCCGCTCGGCGGCCTCCAGTTCGGCGACGACACCGCGCGCGGCCTCGGCATCCGGGTGAACGGCTCGCGCGCCGCGCTGATCCTGATCGCGGTCGGTCTCGCCGCCACCGCCACCGCTTCGGCGGGGCCGGTGGAGTTCGTCGCGCTGGCCACCCCGCAGATCGCCATGCGGATGGCCGGGACGCCCCAGCCGCCGCTGGTCGGCTCCATGGTGCTCGGCGCGGCCCTGACGGTCATCGCCGACGTCATCGCCCGCACCGCCTTCGGCGTGGTCGAGCTGCCCGTGGGCATCGTGACCGCCGTGATCGGCGCGCCCTACCTCATGTACCTGCTGGTTCGTCGTTATCGAGAGGTCCGGACATGACTGCTACCGCTCCGGTGCGGCTGCGCGCCGAGGGACTCAGCCTCGGCTACGGCGAGAACCGCGTGGTCGAAGGCCTGGACCTGGACGTCATCGACGGCACCATCACCGCCGTCATCGGCCCCAACGGCTGTGGCAAGTCCACCCTGCTGCGCGCGCTCGGCCGCCTGCTCTCCCCGCAGGAGGGCCACGTGCTGCTCGACGGCAAGCGCATCGACAAGACCCCCACCAGGGAGGTCGCCAAGATCGTCGGAGTGCTGCCGCAGACCCCGGTCGCCCCGGACGGCCTCACCGTCGGCGACCTCGTCGCGCGCGGTCGGCACCCGCACCAGGCCTGGTACAGGCAGTGGTCGGCCGACGACGAGGGCGCGGTCTCCGAGGCGCTGCGGATGACCGGGATGCTGGAGTTCTCCGAGCGCACGCTCGACCAGCTCTCCGGCGGTCAGCGGCAGCGCGCGTGGATCTCCATGGCGCTGGCCCAGGGCACCGACCTGCTGCTGCTCGACGAGCCGACCACCTACCTCGACCTCGCCCACCAGGTCGACGTGCTCGACCTCGTGCAGCAACTGCACGACCAGGCCGGGCGCACCGTGATCATGGTGCTGCACGACCTCAACCTGGCCGCGCGCTACTCCGACCGCCTGATCGCCATGCGGGACGGCAAGATCGTCGCGCAGGGCGACCCCAAGGACGTGCTGACCGAACAGCTGCTCAGCGACGTCTTCGACCTCGACGCGCGCGTGGTCCCCGACCCCGTCGCGGGCACTCCGCTCGTCGTCCCCATCGGCAGCCGCCACCGCGTCCGCATCGACTCCACCGCCCTCGCCGACGACACCATGTAGCCGCCCACACCCCACCCGCGCTTAGGGCGTGTCCTGTAAGTCGCGGAGTTCACCGGTCTTCAAGTCCCACAAACCCCCGCCTTCGCGGTCTCCAACGACAGCAAACCTCACCGAGCATCGGACGTTTGCTGCGGTTGACGATGATCGACAAGGGGGTTCGCTGGTCTTGAAGACCAGCGAACCCTGGCGGTGCCGTGACCGGGACGCACAGCTCAACCACTTACAGGACAGGCTCTAGTAGCTGAATGACTCATTGAGGTACTTGAGCGTCCTCAATGAGTCATTCAGGGCTTAAGCGGAGCGCAGCGGGTGGGGCGCAGCGCGGAGTGCCTGGGTCAGCGGCCGCGTTCGAGGACGCGGGCGGAGCGCTCGTCCTCGGTGATGCGGGGGCACGTGGTGCACGCGCGCTGTTCCGGCAGGGCGAAGTGGAAGCAGCAGCTCTCGCGGCGGCGGGTCCACAGCGCGTTGCCGTCGTCGCCGGTGACCGCGCGCAGGGTCGACGCCGAGGTCAGCGGGGCCTCGGCGGTCGGCAGGAACAGGGCGGAGTCGGCGACGCCGGCGCCCTCGTCGCCGCAGGCGCGCCCGGCGAGCCAGCCGGAGCTGTCCAGGGCGTCGGTGGCGGCGGCCCAGAGCATCCGCTTGCCGAAGCGCGTGCCGGGGCCGAAGGCCGTGACGAACTTGGCGGCGTGGGCGGTGAAGCGGGCCCGGAACATCGCGGCCAGCGCGCGCTCGTCGGCGACCGTGGTGGCCTCGGGGCGGTGCGACTCGGGGTCGTCCGGCAGGCAGCAGAAGTCGTCGCTGAGCAGTGCGACCGCGTTCGGGTGCGGCCGGTCGCCGGAGAGCCGGAAGGCGATGTCGGCCGGGCGCAGCGACGGGACCCGGCGGGAGGCGTGGAACAGCAGCCCGCCGAGGAAGCCGGGGACCTGGAGGTACCACGACATGATGTAGCCCGAGGTCGTGCGCTCGGGGATCTCGGCGTCGTGGCGCTCGCTCAGCCAGTCGGCGAGGCGCTTGCGCCAGCGGTCGAACATGCCGGGGTCGCCGAGCAGGTCGGCACAGCTGATCCACTCCTCAGACGAGCCGGAGGTGTCAGCGGGCAGCCCGTGGCGGACCTGCGTCGTCGCGAGGTGGCCGACCCGGTCCAGGGTCGCGGCCAGCACGCCGCGCTCGCCCTCGCCGACGCGCTCCAGCGGACTCAGGCCCGCGGTCACGGTCACCGGCGCGCCCGGAGGGCGGTGCTGGTGGTGCGTGGCACGGCGACTCCCGGGCATCCTCGGCGCGTATCGATTCGGCAACCTCAGTCAGGCTTGCCTAACCTTACATATAGGCGTGCGACGTTGCTCCGCAAGGGTGGTCGGCTTAACACACCGGTGAACGGATCGTTGTTCGCGCTGAGCGGACAGCACCGTGTTGGCGGAATCCGAGTACGTCAGAGCACGTTGAGCGTGATGTCGGGAGGGGGCGACCGGTCACCCGGAGTCGTGCCACCAACCCGGTGCGACGGACCACCCGACTACAGTGGTCATACGGTGCCGGTCCCAAAGTGCGGCAGGGAGTGCGAATGTTCGAAAGATTCACCGACCGCGCAAGGCGGGTGGTCGTCCTGGCTCAAGAAGAGGCCAGGATGCTGAACCACAACTACATCGGCACCGAGCACATCCTCTTGGGCTTGATCCACGAGGGTGAGGGTGTCGCCGCCAAGGCGTTGGAGTCGCTGGGTATCGCGCTCGAAGGGGTACGCCAGCAGGTCGAGGAGATCATCGGCCAGGGACAACAGGCCCCGAGTGGGCACATCCCCTTCACGCCTCGGGCGAAGAAGGTGCTCGAACTGTCGCTGCGCGAGGCGCTGCAGCTCGGCCACAACTACATCGGCACCGAGCACATCCTGCTCGGGCTGATCCGTGAGGGCGAGGGCGTCGCGGCGCAGGTGCTGGTCAAGCTTGGTGCTGACCTGAACCGGGTCCGCCAGCAGGTGCTTCAGCTGCTGTCGGGCTACCAGGGCAAGGAGCCCGCCGAGTCCGGCGGTGGCCGCGGTGAGGGAACTCCGTCCTCCTCGCTGGTCCTCGACCAGTTCGGCAGGAACCTGACCTCCTCCGCCCGCGAGGGCAAGCTCGACCCGGTCATCGGGCGCGAGAAGGAGATCGAGCGGGTCATGCAGGTGCTGTCCCGCCGCACCAAGAACAACCCCGTGCTGATCGGTGAGCCCGGCGTCGGCAAGACCGCCGTCGTCGAGGGCCTCGCTCAGCGCATCGTGAAGGGCGAGGTGCCCGAGACGCTGAAGGACAAGCAGCTCTACACGCTTGACCTCGGCTCCCTCGTGGCCGGCTCGCGCTACCGCGGTGACTTCGAGGAGCGCCTGAAGAAGGTGCTCAAGGAGATCAAGACCCGCGGCGACATCATCCTGTTCATCGACGAGATCCACACCCTTGTCGGCGCGGGCGCCGCCGAGGGCGCGATCGACGCGGCGAGCATCCTCAAGCCGATGCTGGCCCGCGGCGAGCTGCAGACGATCGGTGCGACCACCCTCGACGAGTACCGCAAGTACGTCGAGAAGGACCCCGCGCTGGAGCGACGCTTCCAGCCGATCCAGGTGGGCGAGCCCTCGCTGGAGCACACGATCGAGATCCTCAAGGGCCTGCGGGACCGGTACGAGGCGCACCACCGCGTCTCGATCACCGACTCGGCGCTGGTGGCCGCCGCCACCCTGGCCGACCGCTACATCAACGACCGCTACCTGCCGGACAAGGCGATCGACCTGATCGACGAGGCCGGCGCCCGGATGCGGATCAGGCGGATGACGGCCCCGCCGGACCTGCGCGAGTTCGACGAGAAGATCGCCGACGTGCGCAGGGAGAAGGAGTCCGCGATCGACGCGCAGGACTTCGAGCGGGCCGCCAAGCTCCGCGACTCCGAGAAGCAGCTGCTCGGCCAGAAGTCGGAGCGGGAGAAGCAGTGGAAGGCCGGTGACCTGGACGTCGTCGCGGAGGTCGACGACGAGCAGATCGCCGAGGTGCTGGCCAACTGGACCGGCATCCCCGTCTTCAAGCTCACCGAGGAGGAGACCTCGCGTCTGCTCCGCATGGAGGACGAGCTGCACAAGCGGATCATCGGCCAGCACGAGGCGGTCAAGTCCGTCTCGCAGGCGATCCGCCGCACCCGCGCCGGTCTGAAGGACCCGAAGCGGCCGTCGGGCTCGTTCATCTTCGCCGGCCCCTCGGGTGTCGGTAAGACCGAGCTGTCCAAGTCGCTGGCGAACTTCCTCTTCGGCGACGACGACGCGCTCATCCAGATCGACATGGGTGAGTTCCACGACCGCTACACCGCTTCCCGGCTCTTCGGTGCCCCTCCCGGCTACGTCGGGTACGAGGAGGGCGGCCAGCTCACCGAGAAGGTGCGCCGCAAGCCGTTCTCCGTCGTGCTCTTCGACGAGATCGAGAAGGCGCACCAGGAGGTGTACAACACGCTGCTCCAGGTGCTGGAGGACGGCCGCCTGACCGACGGTCAGGGCCGCACGGTGGACTTCAAGAACACCGTGATCATCTTCACCTCGAACCTGGGCACGCAGGACATCTCCAAGGCCGTCGGCCTCGGCTTCGCCAACAGCAACGCTCAGGGCTCCAACTACGAGCGGATGAAGCAGAAGGTCAACGACGAGCTGAAGAAGCATTTCCGCCCGGAGTTCCTGAACCGGATCGACGACATCATCGTCTTCCACCAGCTGACCCAGGACGAGATCATCCAGATGGTCGACCTCATGGTCGCCAGGGTCGAGACCCAGCTGCGCAACAAGGACATGTCGCTGGAGCTCACCCCGCTGGCCAAGCAGTTGCTGGCCAAGCGCGGGTTCGACCCCGTGCTCGGTGCGCGGCCGCTGCGCCGCACCATCCAGCGCGAGATCGAGGACCAGCTGTCGGAGAAGATCCTGTTCGGCGAGCTGTCCGCCGGCCAGGTCATCATCGGCGACGTCGAGGGCTGGAACGGCGAGGGCTCGGACGACCAGGCCCGGTTCGTCTTCCGCGGTGAGACCCGCGGTGGCGTGACCGTGCCGGACGTTCCGCCGGTCGAGGTCGCCGCAGAGGGCGACTCCGAGTAGTACCGGGTACCAGGTAACAACATCGACAACCGACGGGGCGGGTGCGGCCATCGCACCCGCCCCGTCGGCGTTTTCGGGCACCCTGGAGGGGTGCACCCGCAGACCACGTATCCGGCTTACCCGGTCGAGCGACCGGTGGAGCAGGCGCGCGGCGCTCGCGGCGGCGCCGCCGTCGGGTTCCTGCTGTGGCTGGTGGCGGCGCCGTACTTCGTGCTCTGCCTCGCTCGCCTGCTCAGCCTGGACAGCAGCCACTGGATCCTCGTCGCGGCGGTGTCGCTGACGCCCTACGCGCTGCCGATCGGCGCCGTGCTGACGGCGGTCCTGCTGCTCACGCGGCGGTGGATCGTCGGGCTGGTCTCACTGCTGCTGACCGTCCTGCTCGTCACGGTGGTCGCTCCGCGCACCGCTGCGGCCGCGCGCCCCAACGGTTCGGGAGCCACGCTGCGGGTGCTCAGCGTGAACATCTCGATGGACCAGGGAGACGCCGCGGCGGTGGTGCGCCTGGTCCGCGACCGTGCGGTGGACCTGCTCAGCATTCAGGAGCTGACGCCAGGGGCGGAGCGTGCGCTCGACGCTGCCGGGCTCGCGGAAGTGTTGCCGCACAGGGTGTTCAAGCCGCGCCCGGGAGCGGTTGGCGGCGGACTGGCGTCGCGGTTCCCGGTGCGGGAGCGCGTGGTCACCAAGCCCACCACGGCGGAGCACCCCGCCGCGCTCATCGACCTGCCGACCGGGCCGGACGTGGAGTTCGTGTCGGTGCACCCCTGGTATCCCGTGGGCCCGAAGGGTGCGGAGCCCTGGCTGCGGGACCTCGCCGGGCTGCCGAGCCCCGACGCCACGCGGACGCCTCGGATCCTGGCGGGGGACTTCAACGCCTCGCTGGACCACTCGGCCTTCCGGGGCGTGCTCAACCAGGGCTACCTCGACGCGGCGGAGCAGGTCGGGGCCGGGCTCACCCCGACGTGGCCCACCGACAAGCGGTTCGTCCCCGCGTTCGTCGCGCTCGACCACGTCCTGGTGGACGACCAGAACTTCGTGGTCGAGACCTTCGGCACGGCGGTGGTGCCCGGAACGGATCACCACGCCGTCTTCGCCGAGGTCAAGCTCGTACGGGGCTGATCAGCTCGAACAAGATCAGGAGCAGGCGAAGCTCTTGGACTTCAGCGCGTCGGCGACCGCCGCGCCCTCCGGCAGCGCCGCGCCCTGGACGCAGGTGTTCTTGACGGCCTTGAACGGCAGCTTCACGGTGCGGCTGTCGCCCGCGCGGAAGGGCATGTAGGTGTTGTCGAACTTGTGGCTGGTGCCCTGGCGGTAGCCGAGCTTCACCCAGACCTCGCCACCGCTGGTCTTGGAGTAGGTGATCTCGATGTTGCTGCCGTTCTTCTGCGCGCAGACCTTGCCGTTGCTGTGCGTCTGGCAGTTCTCGGAGGCAGCGAGGGCGGTGCCCGGGGCCAGGAGGGCCGCACCGGCGATGACGGCCGCGAGGCCCAGAGCCGTTGCCTGCTTGCGCATGGGAGTTCTCCTACGTCGTCGTGCGACCCGTTGTGGGCCACTAACCGATAACGAAGGTATTTGGAAAATCTGGTGCAGAATAGGGAGTTTGAGTCTTCGCAGGCCCTGGTCGAGCACGTCATTTCGTGTGCTGCCGGAATGTGAAGGCGAGGGCGGTGCAATGTCGTCGAAGTGGGCAACGGTGGGCCGTCCGGCCTTCACAGTGCCCCTGAGCAGCAGTTTTTGTTCGCGCTTCGCCGTGCGGCGAATTCATGTTCATCAGGCAATCGATGGGCTTCGGGTGGCGCGCGCCACGGCGGCAACCGTTGTTCGATCGCCGCCGTGATCACGTGCTCACCCGCTGTGCGTCAGGTGCGGATGTGCTCGGTCTTCAGGCCGTGCGAGATCTCCGTCCCGGTGGAGGCGACGATTCCTTGAAGGTAAGTCCCCGGCTTCTTGGTAAGCGGCATCGTCTTGGTGACCGTCGTGCCCTTGGCGACGGTTGCGGACGGGCCGGTGTAGTAGACGCTGCCGTAGCGGTAGCCGAAGGTCGTGCTGGCCGTGCTGCCGCCCGTCTTCTGGTACCGCACGTCGACGGTGGCGGCGTTGACGCGGGCGCAGACGGTGCCGTTGGTGTGCTCGACGCAGCCCGTGAAGCCCGCGGTGGCGGATGCGGTTGCCGGGGCCGTCAGAGCGATGGCCGTCGTCAGTCCCAGGACCGTCGCCTGCTTGCGCATGAGTTCTCCCTGCTCGGTGCTTGCTGTGCGAGCCGGGACGTTAAGCGCGGGTTCCTTGTGGCACAACGAAAAGCCGTGATGAGCGAATTGAGGCTGGGAGAGTCGAGATCGTGCTGTGCGAACGCCGCTCGCGTGCTACAGGAGCGCGTCCAGTTCGCTGAGCGCGGCCAGCGCGGGCATGGGCAGCGAGACGCCGCGACCGTGCCGCACCTCGGGCTCGCGCGGGTTGATCCGGATCAGCGACTGCGCCGCCGCGCTCGCCAGCTCCGCGTAGCGGCGCACGGTGGGGACGGCCTGGCCCGCGCCGATCTCGACGACGACGAGCCGCTTCCCGCGCAGGCCGCGACGCCAGGCGTTGAGCGCGTCCAGCTGGGCCTGGCCGCGGTCGGGAACCCACGTCGTGTCACCGAACATGAGGATGTTGGGGCGCTCCAGGTCGCCGCAGTCCGGGCACTCCGGCAGCGGCGGCACCGCGCGCATGGTCTCCGCGTCGACCGGCACCGCGACACCGTCGGCGGAGCTGATGCGCCGTGAACACGGGAAGACGCACTGGAGGTGGTGGATCGAGCCGTGGCACTCCGCTACCTGGTCCTCGGCGAAGCCCGCGCGCTGGAACTGACCGTCCACATTGGACGTGAACACGCGGACGCCGCCGGGCAGCGCCGAACCCCAGCGGCGCAGGAGCTCGAAGCCCGCGTGCGGAACCGTCTCGCGGTAGAGCGCCATCCTGTGCCCGTAGAAGCCCCACGCCAGCTCGGGATCGGCGGCGAAGTGCACCGGATCGGCCAGCTCCTCGAAGCTCATGCCTAGCCGGGCGTAGGGCGGGTAGGCGCGCCAGAAGCCTTCGCCACCACGGAAGTCGGGAAGGCCGCTGTCCACGCCCATCCCCGCTCCGGCACAGACCAGCAGTGCCTCGGCGTCGACGAGCAGGGCAGCGGCGCGCTCCAGAGCTTCAGTCACTGGAGGGCTTGGAACCCAGAACGACCTCGAACTCCAGCAGGCTGGACCCGGACGCGACCGGCTTGGCGCGCTCGCCCGCGTGCGCCTCCTTGGCGGAGCCGCCCATCCAGTTGCGGAAGTCCTCGTCGGTCTCCCAGTGCGTGACCACGAAGTAGCGGGTCTCGCCGGACACCGGGCGCAGCAGCTCGAAGCCCAGGAAACCGGGGGAGCCGTCCACCGCGCCGAGCCGGGCGGCGAAGCGCTTCTCCAGCTCGGGGCCCGCGCCCTCGGGAACCTCGATCGCGTTGATCTTCACTACGGCCATGACCCCAGCGTAGCCACACCGCGTGGTAGACCTCGACGTGTGCAACGTCGCGACGTGGTCGACTTCGGCGGCTCCGGGCAGCCGATCCTGGTGCTGCACGGCCTGATGGGCCGGGCGCGCACGTGGTGGCCGGTCGCCCAGTGGCTCAAGCGCTACGGCCGCGTGCACGGGCTCGACCAGCGCGGTCACGGGTTGAGCCCGCACAGGGGTTTCGCCAGCGTGAGGACTGAGGACTTCGTCGCGGACGCGGCCGAGCTGCTCGCCGAGCTGGGGCCTGCCGTGGTGATCGGGCACTCGATGGGCGGGCTGCACGCGTGGGAGCTGGCCGCCCGCCACCCCGACCTCGTCCGTGCGGTCGTGGTCGAGGACATGGCTCCTGACCAGCGCGGCAAGACGGTGGACGGGTGGCGCGGCTACTTCGACTCGTGGCCGGTGCCCTTCGAGTCCCTTGACCACGTGCGTTCGTTCTTCGGCGGCCCGGTCGGCGACTACTTCACCGAGTGCGTGACCGAGCGCGAGGACGGCTACCACCTCATGGCCGACCTGGAAGACCTCTACGTGATCGCCGCGGAGTGGGGGAGGCGGGCGTACTGGGACTCCGTCGAGAACCTGCGCTGCCCGCTGCTGGCGATCGAGGCCGAGCACACCGCGATGCCGCCCGGACAGATCCGTGAGCTGGCCGATCGTGCCCGCGACGCGCGCTATCTGCGAGTGGAAGGCGCGGGTCACGTGGTCCACCGCGACCGTCCTGACACGTATCGCGGCGCGGTCGAAGCCTTCCTCTGCGAGGTCCTCGACCGCTAGAGCAGTACGTCCACCGCGCCGGTGCGGGTGTCCACGATCCCGATCTCGGCGACGTTGGCGCGGATGGGCTCGACGGGGTGCAGCGCGGTGAATCCGGTGACGATCTCCGCATCCGAACACCCCTGTGCCAGAACGCAATGCGGCAACCAGGAGCCCGGCAGGTAGTACGCCGAAGGGTTCTTCACCTTGCCCGCCAACACGTCGTGCACGGCGGAGTGCACCGCGAGCAGCTCGCCGTCCACCACTGCGCCGAGCATCAGCACGTTCTCCGTCGACGTGAACGTGCCGAGCGTGCGGAGCCACAACGACGGCATGGCAAGCATTTCCAGCTCGGAGCGCAGTTCGTCGCGCGTCTTCTGCGGCATCGCGCTGGCCGCCGCGAGCGTGAGCTGAGGCCGCTCGTCCGTCGGAGCCGCGACACCCGCCTTCGCCAGCTTGCGCCACAGGCCCCGCACAGCGACTTCGGCCTCGCCGTCGAAGAACACCCGCAGCACGTCAGCCATGGTCGCCGCCATCGCCCGGCAGTGCGAAGAGCCCCTTGGCTGTCTGCTCGATCAGGCCGTCCACCAACAGCGAGTCCAGGCAGCGATCCCGTTGCCCCGCTTCGGCCCAAGCCGCGTCGAGCTGCGCGCGGGTGACCGGGCCGGGCGCGTCGCGGAGCACGTCCAGCAGGCGCCCGCGAACCTGGCGATCGGTGCCCGCGAACTTCTGCACCACCTTCGCCGGGCCCGCGTACGCCGGGCGGCCCGCCTCCTGCCACGCGCAGCTGTCGTAGACCGGGCAGTCGGCGCAGCGCGGAGTGCGGGCGACGCACACGATCGCACCGAGCTCCATCAGCGCGGCCGAATAGCGTGCGGCGAAGCTGTCTTCCTTGGGCAGCAACGCATCCACGTCCGCGAGATCGCGCTTCGTCGACGGCGGTCCCGCGTCACCGGCGCCGTGCACCGCGCGCGCGACGACCCGGCGGACGTTGGTGTCCACCACCGGGCAGCGCTGGCCGTACGCGAAGGCCGCGACAGCGCGCGCGGTGTACTCGCCGATACCGGGCAGCGACAACAGAGTGTCCACATTGGACGGAACGGCGTCCCCGTGCTCCGCCGCGATCGCGGTCGCCGCCGCGTGCAGCCGCAGCGCCCGGCGCGGGTAGCCGAGCTTGCCCCACGCGCGCACCACGTCGCCCTGGCTCGCCGCCGCCAACGCGGAGGGCTTGGGCCAGCGCTCCATCCACTCCAGCCAGATCGGCTGCACCCGGTTCACCGGGGTCTGCTGCAGCATGATCTCGCTGACCAGCACGCCCCAGGCGTCGCAGTCGGGGCGCCGCCACGGCAGGTCGCGCGCCACCCGGTCGAACCAGTCGACCAGCACCTCTGGTTCCAGTCTCACGCTCATCGCGGCCCGATCCTGCCAGTCGCGGTTCCGCACCTGGCGGACAGGGAGGTCCTCACTCTGGAGTGCGAGGTGTGGCCGTGACCGGGGAAGCGATCAGCACGGATAGATGTAGTAGGCGTACGTAGCCTTCTGCTTCCCATCCAGGAAAGTCCTGCCCGGAGCGACGCATCCTTCACTCGTCGTTCCGTTCTGGTAAATGGTTCTGATCGCCACGTCCGTTTTGCCGCAATGGGTGTAGAAAGAGCTGCCAAACCTGTCCTCCCAGTAGCCGCAGATTTCGTTGGCGCTCTGGGACGCGGTACTCGTCGTTGACGAGGGTGCCGCTCCTGCGGCCGTCGCGGTGGTCACTCCTGCGAGGACGGCGAACGCGATGGTCAATCCCAAACGACGGTTTTTCCTCATGAATCACTCCCGGTGCGATTATTTGTTCAAGGGTGATGGGGTGCATTCGGGAGGGAAAGCTATAGATTTCTTTGATGTGGCGGTAAGGTATTCATCTGTCCCTGAAGCTGCTGCTCCATTCGCGGGGATGCGAATCGCATTCGCCGTATCGGGAGCGAAAGAGTGCGGCCACATGGCCGCGCTTCGGGAGGTCTCGGCTCAACAGCCTCTCATGTACCAGGCATTCTGGACGATGCTGGCTCGACCGAGCGGGGTCCAGCCCGGCAGAAGGCACCAGTCCACATCATTCCAAGTCTTGTAGTCGATGTGGACCAGGACCTTTCCGGAGCCGCAGTGGTGGTAGTAGGCGCTGCCGTCCTCGTCGGCGACATATCCGCAGTCAGGGTCCTGAGGTGCTGGTGTCGCGCTCGCCGTCGCGGTGGTGGTCGTTCCGGCGGCGACCGCCGCCACGATCGCCACGGCGATCCGGATGTTCCTGCGCACAGTTCTGTCTCTTCTCTTCGTGAGGATTGCGATTCAGGGCTGTTCGAGGGAGTTCGTGAAGTCGATGCGGATGTTCGGGGTCGCGCATGAGTTCTCCCTTGTGCGAAGAACCCTCTTGCTGCGAGGTGAAACTTATCGAGACTCAGGGAGATCAGTGAGGGCCTTCAGGCGCTGTTGAAGACCCTCGCCTTCAGGGATGAATGCGAACGCGATTCTATTCCTGGGATTCTTTCACGAGCGCGTCGTGCTGAACGGCGCCCTGGACTATCATATTCAAATAGAAGTGAGCTGGCGTCTCGCGTGAACCTTGGGTGTCCGGCGAGTGAATGCAAGAAATTCTGTCTGCATGATGGGATTGCACGTTCAACGCACTGGAACTCAACTCCGTCAACCTGATCAAGGCTGTGTAGCCCATGACGTGGTCTACGACCTCGTCGTGGGCTACGCGTTCGCGATGTCCTCGGCCCTTGCGGATGTGCTGGTTCCGGTGCGGTCAACGATGATCAACAGGGGGTTGGGTGGTCTTGAAGACAACCCAACCCCCGGCGACACAGCGGCCGGAGCTCTCAGCTCGGCCGCGTGTGGGACAGGGCTAGACGACCTCGTCCAGCAGGCCGGTCGCGACGTCGTAGACGAAGCCGCGGACGTTGTCGGGGCTGGGCAGGAAAGCGCTGCGCCGCACACGTTCCACGGACACCTTCACGCTGTCCTTCACCTCGCGGAAGGCCTCGACGGCCCAGGTCGGCCGCAGGCCGGTGTCCTCCTCGACGAGTGTCTTGAAGTCGTCGTCGGTGATCTGCGACAGGCCGCAGTTGGTGTGCTGCATGACGATGACCTCGCGCGTGCCGAGCAGGCGCTGGCTGATGGTCAGCGAGCGGATCACGTCCTCGGTGACGATGCCGCCCGCGTTGCGCAGGATGTGCGCCTCGCCGTGCTTGAGCCCGAAAACGTCGAACACCTTGATGCGCGCGTCCATGCACGTGACGATCGTCAGCGCGAGGCTGGGCACCGGCGTCTGGATCTCCGGGTGCCCGAGGTCCTTGCCCTGAGCGTGCCTGGCCAGCAGTTCGTTGATCGCGCTCACGGCGCCGCCTCCTGGTCGTTCCGGTGCACTGGAGCCGCGACGCTGCGGCTGTGGTCACGACCATGAGAACCCGAGGTGAACGGCACTGACAACCGTTCCTGGTCGAATATCACGCGGCTGCGACACACCCGTACGGGTTACAGTGACCTCCACCACTCTCCGCAATCACGGGGTTACGGTCAGGCCGTGTTGCAGCCGGTGGGTCCCCTCCCCGAGTCGGTGTACTGGCGCCGACGCGCGGTGGCTATTGCGGTCGGCGTGGGAGTGCTCCTCGCCGGCGTCTGGGGTGTGACCGCGATGGCGGGCGGTGGTGAAGACCCCGCCGTGCGCCCCGCGGCCAACCAGAGCGCGGAAGCGCCGAAACCCCCGCCCCCCGCCACGTCCTCGCCCGAGCAGTCGCCGAACCCCTCGGTGCCCGGCTCCGCGACGCCCACCTCGGGTCCTCCGCCGCCGAGCACCGAACCCGCGCCCCCGCCGCCCCCACCTCCTCCGCCACCGCCACCCCCGCCGCCTCCCGGCCCGTGCCCCGACCAGGCGATGAAGCTGACCACCGAGGTCGGGCAGCCGGAGTACCGCGTGGGCCAGCGCCCCGAGCTGCGCCTGGTGATCGCCAACTCCGGGCCCGTCGCGTGCTACCGGGACCTCGACGCCGGACTCCGCGAGATCGTCGTGACCAGCGTGGACGGTGGGACCAGACTGTGGTCCAGCAACGACTGCTACGCCTCGAACTCGCCGAACTCGCGGCTGTTGCAGCCGGGGGAGGGCCAGATGTTCAAGGTCGCGTGGGCGGGCCGCACCTCGGCCCCCGGCTGCGCGGGCAAGCGGACCTCGGTGCCCGCCGGTGACTACCTGGTGGTGCCCAAACTCGGTGCCCTGCAAGGACAACCGACGCCGCTGCGGCTGAACTAGCCGTAGCGCTCGATGATGGAGGTCTCGGCGAGCCGGGACAGGCCCTCGCGCACCACCCGGGCCCGCGTCTCGCCGACCCCCTCCACCTCCTGGAGGTCGCTCACCGTCGCCGACAGCAGCGCCTGCAACGAGCCGAAATGCTCGACCAGCCGGTGCTGCACCGGAACGGGAAGCCGGGGAATCCTTGCCAGCAAACGGTATCCGCGCGGGCTGAGCTGCTTTTCCAGCGAGTCCACCTCGCCGGGGTGACCGAAGGCGCGCGCGATGGAGCACAGGTCCAGCAGCTCCGTTCCGTCCAGTTCGCTCAGCGCCGAGGACACCTCGGCCAGCTCCGCGACGGCGTAGTCGCGCAGCACCAGTTCGCGGTCCAGCTCGACCCCGCCTAGCAGCTCGTCCAGCTGGAGTTCGATCAACCGCCCGTCGACGCCGAGCTCCACCACGTGCCCGGTGATCTCGCTGGCGATGCGCTCCACCATCTCGAGCCGCTGCACCACCGCCATCGCGTCCCGCAGCAGCACGAAGTCCTCGGTCTCCAGCGCGGACAGGGCCTGGGTGACCTCGTCCAGCCGCGCCCGGTAGCGCTCGAGGGTGGACAGCGCCTGGTTCGCCAGCGACATGATCGTCGCGGAGTCGGTGAGCACGTGCCGCCCGCCGTCGGCGTAGACGCTGATGATGCTCATCGACTGGCTGACCGAGATCACCGGGTGGCCGGTCTGGATCGCGGTGCGCTCGGCGGTGCGGTGCCGGGTGCCGGACTCCTCGGTCGGGATGGTCGGATCGGGCACGAGCTGCACGTTGGCGCGCACGATCCGCTTCGCGTCGGTGGAGAGCACCAGTGCTCCGTCCATTTTGGACAGTTCGCGCAGCCGCGTCGAGCTGAACTCCACGTCCAGCTCGAACCCGCCGTCGCAGAGCGACTCCACCGCCTCGTCGTGGCCGAGCACGATGAGTCCGCCGGTGCGCCCGCGCAGCACGCGCTCCAGCCCGTCCCGCAGCGGTGTCCCGGGTGCCAGGCGCGCGAGCGTCGCGCGGACCAGCTCGGACCGCCCCCGTTCGCCCACAGCCGCTCCTTCCGGTTCGTCAGCCGATCCTACGGCCCTTCACCTGCGGAAACCGGTTTCACGAGATGCGGAGATCAACACCACGCGAGGTGCACGGTCGCTGACCCGCTGTCAGCGGCGACCGCCCGTGCTGACAGGATTGGCCGGGTACCGGTCGCGTAGCTCGGGGCACGAGGCCGGAACGTTTCCGGGGGCCCGCGCGCCGCTCGGGGGTGCGCGGGCCGCCTCCGGGAACGCCGCGCGCCGCTGCGGCAAAGACCCTGTGTGCAGACTGAGAGCGTGCTGGACCACGGGCCGGGCGAGCACCCGGACCTGACGGAGCCCGGCGGCGATGCCGTGATCGTGGCCCTCTACGACGCGCATTCCCGTGCGCTGCACCGCTACCTGGCCCGCAGGGTCGGGCAGGACCTGGCCGACGACCTCGTCGCCGAGGCCTTCCTCGTCATGTGGGAGCGGCGTGGCGACTACGACCCGCGCCGGGCGAGCGCGCGGGCCTGGCTCTTCGGCATCGCCACCAACCTCGCTCGCATGCACGAGCGCACGGAGGTCCGCAAGCTGCGGGCGTGGGGGCGAGAGCTGGGCAGGGGGCTCGACGTCGAGCCGCCCGACGCCCGCGCGGCAGCGGCCGTCGACGCTGAGAACGACGTGGGCCGCTACGCCGAGGCGCTCGCCGGACTTCGGCAGGAAGAGCGCGACGTGCTGCTGCTGACCGCGTGGGCCGACCTGAGCCCCGCCGAGATCGCCAAGGTCCTCGACCTGCACGTGACCACCGTGCGAACGCGCCTGTACCGGGCGCGCGGCCGCCTGCTCAAGAGGGGAAAGCCATGACCGAGCACAACCGCCTCCTCGGAGCGATCCGCGCCGATGTCGAGGAGATGAGCGAGGAGGCGTTCCAGTCGGGGCGCGAGCGGCTGCTCACCGCCACGAAGAACCAGGAGCTGCCTCGGGTGCACCGCCTCGCCGAACGTGAGCGGCCCCGCCGGTCCCCGCTCGTCGCCGCAGCGGCAGCCGCTGTCGTCGTGGTCTGCATCGGTGGCGGGGCCGTCTACCTGAACTCAGCCCCCGAGGTCGCCGTTCCCGCCGCCGCACCGACCTACGGAACGACCATGCCGCCGGAGATGCCGCTACAGCCGCTGAACCGCGCGGGGGAGCTGCTCGGGAAGGTGTCCGACCAGCCGCAGCTGCCGAACCAGCTCCGCTACGTCGCCGAAAGGACGATCGTCCGCGAGAGCGCGGGTCAGATGAGGCGCGAGACGCTCACCGAGTGGTGGATTCCCGGCAACCGCGACGGCGCGTGGTCCAGCCGCCGCGACGGCGGTGCGGTCGAACTGCGCACTCCGTCTTCGCTCGCTTCCGCCGCAGTGGTCGAAGCCGAACACGTCGTCGCCCAGCTCCCGCGTGATCCCCGGCAGCTCTACGCGGCGATCACCGCCCGGTTCCCGTCCTCGCCATCCGCGAACCAGCTCTTCTTCTCCTACGCCAAGTCGTTGCTCGTGGCGAACAAGGTTCCGGCGGAGCTGCGCGTTCCGCTGTTCCAGGCGCTCTCTCACGTTCCCCGCATCGAGGTGCGCAACAACGGGGTGGAGGTCTCCCTGACGATGTACTTCGACAACGACGTGTCGGAGACGTTGATCATCGGCAGCCGGGACGGTCGACTGCTCAGCACCAGCAGGACGTTCTGGGGCTCCCCGCAGACGCTCACGTGGAGCGGCTACGAGTACGGGGTCGTCGACGCGGTGGGCGAGCGGCCGACGCGCTGAGCCTCCCGGCTATCGTGATCACCCCTTGTGGTCGAGCGGGTTCGGAGCGCACATGTTCGGTCGACGCCTGGTGGCGCTGCTGTGCGTCGCCGCCCTGTGCCCCACGGGCGCCGCGGCGGCTGCGCCGTCCACTGTGGACACTCTGTTCTCCTTGCAGGCCAAGGATCTTCCCGCCGACCTCATCGATGCGGTGCGCCGGGACCTCGGCATCGACGCCCCGACCTACCTGGAGCAGGCGTGGCGGGCGTCCGGGCGCGCCGAGTCCCCGCTGGAACGACCGCTGCGCGCACTGCTGCCCTCGCGCGGCGTCGCGGCGGGCGTGGGCGTGCGGCTCACCACGGCCGCTCGCGGTCAGGTCGGGCTGTGCACGCTCGGCTTCCTCGCCGTGGACGACATGGGTCGCTCCACGCCGTTGACCGCCGGGCACTGCGCGGCGTTGACCAGCGCGGAGAACGCGGAGCTGGAGCGCGGCGGTGTCCTCGGCCGCTTCGACACCGTTCGCTTCGACGACCTCCGCTCCGGAGGCAGCGGTGACGACTACGCCACCGTGCGCCTCACCAACCCGTGGCTGCGCCCGGCCGCCGAAGTGATCGACCAGCGTGGCGGGCGGGTGCCCGTGGAAGGCGTCGCGGCTCCGGTCGAGGGCATGCCCGTGTGCAAGTCCGGCCGCACCACCGGGTGGACGTGCGGGCGCGTTCGCAAGCAGCGCGTGCACGCGGTCTCCGGCTCGACCGGGCGCCGCATCGAGGCTTTCGCGCACACCGCGTGCTCCGGCGTCGGGGACAGCGGCGCTCCGGTGCTCTCCGGCACCCTCGCCGTCGGCGTGCTCCAGGGCGGAACCCAAGCACCCGGCGGACGCTGCCTGGCCGAGTCCGGGGGCGAGGCAGTCGCGGAGAGCCTCGTGCACGACGTGCTGCCGGACTTCCCCGGGACGCTGTTCGTCCTCACCACCACCGGCGACCAGGACCGAGACGGCAAGCCCGACACCGAGGAGCTGGCCGCCGATCCCACCGCCGTCCGCGACGACAACGACAACGGCGTTCCCGCGTTCCGCGACCCCGCCGAGCACTAGTCCCGCTCGGACTCCTCTCGGAGGGCCTTGCCTTCCTTGCGGAGGATGCGCAGAGCTGCCTGGAGGTCCTCGACCACGCTCACCCGCATGCCCTTCGGCATCGGGCCGGAGTCCGGGGGCACGAGCGCCCTGGTGAAGCCGAGCCGCATCGCCTCGGTCAGCCGCCTGCCCGCGCCCGCGACGCGCCGCACCTCGCCCGCGAGCCCGACCTCGCCGACGGCGACCATGTCGGGCGGCAGCGCGATGTCCCGCGCGGCGGAGGCGATGGCCAGCGCGAGCGCGAGGTCCGCGGCGGGCTCGACGACCTTCATCCCGCCGACGGTCGCCGCGTAGACGTCGGAGGCGCCGATCCGCACCTTCCCCCGTCGCTCCAGCACGGCGAGCACCATCGCCACCCTGGCTGAGTCCAGCCCGCTGACCGCGCGCCTCGGCTGGGGCATGGAGGACTGCGCGACGAGGGCCTGCACCTCGGCCAGCAGCGGGCGCTTGCCCTCGACCACGACGGTCACCGCCGTGCCCGCGACCGCGACCTCCCGCTTGTTCAGGAACAGCCCGGAGGGATCGGGCACGCCGACGATGCCCTCTTCGACCAGCTCGAAGCAGCCCACCTCGTCGGAGGGGCCGAAGCGGTTCTTCACACCGCGCAGCAGCCGCAGCGTCGAGTGCCGGTCGCCCTCGAACTGGAGCACGACGTCGACCAGGTGCTCCAGCACGCGCGGACCGGCGACCGAACCGTCCTTGGTGACGTGGCCGACCAGGACCACGGGAAGGCCGCGTTCCTTGGCGAGCGCGACCAGCGCCGTAGCCACCGCGCGGACCTGGGTGACACCACCGGCCGAGCCCTCGGCGGTCGCGGTCGCCATGGTCTGCACGGAGTCCACGATCAGCAGGCCGGGCTTCACCGCGTCCACGTGCCCGAGCACTCCGCCGAGGTCGCTCTCGGCGGCCAGGTACAGCTCGTCGTGCAGCGCGCCGGTGCGCTCGGCCCGCAGGCGCACCTGACCGGCCGACTCCTCGCCGGTCACGTACAGCGCCGGGGTTCCCGAGCCCGCCGCCCAGCGGTGCGTGACCTCCAGCAGCAGGGTCGACTTGCCGACACCGGGCTCTCCGGCGAGCAGGATCACCGCGCCGGGCACGACTCCGCCGCCGAGCACGCGGTCCAGCTCGCCGAGCCCCGACGGGCGCGCGCGGGCGGACTCCACGTCGACCTTGGCGATGGGCATCGCGGGCGCGGCCGGAGCGCCCGCCGCCACCTTCGCCAGCGCGGGCCTCGCCGCGGCGGCCTCGGCGATGGTGCCCCACGCCTGGCACTCCGGACAGCGCCCGACCCACTTGGCCACCTCGTGACCGCAGTCTGCGCAGCGGTAGATCGCTCGGGTTCTCGCCACGACCGCAACGCTAGGGCCACCCACCGACAACTCCGCGCCCGCCCGCCGAAGACGGAGGCGGCGCTCACCACGTGGGTGAACGCCGCCTCCGGGACGAGCCTTGCGGGTCGGTCAGTGACCGTCGCCGGCGGGCTTGGTCTGGTTGTGCTCGCCGCCGCCGTGCTCCGAACCGCCACCGTGGCCGCCGCCACCCGTTGCCGGGGTGCGGGGCTCGCTGTCGTTGGCGATCGGCACCTGGAGGGTGACCTCACCGGCGTTCTGGAAGGTGAAGGTCACCGCGACGGTCTGGCCGGGGCGGAGTTCCTTGCCCAGCCCCGTGACGACCAGCTCCACGACGCCGACCTTGGTGGCCGAGCCGCTGGCGGTGGTGGTCGGGCGGACCGAGCCGCTCGGGGTGGTCGTGGTCGCCGCACCCGTCGTCGAGGACGGGGTGCCCGAGGACGCGGCACCGGTGGTGCTGCTCGGGGCGGAGGACTTCGGCGCGCTCGCGCGCTCCAGCACCTTGGCGGTGAGCGCGAAGCCCGCGGGCAGGTCGGTGCTGCCGCTGACCTTCACCTCACCGGCGCCCGCGGCGGAGACCTTGACCAGCTTGTCGGCCTTGGTGCCCTGGTTGACGATCGTCACCTTCAGCGGGGCGTCGGTGCCCGCCGAGTAGAACTTCTCGGCGGGGAAGGCGAACTCGGCCTCGCGCAACGCGATCGCGCCGTCCTTGCTCTGGCCGAAGGCGCCGTTCACGGCGGCCACCTGCTGGTCGGTCTGGGTGTGCATCCCCGCACTGCACCCGGTGACGACCAGCGCGACCCCGAGCCCGACGGCGACCGGGACCATCCGGAGGCGCGAGGTCCTCGGGCTCCCGGCCGGGGCGACCATGCTGACGGCCTGCTCTGCGCGGCTCACGGTGCTCGATCCTCCATGTCGATGATCGACTGCCTGCGGTCGACGCTGCGACCAGCTGGCGATCTGGCAGCGCGAAGCGTAGCCCGATGGTGCGGGGGGCTCGCGGCCAACCCGGTTGTGACCACTCGCACGGTTTCGTTGCCCCGCGCGGCAATCAGCGCGACACACCGCGCGGGTGCGCTGGGCGGATTTCCCCCAAACGGTTGCCCATGGCACGCCCCGCGCGGGTTTGTCAACCCCTCCCATGAGGGCTGACCTGCGGTTACCCAGCACACGGCTGCCGATGCGACAACGGTGGACGTGTTAGGATGGTGTCAGCGAAAGGGGCAGAGGACACATGGTTTTTAAGGTCGGAGAGACCGTCGTCTACCCGCACCACGGTGCCGCTCTCATCGAAGCGATCGAGACCCGAACGATCAAGGGCGAGGAAAAGAAGTACCTCGTTCTCAAGGTCGCTCAGGGCGATCTGACCGTGCGCGTTCCCGCGGACAACGCCGAGATCGTCGGTGTTCGGGACGTCGTCGGTCAGGAGGGCCTGAACCGGGTCTTCGAGGTGCTGCGTGCTCCCCACACCGAGGAGCCGACCAACTGGTCTCGGCGGTACAAGGCAAACCTGGAGAAGCTCGCCTCCGGCGATGTGAACAAGGTTGCCGAAGTGGTGCGCGATCTCTGGCGGCGGGAGAAGGACCGCGGCCTGTCCGCTGGTGAGAAGCGCATGCTTGCCAAGGCTCGGCAGATACTGGTGAGCGAGTTGGCGTTGGCCGAAGGCACCGACGAGGACAAGGCCGAGGTTCTCCTCGACGAAGTTCTCGCCACCGCCTCCTGACCCACGCCTGAACAGCCGTCCGCCGTGAGCGTTGTCGCGCTCGTGCCCGCAGCGGGGCGCGGTGAACGGCTCGGTGCCGCGGTGCCGAAGGCACTCGTCGAACTCGACGGCGAGTCGCTTCTGGTGCACGCGGTGCGTGGACTGTGGGCGTCGGGGTGCGTGCACCACGTGGTCGTCGCCGCGCCACCCAACCAGATAGACGTCGTGACCGCCGCACTGAGTTCGCTCGGTGCGGCGGTCACTGTCGTTTCCGGGGGTGCAGAGCGCACCGAGTCCGTGTGGCTCGCCCTCCAGGCCGCCGTTGCTGAGGTCCCGGACACCGAGGTCGTCCTCGTGCACGACGCGGCCCGCGCCTTCACCCCGCCCGCCATGATCCGCTCGGTCGTCGAGGCGGTCCGGGCGGGCGCCCCCGCCGTCGTCCCCGTGCTCCCGCTCGCCGACACGGTGAAGCAGGTCGACGCCGACGGGCGCGTGCTCGCCACCGTGGACCGCGCGTCGCTGCGCGCCGTGCAGACCCCGCAGGGCTTCGAACGCGGAGTCCTCGTCCGCGCCCACGAGGCGGCCGCGAAGGCCGCGCTGGGGGCGACCGACGACGCGGGGCTGGTGGAGCGGCTGGGCGAACCCGTGCTGACGGTGGCGGGGCACACCGATGCTATGAAGATCACCACCCCGTTCGACCTCGCGGTCGCCACGGCCCTGCTCACCCACCGAGGACGTCTTTGACCCAGCAGCAGATCTGGCCCCGCGTCGGCGTCGGCACCGACGTGCACCCCGTCGAGCCGGGCAGGGAGTGCTGGATGGCCGGGCTGCTGTGGCCCGAAGCGGACGGCTGCGCCGGGCACTCCGACGGGGACGTCGCCGCGCACGCGCTGTGCGACGCCATGCTCTCCGCGATCGGGCTCGGCGACCTGGGCGCGGTGTTCGGCACCGGTGACCCCCGCTGGTCCGGGGCGCACGGGGCGGACATGCTCGCCGAGGTGCGCAGGCGGATCGAGGAGCGGGGCTGGCGGCTGGGCAACGCCGTCGTGCAGGTGATCGGCAACGCGCCGCGCGTCGGCAAGCGCAGGGACGAGGCGCAGCGGGCGCTGTCGGCCGCCGCCGGCGGTGAGGTCGCGGTCTCCGGGACCACCACGGACGGTCTCGGGCTGACCGGACGGGGTGAGGGCGTCGCCGCCGTCGCCACCGCGATGCTGGTTCCCACCGAGCCCGCCTGAAAGTCGAAATCGGCCACCCGCGTCGCGTGAATATGTCTCGGATGCGTCTCGGTCACGACAAGTGCGGCCTGCAAAATACATTCCCGGTGGACGTCCGGTTGTAAACCGCATTAGGCCAGAACGCCTAACGGGAATTGTGTGAAAAAGTGAAGGGGCTGACGCCGGACGGGTCCCAAGCCACCACCCGGCGTCAGCCAAATTCAGAGGGCGCGGTGCGCGCCAGTACGGTCATCGGCCGAATCGCCAGCTCGCGGCCCCGGCTGACCACGCGATCGCAGTGCACGAACGCCGAGGTCCTCCGGCGTGCACGGATCTCACGGGTCGCACGGCGAGCCTGCCTGCGAGCGCGTGCAAAATGCAGTTTTTCGGACGAGCGGACCGCTTCCCACACGAACACCAAAAGCAACACGAAGGCGGGGACCAGTGACACCAGAAGGGACATCGCTGACCTCCTCACGATCCGCGTGCGGTGTGTCGTGGGTCTCGCAGTGGTTGATGTAGAAGGTCCTCTCCGCCCGCTCGGGACTAAAGCCCTGAATAAAAATTTGTGACCTTAAATTTCTCCCAACATGCCGCAACCTGGCACTTCTGTTCTCGGCCCGCTACGGGCGGTGTACTTTCGGGCACCTTGCGTGGCCCTGGGACGAGGAGAACGCGGTGGCGAACACAAGGACGGCTGGCGGTGCGGCGCGGACACAGCCGCGCATCGGCACGATCGCGATGGCGAGCTTCATCGGCACATCCATCGAGTTCTACGACTTCTACATCTACGGAACGGCCGCGGCCCTCGTGCTCAACGGGGCCTTCTTCCCCAACCTGTCACCGCTGGCCGGACAGCTCGCCGCGTTCTCGACCTTCGCGGTCGCCTTCATCGCCCGGCCGGTCGGCTCGCTGCTGTTCGGTCACTTCGGCGATCGCGTCGGCCGCAAGTCCATGCTGGTGGCCTCGCTGCTGACCATGGGCTTAGCCACCGTGGGGATCGGGCTGCTGCCCGGCTACGAGACCATCGGCGTGGCCGCGCCGATCCTGCTGGTGGTGCTGCGCTTCGTGCAGGGCATCGGCCTCGGCGGCGAGTGGGGCGGCGCCGTGCTGCTCGCCGCGGAGAACGCCCCGGACGCCAAGCGCGGGTGGTACGGGGTCTTCCCGCAGTTCGGCCCCGGCGTCGGCTACTTCGGCGCCGCGGCGTCCTTCCTCGCGCTGTCGGCGACCATGGACAACGAGGACTTCACCAGCTGGGGCTGGCGGGTGCCGTTCCTGGCGTCGGCGGTGCTGGTGATCATCGGCCTGCTGGTGCGGATCAGGCTGGTCGAGACGCCCGCCTTCGCCGAGGTGCTGCGCAAGCGCGAGCGCAGCTCGATGCCGGTGATCGACATGTTCCAGTCCTCGTCGTGGCGGCTGCTGCTCGGCGCGGGCACGATGGTGATCAGCTACGTGCTGTTCTACCTCGCGACCACGTTCATGCTCTCCTACGGCACGGTCACGCTGGAGATCCCGCGCGACACCATGCTGACGCTCCAGATCGTGACGATCTGGGCGATGATCGTCGGCACCGCGATCTCCGGCTGGGCCTCGGACAAGTTCGGCCGCAGGGCCGTGCTGATCTTCGGCTGCGTGTTCGCCGCCGCGGTCGGGCTCGCGCTGCCGCTGCTGGCCTCCACGGGCTCGCCGAACCTCGTCGCGACGGCGCTCGCGCTGATGCTCGGCGCGATGGGCCTGTGCTACGGCCCGATCGGGTCCTTCCTGCCGGAGCTGTTCGAGGTCCGCTACCGCTACACGGCAGCGTCATTCGCGTACACGATCGGTGGCGTCGTCGGTGGCGGCTTCGCGCCGCTGATCGGCACCGAGCTGGCCGCGCGCTACGGCATCTCCTCCGTCGGCTGGTACCTGGCGGCCGTGGCCGCGCTCAGCGCGCTGTGCGCGATCATCCTGCCGGAGACCAAGAACACCAGCTTGCGGATGGTCGAGCGCGACTAGCGTGGCGGCGTGACGATTCGCGGGGTGTTGTTCGACTTCTCCGGCACGCTGTTCCGGCTGGAGGTCGCCAGCGGCTGGCTCGACGGGATCATGGACGACGCCACGGCGTCGGAGCTGATGCGGAAGATGACGGCGCCGGTGACCGCCGAGTCCGACGTGCCGGAGGACTTCGACCGCCGGGACCTCGACGAGCTGACGCACCGGCGCGTGCACGTGGAAATGCTTGTGCGCGCCGGTGTCGGCGACCACGCCAAGGCGGACACCGTCTACGACCGGCTGCTGGAACCCGAGTCCTGGAAGCCGTTCCCGGACACCGAGGCCGTCCTGCGCGGGCTGCGCGAGAGCGGCGTGCCCGTGGTCGTGCTGAGCAACATCGGGTGGGACATCAGGACCGTCTTCCAGCACTACGGCCTGCTCGACCTCGTCGACGACGTGGTGATGTCGTACAAGGAAGGTCTGCTCAAGCCCGACGCCGAGCTGTTCCGCATCGCCTGCGCGCGGCTCGGCGTGCCACCGGAGCACGTGCTCATGATCGGTGACAGCGAGGAGGCTGACGGCGGAGCGGCCGCGCTGGGCAGCGCTGTGGCGATCGTCGAACCGCTGCCGACCGACCAGCGACCGGACGCGCTCGCCGCCGCCTTGAAAGCGCGTGGAGTGATGCGGTAAAGACCCGATCGGGCGGCGCCGTACCATCGACGGGTGAGCCTGCGCATATATGACACCGGAACCAGGAGCATGCGGGAGTTCTCCCCGCTGCGAAGCGGAGCCGTGTCGATCTACCTGTGTGGGGCCACCGTCCAGGGGGTTCCGCACATCGGACACGTGCGCAGCGGTCTCAACTTCGACGTGCTCCGACGCTGGCTGACGCACCTGGGCAACGACGTCACGCTCGTGCGCAACGTCACCGACATCGACGACAAGATCCTGTCGAAGGCCGCGGAAGCAGGCCGTCCGTGGTGGGAGTGGGCCGCGACGCACGAGCGCGAGTTCATCTCCGCCTACGACGCGCTCGGCTGCCTGCCCGCCTCCGTGGAGCCCCGGGCGACCGGCCACGTCACGCAGATGGTCGAGCTGATGCAGCGGTTGATCGACGCCGGTCACGCCTACGCGGCGAACGGCGACGTCTACTTCTCCGTGTCCTCCTACTCCGAGTACGGCGCCCTGTCCGGCCAGCGGCCCGACGAGGTGCAGCAGGGCGAGACGGGCACGGAGGGCAAGCGCGACCCGCGCGACTTCACGCTGTGGAAGAGCGCCAAGCCCGGCGAGCCCTCGTGGCCGACGCCGTGGGGGCCGGGCCGTCCCGGCTGGCACCTGGAGTGCTCCGCCATGGCGGGCGCCTACCTCGGGTCCGAGTTCGACATCCACGGCGGCGGCCTGGACCTGGTCTTCCCGCACCACGAGAACGAGCAGGCGCAGTCCAGGGCGGCCGGTGACGGCTTCGCCGGCTACTGGATGCACAACGCCTGGGTCACGCTGAGCGGCGAGAAGATGTCCAAGTCGCTCGGCAACACGGTGTCCATCCCGGCGATGCTGGAGCGCGTGCGCGCGGTCGAGCTGCGCTACTACCTGGTGACGCCGCACTACCGCTCGAACATCGAGTACTCCGAGGAAGCCCTGCACGACTCCGTGCTCGGCTACCGGCGGATCGAGTCGTTCCTGCGCCGCGTCGTCGAGCGTGTCGGTGCCCCGGAGCCGGGTGCGCTGACCGAGGACTTCGTCAACGCGATGAACGACGACCTCGGCACCCCGGCCGCCGTCGGCGCCGTGCACACCGTCGTGCGCGAGGGCAACGCGGCGCTGGACTCGGGCGACCGGGACGGCGTGCTGGCCGCGGCGGGTTCGGTGCGCGCGATGATGGGCGTGCTCGGGCTCGACCCGCTCGACTGCTCGTGGAGCGGTAAGTCCACTGTGGACACAGGGGCGCAGAAGGTGCTCGGCGCGCTGGTCGAAGAACTGCTCGAACAGCGCAAGGACGCCCGCAAGAACAAGGATTTCGCAGCTGCGGACGCGATTCGGGACCGCCTGATCGCCGTCGGCGTCGCCGTCGAGGACACCCCCGACGGTCCGAAGTGGACATTGAAGGACTGCTGATGGCAGGCAACTCCCGGCGCAAGGGCGCCATGCGCAACCCCGGTAGCAAGAAGGGGGCGGTCGTCGGTTCCGGCGGCCAGCGGCGCAAGGGACTCGAAGGCAAGGGCCCGACGCCGTCCGCGGCGAACCGGCCCAACCACCCCGCGGCCAAGCGCGCCGCCACGGCGGCCAAGGCCCAGGCAGCGCGCAAGAAGAAGGAATCGGGGCCCGAGCACGTCGCGGGCCGCAACCCGGTCGTGGAGTGCCTGCGCGCCGGTGTGCCGTCCACGGCGCTGTACGTGGCGCTGGGCATCGAGACCGACGAGCGCGTCGCCGAGGCCGTGCGCCTCGCGGGTGACCGTGGCATCTCGGTGCTGGAGGTCTCCAAGTCCGAGATCGACCGGCTGACCAACAACGCCATGCACCAGGGCCTCGCGCTCCAGGTGCCGCCGTTCTCCTACACCCACCCCGACGACCTGCTGTCGCTCGCGGTGGACTCCGGGGACCCGCCGCTGATCGTCGCGCTGGACGGGGTGACCGACCCGCGCAACCTCGGCGCGGTCATCCGCTCCGCCGCGGCCTTCGGCGCGCACGGTGTCGTCGTGCCGCAGCGCCGGAGCGCGGGCATGACGGCCGTGGCGTGGCGGACCAGCGCGGGCACGGCGGCGAAGCTGCCCGTCGCGGTGGCGGTCAACCTCAACCGCACGCTCAAGGACTGGGCCAAGCAGGGGCTGATGATCGTCGGCCTCGACGCGGACGCCACCGTGAGCGTGGACGAGCTCGACGTGGCGACCTCGCCGATGGTGCTCGTCGTGGGCTCCGAGGGCCGAGGCATGTCACGGCTGGCCAAGGAGTACTGCGACCAGACCGTCGGCATCCCGATGGCCGCCGGGGTCGAGTCGCTCAACGCCTCCGTCGCCGCGGGAGTCGTCCTCGCGGAGATCGCCCGCCGTCGTCGCGCCGCCGGTCGCGCCTGATCAACGCCTCTTGTGGTGCGTTGAGCGCCCTGAACGACCCGTTGAGTGCGCTGGAGTACCTGAACGACCCGTTTGGTGCGTTGAACGCACTGAACGGGTCGTTCAGTGCTTCTAGGTACCTAAACGGGTCGTTCGGTGCGTGGGGCGGTTGAGTGAACCCACGGGGGCATTGGTTACGTTCACTGCGACGAACGGTGGAGCGGGCAGGAACCTCGGGGGTGGGCTGAGTGTCTTTCGCGAGCCCCTTGTTCCTGTGGTACTTCATGCCGATCGTGCTCGGCGCGATCCTGCTGCTGCCCGGACGGTGGCGCAACGGCGTCGTCGCGGTGGCGAGCCTGGTGTTCTACGCGAGCGGTGCGGGCGGGACCACGCTGCTGTTGCTGGCGTGCATCGTCGTGAACTACTTCGTGGGGCCGTCGCTCGAACCCGATGAGTGGGACCTGAACCCGCGACGGCGGCGCGGCCTGCTGATCGGCGTGATCAGCTTCGACGTGGCCGTGCTGGTGGTGTGGAAGTACGCGGGCTTCGCGACGCAGCAGGCCGCCGCGCTCGCCGGACTGGTCGGACTCGACCTGCCGGTGGTGCAGCTGGTGCTGCCGATCGGCATCTCCTTCTACACCTTCCACCACATCTCCTATGTGGTGGACATCTACCGGGGCGAGCGACCCGCGCTGCGCAACCCGGTCTCCTTCGTCACCTACATCGCGATGTTCCCGCAGCTCGTCGCGGGCCCGATCGTGCGCTACCGGGAGATCGCCGACCAGCTGCCCCAGGTCCGCACGCACCGGATCGACGACATCGCGTCGGGCTTCCCCCGCTTCGCGCTGGGGTTGACCAAGAAGGTCGTCGTCGCGGACTCGCTCGCGCCGCTCGTCGAAGCCTGCTTCAGGACGCCGCCGGGCCAGATGACCTTCGCCATCGCTTGGCTCGGCGCGATCGGCTACACGCTTCAGCTGTACTTCGACTTCTCCGGCTACTCCGACATGGCCATCGGGCTCGGGCGGATGCTCGGCTTCCGGCTGCCGGAGAACTTCGCGCGGCCGTACTCCTCGGTGACCGTCACGGAGTTCTGGCGGCGCTGGCACATGTCGCTGTCGCGGTGGTTCCGGGACTACGTCTACATCCCGCTCGGCGGCAACCGGCACGGCGTCGCCAAGACCTACCGCAACCTGACGATCGTCTTCGTGCTGACCGGTTTCTGGCACGGTCCGAACTGGACGTTCCTCGTGTGGGGCCTGTTCCACGGGCTGCTTCTGGTGATCGAGCGCTCGCGCCGGTGGGACGCCCCGCCCCGCCCCGGCTGGCCCCGGGTGGCTCGGCGCGCGCTGACGCTGCTGCTCGTGGTGTTCGGCTGGGTGTTCTTCAAGTCCGCCGACCTCGGCTCGGCGTTCGCGATGATCGGCCACATGTTGGTGCCGGACCTCGGCGGCATCACCGACCTCGTCGAGTCCGCGATGACCAACCAGCGGACCCTGATCCTGCTCGTGGCGCTGTCGGTGTTCTTCCTGCCCGCAGGGCCGGTGACGGGGCCTTACCTGGAGTCCGTGCGCGGGCGGCTCGCCTCGTCGCTGCGGATCGGCGTGATGACCGCCGGGCTCGCGTACTCCGCCATCCTCGTGGCCACCGGCACCTTCTCGCCGTTCCTCTACTACCAGTTCTGACGGGAAGTACGGTGGGCTCGTGACGGTGCGGGACGAGGGCTTCAAGCTGCCTCAGGTGCATGAGGCGTGGCTGCCGAGGGAGCACTCGCTGCACCGGCCCCGCCACGGCAAGCGGCAGTTCGTCGCGTTGATCTCGGCCATCGCCTTCTTCGCCACTCCGCTGGCCGCGTGGACGCTCGGTGCGCGGCCGGTGGCCTTCGAGAACCGCGAGATCGTCGCGTTCCCCTCGCTCGCCGACGGGTTCGCGTTCTTCACGAAGCTGCCGCAATGGGCGACCGATCACTTGGTGTTCCGGCAGGACGCCGTGCACGCGACGGACTGGATCAGCGAGACGTTCTTCGGCGAGCCGGTGCCGTTGGACGGCGGGAACGGCGGCGGTGGCCCAGTGCCCGCCAACCCGATCGCGCCACCCGCGCCGACGGAGCCGACGGGCCCGGAGCAGGTGCTGCCGCCGGACAGCTCCGGCTTCGTGAAAGTGGTGCAGGGCAAGGACGGTTGGCTGTACTTCGGCGGCGACGCGCAGAGCAAGTGCCAGCCCGCCCAGCCGCTGGACCGCACGCTGGCCCAGGTGAACCGGCTGCGGTCGATCGTGGAGCGGTCCGGGCGGAAGTTCGTTCTGGTCGTCGCGCCGGACAAGAGCACGGTCGTGCCGGAGAAGCTGCCGGACAGCTATCCGGGCCGGGACTGCTCGCGGCAGCCGAACGCCGACTTCTGGGCTCGGTTCGTGGCCGAGGCTGGGGCGGTGGATCTCCGCCCGCAGCTGGCCGCAGCCGCCGCCGAGGTGAAGCACGAGGTCTACCACCGGCAGGACACGCACTGGACCGACGAGGGCGCCCTGGTGATGACGCGGCGCCTCGCCGACATCGTGCAGCCGGGTGTCAGCCGCACCTGGGTCACCGAGGTCGAGCGCACGTGGAAGTCCACCGGCGGAGACCTCGCCGCGCTGATGGGGCGCAAGGGCGAGATGTCGGGCACGCGGTACCGGCTGCGCCCTGATGGCACCGTCGACCGGACCCGGCCCATCGGCACCAAGTTCCCCGAGCCGCTGACGTTGCGGACCGCGCAGGGCCCCGGCATGGTCGCTCCGAGGGTCGCCGTGCTGACGGACTCCTTCAGCCAGGCCGCGGCGCCGTACCTCGCGGCCACCTTCGCCAACCTGACGTTGCAGAACTACCTGGACTTCGCGAAGAGCCCTGAGGCCGCCGCCGCCACCATCGCCGGTCAGGACGTCGTGGTCGTGCAGATGGTGGAGCGCAACCTGGCCGCAGGCGGCGGAACCCTTGTGATGCCCCAGTTCCTCGACCGCTTCGAGCAGCTCCTCCCGCCCCGCCGCTGAGATCAGGCGCGGCGGGCGGAGAGGGTGCGGAGGCGGGCTGTGCCCACTGCGCGGCAGACCAGGTAGATGACGAACGAGATCGTGGTGATGAAGGCGCTCACCGGGACGCCGGGCGCCAGGGAGAGCAGGATTCCGCCCAGCGCGGCGATCTCGGCGAAGACCACGGAGAGCACGATCGCCATGGTCGGGTTCGCGGTGAGGCGGGCCGCGGCGGCGCCGGGCGTGACCATCAGGGCGAGCACCAGGAGCGCGCCGACGGTCTGCACTCCGAGCGCGGTGGCGACGCCGACGAGGACCGCGAAGAGCGGCGTCAGCGCGCGCACGGGAACACCGCGCGCGACGGCTACTTCGGAATCGACGCTGGCGAACAGCAGCGGGCGGTAGATGAACCCGAAAACCACGAGAACGGCGAGCGCGGCGACGGTCAGCAGCACGAGATCGGCCGAGTCGACACCGACGATCTGCCCGATCAGCAGGCTGAACTTGTTTGAAGTGCGCCCGGGATACAGGGCGAGCAGGAGTACACCCAGGCCCAGCCCGAATGACAACACAGCGCCGATGACGGAGTCGCGTTCGCCGTCGCGCTGACCGAGCAGGCCGAGCAGCAGCGCGGCGACCACGGAGCCCGCGAGCGCGCCACCGCCGACGCTGGTGCCGATGAGCAGAGCGGCGGCGGCGCCGGTGAAGGCCAGCTCAGCGGTGCCGTGCACGGCGAAGGACATCCGCCGGGCGACCACCATGGGCGCGAGCGCTCCGGAGACCAGGCCCAGCACGGCGGCGGCGAGCAGCGCGTTGCGGACGAAGTCGTAGCCGAGCAGCTCCAGGGTGGCGTTGAAGTCGAAGAGCTTGCCGAAGAAGTCCTCCACGCCCGCTCAGCCCTTCGCCTCGACGTGGTGGTGCACGGTGGCCCCGTCCTGTTCGGCGCCGACCACCACGATGCGGTCGCGCACCCGCAACACCTCGATGGGCGTGCGGTAGAGCTCGCTGAGCGTCTCGGAGGTCATCACCTCGTCGGGCGTGCCGACCCGGAAGCGGCCGTCGACGAGGTAGAGCACGCGGTCCACGAACGGCAGGATCGGGTTGATCTCGTGCGTCACGAACAGCACCCCCGCCCCGCGCAGCTTGGCCTGCTCGGCGATGAGGCCGCTGACCACGCGCTGCTGGGCCAGGTCGAGCGAGAGCAGGGGCTCGTCGCAGAGCAGCACCTCGGGCCCGGCTACGAGGGCCTGGGCCACGCGCAACCGCTGCTGCTCGCCACCGGAGAGCAGGCCGACGGGCATGTGCGCGTAGCTCTGCGCGCCGACCTCGCTGAGGATCTCGTCGACGCGCGCGCGGCTGGACCGGCGCGAGCCGAAGCCCCACCGGTGACCGTCGAGGCCGAGCGAGACGAGGTCGCGCCCGCGCACGCTGAGCGTGGCGTCCACGGAGCGCTGCTGCGGGATGTAGCCGACGCGCGTGCTGCCGCGCCGCGCGGGCTCGCCGTGGATCTCCACGGTGCCCGAGGACAGCGGCTGGAGGCCGAGCAGCACGCGCAGCAGGCTGGTCTTGCCGGAGCCGTTGGGGCCGAGCACGGCGAGGAACTCACCTGGCGCGACGTCGAGGTCGAGCCCGTCCCACAACACGCGCGGGCCGTACGCCAGCCGCGCGCCCCGCAACCTCACGACACCCAACGCGCTCTCCTACTTCTTCGGCAGTGCCTTGGCGAGCGCGTCGACCTGGGCGCTCATCCACTGCTGGTAGTTCTTGCCCTGGGGCAGCGTCTCAGTCAACTCCACCACCGGGATGCCCGCCGCGACGGCCTTGGTCTTGACCTGCTTGGTCACCCCGGACTCGGTCTGCGGGTTGTAGATCAGCACGACGGCCTGCTTGCCGGTGATCAGCTTCTCCAGGTCGGCGATGGCGGCGGCGGGCGGGTCGTTGCCCTCCTCGACGGCCTTGCTGAACTGCGCTGGGGTCACGTCCTTGAGCCCGGCGTGGGTGATCAGGTTCGCCGCGACGGGCTCGGTCGCGATCACCGAAGCGCCCTTGTTGGCCTCGCCGAAGGCGTGCACGCGCTTGTCCAGCGCACCGACCTCGTCCTTGAACTTCTTGGCGTTCTCGGTGAACTTCGCCTTCGCGGCGGGGAGCAGGTCGCCGAGGCGCGCGGCCAGCTCGTCGGCGACCTTGGAGACGGTGTCGAAGTCGTACCAGACGTGCTCGTTGTGCTCGCCGGAACCGTGCCCGTGGTCGTGCCCGTGCTCGTCGGCCCCCTCGGAGGTGGTCTCGTTGGCGTGCTCGTCGAGCTTGACCGCCTCGATCACCACGGCGTTGGGCTGCACCAGCTTGCCGATGGCGTCGTCGTAGCCGCCGCCGTTGAACACCACCAGGCCCGCGTCCTTCACGGCGGCGCTGTCGGCCGGGGTGACCTGGTAGGAGTGCGGGTCGACGCCGCCGCCGGAGATCAGCGCCTTGACCTCGATCTCCTCGCCGCCCACGGTCGAGGCGATGTTGCCCCACACGTCGGTGGAGGCGACGACCTTGAGCTTGGCGGAGCCGGAGCCGCCGGGCTGCTGACCCTGGGGTGCTGCGCCGCCGCAGCCGGTGAGCACGAGCGCGGCGGCGGTCAGGCCGACGAGCAGCCGGGGGTTGCGGACGGTCATGGGCGGCACTCCTAGGCGACACTCGAACAGGTAATGGAAACCGTTGTCGAGTTCACCATACGAGCACGAGACCGGCCCCCGTCCAGCTGGAGCGGACGAGGGCCGGAATTGTGATGCGATAGACGCCCGGGATCAGCCCTGGATGCGGGCGCCGGACTCCGGGTTGAACAGGTGGATCTCGGTGTTGTCGCGCAGGCCGACGCGCACGGTCTGGCCCAGCACGGGCGGGGTGCGGCCGTCGACCCGGACGATGAAGCGCTCCGGGCGGTCGGCGATGCGCACCGAGCCGTAGACGTAGGCGTCCGCGCCCAGCTCCTCGACCAGCTCGACGGTCAGCTCCATGCCGGCCTCGTCCGCGCCGACCAGGCCGAGCGACTCCGGGCGGACGCCGAAGGTGACCTCCTTGAGGCCCTCCGCGCCGACCTTGTCCAGGGTGGTCCTCGGCAGCGGGACCTCCAGCCCGTCCAGCTGCGCGCCCGCGGCGGTCAGCGGAACGGTCTTGAGGTTCATGCCGGGGGAGCCGATGAAGGCCGCCACGAACGCGTTGGCCGGGGTCTCGTACAGCGCGCGCGGGGTGTCGCACTGCTGGAGCAGGCCGTCCTTGAGCACCGCGACGCGGTGGCCCATGGTCATGGCCTCGACCTGGTCGTGGGTGACGTAGATCGTCGTGGTGCCCAGCCGCCGCTGGAGCGCGGCGATGTTGGCGCGGGTCTCGACGCGGAGCTTGGCGTCGAGGTTGGACAGCGGCTCGTCCATCAGGAAGACGCTGGGTTCGCGCACGATCGCGCGGCCCATCGCGACGCGCTGCCGCTGGCCGCCGGAGAGGGCCTTGGGCTTGCGGTCGAGGTACTTCTCCAGGTCGAGCATCTTGGCCGCCTCGGCGACCTTCTCCTTGATCTGCGGCTTCGGCACACCGCGCAGCTTCAGCGCGAAGCCCATGTTCTCGCCGACGGTCATGTGCGGGTACAGCGCGTAGGACTGGAACACCATCGCGATGTCACGGCCCTTGGGCGGGACGTTGGTGACGTCCTTCCCACCGATCTCGATGGCGCCCTCGTCAACGTCCTCCAGCCCGGCCAGCATGCGCAGCGCAGTGGACTTGCCCGAACCGGACGGCCCGACCAGGACCAGGAACTCGCCGTCAGCGATGTCCAGCTTCAGCTCGTCGACCGCCCGCACCGGCGGGCTGCCCGGGTACACCCGGGACGCGTTGACGTAGGCGACCTCGGCCATGTGTGGGTCCCTTCACTTCACTGTGCGGCGAGAAAGTCAAGGTAGCTGTTCAGAACGATTCCGTCAGCCCCTCGGGTGACACTTCAACGATAAAGGTTCAGACCAATAGCGCGCGCTACCCCTTGACCGCTCCTGAGGCAAGTCCGGCAACGAGGAACTTCTGGACCAGGTAGAAGACGATTACCGCCGGAATCGCCACGAGGATCGAGGCCGCGGCCAGATGACCCCATTCGGTCCGGTTCTGCTGGACGAACACCTGAAGGCCGACGGCCAGCGTCTTCGACTCGTCGGAGGCCGAAAGGAAGGCCGAGGCGAAGGCGACCTCACCCCAGGCGGTGAGGAAGGCGTAGAACGCCGTGACCGCGAGGCCCGGCTTCGACAGCGGCAGCACGAGCCGCCAGAAAACGGCGAACGGGGAGAGCCCGTCGATGCGGCCCGCCTCGTCGATGTCGCGGGGGATCGCGTCGAAGTAGCCCTTGAGCATGTAGGCGCAGAACGGCACCGCGGTCGTGCAGTAGACCAGTACCAGGCCGAGGCTCGTTCCCTGAAGCCCAAGGGAGAGAAGGATGTTGTACAGCGGCACGATGAGCACCGCGAACGGGAACATCTGGATCAGTAGGAACGACAACATCATTCCGCGGTAGCCGGGGAAGCGGAACCGGCTCACGGCGTAGGCGGCGGTCGCGGAGAGGAACACCGAGATGACCGTCGTCAGGATCGCGATCACCGCGGAGTTGGCGAACCAGGACAGGAACGAGCCCTTCTCGCCCGCGAGGATGTTCGCGTAGTTGTCCAGGCTCGACTCGTTGAACAGCGTCGGCGTGGTCTCGGCGGCCTTCGCGTCGGGCTTCAACGACGTGATGAAGACCCAGAACACCGGGAAGACCGCGATCAGCGACGCGACGATGAGCGTGCCGTGCAAGCCGAAACTGGCCAGCCGCGAGCGCTTGGGCTTGCCCATTGGCTTAGGCGCAACGGCGTTCTCCGTCGCCTTGATCGAAGCGGCGTCGAGGCTCATCACCACACCTCACCCTGCCGGCGAAGCGCGCGGCGATAGACGGAAGCGAACACGAGCAGCACGGACAGGATCAGCACGCCGTAGGTCGAAGCGATGGCGTAGTCGCGCGAGGCGCCGTTGAAGAAGCGCTCGAACGCGTAGGTGATCAGCAGTCGAGTGTTCGGGTTGATACCGGTGATCAGGTACACCACCGCGAACATGTTGAACGTCCAGATGGTGCCGAGCAGGATCACCGTGCTGGACACCGAGCGCAGGCCGGGCAGGGTCACGTTGCGGAACCTCTGCCACGGGGTGGCGCCGTCGATCTCCGCCGCCTCGTAGAGCGAGCCGTCGATCGCTTGCAGGCCACCGAGAATCGTCATCATCATGAACGGGACGCCGAGCCAGACGTTGACCAGGATGACCGCGACCAGCGCGAGATCGGACTGGCCGAGCCAGACGAAGTCGGGGAGCCCGACCGCGCGCAGCAGCTGGTTGATGATCCCGTACTGCGCGTTGAACATGTACTTCCACGCGAAGGCGCTGATGAACGCGGGCACCGCCCACGGAAGGATCAGCAGCACCCGGTAGACGCCCCGGCCGCGCATCGGGCGGTTGAGCAGCAACGCCAGCGCGAGGCCGATGACGAAGTGCAGGCCGACGCAGGCGAAGGTCCAGATCAGGGTGCGCAGCAGGACGTCCCAGAAACTGCCGTAGGACGCGTCGCCGCTGAGGACGTTCGCGTAGTTCTCCAGGCCGGTGAACTCGTAGCTCGCCGGGCGGTCGAGCACCGGGTTGGCGATGTTCGACTCGTTGATGTTGGTGAGGCTGTAGAAGGCGCCCTGCAACAACGGCAGGATCACCAGCACGCCCGTGACGATCACGGCTGGCAGCACCATCGCGTAGGCGTACCAGTGCCGACTGAAGAACCCTCGCACTGTCCCTGACTCCCGTGTCCGAGACCGAGAAGGCGCCCCTCGTGGTGAGGGGCGCCCTAGGGCGCGTTTCACAGGTCCGTGTTCGCGATAGCCGGGCCGATCCCGACTCTCATCGAACGAGACCCATGAAACACGCCCTAGTCGGTCAGCCCTGCGAATACTCCTTGACGACCTGGTCCTTGTAGGTCTTGGCGACCTCGTCCAGCGCGACCTTGGCGGTCTTCTTGCCGGAGAGGACGTCGGCGTAGCCGATCTTCAACGGGTCGAAGAGCTGGCCGCCCTCGGGAATCCACGCGCGGGCGTGCGCCGACTTGATCGCCTCGGAGAAGCCCGTGACCACGGCCTGCGACTTGACGTCGGCGTTGTCGTAGACGGCCTTGCGGGTGGGCAGCAGGCCCAGTTCCTTGGCGACCGTGGCCTGCGACTCCGCCGAGCTCATGCACTGGATGAACTTGATGGCGTTGTCCTTGGCCTTGGTGCCCTGGCGGATCACGTAGTTGTGCCCGCCGACCGGCCCGGAGCCCTTGCCCGCGCTCGCACCGGGAACGGGAGCGATGCCGAGGTTGGAGGCGTCCTTGAACGCGTCGCTCTTGAGGATGTCCACCACGGCCCACGGACCGTCGATGATCATCGCGACCTGGCCGCCGGAGAACGCGGCCTTCATGTTGTTGTAGGAGTTGCTCGGGTCCTGCGCGGTCTGCGCGGCCTTCGCGTCCAGCAACGACTTCGCGGTCTCGACGCCCTTGACCGAGGCCGCCGCGTTCACGGTGATCTTCTTGGACGCGGTGTCCACCAGGTCACCGCCGTCGCCGTAGATGAACGGCAGCGCGTAGTAGGCGTCGTTGTTGACGAAGAAGGCCTTCTCGCCGAGCTTCGCGCCCGCGGCCTTCACCTCGTCCCACGTCTTCGGCGGCTGGATGCCCGCGTCGGCGAGCATCTTCTTGTTGTAGAGCAGGCCGAGGGTGTCGGTGACCTGCGGGACGGCGTAGGTCTTGCCGTCGTACTTGGTCGAGCCGGCCGCCACGTCCAGGTAGTCGGCGCCGTCCTTGGCGAGGTCGGTCGCGGACAGGTCCTGGATCAGCCCGTTCTTGGCGAACTCGGAGACCCAGGCGACCTCGGCGCGGAACACGTCGGGACCCTGCCCGCCCTGCGCGTTGGTCTTGTAGTTGCTGCGAGCCTGGTCGAAGGCGACCTGCTCGGGCTGGACCTGGTAGCCGCCCTTGGTGGCGCAGCCCTCGGCCAGCTTCTTGAACACCGGGTGCTCGTTGGGGCCGCTGGTGTCCCAGAAAACGATCTTGTTGGCGTTGCCGCTGCCGGAGCCACCGCCGCAGCCGGTGAGGGCGAGCGCTCCCGCCGCCGTCAGCGCGGCGGCGCGGATGAGGTTCTTCGCGAGGGGTGTGCGTCGCATCGTTGCTGTCGTTCCCTCCGTGTACCTGCGCGTCGTCGTCGGCGGCAGGCGGGTCAACTTCTGCAAGCTTTTGCGTTGAGGCTGACGCGGATTTCATACCCGAAGGGCATGTTCGGTCAAGACTTCTGGCGTAACCAACCAGTAACAAGCCCGAAGTCACTGCAACATTCTTCAGGCCATTGCAAAAACTTGCTGACCTCGGCAGGCTAGTGCCCGACGGCAGGAGAACGGAGGAGCGCGTGGCAGGTCTTGCCGAGATCGCCAAGGCCGCTGGCGTGAGCATCTCGACGGTGAGCCGGGTGCTGAACCGGCGCGCGGGCGTCAACGAGGCGACCCGGCGCCGAGTGCTGGAAGCGTTGGGGGAGTTGCCCTACAGCCCTCGCGGCCTGGGCGCGCTGCAACGCACCGGGGTGATCGGCCTGCTCGTGCCCGAGCTGTCGAACCCGATCTTCCCGGCCTACGCGGAGGCGCTGGAGACGCGCGCGTCGCTGGCGGGCTACTCGTCGCTGCTGTGCAACACCCGCTCCGAGGGCTGGGCGCTGCGCGAGGAGGAGTACGTCCGAATGCTGCTCGCGCGCGGCGTCGAGGGCATGGTCTTCGTGTCCCCGGAAATCACGAACGTCGAAGCGGGCGGAGAGACCTACTACGCGCGGTTGCTGGCCGACGGCGTGCACATGGTCTTCGTCAACGGCGGCGCACCCGGGCTCGACGTTCCCGACGTGACGGTCGACGAGCAGGTCGCCGGCTACCTCGCGACCCGGCACCTGGTTGAGCTGGGGCACAAGCGGATCGGCTTCGTCTGCGGTCCCGCGCGCTCACTGCCGACGCGGTTGAAGCGCGCCGGATGGGCTGCGGCGCTTGAGGAATCCGGCCTGCACGCCGACGAAACCCTTGTGGCGCACGCACCTTACGGCGCCGAGGGCGGAGCTGCCGCGATGGCCACGCTGCTCGACTCCGCGTCGGCTCCGACCGCCGTGATCTGCTCGTCGGACCACATGGCGCTCGGCGCGATGCGCGAGGCGCACCGGCGCGGGCTCTCGGTCCCCGGGCAGATGTCGATCGTCGGCTTCGACGACATTCCCCTTGCGGCGTACTGCACTCCGGCGCTGACCACGCTCGCCCAGCCGATCGCGGAGATGGCCCGCGCGGCCGTCGACGAGCTGGTCCAACGCCTCACCCCGGGCGCGAGGCGCACCGGCGGCAGCTACAGCCGCGTGTTCCGCCCCCGCCTCGTGGTGCGCGAGTCCACCGCCCCACCGTCCTGACCCAGCGCTTAAGCCCTGAACGACCCGTTTAGTGCGCTAGATGCCCCGAACGACCCGTTTAGTGCGCTAGAAGCCCCGAACGACCCGTTCAGTGCGCTAGAAGCCCTGAACGGGTCGTTTAGTGCGTTAGACGCACCGAACGGGTCGTTCAGCGCGTTCAGCGCACCGAACGGGACGTTGGCGGGGCGGAGGGCTACTGGGCGCGGCGCGGGGTGGAGTACTGGACCAGCTCGATGAGGAAACCGGCGGCCCGGCCGAGGTAGAAGAAGGCGACCTGCATGCCTTCGCGAGCACCCGCGCACGGCTCGGCGTCGAGCTGGACGAAGCCCTGGGAACGCAGGCGCGTCATCTCCGCCGCGAGGTCGTCGACCTCCAGCGCGATGTGGTACGCGCCAGGACCCTTCTTGGCCAGCTGCGACTGGACCGACGAGTCCTCGCGGGTCGGGGAGACCAGCTCGACGCTGACCTCCTCCGGCTTGCCGGACAGGCCCCAGAACTCGCACGCCACGCCGTACTCGTCGGCGGTGCCGGTCTCGCCCTGGGACATGCCGAGCGCGGTGAGGAGCTTGCCCGCGGCCTCGGGGTCCTTGACCGCGACGCCGACGTGGTCGATGCCGAGGATCACTACTTGATCCCCGCGCTGACGGCCGAGGCTAGCTCGTCGACGGTCTTGGCCGCGTTGAACTCGCGCAGGTCGAGCTGGACGCCGAAGCGGCCCTCCACCTGGGAGAGGATCTCCAACGCGCCCATGCTGTCCCAGTTCTCGTGGTCGCGCAGGGTCGGGTGCGCCTCAAGGTCCGCGCGCGGGATCTCCAGCACGTCCTCCAGGATGTCCAGAACCCCGTCGGTCACCGACTGCGTGTCCGCCATGACTGCGTCACTTCTCCTTGAGTTGGATCGAATCGGGCACGAGGTCGGCGGCGCCGTCCACGGCCAGCTCGTGGACCTGGGTGGAATCCCTGTCCCCGGTGTGCGTGAAACCGAGCTGAGACCACAGCTTCGACGAGACGGTGTTGCGCGCCGACGGCGTGAAGGTGCCGCGCAGCGTGGCCGCTCCGGATTCCTTTGCCTGCCGCAGCAGCCAGCCGACCATGGCCTGCTCCACCCCGCGACCGAGCACGCGGCAGCTCATCACCAGGTTGAGCACCTCCCACGCGTCGGCGTCCTTGCGGACCCACGCGGCGCCCACCATGCCCTCGTCGCCGAAGCGGTCGGCCACCGAGCAGGACAGCACGACGTGGTCGTCGCTCTCGGACATCGTGGTGGTCTCGGCCTGGTCGAAGCGCAGGCCGGTGAGGTTGAACTGGTTGGTGCGCGCGGCGAGCTGCGCGATCCGGGCCACGTCGAACGGCGTTGCCTCGGCGACGGTGACGACGACTTCGAGCGCCTTGAGGTAGTCGTCGGCCGAACCGAAGCCCTCGGCGAAGTTCCCGCGCTCGGCCCGCGCCTTGTACAGCCCGGGGCGCTTGCGGTCGGTGTCGGTCAGCTCCAGGGTGTCGAACCACCCGCCACGCAACAGGTTCCGCACCAGGTAGGCCGGGTCGCCGTCGGCGGCGATCACCGCGACTTCGGGCAGTGCGGCGGTCACCTCGCCGCGCTCGAAGCGCGAGTCGTCCATGAACACGAAGGAGTTCGGCGACAGGCTCAGCTGTGCGGCCATCGCCTTGAGGTTGCCGGACTTCGGCGACCAGTTGACCGCGCTCGCCGAGAACATCTCTGGGCGCAGCAACACTTCCGGGTGCTCGGTCAGCGCGGACTCGACGTGCTCGGCGTCGTTCTTGCTCGCCAGCGCCAGGATCACGCCCTGGTCCCGCAGGCGGAGCACGCTGCGCTGGAACTCCGTGTAGGCGCTGCCCGGGTAGAGCCCGCCCAGCTCGACGCCCGCCGCGCCGACCTCGCCGAGCACGCCGCCCCACTGGGTGTTGTCCAGGTCCAGTGCGAGCACCTTGCGGGAGAGCCCGGTCTTCGCCTGGAGGAACCGCCGCGCCTCGCGGGCCAGCACCATCAGCGCCGCGTCGGTGTAGGGGAGATCGGCGAAGCGCAGCAGCCGATCGTCCTGCGCGGCAACGGCTTCGTCGGCGAGCGCGCTGACGAAGTCGGCGACGGCGATCGCCGAGTGCTCCTCGGCCAGCTCCAGGATCGCGGCGTTGAGCTGGGCCCAGCAGCGGCTGACCTTCGCCCGCGCGCTCCAGCTGACGAGTCCGTCGCGGACCACGGCGGGCAGCGGGACGGTGTGCGTGAGCACGGTGGTCTTGCCCCGGGTCACCACGTCGGCGAGCAGGCCGCGGAAGGACTGCACGCGCTCGGTGATGAAGGCGGTCAGCGCGTCGACATCGCTGCCGCTCCAGTCCTTGGGCAGGAAGTAGGAGGAGTCGGTGGTGCAGAACAGCACGTCCTGGCCCGCGTCGAAGAGCGGGTCGTCCGCCCGTGACAGCGTGAGCTCGAACGCGGCGTAGTCACCCGTGGTGAAGCTCGGCAGCATCCCGCCCGCCGCGAGGCTCGCGCGCAGGATCGGCTCCAGCGGGCCGACCGTGTACGTGGCGAGCACGCCGACCTTGGTGGCGTTCAGCCCAGTGGCTTCGGCGGTGGCCGACTTCAACGTCCTGCCGAGCTTGCGGAAGGCCGCGGGATCGTCGCTCTGGGCGAGCGCGGTCAGATCGGCCCGGCCCAGGGGGCTCCCCGCCTTCGCCGCGGCCGTGAGGTTGGTGAGGAACCCGTCGGTCGCGTCCACCACGGTCTTCGGCCTCGCTTCGGGTGCTCGGGGTCGCAGGTCCGGGCGAGTCTACCGAAACGGGTGAGGCGGCCTCCGGGGCCGATCAGGACTGGTCACGGCGGCGTGTGACGGGCCTGACAGGATGCGCGCATGGCGAACCGCATTCACCCAACGGCGATCATCGGCGACGGCGTCGAGCTCGGCGAGGACAACGTCATCGGCCCGCACGCGGTCATCCTCGGGCCGACGCGGATCGGCGACGGGAACTGGATCGGCCCCGGCGCGGTCATCGGGACGCCGCCGGAGAACCGCGGCACGCACCACGTGGTCGGCTGGGAGGGCGAGCAGAGCGAGCACGGCGTCGTGATCGGCGACCGCAACCGCTTCCGCGAGCACATCTCCATCCACAGCGGCACGCACCGCCCGACGCGCGTCGGCGACGACTGCTTCTTCCTGGTGTACAGCCACATCGGTCACGACGTGCGCGTCGACGACAACGTCACGCTCGCCCCGTCCGCGCGCGTCGCCGGGCACAACCACGTGTGGTCCTACGCCAACATCGGCATGTCCGCCGCCGTGCACCAGCAGGTCGACATCGGCCCCGGCGCGATGATCGGCATGGCCGCCGCGGTCCGCAAGGTCGTCAAGCCGTTCACCACCGTCGTCGGCAACCCGGCCAAGGCGGTCGGCGTGAACACCGTCGGCCTGTCCCGGCTCGGCTGCTCCGACTCCGTGGTCGAGGCCCTGTCCGATCACGTGCTCGGTGGCTCGGCTGAGCTGCCCGCGGGCGTGCCCGACGCGCTCGCCGGACTCCTCAAGGAGTGGGCGGCTCGCTAGAGCGTTGACGGCGGAGGGCGCGAGAGCGCTCTCCGCCACTCGATCGGGCAGCCTTATCCCGCGAAGTGAACAGATGCGCAAATTGGTCTGGACCAAAGTCAGTCGAGTTCAGAGCTTTGACCTGCGGATTTGTTGAGTTGAACACAGGTTCGTCACCCGGACTTCTCTCGGTGGTTCTGAACCGTTACGGTCACGTCATGGCGCGGTCGATGAACACGCGGCGCCCCGCTACTTTGGCGTCTCTGGCAGCGGAACTCGGGGTCTCGCGGACGACGGTGTCGAACGCGTACAACCGGCCCGACCAGCTCTCGCCCGAGCTGCGCCGCCGAGTGCTGGAGACCGCGCGGCGCCTTGGTTACCCCGGTCCCGATCCGGTTGCTCGGTCCCTGCGCACCCGCAAGGCGGGCGCGGTCGGACTGCTGCTGACCGAGAACCTCTCCTACGCCTTCCGCGACCCGGCGGCCGTCGGGTTCCTCGAAGGGCTCTCGCTGGCGTGCGAGGAGGCCGGGCAGGGCCTGCTGCTCGTCCCGGCCAACCCCGAGCGCGAGGACGTCGCGGCCGTGCACCGCGCGGGCGTCGACGGCTTCGTCGTCTACTCGGTGCCCGACGACGACCCCCACCTGGCCGCCGTGCTGGAGCGGCCCGTGCCGACCGTGGTGTGCGACCAGCCCGATGTCGATTCCGTCGACCGGGTCGGCATCGACGACCGCGAGGCCATCGCCGCCGTCGCCAGGCACCTCATCGAGCTCGGCCACCGCCGCATCGGCGTGGTCTGCATGCGCCTGGCCCGCGACCGCAACGACGGTTTCGTGTCCGTGCAGCGGCAGCGCGAGGCCCACTTCCACGTGCAGCGGGCCCGGCTCGCCGCGCTGGCCGACACCTTCGGCGCGGTCGGCGTCGAGTGGACGAACGTGCCCGTCGTCGAGCGCTTCGACCACACCATCGCCAGCGGTGCCACCGCCGCCGGGCAGCTGCTCGACCGCGACCCCGACCTGACCGCGATCATCTGCACCTCCGACATCCTCGGGCTCGGCGCGCTCAACGAGGCTCATCGGCGCGGGCTGCGGGTGCCGCAGGACCTCACCGTCACCGGCTTCGACGGCATCACCGAGGCCGAGCGCGCCGGGCTGACCACGGTTCGCCAGCCCGTCCTGGAAAAGGGCCGCGCAGCCGGGCGACTGCTGATGGACAACGCCGACCACGGCCGTCCGCGCACCGTCACCCTGGACACCGAGCTGGTCATCGGCACCACCGCCGCGGCCCCCAAGCCCGTCGACCAGTGGTACGGCCCCTGACCCTCCACCTCGGCTGAGGTCGTTGTCCCTGAACGGGTCGTTTAGTGCGCTCAACGCACCAAACGACCCGTTCAGTGCGTTGAGCGCGTCAAACGAGCCGTTGGCGGGCGCTCCACCACCTCAACGAGTCATTGAGGCCGCCCAACCATCTCAACGAGTCATTGAGCACGCTCAACGACCTGAATGAGTCATTGAGGGAGTTGAGGTACCTGAATGAGTCATTGAGGGCGCTCAAGTACCTCAATGACTCATTCAGCGCGTAAGGGGTGGGGCTAGCCGAAGGGGATGAGGGAGTCGTCGGGGGGCTCGTCGGTCGGCGGGTCGACGCGGGTGACCTTGCCGTTGTGGTCGACGACGGCGTTCCACCCCCACGGCAGCTGCACGCGGTTGTCGCGGTTGGTCAGCTCGACGTCCTGCAGGCCGATGAGCTCGTCGCCGATGGTGGCGTCGGCGAGCACGAGCGTGGCGATGGTGGACTCGTCGAAGAGCACGCCGTGGTGGAAGTGGGATCGCTGCATGTCGACGTACTTGGCGGCGGAGATGCCGAAGAACACGGGCGTGTCCCAGAACTCCGCCTCGACCGCGCGCAGCTCGCCGTGGAACTTGGTGCCGCTGAAGCTGATGGGGCCCCACACGTGGCTCCGGCCGAGGTCGACGTCGCCGCTGAACTGGCAGCCGTCGAAGGTGGTGTCGCCGTAGACCTGGGCGCCGCGCAGGGTCAGCGTCCCGAGCTGCGCGCTGGGCAGCGCCAGGTGGTCGAGCACGGCGCCGGTCAGGTCGAGGGTGCAACCGGGCTGGTTGTGCAGGGCGTCGCCGATCAGGCGCTGAGCGGCCATGCGGACCTGGCGCTCGCGGTCCACGCCGGGGTCGCTGCTGAACTCGCTGTCGTCGGGCTCGTAGTCGGTCGGGACCTCGGTCTCCGAGCGGTAGCGGTGCCGCAGGTCCCGGTAGCGCGGGTGGTCGAAGGGCCGCCGCAGGTACGAGCACAGGATGTCCACGACGGTCTGCGTGCGGTGCGGGTGGCTGCGGGCGAGCCCGGCCAGGGCGTGCAGCGCGCCGACGCGGACCTGGTCGGCCTCGTGCCCGAGCAGCTCGATGCCCCGGGCGAAGCGCTCGTCGGCGGTCTTCTCGCGCTCGTGCTCGGTGCGCAGCCGCTCGAGCTCCTGGCGCTCGTGCTCCAGCTTCTGCCGGTCCTCCTCGACGACCTGCCGCGACTCATCGGTGCGGCGCCTGCGGTCGTTGAGCCACAACGCGTACAGGGCCACGATGGAGCCGGACGCGAGGCCGCCGGTCTTGAGCGCCTCGGTGCGGTTGACGTAGGGATCGGTGGCGATCAGCCAGCCCACGACGACGCACATCGCGGCAGCCGCGCCGAAGATCGTGGTGGTCAGCATGGGCGCGTACTTGGCGGGGCTGGTCTCCCGGCGTCGCCGGTGCACGACGAAGAACGCGAGCGCGGCCAGCAGGCACGCACCACCGCATCCGAACCACACCCACGTCTCCATGACGCGATTGTCGCGCGTGGACTCCACGATTGCCGATCATGTTCACCTTGTTGTCCCACAACGAAGGGCCGTCCACCCGCAGAGGTGAACGGCCCTTCGCGTCAGGACGTCAGCGCTTCTTCTTGATCTTGGTGAAGGTCACCTTCGCGAGGTCGGCCTTCTTCTCGCCGGAGCGGGGAGCCTGAGCGCCCCAGTTCAGCGAGGTGATCCAGAGCTCGTCCTGGGCGTCCCGGAAGGACAGCACGACCTGGGTGTCGCGGTAGCGCGCGACGCTCGGGTCGGTCGCCGAAGCGGGGGCGCCGGCCGCCAGCCGCTCCCACGGGTGGAACGCGCCGTCCGCCTTGCGCTCGGTGAAGTGCAGCGCTCCGGCCGAGTCCCGCGCGGCGATGCCGAGCGAGCCGGTCGGCGTGTGCACGGCCTGCGGCTCACCCACGACGGTCAGCCCCGCAACGGCCTGCCACTTCTGGCCGACGAAACCGTTGTTGGCCTCGGCCATCGCGTAGACCTGGCCGTCCGCCCCGCGCACGACGAGCTCGGAACGGTTGTCGCCCTTGGTGATCGCCGAGACCTGGCCGGTGAAGCCGCTCTCGGTGCCGAGCTGGGTCCAGCGGGAACCGTTGTCCCCCAAAGGAACCAGATCGGTGGAGACCTCGGTGGCGAACAGCTTGCCAGTGCGGTCGGATGCGATGATCCGGATGGAGTCCGGCTTCGTCGAGTAGTGCACGCTCTGCGCGGTCGGCGCGGTGGAGCTGAGCACCGGAGCGCCGTCGGCGGGAACGCGGATCCGCTTCCACGACGGGAAAACGCCGTTCTTGCGGTTCTGCAACCTGCCCCAGAGCTTGCCCTCGCCGTCGATCGCGATCGCCGCGACCTGGCCGGGCTGCGGCGTCACCAGCGTGGTCGGGCTGGACATCCGGCCCGTGCCCTCGCCGACCGGGGACCACTGGTCGCCCAGCCTGCTGTCGCGCACGCCGCTGTCGGCGCCCTGCGCGGCCAGCTGGAGCGAGCCGTCGTAGTTCTCGGTGAGCGACGGGGTTCCGACGAAGTTGTCGTGGCCCTCGACGACGCGCCACGCACCCTGGTCGGACGGGTTCGCCTGCGAGAGGTGGAACACCGTGCGCTGGTGGTCGACGAACACGTGCTCGACCCGTCCACCCCGGCTGGCGTAGAGGTTCGTGCGCGAGTTCGGCTTCGCCCCGATCTGCGGCGCATCAGGCGTGCTGAGGGTGTTCTCGAAGCACTGGTTGGTGAACGCGGTGATGTCCGCCTCCGCCGTCCAGCCCGAGACGAGCACCTTGCCGGAGCGCGGGTCCAGCTTGTTGTCGGTGACCCGGTGCCACTTCAGCTGGCCCGAGGTGGTCATGCCGTAGATCAGGCCGCCACCGGGGGAGAACAGGCGGGTGAAGTTCTGCCAGCCGCCGTTGCCGATCTCCACGCCGACCTCGTCGATCCAGCGGTCGGAGGTGGCGTTGTGGTGGTGGCGGAACAGCCTGCCCTGCGCGTCACGGCCGAAGATCGCGCCGTCCCACGAGGTGACGACGGCGTTGTAGCGGTCCCACCCGGTGGAGAGCAGCCGGGCCGGGCCCCACTGCCGCGTCTGCGGGTTGTACGGGTTGCGCCACAGCTCGCCGCCCGGCTCGATGGTGATCATCGCGCCGGTGTTGTCGAAGGAGATCCGGTTGCGGTACTCCGGCGTCAGGAACTTCTTGACCCAGTCACCGCGGGCGATGACGTCGAAGGCCTGTCCGGGGGGCGGTGCGTCCCAGCCGTTGCCGTTCCAGCGCCAGCGGTGGATCTCGCCTTCCTTGATCAGCGCGAAGACGCTGCCGTCGTGACCGGCGATCGTGCGGCCGGTCCAGCCGCCGCTGAGCAGCCGGGCCTGGCCCCAGCGGGCCTCGCCGCCCACCGGGTCCTCGTGCTTGTTGAGCCACAGCCCGCCGTTCGGGTCGACGCCGAGCGTCTGCACGGGCGGGTTGCACAGCAACTCGGCGGCCTTCGCCTTCGGAGCGGCCGTGGCGGCCCCGCCGAAGAGCAGCGTCGAGCCGAGCGCGGCGACTGCCGCGATCGCGGTGATCCTCACTTGGTAGCCACCTTCTTGGCCTTGGCGAAGCTGACCTTGGCGGAGCGCTTGGCGGTGGTGCCGGGCGCCTGCTTCTGGTTCCACTCCAAGGTCCCGATGTAGATCTCGTCCTGGGCGTTGCGGAAGCTCAAGATCACGGAGTTGGCGCCGTAGCGGAGAAGGCTCAGCTCGGTCGCGGCCACGCCCGGGTCGCTCACCAGCTCCCACGGCAGGTACGCGCCGTCGCCGCCCTGCTCGGTGAAGTACAGGGCGCCGTCGGCACCCTTGGCGCTGATCGCGGGAACCCCGTTGGGGCTCGCGACGACCTGCGGCTCACCCGCGAAGGCGCGGTCGCCGACGACCGTCCACGTGGAGTTCTTGAAACCGTCCCACTTGTTGGAGCCGGTGATCACGCGGACCTTGCCGTCGGTGCCGCGCGCGACCACGGCCTGGCCGCCGCCGGGCAGCTCGGTCACGGTCGGACGGCTCGCGAAGGTCACGTCGGAGGCGAGCTTGCGCCAGACCGTGCCGGTGCTGGGCACGTGGTCCGCCGCGAGGTCGACGTACTGGATGCCGCCCCACTTGTCGAGCCCGAAGACCCGGTTGTTCTCACCAGCGCGCAGCACAGCGGGGGCCTCGGCGACGAAGTTCGTGGTCTCCGGGTACACCGACAGCTTGCGCCACGGGCCGAACGCGCCGTTCTGGCCGACCTGGGTGCGGTGCCACAGCCACCCGCCGCCGTCGAAGGCGTAGATCGACAGCTCGTTGCGGTTGTTGCGGATCAGAGCGGGCTCGCCCGCCATGCGTCCGTTGAGCGCGTCACCGGGCTGCCAGGTGGTGCCGAAGGTGCTGCGCTGCATGTCGGAGTCGACGTTGTGCGTCACCAGGTGCTGCGTGCCGTCGGCGGACTGGCCGAAGGCGGGAGCGCCGTTGGCGCCGTCGTGCCCGCGCGCGAGGTGCACCTCCAGGTTCAGCTCGCTCGGAGTCCGCTGGATCGCGTCGGCCACGAGGCGGTCGTTGGACACGAAGCTGTGGTGGATGCGCCCGTCAGGGGAGACCGAGAGCGTGGTGCGCCCGTGGTCCTTGCGCCACACGTCGGGGCGCCCGGGGATCAGCGGCGGCGACGGCGGGCACTGGTTGGTGAACGCGGTGATGTCCGCGTCCGCAGTCCAGTTCGAGATGAGGACCTTGCCGGAGCGCGGGTCCAGCTTGTTGTTGGTGACCCGGTGCCACTTGAGCTCACCGTTCTTGGTCATCCCGTAGACGATGTCGCCGCCGGGGGAGAACAGGCGGGTGAACTCCTGCCAGCCACCGTTGCCGATCTCCACGCCCGCCTCGTCGATCCAGCGCTGCGTGGCGGCGTTGTAGTGGTGGCGGAAGAGCTTGCCCGCGTTGTCGCGGCCGTAGATCACGCCGTCGAAGGTCGTGAAGATCGCGTTGTAGCGGTCCCAGCCCTTCGCGAGCATGCGCGCCGGGCCCCAGACGCGGGTCTGCGCGTTGTACGGGTTGACCCACAGCTCACCGTTGGCCTCCACGGTGTACATGTGGTTGAAACCGTCGAAGGCCACGCGGTTGCGGAACTCCGGCGTCAGGAACTTCTTGACCCACTCGCCGCGGGCGATGACGTCGAAGGCCTGTCCGGGGGGCGGTGCGTCCCAGCCGTTGCCGTTCCAGCGCCAGCGGTGGATCTCGCCCTCCTTGATGAAGGCGTAGACCGAGCCGTCCGGGCCTGCGATGGTGCGGCCCGTCCAGCCACCACCGAGGAGCCTGTTCTCGCCCCACCGCGCCTCGCCGTTGGCGGGGTCGAGGTGGTTGTTCAGCCAGAGGCCGCCGTTCGGGTCCACGCCGAGCGTGCGGATCGTGCTGCTGCAGGTCAGCTCCTGCTGCGGAGCCTTGGGTGCGGGCGAGGGCGCGGCCTGTGCCGCACCGGAGAGGACCAGCGTCGAAGCGACGGTGGCCGCTACCGAGAGCGCGCGGAAACGCGCGCCCGTGTTACTGGGCGTCATGTTTGTGTTTCCCCCATGCCGATTCCGGGCCCTGGAGCGGGCACCGGCATCCCCGACGCGGCCCGCTCGAGAGAGCGCTCCGCACGGGTGAGCATTCCGGGGAAACGGACGCCGGTCAATGTGCCAAATGCCGCAAAGTCCCAGCGTAACGGCACAAAAAAGACCCGCCGCCCCTACTACGGGACGGCGGGTCCTGACAACAAATTTCAGTCTTGCTTCGAGAGAAGTTGTGCGCAGCGGATGAGTCCGATGTGCGAGTAGGCCTGGGGGTGGTTGCCCAGGGAGCGTTCGGCGATCGGGTCGTACTCCTCGGGCAGGAGTCCGGTGGGGCCTGCGCAGTCGACCATCTGCTGGAAGAGTTCTTCTGCTTCGGTGCGGCGTCCGGTGAGCAGGTAGGACTCGATCATCCAGGCTGCGCAGATGTGCCAGCCGCCTTCGGTTCCGGGGAGGCCGTCGTCGCGGTGGTAGCGGTAGACGGTGACGCCGGAGCGGAGTTCGGCTTCGGTGGCGGTGACGGTGGCTTGGAAGCGCTCGTCCTGCGGGTCGATGAGGCCGGAGAGTCCGATGTGGAGGGTCGCCGCGTCCAGGTCGGGCCCGTCGTAGGCCGTCGCGTAGGACTGGACCTCCTCGTTCCACCCGTTCTCGACCACGTCCGCGCGGATGGTGTCGCGCAGCTCGGCCCAGCTCGCTTCGGCCTCGCGGCCGTAGGCGTCCGCGAGCTTGATCGCGCGGTCGAGGGTCACCCAGCACATCACCTTGGAGTAGACGCGGTGCCGCGGCGCGGCGCGCTCCTCCCAGATGCCGTGGTCCGGCTCGTGCCAGCGGCGGCTGACGGCCTCGGCCATCGCCTCCACCATGCGCCAGTCCTCGTCGGTGAGCTTGCCGCGCGCCTCGGTGACCATCGCGACGAGGTCGACGATGGGGCCGAACACGTCGAGCTGGACCTGCTGGTTGGCCAGGTTGCCCACCCGCACCGGACGCGAGCCCGCGTAGCCGGGGAGCGTGTCGATGACCGCCTCCGGCCCGAGGTGCGTGCCGTGCAGCGTGTACAGCGGGTGCAGCCGCTCCGGGCCCGGCAGCGTGGCGAGCACGCCGTGCACCCAGGACAGGTACTTCTCCGCTTCGGCGGTCGAGCCGAGGCGGACCAGCGCCTGCGCGGACAGCGCCGCGTCGCGGATCCAGCAGTAGCGGTAGTCCCAGTTGCGGACGCCGCCGATCTCCTCGGGCAGCGACGTGGTCGCGGCGGCCAGGAAGGCGCCGGTCTCGTCGTGCTGGAGACCCTTGAGCGTCAGCGCGGAACGGGCGACCAGGTCGCGCTGGACCTCCGGCAGGTTCAGACCCGCCAGCCAGTCGGTCCAGTACGAGCCCGCGCGGGCCCTGCGGTCGGCCTCGGAGACCTCGGCCGGGCCGAGGTCGTCGCTGCCGCAGCGCAGTTCGAGCACGATCGGCTGCTCCGGCGTCACCTCGACGACCGCGCGGGCCGATTCGTGCTGGCCGTCGGAGGTGATCGTCCACTCGACGCCGGGCGCGCGCAGCACGATCGGGTCGGAGGTGCCGAGCACCCGCAGGCCGTCCGCCTCGGCGGAGAGCTTGACCGCGACCTGGCCGAACTCCGGGCGCGGCGCGAAGTCGATCACCGCGCGGCTGTTGCCGGAGATGACCCGGACGATCTCCGTGCGGTGCGGCGGCGCGTAGTGGTCGAGGTAGTCGGTGACCAGCAGCTTCGACCAGCGGGTCTCCACCGTCATGGTGCCCGGAAGGTAGCGCTGGCCCAGCGGCAGGCCGTTGCGCTCCGGCTTGATGCCGAAGACGCCCGCGGTCGGTCCGCCGAGCAGGTCGGCGAAGATCGCGCCGGAGTCCGGCTCGGGGTGGCACAACCAGGTGAGCTTGGCGTCCGGCGTCAGCAGCGCCACGGAGCGCTCGTTGGCCAGCATGGAGATGCGCTCGATCGGCACCGCCTGCTCGCCGTAGAGCCAGGTGCGGCGCTCCTCCATCAGGAAGGCGAGCACCCTGGCCACGTCGGTGGTGTCGGCGATCTTGTACGCGGCCTGCGTCTCGCCGTCGCCGACCTTGATGCCCAGGTCGGGGCCGGTCAGCCGGGCGAAGGCCTTCTCGTCGGTGACGTCGTCGCCGACGAAGATCGCGGCGGTCGCGCCGACCTGGTGGCGCAGCACGTCGAGGGCGTGGCCCTTGTCGGTCTGCACGACGGCCAGCTCGATGACGGCCTTGCCCTCGGTGACCTGGACACCGTCCCAGGTGCACGGGCCGCTGCGCAGAGCTTCGAAAACGCGCTCGCCGACGGCGGCCTCCGCGCGGCGCACGTGCACCGCGACGCTGGCCGGCTTCATCTCCAGGTGCACGCCTTCTGCGCCGTCGATGATGCCGTCGAGCTCGTTCTTGATCTTGGCAAGCAGCTGCCGGGCCGTGGCGTCCAGCGCGTGCACGAAACCGACGTCGAACTCCGAGCCGTGGCTGCCGACGAGGTGCACCTCGGAGGGCAGCCGGGACAGCGTGGCGAGGTCGCGCAGCGCGCGCCCGGAGATCACCGCGACGGTCGTGGACGACAGGGTGGCCAGGGACCGCAGCGCGTTCACCGACTCCTGCAGCGGACGGGCCTGCTCAGGATCGGCGACGATGGGCGCCATCGTTCCGTCGTAGTCGCACGCGATCAGCAGCCGGGGAGTGCGGGCCAGCTGCACGAGCGCGCGACGAAGCTCGGCGGGAAGGGCTTCGGCGGTCAACGCCTGCTCCTACGGGGGCGTCGAAGGGACAACGGAAGTATGTGGAAAGCCGGGAGGAAAAGTGAATCCGACTTTCTTTGTGCGCTTACGCGTTGTTCGTCTCCTGCGCGCCGAGTGCCTCGAGGAACGAACGTGCCCAGCGGTCGACGTCGTGCGTGAGGACTTGGCGGCGTAGAGCGCGCATCCTACGGCGGCCCTCCGCCGGGTCCACGTCGAGGGCAGCCTGCAGCGCGTTCTTCACGCCGTCCAAATCGTGTGGATTGACGAGGAACGCGCTGGTGAGCTCGGCGGCGGCGCCGGCGAACTCACTGAGCACGAGCGCACCCCCCAGGTCGTGTCGAGTGGCCACGTACTCCTTGCAGACCAGGTTCATACCATCTCTGACCGGCGTCACCACCATCACGTCGGCCGCGCAGAAGTACGCCACCAGCTCCTTCCGGTCCACCGACTGGTGCAGGTAGTGCACGGCGGGGTGACCGATCTTGCCGAACTGGCCGTTGATCCGGCCGACGAGCCCTTCGATGTCGTCGCGCATCTGCTGGTAGTGCTCGACCCGCTCCCGGCTCGGCGTCGCCAGCTGCACCATGATCACGTCCTCCGGGTCGATCCGGCCCTCGGCCAGCATCTCCCCGAGCGCGTGCAACCGGACGTCGATGCCCTTCGTGTAGTCCAGCCGGTCGACCCCCAACATGATCTTCTTCGGGTTGCCCAGCTCGTTGCGGATCTCCTGCGCCCGCTTCTGCACGTCCGGGTCGTGCGCCAGCGCGTCCAGCCCCGCAGAGTCGATGGAGATCGGGAACGCCCCCACCCGCACCATCCGGTCCCCGTTGGGCACCACACCCGGCCGCGTCCGCACGCCGACCGCGCCCCGGCTCGGCTCCAGCCCCAGCAGGCGGCGGGCCAGCCACAGGAAGTTCTGCGCGCCGCCCGGCCGGTGGAACCCGACCAGGTCCGCGCCGAGCAGCCCCCTGATGATCTCCGTGCGCCACGGCAGCTGCTGGAACAGCTCCACCGGCGGGAACGGGATGTGCAGGAAGAAACCGATCTTCAGATCCGGCCTGCGCTCCCGCAGCATCGCCGGGACCAGCTGCAACTGGTAGTCCTGCACCCACACCGTCGCCCCCGGCCCCGCCGCCTCCGCCGTCGCGTCGGCGAAGCGCCGGTTCACCCGGACGTAGGCCTCCCACCAGTGGCGGTGGTACACCGGCGGCGCCACCACGTCGTGGTAGAGCGGCCACAACGTGCCGTTGGAGAAGCCCTCGTAGTAGTCCGCGACCTCCTTGGCGGACAACGGGACCGGGTGCAGGTGCACGCCCGTGTCCTCGAACGGCTCCACCTCGACGTCCGGCACCCCCGGCCAGCCCACCCACGCGCCGCTGCGGCTGCGCAGGAACGGCTCCAACGCCGACACCAACCCGCCAGGACTGCGCTTCCACCGTTCCGTGCCGTCCTCCAACCGTTCCAGGTCCACCGGAAGACGGTTGGCCACAACGATGAAATCGGCCTTCGACACTGGCGAGCTCGCCACCGGGAAACGCCTCCTCGACTGCCTGGCTGGATGAGCTGTGCGGAACAGGCGGCCACACCGAGATTAGCCAGTACCGGCACACCCCACGCCCGGCCGTTATCGCCGTCACATTCAGTGAGTTCATCGGCGCCCCACGCCCGGCCTTGAGCCGCCGAACGGCCCCTTTGACCTGCGCCGAGTCCCCACGGAGATCATCTCTAGGTTGCTTGCGCCCCATGCCAGTCCCGGTCTGCACGAGCCATCGGTGTGCTTACGATGTGCACGGGTCACGCTCTCACCGACCCGTGCTGGTGTAGCTCAATTGGCAGAGCACCCGCCTTGTAAGCGGAAGGTTGCGGGTTCGAGTCCCGCCACCAGCTCCCGTGTGTTCGGTGCGCTGCGCGCACCTTCCCGGCCTCCTCGCACTGCCCGGGGGCCGAGCCCCCGGAGCCCCCACGGTGCGAGCTCCTCGCCCCGACTGCGTGCTCACGTTGGGTGTTGACCAGCCTTCGGCGGTCAGGCCCCAGCGTTGGGGTGTGACCGGCCTTCGGCGGTCGCTCCCAGCCTTGGCTTGCGTTGGGTTGGGTTTGGTGGTCTTCAAGTACGGCGAACCCCCGTTTCTGGGGTCTCTAACGGCAGCAAACCCTCGTTGCGGTGGGGTTTGTGGTTGTTGGAGACGGATTTGGCGGGGGTTTGGGGTACTTGAAGACCGGCGAACCCACCCCGCTGGAGCGGACGGCCGCCTGGTCGACGGGGGTAGCAGGGGGGAGGGCGCTCAACTCTGCTGGGACGGGAGTCGAGGTCGGCTTTACCTGGGGTGCGCGTGCCATACGCTCGCGCGAGGGCCGGGGTTTCATCCCGTGCCCCTGTGAGGCCCAGGGGCACGCGCGAGGGGCCCCAGGTCAAGCCGACACCAGCGCAACCACCAGGCCCTGAACGCAAGGACCAGCGCAATCACGCGGGGTGCAGAGCGAGCCGGGAACGTGAAGCGTCAACTAGGCTCGCCACCGAGAAGTGCCCAGCGGTGATCGGAGACGCATGTCCCACCAGGCCGAGCCCAGTCGCTACGACCGCATGACCTACCGGCGGTGCGGGCGCAGCGGACTCGACCTCCCGGCGGTGTCCCTGGGGCTGTGGCAGAACTTCGGCGCGGACCGGGGCTACGTCGGCGGGCGCGACATCGTGTTGCGGGCCTTCGACTGGGGTGTCACGCACTTCGACCTCGCGAACAACTACGGACCTCCCTACGGCTCGGCCGAGGAGAACTTCGGCCGGATGCTGGCGACGGACCTGCGCGGCTACCGCGACGAGCTGGTGATCTCCACCAAGGCGGGCTACGACATGTGGCCGGGGCCGTACGGCAACGGCGGATCGCGGAAGTACCTGCTCAGCTCGCTGGACGCCTCGTTGACGCGCCTGGGGCTGGACTACGTCGACGTCTTCTACTCGCACCGCTTCGACCCGGACACGCCGTTGGAGGAGACCATGGGCGCGCTGGCGTCCGCGGTCAGCCAGGGCAAGGCGCTCTACGTCGGCATCTCCTCCTACTCGGCGGAGAAGACCCGTGAAGCGCACGCGATCCTGCGCGAACTGGGCGTCCCGGCGCTGATCCACCAGCCCTCGTACTCGATGCTCAACCGCTGGATCGAGACGGAGCTGCTGGACACCCTCGGCGAGCTGGGCATGGGCTGCATCGCGTTCTCGCCGCTGGCCCAGGGCATGCTGACCGACCGCTACCTCAACGGCGTTCCGGAGGGTTCGCGGGCGAGCCAGCACGGTTCCCTGCGGCCGGAGCACCTCAGCGACGAGAACATCGCGCGGGTGCGGGCGCTCAACGAGATCGCCTCGGCGCGCGGGCAGAGCCTGGCTCAGCTCGCGCTGTCGTGGGCCTTGCGCGACGATCGGGTCACCTCGGTGCTCGTCGGAGCCAGCTCGGTGCGGCAGCTGGAGCAGAACCTGGCCGCGCTGGACCGCCTGGACCTCTCCGGCGACGAGCTGACGGAGATCGACAAGCACGCTGTCGAGTCGGGCATCGACCTCTGGGCCACCTCCCGCAACTCGGGCTGATCGCCCTTAACAAAGGCGTTCACAAGAAGGCAAGCGTTACGTAGCCTTCATCACGCATGTTTCTGCGAATGCGCAGGCACATGCGATTCGCGATCTTCGGAGACTGGCGCGAAAAAATTACTCTGTTACGTTCACATGACATGGCAGAAGGTCGCCAGCAACTCCTCCAGATCGATCAACCCGCACTTGCCGACGGCGCTGAGATGTGGCGGGTCGCGCGCGATTCCGGAACCCTCGACCTGAATTCTCCTTACGCCTATCTGTTGTGGTGCAGGGACTTCGCCGAAACTTCGGCGGTCGCTCGCACAAAAGGTGGTTTAGCGGGGTTCGTCACGGGGTACACGCGACCGGATGAGCGCGAGACGCTCATGGTGTGGCAGGTCGGCGTCGACGCCGCGCACCGAGGTCAGGGCGTGGCTTCCGCGCTGCTCCAGGCCGTGGTGGACCGCGCGGTGAGCCAGGGGGCGCGGTGGCTGGAAACCACCATCACCGCCGACAACCGGGCCTCCATCGCCCTGTTCTCCGCGCTCGCCAGAAGCCGCGGTGCCCGGCTCTCGGTCAGTGGTCTCTTCGGTGACGACCTGTTCGCGGGGAGTCATATCGCAGAGGATCTCTACCGGATAGGTCCTTTCGTCTAGTCGCTCTCCTTCCAACGTATCCCGAGTCCGCTGACGGATGATCGGACGGTTTTGCATGGAAATCTTCGAGGCTCTTGAGTCGGAAGTCCGCTCGTATTGCCGGGGCTGGCCGACGGTATTCGACACCGCTACGGGCAGTCATATGACCGACGAGGACGGCAACCGCTACCTCGACTTCTTCGCCGGGGCGGGCGCGCTGAACTACGGGCACAACCCGCCGGAGCTGAAGCGGGACCTGCTCGACTACCTCGCCCGCGACGGGGTCACCCACGGGCTGGACATGAGCACCAGCGCCAAACGGCGGTTCCTGGAGACCTTCCAGCGCAGGGTGCTCAAGCCGAGGGGACTGGACTACAAGATCCAGTTCCCCGGGCCGACCGGGGCGAACTCGGTGGAGTCCGCGCTGAAGCTGGCCCGCAAGGTCACCGGCCGCGAGCCGGTCATCAGCTTCACCAACGCCTTCCACGGGATGACCCTCGGCGCGCTCTCGGTCACCGGCAACGCGATGAAGCGCGGCGGTGCCGGGGTGTCGCTGACCAGCACGGTGCCGATGCCCTTCGACAACTACCTCGACGGCCAGATGCCGGACTTCCTGCTGTTCGAGCGCTTGCTGCTGGACAGCGGCAGCGGGCTGGACAGCCCGGCCGCGGTGATCGTGGAGACGGTGCAGGGCGAGGGCGGCATCAACGTGGCGCGCGCGGAGTGGCTGCGCGGGCTCTCCGAGCTGTGCAAGCGGCACGACATGCTGCTGATCGTCGACGACGTGCAGATGGGCTGCGGCCGCACCGGCCCGTTCTTCAGCTTCGAGGAAGCCGGGATCACCCCGGACATCGTGTGCCTGTCCAAGTCGATCAGCGGCTACGGCCTCCCGCTGTCGCTGACGCTGATCAAGCCGGAGCACGACGTCTGGGAGCCGGGCGAGCACAACGGCACCTTCCGGGGCAACAACCCGGCGTTCGTGACCGCGACCACCGCGCTGGACACCTACTGGGCCGACGACGCGCTGGAGCGCTCGACGCTGGCCAAGGGCGAGTGGATCAACTCCGAGCTGTCCGCCATCGCCGCCTCCGGCGAGGGGATGTCCGTGCGCGGGAGGGGACTCGCGCAGGGGCTGGCCTTCGAGCAGGCCGACCGCGCGGGCAAGGCGTGCCGCGCCTCCTTCGACCGGGGCCTGCTGGTGGAGACCTCGGGGCCGGAGAGCGAGGTCGCCAAGCTGATGCCCGCGCTGACCATCACCGACGCCGAGCTGGAGCGGGGACTCGCCCTGTTCGCCGATGCCGTGAGGAGCTGCCAGTGATCGTCCGGAACCTCTCCGAGATCGAGAACACCGAGTATGACGTCCGTGCGGAGACCTGGCGCAGCAGGCGGATCGTCCTGGCCAAGGAGGGCGTCGGCTTCTCCGTGCACGACACCGTGCTCTACGCCGGGACAGAGACCGCCATGTGGTACGCGAATCACGTCGAGGCCGTCTACTGCATCGAGGGCGAGGGCGAGCTGATCAACGACGAGACGGGTGAGGTGCACCCGATCTCCCCGGGGACGCTCTACCTCCTCGACGGGCACGAGAAGCACCGGCTGCGGTGCAAGACCGACGTGCGCACGGTCTGCGTGTTCAACCCGCCCGTCACGGGCAGGGAGGTGCACGACGAGCACGGTGTCTACCCGTTGCTGACCGAGTCCGCCTGAACCTGACGCGCGAGGAGCGAGATGACCACCATCGACACCGGCACCCTGTACGGCAACCTCGTCGAGGACAGGTACCCGACCCGCTGCAAGAACTACCCGATGATGCTGCGCCGCCCCGACCCCGTGGTGTGGCCGACCGAGGGCGGCACGACCGCCACCGGGCCGATCGACGCGGACGCGGTCGCCGACTACGACGCCAAGGGGTTCCTGTCGGTCGACTCGCTGCTCACGGGCGAGGAGGTGGCGCTCTACCGCGACGAACTGGACCGGCTGGCCGCCGACCCCGCGATCAAGGCCGATGAGCGCACGGTGGTGGAGAAGTCCTCCAACGAGGTTCGCTCGATCTTCGAGGTGCACCGGATCAGCTCCGCCATCGCGCAGCTGGTGCGCGACCCGAGGGTGGTGGACCGCGCGCGGCAGCTGCTGGGCTCCGAGGTCTACGTGCACCAGAGCCGGATCAACTACAAACCGGGCTTCACGGGCGGCTCGTTCTACTGGCACTCCGACTTCGAGACCTGGCACGCCGAGGACGGCATGCCGGGCATGCGCGCGGTCAGCATCTCCATCGCGCTCACTGACAACCACCCGTTCAACGGTGGCCTGATGATCATGCCGGGCTCGCACCGCACGTTCGTCAGCTGCGTCGGCGAGACACCGGCCGACCACTACAAGGAATCGTTGCGGGAACAGGAGATCGGCACCCCGGACAACGACAGCCTGACCGTGCTCGCCGGGCGCTACGGCATCGAGCAGTTCACCGGGCCCGCTGGTTCGGCGGTCATGTTCGACTCGAACTGCATGCACGGGTCCAACGGCAACATCACGCCGTTCCCGCGCTCCAACATCTTCGTGGTGTTCAACAGCGTCGAGAACGTGCTCGTCGAGCCGTTCTCCGCGCCGACGCCTCGGCCGCCGTTCATCGCGAGCAGGGACTTCACCCCGGTCGGGAACGGGTGATGGAGGTGGTGGCGGACCCGCACTCGGGGTCGCGGGTCCGCCACCACGCACTCGGCAGCGGGTGATCAGCCCTGTGGCACGCGCTGGAGTGCGCCGTCGTCCATCCGCTGAGCCGGCGGCGCAGTGGGCCACTCAGCCGCGCAGTGGGTGTTCGGCGCGGGCAGGCGCAGCGAGGTCAGGTAGGTCTCGATGTGCCCGCGAGCGCACTTGCTGCGCGAGAACTGCCCGTGGCCGACGCCGTCGTAGTGCAGCAGCACAGCGTTCTTGATCTGCTTGGCAGCGGCCAGGTTCCACTCGCGCGGGGTCGCCACGTCGTGCTTCGCCGTCACCATCAGGATCGGTGGCGCATCCTTGATCGACAGCCGGTGCTGGGGGTTGGTGACCTTGGCGGGCCAGCCGAGGCACGCGGTGACGTCGCCCCAGAACGGGCTGAGCTTGGTGTGCGGGGCGAGGCGCTCGAGGCGCTTCAGCATCGACCTGAACTCCCCGGCGCCGTTGACCCGCCAAGCCCAGTCCTGGCACCAGATCGCCTGGTACGGGTTCTCCGCGAGTTCTCCGGCAGCGGGAGCCGCAGCGACCCGGGCGCCGCCTGAGTCCAGCGCGGCGAGGCGGGTGGCGAGCGGGAACCACCGCTGCTCCGGCCGGTACATCGCCACGAACAGCTCCTCGCGCAGCGCGGATGCGGTCAGCGGCTTGCCGGTGGCCGGATCGGTCAGCTTCCCGGCCTCGGCCTTGGCGAAGAGCCCGTCCCAGACCTTGCGGACGTCCTTGCCGTTCAAGGCGCAGGGCTGGGTGCGCTCGCACCAGTCGGCGAACTCGGTGAACGAGCCTTCGAGGTCGCGCGTCGCCGTTTCCAAGTACTGGTAGGCGGAGGTGATGCTGTGATCCATGTTCGAGTCGATCACCATCGCGCGCAGCCGCTTGCCGAACAGCTCCGCGTACTGCTGACCGACCTGCGTGCCGTAGGAGAAGCCGAGGAAGTTGATCTTTTCCTCGCCGAGCGCCGCGCGGATCGAGTCCATGTCCCGCACGGTGTTCACCGTGTCCACGTGGTCGACCAGCGGGCCGGTGTTCTTGCGGCAGTCGGCGCCCACTTCGGCGTTGTGCGCGAGCAGCGCCTTGAAGTCCGCGTCGGTGACCGGGACCGCGCTCGGGCCGCGCGCCAGCAGGTCCTTGTCGCACTTGACCACGTTGCTGAGCCCGACCCCGCGCGGGTCCCAACTGATGATGTCGAAACGCGCGCGCAGCTCGCTGTCGTCCGGGATGCTCCGGCCGGTGATGAAGCTGCCGATCCCGGAGCCGCCGGGGCCGCCGGGGTTGGCCAGCAGGACGCCGATCCGTCGCGCCGGGTCGGTGGCCTTGAGCCTGCCGATCGCCAGGTTGATCTTCGCGCCGTCCGGCCGGGCCCGGTCGAGCGGAACGGGGATCGTCGCGCACTCGCCCTTGAACTTGTCACCGCATTCCGACCACGCGATGGAGCCGGTCGGAGCGGTGTTCGCGGTGGCCGTCGGCGCGCACATCGACACGAGCGCCGTTGCGACCAGAAGCGATCCCGTTGCGGATCGTTTTCGCATTCCTATTCCCCCAGGTCAGCGTTGTCTAATCGAATGCACGCTATAGCCGGGGCTTTGGTCGATACAGCGAGTTTCAATGATTCTTCTGAACGCGGACAGCGCTGGAGGGCCGTCCCAGGGGGGTGAGAACGGCCCTCCAGCGCTCCCCGAGCGAGGGTTCGTGGGGTTAGAAGTTGTTCGCGTTCATGCTCGGGTTCACATTCGGCTGCTGCTGGTGTTCGTCGTGCCTGCGCTCTTCGAACTGCGCGTTGGTCTCCTGCGTGAGCAGCTGCGAGCTCTGCCGTTCACGCATGTTGCGCAGCACCGACAGGGCCACCGCGTGCGCCGCACCGAGCAGCAGCAGGACGATGCCCAGCTTGGTGACGACCTGCTGCACGGCGCCCTCGACGGGGATGTTGACCGTGGAGAGCAACATCAGCAGGCCCAGCGTGATGATGTGGAAGAGCACGCCGATCATGCGGCCCATCGAGTTCGCGGCCTTCTCGTCGGCATAGGCCGAGCGCAGGTAGCCGCGACTGGCGCGCATGATCAGCTGCCCGTCCGCGATGACGAGGATGGCGCCGACGATCAGGAAGGCGAAATAGGCGTTCAGGTTCTCTTCCACCGCCGACCTCCTCCGAGCTTGGGGACCCTCGGGTACCCGATGTGCGCGGAGGGAAACCGGCTCAGAACCCGTAGTAGTCCTCGTCGAAGCCGTTACCGGTGCACGAGGCCGCGAGATCCCTGCCCACCTGGTCGATCAGGTCGGACAGTTCGAGCCTGCCGACCCACTCACGCGGCAGCGCGGCGGCTCCGTGCAGCGCGCCGAGCAGGTTGCCGGTGATCGAGGCGGTCGAGTCGCTGTCGCCGGAGTGGTTGGCGGCCAGCCGCAGCGCGTCGGGGAAGCGCTCGGGCGTGCGGTGCGAGAGCGCGGAGTAGACGGCGATCGCCAGCGCCTCCGGGCCGACCCAACCGCCGCCGAGCCGTTCGATCGAGCGGTCCGACGGGCCTCCGGTGACCACGCGGCGGCCGAACACCTTGGCCTCGCGCACCTGCTCCGCCTTGGAGCTGTCGTACCCGGCGAGCGCGACGGCGGCGGCCAGGGCGTGCGCGGTCTCGCGGTCGTCGCGCAGCACCCGCCCGGTCGCCTGGTCCACGGCCTCCACCAGGGAGCGGCGGCGGATGGCCACCAGGTGCACGATCATCGCCAGCGCCCCGGCGGGAGCCCAGCCCGCGGGACTGCCGTGGGTCAGCGAGGCGAACTCGCAGCCCAGGCCGTAGGCCGTCTCGGCGGTCGGCGCGAAGCCCGCGGGTGCGACGCGCATCACGCCGCCGCAGCCGCGCGAGTCGTTGATCGGGTGCTCCGGGTCGGGGACCTCGGACAGCTCGTTGGCGCCCTGGAGCACGCGCAGGCAGGTCACACCGGGCGCGCGGCTGGCGTAGAGCCGCTTGTCGGTGAGCAGGCCGACCGAGTCGGGGGAGGGCGCGCGCTGCTGCTGCGAGTCCAGCCAGCGCCGGTAGCTCAGCCAGACCATCGCGGCCGGACCCCACTGCCCCTGGTGCTTGCCGCGCACCCACGCCCGCAGGTAGCCCTCCGCCGTGAACAGCGTCATCTGCGTGTCGTCGGTGATCAGCCCGAGCCTGGGCGGGTGGGTGACGCCCGCGGGGCCGTACTCCTTGCGGATCTCGTCGAGCCGCATGAACTCCACGGGCGCGCCAAGGGCATCGCCGAGCGCCCCGCCCAGCAGGCACCCGGCGCCACGGTCTGCGACGACGGTCGGGTCCAGGGGCACACCACTGACCCTAGTGCTTTCGGCCGTTCTGCCCCCGGCTTTGCCGGTCTTCGACAACGGCGGCGCCGGCACACCTGCCGGAAGGTATGCGGAACCTTGAACCGGCCTGACCATTGCACCATTGGGCGGTAGCCGAAACGTCGTATTGTTTGCTGGTGCGATCATCGGCGGCCGAAGCGAGGGACCTGGAGTTCCGGCTGCTCGGTCAGGTCGAGGTGCTCGCGAACGGGATTCCGGTTCCGCTCGGCGGAGCCGGGGTGCGCAGGCTGCTCGCGCTGCTGGTGCTGGAGGCCAACCAGGTCGTCGGCCGGGGCCGCATCGCCGACGTGCTGTGGGAGGAGGAGCCGCCCTCCACCGCGCGCACGATCATCCAGGGCTACGTCTCCAAGCTGCGCAAGCTCCTCGTCGAGCACGCGCCCGGCGACCGCGTGGAGATCATCACGCGTTCGTCCGGCTACCAGCTGCGCGTCGACCACGACCTCGTCGACCTGCGCAGGGCCACCGCGCTGATCGACCGAGCGCGCGGGTTGCCGCCCGCCGGGCGCGCCGAGCTGCTCGCCGAGGCGCTGCGGCTGTGGCGCGGGCCGGTGCTGGGCGGTGTGAAGGCCGGTCGGCTGGAGCACGTCGTCTACGAGCTGGAGGAACTGCGGCTGGTCGCGCTGGAGGACCGGATCGCCGCCGACCTGGAGCTGGGGCGGCACGCCGACCTGGTCGCCGAGCTGTCCGGACTGCTGGCGCGGCACCCGTTCCGGGAGCGGATGGTCTCCCAGCTCGTGCTCGCGCTCTACCGCAGCGGCAGGCGGGCGACCGCGCTCGGCACCTTCCAGGACTTCACCGTCCGCCTCGCCGACGAGCTGGGCATCGACCCCGGGCCGCAGCTGCGCGCGCTGCACGAGCGCGTCGTCCGCGACGACCCTTCGCTGCACTGGGCGCCCGCCGTGAGCGAGCAGGGCGCTTCGGTGCCGCGCAGGCCCGCGCAGCTGCCGCCGTCGCCCGCCGGGTTCACCGGGCGGGAGCGCGAGATCGCCGCGCTGGACGCGCTCCTGGTCGGCAGGGACGAGCGGCCGAGCCCGGTGATCGCGACCGTGGTGGGCGCGGCCGGTGTCGGCAAGAGCGCGCTCGCGGTGACGTGGTCCCGCCAGGTCTCACCCGAGTTCCCGGACGGGCAGCTCTTCGCCGGGCTGCACGGCTTCGACCCCGAACACCCCGCCGCCGAGCCGAGCCGGGTGCTGCGCCGGTTCCTGATCGCGCTCGGCGTCGCCCCGGAGGCGGTCCCGGTCGAGGAGGACGAGCGCGTCGCGCTGTACCGGTCGTTGCTGGCCGGGCGGCGGATGCTGGTGCTTCTGGACGACGCCCGCGACTCCGAGCAGGTCCGGCCGCTGCTCCCGGGTGACAGCGGTTCGCTGGTGCTGGTGACCAGCAGGCGCAGGCTCGGCGGCCTCGCGGTGTCGGTCGGCGCGAGCGTGCTGACCCTGGACACGCTGCCGGAGTCGGAGGCGGTGCGGATCATCGAGGCCGCTGCGGGGGAGCGGGCCGCGCGCGAGGCGGTCAGCCTGCGGGTGCTCGCCCAGCTCTGCGGGGGCCTGCCGCTGGCGCTGCGGATCGTCGCCGCCCGGCTCGTGGTGAACCCGGACCGCTCCGCCGCCGACCTCGTCGCCGAGCTCGCCGACGAGCGGGAACGCTTGGCAGCACTGGACACCGACGACGCCGAGATCTCCGTGCGCGGGGTCTTCGACGTCTCCTACCGGCACCTCTCCGAGCAGGCCGCGATGCTGTTCCGGCTGACCGGTCTGGTGCCGGGGCGCGAGGTCACGCCGCTGTCCATGGCCGCGATGGCGGGCATCGACCCGAGCGCGGCGCGGCGCGGGCTGCGCTCGCTGGCCGCCGCGCACCTGATCGCCGAGCAGCGACCCGACCGCTTCGTCATGCACGACCTGCTTCGCTTGCACGGCAGGGAAAAGGCGCGCACCGACCTCACCGAGCGGGAGCGCGTGGCGGCCAGGCGGCAGCTCGTGCGCTTCTCCCTGACGACCGCTGATCTCGCCAGGCGCGCCATCCGCCCGGCGGGTGACGAGCTGAGCTTCCCCGCCGAGCCGGGCCAGCTGCTGCCCGAGGTCGACACCCCGGCCAAGGCGCTGGAGTGGTTCGACGCCGAGCTGGGCAACCTGATCGAGCTGCAACGCGGTCTGCTGGAGGAGGGCGATGACGTCGAGGCGTGGGTGCTGCCGAGGCTGATGCTGAACTTCTTCTCCGCCCGCTGCCTGGTGGACGAGTGGATCACCACGCACCGCCGCGCGCTGCCCGCCACCGACCGCCTCGCCGACCAGCACGCCGAGGTCACCACGCGGATCGGCCTGACCGTCGCACTGGCGCGGGCGAACCGGCACGCCGACGCGCTGGAGCAGGCGATGGCCGCGCGCGCGGCCGCGAAAGCCCTTGGCAGCGCCAGGGACATCGGCACCACCACGGCCAACGTGGGCATGGTGCTGATGGAGCTGGCCCGCTACACCGACGCACTGTCCTATGTGGAGGAAGCGCTGCGGCTGGCCGAGGAGTGCGGTGACGCGCTGAACCGGGCGAGCTGCACGTTGAACCTGGGCTTCATCCAGAAAGCCTTGGGGGACATCGATTCCGCGGTTCTGCGGCTGCGCGAGGGGATCGAGCTGAGCAGGCGGACCGGGGACAGGGAGACGCTGGCGCTCGGGCTGGTGTGGCTCGGCGACACCATGGTCGAGCTGGGCGAGCGCGACGCGGCGCGGCGGCTGTTCTGGGAGGCGCTGGAGATCGCCGAGCACATCGGCGTGCCGATCGAGCAGGCGCGCGCCCGGCGCGGGCTCGGCGACGTCGCGATGGCCGACGGCGACGCCGTTGCGGCCGGCGAGGAGTGGGCAAGGGCGCTGGAACTGTTCGAGCGACTCGGACTTGCCGAAGTGGAAAGCGTTCGCGGCCGGTTGTCCGCGCTGTCCGGTCAGGAGAGGTCCGCGTGAGCCCGCTGGGGTTCCGGGTGCTCGGGCCGGTGGAGATCATCACCGACCGCGAGGTGGTCCAGGTCGGCAGCCGGGGCGCGCGCACGCTGCTGGCCCTGCTGCTGCTGGAGGTCAACCAGGTCGTCTCGGTCGCGCACATCGAGGACGTGCTGTGGGAGCACAAGCCGCCGTCGACCGGGCGCACGATAATGCAGAGCTACGTCTCCCGGCTGCGCAAGCTCTTCGCCGAGATCGCCCCCGGCGGCGAGGTGGAGATCATCACCCAGCCGCCCGGCTACCTGCTGCGCGCCGATCCCGAGCTGATCGACCTGCACCGCGTGCAGTCGATGATCTCCGGGGTCGGCGAGCTGGACGCGCGGCGGCGGGCGGAGGTGCTCGGCGGGGCACTGGCGCAGTGGCGCGGGCAGGCGCTGGCCGACCTGCCGTCCGAGCGCCTGCGCACCGGGGTCGCCGCCGATCTCGAGGAGTTCCGCCTCGGGCTGCTCGAGGACCGCATCGACGCGGACCTGGAGCTGGGGCGGCACGCGGAGCTGCTCAGCGAGCTGTCCGGACTGCTTGCGCGACAACCCTTCCGCGAGCGGATGATCGGTCAGCTGATGATCGCGATGCACCGCTGCGGTCAGCGCGCCGAAGCCATCGGCAGCTACCTGCGCTACCGCAGGCTGCTCGCGGAGGAGCTCGGCGTCGACCCCGGCACCACGCTGCGCGACCTCTACGCCAGCCTGCTGCGCGACGACCAGGAGGTGCAGGCCAAGGGCTCCCAGGTCACCCCGCGCGGCACCGCGACCGTGCTCCGCCCGGCTCAGCTCCCGCCCGCACCAGCGGGATTCGCGGCGCGGGAGAGCGAACTGTCCTGGATGGACAGTCTGCTCGGCGATGGTGACGGGACCGGTGCTGCGCCACGTGTCGCGCTCGTCGTCGGCACGGCGGGCATGGGCAAGAGCGCGCTCACGGTCAGCTGGGCGCGCCGCGTGGCCGACCGCTTCCCCGACGGCCAGCTCTACGCGTCGCTGCGTGGTTTCGACCCCGAGCGCGCGCCCGTCGAGCCCGCCGAGGTGCTGCGCCAGTTCCTTGTGGCACTGGGGATCGCGCCCGCCGGAGTTCCGGTGGACCTCGACGAGCGGATCGCGCTCTACCGGTCGCTGCTCGCCGATCGCAAGGTGCTCGTGCTGCTCGACGACGCGCGCGACGCCGAGCAGGTGCGCGATCTGCTCCCGGTCGCCTCCGGCTCGCTCGCCCTGGTGGCCAGCCGTCGTCGGCTCGGCGGCCTGTCGGTCTCCGCGGCGGCCCGCGTGCTGACGCTGGACGCGTTGCCCACCAACGATGCTGTGCGCATCCTGGCCGGAGCGCTCGGCGACGACCGGGTGGAGGACCCCGAGGACCTGCGCCGCCTCGCGGAGCTGTGCGGCGGGCTCCCGCTGGCGCTGCGGATCGTGGCGGCGCGGCTCGCGGTGAACCCGAACCGCTCGGTCGCCACCGTGGTCGCCGAGCTGACCGACGAGCAGCAGCGGCTCGGCGCGCTGGGCACCGAGGACGACGACATCTCCGTGCGCGGCGCCCTGGACATGACCTTCCACAGCCTCGGCGAGTCGCTGGCGCGGGTGTTCCGCCTGCTCGGAGTGCTGCCCGGCACCGACGTGACGCCTCAGCTGCTCGCCGTCATGGCCGGGGTGGAAGCGGCGTGCGCCCGGCGTTCCCTGCGCGCGCTCGCGGCGGCGCACCTGGTCAACGAGTACCGCGCGGACCGCTTCACCATGCACGACCTGACCCGGCTCTACGCGCGTTCGCTCGCCCGTTCCCAGCTGCCGCACGCCACGCGCGTCGTGGTGGAGAACCGGGCCGTCGACCACTACCTGACCGGCCTCGACCACACGCGGCGCGCGCTGCGCCCGACGTTCACCGGGCCGCACTACGCCGCCGAGCACCCCGAGCTGGTCCCCGCCGAGGTGGTCGACCGCAGGACCGCGATGGCGTGGCTCGACGACGAGTGGCCGAACCTGATGGCGCTGGTGCGCTTCAGCCACGCCACCGGCCGGTTCGAGGCGACGTGGACGGCCACCCACATGCTCAGCGCGTACCTGTTCGCCCGCTGCCCGTGGGAGGTGTGGTTCGAGTTCACCGAGCTCGGCATCGACGCGGCGCAGCGGCTCGGTGACCGCTTCGCCGAGGTGCGGATGCTCAACACGGCGGGCCTGGCCTACCGCAACAGCGAGCAGAACGAGCTGTCCATGGCCTACTACATGCGCGGCTACCGGCTCGCGGAGGAGATCGGCGATCCGCACCACGTCGCGTTGATCGCCACGAACATGGTGCCGGGCCTGTTCGACCGAGGGGACACCGAGGAGGCCGAGCGCTACTGCCGCCTCAGCGTCGATCTGGCGCGGCGGATCGAGGACATGTTCGTGCTGCCGCTGGCGCTGACCAACCTCGGCGAGATCTGCAAGCGCAAGGGCGAGCACGAGCAGGCGCTCGCGCACTTCCAGGAGGTCCTCGCGCTGCACCAGCGGATGGAGAACTTCGACCGCATCGGCATGGCGTGGCTCAACCTCGGCCAGGTCAGCGAGGCCATGGGGGAGCTGGAGGCCGCCGAGCGCTACCTCCGCGACGCCGCGCGCGACACGGCCGCCGCGGACTCGGTGCTGCTGGAGGCGTGGTCGTGCCAGAGCCTGGGCCGCGTGCTGCGGCTGCGCGGGGAGCGGGAGGAGGCCGCGGCGGTGCTGACGCGGGCACTGGAGCTCTTCGGCGGGCTCGGGCTCAGCTCGGCCGACGACGTGCGGGCTGAGCTGGAAGAACTCGCCGCTGAACGGGTCGTTTAGCGATCGTTTAGCGTCCCGCGTCGCGAGCCTGGCAACCTAGGTAACGACGTCGTTTGGTTCGCGCTGGATCGGCGTCACCGGGTGGTCCTGGGGGAAACCTCACCAGAGGTCATGATCATCCGCTTTGTCTCGGCCGGCACCCGCGTCCCCGGGTGCCGGCCGATGGCAGTTTCGGGGACTGTTCGTTTCGGGGTCCGGCGGTCGAGGTACTACCCGCTCATGGCCAACGACGTCGTAGAACTCATCCTCGCCGACCACCGCCGCTTCGAGGACCTCTTCCGCGATCTCCGCAACCGCGACAACGACCGGGAGAAGCTGCTCGCCGAGCTGGCCGCCCTGCTCGTCGCGCACGCCGAGGCCGAGGAGAGCGAGGTCTACCCGGCGCTCAAGCGCTTCAAGAACGTGGACGACCACGAGGTGGAGCACGGTGCCGAGGAGCACGCCGAAGGGCACCAGGCGCTGCTCGCGCTGATGGAGGTCGGCGACACGTCCTCTGAGGAGTGGGAGGACAAGCTCGAAGAGCTCGTCGAGGCCCTCAACCACCACGTGGACGAGGAGGAGCGGACCATCCTCAACGACGCCCGCGACTCCGTGCCCGAGCAGCGCAAGGCCGAGCTGGGCGCGAACTTCGTGCGCGTGCGCCAGGAACGCCTCGACGCCGACTGCGGGTCGGTGGACCACGTGCGCCAGCTGGTGAAGGCCACCGAACACCGCGTCGACTAGGTGCGCGGGGAGAGCACACGCGCACTCCGCCAGCCAGCACGTCACAGGGGAGGAAGCGCGAGGTTTGCCGGTCTTCAAGACCAGCGAACCCCCGCCCGCGCGGTCTCCAACGACGGCAAACCCCCGATCGCGCGGAAGGGGGGGCGGTTAGCGATGATCGCAAGGGGGTTCGGCGGTCTTGAAGACACCCGTACCTCGCGATGTGGGTCAGCAGTCGCAGGTGGAGTCGGCGAGTTCGACCAGCTCGGGGCGCTTCGGCTGGAGGTTGTCGCCCATGGACACGCCACGGATCTGCCTGCCGACCCACGGCACCAGGTGCGCGCGGGCCCAGTGCAGGTCGCCCCGGCGCAGGGTCACCCACGTCGCGGGCGGCTCCTCCGGCAGCGGCGTCGACCAGTCCTCCTCCACCGGCACACCGAGGACCTCGCAGGTCCGCAGCGCCACGCGGTGGTGGCCCTCCGGCGTCAGGTGCAGGCGGTCCTCGCTCCACATCCGGCGGTCCTGGAGCACGCGCATCGACCACAGGTCGACGACGAGGCAGTCGTAGCGGTCGGCGATGGCGCGCAGGTGCGCGTTGTAGGTGGCGACCTTGCCGCGCACGCGGCGCAGCACCGGGGTGTCCCTGGTGTCGAAGCCGGTGAAGACCACGACCTGGCTGCCCGCCGCGCGCAGTTCGCTGACCGCGCTCTCGTACAGCTCGGCCAGCGAGTCGGGGTCCGCCGACGGCATGATCAGGTCGTTGCCGCCGCCGCAGAGGGTCACCAGATCCGGGCGCACGGAACTGACCAGCGGGACCTGCTCCGCCACGATCTCGCCGAGCAGCTTCCCCCTGATGGCGAGGTTCGCGTACCGCAGACCCGGGTTGAGCTCGGCGAGCCGCTCGGCCGTGCGGTCGGCCCACCCGCGGAACTGGCCGTTCGGGCCCGGGTCGTCCAGGCCCTCGGTGAAGGAGTCACCGATCGCGACGAAAGATCCCCACTCCACGACGTCCCTCCCAGTACTGCCGAATGTCCTACGCCGTTGGCATCCTCCCACCGTAACTTGACACACCGTCAGATAACCTGCGAGATCTGCCCGATGCGGGGACCATCACGCCGCCACCGGCGAGGGCAGGGCTGATCCGCGCAGCGCGGCCTCCGCCTGGGGGCCTGCTCCGAGGGCGTCGAGCCCCCACAGCGCGGCCCCCACCACGGGCGGCAGGTCGACCAGGCGCAGCTCCGCCAGCGGGGCCACCTCGCGGCACCGCCGGCCGACCTTGTCCAGCAGCTGGCCGGACGCGCCGGTGAGCACGCCGCCGCCGAGCACCACGGGAACCGGCTCGGCGGTCAGCCCGAGCCGCCGCATGCTCACCCCGGCGAGCAGGCCGATCTCCTCGGCGAGCCGGTCGACGACGGCGCCCGCCACCGCGTCCCCGGCGGCCGCCACCTCGAACAGCACCGGCGACAGCGCGTGCTGGGCCGAGTACAGGTCGAGTTCGCCGAAGTGCAGGCCCTCGATCACCTCGGCCATGCTCGACGCGCCGAAGTGCGCGAGCACGGCGGGCAGCAGCTCGGTCGGTTCGCCCCGTCCGTCGTCGGCGCGCACCGCGAGCCACAGCGCCTCGCCGCCCATCTGCGGGCCACCACCCCAGTCACCGGAGATCCGGCCGAGCGCGGGGAAGCGGTGCGTGCGCCCGTCCGGTGCCACGCCGACGGCGTTGATCCCGGCGCCGCACACCACCGCGACGCCGATCCCGTCGCTGGTTCCCGAGCGCAGCAGGGCGAAGATGTCGTTGGCCACCACGGTGGAGGACGACCAGCCGCGCGCGCTGACGGCCTCGCTGAGCAGCTCCTCCTCCCTGGGCAGGTCGGCTCCGGCCAGGTAGGCGGCCGTGTGCGTGGCGAACGGGGCTTCGCCGGAGAGCCCTGCGGCACGAGCGGCGCTCGCGGCCAGCTCGGCGAAGCAGTCCAGGCTCGCCTGCACACCAACGGTTTGCGGAGACGCGCCGGGGCCGCGAACCCGGGAGAGCACCTCGCCGTCGGTGTTCACCAGCATCACGTCGGTCTTGCTGTTGCCGCCGTCGATGGCGAGCACGGTCTGTTCGGCCTTCACGTCGTCTCCCCCTGCCGCCGCGCCGCGGTCAACCCGCGAACGACGATCTCCCGCGCGCGCTCCACCCTCCTGAAACACGGGAAATCCGTGTGGGAGCGCTCTCTTCTGGGACGTGCCTCCGCGGCGAGGAGCTCGCGGAGGGTCCTGATCGGCCGGCCCTCCTGCCGGTTCACGACTTGGCCCAGGGCAGGTGGTCGCGGTTCTCCGCCACCAGGTCGTCGGCCAGCTTCTCGGCGAGGGCGAACTGGCCGACCAGCGGGTGGGCCAGCAGCGCGTCGGCAACGCGGTCCCGACCGCCGTGCACAGCGGCCTTCAGCGCCAGTTGCTCGTAGGCGGTCACGTGCGCGATCAGTCCTGCGAACTCCGGCGGAACCTCGGTGACGGGCAGCGGGACCGCGCCGTTGGTGTCCACAGTGGACGGTACTTCGATCACCGCGTCGGACGGCAGGAACGGCAGCGTGGAGCCGTTGCGCACGTTGACGACGTGCTCCTCCGCGTCGCCGCCGCCGGTCAACGCGTGCACCAGCTGGATGGCCGCCTCGGAGTAGTAGGCGCCGCCGCGCTCGGCCAGCTCCTGCGGCTTGGTGACGACGTTCTCGTCCGAGTAGATCTTCATCAGCTCGTGCTCGACATCGGTCACCACGTCCGCGCGCGGGCGCTCATCCCTTTGCTTCGCAACGATGTCGTCGTGGGAGTAGAAGTACTTCAGGTAGTACGAGGGCAGCACGCCGAGCCGCCGGAGCACGTCCGCGGGCAGTTCGAGGTCGGCCGCGATCTCGTCGGCGTGGTCGGCGATGAGCTGCGGCAGCACGTCGCGGCCGTCCACGAGGACCTGCCGGGTCCACGTGAGGTGGTTGAGTCCCACGTGGTCGAGCTTCACCTCCTGCGGATCACTGCCGAGAACCCGAGAAACCAAGCGCTGCAACGTGATCGCCACGTTGCACAGCCCGACCGCGCGGTGCCCGGCCTCCAGCAGCGCGCGCGTGACGATGCCGACGGGGTTGGTGAAGTTGACGATCCAGGTGTCCGGCCCGGTCACCGCGCGCACGCGCTCGGCGATGTCGAGCACCACCGGGACCGTGCGCAGCGCCTTGGCGAGGCCGCCCGCGCCCGTGGTCTCCTGGCCAAGACAGCCGCAGTCCAGCGGGAAGGTCTCGTCGGAGCGCCGTGCTGCCTGGCCGCCGACGCGCAGCTGGAACAGCACGGCGGACGCGCCCTCCGCGCCCTCCTCCAGGTTCGAGGTGGTGCGCACGCGCGCCGGGTGCCCCGCGTGGTCGAGCAGCCGCTGGGAGAACGGCCCGACCACGGCGAGGCGGTCGTGGTCGGGGTCGACGAGCACGATCTCGTCGACCTTGAGACTGGTGCGCCTGCCCGCGATCCCGTCGATCAGTTCGGGTGTGTACGTCGAGCCGCCGCCGACAACGGTGAGCTTCATCAGCCTTTGACCCCCGTGAACGTGATGCCTTTGACGAAAGACTTCTGGGCGAACAGGAACAGCACGATGGCCGGGGCCATGATCAGCACGGTGGCCGCCATGGTCAGGTTCCACTGGACCTGGTGCGATCCCCTGAAGGACGCCAGCGCGAGCGAGAGCGTCCAGTTCTGCTGGTTCTCCCCGGCGTAGAGCAGGGGCCCGAAGTAGTCGTTCCAGGTGAACAGGAAGCAGAACAGCGCGGTCGCGGCGATCCCGGGCTTGGCCATCGGCACCAGTACTCGGACGAGCGCGGTGAACTCCGAACACCCGTCGATCTTGGCCGCGTCGATGTAGTCCTGCGGGATCGTCAGGAAGAACTGACGCAGCAGGAAGACGCTGAACGCGTCGAAGAGGAAGTACGGGATCACCAAGGGCCACAACGTTCCGGTGAGCCCGAAGCTGATCCACATGTCGTACAGCGGCACCGAGACCACCTGAGGCGGCAGCATCATCGCCGCGACCACGAGCAGGAAGACCACGTTGCGCCCGCGCCACTTCATCCGCGCCAGCGCGTAGGCCGTCGGGATCGCCGACAGCATCACGCCGAGCGTCGCCAGCAGCGAGTAGAGCAGCGTGTTGCCCATGTACTGCAACATCGGGGCCTTCTCGAACACCCTGAGGAAGTTCTCGAAGTGCCACTCCTGCGGCCACAACGTCGAGGACAGCGCCTGCTGGTCGGACATGACCGCGGTCAGGAACACGAACAGGATCGGCATGGTGAAGCCGATCGCCAGCGCGATGCCGATGCTGTGCGTGGCGATCCACTGGAGCTTGCGATCCCAGGAACCCTTGCGGGGCTTGACGTTCAGCGTCGTTGTCATGAGCCCTCCTCGACGTGCGAGGCCCTGCGCATCTGGCGCACCAGGATCGCGGTGAAGACGAAGGACACCACGAACAGCAGCACCGCCATGGCCGCCGCGTAGCCCATGTTGAAGTAGCGGAAACCCTGTGTGTACAACCACATCGGGTAGGTCAGCGTGGAGTTCTGCGGGAAGCCGAGGATCTTCGTGGAGCCCGCGACGTCGGCGGAACCGGAGGCCACCGAGCCCGCGACGACGGCCTGGGTGAAGAACTGCAACGCGAAGATGATCGAGTTCACCACGCCGAACATCAGCACCGGCGAGATCGTCGGCAGCGTGATGTGCCAGAACTTGCGGACCGGGCCCGCGCCGTCCAGCTCGGCCGCCTCGTACTGCTCCTGCGGCACGTCGAGCAGCGCGGCCAGGATGATGATCATCAGCTCGCCGGAGCCCCACAGCACGAGCAGCGTCAGCGCGGGCTTGGCCCACTCCGGATCGCTGAACCACAGCGGGGACTCGATGCCCACGAACTTCAGGAACGCGTTGACCGGGCCGAACTCCGGGTTCAACAGGAAGCTGAACACCAGCGTCGCGGCGACCGGGGGCGCCAGCGACGGCAGGTAGCACAGCGTCCGGATGATGCCGACGCCGCTCTTCAGCCGCGCGATCACCGAGGCGACGCCGAGCGCGAAGGTCACGCGCGCCACCGTGAGCACGATGACCAGCCACAGCGTGTTCCACGCGGCGACCTTCACCAGCGGCTCGCTGGTGAACATCCGCACGTAGTTGTCGAACCCGATCCACTCCGGGGCGTTGATCAGGTCGTAGCGGGTGAGCGAGAAGTAGCCGGTGGCGATCAGCGGGTAGCCGAAGAACACGACGAACCCGACGATCGCGGGCGACATGAACGCCAGCACGGTCCACTTGTTTCGGGCGCGCGGTCTCGCCGTGCGGCGGGGCGCCGGAGCCACCGCCGCACGGTCCAGCGTCGTGGTCACTTCCCGCTCTGCGCGAGCGCGTCGTTGATCTGCTGGTCGACCTTCTTCAGGCCCTCGTCGAGGTTCGCGACCTTGCCCGCCTGCCACTCCGCCGCGAAGTCGTTGACCGCCTTGAGGTGCGCGTCACCGATCGGGGTCGGCGGGTTGGACCACAGCTTGCCGCCGCCGTAGAGGTCGATGAAGGTCTTGAACTGCGGGGTGACCTGGAGCCTGGGGTCCTTCAGCGCGGCGTCGGTGCTCGGCACGTTCTTGATCGCGTTGGAGAGGTTGACCAGGGTGTCGGTCTCCAGCGTCATGTGCTTGATCAGCTCCCACGCGGCGCCGGGGTTCTTGGCGCCCTTGGGGATTCCGATGATCGTGCCGGTGGCGAAGGCGCCGTCGGCGCGGTCCGGGCGGGCGGGGGAGTGCGGGAACGGGGCGGTGCCGAAGGCGATGTTCGGCGACTGGTCGGCGATGAAGGCCGTCCGGTACTCACCGTCCATGATCATCGCGAGCTTGCCCTGCTGGAAGGCGTGGTCGGCGGAGTACTCCTGGCCGAGCCCCGCGCGGAAGCGCTCCAGGTTCTCGTAGCCGTAGAACTCCACCAGCTTCTTCTGGAACTCGAACATCGCCTTCCACTCGGCGCTGCCCGCGAGCGCGGACTTGCCGTTGGCGTCCAGGTAGCGCGCGCCCCAGGACGGCGCCCAGATCTGCGCCTGGTTGTTGTAGAAGGGCATCGACGGCAGGAAGCCCGCGACCTTGATCGAGCCGTCCGGGTTCTTCTGGGTCAGCCGCTTCGCGGCCTCCAGCAGCTGGTCGGTGGTCTTGGGGACCTCGGCGATGCCCGCGGAGGAGAACAGGTCCTTGTTGTAGAAGAGCCCGTAGACGTCGGCGAGCATCGGCAGCGCGCAGCGGGTGCCCTTGAAGTCGGTGTAGTCGCGCACCGCCTGCGGGATCACCGAGAGGTCGACCTTGTCGCGGTCGAGGTAGCCCTTGAGGTTCTGCCAGGAGCCGCTCGAACAGAACTGGCCGAGGTTGTCGGTCATGAAGGTCATCGCCACGTCCGGCGGGTTCCCGCCGCGCACCGCACCGGTGATCTTGTCGTCGTCCTGGTTGCCCTCGTGCTTGATCTCGATGTTCGGGAACTTCGCCTTGAAGCTGTTGAGCGCCTTGGTGACCTCGCGTTCCTCCCGGTCGGAGTACTTGGAGAACACCGTCAGCGTGAGCTTGTCGTCCTTCTTCGGCGGATCGGCGATCGCGCCGCTCCCACCGCGTCCGCCACCACCGGCGCACGCCGTCGTCAGCACCGCCACCGCGGTGAGTCCCGCAAGTGTCTTGCGCATCAAGCCCTCCAGCAATGAGGTCAAGCGGGTCGCGGGGACCCGCGGAAGGGTTCTGCCGTGGCGGCGGCGGTGAGTCCGAAAACCTTCTGCCTGGCCAGCGCGAGCGCCGAGTGCAGCGCGCCCGCGCGCACCGGGTTCCCGGTGACCAGGGTGGGAGCGACCGGGGTGCGGGGCACCACCAGTTCGTGCAGCTCGGTGGCGACGAGTCCGCACAGCGCCTCCCCGCCCGCCTGGCCGGTTTCCCCGGCCAGCAGGACGAGTTGCGGATCGACCACGCTGACCACCCCGGCGACCCCGGTGGCGATCCGCTTGGCCAGATCGGCGAGGAACGGCCTGCCGTCCTCGCCGGAGGTGCGCGCCTTGCGCACGGCCGACCACGCGGTGCGCGCGGACAGCCCGTGTGCGCGGGCGAGCTTGAGGATGGTCGGCGAGCCGAGCAGGTCGCCGAGCCGGATGCCCCTGCGGTCTATGCCGGTGTCGGCGTCGGCCAGGTCGGGAACGCGCATCCAGTCGATCTCACCCGCACCGCCGGTGGCTCCGCGCAGCATCCTGCGGTTGATCACCACGGCGGCACCGATGCCCTCGCTGAGCCAGATCAGCACGAAGTCGTCGATGTCGGTGGCCCGCCCGGCGACCATCTCCTCCAGCGCGACCAGGTTGACGTCGTTCTCGACGGTGACCGGGGCCTCCAGCAGCTCGCGCAGCCGCCCCGGCATGTCGAAGCCCTCCCAGCCGGGCAGGTGCGGTGCGAAGCCGAGGTGCCCGTCCGCGGGGTTCACCGCACCGGGCGAGCCGACGACGACCGCGCACAGCTCGTTCGTGGACAGCCCCGCCCTGCCCGTGGTCGCGCGCACGGCGTCGGCGAAGGCGGTGACCACGCCGGGGCCGCCCTCCGGGAGTTCTTGCTGCCGCTCGGCCAGGATCGCGCCGGTGATGTCGGCGACCACGATGTCGGCGTGGCTCGGGGTGAGGTCGACGGCCACGACGTGCGCGAGGGCCCCGTTGACCGCCCACAGCTGGGCGCGCGGTCCCCGGCTCCCGCCGCGCAGCCCGTCGCGCACGACCGCGCCGTCCTGCTCCAGCCGGGTCAGCAGCTGAGCGGTGGCGGGCTTGGACAGTCCGATGATCGCCTCGACCTCGGACCGCGTCATGGCGCCGCGCTGGAGCAGCGCCTCGATCGCGGCGCGGTCGTTGATCTCCCGCAGCAGCCTCGGACTCCCCGCCCTCATCCGCTCCTCCGTTCCGACTTGTCTGTTAACTTCCCAGACGATTTCCGTCACCGTAGTAACCCGCCTCACGGAGGTCAATCCCCAAACCGTGAGCGAATCCGCTCACAAAGGGTTGCCTAAGCGGTGTTCGTCGGCGGGCTGTTCAGGCAGGCTGGAGGGGTGACGCAACGGTCTGCCGCCTCGCAGGAGGCCAACCCCGGCGAGGAGACGCTCGCATCGCTGCTCGGCGGGCGGCGGGCGGCCGTGGACGCGACCTTGCCGCCGGTGGCCTTCGTCGTCGGCTGGCTCGCCTTCGGCGACTCCGTGCTGCTCGGCGCGGTGGCCGCGGTCCTGGTCGGCGGGGTGCTGGCCATCGTCCGCCAGCGGCGCGGGGACAAGCCCCGTGCGGTGCTGCTGGGCATGCTCGGCGTCGTGCTCGCCGCGCTGGTCCCGCTCTACACCGGGCGCGCGTCGGACTTCTTCCTGCTCCAGCTGATCGCCAACGCGGGCAGCGCGCTCGCGTGGGCGGTGAGCATCGTGATCCGCTGGCCGCTGCTCGGCGTCGTGGTCGGCACCGCGCTCGGACAGCGCACGCGCTGGCGCAAGGACCCCGCGCTGCTGCGCGCCTACAGCCTGGCGAGCTGGTCGTGGGTGCTCCAGTACGTGATCCGGCTGGCCGTGTTCATCCCGCTGTGGTGGATCGACGCGACCGTGGCCCTGGGCACCACGCGTGCCGCGCTGACCTATCCGCTCGTCGCGCTGAACCTCGCGGTGAGCTGGTGGATCTTCCGCAAGGCACTGCCCGCCGACCACCCCGGCATCCGGCACCCACGTGTTCCCTAGACTTCGCGCATGAGTCGGCTGGAACCCGGGAGCGCGGCCACTCCCGCCGAGTTCGTCGCCCTGCTCAGGCAGGTCAGGGACCGTTCGGGGCTCACGTACCGGGAGATCGAACGCCGGGCCGAAGCGCTCGGCGAGGTCCTGCCGAAGAGCACCACCGCCTCGATGCTCACCCGCGACACGCTGCCCCGCCCGGAGCTCGTCAGCGCGCTGCTCAAGGTGTGCGGTGAGACCGACGACGCGAGCTGGCTGCTCGCCCACGAGCGCCTCTCCGGTCCCGCAGAAGCTCCCGTTCCCGTTCCGGTTCTCGTGGAGGACAAGCCCAAGCGCCGGTGGATCTGGCCCGTCAGCGGCGCGGCGGTCGTGCTCGTCGCGGTCGCGGTGGCCGTTCCGATGATCTTGCTCGGCCAGCGCTCCGGCGACGAGCCGCACCCGATCGCCGCCAAGCCGAACCCGGCCGCACCCGCCGAGGGCGACTACCGGCTCCGCGCCGTGCACTCCGGCCTGTGCCTGTCGGAGCGCGAGGGCTCGGACACCGGCGTCGTGTTCCAGAAGGACTGCGCGCGCACGCATCCGCGCTACACCCTGGACCGGCTCGAAGACGGCTCGTACCACGTTCGCGCTGATCACCCGCAGTACGGCCCGGGGTGCCTCGGCGTGCGCAAGGAGTCCATGGAGATCGGCGCGGCGGTGGTCGACGACGAGTGCGCCATCGGCAACGCCGAGCTGTTCAACGTGGAATCCGCAGGCGCCAACGGTTTCCGGCTGCGCGCGCTGCACAGCAACCTGTGCGTGGGGATCGCGGACGGCGACAAGGGCGAGTGGGTGCCCCTCCGCCAGGTCGTGTGCGAGTCACCCGTTTCCGCTGCCGTCCTGGCCTTCGACCCGGCGCCGAAGTAATCCCCCGAATGCGCCGTTGCGCTTTGTGGTGAACCCTTCCGGGTGATGCCCCTCTTCGGGTCCCTCGGGTGATCACCTGCGGGGCGTGACGGTGATCTCCGGTGTGTCCCCTGTCTGAGGTATTTCCCTATTCTGGCGCGTTCTCCCTGGTCCGGGCATGTCTATGTTCGTGTGTCCACCGTCCTTCGGAAAGGGCAGGGAAATGTCGAAGCCGTTGTGGCACGGCCTATTTCGTGTTATGCGCTCCACGTTGGCCGTCCTTCTCGTGCTTTCTCTGCTCGCGCCCTCGGCGGCTTTCGCGCAGCAAGCGCGGGGACTGGGAACGGAGCGCCAGATCGGGCCGACGCCGGTGTACTCCGGCCTCGCCCACGGCGCGATCACCATGGCGTCGAACTCCGTGGTCACCTGCGGCGCGACCACCTGCACCGACAGCACCAGCAACGGGCAGCCCGCCACGTGGGTGAAGGTCGACCCCGCCGCGCCCGGCAACACCGCGTCGAGCGCGCGGATCAGCCTGCCCAGTGGTGCCACCGTGCTCTCCGCCCGGCTCTACTGGCAGCTCAATCCCGTTGCCAGCACAGGAACTTCGGGGGACGCGAGCAAGGCGAACCAGGTCTCGTTCAAGGTCCCCGGCGGCACGACGTACCGGCGGCTGACCGCCGACACCTACGACTGGTTCGACGCGGCGGGCCGGGGCACCCCGGTGCTCACCGCGCACGCGGGCGCGAAGGACGTCACCGACCTGGTCCGCGCGGCGGGCTCGGGTGACTACACCGTCGCTGACGTGCAGGCGTGCGAGGGAAGGTCGATCAACTCCTCGACCAACCTCGGCTGCTGGGGCGGGTGGTCCCTCGTCGTCGCCTACGAGAACCCGGCCGAGCCGCTGCGCTACCTCCAGGTCTGGGACGGCTTCCAGAAGGTCGTCGGCACCAACTCGGTGGCCATCGACCTCACCGGGATCAAGTCCGTCAGCAGCCGCGTCCCGAACGCCACGCTCGGCATCACCGCAGGCGACGGGGACGCCGACATCGACGGGGACTTCCTCCAGGTCGGGCGGGACGCGTCGTCCTTGCAGACGCTGACGATGCCCGCGCCCGCGCTCCCGGGCTCCAGTCGCCCCAACGCTTTCAGCAGCCGCATCGACCAGGTCTCGGCCACCGGCGCCGGAACCAACATCAGCGCGAGGAATCCCGCGCCGGTCAACAACTTCGGCTACGACGCCCGCACGGTCGACGTCACCGGCAAGGTCCCGGCGGGCACCGACCGGCTCCAGCTGAAGATCGCCACCAACGGCGACGCGATCTACCCGCAGACCGTGTGGCTGATGACCGACGCGCTCGAACCCGATCTGCGCATCACCAAGGCGAACACGCCGCCCGGCAACACCGCCGACAACCCGCCGGGATGGGTCGTCAAGGGCGGCGAGATCACCTACACCCTCGACGTCGTCAACAAGCACGCTGACGGCAGCACCACGGACCTGGACACCGCGACGGCCATTTCGGTCACGGATCGCCTGCCCGCCGGTCTGTCCTATGTGGACGGATCGGGGGCCGGGTGCTCGGCGAGCGGACTGCTCGTCACGTGCCCGCTGGCAGACCTCAAACCCGGCGCCAGCGCGAAGATCACGTTCCGCGTCAAGGTCGGTGACTCCGTCGCGGACGGCACGAAGTTCGACAACACCGCCCAGCTCACGTTCAAGGGCGCGCAGACTGGACGGCCGCAGTCGCGCGAGAGCAACACCGTGCGCAACACCGTCACCTCGCCGCGCTACGAGCTGGTCAAGTCGGTGGACAAGGCCGAAGCGCTCCCCGGCGACACGCTGACCTACACCGTGGGCATCCGGAACACGGGAACCGTTGGGGCGCCTGGGATCGTGGTCACCGACACGCTTCCGGCAGGAACGAGCTACATCGAGTCGACGCCGTCACAGGGCACGGTGTCCGGCTCCGGCCCGCTGGTGTGGAACGCGGGTGACCTCGCGATCGGAGGCAGTGCGAGCCTCCAGGTCAAGGTCCGTGTCGGCGAGGACGCCATCGGCAAGTCGCTCGTCAACCGCGCCAAGGGAACAGGAGGGCCGCCCGGCACCGTGCCACCGGCGAACCGGTGCACCGACGACGCTTCTGCGGCCTGTGCGACCACGCTCGTGCCAGGGCCGGGCTACACCGTGACCAAGACCGTCGACAAGGCCGAAGCGAAGCCGGGCGAGAAGGTGGTCTACACGCTGACCGTGCGCAACACGGGCCGTGTGATCGCCAAGGACATCAAGGTCGTCGACGACCTCTCCAAGGTGCTGGACGACGCCGACTACAACTCCGACGCGTCCGCAACCGTTGGTGCGCCGACATATGCGGCGCCGCGACTGACGTGGGCCGGGACGCTGCCTGTCCAGGGAACGGCCACGATCACGTATTCGGTGACGGTGAAGTCGCCGAACACCGGGGACCACAAGCTCGTCAACGCGGTGACCTCGGAGACGCCGGGCGGCAACTGCCCGCCGGACTCGACCGATCCGGCGTGCTCGAAGACGACGCTCGTCCCCGGCATGGCCCTCAACAAGGAGGTCGACAAGAAGTCGGCCAACCCGGGCGACAAGGTCACGTACACGGTGACCGTGCGCAATACCGGGCAGACCACACTGACCGGAGCGTCCTTCGTGGACGATCTGAGCAAGGTGCTCGACGACGCGGTGTACAACGCCGACGCGTCCGCTTCCGTTGGTGCCGCGACCTATTCGGCTCCGCGACTGACCTGGACCGGAGATCTGAAGGTCGGCGAGAGCGCGAAGATCACGTATTCGGTGACGGTGAAGTCGCCGAACACCGGAGACCACAAGCTGATCAACACGGTCAGCTCCGAGACACCGGGCAACCGTTGTGAGTCCTCGTGCACGACGACGACGCCTGTCTCCGGTTTCCGTATCGAGAAGAAGGCCGATCCCGCTCAGGCCAACCCGGGCGGCACGGTGACCTACACCGTGACCGTGACCAACACCGGGCAGGTGGACCTGACCGGAGTGTCCTTTGTGGACGATCTGACCGGCGTCCTGGACGACGCGGTCTACAACGGGGACGCCACCGCCGCGCCCGGCGCGGTGACCTACGAGGCTCCTCGGCTGACGTGGAAGGGCGACCTCGCGGTCGGCGGCTCCGCGACGGTGAAGTACTCGGTCCGCGTGAGCGACCCGGTGAAGGGTGATCACAAGCTCGTCAACGCGGTCGGCTCGGAGACACCGGGCGGCAACTGCCCGCCGGGCTCGACGGACCCGAAGTGCTCGACGACGACCCCGGTGTCCGGTGTGGACATTCGCAAGGAAGTCGACAAGAAGTCCGCCAACTCCGGTGACAAGGTCACGTACACGGTGACAGTGACCAACAAGGGGCAGACGGCGTTGGCCGGAGCGTCCTTTGTGGACAATCTGACGGCAGTGCTCGATGACGCGAAGTACAACGACGACGCCACCGCGACGATCGGCACGGCGACCTTCGCGGAGACGCGGTTGACGTGGAAGGGTGATCTGGCGATCGGCGCCGTGGCCACCGTCAAGTACTCGGTCACCGTGAACAAGCCGAACACCGGCGACAACGAGCTGATCAACGCGGTCAGCTCCGAGACGCCCGGCGGCAACTGCCCGCCCGGCTCGACGGAACCGCACTGCGTCACCACGACAACGGTTCCCGGGATCACGATCAAGAAGGTCGTCGACAAGCAGGTCGCCAAGCCCGGCGACAAGGTCACCTACACGGTCACTGTGGCCAACACGGGCAAGGCGGACGTGAAGGCGGCGACGTTCACCGACGACCTGTCGAAGGTCCTCGACGACGCTGACTACAACGCCGACGTGGCCGCTTCCGTTGGCAGCGCTACATATTCGGCTCCCCGATTGACGTGGGCGGGAGACCTGAAGGTCGGCGAGACGGCCAAGATCACGTACTCCGTGACCGTGAAGGCCGCTGGTGGAGACCGCAAGCTCGCCAACGTGGTCAGCTCGGAGACCCCCGGCGGCAACTGCCCGCCCGGCTCCACCGATCCGGACTGCGGCACGAGCACGCTGATCCCCGGCGTGCTGATCATCAAGACCGCAGACCCGCAGCGCGTGCAACCCGGCGAGAAGGTGACCTACACGGTCAAGGTCACCAATACCGGCACCGCGCCGCTGACCGGAGTGTCCTTTGTGGACGACATGACCGGGGTGCTCGACGACGCCAAGTACAACGACGACGCCAAGGCCTCCTCGGGATCGGTCACCTACTCGGCGCCGAAGCTGAGCTGGAGCGGTGACCTCGCGGTCGGCGCGACGGCCACGATCACGTACTCCGTGACGGTCGGGGACCCGGTGAACGGCGACAGCAAGCTCCGCAACGCCGTCACCTCGGAGACGCCGGGCGGCAACTGCGTTCCCGACGGCAAGGACCCGCAGTGCGCCACGGAGACCCCCGTCGATCCCAAGCCGCCGGCGCCACCGGTTCCGCCGACACCGGGTGATCCGAAGCCGCCGCTGGCCGACACGGGAGCCACGGTGGGAGCCCTGATGACCTGGGGCCTGCTGCTCGTCGTCGCGGGCTTCGCCGCCCTGATCGGCTCGCGCAGGCGGCGGGTCTGACAGGTTCGTCTGAACAGAACGAAACGGCCCGACTGCCACCGGGCCGTTTCGTTCCTGGAGATTCGTCCTCTGAATTGGCCGCGCGGCGGCGAATCGTCGGGTTCGTCAGTCTTCAAGACCCACAAACCCCCGCCCCCGAGGTCTTCAACGACGACAAACCCTCACCGGCACCGACCGAACGCGCGGCTCAACCACGTGCAGTGAAGGCGCTAGTCGACGGTGCCCTTGTAGCCGGGGATGCAGTTCGCCCCTCCGACGTACCAGGCGTCAGTGACTGCCCAGTTCTGGGGGCCCGGCGAGTACTGCTGGAGGTCCGTCCTGCCCGGCTTGACGCAGACCTTGAAATCACTGCCGAAGAACCGGGAGACCTGGAGCATCACGTTCACGTTCGAACAGTGCTCGTACGTGCCCCACCCCTGGTAGCCGCAGCCGCGCGGTGCGGGGTCGGCCTGGGCGACGGGCACCGCCACTCCGGCCGCGACGATGCCCAGCGCCAGCACGCTCAGGGCGCGCACAATCCTCATCGATCATTCCTCGCTTGAAGTCGGGATTTTCCTGTTGCGACAACGGTAACGAGGGCGATCTGCGCGAAGATGCGTCTTCTTGAGTTCTTTGGATATGACGGTGTGTTTGTCCCTGGAACAGGCCACGTTCCGGCCTTGTATTAACTGAAAACAATCGGGGGATGGGCGAGGAGCGCGGAGTGCAGTGCGCGGCGCTGGGCCTCGTCGGGGAGGAGTTCTGTCGCGGCCAGCCAGGCGGCTCCGGCTGCTCCGTCGGTGGCTTCGGAGATGTCGTGGAAACCGTTGGCGCTCAAGCCGACCCGGAGCGCGTCGCCGAAAGGGTTGCCCGCCTCGGTGAGGCTGCCGATGAGCACCACGGGTGAGCCGTCGGCGGCGGGCGCGGCGGCGAAGGTGATGTCGACCAGGTGCAGCACTCCGCGCCGCACGATGTCCTGCGCGATCTCGTCGCCCTCGGCGGCGGCGGTGCTGACCAGGGGGGCGAAGCGGGCCAGGCGCACGGGCTCGTCGGCGTTGCAGCGGGTGATCACCAGGCGCCTGCGGTCTGCGGAGTCGGTGCCGCCGACCTCGGTGAGCACGGCCCTGCTGAGCGCGGTGAGCGGCGCGCGGCCCTCGATGGCCTTGAGCGTGGCGCGCACGGCCTCCCGGCCGACCCAGTAGCCGGAGCCCTCGTCGCCGAGCAGCCAGCCGTTGCCGCCGAAGATCGCGGCCATCCGGTGGTCCACGATCCGCATCGCCACCGAGCCGGTGCCCGCGACGAGCGCGGCGCCGTTCGGTTTCGGGGTGCCCGCAGCGAAGCCGACCTCGCAGTCGGTGACCACGCGCAGCGGGCAGCGCAGGCCGACCCCGTGCCACATCTCGGTGAAGAGCGCGACGATCTCCGGGTCGGACATCTTGCTGGCGCCCGCCATGCCGACGACGGCGGCCGCGACCCCGGCGGGATCGCGGCCGTCCAACGCGGCTTTGAGAGCACCGGCCACCTCGGCGGCGGCCTGGGCGGGCGCGTGCGAGTTGGGGTTCCCGCCGCCCGTCCTGCCCGTGCCGAGGCGCGTGCCGTCCAGGTCGGCCAGCAGGGCCCTGCTCGACGTGCCGCCGATGTCCACTCCGAGGATCACGAGCCGACCCTAACGGCGCCATCTCGTGGGAAAAAGACCGATAAGGGGCTCCTTATCGTCAATGTTTCCCCACGATCACATTGCGATGAGGCCGGCCCGTTGACCCCGCCCGTTGTGGTGGTGCAAGATCAACAGCTCCTTCGGGATGGTGCCAGGACCGGGCTTGACCTGCAACGTTGACCGGTCGCGGGCCACGTGCGCGACCGCGGGGGCCGAGCCGATCACCACGCCGGGCTTGAGCGGGTCGAAGCTGACCGGGGTCCCACTGGTGTCCACCAGGCCGTCGGAGTCGCTGGGCGCCACGTAGTAGCCCCGCACGTTGACCATGTACTTCAGCGGCGCGGAGGTCGCTCCGGCCGGGATGCCCAGCGCCTTCAAGGTGGTCGGCAGCGCGATCACGCTGCTGTCGTAGACGTTGGTGTCCACGTCGCCGTACTGCGTGTTGACCGGCTGGGCCTCGACGATCGTGAAGGTGCCGTCCGGGTCCCGCTTGGTGAGGTCCCTGGTCTGCGCGAGCAGCAGATCGGTCTGCGGCTGCCTGCCGACCTCGACGCGGCGGTCGGGCCTGCCGTCACCGGTGGTGTCGATGTCCACGAACGGCACGGTGTTGCCGCCGATGCTGGACCAGTCGCCCCACGTCGCGATGCCGAAGGTGACCAGCCCCTGCTGGTTGCTGTTCGCGCCGTACCACCGCAGATCACCGCCGCGCGCGGTCTGGTTGATCGTGCAGTTGTCGACGACGGCGCCGCCGCACTCGCGCATCTGCGGTGAGCTGCCGTGCAGTTCGAAGACGCTGGCCAGCGAGCGGTAGGCCTGGCTGCCGCTGCCCTGGTCGAGGCCGCGCCCGGTGAACTGCACCAGCCGCTGCGCACCGACTTCGAGCTTCTGCGCGGCCAGCTGCGAGACCGGCTTCGGTGCCGCGTAGACCGGCAGCCGCAGCGCCGCTCCGCCCTCGGGGGTCACGGTCAGCCAGCCGGAGGCGTCGCTGACGAACTGCCGCGCCTTGCCGCCCTGCTTCTCCTGCATGGTCGGGTCGATGACCTTGCGCAGCGCCCGCGCGTCGTCGATCCGCAGCGTCACGGTGAAGGTCCTGGTGAGCTTCGGCCCCAGGTCCAGCTCGCTCGGCGTGACCTCGTAGCGCACGCCGGGCATCATGGTGGCCGCCACGTAGTCGATGGCCACGCTGACCGGCTTGTCGCTCTTGTTGACCACCTTCACGGTCCTGGTGGCGCGCACGCGGTCGATGACCTCGACGGTGCCGAAGGAGACGCTGACGGCCTGCGACGGGTCGTCGGCCATCACCAGCAGCTGGTTCTGCTGTGCGGCGAGCGCGTCGACACGGCCGGAGCCCACGCGCTGCGGGCCCTCGGCGACCTTCTTGTCGGCGGCGGCGTTGATGGTCGCGGTCGCGGTGTTCATCACCGACGCCTTGACCTCTTCCGGGGTCCAGTCCGGGTGCGCCTGGCGGACCAGGGCGGCGATCCCGGCGACGTGCGGGGTGGCCATCGAGGTGCCACCGATGACGAGGACGTCGTTGCCACTGCCCGATTTCGCCGAGGAGATCGTGTCACCGGGCGCGGCGACGTCCGGCTTCACGGCGGGACCGCGTCCGCCACGGGAGGAGGACGGCGTGACGGTGTCGGTGATCCGGGGCTCGACGTTGGGGGTGGACCCGCGCAGCGAGCCGCGCAGGCGGACGCTGAGCTGGCCGAGCACCGGGCGCACCTGCTCGCTGGCCTGGCGGGTCAGCTGGAACATCGGCGTGGTCTTGTTGCCGCCGATGCCCGCCGCGAACTCGAAGGCCGTGGTGGGCAGCAGGACCGCCTTGGCCCCGGCGGCTTCGGCGTTGTTGGCGCGCACCGCGGAACCGCACTTGCGCGTCGCGTCGTCGTCGTCCCACTCCAGCCAGACGATCTTGTCGGCGACCTTGGCCTTGTCGGCGTCGGAGAAGGCCTTGCAGCCGTCCTTGTTGGTCTCGTCGGAGAGCGGGACGACCGCGCGGGTGAGGTCCAGGCTCGCGTAGCCGCCGTACTCCACGCTGAGCTGGCCCGCCTTGCGACCGGCCACTGTGGACGGTGCGGTGACCTCGATCCCGTCGCGCAGCGAGTAGGCGTCCCTGGTGTTGGCCACCGCCAGCGTGGACGGGGCGTTCGCGGGGGAGCCGCCGACGTCGGTGATGTCGCCGCCGTTGCCGTTGGCCGCGACCACGAGCACGCCGTGGTCGGCCAGCGTCTTCATGATCTTGTTTTCCGGGGTGTCCGAGGTGCCGAAGTCGGTGCCCAGGGACAGGTTCACCACGTCGAGCCGGTCGCTGAAGTCGCCGTCGGAGTTCGGGTCCAGCACGAGGTCCATCGCCTTGCCGACAACGCTCGTCCCGCCCTTGCAGCCGAAGACCTTGTAGGCGTAGATCTTCGCCTTCGGCGCGGTGCCGGGCCCGATGCGCATCGCCGCGAGCTGCTCGCCGCCGAGGGTGTTGTAGTCGCCCTTGAAGGTGCTGCCGTCGGCGTTGACGCCGAAGCCCGCCGCGGTGCCGGCGACGTGCGTGCCGTGCTGCCCGCACGCGATCGGGTTCGGGTCCGGCTTCGGCGTGCGCGAACCGAAGCGGCCGGAGGAGTCGTAGTCGTTGCCCACGAGGTCGGCCCCGCCCACGACCTTGGCGGTCGGGAAGTACGAGGACTCGACCTTGGTGGAGTCGATGGCCTTGTAGGCCGCCTCGGTGCCCGGCCCGCCGAAGTCCGCGTGCGTGTAGTCCACGCCGTCGTCGACGATGCCGATGCGCATGTTGTCGCCGAGCCGCCCGGTGGCCTTCCACGCGCTCACGGCCTTGGTGAGCTGCGCTGCGCTGGCGTTCATCCGCTCGGTCGGCAGGTGCCTGCGCACCGAGCGGACCTCGGGCAGCTTGCCGAGCGCGGCGAGCTTGTCGGCCTTGCCGCTGAGCATCAGGCCGTTGAGCGCGTTGCCGGTGCGGTACAGCTCCTCGCCGCCGGAGCCCAGCGCGGCGACCACGCGGTCGGCCTGCTGGTTCATCCGCTCGCGCGTGGAGCGCACGGCCTGCGCGGTCTGCTCGGGCGTCGCGCGGTTGCGGCGCTGCTCGGCGTAGACGTCGACCAGCGAGCGCTCGGACAGCTCGACGAAGGCCGTCGCGGTGCCGTCCGCCGCGAGCAGCGCGGGGTCGACCCGTTCGCGCTCGGCCAGCTTCGGCCACGGCCCGGTGGGCGCCGCGGGGGTGAGGCCGTCGGCGGGGGTGGTCTGCGCGCTCGCGTGACCCGCGAGCCCGGCCGCGGCCAGCGCGGCGACGAGCACCACAGCCCCGCCGCGCAGCGCTTTCTGTCCTCGGCGGAGTGCCATGCGCGTCCTCTCCGAAGGGAAGTGATCACCAAGACCGGTCCATCAGACCCGCCCGGGGGCCCCAGTGGCGGAGCAAGCCCGGGGAACCACCCGTTGGGGGAGGTCGGCGCGGTGGAGGAGAGGCAAGTTGATCATGGCTGCGCACTGGCCGATTCATCGGACCTCATCTCCCTTCGGTGGCATTCGGAGGCTGGACTTCGGCGTGTGGGCGAGCTATACATCGGATGTCTGAGTGGTCGTTGCGAGGAGGGTCCGCCCGTGCAGCTGATGCGACTTGGTCCGCCCGGAGCGGAACGGCCGGTGGTCCGCGACGCCGACGGAGCCCTGCACGACCTGGGCGGGCTGACCGCCGACATCGGCGGCGCGTTCCTGGCCAACGGGGGTGTCGCGATGGTGCGCGCGGCGTTGGAGGCGGGCGTGCTGCCCCGGCTCTCCGACGAGGGACTGCGCGTCGGCCCGCCGATCGCCCGGCCCGGCAAGATCGTCTGCGTCGGGCTGAACTACCGCGACCACGCGGCGGAGACCGGGGCGCAGATCCCCGCTGAGCCCGTGCTGTTCATGAAGGCCCCGGACACCATCGTCGGCGCGTACGACGAGGTGCTGGTCCCGCGCGGCTCCACGAAGACCGACTGGGAGGCCGAACTCGGCGTCGTGATCGGGAAAACCGCTCGCTACCTCGCAGAGGACGACGACCCGTTGTCGTATGTGGCCGGTTATGCGACCTCGCACGACGTCTCCGAGCGCGAGTTCCAGTTGGAACGCGGTGGCACCTGGGACAAGGGCAAGTCCTGCGAGACCTTCAACCCGCTCGGCCCGTGGCTCGTTCCCGCCGACGAGGTGCCGTTCCCACAGAACCTGGGCCTGCGCCTGTCGGTCAACGGCGTGGAGCGGCAGAACGGCAGCACCTCGGACATGATCTTCGGCGTGGCCGAGGTGGTGCGCTACATCAGCCAGTTCATGGTGTTGCACCCCGGAGACCTGATCAACACGGGCACTCCGGCGGGCGTCGCGCTCGGGCAGCCGGAGCCGAAGCCGTTCCTGCGCGCGGGCGACGCGGTGGAGCTGGAGGTCGACGGCCTCGGCCGCCAGCGCCAGACGTTCGGGCAGGCCTGACATGGCCCGCGTGAGCGGCGTCGACGTGCTCGACATCCGCTTCCCGACCTCGCGGGAGCTGGACGGCTCGGACGCGATGAACCCCGATCCGGACTACTCGGCCGCGTACGTCGTGCTGCGAACGGACATCGGGGTGGACGGTCACGGGCTCGCCTTCACCATCGGCAGGGGCAACGACGTCCAAGCCGCCGCGATCCGGGCGCTCGCTCCGCACGTGGTCGGCCGCGAGGTGCCGCGTGAGGCCGCCGCACTCGGCGCGCTGTCCCGCGACCTCGTCGGCGACTCGCAGCTGCGGTGGCTCGGGCCGGAGAAGGGCGTCGTGCACATGGCGGTCGGCGCGGTGGTCAACGCCGCGTGGGACCTGGCAGCGAAGCTCGCGGACCGTCCACTGTGGAGGTTCATGGCGGAGATGTCGCCGGAGGAGCTGGTCTCCCTGGTGGACTTCCGCTACCTCAGCGACGCGATCACCCCCGAGGAGGCGCTCGCGCTGCTGCGCGCGGCCGAGCCCGGGCGCGCTGAGCGGACGAAGGTGTTGCTGGACGAGGGTTACCCGGCCTACACGACCTCGCCGGGCTGGCTGGGCTACTCCGACGAGAAGCTCTCCGGGCTGGCCCGCCAGGCGGTCGCCGACGGCTTCGACATGATCAAGCTCAAGGTCGGCGGGGACCTCGGTGACGACGTGCGGCGGATGCGGCTGGCCCGCGCGGCGGTCGGCTCCCAGGTCCGCATCGCGGTGGACGCCAACCAGCGGTGGGACGTCGCGGACGCGGTGAGCTGGATGAAGGAGCTGGCCGAGTTCGACCCGTACTGGATCGAGGAGCCGACCTCGCCGGACGACGTGCTCGGCCACCTCGCCATCGCGCGGGCGCTGCGCCCGATCCGCGTGGCCACCGGCGAGCACGTGCACAACCGCGTGATGTTCAAGCAGCTGCTGGCCTCCGGCGCGATCGACGTGCTCCAGCTGGACGCGGCGCGGGTCGGCGGGGTGAACGAGAACCTCGCGATCCTGTTGCTGGCGGCCAAGTTCGGCGTCCCGGTGTGCCCGCACGCCGGCGGGGTCGGGCTCTGCGAGCTGGTGCAGCACCTGGCGATGTTCGACTTCGTCGCGGTCTCCGGCACGTGGGAGAACCGGGTGATCGAGTGGGTGGACCACCTGCACGAGCACTTCGTCACCCCGGCCACCGTCCACAATGGCCGGTACACCACGCCGACCGCGCCGGGCTTCTCCGCCGAGATCCACCCGGCGTCGTTGCACCACTTCGCCTACCCCTACGGAGAAGAGTGGAGCGCGCCATGAACGACTTCGACGGCCTGGTCGCGGCGGTGACGGGCGGGGCTTCGGGCATCGGGGCGGCGACCGCTCTGGAGCTGGAGGCGCGGGGCGCGCGGGTCGCCAGGCTGGACGTCAACCCCGGCTCGGACGGCATCGCCTGCGACGTCACCGACGACGAGTCCGTGAAGGCCGCGATCGAAGCCACCGTCGAGCGCTTCGGACGGCTGGACGTGCTGGTCAACAACGCCGGGATCGGCGCGCAGGGCGATGTCTCCGCGAACGAGGACGCCGAGTGGTTCCGCGTGCTCGACGTCAACGTCGTCGGCATCGCGCGGGTGAGCCGGGCCGCGTTGCCGCATCTGCGCAGGTCGCCCGCTGCGGCGATCGTCAACACCTGCTCGATCGCCGCGTGGGCGGGGCTGCCCCAGCGCGCGCTGTACTCAGCCTCCAAGGGGGCCGTGTACGCGCTCACGCTGGCCATGGCCGCCGACCACGTGCGCGAGGGGATCAGGGTCAACTGCGTCGCACCCGGCACCGTGGACACGCCGTGGGTCGGCAGGCTGCTGGACGCCGCAGAGGACCCGGAGGCGGAACGGTCCGCACTGGAGGCTCGCCAGCCCACCGGCCGGTTGGTCTCCGCCGAAGAGGTGGCAAAAGCGATCACCTACTTGGCCAGCCCGCTCTCCGGGGCCAGTGTGGGCACCGTGCTGGCCGTCGACGGCGGCATGCACGGGCTGCGGCTGCGGCCGCACAGCTGAACCGGGTCCACAAACGACACCCAGAGGACATCCATGCAACGACGCAGAATCCTCAGCCTGATCTCCGGTATCGCCCTGCTCGGCACCGTCGCGGCCTGCGGCGGCGGCGCCACCGGCGGGGCTCAGATCGGTGTTGACTACCCGCGCGCGGACTCCGACTTCTGGAACTCCTACATCAAGTACACACCGCAGTTCGCCAAGGAGCTGGACGTGCGGCTGATGTCGCCGACCAACTCGCAGAACGACGTGGCCAAGCTCGTCGCCAACGTCCAGGCCATGACCAGCCAGGGCGCCAAGGCGATCGTGATGGCCCCGCAGGACACCGGCGCCATCGCCACCACGCTCGCGCAGCTGGAGCAGAAGAAGATCCCGGTGGTCACCGTGGACACCCGCCCGGACAAGGGCAAGGCGTACATGGTCGTGCGCGCCGACAACAAGGCCTACGGCGAGAAGGCCTGCCGCTACCTAGGTGAGAAGCTCGGCAACAAGGGCAAGGTCGTGGAGTTCCAGGGCGCGCTGTCCTCGATCAACGGCCGCGACCGCTCCGAGGCGTTCGCCTCGTGCATGAAGCAGCACTACCCGGGCATCACGATCTTCGAGGAGCCCACGGACTGGCTGGACACCAAGGCCGCGGCCGCGTTGCAGACCCGGCTCACCCAGCACCCGGACATCAACGGGATCTACATGCAGGCGGGTGGGGTGTACCTGGCGGCGACGCTCCAGGTGCTGCGCTCGGCGGGCAAGCTGTTCCCGGTCGGCGACCCCAGGCACATCACCATCGTGTCCAACGACGGCATCCCGCAGGAGTTCGAGTCCATCCGCAAGGGCGAGATCGACGCGACCGTCTCGCAGCCCGCCGACTCCTACGCGAAGTGGGCGCTGTTCTACGCGAAGGCCGCGATCGAGGGCAAGGTGTTCAAGCCGGGGCCGACCGATCACGACAGCACGATCATCGAGGTGGGCAACGGAGTGCTGGAGGACCAGCTGCCCGCGCCCCTGGTGACCAAGGACAACGTCGACGACCCCAAGCTGTGGGGCAACCAGATCGGCAAGTAGATGACCGCCCTTCAAGCAACAGCCGTCAGAGCAACAGGGGTGACCAAGCGGTACGGCTCCACCGTCGCGCTCGACGACGTGGGGATCACCGTCGCTGACGGGGAGTCGCACGCGCTCGTCGGGCGCAACGGCGCGGGCAAGTCGACCTTGGTGTCCATCCTGACCGGGCTCAACCGCGCGGACGCCGGTTCGGTCACCTTCGGCGGTGACCCGGCGCCCGCGCTGGCCGACCGCGACGCGTGGCGGCGCAAGGTCGCCTGCGTCTACCAGAAATCGACGATCATCCCGGCGCTCACCGTCGCGGAGAACCTGTTCATCAACCGGCAATCGTTGGAGCGCCGCTCGCTGATCAGGTGGAAGTCCTTGCGCACCAAGGCTTCTGAGGTGCTGGCCAGCTACGGCGTCGACGTCGATCCCGCTCGCCCCGCCGCCGACCTGACGGTGGAGCAGCGGCAGCTCGTGGAGATCGCGCGGGCGCTGTCCTTCGGGGCGCGGTTCATCATCCTCGACGAACCGACTGCCCAGCTGGACGGTCCGGCGATCGAACGGCTCTTCGAGCGGATGCGCGGGCTCCAAGCCTCGGGGGTGACGTTCCTCTTCATCTCCCACCACCTCCAGGAGATCTTCGAGATCTGCCAGACGGTGACGGTGTTCCGCGACGCGCGGCACGTGCTCACCAGCCCTGTCGCTGAGCTGTCCACCGACAGCCTGGTGGCGGCGATGACCGGCGATGCGGCGGGTTTGCGCGTCGGGCACACGCGGCCTTCGCTGGCTGATGACGCGCCGGTCGTGCTCTCGGTCTCCGGGCTCCGATCGGAAGCATTCTTTGGTGTTGATCTTACGATTCGCGCCGGGGAGGTCGTCGGCATCGCAGGTTCGGCCAGTAGCGGCAAGGTGGAGCTGGGTGAGGCTGTCGTCGGCCTGCGCAAGGTCTCGTCCGGGACCGTCCACGTTGGACGGACAGCGGTGCGGTCGGGCAGCGTGCCCGACGCGTTGAAGGCGGGGATCGGCTTCGTGCCTGAGGATCGGCACAAGGAGGGGCTGGTCCCGACGCTGGGGGTGGGTGAGAACGCCACGCTGCCGATCACTGATCGGCTTGGCCGCTTCGGCGCGATCTCGCCCACCCGCCAGCGCACCGTCGCGGAACGCATGATCGCCGACCTCGGGATCAAGACCTCCGGGCCGTCGCAGCCGGTGTCCGGACTGTCCGGCGGCAACCAGCAGAAGGTCGTGATGGCGCGAGCGCTGTCCAGCGATCCAGCCTTGCTGGTGCTGACCGATCCGACCGCGGGCGTCGACGTGCGCTCGAAGGAATCGTTGCTGGGCGTGGTCGATCGGGTCGCGGGGGAGGGCACGGCGGTGCTGGTGATCTCCGACGAGCTGGACGACCTGCGGCCGTGCGACCGGGTGCTGGTGATGTTCCACGGTGAGGTGACGGCGAGCTTCCCGCGCGGGTGGACCGACGGGGAACTGGTCGCCGCGATCGAGGGTGTTTCTGCGGAGCAGGGAGCGGACGAATGACCAAGACGTTGCGGTTCGCCCGCTTCCGGGATCTGGCGCTGCTCCCGGCGATCGTCGTGCTGATGATCGTCGGAGCGCTGGTGGACCCGGTGTTCCTCAGCGCGGACAACCTGACCAATGTGCTGCAACAGCGCACCGAGCTGAGCTTGCTGGTGCTCGGCCAGGCGCTCGTGCTGATCAGCGGCAAGATCGACCTGTCGCTGGAGTCCACGATCGGTCTCGCTCCCGCGCTGGCGCTAGGGCTGATCATCCCGGCGTCCGCGCACGGGCTCGGCATCGAGCTGCCGGAGTGGACGGCGATCCCGCTGTGCCTGCTGATCGGTGTGGTGATCGGCGCGTTCAACGGGTTCCTGATCCTCAAGCTCCAGCTGTCGGCGTTCATCGTGACGCTGGGCATGCTGACGGTGTTGCGGGGCTTGCAGATCGGCTTCACCGAGGGGCAGAACCTGTTCGAGGTGCCGCTGTCGTTCACCTACCTCGGCAGCGCGCGGTGGTTCGGCCTGCCCGCGTCGGTGCTGATCTGCCTGGTGGCCTTCGTGCTGGGCATCGTGGCGCTGGCGTACTTCCGGCAGGGGCGCTCGATCTACGCGATCGGCGGCAACGTCGAGGCGGCTCGCGCGGCGGGCATCCGCACCGAGCGCGTGCTGTGGACGGTGCTGATCATCGCCAGCCTGCTGGCGGCGCTGGCCGGGCTGCTGATGACCGGTCGGCTCGGGTCGGTCGGTCCGGCGCAGGGCCAGGGGATGATCTTCACGGTGTTCGCCGCCGCGGTGATCGGCGGGGTCAGCCTCGACGGCGGCAAGGGCACGCTCTTCGGGGCGCTGACCGGTGTGCTGGCGCTCGGGCTGATCGAGAACATCCTGACGCTGGGCGGGGTCTCGCCGCACTGGATCCAGGCCATCTACGGCGCGATCATCCTCATCGCGTTGATGCTGGCGCGGTTGACCTCCGGCAAGGCGCAGGACTAGCCGTGCGCCGAGTCCGCTTGGGACGCACCGAAGTCCAGGTGAGCACCCTGGGCTTCGGTGCGGCGCCGATGGCGGGCCTCTACCGGTCGGTCTCCGAGGAGGTCGCCGCGGGGGCGGTCGCGGCGGCGCTGGACGCGGGCGTCTCGTACTTCGACACGGCCCCGCACTACGGGCTCGGCGTCTCGGAGCGGCGGCTGGGCAAGGCTCTGGCGTCGGCATCGGACTTCGTGATCTCCACCAAGGTCGGTCGTCGGTTGGAGCCCATCCCGGTGGTGGGGGACGACATGGCGAACGGATTCGCCGTGCCCGCAACGCATCGGCGGGTGTGGGACTTCAGTGCTGCCGGAGTGCTCGCCTCCGTCGAGTCCTCTTTGGACAGACTGGGGGTTTCGCGGGCGGACATCCTGTTCCTGCACGATCCCGACGACCACTGGGACCAGGCTGTCGGCGAAGCGCTGCCCGCGTTGGCTTCGCTGCGCGCTCAGGGTTTGGTTGGGGCGATCGGTGCTGGCATGAACCAGTGGCAGATGCTGGCGCGCTTGGTCGCGGAGACCTCGGTGGACGTGGTGATGCTGGCCGGGCGCTACACGTTGCTCGAACAGTCCGCGTTGGACGAGCTGCTTCCGCTCTGTTCGGAGCGCCAGGTGTCCGTGGTCGCTGCGGCCGTGTTCAACTCGGGAATCCTGGCTCGGCCGGTTGTGGCGCCCGATGCGACGTACAACTACTCGGCGGCTCCGCCAGCGCTGATCGATCGCGCGCGGCAGATGGCGGAGGTGTGCGGCCGGTTCGATGTGACGCTCCCGCAAGCGGCTTTGCAGTTCCCGTTGGGGCATCCGGCGGTGGCTTCGGTGGTGATCGGCGCGCGGACGGCTTCGCAGATGGCGGAGAACGCGCGGTTGTTCGCCTCGCCCGTGCCCTCGGAGTGCTGGGCGGCGTTGAAGTCCGAAGGGCTGCTGCGCCCGGACGCGCCGGTGCCGTCATGATCGACGCACATCAGCACTTCTGGGACCTGGGCGTGCGCGATCAGGCGTGGATCACCGGCGCCATGCGTCCGTTGCGCCGGAACTTCGGCGTCGCGGATCTGCGCGCGGCGGCTCCCGACGTTACCGCGACCGTGCTCGTGCAGACCGTCACCGTCGCGGAGGAGACGCCGGAATTCCTTGCTCTGGCGGCAGAATCCGACCTCGTTGGCGCCGTCGTGGGCTGGGTGGACCTGACGGCTCCGGACGTCGGCGATCGCCTTCAGTCCTATGTGGACGGATGCGGCGGTTCCTGGTTGCGGGGGATTCGGCATCAGGTTCAGGGGGAGCGCAACCCTCGTTGGCTGTGCCGGCGCGATGTGCGGCGCGGTTTGTCGGCGGTGTCCGACAACGGTCTCGTCTACGAGTTGTTGACGTTGCCGCATCAGATTCCGGCTGCCGTGGAGACCGCTTCTGCGCTGCCGTCGACGCACTTCGTGCTCGATCACTGCTCGAAGCCGCCGGTTGCTTCCGGGCGGCTTTACCCGTGGGCGGAGAACATCCGGGCTCTGGCGCTCAACGAGAACGTGTCGTGCAAGCTCTCCGGTCTCGTCACCGAAGCTGACTGGACACAGTGGACGGTCAGCGATCTGCGCCCGTACTTCGACGTGGTGCTGGAGGCTTTCGGGCCCGAGCGGTTGATGTTCGGTTCGGACTGGCCGGTGTGCCTGCTGGCCGCCGAGCACTCCGAGGTCGTCGCCGCCGCGCGTTCGCTCACTGCGGAGCTTTCGCCTGACGAGCAGCATGCGATCTTCACCGGAAACGCGGCGCGGGCGTACCGGATCGGCTAGCGGTTCCGCAAGAGTTTCGGCTCTGTTCAAACGGGATCTCCGCTTCCTTGACCCGTTGCGGCCCAGGTCACAACCTGGTTGGCAGGCCCCCACCCCTGCCGAGGAGCCCACATGAAGAAGCACCCTGTCCTCGCGCTGGCCGCCGCCAGCGTGCTGTCCCTGACCTTGTTGAGCGCCAACGCTTCCGCCGCTCCGCGCCCGAACTTCCAGTTGCCGTTCGCCTGCGGCCAGGTCTGGGCGATGACCACCTACGCCGGGCACGCGCCCGACGACAAGAAGATCGACATGTTCAACGTCAACGGCCCGACCGAGGGCGCGCACGTGGTCGCCGCCGCGCCGGGCGTGGTCAACGAGATCCACCCGCGCTCGGGCGGCGTGGAGATCAACCACGGCGACGGCTGGTTCACGCTCTACCTGCACATGAGCATTCGTACGGTCAACGTCGGCGACCGCGTGCTGCGCGGCCAGCGCATCGGCACCGTCGGCAAGGTCAACACCAGCGTCGCGCACCTGCACTACGAGCTGCTCCGCGACGCCAACGGCAACAACAACGGCGAGAACGGGGAATGGGTCAAGCCCATCTTCAACGGCGTCGAGTACACGATGAACCCCAACCGCCCGTTCAACCTCCGCAGCAACAACTGCTGAGACCTGCGGGCACCTGCGGGATACCGAAGGAGGACACCGGTACCGAAGCGGTGATCGACAGCCCCCAGTGCTTCGGCTTTCTCCGTTGTTAGCAACGGTTTTCGCGATTCACCATTGCCGGGCACTGGCAAGCAGCTCTTCAACTGCAAGGAGTGGGGACATGTCGATTTCCGCGAAGTTTCTCGCCGCGATCACCGTTTCCGGCGCGGTTCTGCTCGGTGCGGGCACCGCGCTCGCGGCCCCTGCCGCCGGGAGCACCGCAACCGCCTCCGCCGAGATCGTGCTGGACAGCGCGACCGTGGTCTCGGTGAGCGCGGGCAAGCTGAACGTCAAGCTCAGCACGGGTGCCTCCGCGTCGGTGAAGCTCAACTCCGCCACCGAGATCACCGGCAAGCTGGTCGCCGGCGTCAAGGTGAAGGTGCTGTGCTTCAAGGTGGACGGCTCGCTGGTGGCCAAGACCGTCATCGTTCTCTGAGCACTGTCCGGTAAGCACGGCAACGAGCGGCAGGCGTCCTTCCCCGAGGGCGCCTGCCCTCTCGTGCGTCTACTGGCCGAGATCCGTTCGCTGGAGGGCGATTCCGAGCTGCGAGCGCCGGTTGATGCCGAGCTTGCGGTAGACGTGCGTGAGGTGCTGCTCCACCGCGCGCCGCGTCACCAGGAACGCTTCGGCGATCTCGCGGTTGGTCATGCCCCGCACGGCCAGGTCCGCGATCCTGCGTTCGTGCGGCGTCAACCCACCGCTGGCGCAGCGCTTCACCGCGACGCCGCCTCGGGCATCGCGCACCGCCGTCGCGAGCGCGTCGGAACCGCACGCCGTCGCGATCTCCATGGCCGCCCGCAGGTGGGGCTCAGCCTCATCGGCCCGTCCCACCCGCACCAGTTCCGCGCCCAGCGTCGCCAGCGACCACCCCCGCTCAAGGCGAAACGTCGACGACGAGAGCGTGCAGACCGACTCCATCAGCAGCGCGAGCTTCTCCGGCCCATCAGCCACCGTGCCCGACACCCGCAGCGCGACTCCGAGCCGCACCGGCCCCGCCCATTCCCTCGCGTGCGCCAGCTCCACCGCGGCCATCTCGCGCGCCGCGTCGGCTTCGCCGAGCGCGTGGTGCGCGAGCGCCGCCAGCATCCGCCACGCGAGCGGAGAGCGCCCCGGCATCCCGCGCTGCGCATAGCGTCGCCCGCACTCCAGCAGATCCGCGAGTGCGCGCCGAGGATCACCGAGCGCGAGCCAGAGCCGTCCTCGCGACACCAGGAGGTAGTTGTAGCGCCACGACGGCGGCAGCTCTCCGGTGAGCGCCCGTTGTTCCAGCTCGGTCGCGGCGGCCTCGGCCCGGCCCCGATCGATCAACGTCTCGACCAGCGTGGACAGCGCGAAGATCGTCGCGGTCCTGGTCCCCGTGCGGATCTCGTCCAGAACCGCGAGCGCCGACCGCGCGTCGTCCTCGGCCTCCGCGAGCGACCCTGCCCGGAACCGCGCCTGCGCGCGCAGAGCCTCCGACGCCGCGCTGCCCAACGACAGCCCGAGCGCGGTCGTCGCGGTCAGCATCTCCGAGCAGTACTGGTCGGCCAACTCCAGCTTCTCGGTCACGATCAGCGAGATGGCCAGGTAGACGTACTGCCAGCCGCTCGTGACGTCCCACGGCGTGCCCTGCCAGGAACGCGGAGGAACCCGCTGCGCCCAGGACGCGGTCACCGCCGCCGAAGCCGTTCCCCACGAGTCACCGTCCACCGCCGCCAAGAACGTCAGCAACGCGTCGCGGAAGCGCACGGTCTCCGGCGGCAGGTCGTCGTACTCCCGAATGCGATCGAGCCGGTCCGCCAGCGCCGACACCACGTGGTGCGAGTCGAGCGAGACGCAGACCGAGCACAGCTCCAGCCGCACCGCCACGTCCTGGTTCACCGGACGGACCTCGCTCGCCGCCGCGTCCAGCAGCTCCGTCGCTTCGGTGTAGCGCTCCCGCTCCGCCAGCTCCTGCGCGAGGGCCACCGCGATGTCCGCCCTCGCCAACGGATCGGGCGCGCGGGCGTGCGCCTCGGTGAGGTTGTCCAACGCGGACTGCGGGTCCGAACTCAGCTCCGCGATGCCCAACTGGAACAGCGCCGCCGAGCGCTCCCGGTCCGGCAGCTGTTCGCGCAGCACCCGGCGAAGGCAGGCCGCGGCGACATCCGGCGCCCCGCCCAACATCGCTTCGCGGCAGGCGCGCTCCAGCGCTCCGACCACCCACGCCCCGCGCGCGACACCCGTGCGCAGCAGGTGAGGCGCGATCTGGCCAGCGTTCGCCCCCGTGTCGTGGAGGTACCGCGCCGCCCGCGCGCTCGCCTGCTCGTAGTCCACAGTGGACAGATCCGCCGCGACCGCCGCCCGGACGATGGAGTGCTCGAAGGCCAGCACCGGCCCCGCACGGAACACCCCTCTGGCCACCAGGGTCTGCACGGCCGCACCCGCCTCGGCGAGGTCCAGCTCCGCCGCCGCTGCCGCCACCGCGAGCTCCGGTTCGCCGAGCGCTGCCACCGCGCGCACCACCGCGACCAAAGCGGGGTCCCGGGCCCGCAGCCGGGTGAGCACCGTCCGCGTGAGCTGAGCGGGCCCGAGGTCGTGCAGCTCCCGCGCCGAATCCGACGTCGGACGTGTACCCGCCAGGGCGAGTGCCTTCGCCAATTCCTTGACCAGGAAAGGGTTTCCGCCCGTCGCACTCCGGCACGCCGCCGTGAACTCCAACGCGGGCGACTCACCGAACTCGTGCTCGATCAACGCCTCGCAGCCGCCGTGGTCCAACCCCTCTACGGTGAGCCGCGTGGCGTCCACGGTCAGCCCGGCGAGCAGCGTCGGATCCGACCAGCCGGTCCCCGCGCCCACCGTCATCACCACGGCCACGGGCAGCGAGCCCAGCCGCCGCGCGAGGTAGGCCAGCCACCGCAGGGAGCCCACATCGGTCTGTTCCACGTCGTCCACGGTCAGCAGCAGCGGTTGCCGCGCCGCCAGGTTGACCACGAGGTGGTAGAGCCCGTGCAGCGTCGCGTACACGTCCGGCCCCGGAGCGTCCTGGACCGCGCCGCCGGAGATCCCGAGCACCCGGTCCGCAGGCTCGGCCAAGCCCGACAGCAGCGCCCGCCGCTCGGACTCCGCGACGACCAGCACTCCCGGCTCCAGGAGCTGGCGAACCACACCGAAGGCGAAGTCGCGCTCCACCGTCGACGCCTGTGCGCTCAGCACCAGGAAGCCCGCCGCACGCGCCCGCTCGGCGGCGGTGCGCAGCAGCGTGGTCTTGCCCGCGCCGCTCGGCCCGTCGATCACCAGCACCGCGGAGCCACCCCGCGCAGCCCGATCGAGGCATGCCGAGACCAGCCCCAGTTCCCGCTCGCGACCGACAACCGCCGGAGGCGCCTCACTCATGGCCCGAAGCTAGTTCGCGCCCCGTTGGGCCAACAGGGTGCATCGGGAACTCAAGGCAACCCCTTTCCGGCTGGTCAAAGCGTGGCGTAAGCTGCGCGGCCCGACCGCCGCCACCTCACTCGCTGATCTCGCGCAACCACTGCTCGACGCCCGCCACGTGCACCGTCGACCACGAGCGCGCCAACTCCGGCTCCCCGGCGGCGAGGGCGGCGATGATCGACCTGTGCTCGGCGATGGTCCGGTCCGTCGCGCCGCCCTGGCTGATGCCGCGCCAGATGCGCGCCCGCACGGTCGGACCGGCGAGCGTGTCCAGCAGCCGCGCCAGGTAGGCGTTTCCGGAGATCTGGGCGATCCGCCGGTGGAACTCCAGGTCCTGCTCGACCAGCCGTTCCACCGAGTCGGCCCGCTCGCTCTCCTCGCACAGCGCTTCGAGCGCGGCGATGTCCTCGGCACCGGCCTTGGTCGCCGCCATCGCGGCCGCCGCGGGTTCGAGCACCCGCCGCACTTCGAGCACCTCCAGCACCGACTCGTCGCCCCGGTGCAGGTCGAGCACGAAGGACAGCGCGCCGAGCAGCTCGTCGGCCCGCAGGCTGGACACGTAGGTGCCGTCGCCCTGGCGCACGTCGAGCACGCGCACGAGCGACAACGCCTTCACCGCCTCGCGCAACGAGTTCCGCGACAGGCCGAGCCGTTCCGCGAGGTCGGCCTCACGGGGCAGGCGGTCACCCGGGCGCAGCTCGCCGGAAGCGATCATGGAGCGGACCCGCAGGATCGCATCGTCGGTGACGGCCACGGCCACTCCCGGGTGCTCGGGGAGGTCGACGGGGAAGACCTCCGATGTCTGGCATCGTAGGGTCGACGGCCGACAGCCCCGCACGGTTCCCGTGGCGCGCGTTGCTCCATTTGGCGTAACCTCGGCGTGGCCCGCCTCGTCCCGCCCCCTCGACGAGGCGGGCTTTTTCTGTTCTCCTCCCGTGTTGGTGAAGGATTCACTGGACTGACACGATTCCGACCCGCATAATGGTCTAAACCATTGGGAGGGCAGTTTGGACGCCGTTGTCGCAGCTCAGCGCGCACTGCTCGGCCGGGAGCTGGTCGGCCCGGTGACGGTCCGCATCCAGAACGGCCGGATCGCCGACGTCACCGTGGGGCAACCGCCCGGCGCCGGCGTCACGCACGTCCTGGAGGACGGGACGCTCACCCCCGGCCTGGTCGACGTCCAGATCAACGGCGCGGTCGGCGTGGACTTCGCCGAGGTCGACGCCGAGAGCATGGCCGCCGTCGCCTCAGCCCTGCCCCAGACCGGGGTGACCCGGTTCGTGCCCACGCTGATCACCGCGCCGGTCGACACGATCGTCAAGCAGTCGCACGCGGTGCTGGACGCGATCGCGGCCCTGCCGGACCGCCCCGCCGCCAGGCCGCTCGGCCTGCACCTCGAAGGCCCCTTCCTGTCGCCGCTGCGGCACGGGGTGCACGACCCGAACCTGATGGCCGACCCGACGCCCACCGCCATCGACCAGCTGCTGGACGACGAGCGCCTGCGCGCCGCGCTGCGCGTGCTCACCCTGGCGCCGGAGCGCCCGGGTGGCCTGGAGGCGGTCCGCAGGCTGAGCGAGGCCGGAGTGCTGGTGTCGGTCGGCCACACCGACGCCACCGGGGTGGAGACCAAGGCCGCCGCCGACGCGGGGGCGGCCATGGTCACGCACCTGTTCAACGCCCAGCGCGGGCTCGGCCACCGCGAGCCGGGCGTCCCCGGCACCGCGCTGGTCGACGAGCGCTTCACCCTCGGCCTGATCGCCGACCTCGCCCACGTCGACGCGGACGTGTGCCGCCTGGTGTTCAACGCGGCCGCCGAGCGGGTCGCGCTGACCACCGACGCGGTCGCCGCCGCCGGGATGCCGCCGGGCCGGTACCAGCTCGGCGGCTGCGACGTGCTGCTGACCGAAGAGGGTGTTCCGCGCTCCCCTGAGGGCACCATCGCGGGGAGCGCGCTCACCATGGACCGAGCAGTTCGCAACATCGTGTCCCTCGGCGTCGACCCCGCGGTGGTCTTCGCCTCGGCGAGCACGGTGCCCGCGAACGCGCTCGGTGAGCACGGGCTCGGCCGCATCGAGCCCGGTGCCGTCGCCGACCTGGTGTGGTGGGACGCCCAGCTGCGGCCACGCCGGGTGTGGGTGGACGGTGAGATCGCCTTCGACGCCCGCGACGGTCGCGTCGCCCGTCACGGGAGCGCTCGGGCCGGGCAGGCGCGCCTGCCCGCCGCCGGTCGCTGATCGGGACTCCTCACCAGTTCTCCCGCACCACACCTCACAGATCTGCCATCGGCCCTCCTCGACTCCGGTGCCCTCGTCTCGATGATGCGGGCTCCGGAGCGGGGAGGGCCGACGTCGTCGCGAATCTGTGGACAACCACCCCCGATGTGGACAACTACCCGTTCCTGGTCCACGGTCCGGGCTCCAGCCTCGCGATCACGCGTATGGTCCGCCTCGTGTGTCGACGAATCACGTGTTCAAAGTGCGGCAAGCCGACCTATCGGGGCTGCGGCAGCCACGTCGAGCAGGTGCTGGGCGACGTGCCCCGCGCCGAGCGGTGCTCCTGTGCGGCGGAGGTCCCGCAGCGCGGCCGGTGGCGCCTGTTCGGTCGTCGCTGACGAGCACGGCACCCTAATCGGACCGTGGTCCCCTTGGTCTTGACCGAGGGGGTCCGCGCGCCTATCGTCGACCTCGAAAATAAACGGACTACAGTCCGATTGAGAGGAGTCAGGCGATGGGCACGTTGCTGCACATCTCCGCCTCGCCCCGTGGTGAGGCGTCGGAGTCGCTGCGGATCGCGCGGCACTTCATCGAGGCCTACCAGGAGAACCACCCGGAGGACCAGGTCGAGCACTGGGACCTGTGGGACGGCTCGCTCCCTGAGTTCGCGGCGGGCGCGCGCGCCAAGATGACCGTTTTCGGCGGCGGCGAGCCGCAGGGCGAGGAAGGCGACGCGTGGGCGGCCGCGCGCCAGGTGTTCGACCGCTTCGACGCAGCCGACCGCGTGTTGTTCAGCGTGCCCATGTGGAACTCGGGGATCCCCTACGTCCTCAAGCAGTTCATCGACGTGGTGAGCCAGCCCGGATGGGTCTTCGGCGTCGACCTGGAGACGGGGTACCAGCACCTGCTCGCCGGTCGCGGCAAGAAGGTCGCGACGGTCTACACGAGCGCCGTGTGGGCGCCGGGGATCGCGCCGGGCTTCGGCAGCGACTTCCAGTCCACCTACTTCAACGACTGGCTCCGCTGGACCGGCATCACCGACCTCAGCGAGATCCGTTTCCACCCGACGCTGACCGGTGACGTGGACGCCGCGCGGGCGGACGCGGACGCGCAGGCGCGCGAACTCGGCAAGACCTTCTAAGACAGCAAAGGAGTCCCGAAATGCACGCCACCCGCCCCGAAGACGTGGACTACCTGCTGGCGCACGCCTTCAACGCCAACGATCTCGACACCGCGACCAACCTGTACGAGCAGGGCGCCAGCGTCCGCAGGCTCCCCGAAGCCGGTGGCACCCTCGCCACGGGCAGCGTCGCCGTCCGCGAGGTGATGGCGAGCTACGTGGGCCTCAACCCGCGCATGGAGCTGATCGTCCACCACGTCACGCAGTCCGGGGACATCGCGCTGCTGCGCTCGCAGTGGCGGATCACCGGAACCGGCCCGGATGGCGGGACCGTTGAGCTGAAGCACCACGGTTGCGAGGTCGTGCGCAAGCAGGCCGATGGCTCGTGGCGCTTCGTCATCGACCACCCCTTCGGGGCCGACATGGAGCTTGCGATCGACTACGACACGATTCCCGAGTTGCCGGAGATCGCGTCATGAGCGGCTCCGTTCTGCTCACCGGCAGCACGGGGCTCGTCAGCAAACGACTGCTCGAACAGCCGTCGAGCCTCGGGCACCGCGTGGCGACTTACGACCGCTTCAGCCCACCCACGCATGTACAGGGCGACCTCGGCGACTTGCCGCGAATATTGGGCGCCTTAAGGCACACGACGTGAGCCGGAAGGGCATTTTGTGAAGACCACGCGCTGCGGGCGTCACAAAGGTCACCGGCGCGAGAAGTACGGCGTGGAGGTAGTCAGTCTGCGCGTCACCGAGGTGTACGGCCCGGGACTAGTTCTTCCCACGGAACTGCAAGCCATTGCGCTTGCAGCCGTGGAGAAGCGCCCGCTGCGGCTTGCTTATGGGGCGGGTGAATGGACGTTGCCCATTCATGTCGCCGATGCCGCTAGCGCGGGCGTGCTGGCGCTGTCTGCTGAACAGCTCACTGTCCCGGGTCACCTTCGAGCGCTCGGCGCTGGCCGACTACCTTGCCTGGCTCAAGGATCAGTACGTCAGGACGTAGCCGTAGGAGTACGCGCCGTTCGTACCCGCGTGCTTGTTGAACCAGATCTTCTTGCCGCTGGGGCATGCGACAGACGCCTTCGTCCCCGCTTTGATCAGGTTGCTGCTCACGACGGTGACCGGGCCGTTGTTCGACGTGACGCAGTCCACGCTGAGGCGGAACTTCTTGATGCCGTGACCGCTGCACGTTCCGCTGGTCCCGGTCTTCGCGGAGTTCATGCTGATCGTGCAGCCGTTGGCGTCGGCGGCGCGCGCGTCGGGTGCGTTGAGAACGCACAGGATCGCGGCCAGCGCACCAATGACGGAGAAGGTCTTCATGCGGGGAAAGGTAAACGCAGAGCGCCGAATTCGCCCATTCTCTTCGGAGGCGGGCGAATTCGGCGCGGGTTTTTCTTGAAGGGCAACCTGAACGAGTGGCTACCGCGTCTTGGTCACCTTGAGCAGACCGCGCGGGCTGTCCGGGTCGCCGCCGCGCGCGAGCGCCAAGCCGAGCGCGAGCCGCTGCAACGGCAGGATCTCCAGGACGGGGGACAGTTCCTCCGGGCACAGGGGCACGCCGATCCGCAGCGCCGCCGCCACATCCGCGGACGCCGAGCCCACGGCGCACACGTCGGCCCCGCGTGAGCGCACCACCTCAAGGACTTCGCGCATCGCGTCGCCGCCCTTGCCCGCACTGGTCACCGCGAGCACCGCCGTCTCGCCGTCGACCGCGGCGACGGGGCCGTGCAACAGGTCCGCGCCGCTGTAGGCGCGCGCGGCCAGGTAGCTGGTCTCGGCGAGCTTCAACGCCGCCTCGGCCGCGCTGGCGTAGGAGTAGCCACGGCCCGTGGCGAGGATGCGTTCGACGAAGCGGTAGCGCTGCACCGCCTCCGCGACGGCGGGCTCCGCACCGTCCAAAGTGGATTTCGCTAGCGCGCCGATGTCCAGCGCGGACTCCGCCTTGCCGCCGCGGATCGCGTCGATCAGCAGGTACAGCGCGAGCAGGGTGGTGCTGTAGGTCTTCGTCGCCGCGACCGCGTGCTCCTTGCCCGCGCCCACGTCCACGGACAGCTCCGCGACCTGGTTCAGCGGGGAGTCGTCGGTGTTGGTCACCGCGACGGTCAGCGCGCCGCGACGGCGGGCCGACTCGGTCACCTCGACGAGGTCGGGCGAACCGCCGCTCTGGCTGACCGTGATCAGCAGGACGTCGGTGAGGTCGGGCTGCGCGCCGTAGAGCGTGGTGGTCGACGCGGACACCAATCCGGCGGGCAGTTGCAGCAGCACCTCGATCAGGTACTTCGCGTACAGCGCGGCGTGGTCGCTGGAGCCGCGCGCGGCGAGCAGGACGAACCGGGGCGCGCGCCGCTTGATCTGCTCGGCGACCGCGGCGATCTCGGCGGCCCTGCGCACCAGGTTGTCGAACAGGACCGGTTGCTCGGCGATCTCCGCCGTCATGTGGCGGCCGGGCTGGCTGGTCATCGGCTGTCCTCCCCCGCCGCGTGCGCGGCGAGCAGCTCGGCGGCGGCGCGCAGGCTGACGTACGAACCGCCGTGGGTGTCGATGCGGGCGGCACTGCCCAGGTCGGGACCGGGGACGCCCGTTTCCACGTGCACCAGGTCTAGACCAATCTTACTCAGGCTGAGCACGAGATCGCGAGCCTCAGGATGCCTGTGGGCGTCCCTGGTCACAACAACGACGGGCCGGTCGGAGGACACCGGAGGAAGCTCACCGGAGGAACGGAGGACCTCCGTGCCCGGGATCAGCTCCGCCAGGTGCGGGCCGAGGCCCCACGGCACCGGTCCCGCCGCGATGGTCGGGGCCACCTCGACATCGATGACCAGCGGCGGAGCGCTCAGCGTCGGCGCGCCGGTCACCCGCAGCGCCCGCCGCGCGGCGAGCATGCCGAGCGCAGGGTCCCACGTGCCGGACGGTGACACCGGGCCGCCGAGCGAACGGGCTCGCGCAGCAGCCGAGACCAGTCGCTCCTCGGGGAGCACGCCCGAGCGCACGGCCGCGATGATCGCCGCCGCGAGCTGGTCCACGACGTCGGAGTCAGCCAGCTCGCCCCCGACGCACAGCAGGTCAGCGCCCGCCACGAGGGCCTGGATCGCGCCTTCCGCGATGCCCGACGTGCCCGCGACCGCGCCCATCTCCAGCGCGTCGGTGATCACCGCGCCGGTGAATCCGAGCTGGTTGCGCAGCACTTCGGTCAGCGCGTGCCGGTTGGTGGTCGCGGGCTCGGGGCCCCAGTCCGGCACGACGAGGTGGCCGCTCATGATCGAGCGCACCCCCGCGCCGACCGCCGCTCGGAACGGCACCAGCTCGGTCTCCCACAGCTGGCGCTCGGTCCTCGGCAGTACCGGGAGCGTGTGGTGGGAGTCCACAGTGGACGCTCCGTGGCCGGGGAAGTGCTTGGCGCAGGCCGCGATCCCCGCGCTCTGCATGCCGGAGACGTAGGCCGCGACGTGCGCGGCGGCTCGGTGCGGGTCGGAGCCGAACGCGCGCACTCCGATGATCGGGTCGTCCGGGGTGAGCGTGAGATCGGCCGAGGGCGCGAGGTCCACGGTCACGCCGCAGGCCGCCAGGCGCGCGCCGAGCGCCGCTGCCACCGCTGAGGTCAGCTCGACGTCGTCCGCGACACCGAGCGCCAGGCTGCCCGGCACCAGCGATCCCGTTGCCGCGTCGAGGCGGGTGACGTCACCGCCCTCCTCGTCGATGCCGACCACCACGTCGGGCCGCTCGGCGCGCAGGGCCTCCGTCAGCGCGGCGACCTGCGAGTCGTCGACCACGTTGCGCGCGAACAGGACCACGCCACCGAGGCCCTCCGCGACCCGCCGACGCACCCAGTCCGGCGGTGTCGTTCCGAGGAAACCGGGCAGCAGCACGGAATCCACGAGCCTTCGAAGCTCCATTGTGGACTATCCCTTCACGGCGCCGGCGGTCGTGCCGGCCACCAGGTTGCGCTGCACGATGAGGAAGAACGTCAGCACCGGGACGGCGAAGAGCACCGAGGCCGCCATCGCTCCGCCCCAGTCGGTGCCGAAGGCGGTCTTGAAGGAGGACAGCCACACCGGCAACGTCTGGTTCTCCTTGTCCCGCATGAACACCAGCGCGTAGAGGAACTCGTTCCACGCGGTGACGAACGCGAACACCGACGTCGACACCAGCGCCGGGCCGAGCAGCGGCAGGGTGACCCGTCGGAACGCCTGCCAGCGGCTGCACCCGTCCACCATCGCGGCCTCTTCGAGCTCGGCCGGGATGCCGTTCACGAAGCCGCGCAGGGTCCAGATGGTGAACGGGAGCGTGGTGGCGAAGTACACCAAGAGCAACGAGGGCAGGGTGTTCAGCAGGTCGAGGTCGCGCATCATCAGGTACATCGGGATGAGCAGGGCTTCGAGCGGGGCCATCTGCGCGATGAGCACCAGAAGCAGGAAACCCTTGCGGCCACGGAACTTCAGCCTGGACAACGGGATCGCCGCGAGCAGCCCGGCAACCAGCGCGAGCAGGACCGCACCGATCGTGACCACGAGGCTGTTGGTCAGGAACGACGAGAAGCCGGGCTTGGTGACCGCGGTGACGAAGTTGTCGAAGGTGAACTCGAACGGCACCAGGTCGTAGCGCGAACTGAGCACCTGGCCGGTCGGCTTGAACGCCGTCGAGAGCATCCAGTACGTCGGGAACGCGAACAGCGCGGCGATGAGCAGAGCCACCGCTGACAAGGAGAAGCGCTTCACAGTTCCTCCCGGCCGGAGCGCAGCAGCATGCGCAGGTACTGCGCGGTGAACACGACCAGCACGACCATCATCACGACGGCGACCGCCGCCGCGACGCCGAACTGGCTGCTGGAGATGCCTTTCAGGTACTGCAGGACCGGCAGCGTGGTGCTCCCGCCGTCGGGGCCGCCCTCGCGGATCGCCCAGACCTGCGCGAAGACCTTGAAGTCCCACAACACCGACAGGAACGTCGACATCGTCACCAGCGGCGCGATCGACGGCCAGGTCACCGCGCGGAAGGTCTGCGCGCCGCTCGCCCCGTCCATGCCCGCCGCCTCGTAGAGGTCGCTCGGCACCGCGAGGAGCCCGGCGTAGAGGGTGAAGGCGATGAACGGAACGGCCTGCCAGACGATCAGCAGCCCGATCACCACCAGCGTGGAGGCCCCGGTCGAGAACCACGAGTACCCGGCGAAGGACTCGAAACCCAGCAGCACCAACGTCTTGTTCAGAATCCCGTACTGCTGGTCGAAGATCCACTGGAACACCGTGGTCGCGGCCAGGATCGGCACCGCCCACGCCAGCACGAGCGTGACCTGCAGGACGATGCGCACCCTCGGGCCGATGTGCCGCATCAGCACCGCGATGCCCAGCGCGGCCAGCACCGTTCCCGCGACACAGCCCGCGGTGAACAGCACGGTCCGCAGCGTGATGCTCCAGAAACCGGGATCGGAGAGGACTTCGGCGTAGTTGTCGAAGCCCGTCCAGACCACTTCCCCGCGCACGAGCTCGCCGAGGTCGAGCGTGCGGAAGCTGATCAGGACCACCTGCAGCGCCGGCCAGCCCAGCAGCACCAGCAGCGCGAGCACCGCCGGGGCGAGCAGCAGGTACGGCAGGGAGCGCTCCCCGAAGGGGCGCCTGCGCGCAGCGGAAGGCGCCGGGGGGACGGGCCCCGCCGGCGCCACCGCGTCAACCGTCGCGGTCACGGTTGGATCAGCCGAGCAGGCCGTTGAGCTTGGCCGCCGCGTCCGCCGTCGCCTTGGTCGCGTCCTTGGCGCCGGTCAGGTAGGCGGTCAGCATGTCCTTCAACGGGTTCTGCCCCTCCTCGACCGTGCTCCACTTGGGGCTGGCCGGAACAGCCCTGCCGTTGCGCGAGGCCTTCGCCATGGCCGCGCCGACCGGGCTGGACTCCAGTTCGCCGGTGTCCTTGGAGGTGCCGGGCACCATGCCGCTCTTGGCCAGCTGCGCCTGGTACTTCGCGCTGGTGAGCAGCTTCAGGTAGTCCTTGGCCAGGTCGGAGTTCTTGCTGCCAGCGGGGATGGACAGGTTGGAGCCGCCCTGGAAGACCGGGGCCGTGGTGCCCGCGTTCTTCGACGGGATCGGGAACGCGGCGGACTTGGCCTTGATCGACGGATCGGTCTTGGCGGCGGTGTCGACCTCCCACGGCAGGCCGATGATCATGCCGACCTTGCCCTGGCCGTAGACGCCCGCCTGCTCCGGCTTCTGCTCGTCGGCGTCCTTGGGCGCCTTGGTGCCGGAGACCTCGACCAGCTGCTTGTAGAACTCCAGCGCGGACTTGACCTCCGCGCTCTCCAGCGTCGCGGTGAACTTCTCGCCCTCCTGCTTGGCGATGTCACCGCCCTCGTCCCAGATGAAGGACAGCAGCGAGTACCAGTTCTGCCCTGCCAGGTACAGCGGCTGGAACTCGGGGTCGGACGCGTTGGCCGCCTTGAGCTTGCGGATGGCCTCCAGCCACTCAGCGCGCGAGGTCGGCTCCTTGATGCCCGCCTTGTCGAAGAGGTCCTTGCGGTAGATCACCGAGCGGTTGGCGGCGTAGAACGGCACGCCGTACTGCTTGCCCTGCCAGGCCCCGGACTGCTTCAGGCCCTCCAGCCACTGGCCGCCGCCCAGCTGGCTGGCGTCGGCGGCGAGGTCGGTCAGCACGCCCGCCTTGGAGAACTTCGGGTTCTGCGTGTTGCCCAGCTCGACCACGTCCGGCGGCTGGTTGCCCGCCAGCGCGGTGGTCAGCTTGTCCTGGATACCGGTCCACTGCTGGATCTCGTACTTGACCTTGACCCCGGGGTGCTTGTCCTGGAACTCCTTGTGCAGCTCGTCGGTCAGCGTCGTCGGCGCCGAACCGTTCATCAGCCACACGGTGAGGGAGCGCTCTCCCGAAGCACCGCTACCGCTGCCGCCGCCACAGCCGGTGGCGAGCAGCGCCACCGCCACGGCGCCGGTCGCCGCCTTTGCCCAAGCCTTCACTGATGCCGCCCTTCACAGGGCCCGGCGCATGACGCAAGCGCGACGAAACCGGCCTGGAACTGTCTCGCCACAGTCCCGCTGCCCCGACGGCCGACCGTTGCGCCTGATCAGTGGCCAGGCGTACAGAAGTGGTGTAGACCAATGCGTGCAGAGTGGTCCGGACCACTCCGCACTGTCAAGGCAGTTGCGAAGACGTTGTAAATCCGCGCCCCCGCACGCCTGCGCCGGCTCCGGCGCTGCTTAGGGCATGCTTGACAACACGTGACAGCGCGGGGAAGGGAGTGGGAGGCCATGCTCGACGCGACGCCGTCGGAGGCCGGGGTCAACCCCCGGACCCAGCGCGAGCCGAAGTACTGGGGGCTCAAGCGCCACCTGCTCGACCTGCTGCGCGCCATGCCGCCCGGCTCGCCCATCCCGACGGAGCGCTCGCTGGCTTCGGACTTCGACGTCTCCCGCACCACGGTCCGGCAGGCGCTCGCCGAGCTGACCGTCGAGGGCAGGCTGCTGCGGGTGCAGGGCAAGGGCACCTTCGCCGCCGCGCCCAAGGTCGCCCAGCGGTTGCAGCTGTCCTCCTACACCGAGGACATGCGCGCCCAGGGCCGCCAGCCCACCTCGCGGCTGCTGGAGTCCAGCGAGCAGCCCGCCGAGGCCGAGCTTGCCCGCTACCTCGGGGTGCGCCCCGGCGCCAAGGTGCTGCGGCTGCGGCGCCTGCGGCTGGCCGACGGCGAGCCGATGGCCATCGAGACCACGCACCTCGCGCTCGGCCGCTTCCGCGGTCTGCGGCGCTACATCGGCGTCGGCGGCTCGCTCTACCAGGTGCTGCGCGAGCGCTTCGGGGTGGAGATGGCGCACGCCGACGAGACCATCGAGACCGCGCTCGCCACGCCGGAGGAGGCCGAGCTGCTCGGCGCGGACATCGGCCTGCCGATGCTGCTGCTGTCCCGGCACTCCTTCGACACCGAGGGCAACCCCGTGGAGTGGGTGCGCTCGATCTACCGCGGTGACCGCTACAAGTTCGTCGCGCGCCTGAACCCGCCCCAGGCATGAGCACGGTCGTCTGGGGCACGCCCCGGGCCAGGGCGGTGCTCGCGACGACCATCCTCGGCTCCGGCATGGCGATGCTGGACGGGACGATCATCAACGTCGCGCTGCCCGCGATCGGCGCGGAGCTGGGCGCCTCGGTCGCCGGGCTCCAGTGGATCCTCGACGGCTACCTGCTGTCGCTGGCCGCTCTGATCCTGGTCGCGGGTTCGCTCGGCGACATCTTCGGGCGCAGGCGGATGTTCGTCGTCGGCACGGTGTGGTTCGGCCTCGCGTCGCTGCTCTGCGGGCTCGCCCAGACCACGACCCTGCTCGTGTTCGCGCGGGTGTTGCAGGGCGTCGGCGGAGCGCTGCTCGCACCGGGCGCGCTGGCGATCCTCCAGTCGGCTTTCCCGCGCGATCAGCGTGCTCGGGCGATCGGCGCCTGGTCCGGGCTTTCCGGTGTGGCAACGGCGATCGGGCCGTTGGTCGGAGGGCTGCTGATCCAGGCGGGCTCGTGGCGACTGGCGTTCCTGATCAACCTGCCGCTGGCCGCCGTGTGCGTGTGGATGGCCGTGCGGCACGTCCCGGAGTCCAGCGATCCCGAGGCCGCTCGCCGCCCCGACGTGCTCTCCGCCGTGGTCGGTGCGCTCGGCCTGGCCGGGGTGACCGCCGCGCTCGTCGAGGCTCCCGGGCTCGGCGTGACGCATCCGCTCGTGCTCGTCGGCGGTGTCGGCGGGCTGGCTCTGATGATCGGGTTCGGCGTCATGCAGACGCGTCGCCGCACACCCCTCGTGCCGCCTTCGTTGTTCGCCACCAGGACGTTCGTGCTGTCCAACGCGCTGACCCTGGTGGTGTACGCGGCGCTCGGTTCGATCATGGTGCTGCTGGTGTTGCAGCTCCAGGTGTCGCTCGGGTACTCGCCGACCGCCGCCGGCCTGGCCGGGCTGCCGATCACCGTGCTGATGCTCGTGCTGTCGGCGCGCTCGGGGAAGCTCGCGCAGCGCATCGGCCCCCGCGCTCAGCTCGTCGTCGGGCCGTTGTTGATCGCGGCGGGCATCGCTCTGCTGTCTCTCGTCGTGCCCGGCGCGAGCTACCTCACCGGAGTGCTGCCCGGCTTGCTGGTGTTCGGCTTCGGCCTGGCCGCCGTGGTGGCTCCGGTGACCGCGACCGTGCTCGCCGCCGCGCCCGATCGGTACGCCGGAGTGGCTTCCGGGGTGAACAACGCGGTCGCTCGGACCGGCACCCTGTTGGCGGTCGCTGTCCTTCCGGCCGTCGCGGGGTTGACCGGGGACGCGTACACCGATCCCGTGGCGATGACGTCGAGCTGGCAGGTCGCGCTCGTGGTGTGCGCCGTGCTCGCGGCGCTCGGCGGAGTGCTGGCGCTCGGTGTGGACAACTCCGTGCTCGGCGTCGCTTCGGAGCCTGCGGAGGTGGCTTCGCAGCCCCGGCCCGGGGAGTGCTTGACCTGCGGCGTAGATGCTCCGCCCACGCACATCGGCGCACCGGTGAACAAGTCGGTTTGACGTTCACTGCCGTCCTGTTGAACCGCACGGCCAGGAACGGTCGGCAGGAGGAGCAGGTCGCTCCGTGATCGAAGCGCCGTGGAGTACAGCTACGTGGCGCACCTCCGCGAGATCCCGCCGATGTGCACAAGGCCGCGCACGAGTTCTTCACCTCGGCCGGCGCGCCGCCGAACTGCCTCACGCGGCAGGAAGATGTCGAGGTGGTCCGGCCCGACGTTTGAACCCAATGCGGCATTCGTTACGTCTGGCGAAACAAATGCCACATTGGGTACGTAGCCCCTCCGTGTGGCTGCCTCGGAGTAGGTGGCGGTTAACGGTGATCAGGAGAGGGGTTTGGTGGTCTTGAAGACCCCTCAACCTCTGGTGCCACGCCACGCCTCGGCTCGACGCCAAAGCCCCGTTTGGTGCGTTGAGCGCGCTGAACGGGTCGTTTGGTGCGTTCAAGGACCTCAACGGGTCGTTTGGTGCGTTCAGACGAGTTGTGCGAAGAGGTGGGGGTCCAGGTTGCCGCCGCTGACCAGGACGACGGTGCGGCCGCGCGGGAGTTCGGCGGCGCGGTTGAGGTAGGCGGCCATGGGGACGGCTCCGCTGGGTTCGGCGACCAGGCGGGCGTTGTGCGCGAGCCAGCCGACGGCCGAGGTGATCTCGTCCTCGGTGACGGTCACGATGTCGTCAACGCGGGCGCGCAGGTGCGCCAGGGTCAGCTCGGAGAGGTAGCTGCGCAGTCCGTCGGCGATGGTGCGCCCGCGTTGCTCGGCGGTCCACCGGTCGAGCACGCCGGAGCGGTAGCTGGCCTGGGCGTCGGCGGCCAGCTCGGGCTCGACGCCGACGACCTTCGCGGCCGGGCACAGCGCCTTGATCGCGGTCGCGACGCCGGAGAGCAGGCCGCCGCCGCTGACGGGAACGAGCACCAGTTCGACCTCGGGCAGGTCCTCGGCGATCTCCAGGCCCGCGGTGCCCTGGCCCGCGATCACGTGCGGGCTGTCGTAGGGCGGGATCATCGGCAGGCCGCGTTCGCGTGAGATCGCCTCGGCGGTCTCCTGGCGCACGGCGAGCTCGCACTGCACGATCTCCGCGCCGTGCCGCCGAGCCGCGTCGACCTTCGTTTGCGGTGTGCCGTAAGGGACAACGACGACGGCGGGCACTCCGGTGACCTTCGCCGCGTAGGCGAGGGCCTGCGCGTGATTGCCGCTGGAGTGGGTCACGACACCGCGCTCGCGCTCGTCCTTTGTCAGGCGCAGCAAGGCGTTCGTCGCGCCACGGATCTTGAAGGCGCCGGTCGGCTGGAGGCTCTCCGGTTTGATCCACAGTGGACGGTCGGGGTCGCCCGCGAGACAGGGCAGCAGGGGCGTGCGCACCGCCGTGCCGCGCAGAAGCTCCGCTGCGGAGCGGACATCGTCGATCGTGATCAGCTCGGGCATGCGCCCATCATGCCCGCGATGGTGTCAGCGCTCACGTGCCGACAACCGTTGCCCGCGCGCCCCCGTCCACCTTGTAGGAGGTCGAGGGAACAGCGATGAGCAGCGAAGAACGCAAACTGGACATCACGACGACGAAGGTGGTGGCGGGTGCGCTGGCCGCGGTGACGGCGGCGGTGCTCGGCGCCCAGCTCGGGGTCGCGGGGACGGTGATCGGGGCGGCGCTGGCCAGCGTGGTCAGCACGATCGGCGGTGCGCTCTACGAACACTCGCTCGTCCGCAGCCGCACGGCGGTGCGCGACAAGATCAACACTGGCCGGGTCGAGGAGCGGCTCGACGCGCCGACCGAGGTGATCGCCAGGCCGGGGACCGAGCGCAAGCCGTGGTGGACGCGGCGGCGCTGGTGGGTGGTCGGCGCGACAAGCGGGCTGGCGTTCGCGCTGGCGATGGTGCTGGTGACCGGCATCGAGCTCATCGGCGGACAGCCGTTGTCCGGCAACGGGAACGGCTCCACGGTCGGCACGATCTTCCAGGGCGGCAACGGGAAGCACCGCGACGAGCGGCAGGAGGAGCAGCCGCCGATCACCACAACGGAGCAGCCGAGGCCGACCACCACGCCCCCGCCGACCACGACGACTCCGGCGACGACGACCGCGCCGCCGACCACGACGACTCCGCCGCAGGTCACGACCACGTCCAGGCCGCCGACGACCAGTCAAGAGCCCCAGACGTCGGGCTGAGCCCCACCGAAAGTAGGGAATCGGCGGGCGGGGAAGCGTCGTTCCATGCACGCGCAAGCGCTGTTCCAGGCGTGACGAACCGCCTGAACGAGATGGCCGCAGGGGCTACTGCGGGTCGACCCCTACGAAAGTAGGGACATGTGCTTGAAGTGAATGGCTTACCCCGAATGGCGGATGCCAAGGGCAATCACGGCTCCATAACGTCCGTCGAAAGTGATTCGGCTCTCACTGTGAGTCACCGCGCACATGCTCATCAGCTCTAGCTTCCCTCACCGGCACCCCCTGACCTGGCCGGCGAGGACCCCTGCAGCAAGAGGGAGATGTCATGAAGCCGAAGTCTGCGGTCCGCTACGTCGGATCCGCCCTACTGGCACTGGGATCGGCGGCGGCCCTCACCCTGCCCGCGGCGGCCGCCGCGACGGGTGACGCGTTCGCTTCCCCGGAGATGCTCACCGCGATGCAGCGCGACCTCGGTCTGACCGCCGATCAGGCGACGGCCCGGGTGACCAACGAGATGAAGGCGGCGGAGGCCGATGCGGGCCTGCGCGGCACGCTCGGCAGCAGCTACGCCGGGTCCCACTTCGCCGACGGCAGCGCGAAGCTGACCGTCTCGGTGACCGACGCCGCCAAGGCGGACGCGATCCGCGCGACCGGTGCCGAGGTTCGCGTGGTCGCGCGCAGCGCCGCTCAGCTGGACGCGGTCAAGTCCACCTTGGACAAGGCTGACCAGCAGGCGAACGGCGTCAGCGGCTGGTACGTCGACACCGTCAGCAACCGGATCGTGGTGACCGCCAAGGTCGTCGCGGACGGCGAGAAGTTCGTCAAGGCCAGCGGTGCCGACGCGGCGGCGATCACGGTCCTGCAGAGCAACGAGGACCCGACCACGCTCTACGACGTCCGTGGTGGCGACGCGTACTACATGGGCGGCGGGCGCTGTTCGGTCGGCTTCTCCGTCCAGGGCGGCTACGTCACCGCCGGGCACTGCGGCACCGTCGGCACCGCGACGCAGGGCTTCAACCGCGTCGCCTCGGGCAGCTTCCGCGGCTCCAGCTTCCCCGGCAACGACTACGCCTGGGTCGGCACGAACTCCAACTGGACCCCGCGTGGCGTGGTGAACCGCTACAACGGCGGCACCGTCGCCGTGAAGGGCTCCTCCGAGGCCGCGGTCGGCGCGTCGATCTGCCGCTCCGGCTCCACCACCGGATGGCGCTGCGGCACCGTCCAGGCCAAGAACCAGACCGTCCGCTACCCCCAGGGCACGGTCAACGGCATGACCAGGACCAACGCGTGCGCCGAGCCGGGCGACTCCGGCGGCTCGTGGCTGGCGGGCAACCAGGCCCAGGGCGTGACCTCCGGTGGCTCCGGCAACTGCTCCTCCGGCGGCACGACCTACTTCTTCCCGGTCAACCCCATCCTCAGCCGCTACGGGCTCCGGCTCGTCACCAGCTGATCACGGGGAGGGGACCGGCTCTGACGCCGTCCCCGAGGAGAGCACCCACGGGAACCCTGCACCCGTGGGTGCTCTTCTTTATGCGCTCAGTGATGGAACCGTCGAATGGCGGGTACTGGATTGAAAATTTGTGGACCAAAAGAGTGAAGCAAGGGGTTCATTTGTCGCAGAGAGTCGCATAGCTTCCGTCCAGACGGGCTAGCGCCCAGGTCCACCTGACGGAAGGACGGTTCGGATGTCTCGACGCACCGCGACTCGCGCACTCGGTGTCGCACTGCTTGTCACCGCCACCGCTGGATCCCTCTCCGCCCCCGCCCTCGCGGCGCCGGGCCCGTCCGGTGCGGTGCTCTCCGCGATGCAGCGCGACCTCGGCCTCACCGCCGATCAGGCCCGCGAGCGCGTCCGTCAGGACTCCGACGCCGCCCGCGTCGCCACCAGCGCCCGCGTCGCCGCCGACAGCTCCTACGCGGGCTCGTGGATCGAGTCCGGCAAGACGGTCGTCGCCGTCTCCGACCCCGCCCGCGCCGAGGCCGTCCGCGCCGCCGGTGCCGAGGCCCGCGTGGTCGGCGTCAGCCGCTCCCAGCTCGACGGCGCCAAGGCCGAGCTGGACCGCCGCACCGACTCCTCGCCAGCGGAGGTGGGCAGCTGGTACGTGGACGAGCCGAGCAACTCCGTCGTCGTCACGGTCACCAAGGGCCAGCGCACCCCGGCAACGGACGCCTTCGTGGGCGGCCTCGCCAAGTCGAACACCCCGATCCGCGTCGAGGAGACCGAAGGCACCCCTGTCGCCTCCGGTGACCTGGTCGGCGGCAACGCGATCTACATGGGTGGTGGCACCGCCGGTCGCTGCTCGGCGGGCTTCGCCGCCAAGACCACCTCGGGCGAGCCGCGCCTGATCACCGCGGGCCACTGCTCCAAGCCCGGCCCGGTCGTCGCGCTCGGCAACCTGGGCATCGGCGAGTTCGTGAACACGAACTGGAAGGACGGCAACGACTTCGCGGCCGTCGCGGTCGACCCGCTCGTCTGGGCGCTGCAGCCGCTGGTGAACCAGTGGAACGGCGGCAACGTCACCGTGAAGGGCTCCGAGGAGGCCCCGCTCGGCGGCGCGATCTGCAAGTCCGGCTCGACCACGCAGTGGACCTGCGGCACCGTGCGGGCCCGCAACGTGACGGTGAAGTACGGCCAGGCCGACGGTTCCACCGTGGTCGTGCGCGGCCTCACCCAGTACACCGCCTGCGTCGAGCAGGGTGACAGCGGCGGCTCGAACATCTCCGGCGACCAGGCTCAGGGCCTCACCAGCGGCGCCCGCCTGAAGGACGTCGGCGGCAAGCTGCGCTGCCTCTCCAACGCGAACGAGGGTGCGACCTCGGTGTCGTGGTTCCAGCCGATCAACGAGGCGCTCAAGGAGTACAGCCTCACGCTGCTCACCGGCTGAGCACGCCCCACGAGCAGGAGGTTGTCCCAGCGCGCACTGGGACAACCTCCTTTTTTCATGCGCGCAGGCGTGCCGCGATCGACGCGGCGGCGGCACGGGGGTCCTCGGCCTCGGTGATCGCGCGGACCACGACGACGCGACGGGCTCCTGCCTCGACCACGTCGCCGAGGCGGGCCTCGTCGATGCCGCCGATCGCGAACCACGGCCGCTCGAAGTTCTGCCCCGCCGCGAAGCGGACCAGGTCGAGCCCGGCCGCAGGACGCCCCGGCTTGGTCGGCGTCGGCCAGCAAGGACCGGTGCAGAAGTAGTCCACCCCGGCCTCGTGCGCGGCGTGCTCGGCTTGGGCGGGGGAGTGGGTCGAGCGGCCGATCACCACGTCCTCGCCGAGAACCCGCCGAGCCCACGGCACCGGCACGTCGTCCTGGCCGAGGTGCAGCACATCGGCTCCGGCGGCGAGCGCGATGTCCGCGCGGTCGTTCACCGCGAGCAGCGCGTCGTGCCTCGCGCAGGCTTCCGCCAGCACTTCGAGCGCCGCCAGCTCCTGTTTCGCTTCGAGGTTCTTGTCGCGCAGCTGGATGACGTCGACCCCGCCCGCCAGCGCCGCGTCCGCCAGCTCGGCCAGATCGCCCCGCTCGGTGCGCGCGTCGGTGCACAGGTACAGGCGCGCCGCCGCGAGCTTGCGGCGGATTTCCTTGCCATCGAGTAAGGGCATGGCGGTCACAGTACAAGCGGGTATGGTGGGCAGCGGTCCGCACGGGAGCCTGGGGAGACCAGGCTGAGAGGGGGTCTGACGACCCCGACCGTCGAACCTGATCCGGGTAATGCCGGCGCAGGGAGCGTGAGGTCGTTGTTCAGTGGTGCGCGTGGTTCGGTCGTCGTCGTGGGCGCCGGAGTCATCGGTCTGTCCGTCGCGTGGCGGGCGGCGTCGGCCGGGTTCGCCGTCTCGGTGCTCGATCCTGCCCCGGCTTCGGGTGCCTCGGCGGTTGCTGGAGGCATGCTCGCGCCGGTGACGGAGGCCTGGCCGGGCGAGGAATCCTTGCTGGAGCTGGGATCGGCGTCGCTGCGGCGCTGGCCGGAGTTCGCGCGCGAGCTGGGCGCGGCGAGCGGGCGGGATGCCGGACTGCGCGAGGAGGGCACGCTCGTCGTCGCGGTGGACGCGGCTGACCGGGCTTCGCTGACCCTGCTGGCCGAGTACCTCGCGTCGTTGGGCAGAGGCGCGGAGTCGTTGACCGGCAAGCAGATCAGGGCGTTGGAGCCCAGCATCGGGCCATCTGTCCGAAGTGGACTGTCGGTGCCCGGGGATCTCGCGGTGGACAACCGGATGGTGCTCGCGGCGCTGCGCTCGGTCTGTGAGGTCGAGTCGGTTCGCGTTGCCAAAGTCGGTCCGGGAACCGTGCGACTGGCAGACGGGACGACGCGGCGCGCAGATGCCGTCGTGCTCGCGGCCGGGGCGTGGAGCGGGCAGCTGTACGAGCCGTTGCGCGACGTGGTGCGTCCGGTGAAGGGGGAGATCCTTCGCTTGCGCGCCACAAGGTCCACGCTTCCCCCGCCGAGCAGGACCGTGCGGTGTTCGGTGCAGGGAAACCACGTCTACCTCGTGCCGAGGGACGGCGGAGGGCTGGTCGTCGGCGCGACTCAGTACGAGGCGGGCTTCGACACGACGGTCACGGCGGGCGGAGTCCGTGATCTGTTGCGGTGGGCCGAACAGGTGCTGCCATCGATTTCGGAGTACGAGTTCGTGGAGTGCGCGGCGGGGCTCCGGCCAGCCACAGCGGACAACCTGCCGGTGATCCGAGAGGTCGAGCCGGGCTTGGTCGTGGCAACGGGTCACCACCGCAACGGCATGCTGCTGGCACCGATCACCGCCGATCTCGTGCTGGCCGAGCTGGAAGGGACGTCATGAGGATTCGGCTCAATGGCAAGGAAAACACGCTCGCGCCCGGGAGCACGGTAGCCGACGCGCTCGCACTGCTCGGGGCTCCGGAGTCTGGAGTGGCAGTCGCGGTGGACGGCGACGTGGTGCCCAGGAGCCAGTGGCACACGGCTCTGCGCGACGGCGCGGTGGTGGAAGTTCTCACTGCGGTACAAGGAGGCTGAGGGCGTGTCGGAGGACCAGTTGGTGATCGCGGGCCGCGAGTTCGGATCACGGTTGATCATGGGAACCGGGGGTTCGGGCAACCTCTCCGTGCTGGAGCGTGCTCTGGTGGCCTCTGGCACCGAGATGACCACCGTCGCGATGCGCAGGATGGACGCCGATGGCGGCACCGGGGTGCTGGAGTTGTTGCGGCGGTTGAACATTCAGCTGCTGCCGAACACGGCGGGGTGTCGTAGCGCCGCCGAGGCCGTGCTCACCGCGCGATTGGCCCGCGAAGCGCTCGGGACGGACTGGGTGAAGCTGGAGGTCGTCGCCGACGAGGACACCCTGCTGCCCGATCCGCACGAGCTGCTCGACGCGGCGGAAACCCTTGTGGCGGAAGGGTTCTCCGTGCTCCCGTACACCAACGACGATCCCGTGCTCGCGCGCAGGCTTCAAGACGCGGGATGCGTCGCGGTCATGCCGCTGGGGTCGCCGATCGGCACCGGGCTCGGCATCCGCAACCCGCACAACATCGAGCTGATCGTTGCCAGGGCATCGGTTCCGGTCATCCTCGACGCGGGCATCGGCACCGCTTCCGACGCCGCGCTCGCCATGGAACTCGGCTGTGACGCGGTATTGCTGGCCACGGCCGTCACCAGGGCTCACCAGCCCGAACGGATGGCGGCGGCGATGCGCGCGGCCGTCGAGGGCGGACGCCTCGCACGCCGAGCCGGACGCATTCCGCGACGATTTTGGGCCCACGCGTCCAGCCCGGCAAGGGAATGCTGAACAATGGCGCGATGAGTCTTCGACGTCTTCTGCTGGCAGTGGGTGTGGCGCTCGTGGTCGCGGGTTGCTCGAACACGGTGGGCGAGCCCTCCTCCCCGGACACCTCGGCCTCCTCCGCATCGCAGTCCGGTGCGGCGCCGAGGGTTCCGGCCGCGCTCGACGTGAGTTCCATCCAGTCCAACGCCTGCGCGGCGATCTCGGACTCGAAGCGCTCCTCGCTCGGCTACGGTGCGGGCAAGCCGCGCGCCGGCGCGTACGGGCCGAGCTGCACGTTCCAGATCGCCGACGAGCCGTTGAACCAGATGGACCTCACCGTGTTCACCGCCAACAAGAACGGCCTCAGCGACATCTACGACACCAAGGGCAACAACGACTACTTCGAGCCGACGACGATCGAGGGCTACCCGGCCGTCTACGCCGCCTCGCTCGACCACCGCAGCAAGGGCAAGTGCGGCCTGTTCGTCGCGGTGACCGACCAGCTGACGGTGAACCTGCTCTCGCAGTTCGACCGCGGCGCCGGTGCGCAGGCCCCCTGCCCGGTGGTGGCCAAGGCCGCGGCGTCGGTGATCCAGACCCTCAAGGGCGACTAGCGCCTGTCCTGCAAGTCAAGACCACCCAACCCCCACCCCCACCGTCTCCAACGACAGCAAACCCCGCAAGACCGCAGGGGTTTGCGGCGGTTAACGATGATCAACAGCGGGGTTTGCGGGTCTTGAAGACACCCCAACCCCCGGTGGCACCGTGACCGGAATACGCAGCGCAACCATCTGCGGGACAGGGCCTAGCGCAGGCCGGACTGCTCGCGGAGTTCGCGCAGTTCTCCACGGAGCGCCTTGACCTCGGCGAGCAGCATGTCGTTGGAGATCAGCGTTTCCTCCTGCTGCTCGCGCTCGGCGGCGACCTGGTGCTCCATCGCGCTCACGCCCACCGCGATGAACAGGTTCAGCACGGTGAAGGAGGTGATCAGGATGAAGCCGACGAAGAACAGCCACGCCCACGGCTCCTGGTCCATGATCGGCCGGGCCACGTCGGACCACGCCTCGCCGGTCATCACCTGGAACAGCGTGAACAGCGAGTCGCCGAGATCCCCGAAGTACTCGGGGGAGAGCTCGCCGTAGAGCTTGGTCGCCATCACACCGCCGACGTAGATCACCAACGCCAGCAACGCGGCGATCGACGCCATACCGGGGATCGCGGTCAGCAGCGCGGAGACCACGCGCCGCATGCTCTTCACCATCGACAGCAGGCGCAGCGCCCGCAGGATGCGCAGCGCGCGCAGCACCGCGAACGACCCGGAGGTCGGCAGCAGCGCGAGGCTGACGATCGCCGCGTCGAAGCAGTTCCACGGATCGCGGAAGAAGTCCCTGCCGAAGGCGTGCAGGCGCAGCAGCAGCTCGCCGACGAAGATCGCCAGCGCGAGCCGGTCGATGGTGTGCAACACCGTGCCGTAGCGGGATATGAGCGCCTCGGAGGTCTCCAGCCCCAGGGTCACCGCGTTGATCAAGATCACCGCGATGATGAACCGCTGGAATCCGGATGAGTCGACTAACAGCCGAAGGCGCGCACGTGTCATGAGCAGGGCTCCCAGGGGGTGACAACGATCATCAGGGCAAACGCGAGCCTAATGTCTTGTCAGCGCTGGGTGCTCAGTCGGTCACGGACAGTACCCGTGCGTGAACGGACTGCCGGGTGACGAGCGCGAATCCGCACCGCTGGTAGATGCCCAATGCACCGGTCGGGTTGTCCGCGTCCACGGAAAGCGCCGCCCGGGTGAACCCGGCGTCACAACTGTCAGCGAGTGCGCGCAACAGCATCACCGTCGCGAGCCGGTTCCCGCGCCAGGCCCGGCGTACTCCGATCTGGTCGTACCAGACCTCGCGGACACCGGTGACCGCCGCGTCGGCCTCGAACTCCTTGGACAGCAGGTAACCCGCGATCTCCTCGCCGTCGAGCACGAGGTAGGACAACGCCGGCCGGAACCAGCTCGTGCCTGTGTACCACTGCTTCCAGCCGTCGAGGTCGACCTCCGTGCTGCCCCAGTGGTCGCGGAAAGCCTCGTTGTGCGCCAAGCGGAGCGCCTCGTCGTAGCGCGCGTCGTAAGGGATCAGCCGCAGTCCCTCCGGCAGCGGCTGCGGGGAGACCTCCGCGTCGGGCTCGGTGGACCGCTTCAGCTCGAAGAACCACCGCCGCGGCAGATAACCGGCTTCGTCGAGCAGAGCCCGCAGCGCGGAGTTGTGCTCAGCGCAGGAAATGTTGACCTCGCCGGGCAGATCCGGTCGGTGCGCACGGTGCAACTCGGTGGCGCGCTGGGTGATCCAGTCCACGAGCTGGGCGCCGATGCCGCGCCCACGCCAGTCCGGGTGCACAACGCTCTGCGAGGGCAGGCGGTGCGTGCCCTCCGGCGTGACCCGCCTGTGCACCATGGCGTACGCGACCAGCACCGAGCCGTCGAGCACGGCGATCGAGTCGCGCTCGGCGTTGAGATCCGGGTCGGCCCACTCCTCGCGCAGGTCGTCCTCGCTGTAGTTCTCGCCCTGCTGGTCGGCCCGCTCGGCAGCGGCCAGCAGCGCGGTCCAGCCAGGGATGTCGCTCTCGGCCATCGGACGCCACAGCAGGTTCATGCTCCGGAAGCTACGGTCGGCCCCTTCGCGTCGCGAGCGAATTTCCCCTTCGTGCGGGGCGGTGCGACGGTCGCCAGGCCCCACGCCTCCCGGAAGTCGCTCACCGTCAGCCACGCCAGCCTGACGTTGACGCCGAACAGCTGCCGCACCGACGCGAGGGCGTTGAAGCCGCCGGGCCCGTCCTGGGTTCGGCCGAACTCCAGTTGGCGTTCGGTGAGCCCGTCGTCGAACACCTCCAGCAGCGTTGCGGCGTAGTACAGGTAGCCGAGCGCTTCGAGCTGGAGGTGCCACAGCTCTCCGTCCTCGATCGGCGGGGTGCTCGTGGCTTGGAGCAACCGCGCCGCGTCCGGGCGGGCGTGCAACTGGATGTGCCGCATCAGCTCGCTCGCGTGCGGCTCGTCGGCGAGGCCTCGCGCGATCACCGTGCGCAGCGCGGCCGTCTTACCCGCGATGTCCGCCGCCACAATGCTTTGGCACACCTCGGCGAGCGAGCGCTTCTGCGAGGCCACCACGGTGCGCGCGGTCCTGATCAGCTCGCGCGGCAGGCCGCCGGAGACGCTGTGGCACAAGCACATGAACGGCTCCGACATGCCGAGCACACGGCTGCGCAGCAGGGCTCTGGCGTCGTCGAGCCCGAGGTAGTCGACGCGGAAGATCGTGTCGAACGCGCTGTCGAAGGCGTCGCGCACGGGCAGCCCGCGCCGTTCGAACGCGGCCAGCGCGTCCTCGGAGACCGACACCAGGAACAGGCAGCCCGGGACGTCGACGGAGAACAACGCCTTGACCTCGTTGACGAACTCCTGCGCGCTCTCCGGGGAAAGGATCTTGTCCAGCTCGTCGAGCACGATCGCGATCCTGATGCGGGCGGCCCTCGGCACGGTGTCGAGGACCCTCGCCGCGGTGGCCAGGAAGTCGCGGAAGTCGCTCACCACCTCGGGATAGGTCATCGCCTGCCGCGCGAGCTCCATGCCCCCGGAACGACTGCCCTCCGCGCCGAAGAGCAGCCCGACCTTGCCGGACCAACCCGACGTGTGCTTCTGGAGGTAGCGGATCGCGTCGAGCTTGTCCTCCGCGCAGTCGCACAGATCGCGCACGCTCCGCACATCGCTCGTGCTCATGACGACCCGCGCAGCGGTCGGACGTCGTTTCACCGCAAGGAAAAGCAGCGACGCTACGGCGAGAACCGCGACCAGCGGCCACAGGAACCCCTCGCGGAACACGGCGAGATCGGGAGCGCGCAACGTCGTCGTTCCCAGGTACCCCACGGCCAGCCAGCCCGACAGCACGACGAAGGCCACCGAGATGTTCTGCGCCCACCTGGCGACCTGATGCCACCGCTTCGACGTCGGGCCGCCGTGCTTGCGCCCGAAGCGGAGCACCTCACGGCACAGCCCCGCGTACAGGTGCAGCGCGAAGTCGCGGGCGTCGTAGCGCACGGGAACGCTTTCCACCAGCGCGATGTGCTCCTCGCCTGGGCCGAGGAAGATCCCGTCGCGGTAGGCCTCCAGCAGCGTCGACTTCCCCGCCCCGCGCGGTCCAGCGATGCCGATCGCGCCACCGCCGATGCCCTCGGTCACGCGCCGGAACTCGGAGAAAGTCCCTGTGGCCACGACGAACTCGCTCGACCGGAGGTGGTGCAGCCCCTTGCTGTCGTGCACCTCGAGGTTGGTGGAGAACGGTGGGCTCACCATGTCGTTGACCTGGCGCAGGATCAGCGGCCGGATCGCCTTGTCCACCACCGCGCGCCGCCACTGCGCCTCCGCCGCGTCCCGCGCCTGCTTCAGCACGGCCAAGTTCCTCCGCCACGACGGGCTGCCGAGCCGTCGGGGATCGGTGGAGAGCCACTTCGGCAGCCAGGCGGTGCCACGCCGAACGGTCAACGGCCGCAGCACCACCACGACCAGCAGGCTCACCGCGCCCGCCGCCGCGACCGGTACCCAGTCCCAGGTGACTGCCTCCCAGAGGTCGAGCCCGATCCACGCCGCGGCACCCAGGCCCACCGCGAGCACCATGCTGACCATGACGTCACGGGCGCTCGCGACGCCGGAGAGGTCGCCGAAAGCGCCGAACAGGCAGAACGCCACGACACCCAGGACCAGCAGGGACGACGGCCCCCAGATTGCCGCAGCCACGACGTCGTTGGTGGCCGCGCGAGTCGGCGCGTACAGCAGCGTGACCATCAGGGCCTGGCCGCCGCCCAGACCCAAGGCCAGCACGATCGCGGCGCCGCTGATGGAGTTGCCGTTGTCGTTGTCGTAGCTTTCGTGCCCGTTGATGATCGCCGCTACCGCCGCGGCGATAGCGGCGATCACCACCCAGAAACCGCCGATGAACGGCTGGAGCACCGGCCACAGCTGCCACACCGCGAAGGGGTAGGCCGCCCCGCACCACACCGCGAAGCCCATGGAGCGCTGGCTGCGCCCGTATGCGTTCCGCGGGGGTGCAGCGCCGACGTCGAACACGGGTGCACCCGAGACGACGAGCGATTCTGGTTGTTGGACGGCCATCCTGGGGTTCTGGTGGAGGAAGAGGTTCAGCTCGGCCGCGCGGAGCTCGGCGATCTCCGGGTTGGTGGCCTGCAGCAGCTCGTCGCCGCGCGCCACCGTCCGCTTCTCGATGACCTCCGGCTGCACCCGGCCCTTCTTGAGCGCCTTGTCGATGTCCGGCTCACCGAGGGTCCCGCGCACCAGGAGCGGAACTTCCTTGCGCAGCCTGGGGACCAGGTCGGCAGTGGCAGCGGGCTGGGACAACGAGCACCTCCGGCGGGCAGCGATCTTGCGTTCTACCCTGCCATCGGGCTCGGCGCGCTAGGCCGTTCGAGTGCATCACACGGGTGTTGTGGACACCCGCCAGAACGCCGAGACCGGGCCGACGCCCGCGCCGAGCGGGTAGGAGTGCGCGACCGCCCGCTGCACGAACCGCTTGCCGAAGCGCACCGCCTCCAGCATCGGCGCGCCCCTGGCCAGCGCCGCCGTGATCGCCGAAGCCATGGTGTCACCGCCGCCGTGGGTGTGCGGGGTGTCGTAGCGCGCGCCCGGCAGCTCGTAGAACTCGGTGCCGTCGAAGAGCAGGTCGACGCACTCCGGGTCCTCGGTGAGGTGGCCGCTCTTGATGAGTGTCCACTGTGGACCGAGTGCGTGCACCGCCCGCGCCGCGTCGGCGAGCTGGGCGCGCGTGCTCACCTCGACGCCGGTCAGCAGGCGCACCTCGTCCAAGTTCGGCGTGACCAGCGTGGCCATGGGGAAGAGCAAGTCCCGCAAGGCGTTCAGCGCGTCGTCGTGCAGCAGCGGGTCGCCGTGCATCGACGCCGCGACCGGGTCGACGACGAAGGGCGCGACGCCCGCGCGGCCGATGCCGACCTTGTGGCACACCTTGGCCACCGCGTCGATGATCGCAGCCGAGGCCAGCATGCCGGTCTTCGCCGCGTCCACGCCGATGTCACTGGCCACCGCCTCGATCTGGGCGGCGACGACCTCGGCCGGGATCTCGACGAAGTCCTTGACCCCCAACGAGTTCTGCACGGTGACGGCGGTGACGGCGGTCATCCCGTGCACGCCGCAGGTCAGGAACGCGCGGATGTCGGCGTGCATGCCCGCGCCGCCCGCGGAGTCCGAGCCCGCGATCGTCAGCGCGCACGGCGGTGTCTCCCACGTGCCGTCCGAGCTGAGCGCGCGGCCGGGGAGGGCGTTCACGGGTTCACCACCGGCAGGTACACCTTGCCGCCCTGCTCGTCGAACTCCTCGGACTTCTCCTGCATCCCCGCCTCGATAGCCTCCACAGTGGACAGTCCGCGCTCCTCGGCGTACCTGCGGACGTCCTGGGTGATCTTCATGGAGCAGAACTTCGGCCCGCACATCGAGCAGAAGTGCGCGGTCTTCGCCGGAGCCGCGGGCAGGGTCTCGTCGTGGAAGGACCGCGCGGTGTCCGGGTCGAGCGAGAGGTTGAACTGGTCCTCCCACCGGAACTCGAAGCGCGCCCTGGACAACGCGTTGTCGCGCTCCTGCGCCCTGGGGTGGCCCTTGGCCAGGTCGGCGGAGTGCGCGGCGATCTTGTAGGCGATCACGCCCGCCTTCACGTCGTCGCGGTTGGGCAGGCCGAGGTGCTCCTTCGGCGTGACGTAGCAGAGCATCGCCGTGCCGTGCCAGGCGATCTGCGCCGCGCCGATGGCCGAGGTGATGTGGTCGTAGGCGGGCGCGATGTCGGTCGCGAGCGGGCCGAGCGTGTAGAACGGCGCCTCACCGCACAGCTCCTCCTCCAGCCGCACGTTCTCCGCGATCTTGTCCATCGGCACGTGCCCGGGGCCCTCGATCATCACCTGCACGTCGTGCGCGCGGGCGATGTGCGTCAGCTCGCCGAGCGTGCGCAGCTCAGCGAACTGAGCCGCGTCGTTGGCGTCGGCGATGGAGCCCGGGCGCAGCCCGTCGCCGAGGGAGAACGTCACGTCGTAGGCGCGCAGGATCTGGCACAGCTCCTCGAAGTGCGTGTACAGGAAGCTCTCCCTGTGGTGCGCCAGGCACCACGCCGCCATGATCGAGCCGCCGCGCGAGACGATCCCGGTCACCCGGCGCGCGGTCAGCGGCACGTAGCGCAGCAGCACGCCCGCGTGCACGGTCATGTAGTCCACGCCCTGCTCGCACTGCTCGATCACGGTGTCCCGGTAGACCTCCCAGGACAGCTTCGCCGGATCGCCGTCGACCTTCTCCAGCGCCTGGTAGATCGGCACGGTGCCGACGGGAACGGGGGAGTTGCGCAGGATCCACTCGCGCGTCTCGTGGATCCGCTTGCCGGTGGACAGGTCCATGATCGTGTCGGCGCCCCACCTGGTGGCCCACACCATCTTCTCGACCTCCTCGGCGACCGAGGAGGTCACCGCGGAGTTGCCCAGGTTCCCGTTGATCTTCACGAGGAACTTCTTGCCGATGATCATCGGTTCGGTCTCCGGGTGGCGGCGGTTGGCCGGGATCACCGCCCTGCCGATGGCCACCTCGTGCCGCACCAGCTCCACGTCGACGCCCTCGCGCGCGGCGATGAACTCCATCTCGCGGGTGACGATCCCCGCTTTCGCGTACGCCAGCTGGGAAACCGCGCCGCCGACCGGTTCCAGCCCCCAGCCCTCGCGCAGCCTCGGCAGTCCACTGTGGACATCGATGGTGGCCTCGGAGTCGGTGTACGGGCCCGAGGTGTCGTAGAGGTCGAGGTGCTCACCGTTGGTCAGCTCCACCCTGCGCCGCGGAATCCGCAGTCCACCAGGGGAATCGGTGTAGACCTTGCGCGAGCCCGTGATCGGGCCGGTGGTCACGCTGGGCGCGACGGAACTGTCGGCAAAGGCCGTCATGGCGAATCCTCCCTACGCCGGCATTATCCGGTACAGGTTCAGGCGGTCGGCGGCGCCGGGATCGTTGCCCAGCCGCCCTCTCAGCCCGCTTCGGTGCGAGCTCCCGCGTTCGATGTGAAGTTGTTCCGGGCCCGAGGCTAACCACAGGCCCGGCCCACTGCCAAGTCGTTGGACCCGACCGGCTCAGTGCTTCAGTGGCCGAACGGGTCCTCGACCTCGCCCGGCATCCAGGACAGCCCGGGCACGCCCCAGCCGTTGCGCTTGAGCATCCGCTTGGACTCCTTGGCGTACCTGCCGACGAGGCGGTGCAGGTAGAGGAAGCCGTCGAGGTGGTCGGTCTCGTGCTGGAGGCACCTGGCGAGGAAACCGGTCGCCTCGACCTCGACGGGCTTGCCGTCGCCGTCGAAGCCGGTGACCTTGGACCAGGTGGCCCTTCCGGTGGGGAAGGACTCGCCGGGGGCGGACAGGCAGCCTTCCCAGTCGTCCTCCGGGTCGGGCATGGTCTCCGGCCGCTCGGAGGTCTCCAGCACCGGGTTCACCACGACGCCGCGGTGCCGGGCGCCCTCGTCGTCGGGGCAGTCGTAGACGAACAGCCGCAGGTCGACGCCGATCTGGTTGGCGGCGAGGCCGACGCCGTTGGCCGCGTCCATCGTCTCGTACATGTCGTCGATGAGGGTGCGGAGCTCGTCGTCGAAGGTCTCGACGGGGCGCGTCGGGTTGTGCAGCACCGGGTCGCCCGCGATCCGGATCGCGTGAATGGCCATGCCCGGAACCCTAGTAGCGCCGCTCCCCGTGACGCGCCGGGTTGTGCCCGAGCCTGTGTCGGTGCCTCGTGATGTAATAGAACTAGTTGGAAATCACACTCCTGTGATTCTTCTGTGACTTCGAGGAGCGGGATGGACGCCGCCGAGGTGAGGGCCCAGGGTGAGCACCGGACCTCGTCCGCGCCGGGTACCGGCGGCCTCAACAGCACCGAGCAGGAGATCCTCGCCTTCGAGCGCCAGTGGTGGAAGTACGCGGGCGCGAAGGAACAGGCCATCCGGGAGCTGTTCGACATGTCGGCGACCCGGTACTACCAGCTGCTCAACGCCTTGATCGAGAAGCAGGAGGCGCTGGCCGCCGACCCGATGCTGGTGCGCAGGCTGCGCCGGTTGCGCACCGGGCGCCAGCGGGTCCGCACCGCCCGCCGCCTCGGCCTCGACCCGCGATGACGACCGCCACGATCTGGAGGCAGCCGAGATGAGTTCCGTCGAGCCGCCAAGCGCGCCCCGCCCCCTGTGGGTGGCCGGGGTCGTGGCGCTCGGGGTCGCCGCGGTCGCGCTGGCCTTCGGCGTCTTCTCCCTGTTCGGTGGGGACACGCCGACGGACCAGCTCGGGCAGCAGCAGACAACGACGACCGAACCGGCTCCGGGCAGCCCCCCGCCGCCCGCGCCGCCGACGTCGGAGCCCGCGCCGCAGGTGACCACGACCGTGCCACCCCCGGCCACGACGACCCCGCCCACCACGACCGCGACCCCGCCGAGCAGCGCGGGTGGCGGAGGTGGCGGTGGCACTCCGGGCAAGCCGAGGACCGGGATCAGGGTCTACAACAACAGCACCATCCCCAAGCTCGCCGACCGCGCCGCGCAGGACATCCGTGAAGCCGGGTGGACGGTCGAGCAGGTGGACAACTACCCGCACGGCGTGATCTACACGTCGACGGTGTACTTCACGTCGGGCACCGACGAGGAGACCACGGCGCGGACCCTCGCGGGCGAGTTCGGCATGCGCGTCGAACCGCGCTTCGAAGGCATCAAGGACGCGAAGCCGGGCGTGATAGTGATCGTGACGAAGGACTACAAGAACGCCGCCAGCGCCAAGTAGTTCTCAAGCCGAACCGCCCCCGGTTGTCGTCGGGGGCGGTTCGGCGCGTCAGGGGCGTTGCGAGGACGCGTACGCCTCCAAGGCCGCGAGCTGCGCGGGGTCCAGCGACGGGCGCACGGTCTCGCGGGCGTGGTTGAGGTGTTTGAGCCCGACCTCCGCCGCCGACAGTGATTCGCGCATCGCGGTGAGCGCGGCCTCGCGGATCAACGCGGCGCAGTCGGCCGCCGAGTAGCCCTCCAGCTCTGCGGCCAGCCCCGCCAGATCCACGTCCTCGCCGAGCGGCGTGTGCTTGGCCGCCGACTTCAGGATCTCCGTGCGCGCGTCGGCGTCCGGCGGCGGCACGTAGACCAGGCGCTCCAGCCTGCCGGGCCGCAGCAGCGCCGGGTCGATCAGCTCGGGGCGGTTGGTCGCGCCGACCACGACGACGTCGTTCAGCGGCTCCACACCGTCCATTTCGGTCAGCAGCGCGGCCACGACCCGGTCACCGACGCCGGAGTCCGACGACTGGCCCCGGCGCGGCGCGAGCGCGTCCACCTCGTCCAGGAACAGCATCGCCGGAGACGCCTCGGCCGCCCTGCGGAACAGTTCGCGCACCGCGCGCTCGGACTCGCCTACCCACTTGTCGAGCAGCTCCGCGCCCTTCACCGACAGCACGTTCAGCCGCCCGGTCCCCGCGAGCGCGCGCACCAGGAACGTCTTGCCGCAGCCGGGCGGGCCGTAGAGCAGCACCCCGCGCGGAGGCTTGACCCCAAGGCGCGCAAAGGAATCCGGGTACTGCAACGGCCACAGCACTGCCTCGGTCAGCGACTGCTTCACCTCGGTCATGTCGCCGACGTCGTCCAGGGTGAGGCCGCCGGTGGCCAGGTTGTCCGAAGTGGACATCGAGATCGGGCGCACCGTCTCCAGCGCGCCGATCAGGTCCTCCTGGCCGATGCGCGGCTCCTCGGAATCCCGCTGCCGCAAGGCCGCGCGCACCGCTGCTTCCCGCCGCAGCGCCACCAGGTCCGCCGCGACGAAGCCCGGAGTGCGGTCCGCGACGGCGGTCAGGTCGATGCCGTCCTCCAGCGGGGCGTCGCGCAGCAGCACGCGCAGCAGCTCCGCGCGCACGGAGCCGTCCGGCAACGGCAGGCTCAGCTCGCGGTCGATCAGCTCGGGGCTGCGGAGCTTGGGGTGCACCGACTCCGCCGCCGAGGTGGTCGCGACGACCGCGAGCTTCGGGGTGTCGATCGCCGCGAGCAGCGCATCAAGGACCACAGTGGACAGTGGAGGCGGATTGTTGGCCGGTACCAAAGCTTCCACGTCGGAGATCAACAACACGCAGGCGGTGCCGCCGCGCGCCGCCGCGACCGCGGAGTTGATCGCGTCGTGCGTGCGCTGCGAGGCGGTGGCCGGTTCGAGCGCGGCGGCGCTGGGCGCGACGAGCTCCACGACCTCGGCCTCCACCGCCGCGGCGACCGAGCGCACCAGGGTGGCCTTGCCGACCCCGGACGGCCCGGACACCAGGACGCCGAGCCGGGACTCCGCGCCGAGCTGCGCCAACAACTCCGGCCGTCGGAACGCCAGGTCGAACCACTCGCTCAGCCGCCGCACCGCGTCCTTGGCGCCCACCAGGTCCGGCAACGCCAACGCGGGCTCAGCCCCCTGGGGAGCTGGGGCAGGGGTGGTGGCCGCAGGCGGGAGAGCGGCCGTGCGCTCGCCGCCGCGCCAGCCGACCACCGTCGCGGGCTGCACGGCGACCACGCCGGGCGGCTCGATGCCGGTCACGGTGAGCAGTTCGTTGGTCCACGTCATGCCGATCGCCAGCGACAGCTTGCGGCGCGCGGTGCTCACGTCCGAGCCCGGCGGCGGCGCGAGGTCCTGCGGCAGCAACGACACCGCGTCGCCGACCGTGAGCACCTTGCCCATCAACGCCAACCGCAACGTCTCCGGGGTCAGCGAGGCCGAGGCCAGGCGCGAGCCCGCCACCGTCACCGACCGCGCCGTGGACACCTCGACCGGCGCGACGACGACCTCCGAGTCCTCGGTGAGGCCGAGGTTGGACATCGTGATGTCGTCGACGTAGATGAAGCCGGGGGAGTGCGACCCGTCCGAGGCCGCGGCCAGCGCGGCGGTCTCCCGCGTCCCGGTCAGCCGCACCGCGTCCCAGGCCCGCAACCCCAGCGCGTCCAGCACTTCAGGGTGCAGCCGGACGACACCGCGGCGCGTGTCCAGAGCGGACGGGGACAACCGGATGGTCAGCGTGATCACGCCTCAGACCCTAGCCGCCGAGGTGCGCCCTGAATGACTCATTCGGGACCCTCAAGTACCTCAATGAGTCATTCAGCGCGCTCAAGTACCTGAATGACCCGTTCAGGGCTCCCAACGCACCAAACGACCCGTTCAGTGCGTTGAGCGCACCGAACGGGTCGTTCAGGGTGAAGCGGCGAAGCGGTGGGATCTCAGTCGCGGCGGTTGCGGCGGAGGCCGAGACGGCGCCAGCTGGTGCGGGCGACCGGGCCGGGGCCCGGCGTGCCGTTGCGGCGGGGGATGCGGCGCAGGCGGATCGCCGCCCCCGCCACCCGGCGCCGCAGCGGCGGCCGGATGCCGAGCCTGCGGGTGCTGCGCCGCCGGATCGCCCTGCGCTCGGCGGGCTCCACGTCCCACGCCTCGGGGTGCCGCGAGAGCCAGTAGTAGCGGTACACCGCGTACGGGATGTGGCCCAGGTAGAACACGACGACCACGGCGAGCATCAGGAAGGGGTAGGTCAGCAGCGCGGCCCCGGCGATCCCGATGATCAGCAGGACCGGCGCGATCGCCTTGGCCGGGATGCGCAGCTTCTTCAGCGACAGCGTGGGGATCCGGCTGATCAGCAGCATCGCCACCAGCAGGGTCCACACCAGCAGCACCGGCTTGGAGGACCACCAGCCCTCGGACTCCAGGCCGAGCGAGACCACCATCGGCAGCAGCGCCAGGATCGCCCCGGCCGGAGCCGGGACGCCGACGAAGAACTCCTTGGTGAACGACGGCTGTTCGGTGTCGTCGAGCAGCGTGTTGAACCGCGCCAGCCGCAACACCATGCACACCGCGTACACCAGCGCCACCAGCCAGCCGGTGCGCTCGCCGTCCCAACCCCAGATGAACAGCACGATCGCGGGCACGACGCCGAAGGAGATGCCGTCGCACAGCGAGTCCAGCTCGGCGCCGATCTTGCTGGTGGCGTCGAGCATCCGCGCCAGGCGGCCGTCGAGGCCGTCCAGCACCGCGGCGACGCCGATCGCCAGCACCGCCGCGCTGTACTCCTTGTTCAGCGTGAACTGGATCGCCGAGAGCCCGGAGCACAGCGCCAGGATGGTGATCGCGTTCGGCAGCAGCCGCACCCCCGGGGCGGTGCGGGCGTCCACCTAGAACTCCGCGCCGGGCAGCAGACCGAGCACGGTCTCCCCGCCGATGGTCTTCTGGCCGGGCTCCACCAGGACCCTGCTGCCCTTCGGCAGGTAGACGTCCACGCGGGAGCCGAAGCGGATCAGGCCGTAGGTGTGCCCGGCGGCGATCTGCTGGCCCTCCTCGACGAAGCACACGATCCGGCGGGCGATGAGCCCGGCGATCTGCACCACGGCGATGTCGTGGCCGTCGGTGGTGCGCAGCAGCAGGCTGTTGCGCTCGTTGTCCTCGCTGGCCTTGTCCAGGTCGGCGGAGAGGAACTTGCCCGGCCGGTAGGAGACCTTCGCGACCGCACCGGACGCGGGCATCCGCTGCACGTGCACGTCGAAGATCGACAGGAACACGCTGACCCTGGGCACCGGCTCCTCGCCGAGGCCGAGCTCGGCGGGCGGGACGGCGGGGCCGACCGTGGACACCGTGCCGTCGGCCGCCGAGACCACCAGGCCGGGGCGAGTCGGCGTGACGCGCTTGGGCTCCCGGAAGAACCAGGCGCACCAGGCGGTCACCACCATCCCGATCACGCCTGCCCTGCGGGAGAACCGCCTGATCAGGAAGGTGGCAACGGCCGCGCCGAGCACGAAGGGGCGGCCGGCGGGGTGCATGGGGGGAACCGTGCTGCGCGCGAGTTCGACAAGGTGCGCGAGCGGGCCCGAACGTTCTTCCGCGGTCATCGTCAGGTGATCCGTGATCCTTGGCCGTGAAGAGAGCAAAATGGACACTTCACGGTACGCCAGCGACCCACCGGGCTATCTGCGGGACTGCACCAGCCGCACGATCACCAGCAGCAGCACCGCGCCGAGCGCCGCCACCCCGAAGCTGCCGAAGCTGAACTCGAAGTCCCACTTCTCGCCGGTCGCGAGCTTGTAGACGAGCCCGCCGAGCGCCGCGCCGACGATCCCGACGACGATGCTGAACAGGCAGCCGAGCGGACGCCGGTCGCGCCCGCCGACGATCAGGTTTGCCGCCCAGCCGGCAAGAGCGCCGAAGATGATCCACGAGAAGAAGCCCACGTGGTCAGCCTACGGGTGCAGCGCCCTCCTGCGCGGGGACGCCGCGCGACTGGAGCACCTCCAGCACGAAACCGACCAGCGCCTCGTAGGCCTCGTCGGAGGCGCTGCGCAGCTCCAGCCTGCTGCCGTCGGCGAGGTCCAGCCCGATCTTGCCGCCGCCGGTGAGGAAGCTCTTGTTGGTGCCGCCGACGATGTCCTCCGCGCCGATCCACCTGGCGTTGGGCAGCTGGCGGTTCGCCGCGGCGGAGGCCTCCACGAGCGGGGTGAGCCGCTTGCGGCGGATGCCGTGGCCCGCGCCGACGCGATCGGCGGACTGCTCCTTGAGCACGGTCCGGAACCGCAGCTTGAACAGCAGCAGACCCGTGTCGTAGACGAGCAGGTCGTGCCAGGTGTTGCGGCCGACGGTCACCTGCGTCCCGAAGGCGTGGGTGAGCTGGGGTTCGCCGCCGATCTGCGGGTCCTGCTCGCTCGGCCAGCGCACGAAGCCCAGCGGGACGTTCATCCGCACCAGCTGGTCCCACAGCTCGCCGACCTTGGCCGGGTCGTTCACGGCGGGCGCCACCAGCTCCTCGGCGTCGAACTCGGAGCCGTCGTCGAGCAGGCGCACCACCCAGCCGCCGCCCCAGTTCAGCTCGTGCCGCACGCGGCCCTGCGCCACCAGCGCGGCCACCACCACGTCGCCGAGCAGCTCGGTGGCCACCGACCGGCACGCCCCGGCCAGCTCCTCGAACGGGATGTTCGGCTTCAGCAACGGCTTGACCAGCTGCTCGACCTCGCCCCGGCCGATCGCGTGGAGGATGTCGCCGAGAATGCCGCGCGGCGCCACCTGGCTGTCCAGGGCGGCCTTGGCCAGCATGCCCGCGCCGCGCTCTGCCGACGTCGCCCCGGCGAGCCGGACGATCTCCGCCCACTGCGCACGCGGGCCGAGGCCCTCCTTGAGCATCGAGCCCTCGACGGCGGGGACGCTGTTCTGCGGGTCGTTGAGCAGCGACCACGCGGGCCTGGTGTCCCCGGGCGCAGGGCGGTCGGCCTGGTTCGCGATCACCGCGATGCGCTGGCGGATCGGTGGGTGGCTGTCGAAGAGCGAGCTGGACTCGGCGTCCAGCAGCTGCTCCTCCGCCCGCTCCACCCACTCCTTCTGGTTGGGGTGCAACAGGAACGCGCGGTAGCCCAGCAGCAGGTCGGGCGTGCGCCGCGCCATCCCGGCGAGCGGGAGGTAGCGACTGGAGTACGCGTCCCAGGTGTGGCTCAGCGTCGGCAGCTTGCGCAGCGCCGCGATCGCGACGGCCTGCCCGGAGGTGCGCACCATCGCCTGGTCCGCCTCCAGCTCCTGCTGCCGGTTCGCCGAGCTGGCCACGAGCATGTAGAGCTTCGCGTAGTTGTTCAGCAGGAACCGGGCCGGACCGCCGTCCAGCCGTTCCACGGTGCGCTGGAGGGTCTCGGTGCCGCGATAGGTGATCGCCAGCAGCCGCGTGTGGCCGCCGCTGTAGTGACCGAGCTCATGCGCGAGCACCGAGCGCAGCTCGTCCACGCTCATCCCTGCCAGCAGCGGCAGACCGATCATCATGTAGCGCTTGCCCGCGCGCAGGCCCAGCATCCGCGAGTCCTCGGAGACCGCCGCGTTCACGTCCGGGATCAGGATGATCTCGTCGGGCGCGCGGGTCTGGACCTGCTCGGCGAGCTCGTCCACGCAGGCCCACAGCGTGGGCTGCTCCTGCCTGCTCAGCCGCGGTCCGCTCGGCGGCTCCACCCGCGTGCGCAACGCGCTGACCAGCGCGATACCGAAGGTGATCAGGACGCCGATGCCGAGTACGAACAGGTAGGCGGCCGCTCGTCCGCTTGCCGTGGTGGCCAGCAGGATGCCGCCGACCCCGATCCCGATCACCAGGAACGGGAAGGCGATCAACAGCACGACGGCGACGAAGGCCCGGAAAGATCCGCGCACGGTGTTTCCTCCGCGATGACGTGTTCCGCTCACCCCCAGTTGTGAGCAGCGCGTGAGTCTGCGGTGCCGCGGTGAGTTTGCGCAAGTCGCCGCCCTGCTGGCCAAAACGCCAGCTCAAGTGACCTGAAGATCAACGCGTCAGCAGCACCGTGACCTCGGCCCCTTCGACGAGCTCGGTGTCGCTCTCGCCGATCTCCATCAGACAGTTCGACGTGGAGAGCGCCGACAGCAGGTGCGAGCCCGGTCCGCCGACCACCGACACCGTGCCCGCGTCGGCGTCGTGGAGGCCGCGCCGGTACTGCCGCTTGCCAGGGGCGGAGCGCAGCGGCTCGGTCAGCCTGGCCCGCCGCGTCGGCCGGTCGGGGGCGGTGTCACCGGCCGCCGCGCGCAGTGCCGGGCGCACGAAGACCTCGAAGGACACCATCGAGCTGACCGGGTTGCCGGGCAGCGTGATCACCGGAACGCCCCGGTACACCCCCGCACCCTGCGGCATCCCCGGCTGCATCGCGACCTTGACGAACTCCACGCCCTGACCGGAGAACGCGTCCTTGACCACCTCGTAGGCGCCCGCGCTGACCCCGCCCGAGGTCAGTACCAGGTCCACAGTGGACAGATGGGGGGCGAGCGCCGCGTGGAACTCGGCGACGTCGTCGGGAACGAAGCGCAGCAGCTCGGCGGAGCATCCGGCCTGCTCGACCGCCGCCGCCAGCATCACCCCGTTGGACTCGTAGATCTGCCCGTGCAGCAACGGTTTCCCGGGTTCGACCAGCTCCGAGCCGGTGGACAGCACCAGCACCCTCGGCGGCCGGTGCACCGCCAGCTCACCCGCGCCGATCGCCGCCGCCAGGCCCAGCTCCGCCGCACCGAGCCGGGTCCCCGCGCCGAGCACCTTCGCTCCCGCGCGCACGTCCTCGCCCGCGCGCCGGATGTGCATCCCCGGCTCCTTGGGCTGGTGCACCGCGACGCGCTCGACACCGCCGTCGGTCAGCTCCACCTGCACGATCGCGTCCGCGCCGGGCGGGAGCGCGGCGCCGGTCATGATCCGGTGCGCGGTGCCGGGGGCCAGGGCGGGGGAGTCCGTGCGCCCGGCCGGAACGTCCTCGGCCACCGGCAGCACCACCGGCGATCCCGGGCTCGCGGAGGCGATGTCGGCCGCCAGCACCGCGTAGCCGTCCATCGCGGAGTTGTCGAACGGCGGCAGGCTGATCCGCGCGGTCAGGTCCTCCGCGAGCACCAGGCCGAGGCAGTCCGCGAGCGGCCTGAGCTCGACCGGAGTCCTGGGGATCAGCGCGGCGACGGCGGCGCGGTGCTCGGCGACAGGGCGCAGGGAAGGCGTGTTCGGCACTCCGCCATCCTGCCGTGTCAGACTGCGTGACGCGCTGACGCGGGGGTCGTCGTACGGAGGTCTTATGCAGGTCCGGACCAGGCACACGCCGAACTTCGGAGTGGCCAGGCTGATCCTCGCCCCTGGCGAGCCCGTGCGCTCCGAGCCCGACGCGATGGTGGCGACCAGCTACGGCGTCGTCGTGGAACAGCGCGCCTCCCATGCGCTCAAGGCGCTGACCAAGGCGGGCTGGGGCGCCGATCCGCTGCCGTCGGCCACCTACACGGCACCGCCGCAGGGCGGCTGGGTGGACGTCGCCCCGCACCTGCCGGGCGACCTGCACGTTGTCGAGTTGTCCGGTTCGCTGAGCGGCGGCTGGTGCCTGGCGCGCTCGCGCTGGCTCGCCTCGGCCGCGACGGTCACGTTGGACAACGTGTGGCCGGGTTTCCGTTCGTTGTTCGGGGCCGACAGCGGGTTCCTCGTGCACGCGGGCGGTCAGGGCTCGCTGGTGCTCTCCTGCTTCGGCGCGCTCGACGTGATCACGTTGCAGGCAGGGGAGTTGGTCACCGTCGACTCCGGGCACCTCGTCGGTTACTCCGAGGGGGTGCAGGCCCGGTTGCGCGCTCTGGCGCAGGGCGGTCCGCAGTCGATCAAGACGGGCGAGGGGCTCGTGTTCGACTTCGCCGGACCCGGCGAAGTGCTGGCACAGACCCGAAATCCCAGGACACTCGCGTCCTCGCTGCACTCGGCGGGCGGCGGAAACCGCTTGTAGCAAAGGAATCCGCTCATCGCCAGTGACAATTTGGTAGCGGACTTCCGAGGCGTGCTCGGGTAGCGTTGATCGCGCTTCATCGGATGCGCCAAGGAGGATTCGGTGGCTCTGGGCACGGTCAAGTGGTTCAACGCGGAAAAGGGCTACGGCTTCATCGCCACCGACGGAGGGCCTGACGTCTTCGTCCACTACTCCGCCATCGAGATGGACGGCTTCCGCACCCTCGCCGAGGGGGAGCGCGTGGAGTTCGACGTGCAAGACGGTCGCGACGGCCGCAAGCAGGCCGCCGGCGTCCGCAAGGCCTCGTAGGCCTCCCGCCGCCCACATTTCACCGCGACATTCGGGGGTTACTCCCGCCTCCCGGCACGACAAGCCCTAAGCTGCTCGTTTGTGTCGGAGGACCTCACCGGACGCCGTCTTGGTCATTACCGCATCGACGGCGTGATCGGCCAAGGCGGTATGAGTGTCATGTACCGCGCCACCGACGTCCGGCTGGGCAGGAAGGTCGCGCTCAAGGTGATCGCCGATCACCTGACGGTCGACGCCGAGTTCCGCGAACGGTTCGTCGACGAGGCGCGCAACACCTCGGCCATCGACCACTCGCACGTGGTGCCGCTCTACGACTTCGGCGAGGTCGACGGGCTGCTCTACATCGCGATGCGCTTCGTCGACGGCTCGGACCTGGCCAGTCTGATCAAGGACGGCCCGATCTCCCCCGAGCGCACCCTGCGGCTGATCGGCCAGGTGGCCGACGCGCTGGACATGCTGCACGGCAGGGGCCTGGTCCACCTGGACATCAAGCCCGCCAACATGCTGGTCACCAACCAGGAGTCCGCGAGCGAGCACGTCTACCTCGCCGACTTCGGGCTCACCCGGCGCGGCGCCACCGGCCACCGCACCAGGGGCGGCGACTTCCTCGGCTCGCCGACCTACGCCGCGCCCGAGCACCTGCGCGGGGAGCCGGTCGACCCGCGCACCGACGCGTACTCGCTGGCGTGCGTGCTCTTCGCCTGCCTCACCGGCCGCCCGCCGTTCCAGGGCAAGGTGCCCGAGGTCATCCAGGGCCACCTCGGCAAGGAGGCGCCCGCGGTCAGCTCGCTCGTGCAGCTGCCGCCCGCCATCGACGAGGTCATCCGCAGGGGCATGGCCAAGGAGTCCGGCAAGCGCTACGCGAACTGCCGCGAGCTGATCGCCGCCGCGACCAAGGCGCTGGCGAACGTGCCCCAGCCGAGCACCCCGCCCGCCTACCGCCCGCCGCCGCAGGCCCAGCCCGTTCAGCAGCCCCAGCCCGCTCCGGCTCCGGCTCCGGCTCCGCAGGGCATGGTCAGCAGGCCGCCGATGCCGCAGCACCAGCACCCGCAGCACCAGAACTACGCCCAGCCCCCGCAGCAGGCCCAGCAGCACCGCCCGGTTCCGCAGCAGGGCTACCAGCAGCAGCCGCTGCCCCCGGCCAACGGGGAACCGATGCGGCTGCGCCCGCCGATGCCGGCGGGGACGACCGCCTTCGGCAAGAACAGCGGCTCCGGCCTGGCCCGCTGGGTGATCCCGGTGCTCGCCGTCGTCGCGGTCGCGGTGCTGGTGCTCGTGGTGGTGCTGATCGTCAACGGAGGCGGCGGCGAGAGCACCGAGAACCCGATCCCACCGACCCCGAGCGTCTCGCGCGGTCTGCCGACCAAGGTGCCGACGGTCACGCGCTAGCTTGCACTCGCCCCCTCCGAGTGCTAAACCTGCATTAGCACTCGCTACCGGTGAGTGCTAAGAGGTCGGGACGGTGAGTCCGGGAAGAACCGGGCGTCCGTCGCGGGCACCGAGCCTGGCCGAGCATCGTGTCATCCATGCACCGGAGGACTACGCCGCAATGGCCAAGATGATCGCGTTTGACGAGGAAGCCCGTCGCGGCCTTGAGCGGGGCATGAACACCCTCGCTGACGCCGTCAAGGTGACGCTCGGGCCCAAGGGCCGCAACGTCGTGCTGGAGAAGAAGTGGGGCGCTCCCACGATCACCAACGACGGTGTCTCCATCGCCAAGGAGATCGAGCTCGAGGACCCGTGGGAGAAGATCGGGGCCGAGCTCGTCAAGGAAGTTGCCAAGAAGACCGATGATGTCGCTGGTGATGGCACCACCACCGCGACCGTTCTCGCCCAGGCTCTGGTGCGTGAGGGTCTTCGCAACGTCGCCGCCGGCGCCAACCCGATCGCGCTGAAGCGCGGTATCGAGAAGGCGACCGAGGCTGTTGCCGAGCAGCTGTTGAAGAACGCCAAGGAGGTCGAGACCAAGGAGCAGATCGCTGCCACGGCCTCGATTTCCGCTGCTGACTCCACCATCGGCGAGCTGATCGCCGAGGCGATGGACAAGGTCGGCAAGGAAGGTGTCATCACCGTCGAGGAGAGCAACACCCTCGGGCTCGAGCTGGAGCTCACCGAGGGCATGCGCTTCGACAAGGGCTACACCTCGGGCTACTTCGTGACCGACTCCGAGCGCATGGAGGCCGTTCTCGAGGACCCGTACATCCTGCTGTACGGCTCCAAGATCTCCTCGGTCAAGGACCTGCTCCCGCTGCTGGAGAAGGTCATGCAGACCGGCAAGCCCCTCGTGATCATCTCCGAGGACGTCGAGGGCGAGGCCCTGGCGACCCTGGTGGTCAACAAGATCCGCGGCACCTTCAAGTCCGTCGCCGTCAAGGCGCCCGGCTTCGGCGACCGCCGCAAGGCGATGCTGCAGGACATGGCGATCCTGACCGGTGGCCAGGTCATCTCCGAGGACGTCGGCCTCAAGCTCGACAGCGCCGACATCGCGCTGCTCGGCTCCGCCCGCAAGGTCGTCATCACCAAGGACGAGACCACGATCGTGGAGGGCTCCGGCGACGCCGAGGCGATCCAGGGCCGGGTCAACCAGATCCGCGCGGAGATCGAGAAGTCGGACTCCGACTACGACCGCGAGAAGCTGCAGGAGCGCCTGGCCAAGCTGGCCGGTGGCGTCGCCGTCATCAAGGCGGGCGCGGCCACCGAGGTCGAGCTCAAGGAGCGCAAGCACCGCATCGAGGACGCGGTGCGCAACGCCAAGGCCGCCGTCGAGGAGGGCATCGTCGCCGGTGGTGGCGTTGGTCTGCTCCAGGCCGCGACCGAGGCGTTCAGCAGCCTGACCCTGACCGGCGACGAGGCCACTGGCGCCAACATCGTCAAGGTCGCGGTCGAGGCCCCGCTGAAGCAGATCGCGGTCAACGCCGGCCTCGAGGGCGGCGTTGTCGTGGAGAAGGTCAAGGGCCTCAAGTCCGGCGAGGGCCTCGACGCCTCCACCAACGAGTACAAGGACCTCGTGGCCGCGGGCATCATCGACCCGGCCAAGGTCACCCGCTCCGCGCTGCAGAACGCCGCGTCCATCGCTGGTCTGTTCCTGACCACCGAGGCCGTCGTCGCCGAGAAGCCCGAGAAGGCCGGCGCCGCTCCGGCCGCCCCGGACGCCGGTGGCATGGACTTCTGATCCACCCCGCACCACCCAGCAGTACCCGCAGCACCCGAAGGGGCCCGGTCCACCAGGACCGGGCCCCTTCCCTTTCCCCCGCTTTCCCCCTGAATGACTCATTGAGGTACTTGAGCTCCCTCAATGACTCATTCAGGGACCTCAACGCACCAAACGCGGCATTGGCGTCACGCCCACGCAGAGGCCAGCACCACGTTCGCCACCGCCCGCCCGCACCCCACCGCCCGCCCTCGCGCCCCTCCCCCTCGCAGCACTCCGCCAGGGTGGTTCGCCGGTCTTCAAGTACACCGAACCCCCGCCGAAACGGTCTTCAACCGCACCAAACCCGCCACGCCCGCCACGCCGAGCCTTCGCCTCAGCCATGCGAACCGTCCGCTCGCCACCGCACTCCGTTCCGCAGGACTCCGTCCCGGCGGCATCCCGTTCCTCGCACCGCCTCCTCCGCCTCCTGGTGCCCTCCGTTTCCGCGCGGTGCTTCCGTCCCTCGTAGCACTCCGCCAGGGTGGTTCGCCGGTCTTCAAGCACACCGAACCCCCGCCGAAACGGTCTTCAACCGCACCAAACCTCGGCCCAACGTCGACCGAAACGCCCAGGCGCCGGACGTACCCAATGTGGCATTTGTTTCGTCAGACGTAACCAATGCCGCATTGGGTGCGCGAATGGGTCGAGTGGCCCTGCCGCCGAAAAGGTCTAGACCACTAGCATGGCTCCATGCTGGAAGTCATCGCGCTGGACCCCACGGACGCCGAGGCCGCTCAGGCCGGTGGCGCAGACCGGCTCGAACTCGTCTCCGACATGTCGGCGGGCGGGCTCACCCCCGATGTCGAGGTGACCAGGGCGGTGCTCGCGGCGACGACGCTGCCGGTGCGCGTCATGCTCCGCGACCAGGACGGCTACCGCCCGGCGGATCTCGCGGGCCTGCGCAAGAGCGCGGCGGAGCTGCGCGCGGCGGGGGCGACGGAGTTCGTGCTCGGCTTCCTCCGCCAGGACGGCAACCTCGATCTCGATGCCTGCCGCGAACTGGTCGGGGAACTGGACGGCTGCCGCTGGACCTTCCACCGCGCGCTGGACAACTCGGCCGACCCGTTGCTCTCGTGGGCCGAGGTGGAGAACCTCGGCGCGGACACGGTGCTCGCCTCGGGCGCCCCGAAGGGGGTCGAGCACGGCATGTCGATGCTGCGCGAACTGGCGCTCCGGCAGGACCCGTTGAGCCTGCTCGTCGGTGGTGGTCTCCAGCGCGAGCACGTGGCGCCGCTCAAGGCGGCCGGAGTGCGCGGGTTCCACGTCGGCAGCGCTGTCCGGCCCCGGGGCTGGGCGGGAGCGGTGGACGCGAAGTCAGTTCGCGAATGGGCACAGTTGTGTCACGGAGGGCTTCACGATACGGCCTGACCAGCGCGTTTGTTCATCGAGGGGCACCTTCCCGCGTGGAAGGTGCCCCTCGTCGTCTCTTGTCGCGCTGGTTCAGACCACTTAGCATCCGATCCATTGCCCATTGTGAAACAGTAGTTGCACGATATGCAACGGAGGTCGGAAGATGAGGCTGAGGCGGCTTCTGGTGATCGGCGCGCTGGGCACGCTCGCGCTCTCGGGCTGCGCCCCGGTGCAGTCGGCCTCGCAGTCCAGCGGCACGGACGAGAAGTCCGGCACGCTGCGCGTCTGGCTCTTCGACGAGGTCAACCGCGCGCCCAAGGAAGCGGTGGTCGCCGAGGCGGTCAAGGAGTTCGAGGCGCGCAACGCCGGGGTCAAGGTCGACGTCCAGTACATCCAGATCGCCTCGCGGGCCGAACGGTTCAAGGCCGCGTTCAGCGACGCGAAGAGCTCGCCGGACGTCGCGGAGTTCGGCAACACCGACCTCGCGGGCTACGTGGCTTCCGGTGGCTTCACCGATGTGACCGCCGACGTCTCCGCCTGGCCGGAGGGCAAGGACCTCGACCCGTCGGTGCTGGAGACGGGCAAGGTGGACGGCAAGGTCTACGGCGTTCCGTGGTTCGTCGGGCTGCGCGCGCTGTACTACCGCACCGACGTGTTCGCCGAGCTCGGTGTGCAGCCGCCGAAGACGATCGAGGAGATCGCCCCGCTCGCGCGTCGGATCAGGCAGGCGAAGCCGGAGCTGTACGGCATCTCGGTCGGCGGCAAGTACACCTACGCGATGCTGCCCTTCGTCTGGGCGGCGGGCGGCGAGATCGCCAGGCAGGACAACGGAAAGTGGTCCTCCACTGTGGACAGTTCGGCCGCTCGTGCCGGGATCGCCCGCTACACCGAGCTGCTCAAGGACGACATCTGCCCGCCCGCGCAGTGCGCGCAGAACGGCGGCGACGCGAGCGTGCAGCAGTTCGTCTCCGGCAAGGCCGCGATGACCATCGGCGGCAACTTCAACCGCCAGGCCGTGGAAGCCGGTGCGGCGAAGGGCAAGTACGCCGTGGTCCCGCTGCCGGGCACCGCGGCGGGCTCGGTGGCGCCCGCGTTCGCCGGTGGCAACCTGCTCGGCGTGCTGAAGTCGACGCAGCGGCGCACCCTGGCCAAGGACTTCATGCAGCTGCTGGGCGGCAAGCAGTACCAGGAGAAGCTGTACCGGGCCATGGGAAACCTGCCGACCTTCTCCGACCTCCAGCGCACCCTCGGCGCCAACGACCCGTTCGTGAAGCCGTTCATCACCACCTCGGAGGCAGGAACGCGGTTCGTCCCGGCGACCCCGGCCTGGGCCAAGATCGACGCGCAGGCGGTGCTGCCCAACATGATCCAGCAAGTGATCACCGGCGCGCAGCCGATCGACCAGGCGAGCTCAGCGGCGGCGCAGCTGATGAACTCGGCCTTCACCTCCTAGGCGGTCGCGATGACACACCAGGTCATGGTGGCCGAGCCGGTGCACGATGTGCCTGCGCGGCAAGGGAAACGACGTGGCGACGGGTGGGCAGCGGCGAGGTACCTCACGCCCACCCTGCTGATCCTGGGCGGCCTGCTCGGCTACCCGCTCTACCAACTCGTCCTGATCTCGCTCTTCGACTACGGCCAGGAGCAGGCGAGCGGCGGGGCTCCGTTGGAGTTCCTCGGCCTCGGCAACTACCAGAAACTGTTCGGTGACCCGCAGTTCTGGACCGTGCTCACGCAGACCGTGGGGTTCGCGGCGGTCTGCGTGATCGGCACGCTGGCCGTCGGCGGAGCGCTGGCGGTGCTCGCGTCCCGGGTGCGCGCCGTGCCGAGAATGATCCTGTTCCTCGCGGCGCTCGGCGCGTGGGCGACTCCGGCGGTCGCGGGCTCGACGGTCTGGATGTTCCTCTTCGACACCGACTTCGGCCTGGTCAACGAGGTGCTGGTCGGACTCGGGTTCGACGGCATGGCCAACTACTCGTGGACCTACGACAAGTTCGTCGCCTTCGGGCTCGTTGCCGCACAGGTGATCTGGTGCTCGTTCCCGTTCGTGATGGTCACGCTGTACGCGGGCATCATCGCGATCCCGAAGGAGATCCTGGAGGCGGCCTCGCTCGACGGCGCCTCGACCGCGCGCACGGTGCGGACCGTGATCCTGCCGCTGCTGCGACCGCTGCTGGTGATCGTGACCATCCAGTCGATCATCTGGGACTTCAAGCTCTTCACCCAGATCTACGTGATGACCGGCGGCGGTGGAGTCGCGGGCAACAACCTGGTGCTCAACGTCTACGCCTACCAGAAGGCGTTCGCCGCCTCCGAGTACGGCATGGGCTCGGCGATCGGCGTCGTGATGACGGTGCTGCTGCTGGCCGTGACGCTGGTGTACCTGCGCGCGCTGCGCCGGTCGGGGGAGCCGCTGTGAAACTCGCCGTCAAACGTCCGCACAGGACGGTCGCGGAGATCGTGACCGTGCTGATCGCGATCGTGGTCGCGTTCCCGCTGTACTGGATGGTGCTGACCGCGCTCAAGCCCGAGGGCGAGGTGCTCTCCACGTCCCCTCGGCCGTGGACGCTCGCCCCGACGCTGGACAGCTTCCGCCGGGTGCTCGACGTGCAGAACTTCGGGCGCTACTTCCTCAACAGCGTCGTGGTCGCGCTGATCGTGGTGTTCTTCGCGCTGCTGTGCGCTTTCCTCGCCGCGATCGCGTTGACCAGGTTCCGCTTCCGCGGCCGCACGGTGCTGCTGGTGATGCTGCTCGTCGCGCAGATGGCCCCGGTCGAGGCGCTGACCATCCCGCTGTTCTTCGTGATGAAGTCCGTCGGGGACGTGGCGCCGGCGTTCGGGTTGAACCACCTCGGTTCGCTCGTGCTGGTGCACTTGGCCTTCGGGCTGCCGTTCGCGATCTGGATGCTGCGCGGGTTCGTCGCGGCGGTGCCGGTGGAGCTGGAGGAGGCCGCCACCCTCGACGGCGCCAGCCGCTTCCGGTTCACCTGGCAGGTGCTCTTCCCGTTGGTGGCTCCGGGCCTGGTCGCGACGAGCGTGCTGTCGTTCATCCACGCCTGGAACGACTTCCTGTTCGCCAAGACCTTCATCATCTCCGCGTCGGAGCAGCAGACGCTGCCGCTGGGCATCCTGACGTTCTTCCGGCCGGACCAGAACGACTGGGGCGCGATCATGGCGGGCTCCACGCTGATGACGATCCCGGTGCTGATCTTCTTCGTGCTCGTGCAACGACGACTGGTCTCCGGCCTCGCCGGGGCCGTGAAGGGGTGAGCGGTGTTGTCGCCGTTCGATGTCCTGCTGCCGCGTCCCGTCGAAGCCACCGCCGCCGAGGGGATCTTCCCGCTCGACGAGACGACGGCGCTGACCGGTCCGCTGCCCGCCGTTGAGTGGTTGCGGACCCAGCTCCGTGCTGCCACAGGGTTTCCGCTGACCGAGTCCGGTTCCTCGGCGATCACGTTCTCCGTGGACGAATCGCTGCCCGCCGAGGGCTACCGCCTGGAGATCACCCCGGCCGCGGTGCGAGTCAGCGCGGCTGACGGGACCGGAGCGTTCTACGCCGCGCAGAGCCTGCGCCAGCTCATGGGCCCAGCCGCGTTCCGGCGCGCAGCTGTCCACAGTGGACGGTGGGAGTTGCCGTGCGGGACCGTGGTCGACCACCCGCGCTTCGGGTGGCGCGGCTGCCTGCTCGACGTCGCAAGGCACTTCCTGCCGAGGTCGGACGTGTTCCGGTTCCTCGACCTCATGGCCGCGCACAAGCTCAACGTGCTGCACCTGCACCTGACCGATGACCAGGGCTGGCGCATGGAGATCGAGCGCTACCCCAGGCTCACCGCCGTAGGAGGCTGGCGCGAGCGGTCCACGGTCGGCCACGGCAAGCTCGGCGCGCTCGACGACCGCCCGCACGGTGGCTTTTACACCAAGGACGACCTGCGCGAGATCGTCGCCTACGCGGGCGAGCGGGGCATCACCGTCGTCCCCGAGATCGACGTGCCCGGGCACACCCAGGCGGCCATCGCCGCGTACCCGGAACTGGGCAACACCGGCGCGGACCTCGGGGTGTGGACCGGCTGGGGCATCAACCCCAACGTGGTCAACGTGTCCGACGAGACCGTGAAGTTCTTCCGCGACGTGTTCGACGAGGTGATCGAGGTCTTCCCCTCGGAGGTCATCTGCGTCGGCGGCGACGAGGTGCCGCTGGGCCAGTGGCGCGAGAGCCCGGACGCGCGTGCGCGCATGGCCGAGCAAGGCCTGACCTCCGAAGCGCAGCTGCACGGCTGGTTCATCAGGCAGATGGCCGTGCACCTCGCCGAGCGCGGCAGGCGGATCATCGGCTGGGACGAGATCGCCGAGGTCGGCGACCTGCCCCCGGGCGCGATCGTGGCCTCCTGGCGCGGCGAACAGGCCGGGGTGGACGCGGCCCGCGCGGGTCACCAGGTCGTCATGTGCCCCGAGCAGCACGTCTACCTGGATCACCGGCAGGCCGATCACCCCGAGGAACCGATCCCGGTCGGCTACCTCCGGACCCTCGCCGACGTCTACGCCTACGAGCCCGTCCCCGCCGGCCTGGACGCGGACGCGGCGACCCGGGTCCTCGGCGCACAGACACAGCTGTGGACCGAGCACCTGGACACGCCGAGGCGGCTGGACTACGCCGCCTTCCCGCGCCTGTCGGCGTTCGCGGAGGTGGTGTGGAGCCCGGCGGAACGCGACCCCGAGGCGTTCCTGCGCAGGCTCACCGACCACCACCTGCCCAGACTGGACGCGCTGGGCGTGGAGTACCGGCCGCTGGCTGGCCCGCACCCCTGGCAGACCCGCCCGGGCGTGCCGGGTCTGCCGAGGTAGGCGCGGGCCCTCCGGCGAAGGGCGCCGGGGGCTGCCACCCCCGGCTCAACGCCGAGACCACGGAGCGCAGGCGCTCACAGGCGTCCGCGGCCCCGGCGTCGAGTTCGTGAGGTGTTCAGGCGTCCTCGGGCATCAGGATCCAGCAGACGAGGTAGAGGACCGCGCCCGCGCCGAAGCCGAGCAGGGTCGCCGCGACGAGCAGGATGCGCAGCAGCGCCGCATCCACGTTGAGGACCCGGGCGACGCCTCCGCACACACCAGCGACCATCCGGTCGGTACGGCTGCGGCGGAACCGGCGGACCGAGCTCCCGGACTGCGTGGTGGTGTCGGTGTCGAACATGACTCCACTCTCGCCCGGAAACGTGCCCCGGACATCGGGGTGCTCCCGGAAACCAACCCGGAGCGACCCCTGAGCGTCCTGTAGACAATGCCCATGACATCCAGGGGAATCCGGACGAGCCGCATCGCCGCGGCCACGCTGTGCGCGGTCGCACTCGCGGCGTGCGCCACCGAGACACCCCCGCCCGCGTCCTCGTCCGCTCCGTCCGCGCCCTCGTCGGCGGGACCCACGTCGTCCTCAGCGGCCTCCGGTGACTCGTTCACCGTGGCAGCGACGGGAGACGTGCTGATCCACCCGGAGCTGACCGCACAGGCCACCGAGGACGGCCAGGGGCGACGTGACTACGGCCCCCTGCTGGCGGGCGTGAAGCAAGCGATCTCCTCCGCCGACCTCGCGATCTGCCACTTGGAGGTGCCGATCGCCCCGGCGGGCGGCCCCTTCAAGGGCTACCCGAACTTCAGCGCTCCGCCCGAGGTCACCAAGGGCCTGGCCGACACCGGCTACGACGCCTGCTCGACGGCCTCGAACCACACCATCGACCAGGGTGCCGCGGGCGTGACCCGCACGCTCGACGCGCTGGACTCGGCGGGCATCGCGCACACCGGCTCGGCGCGCTCGGCGGCGGAGGCCGCCAAGCCCAGGGTGCTCGACGTGCACGGCGTGAAGGTCGGCCACGTGTCGTTCACCTTCGGGTTCAACGGCATCCCGGTGCCTGCGGACAAGCCGTGGCTGTCCAACAAGCTCGACGCCAACGCGGTGCTCGCCGCCGCCCGCGCCGCGAAGGCCGCAGGTGCCGAGGTCGTTCTCGCCAGCCTGCACTGGGGCACGGAGTTCAAGCACGAGCCGACCTCGGAGCAGAAGCAGCTCGCCCGCAAGATCCTCGGTGATCCAGCCGTGGATCTGATCATCGGGCACCACGCGCACGTCGTGCAGCCGTTCGAGAAGATCGGTGACAAGTGGGTGGCCTACGGTCTCGGCAACCACATCGCCAAGCACGCGGAACCGCGTGGCGTGAGCGAGGAGGGCGCCATCGCCCGGTTCACCTTCGTCCGCGACGGGGCGAAGTGGAAGGTCGGGACAGCGGAGTTCTCGCCGACGCTGGTCGAGCTGGGGCCGCCGATCCGCTTGCTGGACCTCAGCACGGCGCCCGCGTCGACTCGGAACACCGAAGCCGTCACCCGCACCGAACGCATCGTCCGGAGCCTGGGCGCGAACAAGGAGATCCTGACCCGCAAGGGAAGCTGACCGGGATCCGCTCTCGCGATCTCACTATTCGGTTGTGGGGCAAGGCAAAGTCGACCACCTCCCGACCTCGTTGGTGACTCCAGCCTGTCCGCCCGGTGACCGCCCGGCAAGCCCCGAAGATCGACTTGTGGACAACTTCGCCGGTGGGGACAACTCACCCGCACCTGCTCCGCGATTCCCCATCCCCGTCACCCACGTCCGGAAGAATGGAACGCGGGGGAGGGCCCCGCGCGCGGGCGCGTGAGCGTGAAGCCGCCGGAGAACGACGTTGTGGCAACGCGTTGCGATTGTCGAGCGCTCTTCCTCGCAAGGAGTTGCCAGAACGCTTGGAGGTGGCGAGGTCAGGAGGGGCGGAACTTCTTGGCGAAGGCGACCATGAGCGCCGAGATGAGGGGGAGCTTCTTGGACCAGCCCTGGATCAGCGTGGCGTCCAGCTCGGGGCAGTTGGCCAGGAACCACGGGCCGAGCCGGAGGGCCAGGCCGGGGATCTTGCTCTTGGCGCACTCGGTGAAAGCGTCCTGGACCGGCCCGGAGCACAGGTCGCCGGGCTTGTAGCAGTCCTTCTTGAGGCTGCCCACCACCGATTTCCAGTTCGGTGGCGGGCTGTTCCCAGGAACGCCTTGGTGAACACCTTCGGCAGGACGTCGTTCTCGAACCAGGTGACGTGGGCGGGGCTGCTGCCGGGTTGATGCCCTTGCCGCAGACCTCCTTGGTGAACTTCGCCTTGAGCTGCTCGCCGATGGCGGCGACCTTGTCCATGTCGGGGCGGGCCTCGGCCGTTGTGCCCAGGAACATCGCGGTCGCGCGCAACCCGTTCGAATGAGAACGTGCGAGCTACGCGGGCAGGAGCGCCGCGACGCGTTCCATGCGGGAAAGCCACCTGCGCTCGGTCTCGGCATCGGCGCGCACGCCATCCAACAACGAAGGCTCAGCGGCGCGCGCGGGCACGGGAAGAAAACCGTCCACCGGGCGCAGTGAATCCGACGCGACGTCCTCGGTGAACAAGGAGATCGTCCCCAGCCCACAAGCGAAATCGAGCGACGGAAGCGCAGCCGCCAAAGCGAGCTGGCCCGCCAAACCCACGCTGGACTCCAACGCGGAGGACACTACGCACGGCAGCCCGCACGCTTCCGCGACCTCCAGCGCCCGCCGAGCCCCACCGAGCGGAGTCGCCTTCAACACGGCCACATCGGCGGCGCCCGCCACCGCCACCTTCATGGGGTCCGAAGCGCGCCGGATGGATTCGTCGGCGGCGATCCGGACGTCCACGCGCTTTCGAACGGCGGCGAGTTCCGAAAGCGTCCGACACGGTTGTTCCACGTATTCAAGACCGCCAGCTTCGCGGTCCAGGGAACGGATCGCGGCTACCGCCGAATCGACCGACCACGCCATGTTGGCGTCCACCCGGATGGCACCCGAGGGGCCAAGCGCCGAGCGCACGGCGGCAACCCGCTCGCAATCATCCTCGATGGACTGACCCGGATCGGCGACCTTCACCTTGGCCGTGGTGCACCCCGAAGCCGCCACGATCTCGAAAGCCCGTGAAGGCGGCACAGCGGGAACGGTGCAGTTGACGGGAATCCTCGACCGAACCGGAGTCGGCCACGAGCCGGAACACGACTCAAGCGCAGCCGCCAGCCACGGAACGGATTCCGAATCGGAGTAGTCCTCGAAAGCGCAGAACTCCCCGAAACCGGACACACCCTCCAACAGCACGCCGTGTCGCACGGTGATGCCACGAAAACGGTTCCGCAGCGGCAATGCGTACACGCCGACCACAGAGAACGACACGCCTCAGCCGATCTCGGGCAACGCGGGACCGAGCAGGTCATCGGCGTCGACGATCCGGTACGCGTAGCCCTGTTCGGCGAGGAAGCGCTGCCGGTGCGCCGCGTACTCGGTGTCCAGCGTGTCCCGCGAGACCACCGAGTAGAAGTGCGCCTGACGGCCGTCTCCCTTGGGGCGCAACAACCTCCCGAGCCGCTGAGCCTCCTCCTGGCGGGAACCGAAGGTGCCGGAGACCTGCACGGCGATCGAGGCTTCCGGCAGGTCGATGGAGAAGTTGGCGACCTTCGACACCACCAGGGTGCTGATCTCCCCGCGCCGGAACGCGTCGAAGAGCTGCTCGCGCTCCTTGTTCTTCGTGGAGCCCTGGATGATCGGCGCGCCCAACGCCTCGCCGAGCGACTCCAACTGATCCAGGTACGCGCCGATCACCAAGGTCGGCTCGCCGGGGTGGCGGTCCAGGATCGCTTGCACCACAGGCAGTTTCGTGCGCGCGGTGGAGCACAGCTTGTACCGGTCCTCGGCCTCGGCGGTGGCGTACTCCAGCCGCTCGTTCTCCGTCAGCGTCACCCGGACCTCGACGCAGTCGGCCGGCGCGATCCACCCCTGCGCCTCGATGTCCTTCCACGGCGCGTCGTAGCGCTTCGGGCCGATCAGCGAGAACACGTCGCCCTCGCGGCCGTCCTCGCGGACCAGGGTCGCGGTCAGCCCGAGCCGCCGCCTCGACTGGAGGTCGGCGGTCATCCGGAAGACCGGCGCGGGCAGCAGGTGCACCTCGTCGTAGACGACAAGGCCCCAGTCGCGGGAGTCGAACAGCTCCAGGTGCTTGTACTCGCCCTTGGTCTTGCGGGTGATCACCTGGTAGGTCGCGATGGTGACCGGGCGGATCTCCTTGCGCTCACCGGAGTACTCGCCGATCTCCTCCTCGGTCAGCGACGTCCGCGCGATCAGCTCGCGCTTCCACTGCCTGCCCGCGACGGTGTTGGTGACCAGGATCAGCGTCGTCGCCTGCGCCTCGGCCATCGCGGCCGCGCCGACCATCGTCTTGCCCGCGCCGCAGGGCAGCACGATCACGCCGGAGCCGCCCGCCCAGAACGCCTGCGCCGCCATGCGCTGGTAATCGCGCAGCGCCCATCCCTTCTCCTCCAAGGAGATCGGGTGCGCCTCGCCGTCCACGTAGCCCGCGAGGTCCTCTGCGGGCCAGCCGATCTTGAGCAGCATCTGCTTGAGCCGCCCGCGCTCGCTGGGGTGCACGGCCACGGTGTCGTCGTCGATGCGCGCGCCGAGCATCGGGGAGATCTTCTTGTGGCGCAGCACCTCTTCGAGCACCGCGCGGTCGAGCGAGTGCATCGTCAGCCCGTGCGCGGGGTGGTTCGCCAGCTGCAACCGCCCGAAGCGGCCCATGGTGTCGACGATGTCGACCAGCAGCGGCTGCGGCACGGAGTACCTGGAGAAGCGGACGAGCGCGTCCACGACCTGCTCCGCGTCGTGGCCCGCCGCGCGGGCGTTCCACAGCGCGAGCGGCGTGACGCGGTAGGTGTGCACGTGCTCCGGCGCGCGCTCCAGCTCCGCGAACGGCGCGATGGCGATCCGCGCGTCCCCCGCCGCCGGGTGGTCCACCTCGAGCAGCAGGGTCTTGTCGGACTGGACGATGAGCGGGCCGTCGGTCACAGTTCGTGCACTCCTCGCGTTCGCACTCTGTACTTCAGTGTTGCACCGTAGAAGCAACCCCTGACACGCGCGCCGTGTTCCACCCTGCGTGCGGTCACCCGACGGGGCTACATTGTTCACCCGCTGTCACGGAGCCACGGGGACGAAAGAGGACTGACGGTGACAACCCCACCGCACCAGCCCGATCGCCAGGGACGCCTGGGGTACGCCCAGAACGGGCGCCCCGCCTTCGCCCCGGCACGCGCGGAGGACGAGGGCAAGCCCCACTTCATCCCGCAGCAGCCCGCGCCGAAGCGCAGGAGCTTCCAGGCGCGGATCACGGTGCCGCTGGTGGTGCTCGCGCTGGTCCTCGCGGGGTACTTCCTGATCAGGGGTGACGCGCAGAAGGTCGCGGCAGGCGAGTGCGTCGCGCTGGCCGGGGGCGGCGCCGACCCGACCGTGTCCATCGTGACCTGCGAAGACGTCCGTGCCACGTACAAGGTCGCGAAGAAGCTCGACGACAGCGACGGGACCTGCCCGCACGGGGACTACATCGAGTACTGGGAGCGCACGCGCCGCACCGGCGGGCTCAAGCTCTGCCTGATGGCGAACGCCAGGGAGGGCGACTGCTTCGTGGTCACCGGCACCGGGCAGGACACCGACCTGGTGAGGGCGGCCTGCGCGGAGGCGGGGGCGATCCGCGTCGTGAAGGCCCACGACGGCAGGTCGGACGGGGCGCTGTGCGGCAACCCGGACTCGGCGTGGATCTACAGCGAGCCCGCGACCACCTACTGCCTGGGCAAGCCGGACGCGGGCACCTAGCCGCCGCGATCTACCCCATTCGTCTTGCGCCTCTGGTGGCCGTCGTCACAGTGTGCTGAGATCCGAAACCATGTCACGTCGTGCCCTGCTCATCGGCGCCCTCAGCACAGTCGCGGCGCTGGTCGCCGGATGCACCTCCGGAGCCGGTGGAGCGCCGGGCGCGCCCATCGCGGGACTGCGGATCATGGCCCCCGCGAAGCCCGGGGGCGGCTGGCACCAGACCGCGCAGAGCCTGCAGGACGTGCTCCAGCGCGACCGGCTCGCCGCGGCGCCGGTGCAGGTCTACAACGTCGAGGGCGCCGGCGGCGTCAACGGCCTCAACCAGCTGGCAGGGGAGAAGGACGACAAGGTCCTCATGGTGATGGGCCAGGTCATGGTCGGCGGCATCATCAGCGCGAGCGCCCAGCGGACGCTGAAGGACACCACCCCGATCGCGCGGCTGCTCGGCGAGAGCCTGGTGCTCGTGGTCCCGGAGTCCGCGCCGTACCGCAACCTGGAGCAGTTCCTCTCCGCGTGGCGCGCCGACCCCAAGGGCACGGTGATCACCGGCGGTTCGGCGGGCGGCGCGGACCAGATCCTGGCCGGGCTGATCGCCGACCGCGTGGGCATCGACCCCGCGCAGCTGAACTACGTGCCCAACAGCGGCGGCGGTGAGTCCATCCCGAAGCTGCTCTCCGGCGAGGTCAAGGCGGGCATCTCCGGGGTCGGCGAGTACAAGGACCTGATCAAGTCGGGCAAGCTGCGCGCGATCGCGGTCTCCGGGCAGAAGCGCTCCAACCTGATCCCCGAGATCAAGACGCTGACCGAGCAGGGCATCGCGCTGAGCTACCTGAACTGGCGCGGGGTCGTCGCGCGGCCGGGGCTGTCGGCCTCGGTGAAGCAGCAGTACGTCGAGATGATCAGGAAGATGCGCGACAGCGCGACCTGGCAGCAGGTCCTCAAGAGCAACGACTGGGAGGACTCCTTCCTCGCGGGTGAGGAGTTCGCCAAGTTCATCGAGGAGGAGGACGGCACCGTGCGCAAGGCGCTCAAGGAGATCGGTGCCGTGAAGTGAGGACTCGGCCGAGCGGCGAGCTGCTGCTGGTCGCGCTGCTCGCCGGGCTGGGCGCGTACACGCTGGCCACGACGCCGTCGATCATGGTGCCGCCGATGGCGGAGAACGCGGGGCCGAGGCTGTTCCCGTACCTGATCGGCGGGCTGCTGGTCGGCGTCGCGGTGCTGCTGGGCGCGCAGGTGCTGCGCGGCAAGGCGGCTCCGCCCGAGGAGGGCGAGGACGTCGACCCGGACGGCCGCACCGACTGGCGGGCCGTGGTGCTGCTGATCGTGCTGTTCGCCGCGCACGCCGTGCTGATCGAGCCGATCGGCTGGCCCCTCGCCGCCGCGCTGCTGTTCTCCGGCGCCGCGGTCGTGCTCGGAGCCAGGAAGTGGTGGCTGATCGTGGTGAGCGCGCTCGTGCTCGCGGTCGGCCTGTGGGCGGTGTTCGTGTTCGGGCTGGGCGCCTACCTGCCCGGCGGACCGTTGCAGGGACTGGTGCATGGGCTCGCTTGACCTCCTCCTCGACGGCTTCGCGAGCGCGCTGAGCGCCCAGAACCTGCTCTTCGCCGTCATCGGCGTGCTGCTGGGCACGCTGGTCGGAGTGCTGCCGGGGATCGGCCCCGCGATGACCGTCGCGCTGCTGCTGCCGATCACCTTCACCGTGCCGCCCGCCGCCGCGCTGATCATGTTCGCCGGGATCTACTACGGCGGCATGTACGGCGGTTCGACCACCTCGATCCTGCTCAACACCCCCGGCGAGTCGGCGTCGATCGTGACGGCGCTCGAAGGCAACAAGATGGCCAGGGCGGGCAGGGGCGCGCAGGCGCTCGCGACCGCCGCGCTCGGCTCCTTCGTCGCGGGCACGATCGGCACGCTGCTGCTGTCGCTGGTCGCGGTCCCCGTCGCGACCTGGGCGAGTTCGCTGACCTCGGCCGACTACTTCGCGCTGACCGCGCTGGCGTTCTGCACCGTCGCGGCGATGCTGGGCACCTCGCCGCTGCGCGGGGTCGCCTCGCTCTCCGTCGGGCTCTACCTGGGGCTGGTCGGCATCGACAAGATCACCGGCCAGTCCCGCTTCGCGATGGGCATCGACGAGCTCAACCGGGGCGTCCCCGTGGTGATCGCCGCCGTCGGCCTCTTCGCGGTGGGCGAGTCGATCTACGTGGCCTCGCGGCTGCGGCACGGCCCGGTGAACGTCATCCCGGTGGGCACGACGTGGGGGCTGCCCAAGGCCGACCTGAAGCGCTCGTGGAAGCCGTGGCTGCGCGGCACCTTCATCGGCTTCCCGATCGGAGCCGTGCCCGCCGGTGGTGCCGACGTGACGACCTTCCTGTCGTACGCGACGGAGAAGAAGCTCGCGGGCAAGAACAACGAGTTCGGCAAGGGCGCCATCGAAGGCGTCGCCGGACCCGAGGCGGCCAACAACGCAGCCGCGGCCGGAGTGCTGGTTCCGCTGCTGACACTGGGTCTGCCCACGTCAGCGACGGCGGCGGTGATGCTCGCCGCGTTCACCAGCTACGGCATCCAGCCGGGACCGCTGCTCTTCGACACCAAGCCCGAACTGGTCTGGGCGCTGATCGCCTCGCTCTACCTGGGCAACGTGCTGTTGCTGGTGCTGAACCTGCCGCTGGCCGGGATCTGGGTGAAGCTGCTGCGCGTTCCGCGCCCCTACCTCTACGGCGGCATCCTGCTGTGCGCGTCGCTGGGCGCGTTCGCCTCCAGCCAGTCCGCGGCGGGGCTGCTCGTGCTCGTGGTGATCGGCGCGCTGGGCTTCGCGATGCGCCGTTACGGCTGGCCGGTCGCGCCCGCGGTGCTGGGCCTGATCCTCGGCCCGGTCGCCGAGGAGAACCTGCGCAAGGCGCTCCAGATCAGCCAGGGCGATCCCGGCGCGCTGGTGTCGAGCACCTTCTCGAAGGTCATGTTCGCGCTCGCCCTGCTCGCGGTGATCGTTCCGCTGATTCTTCGGGCGAGGCGCCGCCGGAGCTGATTAGCAATATTGATTTCTGAATCCCCCGAATATTCACTCCCGGTGTGCGTTGGCCTCCTTACCTGTGTTGGGATGCGCCGTCACGCCGAACGAGTCCAATTGTTGTGAAAAGTTCGCGCGTGGCTCGCCGCCAGTCCCACCGAAGGAAGCCGCCCGTGACACGCCGCCGCCAGTTCCTGTTCGCCTCACTGCTGCTCACAGCCGGCCTCGCCGCGGGCTGCACCACTCCCTCCGCCTCGGGCGAGGGCTCGATCGACGGCCTGCGGATCCTGGTCCCGGCCAAACCCGGCGGCGGTTGGCACCAAACCGCCCAGGCCCTCCAGGACGTGCTACAGCGAGAAAAGCTCGCGTCCGGCGTGCAGGTTTTCAATCTGGAAGGGCCCGGCGGCGTTGCCGGACTGAACAAGCTCGTCGGGGAAAAGGACGACGACCTGCTCATGCAGATGGGCAAGGTGATGGTCGCGGGCATCATCAACAACAAGTCGGAGAAGACGCTCAAGGACACCACCCCGATCGCCCGCCTCACCGGCGAGAGCCTCGCGCTGGTGGTCCCCGCCGAGAGCCCGTACCGCAACCTGGAGCAGTTCCTCACCGCCTGGCGCGGTGACCCCAAGGGCATCGTGATCACCGGCGGCTACGTCGCCGACGTCGACCACATCCTGGCCGGGCTGATCGCCGACCGCGTCGGCATCGACCCCGCGCAGCTGACCTACCTGCCCAACGCCGGTGGTGGCGAGTCGGTCACCCGGCTGCTCTCCGGTGAGGCGAAGGCGGGCATCTCCGGCATCACCGAGTACGCCGAGCACATCAAGGCGGGCAAGCTGCGGGCGATCGCCGTCTCCGGCAGCCAGCGCTCCAAGCTGCTGCCCGAGGTCAAGACGCTGACCGAGCAGGGCATGGGGCTGACCTACCTGAACTGGCGCGGGGTCGTCGCGCGCCCCGGGCTCAGCGACGAGGCCAAGACGCGCCTGGTCAACGCCGTGACCAAGTTGCACGCCTCGCCCGCGTGGAAGCAGACCCTCAAGGCCAAGGACTGGGACGACGCCTTCCTCACCGGCCCCGAGTTCGACAGCTACATCGAGACCGAGGATGCTGCCGCGCGAAAGGTCCTCCGAGAGATCGGCCTGGTGAACTAGCTTGGTACGGCGCTTCAGCGGCGAACTCGTCCTCGTCGCCCTGCTCGCGGCGGCGGGCGTCTACGTCCTCGTGCAGACCCCGGAGATCGTGGTGCCGCGCAGCGCCGCGACGGCCGGGCCCCGCCTCTTCCCCTACCTGATCGGCGGGCTGCTCGTCGGCCTCGCGGTCCTGCTCGCCGTGCAGGTCCTGCGAGGCAGGTCCGCTCCGCCGGAGGAGGGGGAGGACGTCGACGTCGATCGCCGCACCGACTGGCGGGCGATGCTCGTGGTGATCGTGCTCTTCGCGGCGCACGCGCTGCTCATCGAACCGATCGGCTGGCCGCTCGCGGCGACGGTGCTCTTCGCGGGCACCGCCGCCGTGCTCGGCGCCCGCCGCTGGCTCGTGGTGCTGGCCAGCTCGTTCGGTCTGGCCATCGGGCTGTGGGCGGTCTTCGTGTTCGGGCTCGGGGCGTACCTGCCCGGCGGCCCCTTCCAGATGTGGACGTGACGTGAGCTCGTTCGACTACCTCATGCAGGGCTTCGCCGCCGCCCTGACCCCCGAGAGCCTGATGTTCGCGCTGCTCGGCGTGCTGCTGGGCACGCTGGTCGGAGTGCTGCCGGGGATCGGCCCCGCGATGACCGTCGCACTGCTGCTGCCGATCACCTTCTCGGTGCCCGCGACCTCGGCGTTCATCCTGTTCGCCGGGGTCTTCTACGGCGGCATGTACGGCGGTTCGACCACCTCGATCCTGCTCAACACCCCCGGCGAGTCGGCGTCGATCATCACCGCGCTCGAGGGCAACAAGATGGCCAAGCTCGGCCGTGGGGCCCAGGCGCTGGCCACCGCCGCGCTCGGCTCCTTCGTCGCGGGCACGATCGGCACGCTGCTGATCGCGGTGCTCGCGCCGGTGATGGCGGACTGGGCCGTGACGCTGACCTCGGCCGACTACTTCGCGCTGGTGGTGCTGGCCTTCTGCACGGTCTCGGCGATGCTCGGCTCCTCGCCGCTGCGCGGGGTGGCGTCGCTGTCGGTCGGGCTCGCGCTCGGGCTGATCGGGCTCGACTCGGTCTCCGGCCAGCCGAGGTTCACCTTCGGCCTGTTCGAGCTGGCCAACGGCGTCGACGTGGTGATCGCGGCCGTCGGCATGTTCGCGGTCGGCGAGACGCTGTACGTGGCCTCCCGGATGCGGCACGCGCCGCCGGAGCTGGTGCCGGTGAGCCGGACGTGGTGGCTGCCGAAGGAGGACCTCAAGCGCTCGTGGAAGCCGTGGCTGCGCGGCACGGCGATCGGCTTCCCGCTCGGCGTGATGCCCGCAGGCGGCCCGGTGGTGACGACCTTCCTCTCCTACGCGGTGGAGAAGAAGCTGTCCAAGCGGCCCGAGGAGTTCGGCAAGGGCGCGATCGAGGGCGTCGCCGGTCCCGAGGCCGCGAACAACGCGGCGGTCGCGGGCGTCCTGGTCCCGCTGCTCACGCTCGGTCTGCCGACCTCGGCGACGGCGGCGATCATGCTCTCCGCCTTCAGCAGCTACGGCATCCAGCCGGGGCCGCTGCTGTTCGAGATGCAGCCCGAGCTGGTGTGGACGTTGATCGCGTCGCTGTGCATCGGCAACGTGATGCTGCTGGTGCTGAACCTGCCGCTGGCCGGGATCTGGGTGAAGATCCTGCAGATCCCGCGCCCCTATCTCTACGCGGGCATCCTCGTGTGCGCCTCGCTCGGCGCCTACGCCTCCAGCCAGTCCTGGCAGGGACTGCTCGTGCTGCTCGGGATCGGCGTGCTCAGCTACGCGATGCGCCGCTACGGCTGGCCCGTGGTGCCCGCGGTCGTCGGCCTGATCCTCGGGCCGATCGCCGAGGACAACCTGCGCAAGACGCTGCTGGTCAACCAGGGCGACCCGGCCGCGCTCGTCGGCACGCCGTTCGCGCAGCTGATGCTCGCGCTGGCGCTGCTGGCGATCGTGGTCCCGCTGATCATGAAGGCGCGGGCCCGGCGGAAGGTCCCCTAGACGCGCGTGAGGGGCGCCCCATGCCCCTGGGGCGCCCCTCTCAGGGGACAACCAGAACTTCGAAAGTCTGTCGCTATATATAAGGAGCTAGGACACCCTCGCCGGAGGCAGCAGCTGCTGCACGTCGAGGCGGCTGGTCAGCAGCTGCGAGGTCTCCATCATGTCGGCGACCCGCTGGAGCCGCACCGGGTTGATCGAGACCGGGTAGGTGCCCACCGAGACGAGGCCCGCGGTCTGCGCGTCGACCTCCGCGTACTCGGTCAGCACCTCCTGCACGGCGAGCTTGTTGGTGCCGAGCTCCTGCGCCTTCTCCAGCACGTTGCGGAATGCAGCGAGGGTCTTCGGGTAGGAGTCGGCGAACTTCTTGCTCGATGCGTACCCGGACATCGGGAAGTCGAGGGTGTAGCCGCGCGCGGTGTCGGTCAGCACTCGCGCACCCAGCGAGCGCTGGGCTTTGGTGATCCAGGGCTCGACCATCCAAGCCGCGTCCACCGACTTGTTGCTCAGTGCCGCGGTCATGTCCGCGAACGCCATCGGCGTCCACTTGATGTTGCCCTTCTGCACGTTTGCGGTCTGCAAAACGCTCTCGGTGGTCAGTGTGCCGAGGTCGTCCTTGCGGTTGACCGCGATCTTCGGCTTCTGGATCTCACCGGGGTTGTCGTAGTCGGAGTCGGCGAGCGTGACCAGCGCCATGGTGTTGCGCGCGGCCTGGTAGGCCTCGCCCTGCAACTGCAGTTCCTTGCCGGAGTGCACGGCGCGCAACAGCGTGACGTGGCTGGCGAAGGCGATGTCGAGGGTCTGGCTCTCCAGCTGCTGCACCGCGGAGTTGTCGTCGTTGACCACGATCAGCTCGACCTGGAGTCCCGCGTTGGCGAACAGCTTCTCGTTGCGCGCCAGGTAGAGCGGGGCCACGTCGACGCTGGGCAGCACGCCGATGCGCAGGGTGCCGCGCTCCGGCTTGGGCGCGGAGGCCTGCTCAGCGCCGCCGAACAACCCGCACCCGCTGGTGCTCGCCAGCACGACCGCACTGGCCAGCAGCGCGAACGCGCGCCGGAAGGCTCCGATGGTCATGCCGACTCCTCGTTCTCTGATCAACTCACGGTGACATGCCGGGGAAGGCGTGGCGATGCTATCCACCCACAAGAGGGAATAGAGTCACAACTTCAGACACTGTCCGCTGTCTCATCTTCCCGTTCGCTGGTCCGTACCACTACGCTCCCCTGGCTAGCGACCCGTGGCGCCCTGCAGGGGAAGTCCGCTGGTCAGCGCCGGTGAGACTGGCGTTGGCGGCTGGGACTGTGCTGCAATGCGGCCCGCATTCGCAAGTCCGACCTCGGTCCGGGGAGGGATCGAGATACTGCTGCCGGAAGAGGAAGCCCAGGGTGGCGCGTCGAGAGAGAGGTCCCAGCCGGACCGGTGAAGGGGAAGCCCTTCCACCCGAAAACCCCGTAAAGGGTGACGGGACGGCTGCGCAGCGTGACGGAGGCGAGGCCGGCGGACACGCCGCCGAGTCCACCGTGGCGCCGGTGACCGACACCGAGCAGGACCCGCCCGCCTCGCGGTGGCGACTGCGGAACTGGCGACTGCGGACCAAGCTGCTGGCCGTCCTGCTCATCCCCACCGCCGCCGCCCTCGCGCTCGGCGGGCTCCGGGTGACCAGCGACCTCGCCGCCGCGACCAAGCTGGAGCAGCTGGCCAACCAGGTCCGGCTGAACGGCACGATCTCCGTCCTGGTGCACAACCTCCAGCGCGAACGCGACCTGACCGTGCGCTTCGTCTCCAGCGGGCGCAGCGGCGACCAGGTGGTCATGGAGCGCCAGCGCAAGCGCGTCGTCGACTCGGTCGACGAGTTCCGCAAGCAGGTCAAGGAGCTCGGCCCGGAGCTGGCCCCCGGCCACGCCGCGATCTACGACAAGGCCGCCCAGCAGCTGGACCGGCTCACCAAGCTCCGCCAGGCGGTCCAGGGCCCGGACTCCCGCTACCCCGAGGAAGCGCTGCTGCGCTCCTACAGCGAGTCCATCGACGAGCTGCTCTCGCTGACCGAGCTCGGCCTCGCCCAGACCGACAACCCGGCCCTGATGAACCTGCAGGGCAGCGTGCTCTCGGTGTCCAGGGTCAAGGAGCAGACCTCGCGCAAGCGGGCGATCCTGCTGGATGCGTTGCAGCAGAAGAAGTTCGCGCCCGGCCAGCTGCGCCAGCTGCTCGCCGTCGACGCCGAGCTGCAGGCCGCGCGCAACGACTTCCGCAAGGCCGCGACCTCCGAGCAGCGCAGGCTCTTCGACGACATGGTGACCGGCTTCATCGTCGACGTCGCCAACAACATCGAGGAATCGGCGCTGCAGAACGCCGAGGCAGGCCAGCAGCTCACCGCGACCCCCGAGCAGTGGGACGTCGCGGCGACGCTGACCGTGAACCTGATCTACGATGTAGAGTCCAAGCTGCTGGAGCAGCTGCGCGAGGACAGCTCCAGCCTGGCCACCACGGCCAGCACCAACGCCGTCCGCGACTCCGCGCTGGTGCTCGGCGCCCTCGCCCTCGCGGTCATCCTGGCGCTGTTCGTCGCCCGGTCCCTGCTGCGCCCGCTCCGCGTGCTGCGCAAGACCGCGCTCGCCGTCGCCGACCACCAGCTGCCCGACGCCGTCGAGAAGATCCTCGCCGCGCCGAACCCGACCGCGGCGTCCAAGATCGCCGTGGCCCCGGTGCCCGTGCACACCACCGAGGAGATCGGCCAGGTGGCCCGCTCCTTCGACGCGGTGCACGGCGAGGCCGTCCGGCTGGCCGCCGAGCAGGCGATCCTGCGCGACAACGTCAACTCGATGTTCGTCAACCTCTCCCGGCGCAGCCAGGCGCTGGTGGAGCGGCAGCTGAACCTGATCGACCGGCTGGAGCAGGACGAGCAGGACCCCGACCAGCTGTCCAACCTCTTCGAGCTGGACCACCTGGCCACCCGGATGCGCCGCAACAGCGAGAACCTGCTGGTGCTCTCCGGCAACGACCTCACCCGCAGGCTCACCAAGCCGGTGCCGATCTCCGACGTCATCGGCGCCGCGGTCTCCGAGGTCGAGCAGTACGCCAGGGTCCAGGTCGGCCAGGCACCCGACCTGGCGATCCAGGGCCGCGCGGTGAACGACCTCGTGCACCTGGTCGCCGAGCTGCTGGACAACGCCACCGCCTTCTCCGACCCGCAGACCAAGGTCGTCGTGCGGACCGCGCGGACCCGCAAGGGCGAGCTGGCCGTGGAGATCTCCGACCGCGGTGTCGGCATGCCCGACGGCGAGATCCGCGAGGCCAACCAGCGCCTGGCCGAGCCGCCGGACGTCGACGTCGCGGTGTCCCGCAGGATGGGCCTGTTCGTGGTCGGCAGGCTGGCCAAGCGGCACCAGGTCCAGGTCAAGCTGCGCTCCAACGAGGACATCGAGGGCGGCACCACCGCGCTCGTGGTCATCCCGGCCGACCTGGTGCAGCCGGTCCCGCCGCGCACCGCCACCCTCGGCGGCCCGGTCACCGGCACCGTGACCGGCGTGGCCGCGGTGAGCGCACCCAGCCAGCCCAGCCAACCCAGCGCACCCAGCTCGCCGAGCCAGCCGAGCCAGCCCGAGCCGGAGTTCCACACGAACTCGCTGTTCGTGCACACCCCGGCCGAGACCAGCCAGGCGTCGAGCTACCCGAGCGTGAGCGGCACCCCGCCGCTGACCGTCGGCGACGTCACGCGCGCGCTCGCCGAGGCCGACGGCACCGAGCCCGAGCCCGGCGCCGCCGGGACCGGCACCGCGGTGGCCGATGCCGAAGCCGAGCAGCCCGCCAAGAAGGACATCCCGCCGCTGGACCTGGACATCCAGGTGGTCGCGGCCGACGGCGAACTGGACCCGGCCAAGCCGCCCAAGCTGCCCGGCGACGACCAGCCCCCGGTGCGCTACGAGGACCAGCGGCCCGAGCTCAACGGCGAGTTCTCCGGCTCCTGCGATCCCGCCCCTGCCAAGGCCCCCGCCGCCGAGCAGGGCGGCAACGGCATCCGTCCGAGGGAGATCCCCCGCGACGACGCGCCGACCGAGCGGCTGCCGATATACGAGGAGATCCTCTCCCAGTGGTTCCAGGCGGCCGAGCCCCAGCAGTCCGCGCCCGCCAGGGAGATGCCGCTCGGCGAGCCCGCGCTCAGCGCGACCGTCGACGAGCCGCTCGTCCAGCCGAAGCCGGAAGCGCCCCCGAAGCAGCAGCGGTTGAACGCGCTGCCCAAGCGCCAGCGGCCGGCTCGTGCGGCTGAGCCCGAAGAGACCGCGGCGCCCAGCGTGCCGCAGTCGGTGTGGCAGTCCCCGGGCGACGAGGGCTGGGAGGCGGCGAACTCACTGCTGAACAGCCCGGCCGGCCAGGGCGTGACCACGGCGGGGCTGCCGAAGCGGGTGCCCAAGGCCCAGCTCATCCCGGGCTCGGCGGCACCCCGTCCGCAGGCCCCCGCCTCCGCCCCGTCCACCAGGGCCCCGCAGACTCCTCGCACCGCGGACAACGTCCGTGGCAGGATGTCGAGCTTCCAGCAGGGTCTGCGCCGAGGCCGGCATGCCAGGATTGAGACGCTGGCCGCCGACCGCGGTCAGACGGAGCAGTCCGGCCCGGGTCATGGCCGTCAGGACGAGGAGCAGCAGTGAACGAGTCGGTCCAGCAGCCTGGCACCTTCGGTTGGTTGATCACCGACTTCGTGCGCAGGGTCCCGGGCGTCGCCCACACGGTCGTGGTCTCGGCGGACGGCCTGCTGCTCGCCGCGTCCCAGGGCCTGCCGCGCGATCGCGGGGAACAGCTCGCCGCGGTGTCGTCCGGTTTGGTCAGCCTCACCCAGGGAGCGGCACGGTGTTTCGAGGCGGGCAACGTCGCACAGACCGTGGTGGAGATGGAGCGGGGTTACCTGTTCCTCATGTCGATCAGCAACGGCGCCTGCCTGTCCGTGCTCGCGGCGCCGAACTGCGACATCGGCCTGGTCGCCTACGAGATGACCCTGCTCGTGGACCGGGTCGGCCAGCAGCTCACGCCGGAGCTGCGGGCGCAGCTGCAGGGCGTCGTGCGCAGGTAAGTGAGGAGTCGGGTGGGGTGAGGTCGCGATGACGACGGGACCCGGGTTCTCCAGTGACCGCTTCGACTACCGGGAGTGGGCGCTGGGTGGATTCCGCTACGACGAACCCGAGGACGAGCGCGAGGGTGCCGGCGCGGCGCCGCAGGAGCCCCCGCTGATGTCGCCGCGCGACGGCCTCGGCGGGACCGGCCTGTTCGGCGGCCCCGGCGCGGACCTGTTCGGCGGCGGAGCGGTGGACGAGTCGCCGATCCCCTCCGTGCCCGCGCAGCAGGTGGTGCACGAACCCGACCCGTTCACCGAGTCCGGTTCGCTGGTCCGGCCCTACACACGGACCGGCGGGCGCACGCGGCCCGACTACGACCTGGCCATCGAGGCGCTGATCTCCACCAGCGACCGCGGCCGGGAACGGGACGCCGCCGTGCTTCCAGAGCACAGGTCGATCTGCGGGCTCTGCCTGGAGACCCGATCGGTTGCAGAAGTCGCCGCGCACTTGCGTTTGCCACTGGGCGTGGTACGCGTATTGATCGGTGACATGGCGGGCCTCGGCCTCGTCATGATCCACCAGAGCGGCTTGGTCATGGGGGACCGGCCGTCCCTCGGGTTCCTCGAAAGGGTGCTGAGTGGCCTCCGCAGGCTCTAACCCCCACACGCCGGACACCCGGCAGGCCACGACCTCGGCGAAGATCGTGGTCGCCGGTGGCTTCGGTGTGGGGAAGACGACGTTCGTCGGTTCGGTCTCGGAGATCGTTCCGCTGACAACCGAAGCCGTGATGACCGAGGCCAGCGTCGGGGTCGACGACCTCTCGGCGACTCCCGGCAAGGTCACCACGACCGTGGCGATGGACTTCGGCCGCGTCTCGCTGGACCAGGACCTGATCCTGTACCTGTTCGGCACGCCCGGCCAGCACCGGTTCTGGTTCATGTGGGACGACCTCGTGCGCGGGGCCATCGGCGCCGTCGTGCTCGTCGACACCCGCAGGCTCGCCGACGCCTTCGCCTCCATCGACTTCTTCGACGACCGCCAGCTGCCCTACATCGTCGCGCTCAACTGCTTCGACGGCATGCTGCACCACCGCATCGAGGACGTCCGCGACGCGCTCACGATCGACGACTCCATCCCGATCGTCACCTGCGACGCCCGCACAAAGGAGTCCACCAAGCACGCGCTGATCACCCTGGTCGAGCACGCGATGCGGCAGTGGATGACCGTGGGCGCCTGACGCACCCGAACAGCAGACGCACAAAGCGGGAGCCCCGGTCGATGACCGGGGCTCCCGCTTCAGTGCTGGTGCGCTGGATCAGCCGATGCCGACGCAGGCGTTCAGACCGGTGATCTTCGGCTTGATGCTCAGGGCGCCGAGGATGCCACCGCCGCCGACCTTGACGGCCGGGTTCGCCGACGCGGAGGCGCCGATGCTCGGGGCGCTGACGCACGCGCCGATCTTGTCGAGCTTCACGGCCGCGGCCACGTCGACCTTGGCGTCGACCTTGGCGGCCAGCTTGACCTTCAGATCAGCGGCGGAGACGCGGACACCGGCAGCGGCGTCCACCTTCGCGTCGACCTTGGCGTCGACGAGCTTCGGGGCGGCGGAGCGACCGGCGCCCACGCCGACGCCGACACCCGCGTCGACGTCAGCGTCGACCTTCGCGCCGATGCCGATGCCGACCTTGATCGGCAGCTTGACCTTGACGCCGAGGTTCGCGCCGACGCCAACGCCCGCGCCGACACCGACGCCGACACCCGCGCCGACGCCGACCTTGATCGGGGCCTTCACGCCGACACCGACGCGGATCGGGCCACCGACGCCGACACCGACGCCGACCTTGACCGGGGCCTTCACGCCGACACCGACGCGGATCGGGCCGCCAACGCCGACACCGACGCCGACCTTGACCGGCAGCCTGACCCCGACGCCGACGTTCGCGCCGACCTTCGCGTCAACGTCGGCGTCCACCGTGGTGGCGCCGGCGTAACCCGCGGACATGAAGAAGACCGACATGGCAACCGCCGCGGTCACCGTTGCGAATCTGCGCGCCAACCTGCTGATGGGCATTTTCGGGGTTCCTCCTAGATGTGGCCGGGCCACGAGGGCACAGCCGGGCACTGTCCGATTCCGGCGTGCGGCACCCGTGTGGGGCGAGTGAGCGCAGCCACCCACCACGTTAGGGCTGAACGGGGCATCACAACGGGTACAGACCGACCACAATGGAGGGACGTCGGGCAACTACCCGGTTGTGCCAGCTAATGGCGTGAATGACACGTATTAAGTCCACTGTGGACACTGCCGGAGCGTTGATAACTAGAGAAGTTTCGCCCCGGGTGAAGTCACTCCAAAGTGGACGATGATCACCGAGGGGCCGGTCAGTCCTCCGCGAGTGCCGTCGAGGTGATCCGGTGGAGGGGGAACCGGCACACCATGTCGAGCACGGCGTCGAAGGCGTCGAGCACGCCTCCGGCCACGCGCACCGGCGTGACCATCTGCTGGCTCGCCGTGCCGTGCGAGTCCACGACGCCGATCCACACCATCCGGCCCTCGGCCGCCGCCTTCTGCAGCAGCGCCACCGTGGCGGCGGTCCCGAGCACCGAGGTGGAGACCGCGGCCCCGCGCGGCGCCTCCGCCGCCCGGTCGCCCGCCTGGATCATCCGCACCACCGAGGCCAGCTGCTCCACGCTCGGGCGGCTGGGGGAGAACAACCGCCTCGTGCCCTGCGGCCTGCCGGGGATGCGGTGCCCCGCCGGGCGCAGGTCGACGACGGCGCCGTCCGGCCCCTCCGCCGCGGGCGCGTAGCCGCTGTCGCGCAGCCCTTCGAGCACCTCAAGCAACGCCAGCGGACTGATCAGCACCGTCGGTGCGATCCGGCGCAGCTCCAGCCGCGCGATGTCCTGGTTGGCCAGGACCTCGGCGATCAGCGCGGGATCGTCGCAGCGCAGGAAGGACCCGGCCTGGCCGCCGCGCAGCTGGCCGTGCTTCCTGGCGATGTCGTCGATCAGGTAGCTCAGCGACTGCGGGACCGGCGTGCGCGAGCGCTTCGCGAACAGCTCGTGCAGCTCCGCCGCCGAGCGCCCGCCGTCCAGCGCGCGCCGCACCGTCTTCTCGGTGATCCGGTAGACGGTCGCCCCACCCGCCGACTCCACGTCCGCGACCGCCGCGATGTCGGCGGCGAGCTCCGGTTCGAGCCTGCCGGGCGCCACCACTGTCAGGTCCGCCTGCACGAGGACGTGGTCGATCGGCTCGGGCAGCGAGTCCAGCATCCGCTTGGCGGCCTCGCCGGGGCCCTCGTTGAGCAGTGCCGCCCCGGCCGTCGACAGGCCGCCGAGCGCGACGATGCCCAGCGCGGTCGCCTCGGCCACGATCCAGCGCACGAGGTCGTCGCGCATCCGCCCACCCCGCGCGGGCGCGCGCCAGGCCAGCGCCGCGACGAGGTCTTCGGCGCTGCCGACGCAGGAGCCCGCGGGCAGCTCCGCGAGCACACCGAGCACCCGGTGCCGCTCGCGCACCGCGTTCGGGCGGCGGAGGTCGTTGGAGAGCGGGCTGAGCAGCTTGTCGCGGTCGTCCCGGCGCCCGGCGAGCGCGGGCAGCCTCGGCAGCTCCAGCCAGCCCACCGCCAGCGTCGCCCACTGCTGGTCCGGCGCGGCGGCCAGGAACGGCTCGACGTGCGTCGTCGGGACCCACTCCGGCTCGCCGCCACCGCTGTTGTCGATGAGGTCGGAGTCCACCGCCAGCTCGACGAGCAGCGTCGCCCGCTCCTCCTCGATCTCCAGCTCCTTGGCCACGCGGCGCAGCTCGCGCACGCCGAGCCCGCCCGCGCGCAGCACACCCGGCGGCTCGGCCGACCAGAGCGCGATCAGGCCCTCCAGGTGCCGCAACAGCTCCAGCGCGGCACCGGCCGCAGTGGAGTCCACAGTGGACACACTGCGTCCGGTGACGTTCAGCTCCGGCTGCGACACCTGCACCTGGCCCATCGGCCGGTCGCCGCGCAGCAGCAGGCCGAGCTGGCGGGGCAGCTCCACCGTCTCGTTGTCCCTGCGCACCAGCAGGCCGCGCGCCATCAGGCTCTGCACCGGGCTCTCCGCGCGCTCCAGCGGCACGGCCCGCCCGGCGTCCTTCGTGCGGCCGATCGGCGGTCCGGCCGCGAGCGTCTCCAGCAGCCTGCGCTCGGCCGGGTCCAGCTCCGTCAGCACCTCCGGCAGGTCCATCTCGTCGAGCTGGGGGACGGCGCGGCCGAGGTTGCCGGGGAACTGCGAGATGACCTCCGTCGCGGCGGGCACGATGCTCAGCGCGGTGTCCGGCCCCCACGCCACGGCCAGCTCGCGCAGCCGGTGCACGGCCTCCTTGGTGCGGGCCGCGGGCACGCCCTTGCCCATCAAACGGTTGATCCTGGTCAACGGCTGCGGCTCGGTGTCGGCCCCGGCGATCGCCAGCGCGTCGAGCACGGTGCGCGTGAGGGCGTCCAGGTCCTCGCACGCGCGCACCACCGACGCGCGCATGCCTGCTCTGGTCGCCAGCACGCTGCTGTCGGCGGGGGGCGGGGTCGCCAGGTCCGGGCGCGCTCGCAGCAGCTCGACGAGAACCTGCTCGTCCTGCGCGCGCAGCCAGTCGACGAGAGAGTGACCGGACATCGGTCCCACGTTATATGCCGATGATTTCGCTGCCTATGGCCGCGCGTCGGGCCCGCGTGCGATCAGGCACACTGAGCGGGTATTTCCCGAGTAGAGGAGGAGCCGTGGCCAAGGCCGCCCGCCGCCCCGAGCGCATCGACCCGACCTGGCCCGGCGAGACCGCCGACGGGCACCACCCGGTCAGCGAGCTCGCCAGCCACACCCAGGGCGCGCAGTCCCCGTTCGGCGAGGTCACCTTCCCCGCCGAGGGCGTGCACTACGAGCACCCGGTCACGGTCATCAACAAGTAGGCCGCCCGCCCTCCCCGGCTTTCCGAGCCGTGCGCGTACCGGATTCATCCGAGGTCTAGGCTGTGCGCACCGCTGAGCAGCACTGACCGGGGAGGGTGCAATGCCGGTTCCGGGGCCGGGATATTCGATCACCGTGCGTGTCGAGGCGCCGCCGTCGGCGAGCGCCGCTGGTGACCTCACCAGCTCCATCGGCAAGGTCGGCGGTGTGATCACGGCCTTCGACGTCGTCGAGTCGCACTCCGACCGCGTCGTCGTGGACATCACCTGCAACACGCTCTCCGGTGACCACGCCACCGTGATCACCGACGCGCTGTCGGTGCTGCCGGGCGTGAAGGTCCGCAAGATCTCCGACCGCACGTTCCTGATGCACCTCGGCGGCAAGCTGGAGATCTCCTCCAAGGTCGCGCTGCGCAACCGTGACGACCTGTCCCGCGCCTACACGCCCGGTGTCGCCAGGGTCTGCCAGGCCATCGCGGCCAACCCGGAGGACGCGCGCAGGCTGACCATCAAGCGCAACACCGTCGCCGTGGTCACCGACGGCTCCGCCGTGCTCGGTCTCGGCAACCTCGGCCCGGCCGCCGCCCTCCCGGTGATGGAGGGCAAGGCGGTGCTGTTCAAGAAGTTCGCAGGCGTCGACGCCTGGCCGATCTGCCTGGACACCCAGGACACCGAGGAGATCATCCGCACCGTCGAGCTGATCGCCCCGGTCTACGGCGGCATCAACCTCGAGGACATCGCCGCCCCGCGCTGCTTCGAGATCGAGGCCAGGCTGCGCGAGAAGCTGGACATCCCGGTCTTCCACGACGACCAGCACGGCACTGCCATCGTGGTGCTCGCCGCGCTGCGCAACGCCCTGCGCGTGGTCGGCAAGGACATCGAGGACTGCCGCATCGCCGTCTGCGGCGTCGGTGCGGCGGGCTCGGCGATCATCCGCCTGCTGCTCAAGCAGAAGCCGGGCGACATCGTCGCGGTGGACATCGACGGCATCGTGCACACCGAGCGCGAGGGCCTGGTCGACGAGAACCTGCGTTGGATCGCGGAGAACACCAACTCGCAGAAGATGAGCGGCACCCTGCACGAGGCGCTGGTGGGCGCGGACGTCTTCATCGGCGTCTCCGCCCCCAACCTCTTCGGTGAGGAGCAGGTCGCCACCATGGCGGAGAACGCCATCGTCTTCGCGCTGGCCAACCCGGACCCGGAGATCGACCCGCTGGAGGCGCAGAAGCACGCGGCCGTCGTGGCAACGGGCCGCAGCGACTACCCGAACCAGATCAACAACGTGCTGGCCTTCCCCGGTGTCTTCCGGGGCCTGCTCGACGCCCACGCGCGCACGATCACCGATGACATGCTCGTCGCCGCCGCGAACGCCATCGCCGACGTAGTCGAACCGAGCCAGATCAACGCCTCGTTCATCGTGCCGAGCGTGTTCGACAACGCCGTCGCTCCCGCGGTCGCCGAGGCCGTTCGCGCCGCGGCGGTGCGGGCGAAGGGCTAGAGCGCGTGGCGGAGGAGCTGACCCACGTCGACTCGGCCGGGGCGGCGCGGATGGTCGACGTGTCCGGCAAGCAGGCGGTCGCGCGGCTCGCGGTCGCCTCGGGCGTGCTGCGCACCACCGAGGAGGTCGTCTCGCTGCTGCGCCGCGACGGCCTGCCCAAGGGCGACGCGCTGGCCACCGCCAGGATCGCCGGGATCATGGGCGCCAAGCGCACCCCCGACCTCGTGCCGCTGTGCCATCCGATCGCGTTGTCCGGCGTGGTGCTCGACCTGCACGCGGAGGGCTCTTCGGTTCGGATCACCGCGACCGTGCGCACCACCGACCGCACCGGCGTGGAGATGGAGGCGTTGACCGCTGTCACCGTCGCCGGTCTCACGCTGCACGACATGGTGAAGGCCGTCGATCCCGCCGCGACCCTCGACGGCGTGCGCGTCGAGCGCAAGGAAGGCGGCAAGACCGGCCTGTGGACGCGTCCGGAGGACCGATGAGCACGCGGACGGCTCGGGTGGTCGTGGCGTCGAACCGCGCCTCGGCCGGTGTCTACGCCGACAAGACCGGGCCGGTCATCGAATCCTGGCTGAGCGCGAAGGGCTACGAGGTACCTGCACCCGTCGTCGTGCCCGACGGCGATCCGGTCGCCACCGCACTCCGCGCGGCCGTGGCTGACGGGGTGGACGTCGTGATCACCACGGGCGGCACCGGCATTTCGCCGACCGACGGCACGCCCGAGGCGACGCGCTCAGTGCTGGACTACGAGATCCCCGGCCTCGCGGACGCGATCCGCGCGCAAGGTCTGCCGAAGGTGCCGACCGCCGTGCTGTCCCGTGGCATCGCCGGAGTCGCTGGCCGGACCCTCGTGGTCAACCTGCCCGGCTCGACCGGTGGTGTCCGCGACGGTCTCGCGGTGCTCGATGGCGTTCTCGACCACGCCGTCGACCAGATTCGCGGCGGCGATCACGCGCCCGCGTCCGGCTCCACGGCTCAGGTGCTGCGTGCGGTGGTGACGGAGACGCCGTTGGACGTCGCCGAACACGCCGCTTTGGTGGAGAGCCGTGTGGCGGGCGCCGTTGTCACGTTCTCCGGCGTTGTCCGCGACCACGATGGCGGTCGCGGAGTGCGCGAGCTGGAGTACTCCGGTCACCCGAGCGCTTCGTCGGTGATCGCTGAGGTCGCCGCCGACGTGGCCGCGCGGCACCCGAAGGTCCACGCGCTCGCGGTCAGCCACCGCATCGGCGATCTCGGGATCGGTGACTCCGCCCTGGCGTGCGCGGTTTCGGCCGCCCACCGCCGTGAGGCGTTCGTCGCGTGCGCTGATCTCGTCGATGAGGTCAAGCTACGGCTGCCCATCTGGAAGCGCCAGCTCTTCGACGACGGCACCGAAGAATGGGTCAACTGCCCCTAGCGGGCTTTGACGCATCGTTCGGTTTGCCAGGACACCGGGTTTGCGGTGGTTAAGGATGATCAACAGAGGGGTTCGGTGGTCTTGAAGACACCCCGACCCTCGGCGGCGCCGTGACCGGAGTCTTCAGCTCAACCACGTGCGGGACGGGCTCCTGGACACGCGAAAGGCCCCGACCATTGCTGGTCAGGGCCTTTCACCAGGACAAACGTCACTTCAGGTCGAGCTGCTGCCCGACGAAGATGAGGTTCGCGTCCTTGATGACGTCCTTGTTGCGCTCGAACACGGCCTGCCAGCCGCCTTCGACGTTCTGCGCCGAGGCGATCTTGGACAGCGTGTCGCCAGCGGCAACGGTGTAGTCGGCACCGTTCTTGGTCTGCACCGGAGCAGCGGCGGGCGCGGGGGTCGCGGCCGGCTTCGGAGCAGCCTTCTTGGTCACCTTGGAGACGGGCTTCGACTTGACGGCACCGCCGCCACCGCCGCCGTTCGCCCAGCCGGTCTTCTTGGAGCAACCCGGCCACGGCGTGGCGCCGCGCTTGTCGTAGAGCCGCTGGGCGATCTCGGTCTGCTGGGCCAGGGTGGCCTGGTGGGCGTTGGGCGCGTACTGTCCGCCGCCGTTCGCGCGCCAGGTGCCGCTGTCGAACTGGTAGGCACCGTAGTAGCCGTTGCCGGAGTTGATGCTTGCGTTGCCGCCGCTCTCGCACTTGGCGAGGGCTTCCCAGTTGGGAGCGGCCGAGGCGGTGCCTGCGGTCACGACGAATGGCGCTGCGGCCACGGCGCCGGCGACAGCCAGGCGAGCCACGTTGCGACCGGTGGTGGACTGCTTGCGGTGCTTGCCTCGGTAAGAAGTCATTTCTCTCTCTCCTACCGCACCTGCGAGTGAGCTGTCGGGTTCGGGCCCTGTCGGGGAGTGCCCGGCCGGTCGGGGGACCGGCTTCACCCCTAGGGCGCTCGGGACGCCCGGGAGTGCTCTCACGCTCCTGTCCAGAAGTGCTTTCCGCTCGGGGTCGTTGACCGGGGACCTGTTGGACAGGATTTGGCGCGTCAGGTCTCCGGCACTGCGTCGGTTGGGTTTCGGGGCCAACCGAGAAGCGACCGTACGTAACCGCTGGGGCCAACCCAAACGTCTCGGGGTGTGACCGTCATCACGGTAACGCCGAGGGGGGATTCAGCGATGCGGAGGGTTTAACCAGCTTGGGGCACCGTTACCGGGGCGTTTCCCGCCCGGGATCAATTACCGACGGTGAGTTCTGGGTCACGTGGGTGAAGCCCTGCGAGAGGGTGGGAGTACATCCCCGTCAGCCCCTGGTGAGGAACGCTCGCAGTCCGCTCAGGTCGTCGGTGTTGAGGTGATCCACTCCAAAGGTGACGAGTTCTCGCCAAACGGCCTCGCGTTGCGGGCCGGGCGCGTCCGGCGTCGCCCAGAACCGCACTCGCTGTCCGGCCTCGTGCGCCTTGGCCACGATGTTCCGAAGCTTCGCCTTCTCCGCCGTGGGCATCTGCCCGGCGCCGTTCCAGGTGAACAGCTTCGTCCAGTTGTCGGAAACGAGAGCCGCGAGCTTGGCGTCCGAGCCGGGACCGAGGTCCGCCGGGTCGGTCATCCGACCGTCGTAGAAGGCGAAACGGTGGCGCTGGCCGCTCATCAGCTCTCGCGGCCGATCTCCGGAAACCACCACGTCAACGGCACTGTGAACGACCTTGCCCGCGATGTACTGGCTGAACATGAAGGCGTAGCGCGGCGAACGCAGCACCTTGTCCAACTCTGCGTAGGTGGCCGCGCCGGTGTTCTTGAGGTCGATGAGCAGCTGGAAGAGACCGGGACGACCGGGATGGACCTTGCCGCCGTTGTCGAGGACGCGCTTGCGCAGCGGCTCCAGGTACAGCGACTGAAGAGTGCGGTCCGGCCGTAGATCGCCGACGTCGTGCCCGACGAGCAGAGCGCCCTTCACCAGGTAGATGTCGGCCTCAACGCTGGTGAAGCCGTTGTCCAGCGCGTCGAACAGCGGGCGCTTGTGCTCGTAGTCGTTGTGCGCGTGCGCTTGGGGAAGCGGCTTGACGCGCGGTGCGGCGATGCTTGGCGCGGTGGCACTCGCGAGCACTCCGGCGATCGTCAGCACAAGAACCGCGATGCGACGGAATGCCTGCACAGCCACCTCCTGGAACGGCGTCGACAGCTCGGACGCTAGGCGCTCGGGATGGACCGGTGATGAACGCCGGGAGTCCGGCCGCCGAGCGCGGGACGGCCGGTAGGGGGACGTTCGTCACTATGGGCAGGTTGCCCCTGTGGTGCGGAACACGTTAGTGGCACATGGTGACAGGGCGATAACGCGGGGTCGCTTTGAGTGCCCCGAGCAGGCTGACTCGACGGTCCCGTTCTGGTCAATGCCCCAAAGAACGCCTACTCCACGTCGCAGCGCCTCACCAGGCGCGATGCTCAGGACGCCGCCATGTAATAGAGGTGTGTGTGGAGAGGCCGCCGCGACTCTGGGGAGAGATCTCGCGGTCGGCGTGTCGTGAACGACGAGGGGGACAGTCATGAGGACAGCCGTGCACCGCGCGCGACGAGGTGTTGCGCGATGACCGTCGAGTTCAAGGTGCTCGGCTCGCTTGAGGTCATCGTTGACGGCGTGGTCGTGGCGGACGAGCCGGTAAGGGAAGCGAGTGCCCGGCGACGCTGCGCGTGATGCTTCCGCTCAGCAGCGTGCGGGACCTCAGCATGGCTCGCCCGAGATGCGCGCCAGCTACGTCCAGTGGCACGTCGTTTGCCTCGCCCGTGCCTGAGAATGGCAACTGGAAGATCAATGGCCTCGACAGCACCGTCCGCTGCTGACCACCGCTCTCAAGGCCACGCTCGCTAGCCCCCGACACGACCGCACTCCGCCAGCTAGGCCGAGTTCCCCCGTCTTCAAGACCCCCAAACCCCCGCACAGCCCGTGGCGGAGGCGTACCCAATGCGGCATTGGTTACGTCTGGCGAAACAAATGCCACATTGGGTACGTCGCGGTGGCGGATGAGTGGGCCGCAGGCGATCTGCCTCAACGGCTCATTTGGTGCGTTGAACGCACTGAACGGGTCGTTCAGGGCTGAAGTGACGGCGAACGGGCAGTTGCGCGGCACCGAGTGCTCCGGCACAGGGTGTGGGAGGCGCGGACGCTTCGGGTTATCGGGCAAGCTTTGTGGGTGTCGGGCGAGCGGGACGGGGCGCGGGTGCACTGGGAGCGGGCGCATGCGATGTTCGCGGAGATGGGCATGCCGGAGGGCGACGAGGTGCGGGAGCTGCTGGGCCAAGTGCGATGAGCGGGCGCGATGACGGTTGAGTTCAGGGTGCTCGGCTCGCTGGAGGTGCTGGTCGACGGGCGAGCGGTGCCGGTGCGGGCGGGCAAGCAGCGGGTGGTGCTGGCGGCGCTGCTGCTGCACGCGGGGCGCGCGGTGAGCGTGGGGGAACTCCTGGACGTGCTGTGGGGGGACGAGCCGCCGACGACGGCGCGAAACGCCCTGCAGACGCACATCGCGAGGCTGCGGAAGCTGCTGGGCGAGGACGTGATCGCGACGGTGGGCGGGGGCTACGTGCTCGCGACGGAGCGGATCGACCTGGTGCGCTTCCACGAACTGGTGCGCAGGGCGAAGTCGACGTCGAAGAGCACGAGGGCGAGGCTGCTGGGCGAGGCCTTGTCGTTGTGGCGGGGGGCGGTTCTGGCGGACGTTCCCTCGGTTTCCTTGCACGCCAACGAGATCGACCAGCTCAAGGACGAGCTGCTTGACGTGGTGGAGCAGCGGGTCGACGCGGACCTGGAGCTGGGCAAGCACCGCGAGCTGGTGGGCGAACTGCGCGCGCTGGTGGCGGACCACCCGGTCAGGGAACGCTTCTGGGGGCAGTACATGCTGGCGCTCTACCGCTCGGAACGGCAGGCGGAAGCGCTGATGGCGTTCAGGGACCTCGCGAGCGCGCTGAAGGAGCGGCTGGGGGCCACGCCGAGCGCGGAGCTGCGGGCGTTGCACCGGGCGATGCTGGTCGGCGACGTGGCGCAGGCGAATGCGGTGCCGCGAAGCGCAGCCGTTGTGCCGCAACAGCTTCCGGGGGACATCAGCGACTTCGTCGGCAGGGAGGAGTTGCTCGGCCGCATCGTGGGGTTGCTCGACGAGGGCATGCAGCTCGTGGTGGTGTCGGGGCCACCGGGGGTGGGCAAGACGGCGCTCGCGGTGCGGGTCGCGCACAGGTTGAAGCAGCGGTTCCCGGACGGCCAGCTGCACGTGAACCTGCACGGGTACTCGGCCAACGCGAGGCCGACGCCGGGGCAGGTGCTGGCGCGTTTCCTCCGAGCGCTGGGTGTGCCGACGGACAGGGTGCCCGCGACGGTCGACGAGCAGTCGGCGATGTTGCGCTCGGAGCTGTCCGACCGGCGAGTGCTCCTGGTGCTGGACAACGCGATCGACGCGGAGCAGGTGCTGCCGCTGATCCCGGAGACGGGTGGGTGCGCGGTCGTGGTCACGAGCCGGGGGGTGCTGCGCGAGCTGATCGAGCACGAGCGGGTCGAAGCGGTCGTGCTTTCGGTTCTGCCGCAAGGGGATTCGCTCGCGCTGCTCGCTGAGTTCGCGGGCGGGGTGGTGCGCGACGATCCGGAGGCGAGCGAAGAGCTGGTGCGGCTGTGCGGGAGCCTGCCGCTGGCGCTGCGCATCGCCGGAGCGAACATCGCGCAGCAGGGGTGCACGGTCCGCGCCTACGTCGACGAGGTGCGCGGAGGTGACGTGCTGTCGGCGCTGACGGTGGACGGGGATGAGCAGTCGGCGGTCCGCGCGGCGTTCGCGATGTCCTACGCCACGTTGTCGGACGAAGCGCGGCGGGTGTTCCGGTTGCTGGGGCTCGTGCCGGGGCCGGACTTCACGGCGTGGGCGGCCGCGTCACTGCTCGATTCCACAGTGGACGGAGCAATCGCGCTGCTCGACGAGCTGGCGACGGCGAACCTCGTGCAGCGGCACCAGAACGACCGCTTCCAGTTCCACGATCTGCTGCGGGCCTACGCGGCGGAGCAGGCGATGGCGGAGGAGCGCGCGGAGGAGATCGACGCGGCGGTCAGCCGACTGCTGGACTGGCACCTCTTTGCGGCGGGGACGGCGCGGACGCTGCTGCCCCTGCGGGCCTACACCGCCAAGCTCCCCGAGCACGTGCGCATCGGCGCCCCGTTCGGTGACCGCGCCGGGGCCGAGGCGTGGATGGAGGACGAGCGGGCGAACCTGCGGGCGGTCGTCGCGCTGGCCGCGCGAAGAGGACGGAACGAACACCTCTGGCAGTTCGTCGATGTGTTGTGGACCTACCTGCTGAGCAAGGGGCACAACGTGGACTGCCGGGAGATCGCTGAGCGCGGACTGGCCACCGCCATCGCGGTGGACAACAGCGACGCGGTCTCGACCATGCACTCGCATCTGGCCCACCTGACCTGGATCAGCGGTGACCCGCGCGGGGCGCTCGCGGAGTACGACAAGGCGCTGGCCGCCGCTGACCAGAGCGCCTCCTCGCTGGAGCTGGGCAACATCCTCAACAACTGCGCCGGAGTGCACTGGGAGCTGGGCGACAACGTCCAGGCCATCGAGCACCTGCACCGGGCGTTGCGGATCTACCAGGACATCCAGGCTCGCCACCAGGAGGCGAACACCAGGGGCAACCTCGGACTCGCCCACCAGGAGCTGGGCCACTTCCACGAGGCGGCCGAGCACCACGAGGCGGGCATGCGGCTCGCTGAGCAGCAGGGGGCGTGGGACAGCTACGCCAACCACCTGGCGAACCTGTCCAGCGCGCGCTACCAGCTCGGCGACTTCACCGGAGCCCGTGCCGCGGTGCGGGAGGCGATCGAGCGCTGCGCGGAACTGGGCCTGCACCAGGCAGAAGCGCTCGCGCACGTCGGGTTCGCCGAGCTGTTGGCCACCGAGGGCGACGGGCCGGGCGCCATGCGCGAGGCGCTCAGGGGCCGGGAGCTGGTCAGCGAGATCGACAAGTGGGGCAACGCCGCCGTGACGATCGCCATCGGCTCCGCGCACCTGGCGCTGGGCGAGCTGGCGCAGGCGCGCGCGAGCTACCGCGAAGCGATGAACGCGGCGCGGCGGGCGGGGTTCGTTCGGCACGAGGTGGACGCGGCGATCGGGCTGGCCAGGACGGGTTTGCGCGCCAAGACGACCGGCCAGGCCATCGCCTACGCGCGGACCGCGGTCGAGCAGGCGCGGGAGCACGGCATCCGGATTCGCCAGGCGGAGGCGATGCACGTGCTCGGTCTGCTGCTGCACGAGACGGGCGAGGTGGAGTCGGCGCGCGAGCAGTGGCGGCTGGCCGAGGTCATGTTCACCGAGATGGGCGTGCACAGCGCCGCCACGGTGCGAGCGCTGCTGGACGGTGCGTCATGACCATCGAGTTCCGCGTGCTCGGCGCCCTCGAAGTCGTCGTCGACGGCGAGGTCAGGCCGATCCAGGCGGCCAAGCTGCGCACCCTGCTCGCCGGGTTGCTGCTGCGCGCGCCGAGGCCGTTGGGCCCCAGCGACCTGATCGACATCCTGTGGGGCGACAAGCCGCCCGCGACGGCGCGCAACGCCATCCACATCCACATCGGCCGGTTGCGGCGGCTGCTCGGCGACGAGGGCGTGATCAGCACGGTCGCCGGTGGCTACGTCATCCGGCGGGGCGAGGTGGACCTGGACCGCTTCCGCGACCTGGCCGCCGCGGCGACGCGGGCGAGCGACGCGGTGGAGGAGATCAGGCTGCTGCGCGAGGCGCTGGCGTTGTGGCGCGGACAGGTCCTCTCCGACATCGACTCGGAGTCCTTGGCGGACAACGAGATCGCCGCGATCAAAGCCGAGCTGCTCGTGGTGCTGGAGCATCGGCTGGACGCCGACCTGCGCCTGGGACGGCACCGCGAGGTGATCGCCGAGCTGCGCGCCCTCACCGCGGAACACCCGCTGCGGGAACGGTTCTGGGGTCAGCTGATGGTGGCGCTGTACCGCTGCGAGCGGCAGGCCGAGGCGCTGGAGGCGTTCCGGACAGCCTCCGCGACCCTGCGCGCCGAGCTGAACGTGTCGCCCGGACGCGAGCTTCGCGAGCTGCACAACGGGATCCTGAACGGCAGCGCCGCCGTCGCCGCGCCGGCGGTCGCGGCCGAAGCACCCGCGAAGGTCGTCCCCCACCAGCTCCCCGCCGACATCACGGACTTCGTCGGCAGGCGGGAGCTGGTCGAGCTGCTGGTGCACGAGCGCCCCCGGCTCGCCGTGCTCTCCGGCCCGCCCGGCGTCGGCAAGAGCGCGCTGTCCGTGCGGGTGGCGCACCGGCTCAAGCAGCACTTTCCTGATGGGCAACTCTTTGCCAACCTGCACGGCTACTCCGCGGGCACAGCGCCGTCGACGGGGCAGGTGCTCGGGCGGTTCCTGCGCGCGCTCGGTGTCGCGCCGGACAAGGTGCCGCTGGACGTGCCGGAGCAGAGCGAGATGCTGCGCCACCAGCTCGCCGGGCGCAAGGTACTGATGGTCCTGGACAACGTCGCCAACGCCGACCAGGTCCGCACGTTCCTGCCGGAGGAACGCGGGTGCGCGGTGCTCGTCACCAGCCGCGACACCTTGCGGGAACTGGCCGCCGACGGAGCGCTGCTGGAGTCCCTCGACGTGCTCGCCGCGGACGAGTCGCAGAGTCTGCTCAGTGATCTCCTCGGCACACAACGGTTTGCCGACAACCGTGCGGCGGGGGAGGAGCTGGCGAGCCTGTGCGGCAACCTCCCGCTCGCGCTGCGGATCGCGGGGGCGAACCTCGCGGGGCAGAGCCGCACGGCGCTCAGCGAGTACGTGCGCCAGCTCCGGGACGGGGATCGGCTCGCGGTGCTCGCGGTGGAGGAGGACGAGCAGGCCGCCATCCGTGCGACCTTCGCGCTGTCCTACACCTCACTGGACACAGAGCTCCGGCGGTTCTTCCGCGCGCTGGCCCTGCAACCGGGGCCGGACGTGACCGCGCACACCGCAGCGGCGCTCGCCGACGTCCACGTCGAGCACGCGTCCGGACTGCTCGACCGGCTGGTCTCGGCGAGCCTGGTGCACGAGCACGCGCCCGGCCGCTACCAGTTCCACGACCTCGTGCGGCTGTTCGCCCAGCAACAGTCCACAGTGGAGGATGCGGCTGCGGATCGTGCCGCCGCGAGGGAAAGGCTTCTCGTCTCCTACGTGATCAACTGCGCGAGGGCGGCGAGCCTGATCACCCCTGAGCTGTACTACCTGCCCGCTGTGGAGCACAGCACGCGGGTCGTCGAGCAGGAGCTGACGGGGCTGCTCGACTCCCACGCGTGGATGGAGGCCGAGCTGCCCAACCTCATCGCGGCGATCGTGTTCGCCGCGGACAACGGGCCGCAGCGGGTCGCGTGGCACCTCGCCGCGTACCTGACGAGCTTCTTCCGGCACTCCCGCAACGACGCCGACTGGCGGCTGGTCGCGGAGTTCGGGCTGCGTGCTTCCTTGGCGGACAACGACATCCACGGCCAGGCCGCACTGATGCGCAGCCACTCGATGCTGCTCTGGTGCATGGGGGACAACGAGAAGTCGCTGGAGTACTCCGGGCAGGCGCTCTCGCTCTACCAGGAGGTCGGTGACCGACGGGGCCAGGCGCAGGTGCTGAGCAACATGGGCGTTTCCCACGCCATGGCGGGAAACCAGGCGACGGCGGTGTCGTTGCTGACGCGCGGGCTGGCGATCGAGGACGAGCTGGGCGCCTCGCGCGGACTGGCCAACTGCATGCTCAACCTCGGCACGGTCTACGCCTACATCGGCCAGGTGGACCTCGCCGTCGCGACGTTCACCCGGTCGCGGGCGATCGCGGCGGAGCTGGACGTGCGGCACGTCGAAGGCGTCGCAGGGCACAACCTCGCGATCCTCGACCGGGAGGCGGGCCGGTTCACCGAGGCGCTGGAAGGCTTCGAGCGCACGCTCGCGGTCTGGCGGGAGATCTCCTCCAGCCACGACGAGGCGGCGGTGCTCGACGAGATCGCGGTCACCGAGGTGCTGCTCGGCCGCTACGGCAGCGCGCTCACCAACGCCAACGCGGCACTGCGGGTCTCGGCGGGAACGGGAAACCGCGTGAAGGAGGTGGAGGCGCTGAACACGATCGCCTCCGCCTACGTGAAGCTCGGCGAGCCGGAACGCGCGCTGCCCGTGCAGCAGGAGGCAGTGCGCATCGTCGGCGAGATCGGCTACGAGCACGGAACCGTGGACGCGCTGATCGGCTTGGCGGCAGTGCGGCGCGCGCTCGGCGACGGCGCGGCGGCGGTGGAGTCCGCGCGCCAGGCGCTCGCGTGCGCGGTCGGCAACGGGCTGCGGCTGTGTGAGCCGCGGGCGCTCACTTCCCTTGCGCAGAGCCATTTTCACGTTGGTGACCTTGCCGAGGCAGTTGAACACGCCAACCGCGCCATTCCGATGCATCGTGAGACGCGCCAACGAGTTTGGGAGGCGTGGACGGAGCAGGTGCTCGGTTTGGCCCTTCGTGCGTTGGGAAACGACGACGACGCTGTGGTACATCTGCGTGCCGCCCATGAGATGTTCGTGGAGATGGGGATGCCGGAGGCGGATGAGTTCCCGGCGCGGGGGTAAGGGGGACAGCGGTGCCGTCAGAGGTCAGGTTCAAGGTCTTGGGGCCGCTTGAACTCGTGGTCGACGGCGCCCCGATTCCCGTGCAGGCGGCCAAACAACGCGTCGTGCTCGCGATGCTCCTGCTGCGCTCCGGCCGCGCGGTCTCGATCGACGACCTCATCGAGGCGCTGTGGGGTGACAGCCCGCCTGCCGAAGCGCGCAATGCCTTGCAGGTCCACGTCATGCGGCTGCGCCGGGTGATAGGCGGTGATCTGCTGCGCACGGTTCGCGGTGGCTACGCGATGACCCTCACCTCCGAACAGCTCGACCTGCTCCGCGCGCGCGAACTCGTCGACCGGGCGGCACGGTCCAGAGAGGACGGGTCGGAGGAGTCCGAGCGCGCTCTGCTCGCCGAGGCACTTCGCCTGTGGCGTGGGCCCCTGCTCGCCGAGATCGAGTCGGAGTCCTTGCGGCGCAACGAGATCACCTCAGCGCTTGAGCTTCTCCTCGGCGCGCTCGAACGGCGCGTGGACCTCGATCTCGCTTCGGGGCGGCACCAGGAACTGATCGGCGAGCTGACCACGCTCACCGCGGAACACCCGCTGCGCGAACGGTTCTGGGCCCAGCTGATGCTCGCGCTCTACCGTTCCGGGCAGCAGGCCGAAGCGCTCTCCGCCTACCGCAAGATCACCACGTTGCTGCGCGCCGAGCTGGGCGTGGGGCCGGGGACCAGCCTGCGCGAGCTGCACCAGGCGATCCTGGTCGGCGGCCACGACCTGACCGAGGCCACGGTGCGGACGGTGCCTAGGGTGGTGCCCGCGCAGCTGCCGCCGGATCTGGCGGACTTCGTCGGCCGCACCGACCGGATCGAGCTGGTCGAGCGGACGTTGGTGCCCACCGAAGGGCAGCGTTCGGTTCCGGTGACGGTGATCTCCGGTTCGCCCGGCGTCGGCAAGACGGCGCTCGCGGTCCGCGTCGCGCACCGGCTCAAGCGCGGGTTCCCGGACGGTCAGCTCTACGTCGACCTGCGCGGGTACGCGTCGGGGGAGCCGGTCACGACGGCCGAGGTGCTGTCCAGATTCCTTCGCGCACTGGGGATTCGGCCGGAGCAGATCCCCGTGGACGTCGACGAGCAGTCGGCGCTCTACCGCTCCGTCCTGTCCGGCAAGCGCGTCCTGGTCCTGCTCGACAACGCCAGCGCGGCGGACCAGATCCGCTCGCTGCTGCCAGGAGATCCCGGCTGTTCGGTGTTGGTCACCGGGCGCAACGAGCTGCGCGGACTGGTGGTCGGTCATGGTGCGCGAACCCTGCGCCTTGAGCCCTTCGGTGCGCCGGAATCCGTTGCACTGCTGACGAGTCTGCTCGGTGCGGAGGCCGGAGCCCACCCGGCGGCCGCCGAGCTGGCCGAGCTGTGCGGGCACCTGCCGCTGGCTCTGCGCATCGCGGGCGTGAACCTCGCCGGCCGTTCCAGGCCCGATCTCGCCCAGTACGTCGACGAGCTACGGCGAGGCAATCGCCTTGCCGCGCTTGCGATCCCGGACGAGTCCTCGGCAGCGGTGCACGCGGTGTTCGGGCTGTCCTACAGCGCGCTCAAGTCGGAGGCGCGCCGCCTCTTCAGGCGCCTCGGCCTCGTCCCGGGCCCGGACTTCGACGCCAACACCGCCGCGGCGCTGCTGGACTCGGAACCGGAGCGCGCCGCCCAGTTGCTGGAGCAGCTCGCGGCGGTGAACGTCGTCGCGATGTCCGGACCCGACCGCTACTACCTGCACGATCTGCTGCGGCTCTACGCCGAGCACCTGTGCGCGGCCGAGGAGAGCCGGGCCGACCGGTCGTCCACTGTGGACCGTCTGCTCGACCACTACCTGCGCGCCGCCGATCGAGCCGCGCGCGAGGCCCACCCGGACATCAGCCGGATCGGGCTGCCGGAGGAGGAACCACGCCCCTGGCTGCCTTCCTTCGGCGATCGCGAGGCGGCGATCGGGTGGCTCGACGCCGAGCGCGCGAACCTGGTCGCCGCGGTGAGATCCCGGAGCCACCCGCTCGCGGTGCACCTCGCAGACACCGCGCGGATGTACTTCAGCACGGGCGGCCACATCGCGGACTGGCGCGCGGTCGCCGAGACAGGCCTTGCCGTGGCACGGGAAACCGGTGATCTCCGAGGAGAAGCCGCCGCGCACAACAGCTACGCGCGGCTGTGCTTCGACCTCGCTGAGTACAGGGCGGCCGCTGAACAGTGGAGCATGGGTTTGGCGTTGTGCGACAAGGGTTTGCCGCCGAGCGTGGAGGTCGGGTTCCTCAACAACCTCGGGGGCGCCCACGCCGAGCTGGGGGACACGGCGCTGGCGCAGGAGTACTTCGAGCGCAGCCTCGCGCGCAGTCAGGTCAGCGGCCCGCCGCACGTGGAAGTGCTGGGAATGCTGAACGTCGGCGCGATCTACGTCTACCGGGGGCTGCTCGCCGACGCCGCGCGGGTGCACGAGTCGGCGGTGCGGAAGTGCTCGGAGCACGGCTTCACCACGATCGAGGTGCTCGCGGCCAACAACCTCGGCATCGCTCGACGCGAACTGGCCGAGTACGCCGCCGCGATCGAGTCGCTGGACCACTCGTTGCGGCGCTGCCGTGAGCTGGGGCAGCGCTCGCCCGAGTCGAGCGTGCTCAGCAGCCTCGCGGAGGTCCACCGCGATCTCGGCGAGTACGAGCGCGCGCACGAGCTGTGCCTGGAGTCGATCGAGCTGTCGAGGGCGACCCAGCGGCGCAAGACCGTCGCCGACGCGGTGATCGTCGCCGGTGGGATCGAGCTCGGGCGCTCTCGCCCGGAGCGCGCGCTCGACCGGTTCCAGGAGGGGCTGTCGCTGTCCCGCGAGTCCAACTTCACCTACGGCGAGGTCACGGCCCTGATCGGGCTGGCCGAGACCACCAGGGTGCTGGGCCGCGCGGGCGAGGCCATGGAGTTCGCCCGGCTCGCCGAGTCGCACGCCCGAGTTGTCGCTTTCCGGCTCTGCGAAGGCAAAGCGATCAGCGCACGGGCCCGCGTCCACCACGACCTCGGCGAGCGCGGCGAGGCGATCACCCAGGCGCGGCGGGCGGTCGAGGTGCACACCGAGACCGGGCACCGCCTCGGCGCGGCTCGGTCGCTGGCGTTGCTGGGCGTGCTCGGCGACGCGAACGCGGCCGAGGAGGCCGCCAGGATCCGCGCCGCCATCGGCGTGCCGGAGCAGTGATCAACCGCCTGCGAACGGTGGGAGCACGTCCAGTTCGGCGCCCGGCGGGACGGTGACGGCCCTGTCCCGCACGGCCACGCCGTCCAGCAGGAAGCTGCACGCGGGCAGGACCGTCCTCAGCCGGGTGCCGTGCCGCTCGCGCAGCAGTTCGAGCACTTCGTCCACAGTGGACGGCTTGTCCAGTTCGACGGCTTCGGCCGGCGTTCCGGCGGCCGCCCTGGCCCCCGCGAAGTACCGCACGGTCAACGACTGCACGCTCATCCTCCGATCGCGCTCATCGGTCGGTCCGGTTGGGCGAACCCGGCTTCGTCGATGCCGTGCCCAGCCGCCTTCCCCCACATCGCGCTCCGCCAGAGCGCGGCGATCTCCTCGTCGGAGGCGCCCTCGCGCAGCGGGCCGCGCAGATCCGTCTCGGTCCTGGCGAACAGGCACGACCTGATCTGCCCGTCCGCCGTGAGCCTGGTGCGGTCGCACGCGGCGCAGAACGGCTGCGTCACGGACGCGATCACGCCGACCGAGCCCCTGCCGCCGTCGACCACCCAGCGCTCCGCCGGCGCGCCACCGCGCGGTGCCGGGTGCGGGGCCAGCTCGAACGCCGCGCCCAGCATGTCCAGGATCTCCGTCGCCGTGACCATCCGGTCGCGGTCCCACGCGTGCTGCGGGTCGAGCGGCATCTGCTCGATGAAGCGCAGCTCGTAGCCCTTGTCCAGGCAGTACTCCAGCAGCGGAACGGCCTCGTCCTCGTTGACCCCGCGCATCAGGACGGCGTTGACCTTCACCGGCGTCAGCCCGGCACCGGTCGCCGCCGCCATCCCGTCGAGCACCTTGTCCAGCCGATCGCGCCTGGTGATCGTGAAGAAGCGGTCCGCCCGCAGGGTGTCCAGCGAGACGTTGACCCGGTCCAGCCCGGCCTCGGCCAGCTTCCCCGCCAGCTCCGGCAGCCGCAGCCCGTTGGTGGTCAGCGACATCCTCGGCCTGGGGGACAGCTCGGCCGCCGCGCCGATCACGTCGAGGATGTCCTTGCGCAGCAGAGGTTCTCCGCCGGTGAAACGGATCTCGGTGATACCCAGGTCGCGCACGGCGATCCCGATCAGCCTGGTCAGCTCCGCGCCGCTGAGCAGCTCCGAGCCCGGTAGCCAGTCCAGGCCCTCGGCGGGCATGCAGTAGGAGCAGCGCAGGTTGCAGCGATCGGTCACGGAGACCCGGAGATCTGTCGCGGTCCGGCCGAAGCGGTCAACGAGGGTGTTCTCGTCCGGTCGCGCGGGCAGAGCGGTGCCGCGCCTTGAAGAGCGCGCGACCGAAGGCATACCCAGGGGGACGGGATTCACCTTTCCGAGAGTAGCGGCGGATGCCGACAAATCCTCGTGAGCGCCGCAGGACCGGTGGCTCTTGCCGGGTAACATGCCTCACGGTCAAGTAGCTGAGCTGCAAAGCTTCTTGTCCCGAAGATGTTGACGTCGGCGGAGGCAGGGGACGCATGGCCAACGGCGAGAAGCAGGTCGATCCCGGGTTCGGGCTGGACATGTCCGAAGGCGGTGTCCGGCTCGCGATGTGCGGGAGGGCGCTGAGCGCGGCGACGGTGATGTTCCACACCGCGGTCGCCGACCGGATGGGGCTCTCCGTCACCGACCACAAGTGCCTTGACCTGGCCAGACGCGCCGAGGGGCCGGTGACGGCCGGGCGCATCGCCGAGCTGTCCGGGCTGTCGACCGGAGCGGTCACCGGGGTGATCGACCGGCTGGAGCGGGCGCGGTTCGTGCGCCGCGTGCGTGATCCGCACGACCGCCGCAAGGTGCTGGTCGAGGTGCTGGCCAAGGACGCCGGTGAGCACGCGTGGATGTTCCAGGGGCTGCGCGACGCGTGCGAGAAGGCGGTCCAGCAGCACAGCGCGGGCGAGATCGAGGTGATCATCTCCTACCTCACCGAGATGACCGAGACGCTGCACGCGGAAACAAAGCGAGTTCGAGACCACGACAACGGCTGACTTTCCGCAAATGCGGAACTATTGTTCTCAGCGTGCCGCATTTTCGAATTAGCGAGGCTGCCGGGCTGCTCGGGGTCAGCGATGACACCGTCCGCAGGCTCGTCGACTCCGGGGTGCTGACCGGCCACCGCGACGCCGCGGGCCGGATCGCCGTGGACGGGGCGGAGCTGGCCGCGCACGCCAGGGACAGCGCGCGTGCCGCCGCTGACCCGACCGGCATCGGCAGCTCCGCGCGCAACCGGTTCGTCGGCCTGGTCACGGACGTGGTCGCCGACCGCGTGATGGCCAAGGTGGAGATCCAGTGCGGCCCGCACCGCGTGGTCTCGCTGATGAGTTCCGAGGCCGCCGAGGAACTGGGCCTCAAGCCGGGCGCGCTCGCCGTCGCAGTGATCAAGTCGACCCAAGTCGTGGTGGAGACCCCATGAAGCGCATGAGCGCACTGTTGCTGTCGTCGTTGTCGTTGCTGCTCGTCGCTGCCTGCACCAGCGGCCCGGAGAAGCGGGAGATCACGGTCTTCGCGGCCGCGTCGCTGAAGGACGCCTTCACCGAGCTGGAGAAGTCCTTCGAGGCCAGCCATCCCGGTGCCGACGTGCGGATCAGCTTCGGCGGCTCCTCCGACCTCGCCCAGCAGATCGTCAACGGCGCGCCCGCCGACGTCTTCGCCTCCGCCAGCCCGTCCACCATGGACACCGTGGCCAAGGCGGATCTGATCGAGGGCCGCGCCGAGGTCTTCGCGGTCAACACGCTGCGGATCGCCGTGCCCCCTGGCAACCCCAAGGGCATCAAGGCGTTGGCCGATCTGACCAAGCCGGGGACCGCGCTCGTGCTGTGCGCGCCCCAGGTGCCCTGCGGTGCCGCCGCCAAGCAGGTCGCGACGGCCGCGAAGCTGACCTTGAAGCCGGTCAGCGAGGAGCCGGATGTGCGCTCGGTGCTCGGCAAGGTCTCGGCGAAGGAGGCCGACGCCGGTCTGGTCTACGTCACCGACGTGCTCTCCGCGCCCGGCAAGGTCGAGGGCATCGACTTCCCCGAGTCCGCCGACGCGGTCAACGAGTACCCGTTGGCGCTGCTGAAGAAGTCCAAGCAGGCCCAGCTCGCGCGCGAGTTCGCCGAACTGGTCCGGGGCCAGGCCGGCCGCGACGTGCTGACCCGCGCGGGCTTCGGTCCTCCGTGACCCTGCCCCGGCTGCTGTGGGTGCCCGCGCTCCTCGGGTTCGCGGTCGTCGTGCTGCCCGTGATCGGCCTCCTCGGGCGGGTCGACTGGGTGCGGCTGCCCGAGCTGGTCAGCAGCGACGCCGCTCTCTCCGCGCTCGGGCTGTCCCTTCAGACCGCGGCGATGTCGACCTTGCTGTGCCTGCTGCTCGGTGGTCCGCTCGCGCTCGTGCTGGCGCGAGCGGACTTCCGCGGCTTGCGGTTCCTGCGGTCGTTGGTGCTGCTGCCTTTGGTGCTACCGCCGGTGGTCGGCGGCTTGGCTTTGCTGTACCTGTTGGGGCGCAATGGGTTTCTCGGCCAATGGCTGGACGTCGGTTTCGGTCTGCGCCTGCCGTACACGACCGCCGCGGTGGTCCTGGCGCAGACCTTCGTCGCGATGCCGTTCCTCGTGGTGAGCCTCGAAGGCGCGTTGCGCACGGCTGGTGAGCGCTACGAGGCGGTGGCGGCGACGCTCGGCGCGGGTCGGTGGACGGTGCTGCGCCGCGTCACGATTCCCTTGCTGCTCCCGGGAATCGGGTCCGGGGTGGTGTTGGCGTTCGCTCGGGCTCTCGGCGAGTTCGGTGCCACGATCGCGTTCGCGGGCAGCCTGGAGGGAACCACGCGCACGCTGCCGTTGGAGATCTACCTCCAGCGCGAGTCCGATGTGGACGCTGCGGTCGCGCTTTCCCTGCTGCTGGTGGTGATCGCGATCGTGGTGATCGCCGTTGCCCGCCCGCGAGCTGTGGAGGGGCTGCGGTGAAGGCGGAGTTCCAGTTGGCTCGCGGTGCTTTCGCGCTCGACGTTGCTCTCACCGTCGAGCCGGGCGAGGTCGTCGCGGTGGTGGGGCCCAACGGTTCCGGCAAGTCCACGCTGCTGAACCTCATCGCCGGGCTCGTGCGCCCCGACGCCGGGCACCTCCAACTCGGCGGTCGTGATCTCCTCGGCACGCCACCACATCAGCGCGGTATCGGCCTGCTCGCGCAGGAGCCGTTGCTCTTCCCGCACCTCACGGTTCTCGCCAACGTCGAGTTCGGGCCGCGCGCACAACGCCGTGCGGATCACCGCGAGATCGCGTTGCGGTGGCTGGAGGAAGTGGACGCTCTCGCGCTCGCCGGTCGCAGACCGCGGCAGCTGTCCGGCGGTCAGGCGCAACGTGTCGCGCTGGCCAGGGCGCTCGCCGCCGAGCCCGAGCTGATGCTGCTGGACGAGCCGTTGACCGCGCTCGACGTCGACGCCGCGCCCGCCGTGCGAGGGCTGCTCCGCCGAGTCCTGCGTGCACAGAACCGCCCGGCGATCATGGTCACCCACGACGCGCTGGACGCGCTCGTGCTGGCCGATCGAGTGATCGTGCTCGAAGCCGGGCGGATCGTGGAGCAGGGGCCGGCGCGCGCGGTCCTGACCCGCCCGCGCAGTGCCTTCGCCGCGCGCATCGCCGGGCTGAACCTGGTGGCCGGTACCACCGTTGAGGGTGGTCTTCGCAGCTCAGCAGGGGTGGTCATCGCGGGGCTCGGCAGTGCCGGCGTCGGTGAGGAAGGCGTCGCGGTGTTCTCGCCGGCGGCCGTCGCGGTGCACCGGGCCAACCCGCACGGCAGCCCGCGCAACGCGCTGCGCGTCCGGCTCGCGGGGATGGAGCCGCACGGCGACCTGATCCGGCTCCGCGCCGATGACGGGCTCGCCGCCGACATCACCCCGGCGGCCGCCGCCGAACTGGAACTGGAACCCGGAGAGCAGGTCTGGTTCGTGGTGAAGGCGACAGAGGTGGGCGTGCACGCCGCCAACGGGGGAGTATGAGGGTGTGACTGAGCCGGTGACCTGGAACTACCTGATGGACATGGACGGGGTGCTGGTGCACGAGGAGCACCTGATCCCCGGGGCCGACGAGCTGCTCAAGGAGCTGCGGGACAAGGACGTCCCGTTCATGGTGCTCACCAACAACTCCATCTACACCCCTCGCGACCTGCGCGCGCGGCTGAGCCGCACGGGGCTCGACGTGCCCGAGGAGGCGATCTGGACCTCCGCGCTGGCGACCGCGAAGTTCCTCGACTCGCAGCGCCCCAACGGTTCCGCCTACGTCATCGGCGAGGCCGGGCTGACGACCGCGCTGCACTCCATCGGCTACGTGCTGACCGACCGCGACCCCGACTACGTGGTGCTCGGCGAGACCAGGACCTACAGCTTCGAGGCGATCACCAAGGCGATCCGGCTCGTCGAGGCGGGCGCGCGGTTCATCGCCACCAACCCCGACGAGACCGGCCCGAGCCGTGAGGGCGTGCTGCCCGCCACCGGCTCCGTCGCCGCGCTGATCGAACGCGCCACCGGCCGCGCTCCGTACTTCGTCGGCAAGCCCAACCCGCTGATGATGCGCTCCGCCCTGCGCGCGCTCGGCGCCCACTCCGAGAGCACGCTGATGATCGGCGACCGCATGGACACCGACGTCCGCTCCGGCCTGGAGGCGGGCCTGGCGACGATCCTGGTCCTCTCCGGCATCTCCACCGCGGAGACCGCCGACCGCTTCCCCTACCGCCCCACCCGCACGATCGGCTCGGTCGCCGACCTCCTCGGCAGCGCTGACCAGCCCTTCTGAGACTGTCGGTGCCCCCGTCTAGTTTTCTGCGCATGGGCATCGACTACATCGCGACCACCGTGGAGCAGACCGCGGCCTTCACGGCGGCGGTCAGCGCCCCGGGCGCACTCACCAGGCGCGTCCCGTCCTGTCCTGAGTGGACGGTCGCCGACCTGGTCGCGCACCTGGGCGAAGTGCAGACGTGGTGGGAGCACGGGCTGCGCTCGGCAGGTCTGGTCCCGGACGAAGCCGTCGTCGCGGAGTTGGCCGAGCCCGGAGCCGACCTGCTCGCGTGGTGGCGTTCGCGTTCGGCGTCCTTCCTGGGCACCCTGCGCGCGACCCCACCCGATTCGGCTTCGTGGTGCTGGTGGTCCGACAACAAGCTCACCTCGGCCGCCGAGGTCGCCGAACGCCAGGCGCACGAGGTGCTCATCCACCGCTGGGACGCCGAGAACGCCCTCGGCGCCGCCGCTCCGCTCGACCCCGCACTGGCCGCGGACGGTGTGCGCGAGTTCCTCCAACGCTTCCTGTGGGGCAAGCCGTGGAGCGGGCCTGAGGGCCTGGTGCGCCTGCGCGCGAGCGACACCGGCGACGAGTGGGACGTAGCGCTGCGCTCCGCCCAGCCGCGACGCGTGCCCGTCTACCCCGAAGTGCCCGCCTCCGCCGTCGTCAACGGCACCGCTGAGCAGCTCGACCTGGTGCTCTGGCGCCGCATCCCGCTGACCGCGCTCGCCGTCGAAGGGGAGGTGGAGCTGGTGGACGCCCTCGTCAGCTGGACCAGCTTGGACTGACGCCTAGGTGAACGATCCGGTCAGCAGTTCGGCGAACCGCGTGCCCAGCGCCGCCGCACTGACCGGCGCGAGCGTCACCTGCCCGCCGTTGACGGTCGTCACGTACCGGCCCTCGCCGGTGTCCAACCAGCTGAGCGGGTCGGTGGACAGCGCCGCCGATCGGCCCTGCCTCGGCTGGACGGCCGATGCCTGCCCCATCGCGTCCGCCGCCGAGTAGACCGTCAGAAACCGTTGTGCTTGAAGGCGATCGGCTCCGACGTCGATGAGTGCCGCAACACCGTCACTGATCAAGCCGGAGCGCTTCCAGTCGTCCCCGCACTTCGTCAGAGCTTCCACCGGAACCTGCGCGGACTGCCCGCGCCCCGCCCCGCGCACCGGCAGTGCGCCAACCGCAGCGCTCGGCAACGAGGTGTCCGCGAGCCACGCCAGCTCGACGCTGTCCCCGTGGAGCACCACCCGCAACACACTTCGGCCCTTCCGGAAGCAGCCGATCCTGTTCTGCCCCTCGCGGTCGGTGTGCACCAACGCCAGCTCGATGTCGTGATCCGCGACGACGCGAAGCGCTTCCGCCAGCTCATCCCCGAGCCCGTGCCACGCCACCCAGCCCTCCGCCCACGCCCGCGCTCTGCCGCGCTCGTCGGAGTCCGCTCCGTGCTGGAACACCACGAGCGGAAACGGCATCACCCCGAGCCCCAGCCGCTCCCACCACACCTCGTACACCACCGCCGGGACCCGCAACGCCCTCCGCCCCCGCATCACGGCACCCGCGGAATGACCCGCTCCGCCACGTGCCGCACCGACGCACACCCGTCCCGATCGGGCGCGGAGCGATCAGCGATCTCGATCGCCCACACCCCGGCGGGCGATTCGAACATCATTCCGCACTCTCCGGATTCGCCTTTGACCTCGCCTTGGCCAATAGCGACACGCCTGCCCGCGACAATGTCTTCCTTTCTGTTCTTGAGGTGGCTTGGAAGAATTTTTCCTTCTGGAAGAAAATCGATTCCAGCTGAGAATGTATCGCCAACTCCTCCGGTCTTGACGTGATAAAAGCATGAAGGAGAGTACTTTTCTTCGATTTCTGGGGACGTCGGCGCCAGCTGTCCCTGTACTGGGAAGTCGGCTGGGGTCATTAATTTGCACAACTCCGCAGCTGTGGGCAATCTTCCAGGAGAGACAATTGATCCTCCGGTAGGGGAGGGCTGGCCATAGACGGTACTGGAACAGCCTGATGTGACAACGGACACGCCAAGGGCAGCTACCGCCAACCAAGGGAATCCTCTGTGGGCGGCGTTCATGAGTTGGCTCGCCACTGTAGCTCCGCGCCTTTCTGGTCGTTGGCTTCAAGTGCGGTGGCCATGCCGACTATGCGCCTTCGGAACTCCACAAGGGCGTCGTGGTATCGCTGCCAGAACCACACGAGACCGCCCTCCTGGTCCGAGCTGCGATGGATGAACTTGTCCCGCATCGCCTGCCCGGCTCTGGTGGCTCCGAAGTCGACTGACGCCGCCTTTCTGGCGAATGTCTTCGCGGCTCTGAGTTCGGCCTCGGCAATCCGTATCAGCTCGTCCATGTGGTTGGTGACCCATTCCTTGGTGCCGGCGTCCATGCGGACCTCGCCGTTGGACACCATGTCGGTGACCTCGGCGAGGCCGTCGTTGGCCCAGGGGTCGCTGTTCCAGGTCGTCACGTCATTCCCCGATCACGGCACCCTCGGAATGACACGCTCCGCGACGTGCCGAGCCGATGCACACCCATCCCGATTCGGCGCGGACAGGTCGGAGAGCTCGATTGACCACAAGCCGACGGCTGAGTCGAATATCGCTCCGCACGACGACGCTTCTCCCGCGAGGTCCCCTCGGCCGAGCGCGACGCGCCTGCCGCCTATGCGTTCTTCCTTGCGGTTGCTGAAGTAGTCCTGGCTGAGCGTCACCTCTGGGACGAATACGATTCCGCCGGTGAAGAGCTCACCCACCCCGCCGGTTTTCAGCTGGTACATGCAGGAGGGCGAAAACTTCTCCTCAACCTTTGGCGAGCCAGGAACCAGCTGCCCTTGGACCGGAAAGTCGGCGGGCGTCAGCAGTCGGCAGAGCTCGCGCGCCGTCGGATTCTTGCCGGGGTGGAGGCCGATGGTCGCGCTCGGCACGGCCTCCCCAGGAGTCGGGGTAGAACAGCCAGTCAATGCCAGCACGGCGGCAAGGAGCAGTGCTGACTCCTTCCGGGGACGGCTCACGAACCGGCCTTCCATTGCAGTTCCGCGCCTTTCTGGTCGCTCGCTTCGAGTGCTGTTGCCATGGCGACCACGCGCCTGCGAAACTCCACGAGGGCGTCGTGGTAGCGCTGCCAGAACCACACGAGCCCTCCTTCCTGGGAGGATGCTCGATGCAGGAACTTCTCCCTCATCGCCAGCCCTGCTCGTGTTGCGCCGAAGCTGATTCCACGCGCTCGTGTCTCGAACTGCTTTGCGGCGTTCAGTTCGGCTTCGGCGATCTGGATCAGCGCGTCCATGTGGTTGGTGACCCATTCCTTGGTGCCGGCGTCCATGCGGACCTCGCCGTTGGACACCATGTCGGTGACCTCGGCGAGGCCGTCGTTGGCCCAGGGGTCGCTGTTCCAGGTCGTCACGTCATTCCCCGATCACCGGTGGCGCCACCTTGGGCAGTTCGCCGACGAGGTCCTCCACGTACGGGTATCGGCGGTCGTGCTCCTCGTCCTCAGCGCCCTGAGAGGTGCCGGGGACCGCGGGCTGCATGAAGCCGCCTTGCCCGGCACGCCCTCCCGGTCCCGACCCGCCGGGGGAACCGCCGCCGCGGCCAGGTGGGGGCGTCAGAGCAGAACCAGGTGATCGCCTCGACTCGGCACTGTGGCCGCTGCCGCCGAACGAGCCACCGCCGGACGAGCCGGCACCGAACGAACCACCACCAAAGCCAACGCCGCCGAAGGAGCCGGTTCCACCGCCACCGGCCATGCCGCCGCGACCGGAGTCGGACCCACTTCCAGATCGTCCGCCGTCGACCTGGCCGCCGACGGGACGGTCCCAGCCCGCCCGTTCGACCTCGCCGGGACGCCAGCCCTCCGGAGTCGGTGTGGGGCCCGGGCGTGAGCCATCAGAAGTGGGTGCGGGCTCGATGACACCACCACCCCGCTCGCCGGGCAGACCACGAGGCGGCGTGGAGCCACCGCCGCCGCCGCCGCCACCCTCCGGAGGACGTGGGGGCGGAGAAGGCGAGAACACCGCTGGGAGGTCGTCGAAGCGAGGGGAGACGCGGTCGGTCCGCTCGGCCTCGCGGTCCAGGGAACGGCCCAGTTCGATGGCCTCCTGGCGCAGAGCCTCCTTGGCCTGCTCCTGCCGCGCCATGCTTGCCTGGAGGACGGTGATCTCCTCGGGGCGCAGTCCGGTGGGCAAGGACTTCGGGAACTCCGGCCCGGCGAGCTTGAGTTCCTTGACGTGCTCGGAGACCTGTTTGACGGCGTGGGCCATGGACGCGAACGGTTGCCCGATACCGCGGGCGATCTGCTCCTGTTCGTCGCCGTAGCTCCTGAGCAGGTCGCCTGCCGCCTTGGCCCGGGTCACCGAGCCCGACTGCCAGCGGCCTTCGAGTTTGGCCGCGAGCTCGTTCATGCCGTCAGCGAGCCGCTTCGCCGCCGCGCCGCGCTCACCGATCTCGGTCGCGAGCTGGGCTGCCAGCGCCGTTCGCGCATCACCCAGAAGCGAGCGCAGTTCTTCGAGTGACTTCGACTCGTAGTTGTCCCCACCGCTGAAATGCCGATCCGCAGACACGGACTCCCCCTCCGCCTCACATACCGGACGGTACGGGAAACGGCGGCGGGCGTCAGCGTTCCGCGGCGGAGCGGGAGCCCTCGGCCCAGAGCTGGACGACCTCGGCCCTGTGCTGGCCCGGCGGTGCCGCCGGGATGATCCGGGTCAGCTCGTCGGCCATGCGCTCGGCGCGGTCGCGGATCAGCTCGGCCCTGCGGGCGATCTGACCGGCGCCGCGCTGCGCCGCCGCGAGTCGGTCGAGCAGATCGGCCTTGAGCCGGAGCCACTCCACGTGCTCCCAGCTCGGGTCGGTCTGTGCGGTGGAGATCCGGTGCATGGCGCGGTCGATCGCGTCGGCGATCTGCCCCAGTTCGCGGTCCACGGTCATCGGGCACCCCCGATCGAAGTCCGAACATGTCACGACAGAGATCCGGCAGAAGAGGAGGATCACACGCGACTGTGTTCTAGCTCACCGCATACCCGCACGTCCGAGGGACACGCGGGCGTTCACCTGGTGAAGCCGAGCCTGTCGTCAATCCAGGCGATCTCCTGCCCGAGCGGCCACAGAGCGACAGGGATCAGCTTGATGTTGGCCAGGCCGAGCGGGATGCCCACGATCGTGACGCACTGGAGGATGCCGGTGACCAGGTGCAGCAGCGCCAGCCACCACCCGGCGACCACGAGCCAGAGCACGTTGCCCAGCGCGGAGCCGAGCCCGGAGTCCCTGCGCTTGACCAGCGTCCTGCCGAAGGGCCACAGGCAGAAGTTGGCGTTGCGGAACGCGGCGATGCCGAACGGGATGGTCACGATCAGCACGCAGCAGATGATCCCCGCGACCAGGTAGCCGATGGCCAGCCAGAAACCTCCGCAGATCAACCAGATCGCATTGAGCAACAGTCGCAGCACCCCACCCATGGTGCCCGAACCCCGGAGGCGGGGCTTGACGGGGAGTCCAGGATGAGTGGCGGCTGTCACAACGCGCGCAGGAGGTAGTTCACCGTGGCCGAGTCCACCGCTCTGCCGAGCTATGCGTCCGGGACCTCCGAGGTCCCACTGCTCGGCGACACGATCGGCGACAACCTCGACCGCACGGTCGCGGCGTTCGGTGACCGGGACGCCCTGGTCGAGCGGGCCACCGGGCGCAGGTGGACCTACCGCGAGCTCGCGGCGCAGGTGGACCAGCTCGCGCGCGGGCTGCTGGCGGCGGGCATCGGCAAGGGCGACCGCGTCGGCATCTGGTCGCCGAACCGGGCGGAGTGGACCTTCACCCAGTACGCCACGGCCAAGATCGGCGCGATCCTGGTCAACATCAACCCCGCGTACCGGGTGCACGAGCTGGAGTACGTGCTCAACCAGGCCGGAGTGCGGTTGCTGGTGGCGGCCAAGGAGTTCAAGACCTCCGATTACGCCGGGATGATCGAGGTGGTGCGGCCGAACTGCGGCGCGCTCGACCGGGTCGTGCTGCTCGACACTCCACAGTGGACAGAGCTGGTGGAGTCCGGGGACGACGTCGAGCGGAGCGCGCTCAGCACCGCGCAGGCCGGGCTCTCCGCGGACGACCCGATCAACATCCAGTACACCTCGGGCACGACCGGCTTCCCCAAGGGCGCGACGCTGTCGCACCACAACATCCTCAACAACGGGTTCTTCGTCGGCGAGCTGTGCGGCTACACCGAGGCGGACCGGATCTGCATCCCGGTGCCCTTCTACCACTGCTTCGGCATGGTGATGGGCAACCTCGCGGCGACCAGCCACGGCGCGTGCATGGTGATCCCAGCACCCGCGTTCGAGCCGAAGGCCACCCTCGCCGCGGTCCAGGCGGAGGGCTGCACCTCGCTCTACGGCGTGCCGACGATGTTCATCGCGGAGCTGGCCGAGGATGATTTCGACTCCTACGACCTGTCCACCCTGCGCACCGGGATCATGGCGGGCTCGCCGTGCCCGGTGGAGGTGATGAAGCAGGTCATCGAGCGGATGGGCATGCACGAGGTGACCATCTGCTACGGCATGACCGAGACCTCGCCGGTGTCGACGCAGACCAGGGCCGAGGACTCGCTCGACCTTCGGGTGTCCACCGTGGGCAGAGCGCACCCGCACATCGAGGTGAAGATCGTCGACCCGGCGACCGGGCTGACCGTGCCGCGCGGTGAGCAGGGCGAGCTGTGCACGCGCGGGTACTCGGTGATGCTCGGTTACTGGGAGCTGCCCGAGAAGACCGCCGAGGCGATCGACGCGGCGCGCTGGATGCACACCGGCGACCTCGCGGTGATGGACGAGCAGGGCTACGTCGGGATCACCGGGCGCATCAAGGACATGGTGATCCGCGGCGGAGAGAACATCTACCCGCGCGAGATCGAGGAGTTCCTGTACGGGCACCCCGACGTCCTCGACGCGCAGGTCGTCGGGGTCCCGGACGTGAAGTACGGCGAGGAGCTGATGGCGTGGGTGCGCATGCGCCCGGGTGCCGCGCCGCTCACCGCCGAACTGGTGCGCGAGTTCTGCACGGGCAAGCTCGCGCACTACAAGATCCCGCGCTACGTGCACGTCGTCGACGAGTTCCCGATGACGGTCACCGGCAAGATCCGCAAGGTCGAGATGCGCGAGCGCGCGGTCGGCATCCTCGGGATCGGGTGAACCGGTGAGCTGGACGCCGAAGCGCGCCGACCCCGGCACCGTGGCGCGGTGGGAGTCGCTGGCCAGTGCCGTGAAGGAGGACCTCGCCGTCGCGGGGTTGCCGATCGTCCCTGGGGATCTCCGGTTCGACACGACGGTGTCCGCGGGGGCGCGCGTGTACGTCGACCCCCTCGACGAGGACGGCGGCGTCTTCATCTCCTGGGAGGCGCACGACGTGCTGCGCAGCGCCGCTGTCGATGCCCTCGTCCGCAGGGACCTGGAGGACCACTGCCTGCACTACTCCGGCGCGGTGGCGGAGGTGATGCAGGACGCGATCGCGGCGATCCTCACCAAGGCCGGGTACGCCGTGCGAAAGGACGCCAACGACATGGCGCCCTACGAGATGCAGGTGCTGGAGCAGGGGACAGGGCCGTCCTGGCGGGACTGGCTGGCCGCGCGGACCGAGCGCCACGCGGCCGGAACCGGCTCCGGTCAGTCCGCTCCGGCCAGCGCGGCCGAGTCCTCCTCGCCGAAGCGCTCTTCGAGCAGCTCGGGGGAGTAGTCCAAGTCGATCTTCTCAACCGGCACGCCGCGCGCGGACTCGATCGCGCCGAGCCGCCGTTGCGCGCGGTTGGCGGCGTACTCGACGAACTCCTGCACGTTGAGCTCGAAGGGCTGCTCGTCGAACTGGTCGTAGACCCACTGGATGGCGCTGAGCGCGTGCGGGAGCAGCTCACCCATCCTGTCCTGCACGACCTGCCAATTGCGGTCGTCGGCCGCGACGTGCCGACGGCAGGTGAAGGTGCCCCACGCCATGTGCCTGCGCTCGTCGTCTCCGATCCGCTTCACCAGCTCCTGCATACCGGGCAGGATCCCGTTGGTCACGCACACCTTGTTCCACGCGAAGTACCCGGTCAGCGCGAGCGTGCCCTCGACGACGTGGTTGTAGGTGACGCTGGCGCGGACCTGGTTCTCCGGACTGGGATCGGTCTCCAGCACGCGCAACGACCTGGGCAGCTCGTCGAAGAAGATCGCGCGGTAGCCGGGGTTGTCGGCGACGTAGGAGTGCAGGTCCTCGTCCAGCCCGACCGCGTCCAGCCAGCGCCGGAACACCTCCGTGTGCTTGGCCTCCTCGTAGGCGAACTGCGTCAGGTACATCTCGTCGCCGAAGCGGCCCTCCGAGGACATCGCGCGCAGGAACGGCTGGATGTCCTCGGTGACCGCCTCCTCGCCCGCGATGAACATCGCGCACAGGTACGCCGAGCCGCGCCGCTGCTCGTCGGTCAGCGATGCCCAGTCCTCGGCGTCCTGGCTGAAGTCGATGTCCGCAGGGTTCCACTGGCGGGCGTTGCCCTTGGCGAACAGCCGCAACGGGAACGAGTCCCAGTTGAGGCCGCCGCTGCGCAGTGAGTGGAAGCTCTGTCGACTCGTCATGACCGCTCCTCTGCGGTGGACAGGTACGGGGTGAGCAGCACCCGCGCGATCGCCGCCACGGCGTCGGCCGCCTGGGCGACGGTCCCGGTGGGCAGCAGCAGGTGGCTCAGGGTCAGCCGGACCGTGGTCTCGGCGTAGAGGTCGGCGGTGTGCTCGGGCACCCCCGGCAGCCGCCCGCGCAGGTGCTGGCTGACCAGGTCGGTCGCCGAGCGCAGCACGGGCTCGCCCTTGATCGTCAGGAACGGCAGCATGTCCTCGGCGCCCGTCCCGGTCAGGATCGAGCTGACCAGCGGGTCGCGCAGCGAGCGGTCGAGGATGTGCCGGACCGCGCGGTGCGCCCCGGTCAGGAAGTCCGGCGCCTCGTCCAGCGCGGCGGCCGTGCCGTCGAGGAAGTCCGCGGTTACGCGCAGCGCGACGGCCTGGACCAGGGCTTCCTTGTTGCCGAACTCGTTGTAGACGGTCTGCCTGCTGACCCCGGTCGCGGCGGCGACGTCGGCCATCCGCAGCCCCTGGAAGCCGCGTTCGGAGAGCAGGCGCGTCGTGGCGTCGAGCAGGTCCTCCCGCAGCGACGCCTTGACCTTGGCCGTGAACGGTGTGATCTGGCCCACTGCGACAGCTTTACACAAGCGCTGCGTGTGTAAAAGAGGTGGACGCTAAATCGACTTGTGTCAACACCGTAGTGTCGCCACCGTGGCCGTGCTGACCGTGGGTTTCGACCTGGACATGACGTTGATCGACCCTCGTCCGGGCATGCGGCGGGCGTTCGAGGTGCTGGGCGGCCAGACCGGGCTGCCGCTGGACGGCGAGAGCTTCGCCAACAACCTCGGCCCGCCCCTCCAGGACGAGTTCCGCCGCTACGTCACCGACGAGGCCCTGGTGACCTCCCTCGTCACCGAGTTCCGCGCGCTCTACCCCGGGATCGTCATCCCGCGGACCGTCGCGCTGCCCGGCGCGGTCGAGTCCGTCGCCGCCGTCCGCGAGCTGGGTGGCCGCGTCGTGGTCGTCACCGGCAAGTACGCGCCCAACGCCTCGCTGCACCTGGACGCGCTCGGCATCGAGGTCGACCACCTCGTCGGCGAGCTGTGGTCGGTGGCCAAGGCCGACGCGCTGCGCGAGTTCGGCGCCCAGATCTACGTCGGCGACCACATCGGCGACGTGGTCGGGGCGAAGGCCGCCGGTGCGGTCGCCGTCACGGTGCCCAGCGGAGCCTGCGACGCGGCCCAGCTGGCCGGGGCCGGGGCCGACGTCGTGCTCGGCGACCTCACGGAGTTCCCCGCTTGGCTGCGGGAGTGGGCGGGCACCGGGCAAGCCCTTGATCTTCGCCACGAACGGCGCAGTCTCGATCAGCAGAATGCGCCGTAGCCTGTCGCTGAACCGGTGATTCTCGGTACGCTGACGATTCGCGCGTCCTAGGCCCGCCTAGGACGCGTTCGTCATGCGAGGACGCCGCAGGGTGAACACCGGGGCAGTCGCGCGGGGCGCAACCAGAAGCTAAGGGAACGGTGAGCATAGTGCCGACCGGCAGGGTCAAGTGGTACGACGCGGAGAAGGGCTTCGGCTTCGTCACCCAGGACGGCGGTGAGGACGTCTATGTCCGCGCCTCCGCACTGCCCGCGGGAGTCGACGCGCTCAAGTCCGGCCAGCGCGTGGAGTTCGGCGTAGCCGACGGCCGTCGCGGCCCGCAGGCGCTGTCGGTTCGCCTCGTCGATCCCGCGCCCTCGGTCGCCGAGGCGCAGCGCCGCCCGGCCGAGGAGCTGCACGGCCTGGTCGAGGACATGATCAAGCTGCTGGAGATGAAGGTCCAGCCGGACCTGCAGCGCAACCGCTACCCGGACCGCAAGACCACCAAGGTCGTCGCCGACGTCGTTCGCGCCGTGGCCCGCGAGCTGGACCCGAACTAGCGCTCAGCGGCGGTCGTCGACGGAGAGCACCCAGGTTCCCCTGGTGACGAAGTCGACGCCGCCGTCCTCGCGGGCCGCGAGCACCCCGCCGAACTGCTGGATCTCCACGGTCTCCAGCTGCGCGGCGTTGGTCGGCAGCCGCAGGGTGTAGGCGAGCCGCTTGTTCTCGCCGTAGAACACGGCGCTGCGGCCCTCGATCGGCGTGCCCGCCGCGTCGCGGTAGCGGAAGACGACCTGCCACGGGGTCTCTCCGACGTGGGCGTCCACCGAGATCTGCAACGGGCTGCCCGGCGGCACCCGCAGCACGGCGTGCGCGTCGGGGTCGGCCGAGCAGTTCTCCACCTGCACGTCGCAGTGCTGGGCGGGGCCGGTCACCACGGAGGTGCCCGCCGCGTAGAAGGTCACGGTCGGCGGGGTCGGCGCGGCACACCCGGCGAGGGTGGCACCGGCGGCCGCGAGCAGTAGGGCGAGTCCTCGACGCACCCGTCAAACCTACGGGGAGTGCGGTGGTGGGGCTGCGCCCGGCTGGCCCTGCGAGCCCGGCCACCCGGGAGCCCAGCCGTCCGGCCTGCTCACCGGCGGTACCGGCGGTGCGGTGGGCTTGGTCCGGTCCTCGCTGCCCGGGCGCAGCGGCCGGTCGCCACCGAGTCCGGGGATCAGCGAGGTGCCTCGGTGCGTCAGCACGGTCTGCACGAGGCCGACCGCGAGCACGCACGCGACCACGGTGAAGCCGAGCCAGTAGACCGGCGGCAGCAGCAGGCCGAGCACGCCGCCGAAGACCCACGCGAGCTGAAGGATCGTCTCCGAGCGGCCGAAGGCCGAGGCCCGCGACTCGTCCGGCATATCGGTCTGGATCGCCCCGTCGAGGCACGCCTTGGCCAGCGCCGAGGCGGTCGCGCCCATCAGGCCGACGATGGCCGCGGTGACCAGGCCCTCCATCAGCGCGGCGAACACCACCGAGGTGAGCGCGGTGCTCAGGCAGGCGATGACCACGGTGTCGGGCTTGTCCAGCTGCAACCGCGCGCCGATGGCGTTGCCGAGGAAGGTGCCGAGCCCGGCCGCCGCGCCGATCACGCCGAGCAGCATCAGCTGGAGCACCGCGTCGCCCTCGGTCTGGGCCTTGATCACGAACGCCGCGAACAGCGTCAGGAAGCCGGTCAGCACGCGGATCGAGCCCGCGCCCCAGAGGCCGACGAGCAGGGTGCGGCCCATCGGCTGGCGCTTGGGCTTGCCCTCGCGCTTGTCCGCCTTGGCGCTCAGCGACGCCGGGACCTCGCCCTCGGTCACCTCCACCCAGGCCGGGATGCGCAGGCAGCGCCACACGCCGATCGCGCAGATCACGGCGGCGAACCAGAGCGCGGCCGACTCGTGGATGATCTGGCCGAGCCCACCGGCTACGCCACCGAAGACCACGCTCGCGCCCAGGCCGAACACGGCCATCCGCGAGTTGGACTTCACCAGCGAGATGTCCGGTGGCAGCACGCGCGGCGTGACCGCGGCCTTGAGCACGCCGAAGGACTGGGACAGCACCATCGCGCCGAGCGCGGCCGGGTACAGCCCCCAGGAGTCGAAGTTCGTCGCCATCACCATGACGAGCACGGCGCGCCCGGCGAAGGAAGCTGCCAGGGCGAGCCGCCTACCGCGCTGGAGCTTGTCCAGCAGCGGGCCGACGACCGGCGCGACCAGCGCGAACGGAGCGACGGTGATCAGCAGGTAGAGCGCGACCTTGCCCTGGCTCTCGCCCTTGGCCGCCGAGAAGAACAGGGTGTTGGCCAGTGCCACCGCGATCGCCGCGTCCAGCGCGAAGTTCATCATCACCGCGTAGGTCAGCGCGGCCAGCCCGGACTTGTCCGCCCCGTCCGCGTGCACCCCGCGCCGGAACGCCTGCACGGCCTGCTGGCCGAGCTGACGGGTGCGGTAGACCGCGACCCGGCTGACGGTGATCTTCTTCGGCAGCTTCGGCCCGGACGAGCCGTACTCCGGTGGCGGGGCCAGCCGGGAGTGCTGCTCTTGGTGGCCCTCGTGCCTGTCCTGCCTGCCCGAGTCCTCGACCGGCACCGGGTAGCCGTCGGAGTTGTAGCGCTCGCGGTAGCGCGGCGGCTGCTGCGGGTAGCTGTCCGGCGGGTAGTACTTCGGCTCGTACCGCGTCTCCGGCTCAGTGCGCTGGCGACGGGGTCGTGCCTGGTAGTCGGGGTCTTCGTCCCACGGGTAGGACGGCTGTTCCTCGGGACGGGTGCGCTCTCGGCCGCGCGGCGGCTGCGGGTGCTGCTGCTCGCGCGCGGGCTCGGCGGAGCTGTGCAGCTCCTGCGCCTCCTTGTGCCGCTTGCGATTCCCCCCGCCCCAACCAGGGCGGCCCCGACCGGTACCAGTCACGTCCTCATCCTGCCGTACGTCGTGCTGCCAGTGTCCCAGCCTTGACCACGCGTTATCGCACCGGCACGAACCGCACCCGGAAGATCTTCGGCCAGAGCTTCCCGGTGATCAGGAACTCGTCCGTCCCCGGTACGGCGGCGATGCCGTTGAGCACGTCGGTCGCCGTCCTGTCCGCCTGGCTGAGCAGGCCGGACGCGTCCACGGTAGCGGTCACCGCCCCGCTGGCCGGGTCGATCCGGACGATCTCGTCGCGTTTCCAGAGGTTCGCCCAGACCGCGCCGCCCGCGCACTCCAGCTCGTTGATCTCCCTGACCGGCAGCCCGTCCCTGCTGACCTCGACCTTGCCCAGCTCGGCGAAGGTCGCGGGATCGCGCAGCGTCAGCGTGGAGCTGCCGTCGCTCATCACCAGCCGCGACCCGTCCATGCACAGCCCCCAGCCCTCGCCGGGGTAGCTCACCCGACGCAGTTCGCGCAGGTCGGAGCGGTCGCGCTCGATCGCGACGCCCTCCTGCCAGGTGAGCTGCCAGAGCCGGTCGCCGGAGACCGTCACGCCCTCACCGAACAGGCCGGGCAGCGGCACCTGGCGGCGCACCGCCCCGGTCGCCGGGTCGAGCTCTCGCACGCTGGACTGCCCGGTGAGGCCCGTGCCCTCGTAGAGCACGCCGTCGCGCAGTTCCAGGCCCTGCGTCCACGCCGAGGTGTCGTGCGGGAGCGTGCCGAGCACCTCCACGCGCAGCTGTTGCACGGCCGGTGAGCCGGGCGTGTCGCCCTCGGTCAGCCACACGGCTCCGACCACGACGGCCAGCCCAGCAGCCGCCGCGCCGTACCGCCAGGTTGCGGGTCGCATGCCGTCAGCCTGGCACGCATGACGAGCGCCGTACGGACATGCGGCACAATCGTCAACCGTGACGCCCACCTCCTCTCCTGCCAGCCACCATTCGGCGGACACCCACGACGCGGCGACCACGCAACCCGCTGAGGTGCTGGTCGACGCGCTCGAACTGGCCAGGAGCGCTGCCGCGCAGGAGGCCGGTGGCGAGGTCGGTGACCACGTCGGTGTCGAGGCCGAGGACGACGTCACCGCCACTCACCTGTTCGAGGCCGCGCACCCCGGCTACGGCGGCTGGCGCTGGGCGGTGACCGTCGCGGTCGTCGGCGCCGGCGAGCCGGTCACCGTCAGCGAGGTCGTGCTGCTGCCCGGCCCGTCCTCCCTCGTGGCCCCCGACTGGGTGCCCTACAACCAGCGCATCCGCGCCGGTGACCTCGGCCCCGGCGTGCTGCTGCCGACCGCGCCCGACGACCCGCGCCTGGCTCCCGGCTACGTGCTCAACGACGACGCCGGTGAGCAGGAGGTCGCCTACGAGATCGGCCTCGGCCGCCCGCGCGTGCTCTCCCGCGAGGGCCGCACCGACGCCGCCGACCGCTGGCACCGGGGCGAGTTCGGCCCGTCCAGCGACATGGCCAAGGCCGCGCCCGGCAACTGCGGCAACTGCGGTTTCTACCTCCAGCTCCAGGGTTCGCTGAGGGCCGCCTTCGGCGTCTGCGCCAACGAGCTGGCCCCGGCCGACGGGCGCGTCGTGCACGCCGAGTACGGCTGCGGCGCGCACTCGGAGGCCGAGGTCGACACCAGCTCGATCGTGCCGATCTCCGAGGTGGTCTACGACGACTCCGTGCTGGAGATCGATCACACGCCGCGCGGCGGGGACCTGCCGTCCACCGACACCCCGCCCTCGGCCGAACCCTCGCCCGAGGCCGAGGCCGCGGCGGAGATCACCGAGGCCACCGAGGTCGCAGAGGCTGAAGCCGCGCCAGCGACCGAGTCATGAGCACGGACCCCTTCGGCACCGCCGCGCTGCGGCAGGCGGTGCTGGACGCGTGGCGCGCCTCGCCGACCCGGTTCCGCGAGGACGCCAACGCCGAGGAGGACCTGCGCTACGGCGGCTACCGCGACCGGCTGCTCGTCGAGCTGGCGCAGAACGCCGCCGACGCGGCAGGCAGCGGCGGGCACCTCCGTCTGTCCATTGTGGACGGAGAGCTGCGCGCCGCGAACACCGGTGAGGCGCTGACCGCGCAGGGCGTCGCGGCGCTGGCCTCGCTGCGCGCCTCGCCCAAGAAGGACTCCAACCGCGTCGGCCGCTTCGGCGTCGGCTTCTCCGCGGTGCTCGCGGTGACCGATGAGCCCAGGGTCGTCTCGACCTCCGGCGGCATCGCGTTCTCCGCCGACCACACGCGTTCGGTGAGCGCGGACCTGCCGACCGTCGCCGAAGCGCTCGCCGAGCGCGGGGGCGCCGTGCCGGTGCTGCGCCTGGTGTGGCCGGTCGGCGAGGACGAGCCGGGTGTGCCCGAGGGCTTCGCCACCGAGGTCCGGCTGCCGCTGCGCGCGGACATCGACCCCGACGAGGTGATCAAGGGCTTCGCCGCCGAGGCGGAGGACCTGCTGCTCGCCCTGCCCGGCCTGGCCGAGGTGGAGATCGACGGCCGGAGCTGGCGCCGCGAGGACCTGCCCGACGGAAACCTCCGCGTGCACAGTGACATCGGTGGGGATTCGGGCTCGACCACCTGGCACGTGCACCGCAGGGACGGCACGCTCGGCGAGGACGACCTGCACGGCCTCGGAGCCGAAGCCCGCCTCCGTCCTGAGTGGACGGTCTGCTGGGCCGTGCAGCTCGACTCCGGGGGAGCGCCCGAGCCGCTCGCTCAGGACGTCCTGCACACGCCCACGCCGACCGACGAGCGGATGTCGTTGCCGGCAAGGCTCTTGGCGACCCTGCCGGTCGAGCCGTCGCGGCGCAGGCTGATGGCGGGTCCCGCCACCGACCGCGTCCTGGAAGCCGCAGCGCGGTGCTACCCCGACCTGTTGCTGACGTTGCCGGTCGAGCACCGCACCGCCCTGGTGCCGCTTCCCGGCTTCCCACTGTCCGATGTGGACGGAAAGCTGCGCGATGCGGTGCTTTCCGCATTGCGCCAGGTTCCGTGGCTGACCTCGGTCGCCGAGGAGGACATCGCGCCGTCGCGGGCTCGCGTGCTGGACCGGCCCTCCGCCGAGCTGGCCGAGCTGCTCGCCGACGTGGTGCCGAACCTGCTTCCCGCTGAGTTCGCGCAGAACTCGCACGCGAAAGCGTTGCAGGCGTTGGGTGTTGCGCGCATCCGGCTCGCCGAGCTGGTCGAGTCGGTCACCGGGTTCGACCGCGCGCCGGAGTGGTGGAAACGGCTCTACGAAGCGGTTTCCGAGCTGCTGGACGCCGACCCGAGGGCGAGCGAGGAACTTTCCGCGCTGCCCGTTCCGCTGACCGACGGTCGCATGGCGATCGGCCCGCGCGGCACCCTGGTGCTCGACACCGATCTGTCCACTGTGGACGCTCTCGGTCTCCGTCTGGTGCACGCGGACGCCGTGCACCCGCTGTTGGAGCGCCTCGGCGCTGGGCGTGCCGGAGCAGACGAACTCCTCGACGCGCCAGAACTCCGGGCCTCAGTCGAGCGCAGCGTGGCCGACGCCGAAGCCGGGCTCGACCTTGACGCCGACGCGCTCGCCGACGCCGTGCTCCGCCTGGTCGAACGGGCCGGTCCGCGCGAGTGGCTCGGCGCGCTCGCGCTGCGCGACGCCGAGGGCGAGATCCACCGCGCCGACGAGCTGCTGCTGCCGAGTTCCCCGCTGCTGGACATCTTCGAGGAGGACGCTCCGCTGGGCGTGCTCTCCGAAGACCTGGCGGCGAAGTGGTCCGCTGAGACGCTGCGGGCGGTCGGCGTGCTCGACGGCTTCACCGTGCTCGTCGACCAGTCCCCGGTCGGCCCCGATCACCGCCTCGCCGACGAATCGGCGTGGTGGGAGGAGATCGATGGGGACGCGAACCCGCCCTCCGAGCTGCGCGCGGTCCGCGACCTCGACCTGGTCGCCGACGACGCGTGGCCCGCCGCGCTGCGGTTGCTCGCGGCCGACCCCGACACCTGGCGGGCGTTGACGCAGCCGGACGGCTACACCGGCTGGTGGCTGACCCGCTACGCGCTGCTCGACGGGTTGCCGCCGACGCACTGGCGGTTGCCGGAGGCCGACGACCTCGCCGGGCTCTACGAGGTCGTGCCCGCCGAGGAGCTGTCCGAGGACCTGTTGGTGCAGCTCGGCGTGCGCTCCGGCCTCTCGGTCGACGACGCCTTCGACGCCGAGGATCTCCTTGCGCGCCTAGGGGATGAGGACCGGCTCGTGCGCGACGGCACCATGTTGCGCGCGCACTCGGTGCTCGCGGGCGCCGTCTCCGACGGGCTGTTCGAACCCTCCGATGTGGACGTTCCCGAGTTCGTCCGCGCGCTCACCGGCGACGTCGTGTCCACCGAGTACGCCGTGGTGCTCGACGGCCCGTGGCTGCTGCCCGTGCTCGACGCGGGCACGCTCGTCGGCGGTGGCACGCCCGAAGTCCTCGCCGACCTGCTCGATCTCCCGCTCGCGTCGGACTACGCGCAGGCGTCCGTGGTCAGCACCGGCACCGCGTCCGAGTGGGCCGACCTCGACGGCGTCGTGGAGGCGTGCGACCTCATCGGCGTGCCCTTCCCCGACGGCGAGGTCGTCCTGCACGACCGCCTCGTGGTGAGCGTGCGTGGAGCGGAGCACGAGGCCGAGTGGTGGCGCGACGACTCCGGCCGCCTCCACACCACCGAGGCTCCCTCCGGCCTGGCCCGCGCATTGGCCCACGTGCTCGGCCGCTGGCCCCAACGCCACCAGCTCTCCGCGCTGCTCGCTTCCCCCACCGCCACCACCCACCTCGCGTAGTCCCTGAATGACTCATTCAGGGAGTTGAGGTAGCTGAATGAGTCATTGAGGACGCTCAAGTACCTCAATGAGTCATTCAGCGCATGAGCGCGGGGGTTAGAGGCCGTCGCCCTGTTGGGCGGTGCGGGAGCCGCGGCGGGCGGCGCGGCGCTGCCACATGATGATCGACCAGCCCATGAGGCCGAGGACGCCGCCGCAGAGCGTGGTCCACACCCAGACCCACTGGCCGGTGTCGAAGCCCGTGCGCAGCACCAGCAGCACCGCGAAGGCCACGAACCACAGCGCGGTGCCGGCCGCGATCAGCGGGACCGGGTCCGCGAGGGCACGGGGCAGCGGCGGGGGCGCGGGACTTTCCGCACTCGTAACCTGGCCGCGTTCGCTCTTCTCCGCCACATCGGGCAGGCTACCGGCCGAAACACCGCGGTAGGGAGTGCGCATGGGCTCAGGCAGGCTGGACCGCTACTTCAAGATCAGCGAGCGCGGCTCGACGGTGGGCCGGGAGGTCCGCGGCGGGCTGGTCACCTTCGTCACGATGGCCTACATCGTGGTGCTGAACCCGCTGATCATGGGCAGTTTCGCCGTTGACGACGCGGGCGCCAAGCGCGACGTGCTCGGCAACATCCTCCCGGTTCCGCAGGTCGCCGCCGTGACCGCGCTGGTCGCGGGCGTGATGACCATCCTCTTCGGACTGATCGCGAACTACCCCTTCGCCATCGCGACCGGGCTCGGCATCAACAGCCTGGTCGCGGTCACCCTCGCGCCGCAGATGACCTGGCCGGAGGCGATGGGCCTGGTCGTGGTCAACGGCCTCGTGGTGCTGGTGCTCGTCGCGACGGGTTTCCGCACGGCCGTGTTCAACTCCGTGCCGCCGGAGCTCAAAGCCGCCATCGCGGTCGGCATCGGCCTGTTCATCTGCCTGATCGGCTTCGTCGACGCGGGGTTCGTCCGCCGCCTGCCCGACGACGCCAAGACCACGGTGCCGGTCGGACTGGGCATCAACGGGTCGATCGCGTCGTGGCCGACCTTCGTCTTCGTGTTCGGGCTGCTGCTCACCGGGGTCCTGGTGGCGCGCAAGGTCCGCGGCGCGATCCTGATCGGCGTGCTCGGCAGCACCGCGATGGCGATGGTCATCGAGGCGATCTTCAAGGCCGGACCGTCCAAGGGCACCGACCCCAAGGGCTGGAGCCTGGGCTACCCGGGCCTTCCCGACCAGGTCTTCGGCCTTCCCGACCTCTCGCTGGTCGGCGACGTGTCCTTCGGCGCGTGGTGGCGGCTGCCCGCGATCACGGTGGCGCTGCTGGTGTTCACGCTGGTGCTGACCGACTTCTTCGACACCATCGGCACGATGACCGGTCTCGCGAAGGAGGCCGACCTGCTCGACAAGGACGGCCAGCTGCCCAACACCGGCAAGGCCCTGTTCGTCGACGGTGCGAGCGCGGTCGCGGGCGGTTTGGCGTCCTCATCGTCGAACACCGTCTACATCGAGTCGGCCGCGGGGATCGCCGAGGGCGCGCGCACCGGGCTGGCGAACGTGGTGACCGGCCTGCTGTTCCTGGCCGCCATGTTCTTCACCCCGCTCTACCAGGTCATCCCCGTCGAAGCGGCCGCGCCCGCGCTGGTGATCGTCGGCGCGCTCATGGTCAGCCAGGTGCGGGAGATCGACTTCTCCGACTTCACCATCGCGCTGCCCGCGTTCCTGACGATCGTGGTCATGCCGTTCACCTACTCCATCGCCAACGGCATCGGCGCGGGCTTCATCAGCTACGTGCTGCTCCAGGTGGTGACCGGCAAGGCGCGCAAGGTGCACCCGCTGATGTGGGTCGTCTCGGTGGCCTTCATCGCGTACTTCGCGGTCGGCCCCCTCCGCCAGGCTCTGGGCATCTGACCCACAGCCGGGTGACTCGCGTGGCTGGGCGGGGGAACGGCGCCTAGCCTCGGAAGTCGTGGGGATCAACAAGCTCTGGCGGCTCCTGCCCTGTGCTGCGGTGATCGCGACGTTCTCGCTCCCGGCGGAAGCGGTTCCCCAGCCCCCACCACCCGGCCCCGTCCTGCACACCCCGGCGTCCGCGCTGAACACCGCGCTGTCCTGCGGCGGCGACGTGGACGACTCCGGGACCGCGAAGCCGGTGCTGCTCGTGCACGGCACCGGGCTGAGCGCGGCGGAGACCTGGGACTGGGGCTACCGCCGAGCGCTCGGCAAGCTCAACCGGCCCGTGTGCGTGCTCGACCTGCCGGGCAAGGGCATGGACGACATGCAGGACGCGGCCGAGTACGTCGTGCACGCGATCCGCACCGTCGCGGAGCGCAGCGGCAACAAGGTCTCGGTGGTCAGCTACGACCAGGGCGGCGTGCTCGCGTTGTGGGCCTTGAGGTTCTGGCCCGACATTCGGTCCACAGTGGACGATTACGTCGGGCTCGGCGTGCCCTACCGGGGATCGCGCGCGGCGGCGGAGCACTGCGTCCGCAACCCGTTGTGCCAGCCCGCGGTCCGCCAGCTCCACCCGGAGTCGCAGCTGATCCGCAACGCCAACCTCGGCCAGCTCCCGCCCGGGCCGTCCTACACCTCGATCCACACGCTCTTCGACGAGCTGGTGACGCCGCAGCCGACCGCGAGCCTGCTGCCGGAAGCCACCAACATCACGACCCAGGTCTTCTGCCCGTTGCGGCACACCGGTCATCTCACGCTGCTCGCCGACGCCGTGGGCTACGCGCTGACGGTGGACGCCCTGGAGCACGCGGGGGCCGCCGATCCGCGCCGGGTGTCGGGTTCTCTCTGCGGGCAGCGGGCGTTACCGGGGGCTGATCTCGTGGCGATGGCGACCAGCCTGCCGCTGCTGCGACCGAGCGAGCTGTTCGACGTGGTCGGCGGCCAGGCGACCGAGACCGAGCCGCCGCTGCGCTGCTACGTCGGAGGGACCTGCGCTCCGGCAGCGAGATAGTGAGGTATGCTAAAGACATGTCGGAGTCTGAACCGGGTGAGCCCAACCTGGCCAGCCGTCTGAGGCTGTCCGTAGTCCGGCTCAACCGCAGGCTCCGCGCCCAGCGCAGCGACTCCACGGTCTCGCTGACCCAGCTCTCCGCTTTGTCCAGCCTGCACAAGGGCGGGCCGTTGACCCCCGGGGAGCTGGCATCGCGCGAGGGGGTCCAGCCCCCGTCCATGACCAGGGTGATAGCCGCGCTGGAGGAACACGGGTACGCGACGCGCTCGCCGCACCCCACCGACGGCAGGCAGGCGATCGTCGACCTGACCGAGGCCGGACGGACCTTCATCAAGGCGGAGGTCTGCGCGCGCGAGCGCTGGCTGGACAAGCGGCTCGCGGAACTGGACGAGTCCGAACGGGAGGTTCTCTCCCGCGCGGCTGAGATCATCGACAGGATGGCGGGGCAGTAACGAAGTGCCGATTCACGCGGGGAACACCAGAGCACAGCAGCAGCTCGACGACAACCACTCCCCGCCAGGCACACCCCCTCCGTCTATTGTGGACATAAAGGCTCCCTCGGAGGACGAGAAGCCGCGCGGCGGCATGTTCTCCTCGCTGCGGACGCGCAACTACCGCCTCTACGCCTCCGGGCAGGTCATCTCGCTCATCGGCGTGTGGATGCAGCGCGTCGCCCAGGACTGGCTGGTGCTCCAGCTCTCCGACGGCAGCCCTGTCGCGCTGGGCATCGCCGTCGCGATCCAGTTCGCGCCGACGCTCGCGCTGTCGCTGTGGGCGGGCGTGCTCGCCGACCGGCTGGACAAGCGGAAGTTCCTCATCGTGCTCCAGGCGGCGATCGGCCTGTGCGGGCTGACCCTCGGCGTGCTGGACGTGACCGGCGTCGTGCAGCTGTGGCACGTCTACCTGCTCTGCCTGGTGCTGGGCGTGTTCACCGCGGTGGAGACGCCGGTGCGGCAGTCCTTCTCCGTGGAGATGGTCGGCAAGGCGCAGGTCACCAACGCGGTCGCGCTGAACTCGATGACCTTCAACATCGCCCGCATCCTCGGCCCGGCCCTCGCAGGCCTCATGATCAACTGGGTCGGCACCGGCTGGGTGTTCATCGTCAACGGCGCCAGCTTCGCCGGGGTGATCACCGGGCTCGTGCTGATGAACCCGGCCGAGCTTTTCCGCTCCAAGCCGGTCCCGCGCGGGCGCGGCCAGCTCCGCGAGGGCCTGCGCTACGTGCGCGGGCGCGCCGACCTGGTCGTGATCATGGTGTTGGCGTTCGGTGTGAGCACCTTCGGGCTGAACTTCCACTCCACCCTGGCCGTGATCTCGCGCAACGAGTTCCACGGCGACGCCTCCCTCTACGGCGCGCTGTCCACCGCGATCGCCGTCGGCACGCTCTCCGGCGCGATCATGGCCGCGCGGCGCAGCAGCAGGGGGCAGCCCCGCCAACGGCTGCTCATCGGCGGCGCCGCGGCCTTCGGCGTGCTGGAGATCATCACCGGCTTCATGCCCGATCCGTGGACCATGGGGGCGCTGCTGGTGCTCACCGGAGCCGCCGCGCTGACCTTCACGACGGTCTCCAACGCGATCGTGCAGCTCTCGGTCGCCCCGGAGATGCGCGGCCGTGTGATGGGCCTCTACATGCTGGTGTTCCTGGGCGGGAACCCGCTCGGCAGTCCCCTGATGGGGTGGGTCGCCGAGCACTGGGGGCCGCGTTCGCCGGTGTTCCTCGGCGGGGCCATCTCGCTGCTGTTCGCGCTGGTCTGCGGGGTTGTGCTGATGCGCCGTGGTGGGGTCGAACTGCCGGTGCGGCGCCTGGTCCGACTCCGGGTGCTCACTCGGAAGTGAGCGGGGGCTTGCCACCCTGGTGTAGTTAGGCTAACCTAATTCTTGTCCGCTTCGTGGTGGGAGCGGCAGTCAGTTCGGGAACATGAAGAGTCCCTGACTTCCGACCGGGAGTCAGGGGCTTTTCGTTTGTGCCGGTCAGTGAACTGACATCAGACATAACTTACGTGCCGCGTAAGTTACGCTGGCCGTGAGTTACGTCCGGCGTAAGTTATGACTGGTGGGTGAGGTGCGATGTTCGTCAACCGCGTCGACGAACTGGCTGCTCTGGAGCGCTGGTGGCTGACCGGCAGGCAGCTGGCCGTTGTCTGGGGGCGGCGTCGGGTCGGCAAGACCGCGTTGTTGCATCACTTCGCCCGTGACCTGCGCAGCGTGTTCCACACCGGCGCTGGTCGCTCGGCACGCGCAGAGCTCGTCCAGCTCGCCCGCCAAGTGGCCGCCACACAGTCGCACCGGCTGCGCGATCTGACCGCGCGGCCCTACACCGACTGGGATGACGCCCTTGAGGACCTTGCGCTGCTCGCCACGGACGAGCCGTTGCTGGTGGTGCTCGACGAGTTCCCGGAACTGGTCAAGGGTTCTCCAGAGCTTCCGGGCGTGATTCGTGCGCTTTTCGACCGGGTCGCGGGACGCACGAAGCTCAGGTTGCTGCTGTGCGGCTCGGCCGTGCGGCGCATGGAAATGCTCCAGGAAGAACGTGCGCCGCTCTACGGCCGATTCGACATCTCACTCCTCGTGCATCCGTTCCAACCACACGAGGCCGCTTTGCTGCTGCCCTCGCTGGCTGCCTCCGACCGGGCACTCGTCTACGGGCTTCTCGGCGGCGTCCCGCTCTACCTGTCCTGGTGGGACTCCTCAGCAGATGTGACCGAGAACCTGCTCCGGCTCGTCGCACGGCCGGGTGCGCCGCTGCTCACCGAGGGCCAGCTCGTCCTGGCCACCGAGGCCGAGCACGGAGACCAACCGTCTGCTGTGCTGCACGCGGTCGCTTCCGGCGCCACCAGGTACGGACAGATCAAGGACACCTTGGGAGCGGAGCCCGCCCGCACGATCGAGCGGCTGATCCAGTTGCGCCTTCTCGAAAAGCGGGAGCCGGTCACCGAGCGGGGGCGGACCAAGAAGGTCAGCTATCGAGTGTCCGACAACTTTCTGGCTTTCTACCTGGGTGTGCTCTCCCGCTTTCGCAGCGAGATCGAGGGCGGCCTCGGAGAGAGCATCCTGCCGGTGCTCCTCGGCTGCCTCGGCGACTTCATGGGTGAGCGGTGGGAGGAGATGTTCCGAGCGCACCTGCGCCGACTCGCGGTGGCGGGCGAGATCGCCCCGGAGATCGTCGCGGTCGGACAGTGGTGGAACGACCCGTCGAACGTGGAGATCGACGCTCTGGTGCTCGCTGGGCGCGCCAGGAAAGTCGTCATGGCGGGCGAGGCGAAGTGGGCGAAGTCCCCGGACGCCGAGCGGGTGCTGCGGTCCTTGCGCACCAAGGCAGCCGCTGTCCCAGGCGTCGACCCGGAGCAGATCGGCTACGCGGTCGCCACGCGCGAGCAACCGCGCTCTGCGCCAGCGGGCGCGCTCCTCGTCACCGCCAACGACATCCTGGGCTGAACGCAAAGGACCCCGGCCATCAAGGATGGCCGGGGTCCTTCCTGAGCAGCTTCGCTTGTCGGAGCATCCACTGCCAGGTCTTAGGGGAGCAGCAGCCCGTTCTTGCCAGCCCGCGCGGCGACGAAGCGCTCGTTGACGTCGTTCCAGTTGATGACGTTCCAGAGCGCGTTGAAGTACTCGGCCTTCACGTTGCGGTACTGGAGGTAGTAGGCGTGTTCCCAGGCGTCGAAGGCCAGCAGGGGGGTGGTGGCGATCGACAGGTTGGAGTGGTGGTCCTTCAGCTGCTGGGTGATGAGTCGCTGGCCGACCGGTTCCCAGGCGAGGATGCCCCACCCGGAGCCCTGGATGGTGGAGGCGGCGGCGTTGAGTTGGGCGCGGAGTCCGTCGAAGGATCCGAAGAACTCATCCACGGCTGCGGCGAGTTCGCCGGTGGGCTTGTCTCCGCCGTTGGGGGAGAGGTTTTTCCACCACACCTGGTGCAACGCGTGTCCGGCGAGGTGGAACGCGAGGGTGGTCTCCAGCCCGACGATGGAGCCGAAGTCTTGCTTGTCCCTGGCTTCGTCGATCTTTTCCAGGGTTTGGTTGGCGCCGGTGACGTAGGCCTGGTGGTGCTTGGAGTGGTGCAGCTCGTTGATCTCGCCGATGATCGCCGGCTCCAGAGCGGAGTAGTCGTAATCCAGGTCCGGCAAGACGTACTGCGCCACGGTGAGCCTCCGGTGTGCCTCGTTGATGCAAGTCTCTCTTAGTTGCAACTTACTTGCATCTGGATGGACGCCGCGCGGTGGGTCCAAACACGTGCCGGGTGGGAATACGGTCACAACCCGTGCCAGGGGTTTGACCGGCCAGCCGCAGCTCAGGGAGCATCCGGGGCGACAACCGAATACACGTCTCAGGCAGGGGAAGACCGGTCGAAGTCCGGCGCTGACCCGCAACGGTAGGCCTCCGCACGCGCGGTGGCGAGCCCGAACACCTGCCCGAGTGCGTTCGGCTCGAACTCCGTCGAGGTCTACGGAAGGTGCCAATGACCAGGTCTTTTCGGCGTGCGCTCAGCGCTGCCGCGCTCACCGTCGCGCTGGCCGCGTGCGCGGCCCCGCCGCCAGCTCCCGCGCCGTCGGCCGCCAGCGTGACGAGCTGCGGCAGGGCGCAGTCGTTCCCGACGCCGCCGCAACGGATCGTCAGTCTCAACCAGCACGCGACGGAGATCCTGGTCGCGCTCGGCCTGACCGACCGCATCGTGGGTACCGCCTACCCCGACACCCCCGACGTGCCCGCGTCGATCGCGGCGGACTACAAGAAGATCAAGCTGATCGCGGAGAAGTACCCGTCGATGGAACAGGTGCTCGCTGCGGAGCCGGACGTGGTGGTCGGCGGCTACGCCAGCGCGTTCGCGGAGAAGGACGGTCGCGGCCGGGAAGCCTTGGAGCGCAAGGGAATCCGGACGCTGCTGCTGGCGGAGTCGTGCTCGACGGGGCCGATCGGGATCACCACCTACACCGAGGACCTCGCACTGTTCGGCAAGGCGTTCGGGGTCGCCGACCGCGCGAAGACCTTGGCGGCGGAGACCACGCGGCGCATCGACGCGGTGGCGGCCAAGGTCCAGGGTGTCGAGCCAGTACCGGTGTTCTTCTACGACAGCGGTGAGAAGGCCGCGTTCACCGTGGGCGGTCACGGCCTGGGCAACGACCTCGCCAAGCGAGCCGGTGGCCGCAACATCTTCGCTGACCTGCCGAAGGTCTTCGGCGACGCGAGCTGGGAGCAGGTCGCCGAGCGCGCGCCGAAGGCCGTGGTGCTGGTCGACTACCTCGGCGCGGGCGGATTGGACGGCAAACGTGCCTTCCTGCAAGGACATCCGCTCGTCGCCAAGGTTCCAGGTGTTGCTCAGGGCAAGTACGTCACGCTGACCCTGCCGGACCTCATCGAGGGCATCCGGCTGGCAGACGCGGTGGAGAAGCTGGCGCGCGGCCTGCATCCCGGCGTGACCTGGTGACGGTTCTCGTTGGTGTGGCTCGAAAGCGGCCACCCCTGCTGTTCACAGTGCTGACACTCACTGCTGCCGTGGTGGTCGTGTGCGTGCTGGCGGTGTCGTTCGGGTCGGTGTGGCTACCCCTCGGTCACGTGTGGGGCATCCTCGCCGAACCGTTCGCGCCCTGGCTGGTGGACGTGACGTGGAGCCCGGTGCGCGCGTCGATCGTGTGGGATTCCCGCCTGCCCAGGGTCGCGATGGCGGTGGTGGTCGGCGCGGCTCTCGCACTGGCGGGAGCCATCGCGCAGATCGTCACGCGCAACCCCCTCGCCGACCCCTACCTCCTCGGTGTCTCACAGGGTGCCGGTCTCACGGCCTCACTGGTGATGGTGCTCGGGGTAGAGGTGCTGGGGATGGTCGCACTGCCACCGGTCGCCTTCGTCGGAGCGTTGGGAGTGCTGCTGGCGGTGCTCGCGATCTCGGGTCGCTCGGGCTCGGTCAGCGTTCTCGTGCTCGCCGGGCTCGCGGTGGGTCAGGTGTGCAGTGCTGGGCTGTCACTCGTGATCTTCTTGCAGGCCAAGGGAGATCAGGCCAAGCAGGTGTTGTTCTGGCTCGCGGGCGGCCTGGGCGACGCGAGGTGGGACGCGCTCGCGATCCCCTTCGTGGTGCTCGTTCTGGCCGTGCTGGGCGGCATCGTGGCGGGTCGGCGGATCAACCTGCTGCACGCGGAGGACGACGCCGCGACCGCGCTCGGCGTGAACCCCCGCCGCTTCAGGCTGGTGATGCTGATCGGAGTCTCGCTGCTGGCGGGCACTTCGGTCGCGGTCGCGGGCGGGATCGGCTTCGTGGGGCTGATCGTGCCGCACGTCGCGACGTTCCTCGTCGGCTCCGACGCGCGACGGCTGCTGCCGGTCTCCGCCTTGCTGGGCGCGGGTTTCCTGGTCGGAGCCGACCTGCTCGGCAGGTTGTTGGCCTCGCCGTCGGAACTGCCGGTCGGAGTGATCACGTCAGCCGTTGGCGGCCCGCTGTTCATCCTGATGCTGCTGCGGAATCGACGGAGGATGGGATGAGCCTTCGCGCTGATGGCCTCAGGGTGCGTCTGGGCGGACGGTTCGTGGTCGACGGTGTCGATCTCGCGGTCACGCCCGGCGAAGTGCTCGGACTGGTCGGCCCCAACGGCAGCGGCAAGACGACGTTGCTGCGAACCCTCTACCGCGCGGTTACTCCTGCTTCCGGCAAAGTCTACATAGGACAGTCCTCTGTGGACGAGCTGCCGCGCAGGGAACTCGCGCGGAGGTTGGCGGCGAGCACCCAGGAGCCGGAGCACGCGGCCTCGCTCACGGTGACCGAGGTCGTCGAGCAGGGACGTGTGTGCCATCGCGGTTGGCTGGAGGCGATGCGGGCCGAGGACAGCGAAGCGGTGGAGTCGGCGATCCGCGCGGCGGGGCTGGCCGAACTGCGCGATCGGGATGTCCGAACGCTTTCCGGTGGAGAGCGGCAGCGGGTCTCGATCGCGCGCGCATTGGCTGTGCGACCAGAAGTTCTGGTGCTGGACGAGCCGACGAACCACCTCGACCTCCGGCACCAGCTCGGAGTGCTCGGCCTGCTGCGGGAGTTGGCGGACGAAGGGCTCGCGGTTCTCCTGACACTGCACGACCTGCGGCTCGCGGTGTCCTACTGCGATCGGATCGCCGTGCTGGACGAGGGGAATCTGGTCGCGTCCGGCACTCCGGCCGAGGTGCTGGACGAGCGGTTGCTCGCCGACGTGTTCGGGGTTCGCGGTTGCGTGCGCGGGTCCACATTGGACATTGAGGGGCCCGTGTGAAGGAGCTGTTCGCGGCATGCTGTCCAGAGGCTGAGGTGATCGTGGGGGAGCCTCCGGCCGATGCGATCAGGTGCACTGACCTGATCTCCAAGCCTGAGGTGTTGCGGTCACTCGTCGACGTCGAGGAACGGTCGAGCGGACACATCCTCCGTGCGTCGGCGGCTCGTACTTTCCTTTCCTGCTATGCGATTCGCGTGCTTCAGGTGACTGTCATGCCCACGGTCATCGGTGCTGTGCTCGTGCACCCGGATGGCGTTTCGATCCGTGGCGACGGGCATGGCTTCAGCATCGTTTACGTTGAGCCGCAGGCTGTTCAGCCCATCGACGATTCGGTGCGCGGCTTGGTGATCGTGGCTCAAAGGGTGTTGGAAGGGCACATGCGCGCGCTCGCGGAGAGCTTGTCCGTCGAGCCGGGGTGCGCGTGGAGTCCGGTGGCGGGACAGATCGGTTTCGGGCTCGGCACCGCGATGGCCCGTGCCCGCGCGCCGAAGGAAAAGCTGCTGGAAGCACACCGGGAACTCGTCGCGCACGTGCCCTGGCTCGCTCACACCGGGCGGCTGGTCGAATCGACGGCGGGGGACAAGCTGGTCTTCCTGAGGTCGAAGTGCTGCCTGTGGTGGACCATTCCGGTGGAGGACGAGTGCCGCAGCTGCCCACGTCGGAGTGACGAGGAAAGGCTCGCCCGATAAACCAGTTGCCCAGCCGGGACAGCTGGTGCACCGTGGTGCGAGTGTCCGTTCTGGTAGCGCGCGGTCTTTCGCTGTCATTCGGTCCGAGAACCGTTCTCGCGGAGGTAGATCTCGATGTCGCTGCTGGTGATCGCGTAGGGCTCATCGCCCCGAACGGAGTCGGCAAGTCCACGCTGCTGCGCGTGCTCGCCGGGGAACTCCCGCCCGACGAAGGCACTGTACGCACCCATCCGCCCAGCGCCACGGTCGCGTACTTGACGCAGGAAACCGATCTGCGCCAAGGGGAATCTCTGCGCGACCACCTCGCGCGGCGGACCGGCATCGGCCACGCGGAGCGCGAGTTGCAGCGCACCGCCGAGCTGCTCGCGGACGACCCGTCCGGCTCCGAGTACGCGGATGCGTTCGACCACTGGACAACCGTGGGCGCGGCCGACTTCGACGAGCGCGCCGACGGGGTGTGCGAACGGCTGGGCTTGCCCGCCGACCTGCTGGACGGGCGCGGCGCCGACCAACTCTCCGGCGGGCAGGCCGCGCGGTTGCGGTTGGCGTCGGTGTTGTTGGTGCGCGCCGACGCGATCCTGTTGGACGAGCCCACGAACGACCTGGACACCAGCGGCCTGGAGCTGCTCGAACAGCACGTGGTGGACAGCCGGGCGGCGATCGTGCTGGTCAGCCACGACCGCGAGTTCCTCGCCCGGACCGTCACCACGATCGCCGAGCTGGACGAGTTCTCCCACCGCCTCAAGCTCTTCAGCGGTGGCTGGGAGTCCTATGTGGACGAACGGCTGAACGAGGAGCGGCACGCGCGCGAGGCCTACGAGCAGTACGCGACCAAGCGCGACAACCTGGTCCAGCGCTCGCGCAGAGCGAAGGAGTGGTCCCGCACCGGGATCAGGCGTGCGACGAGCGCGAAGGCGATGAACGACGAGCCCGACCGCAACGTCAGGGCGGGCAAGAAGCAGGGCGCGCAGTACGTCGCGGCCAAGGCCACCCTCGCTGAGCGCCAACTGGACCGGCTGGAGGAGGTCGACGAGCCGCGCGAGGCCTGGGAACTGAGGTTGGCACTGCCTTCCGCCGGGCGCGGGAGCGACGTCGTGTTCACCTTGCGCCAGGCCGTCATGCGACGTGGTGACGTCACGCTCGGCCCGGTCGACCTGGCCATCGGCGCCGGCGAGCGGTGGCGCGTCGTCGGGCCCAACGGCTCGGGGAAGTCCACGTTGATCGCGGCGCTGCTCGGCCGCCTCCCGCTCGTCTCGGGTGCCCGCAGTGCCGGGGCGAACGTGGTGGTCGGCGAGGTCGACCAGCTCCGCACCGCCTTCGCCACCGACGAGTCGACGCTGGCCGTGGTCGCCGCAGCGGCCGGACTATCCACAGTGGATTCACGAACGCTGCTCGCGAAGTTCCGGGTTGGGGCGGATGCCGTACTCCGTCCGGCCCGCACACTGTCGCCGGGAGAACGTACCCGTGCGGGCCTTGCGGTCCTCCAAGCGCGCGGAACCACGTGCCTGGTGCTGGACGAGCCGACCAACCACCTCGACCTGCCCGCGATCGAACAACTGGAGCAGGCGCTCGCCGAGTACCCGGGCGCGCTCATCCTCGTCACCCACGACCGCAGACTGGCCACCCGCATCACCACCGACCACACCCTGGACGTCACCGACCTGCGTGCGCGCTGAATGACTCATTGAGGTACTTCAGCGTCCCGAATGACTCATTCAGCTACCTCAACTCCCTGAATGAGTCATTCAGGGAGTTCGGCGGCGCGATGTGGCGTTGAGGTGCGCTCAGGCGCCGAGTGGCCAGGTGTGCACGGGGTCGCCCACGTGCATCAGCTCGATGTAGCTCTGCAGCATGCCGGTGATCGCGGCGTCCCGGCTGAGGCCGCGTTCCTCAAGGCGCGCAACGGTTTCACGTTGCCACGACGCCCCGGTCCGGCGAGTCACGCAGCGCTGCTCGATGATGCCCAGGTAGCGCTCGCGGGCCTCGTCGGAGACGCCGCAGGCACGCAGGCCCTCGTGCGCCATCGGCAGCAGCCGCCGCAGCACCAGCTCGTCCGGAGGGATCCAGCCGATGCCCGGCCAGTACAGCTGGGCCTGCATGGCGTGCCTGGCACCCGCGTAGAAGTTCTCCTCGGCCGCCTGGAAGGACATCTGGCTCCAGATGGGCCTCTCCTGCTCGCACAACGCTCGCTGCGCCCCGTAGAAGAACGCCGCGTTGGCCAGCACGTCCACCACGGTGGGCCCTGCGGGCAGCACGCGGTTCTCCACGCGCAGGTGCGGAACGCCGTCAACGATGTCGTAGACCGGCCGGTTCCACCGCCAGATGGTGCCGTTGTGCAGCCGGAGCTCGCCGAGCTGCGGTGCCCTGCCGGCCTCGATCGCCTCCAGCGGGTCCTCGTCCTCGGTCTCCGGGAGCAGCGCGGGGAAGTAGCGCGCGTTCTCCTCGAACAGGTCGAATATCGAGGTGATCCACCGCTCGCCGAACCACACCCTCGGCCGGACGCCCTGGTTCTTCAGCTCCTGCGGCCTGGTGTCGGTGGCCTGCTCGAACATGGGGATGCGGGTCTCCTGCCACAGCGCCTTGCCGAGCAGGAACGGGGAGTTCGCCGCGAGCGCGACCTGCACGCCCGCGAGGCACTGGGCCGCGTTCCAGTGCGCGGCGAAGTCGTCGGGGTCGACCTGCAGGTGCAGCTGCACCGACGTGCACGAGGACTCCGGCAGGATCGAGTCCGCGTAGCTGCGCAGCCGCTCGCCAGGACGGCCGGGCATCGGAACGCCCTCCATGTCCAGCAGCATGTCCTCGCCGCGCTCGTCGAGGATCTGCCGGTTGAGCACGCCGTAGCGCGGGTTGCTGGACAGGAACCGCCGGTCGAAGTGCTCGGCGCGCAAGGTCGGCAGCATCCCGACCATCACCATCCTGGCGCCCGCGTCGTGGGCCTTGCTGTCCGCGCTGTCCAGGACCGCGCGCAGCTCGTTCTCCAGTTCCAGCGCCTCGTCCCCGGCGAGGGGTCGCGGCGGGACGTTGATCTCCAGGTTGTACTGGCCGAGTTCGGTGGTGAACAGCGGGTCGGAGATCTTCTCCAGCACCACCGCGTTCAGCATCGCCGGGTTGAGCGCCTGGTCCACCAGGTTCAGCTCGATCTCCAGGCCCATCTGCTGGCGGGGGAAGGAGAAGTGGTTCTCGGCGAGCATCCGGGCGAGCGCGTCCAGGCACCGCTGGACCTTCTCCCGGTAACGCTGCCGGTCCTCCCTGCTGAACGTCCGTTCCGACACGTCCCTACCCATGCCGCCCTCCCGTGCGGTCGGCTGGTTTCCGAGGGGCACACCAGCGGCAAAGCGAACGACCACCGTCGCATAGCGGTTCCCCCGTCACCAGCGGCCAAACCGGTGCTCTCTGTCACATCGACATGACCTTGTGTGACAAAGTCCTGGTCAAGGAAGTGCAAAGCGCAGATTGTTACTGGACGGTGTAGTCCAGGATCTGAGAACGGCACAATGTCGCAGGTGGCGAACGTGATCACCATCGACGACCCGGCCGACCCGAGGCTGGCCGACTTCCGCGACCTGTCCACGGCCGACCGCCGCCCCGACCGGCCGGGCGGCAGGGGGCTGGTGATCGCCGAGGGCGTGGTGGTGGTCGAGCGGCTGCTCTCCTCGCCCTTCCCGGTTCGCGCGCTGCTCGGGGTCGCGCGGCGGATCGAGGCGCTGGGGGACCAGCTCGCGTCGCTGGACGCGCCCGCCTACGTCACCACGGCCGAGATCATGGCGGAGGTGGTCGGTTTCCACCTCAACCGCGGGGTTCTGGCCAGCGCCGACCGCGCCGTGCAGCCGCCGGTCGCCGACCTCGTCGCGCGCTCGCGCAGGCTCGCCGTGCTGGAGGGCGTCGGCGACCACGAGAACCTGGGATCGTTGTTCCGCAACGCCGCCGCGCTCGGCCTCGACGGGCTGCTGCTCGGCCCCGGGTGCTCCGACCCGCTGTACCGGCGCAGCGTCCGAGTGTCCATGGGGCACGTGCTGCGGGTGCCCTTCGCCTCCCTCGACGACCTGCCCGGCGGGCTGGACCTGTTGCGGGAGAACGGGTTCAAGGTCGCCGCGCTCACGCCTCGCGCGGACTCCGTCCCGCTCTCCGCCGCGCGGCTGCACACGGGCAAGGCCGCGCTGCTGCTCGGCTCGGAGGGGCCGGGGCTGACCGAGGAGGCCATCGCCGCCGCCGACGTCGCCGTCCGCATCCCGATGTACGGCGGCGTCGACTCGCTCAACGTCGCCACCGCCGCCGCGATCGCCTTCTACGCCGTCGGAATCCAAGACACGTCAAGGGAAACTGACCCGTGCTCCTGAGCGCCCGGTAGGTCCCCGCAGCGGTGGCGTTCACCCGAAAGGCCCTAAGATCCTCTGCCGTGGAGCTGCGCGCGCACGAGGGGCGAGCGATCCTCGTCCGAGCGGGCGAGGGACGTGCGCTGGACCCTGCCGACCTCGCGCTGCCCGCCGCCCTGGTCTCGGCCCTGCACGAGTGGGCCTCCGTCGCGCGCCAGGTTTCCCCGCCGCCGCACGGGGATGACGGCCCGGCACTGGAGTTGATCACCCACCGCGGCCGCCTGCTCGCCGGGCGGGTCGCGGCGCTGCTGGGCACCACGGTCCGCTACCGCGACCCGATCGGTGGGCGCACCGAGAGCGTCGACGTCCCTCGCGCGCGCCTCGCGGTCCCGCCGCCCCCGGTGCCGATCGGCGAACCGACCCCGTGGGCGACGGGCCTGACCGTGAGCCTCTTCGTCGCCGTGCTCGTGCTCTGCGTGATCATCGCGCTGTCCAGCGGCTTGGCCGAGGCGAGCCCGTGGTTTGCCCTCGGCGCCAACGTGCTGATCGCCGCGGGGCTCGCGCCCTCGCTGTGGCTGTCCAAGGCGGTCCCGGTCTGGAGGTGGGTCGCGCTCGGCGCCACGGCCGGACTGCTCTCCGCCTGGCTCGCCCTGACCCTCGCCCTGCTGCTCGGGTAGTGGTGTCTTCAAGACCACCGAACCCGCCTGTCGATCATCGTTAACCGCGCCCTACTTCGGCGCGGTGGCGGGTTTGTCGCCGTTGAAGACCACCGGGGCGGGGGTTTGTTGGTCTTGAAGACCAGCGAACCCGGCGGCGCGCTAAGCCAGTGACGCCGTCCAAGCGGAGTGCAGCGAGGCGAACTCCCCGCCGCGGCCGAGCAGTTCCTCCGGCGAGCCGTCCTCGGTGATCCCACCGCGCTCCATCACGAGCACGCGGTCCGCGATCAGCACCGTGGACAGCCGGTGCGCGATGATCACCGCGGTCCGGTCGCGGAGCACGGTCTCCAACGCCTCCTGCACGGCCCGCTCCGTCGGAATGTCCAAGCTGGACGTTGCTTCGTCGAGGATGAGCACCGCCGGGTCCGCGAGGAACGCCCTGGCGAACGCGACGAGCTGCCGCTGCCCCGAGGAGAGGCGGCTGCCGTGCTTGTTCACGTCAGTGTCGTAGCCCTCGGGTAAGGTCGAGATGAAGCTGTGCGCGCCGACCGCACTCGCCGCCGCCTCGATCTCCGAGCGCTCCGCCGAGGGTTTGCCCAGCGCGATGTTCTCCGCGACGGAGCCGGTGAACAGGAACGATTCCTGCGTCACCATCACCACCGCGCGCCGGAGGTCCTCATCGCTGAGCTCGCGCAGGTCGACGCCATCGAGGGAGACCACGCCCGCCTCCGGGTCGTAGAACCTGGCGAACAGTTTGACGAGCGAGGACTTCCCGGCCCCCGTCGCGCCGACCACCGCGAGCGTCTGCCCTGCGGGCACCCGGAGGTCCATGCCGGACAACACGATCGGCGTCTCGTCGGAGTACCGGAAGGACACCGCCGACATGCGCAGCTCACCGCGCGCGGAGGGCAGCGGCGTCGGCCGCGCGGGCTCGGGGACGCCGGGCTCCTGGGCGAGCACGCCGGAGATCTTCTCCAGCGCCGCGTTGGCGGAGGCGTAGGTGTTGAGGAAGGCGCCGAGCTGCTCCAGCGGGTCGTAGAACAGGCGCACGTAGATCAGGAACGCCGCGAGCACGCCGACCGCGAGGCTCTCCGTCGACACCAGCCACGCGCCGACCGCGAGCACGATCACGAAGGACAGCGAGCCGACGAGGCGCAGCGTGATCAGGTACACGCCGAGCACCCACGTCGCGCGGTTCTGCGCGACGCGGTAGCCGTCGTTGTGCTCGTCGAGGACCTTCGCGTTCGCCTCCTCGCGCCGGTAGGCCTGCACCGCGCGGATGCCCGTCATCGTCTCGGTGAACTGCGTGATCACCTTGGCGATCTCGGTCCTGGTGCGGCGGTAGCAGACGGCGGAGGCCTTGCGGAAGGCCAGCGTCGCCAGGACCAGCGGCACGAAGCCGGCGAGCACGATCAGCGCCAGCCGGTGGTCCAGCGACAGCATCAGCACGGTCACGCCGATCACCGTCAGCGCCGAGGAGATCAGCCCGTCGAGGCCCTCGTCGATCAGGTCGCTGAGCGTGTCGATGTCGCTGGTGGCGCGCGCGATCATCTTGCCGGAGGTGTAGGACTGGTGGAAGGACAGCGAGAGCCGCTGCGAGTGGGTGAACAGCTTGCCGCGCAGGTCGATCAGCACGTCCTGGCCGACCCGCCCGGACGTCATCAGGAAGCCCCACCGCAGCCCGGCGGTGAGCAGGGAGCTGGCCGCGTAGCCCGCGACGAACCACGCGATCGGCGTCGGATTCCCCTTCACCGCGGCGGGAACTCCGATGTCGAGCGCGCCGGCGATCAGCAGCGGGCCCGCGAGGTGCGCCGCGTTCTCCGCCAGCACCAACACCATCGCGATGATCGCCCTCGCCCGGTGCGGCCGGAGCAGCGAGCCGAGCAGCTTGCGCGCGCGGCCCGGCTCGGCCTCGATCTCCAGTGGGCGCGTCATCGCGCGGTCACCTCCAGGTTTTCGTCCACTGTGGACAGAAGAGTGCGGTAGAAGGTCGAGGAGTCGAGCAGCTCGCGGTGCGTCCCCGTCGCCACGATGCGCCCCTCGTGCAGCACGGCGACGCGGTCCGCGAGCTGCACGGTGCTCGGCCGGTGGGCCACCACGAGCGCGGTGACGCCGTGCAGCACGCGGCGCAGCGCCTGCTCGACCTCGGCCTCGGTGTGCACGTCCAGCGCGGACAACGGATCGTCGAGCACGAGCACCGACGGCCGGCCGATCACCGCGCGCGCCAGTGCGAGCCGCTGCCGCTGACCGCCGGACAGCGACAACCCCTGCTCGCCGATCGGCGTGTCCAGGCCCTGCGGCAGCGCGTCGACGAAGTCCTCCGCGTTCGCCACCCGCAGCGCCTCGCGGACCTCCTCCTCGGTCGTCGGCCGGTCGGTGCCCATGGCCACGTTCTCCCGCACGGTCGCGGAGAACAGCACGGCCTCCTCGAAGGCCACCGCGACCCGCCCGCGCAGATCGTGCAGCGCGAGCGTGCGGATGTCCTTGCCGTCCAACGTGATCCGCCCGGCGGAGACGTCGTAGAAGCGTGGCACCAAGGAGGTCAGCGTGGTCTTGCCGCAGCCGGTCGCGCCGACGAGGGCGACGGTCTCACCCGGGCTCAACGTCAAGTCCACTGTGGACAGAACATCGGTTTCCGCGCCGGGGTAACGCATGCGCACGCCCTCGAAGCGGACCTCGCCGCGCACCGGGTTCGGCAGCCGCTCGGGGTGAGCGGGGTCGGTCACGCTCGGCGCCGTGTCCGCGACCTCGCCGAAGCGCTCGCACGCCGCGGCGGCGGAGTTCATCTCGGCGAGGAACCACCCCAGCGACTCCACCGGCCACGTGAGGAAGGTGGTGAGGGTGACCGCGGCGACCAGGGTGCCCAGCGTGATGCTGCCGGTGGCGATGCCGTGAGCGCCGACGCCGAGCTGCGCGGCGATCGCCAGGCCGGGCAGCGCGATGATCACCGCCCAGATGAGCGCGAGCACGGCGAGCTTGCGCAGACCCGACTCCCGGAGGTCGGCGGCCTGCCTGAGGTAGTGCGCGCGCAGGTGCTTGCCCCTGCCGAACGCCTTGAGCACCCGCACGCCCAGCACGGACTCCTCGACCGTGGTGGCGAGGTCACCGGCCTGGTCCTGCGCCCGCCTGGCCACCACGCGGTAGCGGGTCTCGTAGAAGTAGCTGCTCACCACCAGCGGCAGCAGGCACACCGTCACGACGAGGCCGAGCAGCGGCGCGAGCGTGTACATGATCACCAGGCCCACGACGATGGTGGTGGAGTTGATCACGAGGTAGATCAGCGTGAAGGTCATGAAGCGGCGGATGGTCGCCACGTCGTCGACGCCGCGCGAGAGCAGCTGCCCGGACTGCCAGCAGTCGTGGAAGCCCAGCGGCAGGCGTTGCAGGTGCGCGTAGAGCGCCGCGCGCATCCCCGCCTCGGCCCGGTTGTTCGGCGGGGCGGAGAGCTGCCGCCGCGCGAACAGCAGTCCGGCCTCGGCCAGCCCGAGCCCGAACACGAGCAGCACCAGCCAGATCAGGCCGGGGACGTCCCCGGTGCGCACCGGCCCGTCGATGATCTTCTGCGTCACCAGCGGGATGGTCAGCCCCGCCATCATGGCGCCGAGCGCGCAGATCCCCGCCACGAGAAGGGGGAGCCGGGACGCTCGGTAGTAGGGAATCAGCCTTCGCAGTTCTTTCAGTGTCGATCCCCGGTCGCTCACCGGAACATCCCCCTAGCGTCTGGCCCGAGCCAGCGACGCTACGACGACCGGAGGTGTGTGGTCATCTGGTTTTCCGCCGACCGCGCGCGTGCGACAGCGCTATTCCGGAGGCGCGATCACTAGCCGCACGTGCGTATTCGGGTCGATTTCCGCGTGTTCGCGCGGGTGCGTTCAGCCGAGATCGCGATCATCCGAACGGGCAGTTCGACGGGCCGACTACTAGAGCGGGGTGCTTTCGCGCAATACCTCACCGGGGCATGCAGAAGTAGACCTCCAGTCGGAGGCGCGAGCGCGGCTCGTGCGGTGAACTGGTGGTGACGTTTCCATAACGGCAGCAGAAGGTGAGTGAGTCGGTGTTCGCACAACGAGCCATGCCGGTGTTGTTGCCGCCGATCCCGGCGGACCGAGAGCTGTGGTCCACCCTCACAGCCTTGTTCGGGCAGGTCGAGGCGGCGCTGGAACGCGCGCTGCAACGCGGCTACGGCCTGAGCCTGTCGGAGTACCGCGCGGTGTGCGCCCTCGCCGAGAGCGACCTGGGCTACCTGCGGATGCAGGACCTCGCCGACGCCGTCGGGCTCAACCAGAGCTCGATCAGCCGACTCGTCGCGCGGCTGGAGCGGGCCGGGCTGACCACCCGCAAGCTCTGCGAGACCGACCGCAGGGGCGTGTGCACCGAGGTCACCGAGCGCGGCAGGTCGGTGTGCGAGCGCGCCGTGCTCACCTACGAGGTGGTGCTGACCGCGGAACTGGACCGCGCCGCCGCCGAACCGCGCTTCTCCGCGATGGTCGACCGCATCCGCGGCTGACCTGCCACGACAACGACGACAACGACAGGGCCCCCGCCGGGAGATCCGACAGGGGCCCTGGTGCCGTGACGTGGTGCGGCTAGCCGCGCTGCGAGCGGACGCCGAGCAGGACGTCCTCCCACGAGGGGACGATCGGGTGGTTCTTCCTGCCACCCTTGCGGGCGGCGGGCTCGGCGCGCCGGTCGGCCTCGGGCTGCTGCTCCTCGACCTCGGTGCTGACCGCCTGCTCCGGCTCGCCGGCCTCGGCGGCCGGACCCGGGTCCATCTCCGCCGGGAGCGGTTCCGGCTGGTAGCGACCGTGCCCGGTCGGCTCCTGCGGTGCGGCGGGAACCTGCTCCGGTTCGACGGCGGGCGGCAGCAGCGACTGCTCCAGCGGGCCGTGCGACTCGTCCAGCTCCAGCGCCTGCCGGGCCAGCTGGGTCACCGGCCGCACCGTGCGCAGCGAGCGGTTCGGTGTCGGGTCGATCAGGTCGGCGGCGTGCTCGTCCAGCGGCGTGACTGTGCCGCCGTGCGCCCCGGGGTGGAAGATCCAGTGCGCGCGGATGTCCGAGCGGCCCGCCCGCCACAGCAGCTGGACGACCCACTTGCCGTCCTCACCGCGCCAGGAGTCCCAGCTGCCCGACTCGTGGTCCTGACCGCGCAGGCTGAACGCGTGCGCGACGACCTCGCCGAGGGTCTGCACGTCGGGGCCGTCCTCGCGGACCGGGTGGGCGCGCTGGGCCAGCTCGGCCGTGCGCGAGCGCTCCAGCAGGACGGGGTAGGCGAAGCGCTCGACGCGCTGCGGGTCGATCCCCGCCGACGCGGCCAGCTGCTCGATGGACTCGCCACCGCGGATGCGGGCCTGGATCTCCCTCGGCCGCAGCTGGCTCTCCAGCTCGATCTGGGCCTGGCCCAGCTTGGGCAGGTCCCCTCGGGCGGCGGCGCGCAGCCGGTCGTCAGCGGGCAGCGTGAAGCGCTCACCACGTTCCGCGTCCTCCAGCACGACGGTCTGACCGTCCTCGCCGAGCCCGACGACTCGCAGCGCTCGCATCACTGCCTCCCCGATTTACTTCACCTCGCTAGAGGTCACGGTATGTCGGCGTGCCTACTTGACGGCGTAGGCGCGCCGACACTCATGTCTCTTCCCCATGCGATCTTGCCCGAAGCGCAAGGGGTTACGCATCTTTGATCTCGTGACGATACGAAGCCGAAACGGCCACACCGTGAACACTGTGTGATCACGATGTGGCCGTGGGCAACCGGTGGTGGATCAGCCGATCTGCTCGACGACCCAGTCGACGCAGCGGGTCAGCGCGGTCACGTCGTCCGGCTCGATGGCCGGGAACATGGCAACGCGCAGCTGGTTGCGGCCGAGCTTGCGGTACGGCTCCACGTCCACGATGCCGTTGGCGCGCAAGACCTTCGCCACGGTCGCGGCGTCGACGGAGTCCGCGAAGTCGATCGTGCCGACCACGTGCGAGCGGTTGCGCTCCTCGGTCACGAACGGGGTGGCGAACTGCGATGCCTCGGCCCAGCCGTACAGGCGCGAGGCGGAGTCGGCGGTACGCGCGGTGACCCAGTCCAACCCGCCGTTGCCGAGCATCCACTCGATCTGGTCGGCCAGCAGGAACAGCGTCGCCACCGACGGCGTGTTGTAGGTCTGCTCCTTCACGGAGTTGTCCAGCGCGGTGCTCAGCGACAGGAACTCCGGGATCCAGCGGTCCGACGCCGCGATCTCGGCGACCCGCTCCAGCGCCGCCGGGCTCATCAGCGACAGCCACAGGCCGCCGTCGGAGGCGAAGGACTTCTGCGGCGCGAAGTAGTAGACGTCGAAGTCCTCGGCCTTGACCGGGAGACCGCCCGCGCCGGAGGTGGCGTCGACCGCCACGAGCGCGCCCTCGCTGTTCGCGGGGCGGGTCACCGGCACCATCACGCCGGTGGAGGTCTCGTTGTGCGCCCAGCCGATGAGGTCGACGCCCTCGTGCGCGGTGATCTCCGGCGCGCTGCCGGGCTCCGCCTTCACCACGACCGGCTCACCGAGGAACGGCGCGCCCTTGGTCACGGTGGCGAACTTCGACGAGAACTCGCCGTAGGTGAAGTGCTGCGAGCGCTCGCGGACCAGGCCGAACGCGGCGGCGTCCCAGAAGGCGGTTGTGCCGCCGTTGCCCAGGACCACCTCGTAGCCCTCGGGGAGCGAGAACAGCTCGCGCAGCCCGGAGCGGACCCGGCCGACCAGCGCCTTCACCGGCTTCTGGCGGTGCGAGGTGCCCATCAGCGCGCCACCCTCGGAGGCGAGGCGGGCCAGCTGCTCTGGACGGATCTTGGACGGTCCACAGCCGAACCGGCCGTCCGAGGGCTTCAGCTCGGCGGGCAGCTTCAGGGTCGTGGGATCAGCCGTCTGGGTCATTACGGCGCCTCCGGAGGGCGGTCTCGTGGTCTGGAGTGACCCGGCGCCGTTGCCGGAGCCCTCAGTGTCGCAGCCCGATGACCTGCGTGTGACCACCGGGTGTCCATCCCCACGTCAGGAGCGTGTCGTCCGTTGTCCCTGGCCCGGGCCCGGCCTCACGGGTCCTCTGCCGCGTCGATGCCGAACTCGGCCGCGACGTCGTCGAGGCTGTGCCGTCGGCCGTCATCGGTGGCCGTCCGCACCAGTGCCAGGGCGAGTAGTCGCTGGTCCTCCGTGTCGTTTTCCATCACATGAGGTTCCTAGCCCTGACCTGGCTTCGAATCCAGTGACAGGGCGAAGTGGCGCAGGACTTCGGTGAAGTCGGGGGCGCGGTCCCAGTGCGCGGTGTGCCCGGCTCCGGCGAGGACGCGGACGGCGGCGTGCGGGGCCGCGGCGAGCAGGCGCCGCTCGGCGCGGCGGTTCACGCGGTCGTCGGCGCCGTTGAGGATCAGGGTGGGACCGCCGTAGGCGCGCAGAGCGGGCGTGTAGTCGACCCCGGCCAGCTCGCGCAGGATCTCCGGCCCGGCCTGCGGGCGAACGCCGACGGCGAGCACGGCGGCGGCGACCTCGCGACCGGCGTGCTTGGTGAAGCTGCGCGCGGCGACCTTGCGCACGGCGCGGTCGCCGACGATCCGGAAGACGAGGCTGAGCAGGGCGGCAGTGGCCCGCATCCGCAGACCGGCCACTCCGGTGTGGTCCCCGGAACCTCCGGAGACCACCAGTCCGGCGACGCGCTCCGGGTACTGCCCGGCGAAGCTCATCGCCACGTGCGCGCCGAGGGAGAGGCCGACCACCAGGGCGGGCCGCTCCAGTCGCACGCGCGCGACCTCGGCGACGGCGTCCTCCATCCGGAAGCGGCGGTCGGCGAGCGGGCCGTGGCCGGGCAGGTCGAGCGTGATGACGCGGAATTCCTTCTCCAGCGCCGCCACCTGGGACAGCCACATTTTCCGGTTCATGCTCGCGCCGTGCAGGAACACGATCGCGGGCGCGTCCTGCGGCCCGCTCGCCTCAATCGTCACGGAATGTGCTTCCCCGATTCCCGCTCGAAGAAAACCCAGTCAGTCCAGCAGGCCGTACTCCATCGCGGTGGTCACGGCGGCGGTCCGGTCGGAGACGTCGAGCTTGGTGAAAACGCGCAGGAGGTGTGTTTTCACGGTCGCCTCGCTGATGAACAGCTCCTTGCCGATCTCGCCGTTGCTGAGACCGCGCTTCACCTGGCGCAGCACCTCGACCTCGCGCGCGGACAGGCTCGGCACCTGACCGCCCCGGACCCGGCTGAACAGCTTCGCCGCGACCGAGGGCGTGAGCACGGTCTCGCCCCGGCCCGCCGCCCGGATCGCGTGCAGCAGGTCCACGCGCGAGGTGTCCTTCAACAGGTAGCCCGACGCGCCCGCCTCCACCGCCCGGAGGATGTCGCTGTCGGTCTCGTACGTCGTGAGGACGACGACCCTGCTGTCGGGGCACTCCGCGCGGATGCGCGCCGTCGCCGCGACACCGTCCCCGCCGGGCATCCGCAGGTCCATCAGCACGACCTGCGGTCTGTGCGCGAGCGTCATCGCCAGCGCCTCCGGTCCGGACGCCGCCTCCGCGACCACGTCCAGATCGGGCTCGGCGTTGAGCATCCCGCGAAGTCCTTCTCGCACAACGGGATGGTCGTCGACCAGGATGATCTTGATCAGGTCGTCGCTCATATCGGCACCGCCACCTTCACCACAGTTCCCTCACCGGGGGCGCTGCTCACGGCGAACGCGCCGCCCACCTGTTCCGTCCGTCCGCGCAGCCCCGGGAGTCCGAAGCCGGTCGGCTTGCTCTCGGGGTCGAAGCCCACTCCGTCGTCGGCGACCCGCAGCAGCACGGCTTCCTCGGTGAATTCCACGGACACCGCGACGGCACTCGCTCGCGCGTGCTTGCGCACGTTGTTCAGCGCCTCCTGCGTCGCGCGCAGCAGCATCACCTCGACGTCGGTGCCCAACCGCGTCGGCTCCCCGGAGACCACGCACTCCGCGGCGATCCCGAGGTCGTGGCCGACCCGCTCGACCAGCCTGCGGATCGCCTCGACCAGCGAGGAGTTCGCCAGCGGGGCCGGGGTGAGCGCGCCGACCAGTGCCCGCGCCTCGTCCAGATTCTCCCGCGCGGTGCGCACGGCGAGCCCGAGGTGCCGCCGAGCCAGCTCGGTGTCCCGCTCACTGTCCATTTCGGACTGCGCGGCCTGCACGAGGGTGACGATGCTGGTGAAGCCCTGCGCCAGGGTGTCGTGGATCTCCCCGGCCAGCCGCTCGCGCTCGGCGGAGACCCCGGCCTCGTGGGAGAGCCTGGCGACCTCCGCCCGCGAGCTCTCCAGCTGGTCGATCAGCCGCTCGCGCACGGCGTTCTCCTCGGCGATCCGGTCCAGCCAGAGCCCGAACGCCAACGCGTAGAAGGCGGTCATCAACGCGAAGATCCCGTACACCGCAATCGTCTGCCACGGCTCGCCCTCGACGACGAGCACCGCCATCGCGGTGAGGTCCAGCAGCAGGATCATCGTGATGGCCAGCCGCAACCGCACCGACAGGAACAGCTGCGGCCCGAGCACGAACAGGATCGAGCTCGCATCCAGCGACGCGGCGACGGCGGGCCCGTAGAGCACCATCACGCCGACGACGTAGACGATCCCGACCCACGGCGGCCCCTTGCGCCCGATCGAGGAGCGGCCGAAGAGGCAGTACCAGACACCGATCGCGCACAGCAGCGCGATCGCGCGCATCTTGTCGGTGTGAACGCTGTTGGGGGCCAACGAAACCGTGGTCAGCGTCAGCGCGAGGAAGGCGGCGAAGAAGGCGTCCCACATCGGGAAGACCCGCAGCCACGCGTTCTCCGACCAGCTCCGGCCATGCTCCGGCGCGGAGTCGTCGGTGGGCACGTGCCAGTGGCTGAGGGTGCCGAGGGCTTTGCCGACGCCTTCCCAGCGCCCGCGCTTCGGCGTCACGGGCGGACCCGGGAGCCGAGCGCGTCGTCCGCGCGACTGGGGCGCAGCGGACGGTCACGGCGCTCCGAGCGGGAGAGGCGCGCCGTCGTGGCCGCGCTCGCGCGGAGGAGCAGTCCCCCCTGATCCCCGCGCGAGCGCCCGGCCCGGTGCCCCCGGCCCCCGGATACCCCTCCGCCGCACCCGGGTGCGACGGCCGTGAACGGGGGAGCGGCCACGGCGTGGGCTGTGCCGAGGCGCTCCTTCCCGCTCATGACCCGATGGTGCCCTCGTGCGGTGCTCGCTCGCGACGAACGGGTGGTGGAACGCGGTGTCCACCGGCCGGTGGATGCGCTTGGCGTGCTCACCCGGACAGTCTGCGGGGTCAGACCGGGGTGATGCCGGACCAGCCCTCGATGGTCTCGGGGGAGCGCGGGGCCGGGCCGATGTACTCGGCGGAGGGCCGGACCAGCCTGCCGGTGCGCTTCTGCTCCAGGATGTGCGCGCACCAGCCCGCGGTCCTGGCGCAGGTGAACATCGCGTGCATCATGTGCGGCGGCACCTCGGCGAAGTCGAGCACCACGGCGGCCCAGAACTCCACGTTGGTCTCGATGGCCCGGTCCGGCCTGCGCTCGCGCAGCTCGGCGAGCGCGGCCCGCTCCAGCGCGGCGGCGGCCTCGAAGCGTTCGGCGCCGAGCTCCTGGCAAGTCCTGCGCAGCACCCTGGCCCGGGGGTCCTCCGCGCGGTAGACGCGGTGGCCGAAGCCCATCAGCCGTTCCTTGCGGTCGAGGATGTCGGCGACGACGCGGCGCGCGTCACCGGTCCGCTCGACGGCCTCGATCATCGGCAGCACCCGGGCCGGAGCGCCGCCGTGCAGCGGGCCGGACATGGCGCCGATCGCGCCGGACATCGCGGCGGCCACGTCCGCCCCGGTGGAGGCGATCACCCGCGCGGTGAACGTGGAGGCGTTGAGCCCGTGCTCGGCGGCGGAGACCCAGTAGGTGTCGATCGCCTTGACGTGCGCGGGATCGGGCTCGCCGCGCCAGCGCGTCATGAAGCGCTCGGTGATCGTCTGGCACTCGTCGATCCGGTACTGCGGGACGGCGGGAACGCCGATGCCGCGCGCGGACTGGGCCACGTAGGACAGCGCCATCACCGAAGCGCGGGCCAGTTCCTCGCGCGCGGTCTCCTCGGAGATGTCCAGCAGCGGGCGGTAGCCCCAGATCGGCGCGACCATCGCCAGCGCGGCCTGCACGTCGACGCGGACGTCGCCGGTGTGCACCGGGATGGGGAAGGGCTCGGCGGGCGGCAGGCCCGCGCCGAAGCGGCCGTCCACCAGCAGCGCCCACACGTCGCCGAAGGTGACCCGGCCCGCCAGCTCCTCGATGTCCACGCCCCGGTAGCGCAGCGCGCCGCCGTCGCGGTCCGGCTCCGCGATCTCGGTCCGGAAGGCGACAACGCCTTCGAGACCGGGCCGGAACCCGTTGTCGTGGCCCGCGTCCTGCACCGCGTTGTGCATCCGATCGCCTCCATCGCCCGCCGCTGCCGGCAAGGCTCATTAGTGGCCACCCGGACAGATTTACAAGGCGGCCTTCCATCTGTTTCGGTGCAGTAACCCTCCTCCCGCACACTCGGTGGCAGCAATCACCTCGTGCGGTGGCATGCATCACCGACCAGGCGGTTCCGCAAAGCCTTCCGAGGCCGTACGGTCCGCTCTCACGGGTTGTGTCGGTCGGCCAGCAATTCCCGGGAGGAACGTCATGCCGGACGCGGACGTGAACATCGCACTGCCAGCCATGAGGGTGTCCTACGAAGCGGGCGTGCTCGATGAGTCCTCGCTGGCGAACACCTGGCACGAGCAGCTGAAACTGTGGCTCGACGAGGCGATCGAGTTCAAGATCCCCGAGCCGAACGCGATGGTCCTGGCCACGGCCGACCGCGAGGGCCGCCCTTCCTCACGCACCGTGCTGCTGAAGGGTCTCGATGACCGGGGAGTGGTGTTCTTCACCAACTACACCTCGAACAAGAGTCACGATCTGTTGGCGACCCGCTATGCCTCCGCCACTTTCCCGTGGTTCTCCATGCAACGCCAGGTGAGCATTCGCGGCGGCGTGGAAAAGGTCGGCGCTGCGGAGACCGCGGAGTACTGGAACAGCCGTCCGCGCGGTTCCCAGCTGGGCGCGTGGGCTTCTCCGCAGTCGCGAGTGATCACCGGCAGGAACCCGCTCAACTCGGCGCTGAACTCGGTGCGCAGGCGTTTCGCCGACGCCGAGCGGATCCCGGTACCCCCGCACTGGGGCGGCTGGCGGATCCGGCCGGAGATCGTCGAGTTCTGGCAGGGCCGCGAGGACCGCATGCACGACCGGCTGCGCTTCCGCGACAACCGCGACGGCTGGAAGGTCGAGCGGCTCGCGCCCTGACCCCTCACTCGTTCACCACGTAGGAGAACGCGTCGCGCACCTGGTCGTCCGACGGGGTGACGTAGGACTGCAACGACTCGTTGATGTCCCTGCCGGGCACGAAGAACGGGCAGCTCGTCCCGCCGATCTCCACGGTGGTCTGGAAGACCTGCCTACCGGTTCGGAGCTCGTAGGCAGTCAGCGGGATCGCGATGGTGTGGAAGCTGATGTTCTCGCGCGCGTTCGTGGTCTGGTTGCGGTAGGCGCAGGTCTTGACGTGAGCGCCGTAGTCCTGCGCGCCCGCGCAGAGCACCAGCACGGCGTCGCTGACGTTCTTGGCGATCCACTCGGCCGGGAACTTGCTGGTGTAGGAGTGCATGCTGGTGCCGTAGACCAGTGAGCGGTTGACGCCCGGACCGTAGGGCGCTGCGCCGCTGTAGGCCGCGGGACGCGAGCAGTAGCTCTGCCCGAGTGAGCTGACGTACGCGAGCTCGATGGCCACGGCGGCTCGCTTGATCCCGTCCTGGGCGCGCGCGGTGAACTCGGTTCCGGGGTACTGGCTGAGCAACTGCTCGTACCGCGTCCGAGCCCTCGCCCAGCTCTGCGTGGCCATGAGCTGGTCACCGCAGCCGACCAGCGCGGCGGGCTCGACGCGGGCGACGGTGTGCGCGGAGCGGTCGGCCACGCTCCCGCTCAGCTTCATCGCGCGGAGCCCATCGGTGATCGAGAGGGTGTCGCACGGCTCCTTGGTCGGCAGACCGCCGAAGAATCCGTCGAGCACGACGTCGACCATCTGCTCGTGGCCGGGCAGGTCCCTGCGAACCATGGCCGAATCCTGGAAGCCCACCTTCATCGACTCGACGTCACCGGTGAGCGCGAGGGCGAACTTGTTCTTGGTCGCCCCGAGCTTCTGGCACGCGTGGACGGTGTCCTCGCCCTTGACGGTCATCGGGGCGTCGACGACGTGGTGGCCGAACCACATCCGGTCCAGCGCGGCCAGCGCCCGCGCGCAGTCGCCGCTGCCGCGGGCTTCGGAGACCGTGCTCCAGAGCATGGCGGAGTCGACCCGGAGCAGCCCCACGATCAGCAGCACCGGGACGGCGAAGCCGAGCGCGATGCCCCGCTCGCGGCGAACGCTGGTCCGCTGAGCACGTCCACCGGCCAGGCGCCACCCGTGCGCGATGAGGAACAGCCACCAGAGCAGCACGACGACCTCGAACCACGTCGAGCGGAAGAGCACGCCGAGCAGGACGACGAGCAGCACGGTGACGATCCCGGTGAAGACCGCGAGCTTGCGGCGACCGGCCAGCACGTAGCCGACACCGAGCAGGGAGGCGTTGCCGAGCGCGACGGCCAGCGGGTCGTGCGCCGGGGCTGGGGGAGCGGCCTGCTGCTGGAACTCCATGGCGGGTCCTCCGGGGTGGAGCGGGTGGGTCGCAGCCGATTGTCACGACGACCTCCGGGACGGGTCCCGGCGCCGGAAACCCGCCACGTGAGCCGGAATACGCTTTCTCCGCCGACGGTCGTTACCTACGCTCACAAGGTGGACGACAAGGCGGAATCACGGAGTCAGCAGCCAGGGACGATCGATCCGCCCGTCCGCAAGGGATGGCTGCGCCGGATCGTCATCGACACCGAGCCGCTGGGCATCCCGGACTTCCGCCGCCTGTGGCTGTCCGGCATCGTCACCGCCGTCGGCAGCCAGCTGGCCACCGTCGCGGTCCCCAAGCAGTTGTTCGACCTCACCGGTTCCTCCGCGTGGGTCGGCCTCGCCGGTGCCTTCGCCGTCGTCCCGCTGATCGTCTTCGGCCTGTGGGGCGGGGCCATCGCCGATGCGGTCGACCGCCGCAAGCTGCTTCTGGTGACAAACGTTGGCGTGGCCCTGACCTCGGTGTTGCTCTGGGCTCAGGCCGCCGTCGGGATGAACTCGCCGTGGGCCGTCCTGGTGCTGCTCGGTGTCCAGCAGGCGTTCTTCGCGGTGAACATGCCGACCCGCAGCGCGGTGCTCGCCCGGCTGGTCCCGCTGCGCCTGATGCCCTCCGCGCAGGCGCTGAACACGACCACGTTCTCCACCTCGGCGGTCTTCGGCCCGCTGCTCGCGGGAGTTCTGCTGCCGGTGCTCGGCGTCTCGACGCTGTTCCTGATCGACGCGATCGCGCTGACCGCGACGCTGTGGGCGGTCTTCCGGCTGCCCTCGATGCCGCCGCTCGGCGACTCGCCGTCGCGCCGGGCGGGGCTGCGCGAGGTGCTCGACGGCTTCCGCTACGTGGCGACCCGCAGCATCCTGCTGGCCTCGTTCCTGCTCGACATCATCGCGATGGTGGCGGGCATGCCGCGCGCGCTGTTCCCGGAGATGGCCGAGCGGACCTTCGGCGATCCGCCCGGCGGCGGCCCCGCGCTCGGCCTGCTCTACGCGGCGATCCCGTTGGGCGCGGCGCTGTGCGGGTTGTTCTCCGGCTGGTTCATGCGGGTCCAGCGGCACGGCGTGGCCATCGCGGTCTCGGTCGTGGCGTGGGGTGTGGCGATGGTCGGCTTCGGGCTCTCCGGCTCGGTCTGGTGGGCGACGGCCTTCCTGGCCTTCGGTGGAGCGGCCGACATGGTGTCCATGGCCTTCCGGGGCGCGATGCTCCAGGCCGCGGTCACCGACGACATGCGCGGCCGGATGCAGGGCATGTTCACCGTCGTGGTGGCGGGCGGTCCGCGCGTGGCCGACATGCTGCACGGAGCGGTCGGGGCTTCCGCGGGTGCGGGTGTCGCGGCTGCGGGCGGAGGAGTGCTCGTGGTGGTGCTGACCGTTGTCGCGGTCCTGTTCCTCCCGGCGTTCTGGCGCTACGTCGCGCCTAGCGGGGAGGCGTCAGGCCAGCGATGAGCGTGGCGGTCAACTCCGCCGCCAGTCTGCCGTCGGGGTCCAGGTCCGGGTCGAACACGGTCACCTCGACGCCGAGGCAGTTCGCAGCGCTGGTGAGGCCGGACAACAGCTCCGCCAGCTCCTCGTGCTCAAGGCCGCCCGGGTCCGGGCTGTCCACGGCGGGCATCACCGCCTCGTCGAGGATGTCGACGTCGAGGTGCACCCAGAACCCGTCCAGCCGGTCGAGCCGCCGCCGCGCCCACTTCGCGCTCTTCGCCGCGCCCGCCGACCTGATCGCGGCGGCCGTGCGCACGAGGATCTTGGTGCCCGCCAGCTCGTCCAGGTCCTCGTCGTCCTCGCGGATGCCCATCAGCACCACGTGCTCGTCGGCGAAGATCGGGCCGCGTCCGTCCACATTGGACAGGTCATCCTGGCCGCGCCCGGTGACCAGCGCGAGCGCTTCGCCAGCTGCCGCTCCGACGTACGGCGAGTTGCCGACGTGGCGGAAGTCGGAGTGCCCGTCCAGGTAGACCAGTCCGGCCCTGGGTACGTGGCGGCGCACGGCTTCCCCCGTGCCGAGAAGGATTCCGCAGTCACCGCCGAGCACGACCGGGAAGCGCCCCGCGTCGAGCAGCTCGCCGACGCGCGCGGCCAAGCGCTGCGCGTACTCGGCGATCAGCGGCGCGTGGAAGACGCCGTCGCCGGGCTCCCAGTCCTCCCGGTCGTAGCGCGGCGCGACGAGGTGTCCCGCGTCCTCCGCGTCCAGTCCGGCCAGCAGGCCCGCTTCGCGCAGCGCTCCCGGGGCCTTGGCGGTGCCGGGCACGGTTGCGGGCTTGGGCGGGCGCAGTCCCAGGTTCGACGGGGCGTCCAGCACGGCGACGGTCCTCATGAAACCACTGTAACAACAACAGTGGTTACTGGTGAACGGTCAGTCACTCGTCAGCGAGCCGCCGTCCGCACTCCGGCGCCCACCTCCACTCGCCTCCGGTTCCAGTGCGGGGCGGATGGGGTGAACCGGTCGCGAACCATATCGATAAGCGATACCATCGTTTTTCGATATGGCTCAGGAGGCACGGTGGCACAGAAGAACGACCCGCTGGACAACCCGGCCGAGCCCGCGGCGGCGATCGTCCGGGTGCTGTTGGTGCTGGTAGGGGTGGGCTACGCGGTCAGCATCCTGCTCGCGGTGTTCGGCATCGGCTCGTTCCACCCGTTCGGCTCGGACCAGCTCTGCGAGGAGAGCAGTGGCGTCATGCAGCGCTCCCTGGCGATGGACGGGCTGAGGCCGGGCACGGAAGCGCACGTGCTGGAGATCCGCTTCTGCGCCGAGCCCGTCACCGGTGAGCAGCGCGTGCTGTGGGGCGTCGCCAACCACCTCGGAACGTTGCTGAACATCGGGCTGCTGGTGTTCGCCTACCGGCTCGTCAGCGCGGTCCGGGACAGTGGGCTGCACACCGCGTTGACCGCGCGTCGGCTGCGGGTGCTGGGGTGGTTGCTGGTCCTCGGCTGCGCCGCGGCGAGCTTGATCGAGACCGCCGCGCGCAGTGCTTTCCTGAGCTCGGTCCTCGATCCCGCCCGCTACAGCCCGGCCTGGTACGCGCACTGGGAATTTCCTGTGTGGCCGCTCATCCTCGGTTGTGTGCTGCTGTCGCTGGCGAGGATCATCCGCATCGGCAGCGAGATGCAGAAGGACCTCGAAGGGACGGTGTAGATGTCGGCGGACTCCGAGTCGCACGGCGTCCGGGTGCATCTGGACCGGCTGCTGGCCGAGCGGGGGATGACGCTGACCGAGCTGGCCGAGCGCGTCGGCGTGACGGTGGTGAACCTGTCGGTGCTGAAGAACGGGCGCGCGCGGGCCATCCGCTTCAGCACGCTCACCCGGTTGTGCGAGGTCCTGGGCTGCCAGCCGGGTGATCTGCTCAGCAACGGTGGCGGAGATGAAGATCAATCGCGAAATAACCTTTTGAATTAGCTCGAAGAACAGATGGGCGCGGCTGACTTCTTGTACGGATAGTGACCAGGCACACTCTGTTGGCATGTCCGAGACGACGCCGCCCAGCACGGCCTCCGCCCCAGCGGCCGAAGGCCAACCGGAGCTGAAGCGGGCCATCGGCCCGAAACTGCTGCTGTTCTTCGTGATCGGTGACATCCTCGGCACCGGCGTGTACGCGCTGATGGGAGATGTCGCGGGTCAGGTCGGTGGTGCCCTCTGGGTGCCGTTCCTGATCGCCTTCGTCGTCGCTTTCCTCACCGCGTTCAGCTACCTCGAACTGGTCGGGAAGTACCCGAAGGCGGCCGGCGCCGCGCTCTACACCAACCGCGCCTTCCGCAAGCCGTTCTTCACCTTCATGATCGCCTTCACGGTGATGTGCTCCGGGATCACCTCGGCCTCCTCGGCGGCCGTGGCCTTCGGCGGCACCTACCTCAAGGAGTTCGTGCAGACGCCCGCCCCGTGGGTGGCGATCGGCTTCATCGCGCTGCTGGCGTTCATCAACTTCCGCGGTGTCGGCGAGTCGGTGAAGGCCAACGTGGTGCTCACGATCATCGAGCTGTCCGGCCTGCTGATCATCATCGGCATCGGCGCGATGGCCGTCGTCAACGGCCAGGGCGACCCCGGGCGGCTGGTGGAGTTCAACACCGCCAACCAGAGCACGCTCATCGCGATCACCTCGGCCACCTCGCTGGCCTTCTTCGCGATGGTCGGCTTCGAGGACTCGGTCAACATGGCCGAGGAGTGCAAGGACCCGGTCAAGATCTTCCCGCGCTCGATGCTGCTCGGCATGGCCGTCGCGGGCTCGATCTACGTGATGGTCGCGGTCACCTCCTCGCTGCTGATCCCGGCCGCCGGGCTCAAGGCCGCGGGCTCCGGCGCGCTGCTGGAGGTCGTGAAGGTCGGCGCGCCCGGCTTCCCGCTGGCCCTGTTCTCCTTCATCGGCCTGTTCGCCGTCGCCAACTCGGCGCTGATCAACATGCTGATGGCCAGCCGCCTCGTCTACGGCATGGCCAACGAGAAGATCATCCCGATGCCGTTCGCCAAGGTGCACCAGACGCGGCGCACCCCGTGGATCGCCATCGCCTTCACCAGCGTCATCGCGATCTTCCTGGTGTCCTTCGTCCCGCTCAAGGACCTGGGCGGCACCACCGCGCTGCTGCTGCTGATCGTCTTCACCGTGGTGAACATCGCCTGCCTGGTGCTGCGCAAGGAGAAGGCCGGCCACAAGCACTTCAGGGCGCCCACGATCGTCCCGGTCATCGGCGCGATCACCTGCGCCTACCTGGCGCTGCCGTTCACCGGGCGGGCACCGCAGCAGTACGTGCTCGCGGCCATCCTGCTCGGCATCGGCCTGCTGCTGTGGATGGTCAACTGGTTCTTCTTCCGCCGCAAGCAGCACCTCAAGGCGGAGTTCGACGCCGGAGCGCTGACCAAGTAAGACCGGGAAAGCGACCTGAATCGTTTGCGTAGGCTGCCCCCATGGGAGCGGGGCAGCCTACGGGCGAGCAGTTCGAGATCACCAACGGAGCCGCGCGCGCCGTCATCACCGAGGTCGGCGCGTGCCTTCGGGTTTTCGAAGTGGCCGGAGCGCCGTACGTCACCAGCTTCGCCGAGACCGAGGCGCCCCCGCTGTCGGCGGGCCTGGTGCTCGCGCCGTGGCCGAACCGGGTCCGTGACGGCCAGTGGAGCTTCTACGGCGAGCCGCAGCAGCTGGAGCTGAGCGAGTCCAAGCGCAACGTCGCCATCCACGGCCTGACCAGGACGATTCCCTGGCAGGTCGTCGAGCGCTCCGCCGAGGCGATCACCCTGGGCGTGCTCATCGAGGCTCAGGCCGGCTGGCCCGTGCCGATGCGCACCACCGTCCGCTACGCGCTCGACGCCGACGGCGGACTGACCGTCACGCACACCATGCTCAACGTCGGCGACCGCAAGACGCCCTTCGGCGTCGGCGTGCACCCCTACCCGCGCGCGGGCCACGCTCCCGCCTACGAGTGCACCCTCCAGCTCGCCGCGCGGACCAACCTGCCGGTCGACGAGGACCGCCTGCTGCCCAACGGTCCCGTCGCCCCGCTCGACGGCGGCGAGTTCGACTTCCGCGAGCCGCGCAAGCTCGACGGCATGCTGCTCGACCACACCTACGGCGGCTGCGTGCCCGACGAGGACGGGATCATCCGGCACCGCCTCGTCGGCCCGGACACCGGCGTGGAGATCTGGGCGGAGCCGGACTTCGGCTGGGTCCAGGTGTTCTCGACCACCGGCTTCCCCGGCACCAGCTCCGCCATCGCGGTGGAGCCGATGACCTGCCCGACCAACGCTCTGAACTCCGGGATCGACCTGCGCGAGCTGGAGCCGGGGCAGGACTGGTCCGGCAGCTGGGGTCTGCGCCCGATCGCCTAGCGGCACGTGACCACTTGGCCGTGTTTGTCTTCAACGGGTCAGATCGGGTTTCTCCCGCCGCACCGAGCGGTTACGGTCCGACCGTGGATGTCGCGATCACAGGTGGATACGTCGTGCCCGTCGCCGGGGACCCCATTGACGGCGCAACGGTGCTGGTCCAGAACGGGAAGATCACCGCGGTAGGCGCGGACGCCGACGTGGAGGTGCCGGACGGCGTCCCCGTCGTCGACGCCTCCGGCGCGTGGGTGCTCCCCGGCTTCGTCGAGGCGCACGCGCACATGGGCGTGCACGAGGAGGCCGAGGGCTGGGCAGGCCAGGACACCAACGAGATGACCGACCCGGTGGGCGCCAGGATGCGCGCGCTGGACGCGATCAACCCGGCCGACATGGGTTTCGCCGACGCGCTCTCCGGCGGTGTCACCACGGCGGTGATCAAGCCGGGCTCGGGCAACCCGATCGGCGGCCAGACGATGGCGATGAAGTGCTGGGGCCGCACGGTCGACGAGATGCTGGTGGCCGAGCCGGTCAGCGTGAAGAGCGCGCTCGGCGAGAACCCGAAGCGCGTCTACGGGGACAAGAAGACGCTGCCCTCGACCCGCCAGGGCGTGGCCGCGGTGATCAGGGACGCGCTGACCAAGGCGCAGGACTACCGGGCCCGGCGCGCGCATGCCGCTGAGGAGAACAAGCCCTTCGAGCGGGACACCACCATGGAGGTGCTGGTCCGCGTGCTCGACGGCGAGCTGCCGTGGTGCCAGCACGTGCACCGGCTCGACGACATCGCGACGGCGCTGCGCCTGGCCGACGAGTTCGGCTACCGCCTGGTGATCAACCACGGCACCGAGGGCCACCTGATCGCCGACGTGCTGGCGGAGCGGGACGTCCCGGTGATCATCGGCCCGCTGCTGACCTCGCGGTCCAAGGTGGAGCTGCGCAATCGTTCGCTGCGCAACCCGGGCCTGCTGGCCAAGGCGGGCGTGCGGATCGCGATCACCACCGACCACCCCGTCGTGCCGATCCACTTCCTGGTGCACCAGGCCACCCTGTCGGTGAAGGAGGGCCTCGACCCGGACGTGGCGCTGCGCTCCATCACCACCAACCCGGCGGAGTTCATGGGTCTGGACGACCGCGTCGGCTCGCTGAGGCCGGGCCTCGACGGCGACGTGGTGATCTGGTCCGGCGACCCGCTCGACGTGATGAGCCGCGCGCTCCAGGTCTTCATCGAGGGCCGCGAGGTCTACCACTACGACGCCGACCGCGGCGAGGGTGTGGTCACCGACCCGTTCCGCAGGAGCGCCCAGTGATCGTGGTCGGCGGGGAGGCCCTCGTCGACCTCGTGCCGTCGCCCTCCGGTGAGTCCACTGTGGAGGGTCTGCCCGCGCTGCTTCCCCGCCTCGGCGGCGGCCCGTACAACGTGGCGGTCGCGCTCGGGCGCCTCGGCAGCCGGGTGTCGTTGCTGTCCAAGGTGTCCACGGACTTCTTCGGCGACGCGCTCGTCGGGCGGCTCGGTGCGTCCACTGTGGACACAGGATTGCTCCAGCGCGGGGCGGAGCCGACCACCCTTGCCGTCGTCGGGCTCGCCGAGGACGGCTCCGCGCGCTACTCCTTCCACGTCGAAGGCACCGCGGACCGGCTCGTCGCCGATCCCGGGCCGCTGCCGGAGGAGGTGCGCGCGGTCTCTCTCGGCACGCTCGGCATGGTGCTGGAGCCCGGTGCGTCCGCGTACGAGGCGGTGCTGCGGAGGGAGTCCGAGCGCGGGCGGTTCACCGTGCTCGACCCGAACATCCGCGCCGCCCTCATCAGCGATCCAGCCGCCTACCGCGAGCGCTTCCTGGGCTGGCTGCCGCACATCGGGCTGCTCAAGCTCTCCGTCGAGGACGCCGCGTGGCTGGCCGGCGCGGAAGACCCGTGGCCCGCGCTGCGCGAGTGGGCGGGCAAAGGCCCGGCAGGCGTTGTGGTGACCCTCGGCGGCGACGGCTTGGCGGTTCTCACGCCGGGCGGTGGTCTGGTTCGGGTGCCCGGTCAGCGAGTCGACGTGGTCGACACCATCGGCGCCGGCGACACCGTGCACGCGGCGATCTTGCACTGGTTGGACGCGGCAAACGCGCTTTCCACGGAATCCGTGCGGGAAATGCCTGAGGAATCCTGGCGCGAAGCACTGGAATTCGCGGCCCGTGCGGCGGCGATCACGTGTTCCAGGGCGGGCGCGGAACCACCGTGGGCGGACGAGCTGAAATAGGGAATGAACGTAATGCGGGGCCGGGAACGTCACGCGGAGTTCCCGGCGCCGCCACGTTCAGCGACCATCCGGGTGTTCCGGGTGGCGCGACCTTTGCCGCCTGGGCGGGATGCTCGCCCGGATGGCTCAACCGTTGCGACACCGTTGTCATCTGGTGCGCCCCGTGACCACGTCGGGCATTGGTCCAGCGCGTCCGCGCTCGTCACGGCGCCCTGACCGGTACAGATACCGTTCAGTAACCGAAAAGCACGTGGCCTGAGCCACCACAGGCGGTGAACCGGACCGTACGAGCGTTATGTGATACCTGTCCCAACTGCCCCGAGCGGGTAAGCCGAAGGCTGCGAAAAGGGCGGACCGCCTACTAGCTTGGAGTCTCCAGGACCCCAACGAGGCGGTGCTGCGGACGGACATCCCGACCGTTTTCCACCCGTCCTCGTCCGAGCGTGAGAGGGACTCGCATGCCCGACGCGACGACCGCGCCTGACCAGGCGGCCACTTCGGCTGATGCCACCACCGTCGCACTGCGCCACCCGGGCGGCGAGCACGAGATGTCTCTGGTGTCCGCCAGCGAGGGCGCGCCAGGAATCGATCTCGGCAAACTGCTCGCGAAAACCGGTCTCGTCACTCTGGACACCGGTTTCGTCAACACCGCCTCCTGTTCCTCGGAGATCACCTACATCGACGGTGACGCCGGAATCCTGCGCTACCGGGGCTACCCGATCGAGCAGCTGGCCGAGAAGTCGAGCTTCGTCGAGGTGAGCTACCTGCTCATCCACGGCGAGCTGCCGACCAAGGAGCAGCTCGACGACTTCACGACCAAGATCAGCAGGCACACCCTGCTGCACGAGGACCTCAAGCGCTTCTTCGACGGCTTCCCGCGCGACGCGCACCCGATGCCGGTGCTGTCCTCCGCGGTCTCCGCGCTGTCCACCTTCTACCAGGACAGCCTGAACCCGTTCGACGACCAGCAGGTCGAGATGTCCACCATCCGCCTGCTCGCCAAGCTGCCGACCATCGCGGCCTACGCGTACAAGAAGTCGGCCGGTCAGCCGTTCCTCTACCCGGACAACTCGCTCGGGCTGGTGGAGAACTTCCTGCGGATGACCTTCGGCTTCCCGGCCGAGCCCTACGACGTCGACCCGACGCTGACCAAGGCGCTCGACCTGCTGTTCATCCTGCACGCCGACCACGAGCAGAACTGCTCCACCTCGACCGTGCGCATGGTCGGCTCCTCGGAGGCCAACCTCTTCGCGAGCGTCTCCGCGGGCATCAACGCCCTGTTCGGCCCGCTGCACGGCGGCGCCAACCAGGCGGTGCTGGAGATGCTGGAGAGCATCAAGGCCGACGGCGGCGACGTCGACAAGTTCGTGGAGCGGGTGAAGAACAAGGAGGCGGGCGTCCGCCTCATGGGCTTCGGCCACCGCGTCTACAAGAACTACGACCCGCGCGCGGCGATCATCAAGAAGACCGCCGACGAGGTGCTCAAGAAGCTCGGCGGTGACGACCAGCTGCTGGAGATCGCCAAGAAGCTGGAGGAGCGCGCGCTCGCCGACGAGTACTTCATCTCCCGCAAGCTCTACCCCAACGTGGACTTCTACACCGGCCTGATCTACCGCGCGATGGGCTTCCCGACGCGGATGTTCACCGTGCTGTTCGCGCTGGGCCGCCTGCCGGGCTGGATCGCCCACTGGCGCGAGATGATGAAGGACCCCGCCACCAAGATCGGCCGCCCGCGCCAGATCTACGTCGGCCCCACCGAGCGCGACTTCATCGAGCTCGAGAAGCGCTGAGCTCGGCAAGCGCTGACACCTGCACTTTCCGAACCGCCCTGGCGCACCCGCGCCGGGGCGGTTCGCTGTGCGCCCGGGTGGGTACGGTTCCCTGATGAGTACGTCGATCTTGTGGTTCCGGCGGGACCTGCGGCTGGGGGACCACCCCGCGTTGGCGGAGGCGGGGCGCGCGGCTGAGCGCGTGCTGGCGCTGTTCGTGCTGGACCCCAGGCTGCTGGAGGTTTCCGGGGCGCCTCGGCGGACCTTCCTGTACCGGTGCCTGCGTGAGCTGGACGAGCGGCTGGACGGGCGGCTGCTCGTGCTGCACGGCGACCCGGCGGACGTGGTGCCGCGCGTGGTGCGGGAGTACGAGGCGGGCAGCGTGCACGTCTCCGCCGACGCCGGACCGTACGGGCGCGAGCGGGATGCCTTGGTGGAGAAGGCGATCGACGCGGAGTTCGTGCGCACGGGCTCGCCCTACGCGATCACCCCTGGGCGTGTGGTGAAGGGCGACGGCACGCCGTTCAAGGTGTTCACGCCGTTCTACCGGGCCTGGACGGAGCACGGGTGGCGCGGCCCCGCCACCACTTCGAAGTCCACTGTGGACTGGATTGAACCGTCCACAAAGGACAGTATTCCGGACGATGAGGACCTGGGCGGGATGTCGTTGCCCGCAGCGGGGGAGGCCGCCGCGCGCAAGGCTTGGCGGAAGTTCCGCGAGGTGCGTTCGGAGTACGCCGAGCACCGCGACCGCCCGGATCTCCCTGGCACGAGCCGGATTTCTCCTTACCTGCGTTGGGGATGCGTGCACCCCCGCACACTGCTGGCCGACCTCGGCGCCGACGACGAGGCGTACCGGCGCGAGCTGGCGTTCCGCGACTTCTACGCCGATGTGCTCTGGCACCGCCCGGAGACCGCGCGGGAGAACTACGACCGCAAGTTCGACGTGCTGCCCTACGACAGCGGCGACAAGGCCGATGAGCTGTTCGACGCGTGGTGCGCCGGGCAGACCGGGTTTCCCGTCGTGGACGCCGGGATGCGGCAGCTGCTCGCCGAGGGGTGGATGCACAACCGCGTGCGCATGATCGTGGCGAGCTTCCTGGCGAAGGACCTGCACATCTGGTGGCGGCGCGGGGCGTCGCACTTCATGCGGCACCTGGTGGACGGGGACCTCGCGTCCAACCAGCACGGGTGGCAGTGGACGGCGGGCAGCGGAACCGACGCTTCGCCGTACTTCCGCGTGTTCAACCCCATCACGCAGGGGGAGAAGTTCGACCCCAACGGTGACTACGTCCGCAAGTACGTGCCAGAACTCCGTGGTGTGCAAGGGAAAGCCGTGCACCAGCCGTGGAAGCTCGCCGGTGGCAGGCCGAAGGACTACCCCGCGCCGATCGTCGACCACGCCGAAGAACGCCTGGAAGCCCTGCGCCGCTACGACATCGTCAAGGGACGCTAGAGGGCGATCCGCCTCAGCCGAAGGTGATGAGGGTGCCGTTCGCGACGGAGACGCGAGCGGCCTCGTAGTAGAGCAGCCACGTCACTCGCTCGCGCCACAAAGGGTGGCTGTCGGGGTCGTTCTCGTCGTGGATGCTGTCGATCTCGGAATCGGACAGCTCACCGTTGTCCAGTGCTATCCCGAGGTGTGGAGCGACGTAGACGAGTTCGCGCAGAAGTGCCTGGCTCGATCCGACCATGCCGCCCGGGAGGCCGAGTTCGTCGTCCGGGAAGAGCACGTCGTCGAAATCGATCGGAACGTAGTAGCCCTCGCAGTCCGAGTGGCAGAGAAGATGGCACTCGAAGGTGAGGCTGAGGTCCTCGACCGCCGCGTCGTGGGCGGGGTCCTCGCCTTCCGCAACGGGCTCCAGCGGCTCGTCCGGTTCTTCGCACGCCCGGGCGTACGCGCGCCGGAGGTAGTGCGTGAAGCTGTAGGGGACACCGCCCATGCGATCCCGTGTGGTCGCCGCGCCGTGAACCGTCGGTTCGTGGTGGGGTGGAAGACCTTCGCTCGCCATGAGCTCGTTGATCGCGCGGAGATGGTCTCGCAACTCGTCGAGCCCGACGAGTTCGGGTTCGTCGAAGGCCAGTGCGTCGGCGAAGCCGTGTGTCGCCACTGAGAGACCCATGTTCTCGAAGATAGCTCGGTCGATCACCTTTCACGGCCTGGCGAACAGACTTGTGGATGTGAACGGGCCGCCCCCAACCCCGGGGAGGGTTGGGGGCGGTTGAAGACTGGTGAACCTCAGCTGGCGCGGAAGGCGTCGCGGAGCTTGACGCGGCTGCCGGTGCGCAGGACGGCGTTGCCGAACACGCGGCCCGCCAACCAGATCAGCCCGGCCAGCGCGGCGGCGGCGATGACGGCCGACACGATCACCTGCCACGGCGGAGCGACGCCGAGCGCGGCGCGGGCGGGCATCACGATCGGCGAGAACGGCGGGATGAAGGACAGCACCTCCAGCAGCTTGCTCTCCGGATCGCGCGGGATCGTGATGAAGGTCAGCACGAACGGGATGATCGCGGAGAACATCAGCGGCTGAACCACCGAGTTGATGTCCTCCTGGCGCGACACCAACGACCCCGCCGTCGCGAACAGCACCGCGTAGAGGAAGAAGCCGAGGAAGTACCAGACCAGAGTGGACAGCACGGTCACGAGCACGGCGCCCTGCGGCAGCGTGAGCACTCCGAGCTGGATCGCCGCGGTGAGCCCCACCCCGGCCACGATTCCCATCTGCAGCAAGCCGACCAGGCCGATGCCGAGCACCTTGCCCGCGAGCAGCTGCCACGGCCGCACCGCCGACAGCAGCAGCTCGATCACGCGGCTGGACTTCTCCTCGACGACGCCCTGCGCGACCGCCATGCCGAACATCAGCAACGAGCCGTAGAGCAGGAACGTCACGCCCATCGCGACGCCGAGCCGTTCGCCGCGCTCGGGGTCGTCGGGTTCGATCGTGCGCACCTCGAACTTCGCGCCCGCCACGGTGGTCCGCACCGCGTTGGGGTCGAGCCCGGCCTCGGCCAGCTCGGCGTCCAGCGCCTGCTGCCGCACGAGTCCGTCCAGCGCGGCGCGCACCTGGTTGCCGAGGTCCTTCTTCACCAGCACCTGGAGCTTGTCGGTGGCACCGCTGACCAGGACGTCGATCTCGCCCTCGGCGACCTGGCGCTCACCGGTGGCCACGTCCGGGACGGTGGTGACCGAGACGTCCTCGCCGAGCGCCTTGGCCGAGGTCTTCAGCGGCTCCGCGAGGACGCTCGCCTGGCCGGTCATGCCGACGGTGGTCTGCGACATGCTCTGGCCGACGAAGAACATCACGCCGATGTAGGCGGCGATGACCACGATGATCGCGGCGGTGCCGATGACGAACGCCTTGGAGCGCACGCGGGTGTTCAGCTCGCGCTTGGCGACCAGCCACACGCCGCGCGAAACGGAGACGGAGGTCTTGCTCATGCCGCGCGCTCCTCGGTGACCACGTTGCGGAACAGTTCGGTGAGGGAGGGCCGGAGCCTGGCGAACTCGTGCACGGGCCCGGTGTCGAGCGCGGCGCGCAGGACCTGCTGGTCGTCGGCGCCCTCGCCCAGCTCCAGGACGGTGCGGCCGTCGACGTGGCTGATCGGCGTCACGCCGGGCAGCTCGTCGGCCCAGCCGTAGCTCGCCAGCGGCGCGTGCACCTCGATGCGCGCGGCCCCGCTGGAGCGCAGCTCCTCGACCGTCCCGTTGGCCACCATTTGTCCACTTCGGACGATCCCGACGCGGTCGCACAGGCGCTCCACCAGGTCCAGCTGGTGGCTGGAGAACACCACGGGCACCCCGGAGTCGCACTTGTCGCGCAGCACCTGGCTCATCACGTCCACCGCGACCGGGTCGAGTCCGGAGAACGGCTCGTCGAGCACCAGCACCTCGGGGTCGTGCGCCAGCGCGGCGGCCAGCTGGACGCGCTGCTGGTTGCCGAGGGAGAGCTTCTGCACCTCCTCGTTGCGCCGCGCGGTCAGCCCGAGCCGTTCGGTCCACTCGTCGGCGGCCTTGCGGGCGGCCGCGTTGCTCATCCCGTGCAGCTCGGAGAGGTAGACCAGCTGCTCGACGACCTTCATCTTCGGGTAGAGGCCGCGCTCCTCCGGCATGTAGCCGATGTGCCGCCTGGTCTCGAAGGTGATCGGTTCGCCGTTCCAGCGGATCTCCCCGGAGTCGGCCGAGAGCACCCCGAGCGCGATCCGCATCGTGGTGGTCTTGCCCGCTCCGTTGCTGCCGACGAATCCGAACATCTCGCCCGCTCGGACCGAGAAGCTCATGTCCTGCAAGGCCACGACGGTGCCGTAGCTCTTGGAGACCCGATCGATCTCCAGCACCGCGTCAGACACGGTGTTCTCCCTCCGGTGGGCGACGACCTGCTCCGAGTCTGTCAACCTCGCGGCCGTGAGCACAAAAGATCGCGGGCAACGCGGCCGAGTTCACAGATAACCGGTGGCCGTCTCCGGCGCACCGGCCTACCTTCGCCTGGTGGACCCGCTCAGCCAGGACGAGATCCGCTCGTCGTTCGTGAACTGCTCCAAGGGTGAGGCGAAGGGCGTGACGCTGCCCGCCAGGGTGGAGACGATCCTGTGGGCCGATCTGGAGTTCCTCGGCTGGCGCGACCCCAAAGCCCCCGGCAGGGCCTATCTGGTGCTCTGGCACGACGGTACGCCGGTCGGGCTGTCCCTGCGCGCGACCACGCCGCCGAAGAGCAGGCTGCGTTCGTCGATGTGCGCGTTCTGCACGACCGTGCACGGCGCGACCGACGTGGCGATGTTCTCCGCTCGCCGTGCGGGAGCCGCGGGCAAGGCGGGCAACACGCTCGGCACCTACCTCTGCCGCGACCTCTCGTGCTGCCTCTACGTGCGGCGCAAGCTCAAGTCCGAGGTACCGCAGCCGAACGAGACGCTCTCCGTCGAGGACCGCATCGCCCGCCTTGAGCTGAACGCGCACCGCTTCGTCGCCGACGTGCTGGGCTAGACGCCTTCCAAAGCCTGCCGCACCAGGGATTCCACGCGCGCGGCGGCCTTCGCGCGCTCGGCGGGAACGAGGCCGACGCGCGTGCGCCGGTCGAGCACGTCGGCGGCGTCGAGCGCGCCTTCGTGCCGCACGGCCCACACCACCTCGGCGGCGGTGACACCCTCGGCGACCTCCTCGGACAGCTCCGCGTCGAACTCGCTGAGCGCGCTGACACGGGGTGCCTCCGCGCCGTAGCGGGCGACGAGCGACCTCGGAGCGTCCACAATGGACAGATAGCTCTGCTGCGCGGAGCCGACGAGCGGAACGCGGTCCGTTCGCGACTCGCCGCAGTGCAGATCTCTTCGCCGCACAAGGGCGTCCACCGCGTCGGCGGCCATGCGCCGGTAGGTCGTCAGCTTGCCGCCGACGATCGTGATCACACCCTCGCGCGAGTGCATGACCGCGTGCTTGCGCGAGATGTCGGCGGTCTTGCCGTTCGCGGAGTCGAGCAGCGGCCGCAGTCCCGCGTAGGAGCCGATGACCTGCTCCCGGCCGATCCGCCGCTCCAGCACGGAGGACGCGACGCCGAGCAGGAAGTCCACATCGGACTCCGGCACTTCCGGCACATCGGGCACGGGGAGGTCGACCGGCTCGTCGGTGAGCCCGAGGTAGACGCGCCCGCCCGCCTGCGGCAGCACCAGCACGTAGCGGTTGCGCTCGCCCGGAACCGGCACGGTCAGCGCGGTCTGCGTGATGCCCAGGTCAGCGCCGGAGAGCACGAGGTGCGAGCCTCGCGAGGGCCGCAGCTGAACGCCGTCGACGACCTGGCCCGCCCAGACGCCGGCGGCGTTGATCACCGACTTCGCCCGGATGTCGAAGGACGCGCCGGTCAGCTCGTCGCGGACCTCCGCGCCGTCGCCGCCGACCTTGAGCGCGCGCACCTTGGTCAGGATGCGCGCGCCGAACCCCGCCGCAGTCCTGGCCAGCGTGACGACCAAGCGCGCGTCGTCGATGAGCTGGCCGTCGAAGGACAGCAATCCTCCGCGCAGCCCGGCTCGGCGCAGTCCCGGAGCGAGCGCGAGCGTCTCCGCGATCGGCACGCGCCTCGGTCCGGGCAGCACGGCGGTCGGAGTGCGCGCGGCTCTGCGCAGCGCGTCGCCAGCGTGCAGGCCTGCGAAGAGGAACGCTTCCGAGCTGCGCGAAATCCCTTGTCCAGCACGAGTTTTCGCGTGCAGCGGGATCAGTTGCGGGAGTGCTCGGACGAGGTGTGGAGCCGTGCGCGTCATCAGCAACCCGCGCTCGACCGCGCTCTCGTGCGCGAGCGCCACATCGCCGCGCGCGAGGTAGCGGAGGCCGCCGTGGACGAGCTTGCTCGACCAGCGCGACGTGCCGAACGCCAGGTCGTGCGCCTCGACCAGTGCCACGGAGAGCCCGCGCGAGGCCGCGTCCAGCGCGACTCCGGCCCCGGTCACGCCGCCGCCGATCACGAGCACGTCCACGACCAGGCCGCCCGCGAGCGCTTCCAGTTCGGCCGCGCGCCGCCCGGCGTTGAGCGAGGTGGCCCGCAACGAGCCCGCAGGCAGCGGAGTGGCTGTCACGATGTCGCCTCCGGGGTCAGCGCGGCGTCGAGGGTGTGCGCCAGCTCCGCGAACAGGGCGTCCTCGTCGACGTCCGATGTCGCGGGCCGGAGCGAGAGCACGACCGTCTGCGCGATCAGCAGCAGCATCCTGACCTGCGCGCTCGTGTCGCCGCGCCGGATCGAGCCGTCCGCGTGCCCGGCGAGGACCTGATCGTGCAGGAACTGCTCCGCGATCCGCTGCGTGCTGCCCAGCCGCTCGAAGACGTAGGGGATGAGCAGCTGCGGGTCCACCTCCAGGACGCTCCGCAGCAGCGGACTCGCACTGAGCCCCCGCACCCCCGCCACCACTCCCGCCACCAACCGCCTCCGCGTGTGCTCGGCGTTGTCCCTGAACGGGTCGTTTGGTGCGTCTAACGCACTGAACGACCCGTTCAGTGCGTTCACGGCCCTCAACGGGTCGTTTGGTGCGTTTGGGGTGGCGACTGCGGTCAGGAGGGTGCCGAATTCCCTGGTCATGAGGGCTGCGAGGAGGGAGGTGACGTCGGGGAAGCGGCGGTAGAGGGTCATCCGGCTGACTCCGGCCCGCCTGGCCACCTCGCTCAGCGTGGTGCGGCGCACGCCCAGCGCCAGCACGCAGTCGCGCGCCGCGTCCAGCACGGTGTCGTCGTGCACCCGGTTCGCCGGGGGCCGCGGTTCCGGCTCGCTGGCGGGCGAAGGGGTGTGACATTCGGCGGTCATGTGTCACACTCTAGCCGTGAACCAGCGCATCGACCACACCCTTCGCGGGAGCTGGACCTCTGCCCCCGCCGCCGAAGCGCACCTGCCGCCGCACGCGCTGCGGTGGCTGCGCACTCGCACCGGCCTGGGCACCGCGATCACTCCGGCGGCGCCCGGCTCGGTCCTCGCCGTCGGGGACTCGCAGCTCGGAGCGGGCGCGCGGGCCGCGCTGGTCGACGTGGTCGGCGAGGCGCAGGTGCTGGTCGACCGCGATTCCCGGCTCGGGCGCGCGGGCGGACTGTCCTATGTGGACTTGATGCGCCGTCGCGGAGCGGGGGAGCTGGACGTTCCGGACGCCGTGGTGCTGCCCGCCGATCCGGAGCAGGTGCAGCGCGTGCTCGAAGTCTGCGTCGAGCACGACATCGCCGTGGTTCCCTTCGGCGGCGGAACGTCCGTGGTCGGCGGCGTGAACGCGTTGCGCGGCAACAAGAGCGCGGTGATCTCGCTCGACCTGGTCCACCTCGACCAGCTGGTGTCGGTCGATCCGATCTCGCGCACAGCCGTGTTCCGCGCTGGAGTTCGCGCGCCGGACGCGGAGCGCCTGCTCGCCGCGCACGGCTTCACGCTCGGCCACTTCCCGCAGTCCTTCGAGCGCGCGACGCTCGGCGGCTTCGCGGTGACGCGGTCGTCAGGGCAGGCGTCGGCGGGCTACGGGCGCTTCGAAGAGATGGTCATCGGAGTGCGAATGGCCACGCCGCAAGGCGAAATGCGGCTCGGCGGTGTGCCAGCGTCGGCTGCCGGACCGGATCTCAAGCGCTTGGTGATCGGGAGCGAAGGGCTGTTCGGCGTGGTCACCGAGCTGACCCTGCGCGTGCGGCCCGCTCCGCGCGTCAAGCACTATGAGGGCTTCGTGCTCGACGGGTGGGAGCGCGCGGCGGACGCGGTTCGCGAGCTGGCGCAGGGAAAGGCTCTCGCGGACGTCACGCGACTGTCCGATGTGGATGAAACCGAGGTCTCGTTCGAGCTGTCCGGTGGCTGGAAGGTCAAGGCGCTCAAGGCTTACCTGCGCGCTCGCGGTGTCGCCGAGCCGTGCATGCTCGTGCTCGGCTGGGAAACCGGTTCGCCTAGGGAACTCGCGACGCGGCGCGCGGCGGCGCTGAGCAAGCTCAAGCGGTTCCGGCCGGTCGCGCTCGGGCGGGCGCTGGGCGAAACCTGGCGCAAGGGGCGGTTCAACGGGCCTCGGCAGCGCGATGTGCTGCTGGACGCGGGTGTGTGCGTCGAGACGCTGGAGACGGCGGCGACGTGGAACGACCTGACCGCGCTGCGCACGGCTGTGCGTGGAGCGCTGATCGATTCCCTTGGTGCGCAAGGCAAGAGCCCGGTCGTGATGTGCCACATCTCGCACGCGTACGAGACCGGTGCCTCGCTGTACTTCACCACGCTGAACCCGCGCTCCGCCGAGGACCCGCTCGGGCAGTGGCAGCGGGCAAAGGTCGCGGCGTGCGAGGCGATCGTCCGGCACAGCGGCACGATCAGCCACCACCACGCGGTCGGTGTCGACCACGCGCCGTGGCTCGGGGCGGAGATCGGTGACCTCGGACTCGAAGTGCTGCGCGCGGTCAAGCAGCGGCTCGACCCGACCGGCGTGCTCAACCCGGGAAAGCTCGTCGGCGACGCAAAACCGCGCCCGTGACCACAGCGGCGAGCACTCCGCCGAGCGCGTTCGCCAAGTAGTCGGCGGTCGAGCACACGCGCCCGGCGATCTGGGTCTGCACGACCTCGATGACGCCCGGCAGGAGGAGCGCGAGCCACACGCCGTACGCGGTGCGCCGGGTGGCCAGCACGACCGCGATCACCACGGGTGCGAGCACGATGATGTTCAGCGAGTTCTCCAGGTCCCCCGCGAGCTGGGCGAGCGACCGCAGCAGCTTGCTCGCGCGCGTCGGCAGGCACTGCGTCAGTGTCGGCGGACGCAGCTCCGCGCCGGGGCCGAAGGTCAGCGCCAGCGTCGAGCTGAGCAGCAACAACGACACCAGCGTCCAGCCGTGGTGCCAGCCGGTCCGCGCGGCGAGCGGGCGCCAGAGCAGAAGGCTCGCCACGCCGCCGACCAGGAGGCCGAGTCCGGTCCACCACGTGAGTGGCACGTGGACGTCGAAGAGATACACAGGCGTGGATGCTGCCTTGTCGGGTGTAGCGGGATAGTGTGGCCTGGGTGACCGGTGATCTCCTGATCCGTTCGGTGCGCCCCTGGCCCCACACCGCTGGCGGCCCCGAGACGGACGTCCTCTGCCAGGGCGGCTCCATCGCCGCCATCCAGCCCGGCATCCCCGCCCCGGACGGCGTCGCCGTCGTGGACGGGCGCGGCGGTGTGCTGCTGCCCGCCTTCGCCGACGCGCACGCGCACCTCGACTCCACCCGGCTCGGGCTGCCCTTCCGCGAGCACACCGCCGGACCGGGTCTCGCCGGGTTGATCGACAACGACCGCGCGCACTGGCGTTCGGCGGAGAAGAGCGTTGCCGAGCGCGCCACCCACACCCTCGGCCGCACCATCGCGGCGGGCGCGACGCTCGTCCGCAGCCACGCGCAGGTCGACACGGACTCCGGCCTGGAGCGGCTCGAAGGCGTGCTCGCGGCGAAGGAAGCGCACTCCGCGCGCGCCGCCGTGCAGGTCGTCGCCTTCCCGCAGTGCGGAATCCTGCGCGATCCCGGCACGCAGGACCTGCTCGACCAGGCGCTGCGCGCGGGCGCGGACATCGTCGGCGGCATCGACCCCGCCGGCTACGACCGCGATCCCGTGCGCCACCTCGACATCGTCTTCGGCCTCGCCGAGCGGCACCAGCGCGGAGTGGACGTGCACCTGCACGACGCCGGAGAGCTGGGCGCCTTCGAGATCGAGCTGATCTGCGAGCGCACCGCCGCGCTCGGCATGGCGGGCCGGGTGACGATCAGCCACGCGTTCGCACTGTCCACTGTGGACTCCGATCGTCAGGTCGCGCTGATCGACCTGTTGGCGTCCAACGACGTCGCGGTCACCACCGTGGCGGGTGGTCGGGCGAACCCGCTGCCGCTGCGCCGACTGCGGCGGGCCGGGGTGCGCATCGGGCTCGGTCAGGACGGCATCCGCGACTACTGGTCCCCCTACGGCAACGCCGACATGCTCGACCGCGCGTGGCAGTTGGCCTACCGCAACGGTTTCCGCGCCGATGACGAGATCGAGATGTGCGTGGACATCGCCAGCCGGGGTGGAGCGCACGCGCTCGGCGTCGACCGCCACCGTATGATCGAGGGCGACTCCGCCGACCTCGTCGTCGTGCCGGGCGACTCGGTGGCGGCGGCCGTGATGGATCGCGGAGTGCGGACCCTCGTCGTCCGTGCGGGTGTTCTCGTTGCCGCGAACGGTGAACTCTACGTTTAATTCAGAAGACAAGGTGGACGTGCGGAGGTAGGAAGGGCCGCATGACCGCCGATGACGTCGCTCGCAGCCATTTCGCCCGGCTGGCGGCGCTCGACCCGCTGCTGCCCGGCGGCGTGCGTCCGACTGGGCAGCTCGTCGAAGCTCCGGGCGCGGTGGGCTACTACGCCGACGAAGTCAGCGACCCGGCCACCGCGATCTGGGCCGCGGCGCGCACGCACACCCTCCGCCCCCGGCTCGCCACCGGCAGTGCTGAGGAGCTGGGCGGCCTGCTCGACGAGTGGGAGAAGCTGCTCGCGGAGTCGTGCACACCCGGCGACCGCGACGAGTCAGCCATCGTCAGAATGCCCAGTCGGGACAGCGTTGCCTTGCGGGAGTTGGTGTTTCACGGCTTCGCGACCGCGACGGTCATCGCCGTGCGCCCGGCGGGTCAGCTGTCGCCGCCCGTGTCTGCCGGGCACAGGATCCGCCCGGCTGAGCCGTCGGACATCCCCGCGCTCACCGAGCTTTCCGTTGAGCTGCACAGACATGCTACGCAGTACGGCATGCTCACCGAGCGCCCCCAAGTCCGGGAACTGTTCGGCGAGAGCGTGCGCGGTGCCGTCGAGTTCGGTGAGGGCTTGACGATGGTCGCTGAGCAGGACGGCGAGGTGATCGGCCTCGTCGAAGCGATGGTGGGCGAGCGCGCCGCGTGGATGCGGGGCTTGACCTCGGCCTCACCCTCCGCCTACATCGCCAAGCTCTTCGTCCGGCCCGACGTGCGCGCTTCCGGCGTCGGCGGTGCGCTCGTCGCCGATGTGCACGCGAAGCTCGACGATCGAGGAATCCCGGCCACGGTGTTGGAACACGTGCTGCACAACGAGTTCTCGACCCCCTTCTGGTACCGCCACGGATACCGTCCACTGTGGACTACTTGGCAGCGGCGACCGGCGGTGCGTTGATGGAAGACGTCGTTCAGAGCCACTACGAGCGGCTGGCCGCGCTCGATCCGCTGTTCCCGGTCACCACGCCGCCCTCCGACACCACGCGGATCGACGTGCCTGGTGCGGTCGGTTTCTTCGGGGCTGAGCACAGCAGCCCCGAGGTGGCGTTGTGGGCGGCGACGCATCGCAACGTCCTGCGGGCGCGGCTTCGCACTGGTGCGCCCGAAGAACTCGGCGCCCTGCTCGACGAGTGGGACAAGCACCTCGCCGCGTCCTACGTGGCGGGGGACCGCGACTCCGCCGCGATCGTGAACTGGCCGAGCCGGGACAGCCTCGCGGTGCGGGAGCTGGTGTTCCACGGCTTCGCGCCCGCGTCCGTCATCGCCGTTCGCCCCGCAGGCCGCCCGATCCCCGCCGCTTCGGTCGCGCACGAGATCCGCCCCGCGACGGAGGCTGATCTTCCCGTGCTCATCGAGCTCTCCGTGCTGCTGCACAGCCACGACGCGCGCTACGGCCTGGTCACCGAGCGCCCGAACGCTCGCGAGGTGCTCGCCGGGGAGACGCGCGAGGCGGTGGCCGAGGGGCTCGTCCTCGTGGCCGAACGCGACGGCTCGGTGGTCGGGTTCGTCGAGGCCGACACGGGGGAGCGCGCGGACTGGGCGCAGGGCATGGTCACCGCGACGCCGACCGCCTACCTCAACAAGCTCTTCGTGCTGCCCGAGGCGCGCTCCGGCGGCATCGCCAGCGCGCTGGTGGCGGAGGTGCACACGCGGATCGACGCGGCGGGCGCTCCGGTCACGCTCATGGAACACATCCTGGCCAACGAGTTCTCGACGCCGTTCTGGTACCGCCAAGGCTACCGTCCTCTGTGGACGGTGTGGCAGCGCCGCCCCGTCATCCGCTGACGCCGCCCCGAGACAGGCTCAGTCGCGCCTGCGGGGGCGGAGGAGGGTGCGCTTGGCGAGCACCTCTTCCAGGGCCTGGCGGGTGCGCTCGACCTCGCCGTCGAAGTGGTTCTGGTCGGCGGCGGGGACGGACTCGGCGGGCTTGGGCAGCGGTTTGATGGACAGCCACCGCTCGTCCCACAGCGCCTCGACGGCGGTCTCCCACTGGGTTTCCACGCTCATCCGCACGAGCCGTTCGCGGTCGGCGGCGCGGGCGAGGCGTTCGCCGTTGCTCTCCACCTCCAGCTCCAGCTCGCGCGCGCGTTCCTTGTCGCGGGCCCGCGTGCGCTGCACGGCCTCGTCCACCCGGCCGGTGATCTCGCGGTACCGCTGGCTCGCGGAGAGACCCTCGCTCACAGCTCACCTCCGCCTGCGCTGATGCCGATGCTGAAGGGGATGACGACTTCGGGCTTGGCGTGCTCGAAGCGGTCGAAGAACAACCCGCGCCTCGGTCGCGGAGCCCAGCTGATGATCTGCCCTGCGGCCAGGCTGGACAGCTCCTGCCCGTGCACGTCGAGCGCCACCCAGCTGCCGATGTCGTCGAGCGCCCCGCCGATCAGCGAGCTCTTGAGCCGCTGAGCGCTGCGCCACCAGCCGATGACGTGCGTCCCGAACTCCGGGCCGTGCTTGAGCACGAACTTCATCGTGTCGAGGCCGGACTGCCGCGTGGCCGGATTCTTGTTCTCCAGCAACGGATAAGCCGCGTCGATCGCGTAGAGCAGCACGTAGTGCGGGCGCGGCGCCTCGGTTCCGGTGCCGGACAGGCGTGCGTTGAGGCCCTCGGCGAGGCCGTCGAGCTTCTCGCGGATGCCGTCGAGGTCGATCAGGTCGACGCCGTGGCCCGCTGCCCCCAGCTCCTCCGCCAGCGACCGCGCGCTCGCCGAAGCGTCTTCGGTCAGGTAAGCGACGGTGAAGTCAGCCTCGCCGGGAACGTGTTGCCGCGCAAGGGAGAGCGCCGCCGCGCCGAGCACTCCGGCGGCGTCGCCGAGCACGGAGCCGATCGCCGCGACGTTGCGCCCGGGAGAGCGGACCATGCGGACCTTGGCCGCGCTGCCGCTGACGTCGATGACCTGGCCCAGCAGCGCCGTGGGCACACCGGCTCCCGGGCTGAGCGCCGCATAGTCGTCCACAGTGGACAGACGAGGCACCTTCTCGCCGTCGAAGAGCAGCGGCTCCGCCAAGCTCTCCGCGCGCCGCTGCCACAGGTCGAGCTGGAGCGCGTCGAAGGTGCCCTTGCTGGTCGCGTCGGGAACGCGCGCGATCTCGTTGCCGTGCCGCACACCGGAATCGTGGTTGATCACCGCGTGCCTGCGCGGCACCTCCATGGCGGCCAGGTTGGTCTCTGCGAGCACCCGCCGCGCCTTGGGCAGCGCGACCCGCAGCACGAACTGCTCGAAGATCGCGGGCTTGCCCCAGAACGCCTCGATGCCGGAGACGTCCTGGCTGGAGAGCACGAGGTGGATGCCCTGCGAACGACCGCGCCGCGCCACGTCCTCCAGCAGCCCGACCGCGCGGCTGGTGACCGCGTCGCGCTCGGCGAACAGGTACTGGAACTCGTCGATCACCGCGACGATCCTGGGCCAGCGGCCGGAGGGGTCCTCGGCGCGCAGCTCCTCCAGCTTGGTGACCTCGTGGTGCTTGGCCGCGTCCGCGCGCCGCCGCATCTCGTCGGCGAGGAACTTCAGCAGCGCCAAGCCGAACTCGCGGTCCGCGTTGACGTTCACGCCGACCAGGCGGGCGTGCGGCAGCCAGCTCGGGTCCTTGCGGCCCGGGGTGAACTGCGCGAAGGACACGCCCTCCTTGAAGTCGAGCAGGTACAGCTCCAGCTCGTCGGGGGAGTAGCGCGACACCAGCGCGCCGAGCATCGCGTAGAGGAAGTTCGTCTTGCCGGAACCGCTCGGCCCGCCGACGAGCACGTGCGGCGAGGCGTCACCGATGATCATCGAGACGGGTTCGCCGTCGTGGTAGCCGATCGGCGCCTCCAGGCCGGAGGACGACGTCGAGCTCCACCGCGCCTCGGGCAGCAGGTCGTCGAAGGAGCAGACCCGGCTCCTGCGCTCCAGCAACGACTCGGAGATCGCGCCGCAGGCCTTGGTGACCTGCTCGCGGGGCAGCTGCGGATCGAGCGTCACCGACGCGTGCGGGCCGGTCATCGTGCCGCGCACGACGCCGTCCTTGCCCACCCGGATCGTTTCGAGCGGAGAGTTCACGGTGATCGGCAGATCGACCAGGATCAGCTGGATGCCGCAGGCCAGGCCGTTGCGGGCGATGCGTTGCAGCTTCTGCTGGAGCTGCTCCTCCAGCGCCTTGCGGTTGCCGAAGAGCACTGCGACGCGCCACGGCTCGGTGCGCCTGCCCGTGGCCTCGGCGACCGCGCGCAGCGACGGTCTGCCGTCCACGAGGACGCTGGTGTGGATGCGGCGGATGTGCTCGGCGAACTCGTCCAGCAGCTCGTGCAGCCGCGCGGGGTCGTGCACGGTCAGCAAGCCCGCCCTGGCCAGCGGGTAGAGCCCGGGCAGCGCGCCGGTGAGCTGGGCGACGTCCCAGACGTGCAGCTGCACGGTCCCCGGCTGGAAGAAGCTGATCAGGCGCAGCAGCAGCGCTTCGACACTGCCTTCGATCTGCGCGCGCGTCTCCGGGGTGGAGCTGAACGACAGGTGCGACTCGTCGAGCAACGGGATGGCGGCGGGGAACTCCTCGCGCTCGGGAGCCCGGTCGATCACCGCCGTGCCGACGCGCCACAGTCCGGGAACGTCGCTGTTGCCGTCGCGCTGGCCCGCTTGCCCCAGCCAGGTCTGCCACGGCTCGCCCGCCGGTCCCGGCGCGGCCTCGGCGACCAGGCGGTGCAGCTCCAGGGGGCCCTGGCCGGTCCAGCCGGTGAAGATGCCCTGGTGCTCCTCCAGCGCCTGCTGCACCACCGGCTTGAGCAGCGGGTTGTCCAGGCAGCGGCGGAAGGCGGGGTCGTCGACCGCCGCGGTCACGCCGGTCTGCCGCAGCCACAGGTCGAACATGCTGCGGGCATGGGCCACCGCCGCCCGCGAGTGGTCCCGGGCAGCCGCGCCGAGGGCAAGGCCCACGGTCTCGCGGAACTCCTCGAACGCGTGCTCGATCTTCTTGCGGCGTTCGGTCCGCTTGTTCAACGCTCACCCCAACGGCGTTGTCGGTGTACCCATGATCAAGTTATCAACGCACGGGGCACGGGTTCCTCACAGGGCTTGTGCGAAAACACCGATCGCCTCCGCGCCCTCTGACAGTGTGCCCACCAACCGCTCCAGAAGTTCCTCCGCCCTGGCCAGTTCGGGCGGGACCAGTGAGCGCTGGTGGTCCCTGGACAGGTCCGCGAACTCCTCGGCGGCCTCGGACAACCTGTCCGACGCGGTGCGTGCGTGGTGCACGGCCGCGCCGAGGTGCTGGTGCGCCACCTCGAACGCGGCCCGCAGTTCGGCGACCGACACGCCACTACAGCCGGTTCGCGTAGTCCTCGGCGGTCGAGATCGCCTGGGTGACGCCGTTCTGGACGTTGTTGAGGTCCTCCAGCATCTGCGTGAACATGCCCTGGATCTTCTCGGCGTCGTCCTGGGCGCTGCCCTCGGAGGCAGCCACGAAGGCCGTCTGCGCCTCCTCGATGGCCGAGGCGGCCTGCTGGAGCGCGGCGATGCTCTCGTTCGCCTTCTCGGTGGCCAGGCTGATTCCCGCTCGAACCTGCTCGACGCTTGCCATGTCGCTTCAGCCCTTTCAACACGTCGTGCACTGCGGCCGACTCCTGTGGGCCCCACCGGCCGCACTTCGAAAGTAATACCGCTCCGCCGCACGGGCGCAAGCACGAGGGAACAAGATCGGCCGATAGGGCGTCCCACGACCCCGCCCGGCTCCCCACCTGTGGGTCTTCCGTTCAGGTGCGCTCCGAGAAGCGCAAGCCGGTAACCGAATGACGCGCCTGGGCAAATCAAGGAAAATTCCTAACTCACCCTCTGGTGCGCGCGCGGCCGGGCGCTCACGTGTGGACGGCGTGGGCCGTCTGGCGGATTGTCGGCCTTCGCGCCCGGCCAACAGGATCTTTTCGTCGCCAACGACGGAAGGACTTCCTCCATGCCAAGTCGCTCAGGTCGTCTCCGCAGCGCACTCGCCGCGACCGCGGCCGCGCTGACGGTGGCCGCCCTCGCGCCGGTCGCCACCGCGGCCCCGGGCGCCGAGCAGCCCCAGGTCTTCGACGTCACCGCGCCCGGGCAGGACGTCGCCGCGCTCGCGAGGCGGCTCGCCGAGAAGGGCTTCGACGTCGTCTCCCGCAAGGGCGGCGAGGTCCAGGTGCTCGGCACGGAGCGGACGAGGGGAGAGCTGGCCGCCGAGGGCGCCTCCGTCGTGCGCAGCGCGCCGGGCCCCGCGCAGGTGGTGGCCGCCGCTGCCTACCCGAAGCCGAAGTTGTTGGCGGACAAGGACTACCCGACGCACTACGGCGGATACCGCACCGTGGAGGGCTTCCACTCCTTCACCCGCGACGTCGCGGCGGCGTACTCGTCGCTGGTGCGGCGCGTCGAGTACGGCGACTCGTGGAAGAAGGCCCAGGACCCGGGCGCCGGGAACACCCTGGAAGCCTTGTGCATCACGGCGAACGCGGCGAACGGCTGCAAGACCGACCCGAACTCGGCGAAGCCGCGCTTCCTGCTGATGGCCCAGATCCACGCGCGCGAGCTGACCACGAGCGAGCTGGCGTGGCGCTACATCACGAAGCTGGTCGACGGCTACGCCGCGGACGCGGACGTGACCGCGGTGCTCGACGGGACCGAGATCTGGGTTGTGCCGCAAGTGAATCCGGACGGCATCCAGTGGGTGGAGTCCGGTCTCAAGGGCGAGACGGGCGCGGCCAGCAACTCGTTCCAGCGCAAGAACGTCAACAACACCAACGGCGCTGAGCCCTGCCGAGGCAACTCCGGCTCGCAGTTCGGCATCGACCTGAACCGCAACTGGGACTCCAACTGGGGCAAGGCGGGCACCTCCACCGGCACCTGCAACCAGGTCTACAAGGGCCCGAAGGCGGCTTCGGAGCCCGAGGTCTCGCAGCTCGCGGCGCTGTTCGCCAAGCTCTTCCAGGACCAGCGCGGCCCGGCGCCGACCGACCCGGCCCCGGCGACCACGCGCGGCGCGATGATCACCCTGCACACGTACTCGAACCTGGTGCTCTTCCCGTGGGGCTACGACGGCAACGTCAAGGCGCCCAACGACTCCGGCCTGCGCTCGATGGCGTTCCGGATGAATCACTACAACGGCTACGACGCCGGTCAGCCCGGCGAGGTCCTCTACGACGCTTCGGGCACCACCGACGACTGGGCCTACGACAAGCTCGGCATCGCGTCCTTCACCTACGAGGTCGGTCCGCCGTCGGGCGAGTGCTCCGGCTTCCACCCGGCCTACACCTGCCAGGACCGCTTCTGGCGGGAGAACGAGGGCGCGCTGCTGTACGCCGCGAAGGTGGCCGCTCAGCCTTATGTGGCGGCGCAAGGCCCCACCGTCTCCGGCATCACCGTCGCGCGCGCTCGCGGTCAGTTCGCGTCCTTCACCGCGAAGGCGGACGACGACGCCTACGGCCGCGCGGGCGTGGGGCGCCCCGCCGCGCAGAACATCGCGGCGGCGGAGATCTACCTCGACAAGGCGCCGTGGGCCGGTGGCACCCCGCAGCCGCTCGACGTCCGTGGCACCGGCCCCACCGTGGAGATCGGCGGCGTCGTGCCCACCACGGACCTGGCCAAGCGCCTCGCCTACGTCCGCGCCAAGGACGCCGCGGGCAACTGGGGCCCCTTCACCACGACCTGGCTCCCCGCCCGCTAGCTCCACCGGGGGTTCGCCAGTCTTCAAGACCCGCGAACCCCCGTCCGCGAGGTCTCCAACCGCCCCCAACCCCATCCGGGCTGGGGGCGGTCTTCGTGCCCGGCCCCTGTCCCGTAAGTGGTTGAGCTGTGCATTCCGGTCACGGTGTCGCCGGGGGTTGGGGTGTCTTCAAGACCAGCAAACCCTCCTGTTGATCATCGTTAACCCCCGCAAACCAGCGGTCTTGCGGGGTTTGCTGTCGTTGGAGACGACGGGGGTGGGGGTTGGGTGGTCTTGAAGACTGGCGAACCTGATGACCTACCGGACACGGCCTGGCCAACAACGCTAGGAGTACGAAACGGATGCGCGACCAGTCGCGCTAGGTGGTGGCGGGGCGGGGGAGGGGTTCCACGGCCAGTTGGAGCGCGGCGATGCCGTTGGCCGGCGCCGATGCGGCGATCCAGGTGATGGCGCCCGCCTCGCCCTCCCAGAGCATGTCCCAGCCCTCGCGGCCGAGCGGGCGCACGACGTCCTGGAGCACTTCGGGCTTCTCGCAGACCACCGGGCCGAGGTTGATGTCCACGCGGCGCAGACCGGGCTCGCTCTCGGCGCACTCCACGACCTGCGCGGAGCGGGCGAGGCGGCTGGCGACGGCGCGAGCCTGCCACTGCGCGTTGGCGGGGCTGTCCGTGGCCACGTCGACCGACAGCCACAGGACGTGCGTGACATCGGGGGCCTCGAAGTCCCACGGAGCCTCGCGCTCGGCGGCGGCCTGGAGCTCGTCGGGGTCCTCGGCGCCCGCGCCGAACTCGTGGGTGAGCGGATTTCCCCCCACCCACGCCTCGACCAGCAGCCGCTCGCAGTTCGGCACGAGCTCGCCGATGGCGGTGGGCTCGTCGAGCACGGTCCACGCGGTGGGCAGCTCGCACGCCACCTGCGGGGTGCCGAACTCCGGCCCGAGCTCGCGGACGAACCGGCGGACCGCCCTGGCCAGCGTGGCGGTGACGTGCTCGGAGACCCGCTCCGAGCTGGGCTTGCTGATCGTCACCGACCAGCAGCCGGGTTCCTCGTCGGAGCAGTCGCCCGCCTCCACGATCCGGCCCCCGACGCGATCGACCAGCTCGCGGCAGGCCGCGCGGGCCTGTCGCTCGTCCTCGGCGCCGACCACCACGGTGATCAGCAGCTCCAGCTCGTCGTCCACCATCGTGGCCCCATTCTGGACCAGGCTCCGCATGACCCGTCCGACGACCGCCGGTTCCCCGGTCAGCCCCTGGCCAGAGCCTGTTCCGCGTCGAGGGTGACCGCGGCGGAGTGCACGACGGCGGCGATCCGCAGCGCGTCGTTCACCGCCTCCGCCGAGACCCCGGCCGCGCGCAGCGCATCGTTGTGCGCCACCACGCAGACCTCGCAGCCGGTGACCGCCGAGACCGCGAGGCACCACAGCTCGAAGTCGATCTTGTCGACGCCCGGGCGGGCCACCACGCGCATGCGCAGCCGTGCGGGCAGCTCCGAGCCGATCATGTGCTTGGCGCGGAAGTAGACGTTGTTCATCGCCATGACCGACGCGGCGGCCTTCGCAGCGGTCACCACCTCCGGAGCAAGGTCCTCGGCGAGCTCACGCAGTACGACGGCGTTGCGCGCGGCCACCGCGACCGCGACGGCGGTGCCCCACAACTGCTGTTCGGACAGCGACGAACCGGTGAACACCAAGCCCAGGTTCTGCTCGATGTCCGCCGCGTACTCCGGCAGCGCGGCCCTGAGCGCGTCCAGAGACATCAGTTCACCAAGCGGACCAGCTGGACGGGGTGGTCGGCGGCCCAGTGCAGCACGTCGCCGCCGCTGACGACCACGCGGACCTGGCCGCCGGGGTGCAGCGAGACGTCGACGAGGCGGGTCACCGGGCCGATCTCCCCGTGCAACCGCACGTCCTGCCACGGCGCGAGCCTGTAGGCGGGGCAGGCGCCGAGGTTGCGGGCCTCCGACGCCGGGCAGACCAGCGTCGTGAAGAGCTTCCAGATGCCGTAGCCCGCCGCGGCGGTGAACAGCGGCAGGAAGCCCACCTCGGACCACGGCATCGTCACGAACGGGATGAAGGCGAACGCGATCGCCGTGAGGACTCCGGAGCTGACCGCTCTGCCCGAGATCACCAGCCAGCCCGTGGTACGCACGGTGCCGTCCGGCAGCAGGCCGCGCGGGGACGAGGGAGTCGCCTGCCTCCTGGTGCTCACAGCTGCCTCCACTTCAGCCGCTGATCGCCCGGATCTTTCATGCACAGCAACGCTTTCCCCTGGTCGCTGATCGCGAAGTCACCCTGCTTGGCACACGCGCCACCCGCCTTCGGCAACGCCGGTTTCTCCGTGGTGGTCGGCTTGGGCGCCGGTGTGTGCGTGCGCGGCGGCTGCGTGGGCTTCTTCGTCGGAGCGACAGTGGTCGTCGGCGGCGGCGGCGGAGCCTCGGTGGTGGTCTCCACAGGGGCCGGGGCCGAAGTAGTTGTCGGCGCAACGCTGGTACTGGACTGGACGACTGTGAGCGCGGCAGGAACCGCTGTCGGATTGGGCCGCAGCAGCGCGCTCGTGCCGCCGAGCGCGCTGAGCCCGAGCGCGGTGCCCGCGACCGCCGCGCCGAGCCGTTGCCAGCCCTGCGCCTCCCACCACCACCGTCGGATCGTCCCTCCGACCATGATCAACACTCCCACTCGACCATCGGGGTTTACCCCAAGAGGGTGACAGCCCGCGCAAGACCCGCGAAGGCCCGGTCCGCTGTGGCCGTGGTCACACTCGGGGCTTGTCGGTCACCCGAGCCAGGGCTTGCTGATCCGCTCGTAGGTGCCGTCGTTCAGCGCGAGGGTGAGCCACTGGTCGACCCAGTGCTTGAAGACCACGTCGCCGAGCGGCACCAGATAAGCCTTCTCGGAGAAGGTGAACGGCTTCTCCGGGTGCACCGCGCACAGCTCCGGCCGCAGCTTCGCCTGCCACCGCGTCTCCACCGCGTCGGTGATCATGAGGTCCACCCGGCCCGCGACGATCTCGTCGAAGATCGTGTTGTTGTCCGGGTGCGCGACGATGGTGGCCCGTTTCAGGTTGGCGCGGGCGAACTGCTCGTTGGTACCACCGGGATTCACGATCGCGCGCACGCCCGGCTGGTCGATCTGCTCCAGCGTCTGGAAGCGCGAAGCGTTCTCGCAACGGGTGATCGGAGTCTTTCCGTCCCGCACGTAGGCGTTCGTGTAGAAAGCCTGCCGTGCGCGCTCCAACGTGATCGATACCCCGCCGACCGCGATGTCGCAGCGCCGCCGGAAGTCGTCGACCAGCGTCTTCCACGTGGTCGGCACGATCGTCATCTTCACGCCGAGCCGCTTCGCGAGGTCACCGGCCATGTCCAGGTCGATGCCGCTCCACGCCCCGGTCGCGGGGTCGCGGTAGGTGAAGGGCCGGTAGTCGCCCGTGCTGCACACGCGCAGCTCACCGCGCTTGGTCACCAGGTCGAGCCGACTGCCGGCGCTGCCCCGTTCGTCGGGGCCAGCGCTGGAGACCGAGCCGAGGGCAAGAACGGAAACCACAGCCAGGAGAACCGCCTTGGCACGCATGCGTGCAGGTTAGGCGGACTCACATGCGGAAGTAAGCCGTCCCGTCGATCTTGCCGCCGTTGCAGACGTAGCCGCTCGTCCACGGGATCGTGAACTGCTTGGTGTCGTCGGGCGGCGTCACCGCGAGCACATCGGCCGTCGGCGCGCACGGCCCGTCAACCGGTTCCGCACCGGCCGGGACCGGGCTCCAGTGCAGTTTCTTGCCCGCCTTCTGCCCCGGCGGGAGCATGACGGTCTTCGGCCCGGGATCGGCGCTGCGCTCGGCCTTCGTCGGCACCCGCTCACCGTCCTTGCGCCGCAGTTCCATGCCGCCGTAACCGAAGAGCGTGCAGGACTTCCCGCTCTTGTTGGTCACCACCAGCGTCGCGTAGCGCTGACCGGCGCCCGCGTCGGCATCCTTGAGCTCACCGCTGAGATCGGCCGCCGTGCATCGCGTGTCCGCGGGCTTGGCGCCTGCCGGGTGCTCCTCTGGCGCGACTCTCGCCGCCTCCGCTGGATCTGGCTGTGGTGCGGGTGTCGTTGCCGCGAGCGGGTTCGGCGCGGCCGGTGTCACTGGCGGCGGCGTGCCACAGGCGGTGATCGCCATGAGGACGGCCGCGCTCGCGACAACAGCTTGTCCGGTTCGACGCATGTCTAGGACCTCCCTGCTCAGGAGTACCCGGGCTGCGTCCGTTGTACACCGGAACGGAGCAGTCGGCATGTCTAGACCAGCCAGCCCGAGGTCAGCTCGGCCATCCCCGCGACCTCCTCCACCCAGACGTAGGTCCACGCGACCAGCCCGTCCGCCAAGCTCACGCGCACGCGGCGGTACTCCTCGCCCTCGTACTCGTCGAGCACCGGGAACGCGGCGGCGGGATCGCGCAGAACCACTGCTCTGCCAGGCACTCCAGGCCCGCCGCCGAGCCGTAGCGCGGGGTAGCCGAGCCCGGTGTCGTAGAGCCGCCCCGGCAAGCGTTGCTCGGTTCCCGGTCCGTCGGCGAACGGTTCGAGCAGCCGCCACGCGGAAGCTCCCGGCTGCAACGTGCCGTAGACGAACAATCGACCGGGCCACTCGTCCGGCTCCGGCTCACCGTCCACAAAGGACACGTTGAGCCCGTGGTGTCCGATGTCGCCCTGCAAGGCGAGCGCGGCGGCCTGGTCGACATCGGCGCAGCGGACCATGTCGCCGTTCTGCAACAACGGCATGCGGATGTCGGTAAGGCCGACGTAGCTCAGCGCTTCGTCCACAATGGACCCGTCGTCGAGCGTGATTACTCCACTGTGGAGCTTCGCGAGCCCGTAGCGGGTTCCGCGCCCCTCGCACACGTCCAGCACCCTGACCTGCTCCCGCGTCGCCAACCACACCGCGTGCGTCTCCACGGTGCCCGGGGCGTGCGCCAGCGTCGCGGGACGGGCGCCGTCGCGCTTGCGCAGCCCGCTCGCCCACACCGCCGCGAGGTCGGCGCACCGCGCGCGCAGCACGACAGCCGGGCCCGGCAGGCGCAGTGCCTCGCGGAGCCAGGTGATCTTGGACGGGCACTGGTTCGAGCCGTAGACCAGAACCGGCACGCGTTCGGCCAGCGGCGCGGCCCCGCGCTCGGCGAGCCAGTCGTCCAGCTCCTGGTCCCCGGCGAACCACGACCCGTCGCGCGAGTGCAGAAGAAAGCCCTGGCCATCGTGGTGCGCGTAGGAGCCGTCGGGTCGCGCGCCCGGGTAGGGCTCGGCCGGGAAATCGGAGTCGCTGAACGAAGAGTCGCTGACTGAGCTGAACGAGGGCGGCATCACCGCGTACCGTACGGAACTCGTGGAGCGGACCACCATCACCTGGGTCGACGGACACGTCGAGACCATTGACCAGACCGTGCTTCCGGAACTCCGGTTGCTTCGACTGTCCACAGTGGACGAACTAGTGGACGCGATCAAGCGCCTGGTCATCCGGGGAGCGCCGTTGCTCGGCGCCGCCGGTGCGCTGGGCGTCGCGCTGGCGGCGGCGGTCGCGGAGCGCGAGGGCTACGACCCCGAACGCGTGCGCGCGGACGCCGAACGCATCGCGTCAGCCCGGCCGACGGCGGTGAACCTGCGCTGGGGCGTCGAGCAGGTGCTCCCGTTCGTGGACAAGGGCGCGGACGCCGTGCTGGTCGCCGCGCTCGACCTCGCCGCGGCGGACGTCACCGCCAACAAGGAGCTCGGCAGGCGCGGCGCCGACTTCCTGCGCGAACAGCTCGGCGAGCGCCCGCTCGCGCTGCACACGCACTGCAACGCTGGAGCGCTCGCGTGCGTCGGCTGGGGCACCGCGCTCGGCATCGTGCGCTCGCTCCAGGAGGACGGTCTGGTCCGCATGGTCTTCGCGGACGAGACGCGACCGCTGTTCCAGGGCTCGCGGATCACCGCGACCGAGCTGGCCGAGCTGGGCCTGCCGCACCGCGTGGTGGTCGACGGAGCGGGAGCCGGGATCATCGCGCGGGGCATGGTCGACGCGGTTGTCGTTGGCGCGGACCGGATCGCGGCCAACGGCGACGTCGCCAACAAGGTCGGCACCTACCCGCTGGCGCTGGCCGCCGCGCGGGCCGGCATCCCGTTCGTCGTCGCCGCGCCCGAGTCGACCATCGACCCCGCGACCCCCGAGGGCGCCGCGATCGAGATCGAGGAGCGCGAGGCGGACGAGGTGCTCGTCATCGGTGGGCGCCGGATGGCCCCCGCGGGCACCGGTGCGGTCAACCCGGCCTTCGACGTCACGCCGTCGGACCTGGTCACCGCGATCGTCACCGAGCGCCGGGTGATCCGCCCGGCGCTGGGCGAGCGGGCGATCTGAAAATTTGTCCGCTTCTGCCGCTTGACTCCGAGCGGTCGCCGAGCCACTCTATGAGAGCGCTCACACACGAGTGCGACAGGACTCGGGGGGATTGGCCCCAAGGCGGCGGAGGCCAATCCCCCCGATTCCATTTCACCAGCTCACAGGCAGTTCTCGGACCCCGTAGAACGGGGCGTCCATGAGGAACTCCAGCTCCCCGAAGGCCACGCCGACGCGCAGCCCGGGAACCCGGCGCACGAGCGTCCGCAACACCACTTCCAGCTCCAGCCGGGCCAGGTGCTGACCGATGCACTTGTGCATGCCCCAGCCGAAGGTCATGTGGTCGCTCGCCGAGCGGCACACGTCGAGGCGGTCCGCCTCGGAGAAGTGCTCGGCATCGCGGTTGGCCGAGGACAGCGCGAGGATCACGCCGTCCCCGGCCTTGATCAGCTGACCGCCGACCTCCATGTCGGCGACCGCCGCGCGCACCACGCCGTGCTGGGCCAGCCCCAGGTAGCGCAGCAGCTCGTCGGCCGCGCCCACCGCTCGGTCCGGGTCGGCCACCAGCTCCGCCCACTGGCCGGGCTGCTCGTGCAGCGCCAGCGCCGAGAGCGCGATCGCGTTGGCGGTGGTCTCGAAGCCGCCGACCAGCAGCAGCACCGACATCCCGACGAACTCCGCACGCGTCAGGTCCCCGGTGCGCAGGTGCCGCACGGCGAGGCGGCTGAGCAGGTCCGTGCCCGGCTCGGCCACGCGCTCCGCGATCAGCCGGTCCAGGTAGTCCTCCAGCTCCGCGAGCGCGGTCCCCACCTGGTCGGCGGGCAGCGAGCGGTCCAGGTGGCGGCGGCTGCGGTCGATGAAGAACTCCTGGTCGGACTCCGGGACCCCGAGCAGCAGGCTGATCACCTTGGCGGGCACGGGAACCGACACGTGCCGCACGAGGTCCGCCTGCTGGCCGCCAGCGACCAGCTCGTCGACGCAGCCCTCCACGATCTCGTTGACGGCGGGGCGCAGGGCCTCCATCCGCGCTGCGCTGAACTCGGCGGCAAGAATCCTGCGGTACTTGGTGTGCAGCGGCGGATCGGTGACAAGGAAACTGCCCGGTTTGGCCTTCTTGTCCACTACCGGGCGCAGCTGCGGGAAACCCGGCTTCGCGGGGTCGGAGCTGAAGCGCGCGGGGTCGCTGAGCACGCGGCGCACGTCCGCGTAGCGGGTGACCAGCCACGCCGTTTGCCCGTGCCGCAACCGAACCGGCGCAACCGGCAGCTCGGCGCGCAGCCGCTCGTACTCCTTCGGCGGGTCGAACCCCGGGCACCGGGTCATCGGGAAGTTCGGGATTTCAGCGTTCGTCACAACGGCCCTCCTGCAACGATCCTCACACCGCGCACCGACAACGCCAGCATGGGAAATCTCGCATGATGGCGGGGTGGACTACCCGATGCGCCGTGACGACCCTTTCCACCCGCCGCCCGCCTACGCCCAGTTGCGCGCGGAGCTGCCGGTCTCCAAGGTCCGGCTGCGCACCGGGCAACAGGTCTGGTTCGTGACGCGGCAGGCCGACGCCAAGGTGGTGCTCGGCGACCCCGCGTTCAGCTCAGTGCCCAACACCCCCGGCTACCCCGCGATCCGCCCGCTGCCGGAAGGACCACCGCCGCCCGGCGTCTTCCTCGCCATGGACCCGCCCGGCCACACCCGCCTGCGCCGCATGCTGACCGGCGAGTTCACCGTCAAGCGGATGGCCGCGCTGCGCCCGGTGATCGACAAGGTGATCGCCGACTGCCTCGCCGAGCTGACCGCCGTCGACGGCCCGGTCGACCTGGTGGAGGTCTTCGCCCGCCCCGTGCCGTCGCTGGTGATCTGCGAGCTGCTCGGCGTCCCGCACTCCGACCGCGAGTTCTTCAACGAGCGCAGCCAGGTCCAGCTCGACCGCGCCGCGCCCGCTGCGGATGTCGCCCAGGCCGTGGAGGACCTGCGCGCGTACCTCGACGGCCTGTGCCGCGCCAAGACCTCGTCGCCCGGCGATGATCTGCTCAGTCGCCTTGTCCTGCAACGGGTTCGCGCCGGCGAGCTGACGCACGAGGAGCTCGTCGGCATCGCCCGCCTGCTCCTCGTCGCGGGGCACGAGACCACCGCGAACATGATCGGCCTCAGCGTGCTGACCCTGCTGTCACAGCGCTCGCGCTGGGAGGAGCTCTGCGCCGATCCCGGCCTAGTCCCCGGCGCCGTCGAAGAGCTGCTCCGCTTCTCCAGCATCGTGCAGCAAGGCGTCGCGCGCGCCGTCGTGGCCGACATTTCCGTTGGGGGACAGGCAATGCGGCCCGGTGACGGCGTTCTCGTCGCACTGGCCTCCGCCGACCGCGACGAACACGTCTTCGCTGATCCCGACACCCTCGACCTGCACCGCACCGCCAACCGCCACATCGCTTTCGGTTTCGGCGTGCACCAGTGCCTCGGCCAGATGCTCGCCCGCACCGAACTAGTCGCTTCTCTCACCGCCCTGACGCAGGCCGTCCCCGACCTCCGCCTCGCGATCGACCCCGCCGACGTCGAGTTCCGCCCCGACATGGCCGTCTACGGCATCTCCGCCCTCCCCATCACCACCACCTGACCGCCCCAATGCCCCCTTCAGTGCGTCTAACGCGCTGAATGACTCATTGAGGTACTTGAGGGTCCCGAATGAGTCATTCAGCACCCTCAACTCCCCCAACGGCCCTTTCAGGTACTTCGCAACGCACTGAACGGGTCGTTCGGGTACTTGGGCGCCCTCAACGGGTCGTTTGGTGCGATGAGCGCGCTGAACGGGTCGTTCAGGGCTCTACGACGGTGGTGGGGCGGTGGAGGCGCGCATCACGAGGCTGGGCGGTGGGTCGGTGATCATCACGCGGCTGGGCTTCTCGCCGCTGAGCGAGTTGAGCAGCATCTGCGCGGCGCGGCGGCCGAGTTCGCGTTGCGGTGTCTGCACGGTGGTCAGCGGCGGGTTGGTGTGCTCGGCGACGATGTGCTCGTCGATGGCGATCACGGAGAGGTCGCCGGGCACGGTGAGGCCGAGTTCGTGGACCGCGCTGAGCGTGCCGAGCGCGCTGATCAGGTTGGCCACCACCAGTGCGGTGGGGCGCTCGGCCTCGGGAACGTCGAGGATCTCGCGCGCGGCGGCCTGGCCACCGGTCCAGTGGAAGCCGCCGTCGGCGATCCACTCGGGGCGCACCGTCAGGCCGTGCTCGCGCATGGCTGCGGCGAAGCCCTCCTGGCGGCGCAGGCCGGTGTCGGTGCGCAGCGGTCCGCTGACGTGGCCGATGCGGCGGTGCCCCAGCTCGACCAGGTGCTCCACCATGACCGCGACGTTGCGCTGCTCGTCCATGACCACGGAGGCCGGGTAGCTCGGAGTGCCGCGTTGCACGAGCACCATCGGCAGCCGCTCGCGCTCGGCCCACTCCTGCACGTGCGGGTCGTCCATGCTGGCGAAGGCCACCAGGATGCCGTCGACGCGCCCTTCGAGCCCGAGGCGCTCGTAGCTGATGCCGCCGCCCTCGCCCGCGCCCGCACCGGCCTCGACCAGCATCAGCGTGTACTCCTGCTCGGCGGCGACCTCCTGCACGCCGCGCAGGATCTGGGTGAAGCCGAAGTTGTCCAGGTCGGGCACGAGCAGCCCGATCGCCTGCTGGCGCTGCAACCGCAGCGCGCGGGCCTGCTGGTTGGGGCGGTAGCCGAGCTTCTCCGCCGCGTCGAGCACACGCTGCCGGGTCTCCGCCCGGTACGGCATGTCCTGCCCGCGCAGCAGCCTCGACGCCGTCGAGACGTCCACGCCCGCCGCAGCCGCGACCTCGCGCAGCGTCGGGCGGCCCCGCCGCCCCACCGGAGTCGCGACGCGATCGCCTTCCGGTCGGTCGGCCGCTGAACTGGTGCCCACTTCTCAACCCCCTAGACGGCGCCGAACCGGTGCCACTCTAGGGGGTAGTTCAAGCCGCTCACCGAATCGAAAACGCGATCACTCGGATGGCTGCCCGACAATCGGTGTTGCATTCCAAAGACAGGCACAACATGGTCACAAGCTGGTCAAACATCCGGACAAGTGAACGCGGCAACGGTCACGGACTTTCGGATTCCCCCCGAATCCGACTCACGTCCGTGCCGTGCCGCGTCTCCCCTTGTACTGCATCCCCCGGCCCCCGCGGGTGAAGGTGCGACCCCTCGGCGCACCCCCGTCCCGCTGAGGAAAATCCTGCCGGAGCCGCACCCGCCCAACATCGGGAGAAACCCCTAAACCTCGGGGGTGAGTTCGCGGGCGCGCACCACGGCGGCGCGCCCGACCAGGTACAACACGCACGCGTTGAAGCTGTGCCAGAGGAAGTGGGTCCCGGGGGTGAAGGTGGGGCAGACGGCCAGGTCGACCGAGCGCAGCGTCAGCGAGACCGCGAACGCCCCTGTCGCCGCGCCGAACCAGAGCCGGTAGCGCACCAGCGCCGGGTCCTTGCTCGCCGAGAGCACGATCGTGAAGGCCGCCAGCCCGATGATCGCCGGGAAGTACGACGCCGAACCCTCGCCGCCGGTGATCCACGCCATCAGCGCGTTGAACAGCGCGAAGCCGGGTGCGCCGAGCCAGGCCAGCGACCAGCGCACGCCCAGGAACCAGTGCAGGAAGCACACGACGTAGACGTGGATGAACACCGCGATGAAGAAGACGTCGAGGAACTGCGCCCAGCCGGTCGCGATCGTGTGGAAGGCACCGCTGCCGAGGCCGATCAGCGCGAGCAGCACCGCGAGCACGTAGAGGCTGCCGGGCCGAGCGGGCGCGGTCCTGCGCACGGCCAGCCACAGCGCGACCGCCGCGATGATGAACGCCAGGTTGCTGAGCGCGTTGAGCGGTTCGGCCAGCAGGCCGGGCTCGGTGCGCTCGCAGTAGTCGTCGATGTAGTCGGTCCAGGCCATCGAACCCCCAGGTGTGTCAGCCCTGCCCCACAGCGGTCCGCTGGACGCCGACCGCGACGCGGATGGAGCGTAGGTCCACGCCCCGGTGCGTCGCGTGCAGGAGGGCCTGAGGGGAGAAGACCGAGGCGCAGCAGTCGGCGACGCGGTCGGCCAGCTCGTGCCGGGGCACGTAGAGGTAGCCGCCGCTGATGCCCTCGAAGGTGGTGCCGTGGCCGCCGAACGCGCTGGCGCGCACCGCCACCAGCCCGCCGGGTCCGACGAGCCGGTCGAACTCGGCGTGCAGCGCCGCGGCCAGCTCCTCCTCGACGCCGGTCGCCCTGATCTCCTTGCCCGCAGACTCCGACCAGGTCAGCAGCTCCGGGTAGCCCGTCGGCGGCGGCACTCCGAGCCGGTCGAGCACCGAGGTGAGGACGTCCTCCAGCGCGGTCGCCGGGACGCAGAAGAACGCGGGGACGCCGAAGCCCTGCCTGCGCAGCGCCGCCTGGCGGGCGAAGCGGTGCCCCACCACCGACGGGTCGAGCAGGGCAGGCAGGTCGGCGGTGACCAGCCGGATCATCAGGCGACCCGCGCGGCATCGCGCCTCAGGCACCCGTTCGCCGCGAACCAGTCGAAGCGCACCCTGCCGACCTCGGCTCCCGCCTGGTCGGCGACGCGCACCTCACGCCCGACCCGGCCGGACTCCGGCACGTGGGTCAGGGTGAGCGGGCGCCTGCCGGGGAGCCCCCTGAGCAGCTCGGCGCGCATCCCGAGCAGCGGCGGGAGCTCGTGCTGGCAGCCGGGACCGCCCACCGCCACGGCGAAGCGCAGTGCCGCGTCCAGCAGTTCGTCGAGGCCGAGCACCCTGTTCTCCGCCAACGCCTCGTCATCCCTCGGCGCTCCGGAGAGCTCGACCTCGACCGCGCCGGTACAGGCCACCATTCCGTCCTGCACCGCGCGCACCTCCCACACCGGCTCGGCGACCAGGCGTGCGCGCAGCTCCACGGGACGCCGCGCGTTCCACGGGCGGCGCATCCGCAGATCGAGCAACAGCCGCCGTGTGACCAGTCCGTCGAAGTCGGCGCCGCACACCCCTCGCACCAGGTCCAGCAGTCCTCTGCTGACCGCGGCGAGCCCCGCGCACGGAACCGCGGCGACCCAGTCGGCCCCGTCCAGCTCAGGAAGTCCGCCCAGCGGTGTCACGGTCTTCGGTTCGTCGCGAAACCTTTCCAGTACCGACGTCATCCCTGCCCCCAGGTCATGAACGAATTTGTAGGTTATGACCTGGGGTGGACGAGTCAACAGAGCGCTCTCCCAGCGCGTTTGACGGTCTTTATGCTGATTCTGTCCATCCTTCGCTGGACATACTTGTGCAATTGCTGAACCGGCCTGGCGAAAGCGGTCGAACGGGCAGTTCGGGTCGCATCACCCGGGCTGCCCCCGCGTGCGGCGGGTGTCCGGTTCAGGGGGTGTCGAATCGTTATTTGCCCTGGCTGGCCGCGCCTTTGCCGAAAACTTCCCATCCGCTGAAATCCCGCGCCGCGGTCTTTTCGGTTTAGCCCCGCCGTCCGCATCCGTCGATCACGTGCAAGTCCGGCCCGACAGACCTTCGAAGCGCCTGGGAGCAACCCGTGCGCCCGAACGCCCTAGCGTGCGGCGAGGCGTTGAGGCATCGGCCGAGGGCCCAGCTGGGACGCCGAGGGCTCTCCCATTTCCACAGTTTCGCCTCTCGGGTACTCCCTCGCGGGCCACCTGCTCCAGACGGGAGGGTGTGGTGTTGTTTTCGCAGTGCCCGTGCAATCGGCGTCACCGGCTGGACGAGGCCCACCCTACGAACGCCGCGCGCGGGTGTCGCCCGCCTTGAACGAGAACTGAAGGAGAACACCGGTGGACTACGGCGAACTCAGGGAATTCGCGGAAGAGGCGCTGAGCTACGACTGGGTGCAGATGGTGGACATCATCGCCGCGGTCCAGCGCTCGGACGGCGCCGACGTCGACGGGACCGAGGTTCTCCGGAGGGCTGGCGACGGCGCCGCCCGGCTCGTCCGGGACGGCGTTCTCGTCCCCGGGCGCATCGGCGACGACGGGTTCGAGCCGTGGACGTCCACTGTGGACGACTCCGCCGAGCGCATCCGGCGCGAGGTGCACGAGGTGGCCGACCGGGGAGGCGAGATCACCCTCGGCGACATCGCCTGGTTCGCCGCGCCGGACTAGGGCCTGCTCGTCGCCGGGTTCGCCGGTCTTCAAGACCCGCAAACCCCCGCCCCAGCCGTCTCGAACGACGGCAAACCCCGCAAGGCCGCTGGGTTTGCGGCGGTTAACGATGATCAACAGAGGGGTTGGGTGGTCTTGAAGACACCCCAACCCCCGGCGACACCGTGACCGGAATATGCAGCTCAACCGCTTACAGGACAGGTCCTAGGGCATGCTCGTCGCCGGGTTCGCCAGTCTTCAAGACCGGCAAACCCACGCCTCAGCGGTCTTCAACGGCCGCTAACCCTGACCGGGGTGCAGGGTTGACGGTGATCGACGAGAAGACGCCTCAACCTCAGGTGCGGCTGCTCGCGGGACAGGTGTTGGCGGTCAGGGCATGAGGGTGGCGGCGACGGTCGCGCCCAGTTCCCAGCAGGCGCGCAGGTCGTCCTTGGTGGGCGCGCCCGTGACGAGGACGTGCTCGGCGCCCTTCTCCCAGCCCATGCCCTTGGTGATGCCCTCGACGGAGCGCACCGCACCCGTGGTGTCGTTGTTGCCGTGCACGTAGAGGCCGTACGGGCGGCCCCTCGCGGCGTCCAGGCACGGGTAGAAAACGGAATCGAAGAACGTTTTCAGGGCGCCTGACATGTATCCCAGATAAGCGGGGGTGCCGAGCAGGAAGCCGTCGGCGGCGAGCACGTCGGAGGCGCTCGCCTCCAGTGCGGCGCGCCGGACCAGGTCGACGCCCTCGATCTCGGGGTCGGTGGCGCCGGAGACCACGGCCTCGAACATGGCCTGGAGGTTCGGCGACGGCGTGTGGTGGACCAGCAGCAACCGGGGCACGAGCGCCAACCTAGGGCAGATCCCGGGTCAAGCGCAGGCGCGCGGTCCGCACGCGTTGCGCGTACGCGGGGTCGAAGGTGTCGATGACCTGGTCCTCCAGTGTGGCGGCCAGGCTGGACAGGGCGACGCGCTCGGCGTGGTCCTCGGTCAGCGGGTCGAGGCCGCCCTGGTCGTCGGTGCGGGAGAGCCAGTCGAAGAGGACGAGCGCCTCGTCGGGGCTCAGGTTGATGGTGACCTGATGGCTTGTCACTCCAAAGAAGGTATCGAGTACCCACCCGTTCGAGCGACCCCGTGTTGATCACTTCTCGGAGGTGTTCTCCTGGGTCGGGCGCGCGTTGGCGGCGATGCCGTCGAGCACCACGGCGAGCTTGCGCGCGGCCCACGGGCGCAGGTCGAGGCTGAGGGCACCGCTGACCTCGCGCAACAGCTCGTTCTCGGCCTCGTCGGCGCTGACTCGGCCGAGCACGGCGCGCACCTCGGCGGCGGAGGTGGCGTGCAGCAGACCGGCGGTGCCACCGGAGGCCCGCGCGAACTCGACGACGATGTCGGCGGCGAGCACGGCGAACTCGGGGTCGAAGCCGACCTGGCACAGGCGGCGGACCAGCGCGAGGGTGTGGCAGACGACGACCTCACGCGCGGCGGGGACCGAGCAGAGCACCTGGTCGACGCCGGGGTTCTCGGCGTACATCCGCCACAGCGCCCAGGTCGCCGCTTCGAGCACCTCGCGCCAGTCCGGACTTTCCAGGGCCTTCGGCAGCCCGCTGACCAGGCGTTCCACCGCCGCGACGACCAGGTCGTCGCGGTCGGTGATGTGGCGGTAGAGCGCCGCGTGGGTGGCGCTCAGCCGCTCGGCGACCGAGGCCAGGGTCAGGTCGGTGAAACCGACCGCGACGGCGGCGTCGGCGATCAGGTCGCGGCTGAGCCTCGGCGGCGGCCCAGGTCTGCGCCGCCGGGGCGGCTCACTGCTCACCGCCCCAACGTAGACCGCCCACGTTCTGAATCGCCTTGGCCCACTGTTACAGCTTGTAATAATCTCGGGCGGAGATCGCTCGTTCTGCGCCACCTGGGGGTGTGCAGAACGGATCGGTCGGCGCGGGCGACACTGTCGGGGAACAGTGCGTGTTGCCCGCGCCGGTCCCTAGCGCGTGCGCGGCACCAGCCCGTGCTCGTGCGCGTAGATCACCGCGTGCACGCGACTTCGCAGGCCGAGCTTGGCGAGCACGCGCACCACGTGCGTCTTGACGGTGCCCTCCTCGATCCACAGCCGCCCGGCGATCTCGGCGTTGCTCAGCCCGAGCGCGATCTCCAGCAGCACCTCGCGCTCCCTCGGCGTCAGCCGGTCCAGCTCCTCGGTGGCCGGGCGCGGGCTGAGGCTGGCGAAGCGGTCGATCAGCCGGTGCGTCACCTGCGGGTCGACCAGCCCGTGCCCCCGGTGCGCCGCGCGGACGGCGTCCAGCAGCAGCCGTGGCTCGGAGTCCTTGAGCAGGAACCCGGTCGCCCCCGCCCGCAGTGCTCCGAAGAGGTACTCGTCGATGCCGAAGGTGGTCAGCGCGACGATCCTGGTGGTGCTCGCCGAGGCCGCCAGCCTGGTGATCGCGCCGATCCCGTCGAGGCGGGGCATCCGGATGTCGACCACCAGCACGTCGGGGCGCCGCTGCTCGGTCCTGAGCACTGCTTCCACGCCGTCGGCGGCCTCGGCCACCACCTCGATGTCCGGTTCGGCGTCGAGCACGAGCCGCAGCGCCGAGCGGACCTCGGCCTGGTCGTCGGCGACGATCACCTGGATCACCGCGCCCCCCTCGCCGGGAGCACGGCGCGGACGCGCCAGCCGTGCGGTCGGGCCGCGCTGATCGTCACGGTTCCGCCGAGCAGCCGCGCGCGCTCGCGCATGCCCCGGACTCCCGAGCCCTCGTCGGTGACGGAGGTGCTGGAACCGTTGTCCTCCACGGTGATCACGACGGAGTCGGGCTCGCGCGCGACGCTGACCGAGATCGTGTCCGCGCCGGAGTGGCGGATCGCGTTGGTCAGCGCCTCCTGGGCGAGCCGGTAGCCGCCGTGGTCGACGAGCGGCGGCAGCTCGTGCAGCGCTCCGGACTCGGTGAAGGTGATCTCAATGTCCGATGTGGACAGTCGGGAGACCAGGTCGGCGATCTCATTGACGCGCGAGCCGGAAGGTTTGTCGCGCAAGGTTTCCAGCATGTCGCGCACCTCGCTCAGCGCTCGCGCGGCCAGGTCGTTGATCGTGTTCAGCGTCGTCGTCGCCACGGGGGAGGCGTCGGTGAGCACGTGTCGCGCGGCGGTCGCCTGCATGCGGATCGCGGTCAGGTGGTGGCCGACCGCGTCGTGCACCTCGCGCGCGATGCCCGCCCGCTCCTCAGCGACCGTCCGCGCGGCCTCGGCGCGGTGCAGGCGGGCCAGCTGCTCGCCGCGCTCCGCGCGCAGTCGCATCGCGTAGCCCAGGACGGCGGGGGCGATCGACGTGATGATCATTTCGGTGAGCACGGCGGTGGTGCCGAGCGGCCGGGACGCGACCACGGCGGGCACCAGCAGGAAGCCGAGGATCGACACGGCCAGCACCCCGGCCAGCCGGTTGGGGCGGTGGTAGGCGGCGGCCCCGCACGCGACCATCGCCACCACCTTCCCCGACCAGCCGGGTATCGCGAAACCGAGCAGGGCCACCAAGGACGCCAGCGCCGCCGAGGTGATCGGTAGCCGCTCGCGCAGCATCAACGGCGCCGTCACGCCGACGCTGAGCACGGCGAGCGCCATCGGCCGGGCGGGCGAGCCCTCCAGCAGCGCGGCGCCGAAGACGAGGGCCGCGATCGCCGCGCAGCCGAGGGCGTCCCTGGTGGTGGACATGCGACGTTGGTACACCAGTCAGGCGGCGCAGTGGGTTCCGGGCGCGGGCAGTTCGCCGCCGACGAGGTAGCGGTGCACCCGATCGCGCAAGCAGGCGTTGCGCCCGGCCCAGTACTGCGCGTGCCCGCCCTCCGCGCTGAGGTAGCGCGAGCCGGGCAGCTGCGCGGAGACGCGCTTGGCGAACTCGGGAGGCGTGCCGTCGTCGTGGTTGCCGCTGGCGACGAGGATCGGCGGGAGCTCCCTGGCCTTGATCGGCTTCGGTGGGTAGGTGCCGACCTTCGGCAGCCCCGCGCAGTGGTAGCCCATCAGCCACACCGAGCGCCAGCCCACGCGCGGTGCGCGCTCGCGGGCCTCCCGTTCGACCCGTTTGAGGCTGTCGTAGCTCACGTCGTAGGGGAAGTCGGAGCAGAGCGCGATCCTGGACAGGTCGGGGTCCATGCCGCCCAGCCGCCTGGTCGCGATCAGCGTCGCGTCACCGGTGTCGGCCTGGGCCAGCGCCTTGGCGAAGTTCGGCCACTCCTGCTCGAAGCCGGACGGCGCGGCCATGACGATCTCCGTGGCGGCGACGGTGCGGCCCGCGCCCGGAGCGGGGATCGGATTCCGTTGTGCCGCAGTGATGACGCGATCCCAGACGGCGAGGACGTCCTTGCCGCGCAAGGCGGAGCCTGCGTCCTGCTGGGCCCACTTCGCGAAGCGGTGGAAGTTGGCCTCGGTCACCGCCGGACCCGACAGGGACCAGGACCTGATGTCCGGGTTGGTGTGGTCGAACACGCTGTCCAGGTACATGCGGTCGACCTTGTCGCCGAAAATCTCGACGTAGTTCTGCGCGTAGACGGTCCCGTAGGAGTTGCCGTAGTAGTTCAGCTTCCGCTGGCCCAGCGCCACACGGATCGCGTCCAGGTCGTGCGCGCCCTGCCACGAGTTCAGCTCGTCCCGCAACGCTCCCAGGGCCGGAGTGCAGTCCTGGGCGAAGCGCCGGTTGGCTTCCGCGTAGCTCTCGAAGGCCTCCCGGTTCGGTGGCCATGCCTTGAGATCGGGGACCGGGGCGGGTTTCGGGCACGTGACGCCCCGGCTCGCGCCGAAGCCGCGCGGGTCGAAGACGACCACGTCGAACCACTTCGTCAGCTCGGCGAAGCTGCCCTTGAGCTGCGGCACGTGCGGGACGGTCGCGCCCGGCCCCCCGAGGTTGGCCACGAGCGGGCCGAGCTTGCTCGCCTGGTCCCGCGCGGGGATCTTGGCGAGACCGATGCTGGTCCGCGCCCCGTGCGGCCGCGCCCAGTCCACGGGAACCCGGACGTCGGCGCACTGGACGCCCTCGCCGCAGTCCCGCCAGCGCAACGGTTCCGAGGCGCCCGCCGTCGCGGTGAGCCCGGCCAGCAGGCTCACGACGGCGATGGTGGTGATCGCTGTCCTCATGTGTCGAGCGTGACCTGAGGGGCGGGCGGTGTCGTCTGCCCTGGGGTAGATCTTTCTTGAATTGATAATCGTTTTCGTTAAGCTGGCACCATGCTGACGAAGGAAGAAGCGCTGGCCATCCAGGCGGAGTGGGACCGCCAGCAGGAGGTCTACCTGCCCTGCCGCGAGGAGGCCGCGAGCGCGCTCGTGGACCTGGTAGGGGCGCCCGCGCGCGTGCTTGACCTCGCGGGCGGGACGGGAACGCTCGCCAGGAGGCTGCTCGACCGGCTGCCCGGCGCGGAGGTGACCGTGCTCGACCTCAGCCCGGCGCTGCTCGCCATCGCGGAGGCGTCGCTGCCGGGCGTGGAGCTGGTGCGGGCCGATCTGGGCTCGGCGGGCTGGACGGAAGCGTTGCCGCACAAGGAGTACGACTTCGTGCTGACCATGACCGCCATGCACTGTTTCGCGGCGGAGCCGTTGCGGAGGCTCTACCGCGAGGTGCGCGGGGTTCTCGCGCCGGGCGGGGTGTTCGCCAACGCGGACCGGATGCCGGACGCGCCGGTGCGGACCGAACCCTCGGACGCGTGGGCGCGGTGGTGGGCCGGGATCGCCGCTCACCCGGCTCTGGAAGCCCTTGTGGGACACCAGAACGGGGCGTCTGCGGACTTCTACCCGCCCGTGTCGTGGCACGTGGACGCGCTGCGCGCCGCAGGGTTCGCCGAAGTGGGAACCCCGTGGCGGCGGCACGATCAAGCGGTGGTGCGGGCGATCAGCTCTCCCGGTGGACCTGGAACGCCGCGAAGCTCTGCGCCACCGGCATGAGCTCGATGGTGTTGACGTTGAAGTGCGGCGGCTGCGCGGAAACCCAGTGCACCGACTCCGCGATGTCCTCGGCGCTCAACGGCGTCATCCCCGCGTAGACGCTGTTGGCCTTGCTCGTGTCACCGTCGAAGCGCACCGTGGAGAACTCGGTCCCGCCGCACATCCCGGGCTCCACGCAGGTGACGCGGACACCGGTGCCGTGCAGGTCGCTGCGCAGGTTGAGGCTGAACTGGTGCGTGAAGGCCTTGGTGGCGCCGTAGACGTTGCCGCCGGGGTAGGGGTAGGTGCCCGCGATGGAGCCGAGGTTGATCACGTGGCCCCGGCCGCGCGCCACCATGCCCGGAAGCAGGGCACGGGTGCAGTACACCATCCCCTTGCAGTTGGTGTCGATCATCTGTTCCCAGTCGTCGAGGTCGGCCTTGTGCGCGGGTTCCATGCCCTTGGCCAGACCCGCGTTGTTGACCAGGACGTCGACCTCGGAGAACTCCGAGGGCAGGGTGGCGATCGCGGCCTCGACGGCGGTGCGGTCCTGCACGTCCAGCTCGATCGGGAGCACGTCGGGGCCGAGCTCGTCCGCCAGTTCGGTGAGCTTGCCGACGCGGCGGGCGGTGGCGACGACGCGTGCGCCCTCCGCGACGAACCTGCGCGCGATGGCGGCGCCGAACCCGGCGCTGGCCCCGGTCACGAACACGGTCTTCTTGCTGGTCACGAAGATCACCGTTCTGCTCGGTCTGCGATCCTGTCGAGGAAAGTGTGCAACGCGCGGTTGAACTCCTCGGTCCGTTCGAGGTTCGGCATGTGCGCGGCGCCTTCCACGACCACCAGTGTGGAGTCCTGGAGCCGCTCGTGCATGAGCCGTGCGTCACTGATCGGCGTGTACTCGTCCTCCGTGCCGACCACCACGAGCGCGGGCACCTCGACCTCGCCGAGCAGGTCGAGGTAGTCCGGGCGCTCGGCCCGCCCGAGCAGTGCCGCCGCCGCGCCCTCCGGTGGTGCGGCGAGCATCATCCGGAGCACGTGGTCGGCGGCGTCCTTGTCATCGGCGACCATTTTCCACAGCACTTCCTCGGAGTACCCGCGCATGCCTTCTCGGAGCAATCGTGCGGCCATCTCGGCGCGGTTGCGCCTGCCGTCCGGAGTCTCGGCCTCGGCCGTGGTGTCGGCCAGCAGCAGGCCGGTGATCCGCTCGGGGAACTGCCGGAAGCACTCCATGACGATCTGCCCGCCCATGGACAGCCCGCCGAGCGCGAAGCGGTCGACGCCGCGGTGGTCGAGCAGCGTCGCGATGTCCTTCGCGAACGTGCTCAACAGCGTTTTTCCTGGCACCACAGTGGTTTCGCCGTAGCCTCGCAGATCGGCGGCGATCACCCGGAAGCCGCGCTCCGCGAAGTGCTCGACCTGCGGGCGCCACATCGTGCGGTCGAAGGGGTGGCCGTGCACCAGGACAAGCACCCGGTCGCCGGAGCCGAGGTCGTCGTAGCCGAAGGTGATGCCGCCGAGGGTTACCGTACTCATGCCAACGACGCTAAGCTCACGCAATAGCGAGTGCAATCAAAGCAATGTTCTCGGAGCAATCAGTGGACGACTACCGAGTGATCGCGGACGCCATCGCGGGCGACATCGCCGCCGGGCGTTTGCGTCCTGGTGAGCGGCTCATCCCGCAGCGGCAGTTCGCGCGCAGGCACCGCATCGCCAGCTCGACCGCCGCGCGGGTGTACGGCGAGCTGGTGCGGCGGGGCCTCGCGGTCGGCGAGGTCGGCAGGGGTACGTTCGTCCGCGCGGGCAAACCGCCGCTGGAGACTGCGCTCGCCGAGCCGGGCGGAGCGCGCGTCGACCTTGAGCTGAACTTCTCCGTGCTGCCCGAACAACCCGGCCTGCTCGCGCGCAGCATGGAGCGGCTGATGCGCCCGGACGTCTTCGGCTCGGCCCTGCACCCCGTTGTGGTGCAAGGCGATCCGGCTACGCGGGAGATCGCCGCGGCACTGCTGGCCCGCACCGGCTGGACGCCTTCGCCGGAGAACGTGGTCTTCGCGGGCAACGGCCGCCAGGCGATCGCCGCCGCCATCGCCGCGCTCGTGCCGGTCGGCGAACGGCTCGGCGTTGAAGCGCTGACCTACCCCGTGGTGAAGGCCATCGCGGCGCGGCTGGGCATCACGCTCGTGCCGCTGCCGATGGATTCGCACGGCATCGACCCGGATGCGTTGCGCCAGGCCAACGTCCGCGCGGTGTACCTGCAACCCACGCTGCACAACCCGCTGGGCACGTCGATGCCGCGCGAGCGCCGTGAGGCAATCGCGGAAGTGTTGCAGCACTTGGGCATCTGTGCGATCGAGGACACGATCTACACGTTCCTCCGCGACGAGACCGCGCCGCTGGCCGCCTTCGCCCCCGCGCACACGGTGGTGGTGGACAGCCTGTCCAAGCGCATCTCGCCCGGCCTCACCGTCGGATTCCTCGTGCCACCAACGGCTCTCGTCGAACGCATCGCCGGAGCCGTGCGCTCGGGCACGTGGGCGGCTCCGGGCTTCGCGCTCGCGGCCGCTTCGTGCTGGATCTCCGACGGGACCGCTGAAGTGATCGCTTCGGCGAAGCGCTCGGATGCGTCGGCGCGGCAAGCCTTGGTGCGCAAGGAATTGTCGTCCTTCGCGATCACTGGCGACGCGCAGGCGTACCACTGCTGGTGGGAGCTGCCCGAGGCTTGGCGCGCCGAAACATTCGTGGCCGCGGCGGCTCGCCGGGGGATCGCGGTCAGCCCCGCCGCCGCGTTCACCGTGGGTTCTGGCCGTGCTCCGAACGCCGTGCGCTTGGCCACGTCGGCGCCCGCCCCGGACGTCCTCACGGCCGCACTCCGCACCCTCGCCGCGATCGCCCGCTCCGCCCCGGAGTCCTCCGAGCTGATCCACTAGCCACTCCTGGCTCAGGGGAAGAGGTGGACGGGGGTGGTTTCGCGGACGTGGAAGACGACGTCGAACCACTGGCGGAGCGAGCCGTCGGAGAGGTGCTGCTCGGCGTCGGGGAGCGGGCCGATGAAGCGGGTCTTGCGCGCGTCGGAGTGCGGCGGCGGGACGAGGTAGAAGGCGTCGAGGACCGGGTCGAACGCGGCTTCGGCGAAGTCCGGAGGGGGAGCGGGAACGGGGAAGAGCACGTTGCCGTGGTGGAAAGTCAGGCCGATCGACGCGAAGTCCGACCCGTACCGCTCGCGCAAGTAGCCGCCCGCAGTGCCGGAAGCGACGGCGGTGTGGGCCAATCCGCCCCAGTACACGATCTTGTGGCCGGTCCGCTCCCGCCAAGCGATGACGTCGTCGGCCAGCTGACGCTCAAGGGCGCCGGAGCCGGGACGCGGTGGGTGCGCGATGCGGACGGGGTCGTCAGGGTGCTCCTCGTTGTGGGCGCGGACCCAGCGGATCGTGTCCAGGATTTCCTCTGTGCGCCAAAAGGGACGCGCTCCGGCGAGCAGTGCGCGAGGATCGCCGATCCCCGTGCGCACGTAGTCGTCGAGGCGGGCGCTGGTCGCGTCATCGCCCTCCAACGCGAGCGTTCGGAAGCCGGATCGCGTGACGAGAACGCGCAGAACCCGCTGGGAGAAAAGGGAAAGCTCGCGCGAAGTGCGGCACGAAACGCCTAGCGCGACGATCTTCGCGTTGCCGACGGCGGCGACGAGCGGAAGCAGGTCGCCAGGCTCGGCGGTGGGATCGAGGGCGACGGGGTGGGTCATGGCCCCAGCCTGCAACCTCAATGACGGTTGAGGTCAAGCGCAAGGCATCTTCCGTCGAGTGGAAGAAGAGTCCTTTCTCAAGCCTCACAAGCGTTTCACGGCGCCGCGAACAGCGTGGAGAGCATGGAGCTGTCAAGACGAACCCTGCTGGCGCTGACAGGAGCGATGGCTGTGAGCGGACCGAGTGCCCGAACCACCACCCGTGCGGCGCTGTTCCGAGGCGTCGGCCAGCCGTTGTCGGTGGAGACGATCCAGCTCGACCCGCCGAGGCCGACGGAGGTTCACGTGCGGATGGTGGCGGTCGGCCTCTGCCACACGGATCTGCACGTGCTCCGGGGCGAGCGCCAAGTGGGGATGCAGCCGATGGTGATGGGGCACGAGGGCGCCGGAGTCGTGGAAGCCGTCGGTGCGGCCGTCCGCGACATCGAAACAGGCGACCACGTCGCGCTCACGTGGCTGCCCGCGTGCGGTGTCTGCCGGTGGTGTCGCGCCGGAGCCCACCACCGCTGCGCGGAGAGCAGTCGGATCGCGCGCGGCCCGCAGCTCGACGGCACCTACCGCCGACGCGATGCCGCTGGCCGGGACGTGGGTTCGTTCTGCCTGGTCGGAGCCTTCGCGGAGCGGACGGTGGTGGACCAGGCGAGCGTGGTCGTTGTGGACAAGAGCATCCCGTTCGAGGTCGCGGCGCTCGCGTCCTGCGGAGTCCCGGCGGGCGTCGGCGCGGTGACGAACGCGGCGCGCGTGCGCAGCGGGGACAGCGTGGTGGTGATCGGCGTCGGCGGTGACGGGATGAACGCCGTGCAGGGGGCGCGGCTGGCGGGCGCCAAGGTGATCATCGCCGTGGACCTGCACGCGTGGAAGCTCGACGCCGCGAGGACTTTCGGTGCTACGCACACGATCCAGGCGGGAGCGGGGGTCGATCTACCCGCGCGAGTGCGCGAGCTGACGGAGGGCGTCGGCGCCGACCACGCCTTCGTGTGCGTGGACCCGGCCGCGACGTTGCTCGACGCGAGCCGGGCGACGACGGTCGGCGGCACGGTGGTGATGACGGGGCTGACTCCGGAAAGCGTTGCCACGACACCGGTTCCGCCGATCGAACTGCTGCGCGGGCAGAAGACGGTGATCGGGTCGGTGTACGGCTCGGCGAGCCAGCGCACGGGCATCCCGGAGGTGCTGCGGCTCTACCGGCAGGGCTCGCTGAAGCTCGGGGAACTGGTCAGCCGCCGCTACCGGCTCGACGAGATCAACCAGGGGTACGCCGACCTCGCCGCCGGGCGCAACCTGCGCGGCGTGCTGCAACTCGGTTGACGGAGTGAGTGCTCACTCCGCACACTGGTGGCATGACACCCACGGAGAACACCCGGCGAAGGGCCCCGGGCATGAGCGTCGAGGAGCGGCGCTCGATGATCGTGCACGCCGTGCTCCCGCTGCTGGTCGAGCACGGCCCGACGGTCACCACCAGCCAGATCGCCCGCGCGGCCGGGATCGGCGAAGGCACGATCTTCCGCGCTTTCAAGGACAAGGAGGAACTCTTCGACGCGTGCACGGTCGAGGCGCTGCGCCCGGACCACGTGCTCGACGCGATCGCGGAGATCCCGCTCGACCAGCCGCTGGAGGCGCGCCTCGCCGAAGCCGCTGAGGCGCTCGGCGCGCACCTGGAGCGGATGAGCGCGCTGATGGCGGCACTGCACCCGCTCGGCCGGACGCGTCGCTCGCCGATGAAGGGCGGTCGGCGCGAGTCGATGACCGCCATGCAGGAGGCCGTGACGGAACTGTTCGCACCGGAGCAGGGCCGCCTGCGCCTTCCCGCTGACCAGCTCGCGTCGCTGTTCCTGTCCCTGCTCTTCAGCGGCAAGCGGCTCAGCCTGGAGGCCAGCCCGACCACGAGCCAGATCATCGACGTCTTCCTGCACGGCGCAGTGGGGGCCGCATGATGCCGGGCGGCGGCTTCGAAGCCGCGATGCTCGCGCGGCGAGGGCGAAGGCCTCCCGCGACGGTTCCCGACAGCGGCCTGACCGGCTCCGCCGACATCCCGGAGCCCGCGCCGCCGGAGCGCCCGAAGGGTGTGCGGTCCCGTCTCGCACGCATGCGCGCGTCGATCGCGGGCACGGTCAGCGGTCTGCCGAAGGTGGCCAGGCTGACCTGGCAGGCGAGCCCGGTGCTGACCATCGTGATCACGTTGGTGACACTGGTGTCCGGCCTGCTCCCGACGGCCACCGCCTACGTCGCCAAGCTGCTGCTGGACTCCGTCGTCGCGGCGATCCAGCACCAGGGCACCACATCCGGCGTGGTGTGGGTGGCCGTGCTCCAGTTCGGGGTTCTGGGGCTGTCCTCGATCTGCGGCGCGGTCACGATGGTCGCGCAGACGCTGTTGCAGGAGCGGATGACGCTCACCGTGCGGCACCAGGTGATGGGTCACGCGAGCGAGCTGCACCTGGCGTACTTCGAGGGCTCGGAGTCCTACGACACCTTGCGGCAGGCCGCCCAGGAGGCGCCGCGCCGGCCGCTGTCGATGATGACCTCGGCACTCGGCCTCGTCCGCTCGGCGATCACCTTCAGCAGCATGATCGTGCTGCTGGTGGTGGTCAGCCCGGTGCTCGCGCTGGTCGCGCTGCTGGCGCCGATCCCGGCGTTCATCTCGCAGTCGAAGTACGGCGCGCGCACGTTCTGGCAGACCTTCCTGATGTCGCCGATCAAGCGGCGGATGGACTACCTGTCCTCGCTGGTCACCACGGACACCTACGCCAAGGAGACCAAGCTCTTCGGGCTCGGCGGCTACTTCGTCGACCGCTTCCGCAAGCTCGGCGAGGTCTCCTATGAGCGCCAACGGAAACTGGCCGTGAAGGGCAGCGTCAGCTCGACCTCGTGGGGGCTGCTGAGCACGCTCGCGGGCTCGGTGATGGCGCTCTACATCGCGCTGGAGGCCGTCGCGGGCAGGCTGACCCTGGGCGACCTCGCGCTCTACACCGCCGCCGCGACCGCCGTGCAGACCTCGGTCTCCGGCCTGTTCACCGCGTTCTCCGGGATGTACGAGAACAACCTCTACCTCGACACGCTCTACAAGTTCCTGGACACCGAGCCGGAGATCGGGCCGCCCGCGAAGCCCCGCCCGTTTCCGTCCACAGTGGATGGTCACATCGAGTTCCGCTCCGTCACCTTCACCTACCCCGGCGCGGACGAGGCGGCGCTGGACGGCGTGAGCTTCGAGATCCGCCCGGGGGAGACGGTGGCGGTGGTGGGCCGCAACGGCGCCGGGAAGTCCACGCTGTTCAAGCTGCTGTGCAGGCTCTACGACCCGGACGGCGGCGAGATCCTGCTCGACGGCGTGAACATCCGTGAGTACGACCCGGTCGAGCTGCGCGCGCAGATCAGCGCGATGTTCCAGGACTACGTGACCTACCAGGGCACGGCGGCGGAGAACATCGGCCTCGCCGACCTGAACCGCTTGGAGGACAGGGAACACATCGAACAGTCGGCACGGCGCGCGGGCACAGCGGAGCGCATCGACCGGCTGCCGCGCGGGTACGACAGCCCGCTCGGCCGGTGGTTCGACAAGGGCGTGAGCCTGTCCGGCGGCGAATGGCAGAAGATCGCTCTGGCGCGGGCCTTCCACCGCGAGGCACCGCTGCTCATCCTCGACGAGCCCACCTCGGCGCTCGACGCGCAGGCCGAGCACGAGCTGTTCTCGCGGCTGCGCGAGCTGGCCTCCGGCAGGACGACGCTCTACATCTCGCACCGCTTCTCCACCGTGCGCCAGGCGGAGCGAATCCTGGTGCTGGAAAAGGGAAAGGTCGCGGAGTACGGCACGCACGAGCAGCTGATGGCGGCCGGTGCCGGATATGCCGAGCTGTTCGACCTGCAAGCGCAGGCCTACCTCGATCAGCGCTGAGCCAGCAGAACGGGAAAGGCCCTCCGCTGATCCCTGAGAGCGGAGGGCCTTTCCCGGAAACGGCGATCAGCAGCCGCTGCGCACGTACCAGGCGTTGGAGATGAACTTGTCGCCCGGTGCGTTCGGGTCCTCCAGTGCGTGGTCGCCGGGCCCGATGCAGCGTTCGAAGGGGAACATTCCCAGCCAGCGCACCTTGATGGTGATCGAGTCCTCGCCGCAGTGGTTGTACCTGGCGGTGTTGTCCGAGGTGACGTAGAAACCGCACGGCGCCGCGTCCGCGGCGGGTGCGGTCAGCACGGCGGTTCCCGCCATCGAGCCGACTGCGACGGCAAGTGCGGCGAGAGCTTGTGCGATCTTCATTGGGGCCTTTCTGGAGCGGCGAGAGCGCCGGGAACGGCAGGAAGCGCGATGATCATGCGCAGGCGTGTCGGAACCGTAGCGCGCAGACAACTGCGCACAAATTGCTTCGCAATGCCCTGAATCGCCCACAAGTGAAGCAACCTGGAGCATTCTCGCGCATCCAACAGAATTGGCCAAAGAGGGTCGAGTCGCGGTGGTGGTGTCAGCCCTTGACGTAGGCCGCCAAGTGCTTGCCGGTCAGCGTTTTCGGGGAGGCGATGAGGTCGGCGGGCGTGCCCTCGAAGACGATCTGGCCGCCGTCGTGCCCGGCGCCGGGGCCGAGGTCGATGATCCAGTCCGCGTGCGCCATGACGGCCTGGTGGTGCTCCACGACGATCACCGACTTGCCGGAGTCGACGAGCCGGTCCAGCAGGCCGAGCAGCTGCTCGACGTCGGCGAGGTGCAGGCCGGTCGTCGGCTCGTCCAGCACGTAGATCCCGCCCTTCTCCGCCATGTGCGTCGCCAGCTTCAGCCGCTGCCGCTCACCGCCGGAGAGCGTGGTCAGCGGCTGGCCGAGGCTCAGGTAGCCGAGCCCGACGTCCGCGAGCCGTTCGAGGATGGCGTGCGCGGCCGGGATGCGGGCCTCGCCGGAGCCGAAGAACTGCTCGGCCTCGGCGACCGACATGGACAGCACCTCGCTGATGTTGCGGCCCCCCAAGCGGTATTCGAGCACTGCCGCCTGGAACCGCTTGCCCTCGCACTCCTCGCAGGGGTTGGCGACGCTGGCCATGATCCCGAGATCCATGTAGACAACGCCCGCGCCGTTGCAGGTGGGGCACGCGCCCTCGGAGTTCGCGCTGAACAGCGCTGGCTTCACGCCGTTGGCCTTGGCGAAGGCCTTGCGGATCGGTTCGAGCAGGCCGGTATAGGTGGCCGGGTTGCTCCGCCGCGAACCGCGGATCGGGCTCTGGTCGATCGACACCACGCCTGCTCCGGCGGGCACCGACCCGTGCACGAGCGAGCTCTTGCCGGAGCCCGCGACGCCGGTGATCACGCACAGCACGCCCAGCGGGATGTCGACGTCGACCTTGCGCAGGTTGTGCTTGGTGGCGCCCCGGATCTCCAGCGCGCCGGTGGCCTCGCGCACGGAGTCCTTGATGGACGCGCGGTCGTCGAGGTGGCGGCCGGTCGTGGTGTCGCTTGCCCGCAGCTCGTCCACGGTGCCCTCGAAGCACACCGTGCCGCCGCCGGCTCCGGCTCCGGGACCGAGGTCGACCACGTGGTCGGCGATCGCGATCGCCTCCGGCTTGTGCTCGACCACGAGCACCGTGTTGCCCTTGTTCCGCAGCTGCACCAACAGATCGTTCATCCGCTGGATGTCGTGCGGGTGCAGGCCGATCGTGGGCTCGTCGAAGACGTAGGTGACGTCGGTCAGCGCCGAGCCGAGGTGCCGGATCATCTTCACGCGCTGCGCCTCACCACCGGAGAGCGTGCCAGCGGGCCGGTCCAGCGAGAGGTAGCCGAGGCCGATCTCCACGAAGGAGTCCAAGGCGTGCAACAGCTTCTCCAGCAGCGGCGCCACCGACGGCTCCTTGAGCCCGCGTACCCACTCGGCGAGGTCGCTGATCTGCATCGCGCACGCCTCGGCGATGTTGACCTTCTTGATCTTCGAGGAGCGCGCCAGCTCGCTGAGCCGGGTGCCGTCGCACTCCGGGCACGTGGTGAAGGTGACCGCGCGCTCGACGAAGGCGCGGATGTGCGGCTGCATCGCCTCCTTGTCCTTGGACAGGAAGGACTTCTGGATCTGCGGCACCAGCCCGAGGTAGGTCAGGTTGATGCCTTCGACCTTGATCTTGGTGGCTTCCTTGTAGACCAGGTCGTGCAGCTGCTTCTTGGTGAACTTCTTGATCGGCTTGTCCGGGTCGAAGTAGCCGCAGCCCCGGTAGATGCGCCCGTACCAGCCCTCCATGCTGTAGCCGGGGATGGTGATCGCGCCCTCGTTGAGCGACTTGTCCTCGTCGTAGAGCTGGCTCAGGTCGATGTCGTTCACCGAGCCACGGCCCTCGCAACGCGGGCACATGCCGCCGACGACGTTGAAGTCCCTGCGCTCCTTGACCTTCTGCCCGGCCTTCTCGAAGGTGACCGCGCCCGCGCCGCTGATCGAGGCCACGTTGAAGGAGAACGCCTGCGGTGAGCCGATGTGCGGCTTGCCGACCCGGCTGAAGAGGATGCGCAGCATGGCGTTGGCGTCGGTCGCGGTGCCGACGGTGGAGCGCGGGTCGGCGCCCATTCGCTGCTGGTCCACGATGATCGCGGTGGTCAGCCCTTCGAGCACGTCGACCTCGGGGCGGGCCAGCGACGGCATGAAGCCCTGGAGGAAGGCGCTGTAGGTCTCGTTGATCAGCCGCTGCGACTCGGCCGCGATCGTGCTGAACACCAACGAGCTCTTGCCGGAGCCGGAGACGCCGGTGAACACCGTCAGGCGGCGCTTCGGGATCTCGACGCTCACGTCCTTGAGGTTGTTCACGCGCGCGCCGTGCACGCGGATCAGGTCGTGGCTGTCCGCGAGGTGCTGCTCCGGCACAGGCGGCTGCGCCTTCTTCTTCGTGGCCATGCTCTTCGTCTCCATGCTGGTGCGCCGTGGCCGCCTGCGTCGTCGCGGCGAAGGGGGGTGGGGGTCGGGGTCAGCCGGTCTGCTGGATGCGGACGGTGTTGCCCGCGGGGTCGCGCACGGCGCAGTCGCGCACGCCGTAGGGCTGGTCGGCGGGCTCCTGGATGACCTCGGCCTTGTGCTCCACGAGCCGCGCGAAGGCGCTGTCGACGTCGGCCGTGGCCAGCACGATGCTGCCGTAGGTGCCCTTGGCCATCATCTCGGTGATGGTGCGGCGCTCGTCATCGGTGACACCCGGGTCGACGGCGGGCGGGTGCAGCACGATCGACGTTCGCGGCTGCCCGGCCGGACCGACCGTGATCCAGCGCAGGCCGTTGTAGCCGACGTCGTTGCGGACCTCGAAACCGAGCGTGTCGCGGTAGAAGGACAGCGCCGCCTCGGGGTCGTCCTGGGGGAGGAAGCTGGCGTGAATGTTCAAATCCATGCCGGTCAGGCTATGTGTGCCCGGGGGAGCGCGCTTCTCGATTCCTGATCGGTCTGGTCACCTGTTTGGCCACGCACGAGGGAATCCCGGCGGTCGCGTCGGCGGCATGCCGCCGGTAGGCGCTCGGCGGCATGCCCACCAGTTCGGTGAACCGGGTGCTGAAGGTGCCCAGCGACGAACACCCCACCTCGAAGCACACCTCGGTGACGCTGAGGTCGCCGCGCCGCAGCAGCGCCATGGCCCGCTCGATGCGCCGCGTCATCAGGTAGCCGTACGGCGATTCCCCGTAGGCGAGCCGGAACTGGCGGCTGAGGTGCCCCGCCGACATGTTCACCCCGCGCGCCAGGGCCTCGACGTCCAGCGGCTTCGCGTACTCGCGGTCGATGCGGTCCTTGACCCGGCGCAGCCTCGCCAGGTCGCGCAGGTGCTGCTCGGGCGTCGGCCTGCTGGTCACGCCCGCGATCGTGCCACACGTTCGGCCAGGTCAGCGACCGAAAGCGGTCTCGAAAGCGGCACGGCCGCCGAGCACGGGCACGCTCACCCCGGTTCGGTCCAGGTGCACCGCGAGGCCCGTGCCCGGCTTGGGGCGGAGCGTGTGCTCGCGGTCGCTGGAGAGCAGCACCAGCCCGAGCGCGTGGTTCGCGGGCACGACGTAGTCCATCGGTTGCAGGTCGAAGGCGAGCGAGTACGGCTCTCCTGGCTTGACCGGATCGGTGCGGTCGAGGCGTGCGCGGTTCTGCGGGTCCGTCCAGCCACGCGTGATCACCTTCGTGGTGCCGTCCGGCGCGCGGTCCACGAGGGCCACGGTCACGTTCGCCGCAGGGCGGTCGAAGGCGATCCTCAGCTCGGCCCTGGTCGTGCCGCTGATGCGCACGGCGTTCTTCGCCGCGGGTGTGGTGTAGAGCAACCGGTTCGCGGGCTCGGGAATCAGTTGCGCGAGCTTCTTCGTGGCGTCGTCGGTCAGTTTTTCCACGCCCGTGCCCCTTGTGATACCGAGCGCGCCGCCCGGCTTCGGGTGCACCGAGACGTCAGTGCTGCCCGGAGTGGGCCAGTCGATTTCGTTGACCCATGTGCCGTCCTCGCGCTGAATGGTGACGCGGGGTTCCGCTTCGACGTTGTTCCGGTGGCCGAACAGGTAGCGGGTGAACCAGCGGTTGAGCGTCTTCTGCCACTCGTCCTTCCGCAGCGATTCCGGGGACTCGTGATCGCCTTGGTGCCACCAGAGCTTCAGTGGCACCCTGTTGGCCTTCAATGCGCTGTACCACTGCGCGGCTTGCTTGGTCTTGACGTTCCAGTCCTTCAAACCGTGCGCGATGAGCGTTGCCGCACGCACCTTGTTGGCGTCTTTGAGGTAGTTGCGCTCATCCCAGAACCGGTTGTAGTCACCGGTCACGCGGTCTTGCTGCCGCGTGAGTTCTTCGAGCATCGGCTTGCAGATCTCCCGGTCAGCACGGCTGTTGACGCGCGTGGCCAGCCAGTCGGCGTCCTCGCCCTGATAAGGCGCGGCCGCGACGACAGCACCGTTTGCGCGGTAGTAGTCGTACCAACTGGAAATCGCGGCGATGGGCACGATCGCTTCAAGGCCCTGCACGCCCGTTGCCGCGACCGCGTTCGGCAGAGTTCCGTTGTAGGACAAGCCCATCATCGCGGTCTTACCAGTCGTCCACGACGCGATCGAAGGCTTGTTGTCGGCGTCGCGCGCCGTAGCGCGGCCGTTGAGCCAATCCACGACCGAACGCGCACCGAGGACCTCGCTCCGGCCGCCACTGCTCGGACAGCCCGTGGAGTCACCCGTGCCGAGAGAATCCGCGTACACCAACGCATATCCGCGCGCCAGGTAGTAGGGCTCGTCGGCGTGCACCGGGATGTCGCGGGGACTCGGGCCGGAATTCGGGTTCCCCTCAGGGCCACCACTGCCTGGGACGTGCAGCTCGACGTCGACGTTGTGCACCGGAATTCGCTGCCCGCCACCGAAGTACGGGCTGATCCGGTAGAGCACAGGCGCTTTCACGCCTTGGTCGGTCGCTCGGTGGCGCACCACGACCGCACGGATCTCGTCGTCCTTGCCGTCCCGGTCGCTGTCGACGGGAACGCGCACGAACACCGTTTCCCGCACGAGGTCCGCCGGATCGAACACCGGCTGGGCCTCGCCGTCGGCGAACACCGGTTGTTGCGGCGGCGTGTGCGCGCCGGTCAGCGGCAACACCACCAGCGCGGCCAGCAGAACCGTTCGTACACGCCTCATTCTCGGAATGCTATTCCGGTCTTCCCTGTTTCGCAGAATTCGGTTCGGCGTTGCCCGAAGGCCTATTCGGTGGGCTCGTCATCCGTTGACGGCAGCCTCGACGGAACTGATGATTTTGTCCGCCCATTCCCTCGTCACCGCGCCACCCCTTTTGGTCGACAGGCCGTACTGCCCTGAGCGCGCCAGCACGAGCTTGGTGACAGCGGTCTCGCCCCCGGAATCCAGAGCGCGAGCTTCCTCGTCGGGGGAGAGCAGAGCGAAGGTCGGGTTGTTGCTGCTGCGCGAGATGAACGAGAACTTGTGCGCGGTCGAATCCCCGCCCCTGATCACCGTGAAGCCGATGGTCAGGCCGCTCTCCTGGTAGTTCTTGCCTTCCGCGGCCAGCCTGGAGTACGCGTCCTTCGCCGCGATGTGCTCGGAGAGCTTCCCGTGACTGGACAGGTTTCCCTGGCCGCTGTGCGTCGTGTACTCGCCCGGTTTCTCACCGTAGACCGAGGCGTCCTTCAGCACGCTGTCATCGAGGGGATGAGTCCGCACGCCCGTTTCGAGATAGGCGCCCTCGGCCTGCGTCGGAAACAGAATGATTTTGGGATCTTCCGGGGCGCCGGTGGTGGTTGAACGACTCCCGAACCGCACGATGCCGGTGTACGCCTGACCTGAGTGGCCGTGGTCGCGGAACACCGTGACGCTCTGCCCGTGCACGGGAACCGGCCCAGTCGGCACGACCGGCCAATGCGGTGGATACGTGCCGTTCCCGCCCGTGATCACCGCGTCCGAATCCTTGTAGCCCGGCCGCTTGCTGTTCCGGATCTCCTCCGCGTCAGCGGGTTCGGTGTAGGGCTCCGCGTTCACCGCGTCATACCTGTTCTTGATGTCGGCGACGACGTCCTCTCGGTTCACGCCGTAGTACGCCTTCACCGCCAGGTCGACGAGGTTCTTCTGGCGCAAGGGAATCTTGCCGCTCGCGAATCCGCCGACCTTGGTGTGTTCCTGCGGCAGGTCGTAGGTCTCGCCCACGTCGACAGGGTGCTGAACCCCCACCGTCACGGGCGCCAAGCCCTCTGCGGGAGGTTCTGGGATTCCGGCGTCTTCCACCGTCGCGGCGGAAACGGTCGTCGTTGTCGTCGTCGTTGTCGTGGTCGTGACCGGAGGGTTCTTCCGGGTTTCCAGCTCCGCCCTCAACTGGACGCTGAGGTCCGCCAACGCCGTGTACGTCGTGGAAAGCCCGTCGACGACCGCGATCACCTTCTTGAGCTGGGCGATACTCAACTCGTCCGTGGTGAAGTCGTCGTTCCACGCGTCAGTCTCTTCGACGATCGTCTGCCAATCCGAGTCGGAGAGGCCCAGAACGTCCTTGTCGAGCGTGACCGTCACTGTTCTTCGCCTTCCCCTGCAAGGACCTTCTCGAATTCCGACGGTGGGAACCCCCACTGCTCGAAGATCGTGCGCGAGGTGTCCGCGTCACCGTTGGCGTAGTGCACCGTCGCCAGGTTCCAGGCGATTTCCATCAGCGCCTCGCGGCTCTGCTCGAAGAACTCCCGCGTCGGCGCGTCGTTGAGGATGTTCGTCCAGATCTGGATGGCGGTCTCGAAGTCGCCGTTCTTCGCCGCGTCGAATCCCATGACCTGGTAGTCCAGCAACTGCTTGTGATAGGCGAGCGTCTCCGAGTTCGTCACGGTTGAGCCCCTTCTGAGCCGATGACCGTCCCCGTCGACGTTAGGCAGCCAGGGGCTCGTGGAGTTGACCGAAAAGGCAGCCGTGCGGGCAGTGGGGTTTCCCCCAGTACGAGCCCGGGGGCGCGCCCGATGTCGTTCTTCCCCGCGCGCGAGCAGGCTCACCGCATGGCGATTTCCCACTCCCGTCGCGTTCTCATCAAGCTGATCGCTGCCGGCGCGGCGGTCCTCGGCCTCGCGGGCTGCACAACGGCGGCCGAGCCGTCCCAGATCACGCCGCTGCGCATCTCCACCGCCGCGGGGACCTTCGACGCCGTCGCCGCCGGACCATTGGACGGCCGAAAAGTGCTTCTGCTGCACGGCTTTCCCGAGCTCGGCATCGAGTGGGAGCACCAGCTCCGCGCCCTGGCCGCCGCCGGGTACCGGGCCGTGGCGCCCGACCAGCGCGGCTACTCGCCCGGCGTCCGCCCCACCGGCGTCGAGAACTACCGGCTCGACCACGCCGTCGGCGATGTCGTCGCGATGGCCGATTCCCTTGGCTGGAAACAGTTCGACCTCGTCGGCCACGACTGGGGCGCGGCCGTCTCCTGGGTCGCCGCCGCCCGGCACCCGGACCGGATCCGCACGCTGACCGCCGTGTCCGTGCCGCACCTCGGCGCGTTCGCGGAGGCGCTGCGCTCCGATCCCGCGCAGAAGGAGGCTTCCAAGTACATGGACATGTTCCGGCAGCCCTCGCCGGTCCCCGAGGACAAGATCCTCGCGTCGGGACCGCCGAAGCTGCCGGGCGTCTCACCCGAGCGGAGCGCCGAGTACTTCCAGCGGCTCTCCCAGCCCGGCGCCCTCACCGCCGCGCTGAACTGGTACCGCGCCAACGATTTCCGGGGTTACGAGCAGCGCGTCGCGGTGCCGACCCTCTTCATCGCCAGCACCAAGGACGCCATGGTCGCGCCCTCCGGCGTCCAGGCGACGAAGAACTGGGTCACCGGCCCCTACCGCCTGGAGAACCTCGAAGGCATCGGCCACAACATCCCCGAGGAAGCCCCCGCCGTCACCAACTCCCACCTCCTCGCCCACCTGGCTTCGGTGCCCGCCCGCTAGCGCGGTACGCGCTCAGCACCTGGCGCACGAACGGCGTGATGGTGATGCTGTCGAGCTCCTCGAAGGCGAAGAACCTCAGTTCCTGGCCCTCCGTCAGCGTGAACTCGGTCGACGGCATCGTGGTGCGGGTGATGAACACCGACACCAGGTGGCGGTGACCGCCTCGGTCGATCACCGAGCAGAAGTGCTCGAACTCGCCGAACTCCTCGACCGCCGAGCCGATCTCCTCGCCCAGTTCCCGTCGTGCCGTGACGACCGGCGACTCTCCCGGCTCCGCCGCGCCGCCGAGGATGGCCCAGTGGTTCGGGTACAGGATCTCGGGCTTGTCGTCGCGCAGGTTGAGCAGAACGCGATCGTCCTCGTCCAACACCATCGTCATGGACGCGCGCCCGGTGAACTCACCGCGCTCCACCTCGATGCGGTCCTGTTCGGAGAGATACATGGCCGCCACCCTGCCACGGCACTGAACGTGAAAGTTCGAACACGTATGCCGAGGAGGTTCTGAACCGGGGGAGCGGGGGGCGAAAAAGATCAGGCCCTGACCGGCTGATGCTGGTCAGGGCCTGATGTCGTTGGTGCCCCTGGCAGGAATCGAACCTGCGACACACGGTTTAGGAAACCGATGCTCTATCCCCTGAGCTACAGAGGCGCGCAACGGCTAGATCATACGACCCACGGCCAAGCCGGTTGGCGGGTGGGCCGCTTCGACGGGCTTGATGGGGTGGCGTTGACCGTCGTGCGCGCGCCGGACCACAGTTGGGAAAGACTCTTTCCGAACTGCGGAGGTTCCCCGTGGACAGTGAACTTTCCCGCCGTGCCCTGCTCCGAGGCGTCGCCGGTGCCGGCCTGGTCATGGGCGCCGGGCTGTGCACCGCGACGCCCGCGCTGGCCGTCCCCGCGCCGAGCATCGTGAACTGCGCGGGCTGGAGCGCGCGGCCCGCGAAGTCGACGCCGCAACTGCTCGGCCACAAGCCGACGGTGCTGATCGTGCACCAGACGGAGAGCCCGAACTCGACCGACTACAGCAAGGCGCACGCGTACTCGCTGGCCCGCTCGGTGCAGAACCACCACATGAACAGCAACGGGTGGATCGACAGCGGGCAGCAGTTCACGATCAGCCGGGGCGGCCACATCCTGGAGGGGCGGCACCGCAGCCTGGCCGCGCTCAAGGGCGGCAAGCAGCACGTTCTGGGCGCGCACGTGGGCGGGCACAACTCCACGCACATCGGCATCGAGAACGAGGGGACCTACCACACGGCGAAGCCGCCGGAGCAGCTCTGGGCCTCGCTGGTGACGATGTGCGCCTACATCTGCCAGCAGTACGGAATCAAGGTTGCCAACATCAAGGGGCACCGGGACTACAACTCGACTGACTGCCCTGGCAACAAGCTTTACAGCATGTTGCCAAAGCTGAGGCAGGACGTGGCCAAGCTGCTCGGCTGAGGAGCGAGGCTCGTCGCTGGTAACCCTCCGTTCACCGCTGTTCCCCGACTGGGTGTCGCGCCGGAGTCCCTGACGTGGTGAGATAACCGGACCGTAACGCCGGTGGGTGATACTGCCCTCCGGTACAAGCCCGTGAACACGACGCGTCAGTCGGGGAGGCGTCCGTGATCAAAGTTCTGTTGGTCGATGACGAGGATCTCGTTCGATCCGGTCTTCGAATGATCTTGTCGAGTGCTGGTGACATCGAGGTTGTCGGAGAGTGTGACGACGGTTGCCTCGTGGTGGACCGGGTGCGGCAACTTCGCCCGCACGTGGTCCTGCTGGACATCCGGATGCGCACGACGGACGGCCTGTCCGCCCTGCGACGGCTGCGCGCGCTGCCGGACCCGCCACGGGTCGCGATGCTCACCACGTTCGACATCGACGAGTACGTCAGCGAGGCCTTACGCCTCGGTGCCAGCGGTTTCCTGTTGAAGGACACCGAACCCGCCCAGCTCGTCCGGGCGGTGCGCGACGTCGCACGCGGCGGAGCGGTGCTCGATCCCGGAGTGGCCGCCCGCGTGCTCGCGGCGGTCGCGAACGGGGAGCGCGCCGCTGAGCCCGCTCGGACGTTGCTCGGGTCCCTGTCCGAGCGCGAGCGGGAGGTGCTCGCGCTCATCGGGCAGGGCATGTCCAACGCCGAGATCGGCGGTGCCCTGCACCTGTCCGAGGCGACGGTGAAGGGCTACGTGTCCTCGGTGCTCGGCAAGATAGGAGCCGTGAACCGGGTGCAGGCCGCCCTGGTCGCCTACCGCGGCGGGCTGATCGCCTGATCGGGTGACCTGTCGGTCTGGATCACTCCAGGCCGACGGGTTGCTCGGGCGCCAGCACGGTCCCGTCCACCCCGCCGTCCACCCCGCCGTCCGCTCCGCCGTCGACTCCGCCGTTCAGCGAGGGCTGGACCTCCACGCGGTTCCTGCCGTGGCGCTTCGCCCGGTAGAGCGCGATGTCGGCCGCCGCGAAGAGCTGGTCCAGCTTGGCCGGGCCGGCCGCGACGCCGATGCTCACGGTCGGGCGCCTGATGTCGCCAAGCACCATCGACCAGTCGTGATCGTCCACGGCCGCGCGGATGCGCTCGGCCACCACGGGCCCGACGTTGTGCCGGTCCTCGTTGGCGTCGACGAGCAGCACCACGAACTCATCGCCCGCCCACCGCGCCACCAGGTCGTCAGTGCGGCACTCGCGGCGCAGCAGCTGGGCGATCTCGCGCAGCGCCGCGTCTCCGGCAGCGTGCCCGGCGTCGTCGTTGACGCCCTTGAACCAGTCCACGTCGACCAGCACCAGCCAGGGCATCCGCCCGCGCGCGGCGGTCCGCTCCAGCAGCTGCGGCGCGGCGCGCTCCAGGCCGAGCCGGTTCGCCAGCCCGGTCAGCGGGTCCCGCGCGGCGGCCTCCTGCGCCGCCATCGCCAGCCGCTGGGCCTGCACGGCGAGCCTGCGCTGCTCCAACGCCTGGCCCAAGCCCTCCTGCAAGGTCTCCACGGCTGTGCGGCTGGACTTGAGGCTCCTGCGCAGCGCCTCCGCCTCGCCGACGGCGTCGCCGAGTGAGTTGCAGATGTCGGCCAGGTCCAGCGAGAACCGGAACAGCAGGGAGGTGTCGTTGATCTTCTCCGCCTCCGCGACGGACCGAGCGGCGAGCGTGCGCGCCTCGGCGAGGTCCCCGCGTGCGCGCTGGACCGTGGCGAGCACCCAGTGACTGACCGCCTGGCCCCACCAATCCTCGGCGCGCCGGGCCAGCTCGCCCGCCTGCTTCGCGGTCTTCTCGGCCTGGTCCAGCTCGCCGATGCCCGCGAGGGAGCGCGAGTAGGCGCCGAGCAGCGCGCGGTGCACGTAGCCCTCGCTGATCAGCTCAAGGCCCTGCTCCAGCAGCACGGCGGCCTCGCCGAAGATCTGCCGAGCCGCCTCCTCGGGCGCGTCGACCGCGCGGAAGTTGAGCGTGCCACCCAGCCGCTGCAAGCAGTGGGCAAGCGTTTGGGCGTCGCCGGAGTCCCTGGCCACCTGCACCGACAGCCGCGTCATGTCCAGCGCGGCGCGGCGGTGGCCGATGCCGTCGAGCAGGTAGCCCAGCATGCCGATGGTCTGCGCGGCGGCGGCACCGACCGGGCGCTCGGAGTCCAGCTCCGTCCAGCCCTCGGCGGCGAGTTCGAGCGCGAGCGGGATGCGGCCGAGCCGCCACGCCACCACGGCGCGGTAGACCAGCACGGTCGCCCTGCGCCAGCGGTCACCGCCGGACGCGGGGGTGCGCGAGACCACGTCGTCGAAGAGGGTGTTGGCCTCGACCACGCGGCCGGAGTCCAGCAGCGACCGGACCTCTCGGTCCTGCCGCGGGATCTGTCCCGCCGCCAGCGGCTCGTCGTGATCCACGTCGTGATCCACTACGTCCTCGGCATCCCCTGACCCCGGCTGACCGCGCCGTCCTTGCCCTCACCAGGCGCGATCTGCCGACAGGCTACCTTTCCCGTCGCTGCCCGTACCGCTCGTGGTGCACAACGTCATGAAGAGGTAGCCGACTGCGCCACCCGTGTCGCTCCAGATCAGGGGTGTCGGCGAGCCGCTCCACGGGCCCGAGGCACAACCACGCGACCGGGCGCACGCCCTGCGGAACGCCCAGGAGCCTGCGCAGGAAGTCCTCGCGGTAGAAGCTCACCCAGCCCACGCCGAGCCCCTCGGCGGTCGCGGCCAGCCACAGGTTCTGGATCGCCAGGCAGACCGAGAACAACCCGGCGTCGGCGATCGCGTGCCTGCCGAGCACGGCGGGGGAGCCCCGGTCGGCGTCGTAGGTCACCACGACGCCGACGGTGGACTCCAGCACGCCCTCGACCTTGATCCGCGAGAAGGTCTCCGCGCGCTCGCCCTCCAGCGAAGCGGCGAACACGCTGCGCTCCGCCTGGACGTGGTCGCGGAAGGACCTGCGGGTGTCGCGGTCGCTGACGAGCACGAAGTCCCACGGCTGCGAGAGCCCGACGCTGGGGGCGGCGTGGGCCGCCCCCAGGACGCGGTCGAGCACGTCCTCCGCGATCGGCCCACCGGTGAACTCGCCGCGCACGTCGCGGCGCCGGAACAGCACGTCGTAGAACTCGGAGACTTCGGTCGGTGCGGCCACCGCGACGACGCTACTACCGCTTCCCGCCAGCTGGGCCCGAGTAGGGGAGCAGCGCCATCTCCCGGGCGTTCTTGATCGCCCTGGCGACCGTGCGCTGCTCCTGCGGAGTGAGACCGGTGACGCGGCGGGAGCGGATCTTGCCCCGGTCGGAGATGAACTTCCGCAGCAGCGCGGAGTCCTTCCAGTCGACTTCGGTGACCCGCTCGCGCTTGAGCAGGTTGGGCTTCTTCTTGCCGGTGAACCGGGTCATGGCCTCACCAGCTCGACTTGCTGACGCCGGGCAGCTCGCCCGCGTGGGCCATCGAACGCAGGCGCACGCGGGACAGGCCGAAGGCGCGGAAGTACGCGCGCGGCCTGCCGTCGACGGAGTCGCGGTTGCGGACCCTCGTCGCGCTCGCGTCGCGCGGCTGGCGCCGCAGCTCCCGCTCGGCCGCCTCGCGCTCGGCGTCGGAGGACTTCGGCGAGCGAAGGACCTCCTTCAGCTCGGCGCGGCGCTCGGCGTAGCGGGCAACGACCACCTTGCGCTGCTCGTTCTTGGCGATCTTGGACTTCTTGGCCATCTCAGCGCTCCTCCTTGAACTCGACGTGCCTGCGCACGATCGGGTCGTACTTGGTGAGCCGCATGCGGTCCGGGTCGTTGCGCCGGTTCTTGCGGGTCACGTACGTGTAGCCGGTCCCCGCGGTCGAGCGGAGCTTGATGATCGGCCGGACCTCGTTGCGCGCCATCAGACCTTCTCCCCGCGAGCGCGGATCTCGGCGACGACCGACTCCACGCCGCGCTTGTCGATCGTCTTGATGCCCTTGGTGGAGACCCGCAGCGTGATCCACCGGTTCTCGCTGCCCAGCCAGTAGCGCCTGCGCTGGATGTTGGGGTTCCACCGGCGCGAGGTCCGCACGTGGGAGTGCGAGACCTGCTTGCCGAAGCCGGGTTCGCGGCCGGTCACCTGGCACCTGGCTGACACGGGTCCTCCTCGGGAATGAAAACGATACCGATTTTCGTTAAGGCGGGAGTCAGGGTAGCGTGACCGTCGTTGAAAGTGGAAATCGTTGTCAACAAGGGAGCCGACGTGACTGATCAGCGCGTGCCGGTGGTGCTGCTCTCCGGCCTCGCCGCCGACGCGGTTGCCGAGGTCGCCCGCCACGCCGCCGCGGACCCGACGACCGCGGTGCTCCACCACGACCTCCGCGAGGTGGTCCAGGGCGTGGTGCGGCGGACCCTGACCCACGGCGAGCACAGGGCGACCGAAGTGCTGGAACTGGCGCACGGCTGCGTCTCCTGCACGCTCCGCCAGGACCTGCTCCCCGTCGCGCTCCGGCTCGCCGAAGCGCCGGACGTGCGCCGGATCGTGCTGCACCTGGACCCGGCGATGGAGCCCGAGGCGGTCTGCTGGGCGCTGCACCACGTGGTCGTCGACGGCCGGGTCGCCACCGAGCGCCTGCGCATCGACGCGGTGGTCAGCACGGTGGACGCCGCGACGTGGTTCGCGGACGCGATCGGCGAGGAGTCGCTGTACGAGCGCGGCATGTCCGCGAGCGCCGACGACGAGCGCACGATCGCTCAAGTCGTTGTGGCGCAAGTGGAGTTCGCCGACGCGGTGATCGTGGCCGGGGCCGCCCCTGACGCGTGGACGGCGGCGCGGACCGACGCTGTGCTGGACCGGCTGGCCCCTGAACTGCCGCGTGCCGACCTGCCCGGGCTCGATCTCGACGCGTTGGTCGCGGCCGTCCCGGCGCGGGCGCGCAAGGGCGAGGTCGGTGACGCGCACGAGCCGCTGCTGCGCGGTCAGCCGCCGTTGGAGCCGGACTGCGGGATCTCCGTGGTGCTCTTCGACGAGCGCAGGCCGTTCCACCCCGGGCGGCTGCACGACGCGCTCGACGTGCTGCTGGAAGGCGTTGTGCGCACGCGCGGGCGCCTTTGGGTGGCGAGCCAGCCGGACGCCGCGCTCTGGGTGGAGTCGGCGGGCGGCGGGCTCCGCATCGCGCACGCCGGGCCGTGGCTGGCGACCACGGAGGACTGGTCCGAAGTGGACTCCGAGCGCGTCGCGATGGCCTCGCTGCGCTGGGACCCCTACTACGGCGACCGCGAGCAGCAGCTGGTCGTGATCACGCACCTGGCTTCGCCGGAGGAGATCACCTCAGCGCTGCACGAGGCGCTGCTCACCGATGCCGAACTCGCCGAGGGCGCTGAGGTTTGGCGCACCTACGAGGACCCGTTCGGCGAGTGGCACACAGACCCCTGCGAGGACTCGGGCGACCGGGACTCCGCTTTGAGGACAGGAAGGGAAGAAGGATGAAGACCGGAATCCACCCCGAGTACCACCCGGTGGTCTTCAAGGACTCCTCGACGGGCACGGCGTTCCTGACCCGCTCGACGGCGACCTCCGAGAAGACCGTGGAGTGGGAGGACGGCAACACCTACCCGTTGATCGTCGTCGACGTCACCAGCGACTCGCACCCGTTCTGGACGGGCAACCAGCGCCTGGTCGACACGGCGGGACGCGTCGAGAAGTTCCACCGCCGCTACGGCAGGAGAAGCTGATGGCCGTCCCCAAGCGGCGCATGTCGCGCAGCAACACCCGCAGCCGCCGCTCCCAGTGGAAGGCAGCGCCCGTGCCCCTCGTCCCCATCACCGTGGACGGCCGCGCACTGCTCGTCCCACCCCACCTGGTCCAGGCGTTCCGCCGCGGCTACGCCTCCTGAGTGAGGGTGCGCCTTGGCCTTACGTGCTGAATGAGTCATTGAGGGCGCTCAAGTACCTCAATGACTCATTCAGCACAAAAGAGGCCTAGGCCACCTGGGTGATCTGAGTTTCACCATCGGGGGACTCGCGCCACTGGGTGAACGGGCGGTCCATGTGCCAGCGGCCGGTGGAGTCCCGTTCGAGGACCCGGAAATCACAGGTCGGCGGGTTCGACAGCGATTCGAACAATTCGATGCTCCAGTTGAAGAGCCGACGGCACAGCAATCGCATCGTGAGCCCGTGGGAGACCACGAGCACGTTCTTCGGATGGGCGGGATCGTTGTCCACCCGCCGCTCCAGCTCGGTGAGGAAACCCGCGACGCGGTCGTCGACGTCCGCGCCGGACTCGCCGTGGGCCAGCCGGAAGAAGAAGTGGCCGAACGCGTGCCGCTCCTGCTTCTGCCGCTCCTGGTCGACCGGGTCCTGGAGGTTGCCCCAGTCCTGTTCGCGCAGGCGGGGCTCGGGAACTATCCGTTCGATGAGATTGCTGAGCTCCATCAGCTCGAAGGTCTGCCGCGTGCGCAGGTAGGGGCTGACGTACGCGGCGACGGGACCAGGGCTGAGCAGGCGGCGCATGCGCGGTGCCATGCCGCGCGCCTGTTGCACGCCCCGCGGTGTCAGCGGCAGGGCGTGGTCCGGTATGCGGCAGTAGGCGAGCTCATCGACGTTGCCGAGGCTTTCCGCGTGTCGCAGCAGGATGATCCGCACGTCTCTATCGTGCCTTTTTTCCTCTACTCCATCAGCGGGAACATCAGTTGTCGCAGCGTCCGACCGGGTAGAGAACCTGATGCAACCACCCCAATTTCCCGAGCCCCCATCGCGAAATAGAAGCCTTCGGCGTAGGGCTCCGCGTCCAGGACGAGCTCCGTCCATCCCATATTCCGGGCGTTTCGCACCGCATCCGCCCACAACAGCCTGCCGAGACCGGTGCCGATGTGCGGCGGATCGACCCACAGATTGCTCAGCTCACCGCGCGGTCCCGTGCCGTCCAGACCGAAGAACCCGAGCACTTCGCCGTCGCGCTCGGCCACGACGAACAGGCCCTCCGAAAGCCGTTCCGCGCTGTAGGTCAGCTCGGCGCGCACGGCCGCCATGAACTCCGCGTCGTAGCCCCAGTGCGCTTTCGACCGCTGAGCGAGCGCGCTGAGCGCCCCGGCCTCGTCCGCCCGCGCCCGGCGCAGCGTGATCTCGTTGCCCACGGCTCGATCTTCGCGGTCAGGATCACGTCGCCGCACGCGATTTCCTGGGGGAGGATCTCCGGGTGTTGCTCGTGTTGGAGCTGGTCGGCATCGCCGTGTTCGCCGCGTCCGGTGCGCTCGCCGGGGTCCGCGCCCGGTTGGACGTCTTCGGCGTGGTGATCCTCGCCATGACCACCGCGCTCGGCGGCGGGATCATCCGGGACGTGCTGCTCGACGTCAGCCCGCCGACGAGTCTGCGCGACTGGCGCTACCTGCTGGTGACCGCGGTGACCGGCCTCATCGTGTTCTGGATCCACCCGCACATGGCCAAGCTGCGCCGCGCCATGCTGCTCGCCGACGCGGTCGGGCTCGGGCTGTTCACCACCGCGGGCACCATCACCGCGCTCGAACTGGGCGCGCCCGCCTACACCGCCTGCCTGATCGGCATGACCACGGGCATCGGCGGCGGTGCCCTGCGCGACGTGCTGATCAGGGAGATCCCGGTGGTGCTGCAACGCGAGATCTACGCGGTCGCGGCGCTGCTCGGCGCCGTTGTGGTCGTGGTGGGGCGCGATATCGGCCTGCCGCAGGGGCCGACCGTGCTCGCCGGTGCCGTGCTGATCGTGACGGTCCGCGTGCTCGCGCTGTGGCGGAAGTGGAACGCACCCCTGCCTCGCGAGTCCTGAGGCCCACGGACCAGGCCCTGTCCTGCAAGTCATCAGGTTTGCAGGTCTTCAAGACCACGCAACCCCCACCTCAACCGTCTCCAACCACAGCAAACCCCTGCAAGGCCGCTGGGTTTGCGGCGGTTAGCGATGATCAGCAGAGGGGTTTGCCGGTCTTGAAGACACCCCAACCCCAGCGACACCGTGAGGACGAGCCCTGCGCGGTCATGACTATTCGCCGGCGTTCAGGCCCTTCTCAGGCACCTCTCAGGGCGGCGGGTCAGACTACGTGCCATGCGCATCCTCGTTGTCGACGACGACCGGGCCGTTCGCGACTCGCTGCGGCGGTCGTTGCAGTTCAACGGCTATCAGGTCGAGATGGCCAGCGACGGTGTGCAGGCACTGGAACAGCTCGGCGCCAGCAGGCCGGACGCCATGGTGCTCGACGTGATGATGCCGCGCCTGGACGGCCTTGAGGTCTGCCGCAGGCTCCGCAGCACCGGGGACGACCTGCCGATCCTCGTGCTCACCGCACGTGACGCGGTGTCCGACCGGGTCGCGGGCCTCGACGCGGGCGCCGACGACTACCTGCCCAAGCCCTTCGCGCTCGAAGAGCTGCTCGCGCGGCTGCGCGCCCTGCTCCGGCGCACCGGCCCCAACCAGGACGACGCGGGCGCGATGGCGCCTGCGCTGCGCTTCGCAGACCTCGAACTCGACCCCGGCACCAGGGACGTGCGCAGGGGAGAGCGGCCGATCAGCCTGACGCGCACCGAGTTCTCGTTGCTGGAGCTGTTCCTCGCGCACCCGCGCCAGGTCCTCACCCGCGGTCGCATCCTCGAAGAGGTGTGGGGCTACGACTTCCCCACCTCCGGCAACGCGCTTGAGGTGTACGTGGGCTACCTGCGCCGCAAGACCGAGGCCTCGGGCGAACCGCGGCTGCTGCACACCGTGCGCGGTGTGGGCTACGTGCTCCGGGAGACCGCTCCGTGACGGTTCCGACCGGGATGCGCCAGCGCTTCTCGCTCCAGTCCAGGATCACCGCGCTGGCCGCCTTCGGAGTGGGTTTCGCCGTGGCCCTGGTGTCCCTCGCCGCCTACGTGACCGTGCGCTCCAGCCTGTACAACCAGCTGGAGACCAAGCTGGAGGACCAGGCCCGGGAAGCGGTCAGCACCGCCATCGCGCGGGACAACTTCGAGGGCTTCCCCAGCGACATGTTCCAGATCTTCGGCCTGAAGGTCGCGCTGCTGGAGGTGGACCGCACCGGGCACGTCACGCTCCAGGTCGGCAGCGGTGGCCGCTCCACCGCGCCCGCCGTCGGCCAGGACGAGATCGCGGTGGCCATCGGCACGAACGACGCGAACAGCAGGTCCGACGCCAAGACCGACACGCAGATCGCGGCCGCGAACATCCGGCCGGGGCTCGCGCTGGTCCTCGGCCAGTCGCTGGCCTCGCTCAAGGCGACGTTGAACCAGCTCGGCGTCGTGCTCGTCGTGGTCGGCGGCGCGGGCATCCTGCTCGCGGCCGCCGCGGGCACGGCCGTCGCGCGCGGCAGTCTCAGACCGGTAAAGCGGCTGACCGAGGCGGCCGAGCACGTCGCGCGCACAGCGGAGCTACGGCCGATCCCGATCACCGGCGACGACGAGCTGGCGCGGCTCACGCAGGCGTTCAACTCGATGCTCGCCGCGCTCTCGGAGTCCCAGGAGCGCCAGCGCAGGCTCGTCGCCGACGCCGGGCACGAGCTGCGCACACCGCTGACTTCCTTGCGCACCAACCTGGAACTGCTGCTGGCCTCGCAGCGCCCCGACACGCCGAACCTCTCCGAAGAGGACCGCTCGGAGATCTACGAGGACGTCCGCGCACAGGTCAACGAACTGTCCACTCTGGTCGGTGACCTCGTCGAGCTCGCCCGTGACGACGCCCCCGGCGTGGTGCACGAGCCGGTCGAGATGGTGGACGTGGTGGAGCGCGCGCTCGAACGCGCCCGCCGCCGCGCGCCGAGCCTGGAGTTCGAGGCGAGTCTGCGGCCGTGGGTGCTCGACGGTGACGCGAACGCGTTGGAGCGCGCCGCGCTGAACCTGTTGGACAACGCCGCGAAGTGGAGTCCGCCGGGCGGTCGTGTCCGCGTCGAGCTGCGCCAGGCCGGGCAGGGCGTCGCGCTCCTCGAAGTGGCGGACGCGGGCCGGGGCATCGCGGACGCGGACCTGCCGCACGTGTTCGAGCGGTTCTACCGGTCGTCGGAGGCGCGCACGCTGCCCGGCTCCGGCCTGGGCCTGGCCATCGTCAAGCAGGTCGCCGAGCGCCACGGCGGCACCGCGACCGCAGGGCACGCCCCCGAGGGCGGAGCGCTCATGTCGATCTGGCTCCCCGGGCGTCCCGGCTGAGTCCGCGATCGATCCTGTTCGCTTGACGGCCAGGCCGCTCGCCACCGAACGAACTCGAACAAGGCGACCGATAGCCCTGCTGAGCACCGAATATCCGATTCTGCCGCCGTTTTCCGGCGGATTGGTGATCAGTGATCTTCCGGAAAGGGCTCAACTCGGACGCGACTTCGTGTTTGACTGTGTTGACGTTGCCCCTCGGGCTGGGTCAGGCTGGGTGGGTGGAGCCGTCAAGGGGAAGAGGTGCGCGGTGCTGGCGCGGCAACGACAGGCGGTGATCCTGGAAGAGGTGCGCAGGACCGGCGCCGTGCGGGTCAGCGACCTGGTGACCAGGCTCGGCGTCTCCGACATGACCGTGCGCAGGGACCTCGACGCGCTCGCCCGGCGCGGCCAGGTGGAAAAGGTCTACGGCGGCGCGACCTCGGCGACCGGGCGCAGCACGGACGAGCCCGGTTTCGAGGCCAAGTCCGTCCGCCAGCTCCCGGAGAAGGAGGCCATCGCCGCGATGGCCGCCGAACTCGTGCGGCCCGGCACGGCGATCGGCCTCTCGGCGGGGACCACGACCTGGACCCTGGCGCGCTATCTCGACGACGTGGCCGACCTGACCGTCGTCACCAACTCGATCCGCGTCGCCGACGTGCTCCAGCAGCGCGGACGCACCGACCGGACAGTGGTGCTCACCGGCGGCGTGCGCACGCCCTCCGACGCGCTCGTCGGCCCGGTCGCGGTGCAGGCGCTGCGCTCGCTGCACCTGGACCTGGTGTTCCTCGGCGTGCACGGGATGGCGCTGAACGCGGGCTTCACCACGCCCAACCTCAACGAGAGCGAGACCGACCGCGCGCTGGTCGACGCCGCGAGCAACCTCGTGGTGCTCGCCGACCACACCAAGTGGGCCACGGTCGGCATCTCCACCATCGCCCAGCTGGACGAGGCGCACGTGCTGGTCAGCGACGAGGGCCTGGACGAGGGCGCGCGCGAGGTCCTCTCCGAGCACGTCGACGAGCTGGTGCTCGCCCCCGTTCCCGCCCGCAGGACTCAGCCGGAGGTCGGCGCGTGAGGCGCAGCAGCAACCACCTCGCGGACGGCCGCGAGATCATCTACTTCGACGACACCGAGACCGCGCCGCGCACCGCGAAGGACACGCGCGACCTGCCCGAGCAGGCGCCGCGCTCGGAGATCCGCCGCGACCCGCTGACCGGGGAATGGGTCGGGATGGCCGCGCACCGGCAGACCCGCATCTACAAGCCGCCGGCCGACCTGTGCCCGCTGTGCCCGACCTCGCCGGGAAGGCCGACGGAGATCCCCGAGTCGAGCTACGACGTGGTGGTCTTCGAGAACCGCTTCCCGTCCTTCGCCCAGGGCGTTCCCGCCCTACCGTCCACTGTGGACGGAATGCCCATGGTCGAGCAGGCGGGAGGGCTCGGCCGCTGCGAGGTCGTCTGCTTCACCTCCGACCACGAGTCCTCCTTCGGCGGGCTCAGCCCGACGCGGGTGCGCACCGTCGTGGACGCGTGGGCCGACCGCACGCGCACGCTCAGCGCGCTGCCCGGTGTGGAGCAGGTGTTCTGCTTCGAGAACCGAGGCGAAGAGATCGGCGTGACGCTGCACCACCCGCACGGCCAGATCTACGGCTACCCGTTCGTCACGCCGCGCACGGAGCGCATGCTCGCCACGGCCCGTGAGTACCACGCCGAGCACGGGCGCCACGTCCTCGGCGACGTGCTCGCCGCCGAGCGCACCGCGGAGATCCGCGTGATCAGCTCCACGGAGCACTGGACCGCGTTCGTGCCCGCCGCCGCGCGGTGGCCGGTCGAGGTGCTCCTCGTGCCGCACCGCCAGGTCCCCGACATCCCCGCGCTCAGCGACGCCGAGCGCGACGACTTCGGCCGGCTCTACCTCGACGTGCTCGGCAGGCTCGACGGGCTCTACGACAAGCCGTTGCCCTACATCGCCGCCTGGCACCAGGCCCCGGTCCGCGTCGGTCGCGAGCACTCCTGGCTGCACCTCCAGGTGTTCTCCGTGCTGCGCACCGCGGACAAGCTGAAGTACCTGGCGGGCTCGGAGTCCGGGATGGCGGTGTGGGTCAACGACGCTACGCCGGAGCAGATCGCCGAACGGCTGCGTGCCTCCGGGTGAATTGACGGCGTATCCATAAGCGAACCCCAGGCGTGTCTAAGCCTCTTCTCAGGTCGGCACTCCAGAGTGGTTCCCATGACGGACAACACCTCCGGCGCCTCGGGCGGACAGCCTGAGCGCCCGCAGCAGCCGACCGAGGCCACCACCCAGCAGCAGCCGGGTGCGCCGGAGGCCAACGCTGCCCAGCAGCAGCCGCACGTGGGCTCGCACGTGGCCTACGGCGGCCAGTCCTACCCGCAGCAGGACAACGGTCCGCTGACCAACCCGCTCGGCATCCCCGTGCAGGGACAGCCGCAGCAGGTGTTCGCGCAACCGCAGCCCAAGCCGAAGTCCGGCAAGGGCAAGCTCGTCGCGGGCGCGCTGATCTTCGCGCTGCTCGGCGGTGCGGCGGGTGGCGTCGGTGGTGGTCTGCTCGGCTACAACCTCGCGCTCAACGGCAGCTCCTACAACGCGCTCGACGCGCCCCGGCCCGACGCCAGCAACGTGAACAGCCCCGCTCCGGCGGGCACCGTGGAGGCCGTCGCGCAGAAGGTGCTGCCGAGCGTCGTGCAGCTGCAGACGCAGAGCGGCTCGGGCTCCGGCGTCGTGCTCAGCTCCGACGGCATGATCCTGACCAACAACCACGTGGTCGAGGAGGCGGCGGCCGGGGGCGGCCAGATCCGCATCCAGTTCAAGGACGGCAGGACCGCGCCCGCCAAGATCATCGGCGTCGACCCCACCTCCGACCTCGCCGTGGTGAAGGCCGAGGGCGTCACCGGGCTCACCCCGGTCGAGCTCGGCCGCTCCGGCAACCTCCGTGTCGGCCAGCAGGTCGTGGCCATCGGCGCCCCGTTCGGCCTCAGCAACACGGTCACCAGCGGCATCGTCAGCGCGCTCCAGCGGCCCGTGCGCACCGGCAACGAGGCGGGCGACAGCACCGTGATGGACGCGGTGCAGACCGACGCCGCGATCAACCCCGGCAACTCCGGCGGCCCGCTGGTGGACATGAGCGGCAAGGTCATCGGCATCAACACCGCGATCAAGACGGCCAGCGGCGGCCAGCAGCAGTCCGGCGGCTCCATCGGACTCGGCTTCGCCATCCCGATCGACCAGGCCATGCGCATCGCCAACGAGCTGCGCGCCAACGGCAAGGCCACCCACGCCGTGCTCGGGGTGACGCTCGCGCCGCAGCAGCAGCGCTCGGCCGCGACCAACGGCGCGGCCGTCGGCACCGTCGAGCCCAACTCGGCGGCCGAGGCGGCGGGCATCAAGCAGGGCGACGTGATCACCAAGCTGGACGGCCGGCGGATCAACGACACCGACTCGCTGATCGCCGCGGTCCGCTCGCACGACCCGAACTCCAAGGTCAAGGTCACCGTCGCCAGCGGTGGCACCGAACGCGAGGTCGAGCTGACGCTGGGCAGCAGGGTGCTCAGCGGAGGCTGACCTCCTCGCAGGAACGCGGGTTCCCGGCTCGCCCTCGCGCCGGGGGCCCGCGCTCCGTCCTGTCCGATCCCCGGGGGAGCAGATGAGACCGAACCTGATCGTCGAACCGTCCACGCACGGCATGCCCGAGCCGACTAACGTGCTCCTCATGGAACGCACCGCGAAGCTCGGCCGTGCCCTCGTCGTGCTCGTCGACGACCGCCTGGCGCACGGCGAACACGAGGACACCACCGGGCCGCTGGTCACCGAGCTGCTCGAAGAAGCAGGCTTCATCGTGGACGGCACCGTCGCGGTCGCCGGCGAGATCGTGGAGATCCGCAACGCCCTCAACACCGCGGTCATCGGCGGCGTCGACCTGGTGATCACCGTCGGTGGCACCGGTGTGTCCCCGCGCGATGTCACCCCGGACGCCACGGTCGGCGTGCTCGACCGCCCGCTGCCCGGTGTCGCCGAGGCGCTCCGCGCCTCCGGCCTGGCCGCCGGAGCCGTGGACGCGGGCATCTCGCGCGGCGTCGTCGGGGTCTCCGGCAGCACGCTCGTGGTCAACCTCGCCGCATCGCGCTCCTCGGTTCGCGACGGCATGGCCACGCTGACCCCGTTGGTGCAGCACGTGATCGAGCAGCTCTCCGGCATCGAAGAGGCGTGAGGCGGCGTCGGTGACGGGCGAATCAGCCGAGCGCAAGCAGGCCGAGGAGCGTCGCAGGAAGCTCGACGAGCTCTTCGGTGACGTGCTCCCGGAGACCACCTCCGACGAGCGCGATCCGAGCGAGCGCTCCGACCGCGCCGCCGACACCTGGTACTACGAGAACCGCCCGCCCCACCACGACACCTGACACCCGTTTCGTACTCACGACAGGGAAAAGAGCGCTTCCCAATCCTGTCGTGAGTACGGAACGAGCCTCTGGGGACCTGTCTACTTCTTGCGGTCGGGGTCGAGGACGTTCTCCAGCTTGGTGCTGACGTCCTCGATCTTGTCGTGGTACTTCCCGCCCGTGGCCTTGTCCAGCTTCGAGGCGGCCAGGTCGACCCCGCGCGCCGCGGCGTCACCGGCCTTCTCGGCGAGCGGACCCGCCTTCTCCTTGGCCTGCTCCGCGAGCGGGCCGACCTTCTCCTTCGCCTGGTTGGCGAGTTCCTTGGCCTTGTCCAGGAAGCTCATTGCCTTGTCCCTCCACCGCAGCGGTGTGCCGTCCTGGTTCCGACGCTACCCAGGACGGCGCACCGGCGCAGTGGTCGCGGCTCAGCGCTGGGCGTTGCGCTCCTGCAGCAGGTCGCGGATCTCGGTCAGCAGCTCGACATCGGTCGGCTTCGACGGACCGGCCTCCTTGCCCCGCTCGCGCCGCTCCTGGATCTTCTTGATCGGCAGGACGAGGACGAAGTAGACCACCGCGGCGACGATCAGGAAGTTGATCGCCGCGTTGATCACGGTGCCCAGGTCGATGAACGTGGACGGCTTGTCACCGATGATCTGGAAGCCCAGACCCTGCGCCGGGTCCGAGCCACCGATGGAGTTGATCAGCGGCTTGATGATGCCGGTGGTGAACGCCGTGACGATCGCGGTGAACGCGCTGCCGATGACCACGGCGACCGCGAGCTCGACCACGTTGCCGCGCATGATGAAGTCTTTGAAGCCCTTAAGCACTGCTGCCCCTTTTGGTTCTGTGCCGACTGGCCCGCACAGAGTAAACAGTCACTTCCGCAGCGTGATCGCCACCGGTCGGGTGAGCCCGGCCGCCGCAACCCTCGTGGCGTCCTCCCTGGTCAGCGCGAGGACGACGAGGCGGTTCGCGCGATTGGCCGCGCGGTGCCCGTCGTTCTCACCGCGAACCGCGAGCACCACGGCATCCTCGGCGAGCACGGTCGACTCCTGGGCGATCACGTCCACCCGGCTACCCGCGCGCAGCAGATCGGCGACTCCGGGATCGGCGGGGCGCACCGCGACCGCCGCACCGTTGACGTCACCGGTGGCCAGTCCGGTGAGCTCGGGCCCGGCGAGGCGCAGGTCGGTCAGCGGTTCCCCGCGTCGCGCCGCGCCCACGAGTAATCGCCCGGAAACCGTTGTGGCGACGGGGAGTGCGCCGTCGGGCACCGAGTCCGTGGTGAAGGCGTGCGGCCGCACGTCATCGGCGTTGAGGACCGCGCCGGGCGCCAGATCCCGGGCGGCGACGAGGACGTGCACGCTCTCCGCCGGTGGCGCGCAGGCCAGAAATGCCGCCAGGGCAACGAGAAGCGCCGTCAGCAGCCTGCGGAGGAGAACGACGCGGCCACGCAGCAACCGCCCTATCCGGTCGCGGGGCAGCGGCGCCAGTGTTCCGCCCATCGAGCCTCCTGAAGTCGTCGTGGGTCAGCGACTTCGACGTTAGGAGGTGATGGGGTGCGGTCCGGCCGTCGTCGGCGAAGTTGTGGACAACTGGTGCCGATGTGGACAACTAGCCGGATCAGGTGCCCTCAGGAGGCCGCGGAGGCCTTGGCCGTCGGGGTCGTGGTGGAGGATGAGGACGTCGACTTCGACGAGTCCGAAGAAGACCCGGACGACCCGGACGAGGACTCGGTGGAGGAGGACTTCGGCTTGCTGTCCGAAGAGGACGAATCAGAGGAGGCGCCCACCGTGGAGCTGCTGCCCGACCGGCTGTCGGTGCGGTAGAAGCCGCTCCCCTTGAACACGATGCCGACCGAACCGAACAGCTTGCGCAGCTTGCCGGAGCACTCCGGGCACGTCGTGAGAGCGTCGTCGCTGAACGACTGGAACTGCTCGAAGCGGTGCTCGCACTCAGTGCAGGCGTACTGGTAGGTCGGCACGACGTCCCTCCGCGAACTGTCAAGCGACTGGCACTCAACAGTGATGAGTGCTAATACGATGATGCGCCACTTCGGCCCCGGAGCGCAAACACCCCGGGTCAGAGAGGTCGCACGTCCGCGTGCGGGACCAGCACCGCCGTCATGCGGATGTCGTGCTCCTCACCGGGAAGCTCGTCGACGAACTCCTCCGGGTGAACCACCGCGATCAGGGGCGTGCCGGGACGGATCAACGGCAGCGACCTGTCGTAGTGCCCGGCCCCGCGCCCGAGCCGGACGCCTCGCCGGTCCACGGCCAGCGCCGGGACCAGCACCGCGTCCGCCTCGCCGATCGCCGACGCGTCCAGGCGCGGACCGGGCGGTTCGAGAAGCCCGTACCTGGCGGGCAGCAGTTCCCCGGTGTGCTCGGACCACGCCAGAGGGCTCCTGCCGGTCACCACGGGCAGCAGCACACGGCAACCAGCATCGAGAAGGGAGGACAACAACGCAGGTGAACCGGGCTCCGCGCCGATCGGGGCGTAGGCGCAGACGGTTCCGCCGGAGCAGGTGGCCGCCCAGTCGGACAGGGTGCGGGCCAGCGCCTCCGCGCGGTCCGCGAGCACCCGCTCCGACAGGGCCGCCCTGCCGTGGGACAGCCGCTCGCGCCACGCCTTCTTCGCCTGCCTTATGAGATCTTCCGAAGCCACGAAAAGTGAGCTTAGGCACGCCGGATAGGCTCGGCCCATGAGCTCGTCGAGCGCCTTCCGCACCGCAATCGTGCCCGCAGCCGGACTCGGCACCCGGTTCCTGCCGACCACGAAGTCCGTGCCCAAGGAACTGCTGCCCGTAGTCGACCGGCCCGCGATCGAGCTGGTGGCCGAAGAGGCCGCCAGGGCGGGCGCGAGCAAGCTGGTGATCGTCACCTCGCCGGACAAGGCGTCGGTGGGCCAGCACTTCCAGCCCGCGCCGGAGCTGGAGTCGACGCTGGAGAAGCGCGGCAAGACCGAGCTGCTGGACAAGGTGCGCCGCGCCCCCGGCCTGCTCGACGTCGAGGTCGCCATCCAGGAGCAGGCGCTGGGCCTCGGGCACGCGGTCGCCTGCGCCGAACCGAACCTGACCGGTGCGGACGAGGCCGTCGCGGTGCTGCTGCCGGACGACCTGATCCTGCCCAACGGCGCGCTGGATGCCATGTCCGCGGTGCGCGAGCGCTTCGGCGGCAGCGTGCTGCTCGCCATCGAGGTGCCGCGCGAACAGGTGTCGGCCTACGGCGTCTTCGACGTGGACGACACCGACGAGCCGGACGTGAAGCGGCTCAAGGGCATGGTGGAGAAGCCCGCGGTCGAGGACGCGCCGTCGAACCTGATCGCACCCGGTCGCTACCTGCTCGACCGGGCGATCTTCGACGCCCTGAAGCGGATCACGCCGGGTGCCGGTGGGGAGCTCCAGCTCACCGACGCCATCGCGCTGCTGATCGCCGAGGGCCACCCCGTGCACGTGGTGGTGCACCGCGGTGACCGGCACGACCTGGGCAACCCGGGGGGCTTCCTGAAAGCCGCCGTCGACTTCGCGCTGAAAGATCCCGCGTATGGGCCCGGCCTGTTGCAGTGGCTCCGCGAGCGCGTTGCCGCATCCTAGGAAGTTATGAGGTCCGTAGACGAGCAGCTGGCCCGCGTTCTCCGCGCCGCGGTGCAGCCGTCCCCAGTGCGGGTGGCCATCTCCGAGGCGCAGGGTCTGCTGTGCGCCGAGGAGGTCGTGGCGGAGCGGGCGCTGCCCGGCTTCGACCAGGCCGCCGTTGACGGCTACGCGGTGCGCAGTGTCGACGTGCAGCAGGCGGGTGCCGACCCGGTCGTGCTGCCCGTCGTCGGGGAGATCCAGGCCGGTTCCCGCCAGCCCAGCCGCCTGCAACCAGGTCAGGCCGTGCGGGTGGCGACCGGCGCCCCGCTGCCCACGCTGGCCGACGCGGTCGTTCCGCTCGCCTACACCGACGAGCACCCGGCCAGGGTCTCCGTGCAGCGCCCGGTGCCCTCGGCCGCGTTCGTCCGCCGCACCGGCGAGGACGTGCAGACCGGCGACGTCGCCGTGCGCATGGGCTCGGCGATCGGCGCGGCCCAGGTCGGCCTGCTCGCCGCGGTCGGCCGCAACAAGGTGCTCGTGCACCCCAGGCCCAGGGTGTCGATCATCTCCATCGGCGAGGAGCTGGTGGACATCGGCCGCACCCCGGGACCGGGGCAGGTCTACGACGTCAACTCCTACGCGCTGTCCGCGGCCGCCCGGGACGCCGGGGCCGAGGTCAGCAGGGTCGGCGTGGTCACGACCGAGCCGTCGCGCTTCGCCGAGATCGTCGAGGGACGGCTGCTGATCTCCGAGATCGTGGTCATCACGGGCGCGATCGGCGGCAGCAGCGGTGAGGAGGTCATCGGCGCGCTGGCCGACCTCGGCGAGCTGGACGAGACCCGGGTGGCGATGCACCCCGGCTCGGTGCAGGGCTTCGGCAGGCTCGGACCGGACGAGGTGCCGACCTTCCTGCTGCCCGGCAACCCGATCAGCGCCCTGGTGATCTTCGAGGTGCTGATCCGGCCGCTGATCCGCGCCGCGCTCGGCAAGCGCAACCCGCAGCGCCGCAGGGTCAAGGCGCGCCTGGTCTCCCCGGTGACCTCCACCAAGGGGCGCAAGGGTTTCCTGCGCGGACAGCTCATGCGCGACACCGAGACCAACGAGTACCTCGTGCAGCCGCTCGGCACCTCCGGCTCGCACCTGCTCGCTTCGCTGGCCGAGGCGAACTGCCTGATCCTGCTGGACGAGGACACCACCGACGTCCTGGTCGGGGAAGAGGTGGCGGTGAGCTTCCTGGCGCAGCGTGGCTGACCTCCGGCCACCGGAGGGACGTCACCCCGGCTGGCCCGCCCGGCTCGGCCCGCTGGTCGTCGCCGGGGGCACCCTCGAACTGCGCCCGCCGCGCCTGCGCGACGCGGGCGCGTGGAGCTCCGCCCGCCAGCGCGACCGCGCGCACCTCGAACCGTGGGAGCCCAGCTCGTACGGACAGGGCTGGGACGAGCGCAACTCACTGCTCGCATGGCCGCCGCAGTGGGCAACGCTGCGCTCGTTGGGCAGGCGCGGGCTCGCCCTGCCGTTCACGATCGTGCTCGACGGGCGGCTCGCCGGTCAGGTCACCGTCGGCAACATCCAGCGCGGCGCGCTGCGCTCCGGCTGGATCGGCTACTGGGTGTCCAGCGAGCTGACCAGGGGCGGAGTCGCCACCGCCGCCGTCGCGCTGGTCGTGGACCACAGCTTCGGGCCCGCCGGGCTGCACCGGTTGGAGGCCACCGTGCGGCCGGAGAACGAGCCCAGCCTCCGCGTGCTCGACAAGCTCGGTTTCCGCCGCGAGGGGCTCTACGAGCGCTACCTCGACGTGGGCGGCATCTGGCGCGACCACCTCAGCCTCGCGTTCACCGAGGAAGAGCTCGGAGCCGGCGCGGTGGCCCGGCTGGTGCGCCGTGGGCTGGCTCGCATTCCCTGATTCCGACGCAATTCTTCCCTCGTTCGGGTAAAGATCGACATGTCTGGGGAGTGTCGGCGGGCGGCGTGGCTCCGACACGGGTGTGACTGGTGTGACTAACGTGGCGTTCACCTATGAATGTCGGGCGTGGTGTGGGGGAGGTGGACAGGCGTGCCGAGTTCGTTGATCTTCGCCGCTCTCGCGGCTGCCTGGCTCGTCGTTCTCGTACCCATGGTGGCGCGGCGTCGAAAGCCCGTCGCCAGAACAGCCGACTCGGCCCTCACGGGCAGAGTCGTCCGTCGCGGCGGTGAACGCGCGCGCGGGGCACAGCTTCCGGAGGAGAACGCGCAGGAGGTGTTCGCCATGCCCGGACGACGGGCGCCGGAGCCCGCTGAGGACTCCGAGGACTACGACAGCTACTCCGACCACTACGCCGAGGACTACGGCGACGAGTCGATCAACCGCCGCGCCCGCCGCCGCTACCGGCCGGGCCGAGGCGGCTTCGATCCCGAGCTCGCCGCCATGGTCGCGCGCGCCAAGTACCAGTTCCGGCAGCGCGTCGTCCTCGGCATGCTGCTGCTCGCCCTCGCCACCGGCCTGCTCGCCGGGTTCGCGATGCCGGTCCTGTGGTGGGCGCACGGCGCCACCGACGTGATCCTCGTCGGATACCTCACCTACCTCCGGCGCCAGGTGCGCATCGAGGCGGAGATCCGTGATCGCAGGCTCGCCCGCATGCGCGGCGCCGACGACGAGGACGAGGACGTCGCCCAGCTCGACCGGGACGACGACGAGGACGACGACGTCGAGACCTACGAGGTGCCCACCAAGGCCGTCAGCAAGCCCACCGGCACCCGGTGCTCGTCCCGCCCCAGCGCCGAGGCGCTCGACCTCGACGACGAGGACCCGACCTTCGAACACCTGGATCCACCTGCGCAAATGAGCTACCGACGGGCCTCGGGGGAGTAGAGGTGGGGGGTGCGCGAAGCACCCCCAACCAACTGTTATGCTTCCCCCACAACAGAACACGGGGCTGTAGCGCAGTTGGTAGCGCGTCTCGTTCGCATCGAGAAGGTCAGGGGTTCGATTCCCCTCAGCTCCACCCCAGGTCAGAGGCCGTCCACTGTAGACAGTGGACGGCCTCTTTCGTGCGCGTGCAGCAGCGGAGCACAGCCGACAGGGGCCGCACGGTGGTTGTGGTTCTGGTCAGGACTCGTTGGCGTTCTTGAGCACCCAGTTCTGGTTCGGGGCGTTGACGATGCAGTCCCACTGGTGGAGGTGGGCACCGTCCTCGCTGGAGCTTCTCTCGACGTCCAGGCACAGGCCGCTGTTGCGGTTGACCAGCTTGAAAACTCCCCTGGACGCGTCCACCCATTCCCTGTGCCAACGCTGGTTCGGCTCACCAGCGCTGCGGCATGCCCACTGGATCGCCTGCATTCCGCGCTCCAGCGAACGGTCGTACACGTCCAAGCACTTCCCGCTGTTCTTGTTGACGAACTTGAAGTCGTCGCCGCCCTGGTCCTTCATCTCCCATTCCTGGTGGGGTCCTTCGACAGAGGAGAAGCAGCGCCACTGGTGCACACGGGCACCGTCTCCGAGGGACTTCCTCTCGACGTCGGCGCATTTCTTGGTCATGTCGCTGCGCAGTTGCTTGTACACGGGCTCAGGGGCCGCCGACGCCAACGGGGACGTGCTCGCGATCGCCACGACAGCGGCGACGGCTGCGAGAGTGCGAGAGGACGTGCGCATACGCCTTGCCTTTCCTGGGTGAATGATGTGTAGCCGGGCAGGGATGGCTACTGATCAAAGTGTGATCTCAGACGGCCCAGGTGAACCAGTGATGCGCGGCTTTCTGCCTTGTCAGTCGCCCGTAGGGGTGGGGAAGTAATCGCGCAGGTGGACGATGAGGTTGTCGCGGGTGCGGAAGATCTGGACGAGGGACATGGTGGTGCGCTTACCGTCGGGGGCGTCGAGGACGGTGTCGATCTCGACGATGAAAACGGCGGGGTCGGCGGTTTCGTGCAGGACGAAGCGGGACTCCTGGGTGTTGATGGTTCCGTAGTTGTCGGAGCCGCGCCGGTAGTACGCCTTGATGCCCGTGCGGATCTCCTCGCGGCCGACCATGCGGCGCGGTAGGGAGTGGCCTTCGGGGACCAGCGGTGTCTCGAACACGCCGTCTTCGGTGAACAGCTCCGCGAGAGCGTCCGCGTCTCGGCTCATCGGGCCCGCGTACACGTAGCGCTGAAAGATTTCCTGGTGAGTCAGGGTCACTCTCCTCAGCCTAGCGAGCGTGCGAGTGGGCCCAGGGGGTGCGGTAGCGGATCAGCGAAGCGATGAGGACGAGGGCGAGCAGGAGCGCGCCGCCGTCGGTGATGATGGAGGGCAGGAGCCCGGGGAAGCCGTAGAGGTCGACGGACGCCTGGAAGACCTCGGGTTTGATCATGATGACACCGGCGGCCTGGGTCAGGTTGACGACGAGCACGACCCAGAAGACCCATTTTCGGCCGGTGAGTGCGAGAAGGCCGATGGCGTTGCCGACGATGTAGACGCTGCCGATGATCCGGAAAACGGTGAGGAAGCCGGATGGGTCGGCGGTGCGGCCGGCGAGGCGCATGGTGTGTTCGAGCATCTCGTGGTTGACGATCACGAAGTTCTGCAGCGCGGTGCCGATCGTGAAGACGACCGAGCACACCACCACGAGAATCTGGAGCCGTCGCGAAGTAGTCATGTCGTACCCCCTCCGTCGAGGTTAGGGAGAGGGCGCGAGCGGGGGAGCGAAACGGAACAGCGTGGCCGGGATCGACCGCGTGCTCCGAAAACGACGTCAGTCGCAGAGCTTTTCGAGGATGAGGCGGATCTGCGCGCCGTAGCGCTCCTCGAACTCCGGCGCGGTGGGGTCGACGCCGAAGAGCCGCTTGGTGACGTCGGGCATGACGATGGGGGCGCTGATCGCGGCCATCATCAGCAGGAGCACGGCGGCGGGGTCGAGGTCGGGGGACAGCTCCTCGTCGTGCTGGCGGTCGCGGAGGTAGGCGAGGTCCTCGTCGATGGGCGACTCGTCGGGCGGGGTGTCGCCGGAATCGAGACCGCGCCAGATCATCAGGCGGATGCCGCGCGGGTCGGCGAGGCTCTCGCGCAGGTAGCGCACGGCCAGGTCGGGCAGCGGCTGCGCCGGTGTGTTGAACGTGGCCTCGCGGTCCAGCCACGCCTGCTGGAGCTCCCGGTAGAGCCCTTCCTTGCCGCCGAAGTAGTAGTTGATCAGCTGCTTGTTCACGCCCGCCTTCGCGGCGATCTCGTGCACCCGCGCTCCGGCGAAGCCCTTGGCGGCGAACTCGTCGAAGGCGGCGGAGAGCAGCAGTCGCCGCGAGCGGTCCGCGTCCTGGCGGCGTTCGTCGGGGCTCGGCGCTCGCCTCGGTGCGGGCACGGGTCCTCCTGGAGCTGGGGTTTCAGGATCCAGGAGAGTATCAGTCATCTAGTTGGTTGACGTATTCATCCGGTTGGTTGAACCTGGAGGCATGACGATTCTGGTGACTGGAGCCACGGGCAACGTCGGGCGCAACGTGGTGGAGATGCTGCTGGCCGAGGGGGCGAGCGTGCGCGCCACGACCCGCAACCCGGAGACGGCGGGCCTGCCCGAGGGGGTCGACGTCCGTGCGGCGGACCTGGCCAAGCCGGACACGCTCGCGGCTGCTCTGTCCACTGTGGACAAGGTGTACCTGTTTCCCGAGCCGGACGCGGTCGGCGAGTTCGTGAAGCTCGCCGAGGAAGCGGGAGTGCGGCGCGTGGTGGTGCTGTCTTCCTTGTCCGCCAAGGAAACCGATGCTGAGGACGACGTGATCGGCAGGCGGCACGTGCTGGTCGAGCGCGCGGTCGAGGCGTCCACAATGGACTGGACTTTCGTGCGGCCGGGCTCGTTCTCGGCGAACACCCTCCAGTGGGCGCACAGCATCCGCGCGGAGGGCGTCGTGCGCGCTCCGTACGGCGACGCGCAGATCGCGCCGGTGCACGAGAAGGACATCGCGGCGGTCGCGGTTCGCGCGCTCCTGGACGACGGACACGCGGGCAAGGCGTACGAGCTGACCGGCTCGGAGACGATGACTCAGCGGCGGCAGGTGGAGCTGATCGGGGAGGCCATCGGACGGCAGGTGCGCTTCGAGGAGCTGACGCCGGAGCAGTCCCGCGAGCAGATGGCGCGGTGGGCGCCGGTCGGGGTCATCGACTCGCTGCTGGGCTACCTCGCGGACGCCGTCGGGAAGCCCGCCGAGGTCCACGACGTCAGCGAGAAGATCACCGGCCGCCCGGCGCGCACATTTGCCGAGTGGGCGGCCGACCACGTGCGCGATTTCGTGTGAGGGGTCGGAAAAGATAGGGGTTCGCGCCGGTCGGAACGCTCACTAGCGTCGATTTCCTGACTGAGGGGGCAATCGTGAGCGCAGTCCGACTGGCATTCCCCGTGGCCCTGAGCCTGGTGGCCTGTGTGATCGCGGCCCCTGGAGCAACAGCGGCGGCCTGCACGTGGAAGGCCTCCGCCCTGCCGCTTCCCGCCGGGATGACACAGGGGCGCGCGATCGCCTCGGACGACCAGGGCGGCTACGCGGGGATCATGATGGGCACCGGGCCGGAGCGCGTCGCGCTGTGGAAGCCCGACGGCGTCGTCGACTACGGCCAGGTGCCGTTCGCGCCGTACCTGGTCTCGGTCGCCGATGTGAACCGTTCCGGCACGGTGGTCGGCCACGGCCTGCGCAGCACGTTCGCCTACGGCCCGTTCCGATCCGTGGGGACGCGGATCGAAGCCCTGCCGGTGCCCGCGGGCACGCACTCCGCGACGGCGAAGGCGGTGAACGACCGCGGCGACATCGTCGGTCAGTACGTGCCGAAGCTGGGCGAGCGGGGCCGTGCGGTGATGTGGCCCGCCGACCGCCCGGGACAGATGGTCGAGCTGACCGGCTTGCCCGGAACGGACACCAAGGTGGCCAACGACATCGACGAGGACGGCACGGTCCTGGTCGACGTCGTCACCAGCAACGGCACGACCACCGGCTACCTCTGGAAGAACGGCGTCGCGACGAAGCTCGCGCCGCCGGTCGCCTCGAAGGACGTTTCTGGCAAGTCGATCTCGGCGGGCCGAATCGCTGGCTGGATCAGCTTGGAAGAGCAGCCCGGCGAGCTGCGCGCGGTGCAGTGGGACGCGGAGGGCAACGCCAGTGTCCTGCCGGAGGGCCAGTCGGCGGACAGCGTGAACCGCGACGGGCTCGCGGTCGGCGACACCCACGACTACTCGGTGGGCGCCGCTGTGTGGCGCGGCGGCAAGCTCGAAGCGAAGCTGCCGAACAGCCCGCAGCTGTTCGCGGGCAAGGTCGGTGACGACGGCGGCATCCCCGCCTACACGCGCTCCGACAACAAGGACACCCCGCTGGTCTACCGCTGCGGCTGAGCCGTCACCGCCAGGAAGGCAGCCACAGCTCGGCGTTCCACCGCCAAGGCGTGATCGAGTCACCCACGAGCACCGGCCACAGCCACGCGAAGTTCGCCACGACGAGCCCGATGTAGAGCGCGACGACGAGCAGCCCGGTCCTGCGGCGCTCGAAGCCCGCGCGCGCCTTGCCGAGGATCTCGCCGAGCGCCATGGTCAGCCCGAGCACCAGGAACGGCGCCATCGCGGTGGCGTAGAAGAAGTACATCTGCCGGTCGACGTCGAGGAACCACGGCAGCCACGCGGCCCCGTAGCCGACCAGAACGGCGGAGTAGCGCCAGTCCAGCCTGCTCAGCGCGCGCCAGACCGCCCAGCCGAGCATCGGGAAAGCCAGCCACCACATCGCGGGGGTTCCGATGAGCATGACCGCGCTGACGCAGTCCTCGCGGCCGCAGCCCATCGCGTTCGCGCCGGACTCGTAGTAGTAGAGCATCGGCCGCAGGCCCATCGGCCACGTCCACGGCTTGGACTCCCACGGGTGCGGGGTGGCCGGGGTGTGCAAGCTCGTGTGAAAGCCCAGCACGTTGTCGTGGTAGAAGAGCAAACCGCGTATCGGGTCGGGCAGGAACGGCAGGAACGTGTCCACCGTGAGCTTGATCGAGGCGGCCCAGCGGTCGATGCCGGTCTCGCTGCCGAACCACGCCCACCAGGTGCCGAAGTAGGTCACCACCGGGATCACCGCCAGCGCCCACAGCGCGGGGGCGAGGTCGCGGGCGAGCGTGCCGACCCACGGCCTGCGCACTCCGGCGGCTCGGCGTGCCGTGACGTCCCAGAAGACGTTGAGCAGGCCGAACGCGACGATGAACCACACGCCGGACCACTTGATGCCGCAGCCGAGGCCGACCAGCACGCCCGCGCCGAAGCGCCACCAGCGGAAGCCGAGCCGGGGACCGAACGGACTGTTGCCGACCCACCCCTCGCTCATCGCCACGGTCAACCTGGCGCGGACCTGGTCGCGGTCCACCAGCAGGCAGCCGAAGGCGCCGACGACGAAGACGGCCAGGAAGATGTCGAGCATGGCCACGCGCGAGGACACGTGGCTCACGCCGTCGGCGATCAGCAGCACGCCCGCGACCGCGCCCAGCAGCGTGGAGCGGGTCAGCCTGCGCGCGATGCGCACGATCAGCAGCACGCAGATCGTGCCGAACACCGCCGAGGTGAAGCGCCAGCCCCAGCCGTTGTAGCCGAAGAGCCACTCGCCGAACCCGATCAGCTGCTTGCTCAGCGGGGGGTGCACCACCAGCTCGTAGCCGGGGTTGTCCTCGTAGCCGCCGTTGCGCAGCAACTGCCACGCCTGCGGCGCGTAATGCTTCTCGTCGAAGACGGGGGTGCCCTTGTCGGCGGGGTGGCCGAGGTTCCAGAACCGGACGATCCCGCCGATCAGCGCCAGTGTCAGCGCGACCGTCCAGCCGCGCAGGCGATCGCTGGGCGGGGGCGGCCCGAACGGTTGCCAGGGCCGCTCGTCGACGGGGGGTGTGGCGTCCTCACGCATCAGGCGCGCACCTCTCTCCGCTGGTTCACCCGGACGATCGTAGACAGGGGCGGGGTGGCCGCGCTCGAACGCCGTGAAAGGGTCTACGTCCATGCAGGTCGAATCGGGATCAGGGCGGTTGGTGCTGGCCGCGACGCCGCTGGGGGACTCCAGGGACGCGTCGCCGAGGCTGGTCGCCGCGCTCGCCGAGTCCGAGGTGATCGCGGCCGAGGACACCAGGCGCACCAGGTCGCTCGCGGCGGCCTTGGACGTGCAGCCCAGCGGCAAGATCGTCAGCTTCTACGACGCCGTGGAGAACTCCCGGCTGCCGATGCTGCTCGAAGCCCTCCGCGCCGGTTCGACCGTGCTCCTGGTGACCGACGCGGGGATGCCGAGCGTGTCCGACCCCGGCTACCGGCTCGTTGCCGCGTGCGCTGCCGAGGGCATCACCGTCACCTGCTTGCCCGGTCCGTCCGCCGTGACCACCGCGCTGGCCGTGTCCGGGCTGCCGTGCGAGCGCTTCTGCTTCGAGGGCTTTCCTCCGCGCAAGTCCGGTGACCGTCGCCGGTGGCTGACCTCGCTGCGCACCGAGCAGCGGGCCGTAGTGTTCTTCGAAGCCCCGCACCGGCTCGCCGCGACCCTCGTCGATGCTGCTGAAGTGCTTGGTGCGGAACGGAAAGCGGCCGTGTGCCGGGAGCTGACCAAGCACTACGAAGAGGTCCGCAGGGGCGGGCTCGCCGAGCTGGCCGCGTGGGCGGAAGAAGGTGTGCGTGGTGAGATCACCGTTGTGCTCGCCGGAGCCGCCGCGGACGAGTCGGCCGTGACGGACGTGCAGGCGCTGGTGCCCGCTGTTGAGGAGCGCGTCGCCGGAGGTGAGCGCCTGAAGGAGGCGACCGCCGCGGTGGCCGCCTCCTCGGGTGTCAGCAGGAAGGCGCTCTACGACGCCGTCCTGGCTCAGAGACAGGCTTGACGGAGCGCGTCGAGCTGCTTGACCTTGGTCTCGATCCACTTCGGCAGGTTGGCGGCGTCCTCGACGCGCTGCTTCGCCATGTCGATGTAGGAGTTGCCCAGGGTGGTGATGGCCCCGCTGACGTCGCCGTCCTTGGCGTTCTTGGCGAGTTCGTGCAGCTTGTCGCCGGTCTCCTTGGTCTCCTTCTGCGCCTGCTCGCCGTCCTTCGGGTCGGGCGTGAACGCGGCGAGCGCGATGGCGTCGGTGCACACCTTCGCCTTGGAGCCCGCTTCCTGGATCTGCGAGCACCCGCCCAACGCGATCATCAGGGGCAGCACGGCGATCGCCAAGCGACGCGTCGTGGGCATGGGCTCCTCCTCGGGGCGGGGTCGTCCACCCCGAGGTTATTCACAAATCGGTCACCGTGTCAGCGTGCGTACAACCGTCTGATCAATTCCTCGATCCCCGGCTCGGCCACGGACACGTCGTGCACGGCGACGCGGCCGACAAGAGCCGAGATCAGCGCCGCCGCCGTGGTGTCCGAGCGCCCGAAGACGAGGTGCTGGCGGAGCCCGTCCAGCTCGGTGCGCACCTCGCGGACGCCGGGGAGCCCGGTCAGCGGCGGCCGCGGCTCGGTCAGGTCCACGACCAGGGTCCGCTCGGTGACGACTTCCGCGCGCAGTTCGCTGAGCGGCCCGTCCGCGAGCACCCGCCCGTGGTCGATCACCATCAGCCGCCCGCACAGCCGCTCGATGTCGTCGAGGTCGTGCGTGGTGAGCAGCAGTGTGGTGCCGCGCCGGTTGAGGTCGGCGAGGAACGTGCGCAGGCGCTCCTTGGACTCCAGGTCGAGCCCGATCGTCGGCTCGTCGAGCACCAGCAGCTCAGGGTCGTGCAGCAGCGCGGCCGTGACCTCGCCGCGCATCCGCTGGCCCAGGGAGAGCTGGCGCACCGGAGTGGCCAGGAACGGCGTCAGCTCAAGGAGTTCGACGCACTCGGCCAGCCGTTCGCGGTAGCGCTCGCGCGGCACGCGGTAGATCGAGCGCAGCAGCTCGAAGCTCTCCGCGAGCGGCAGGTCCCACCACAGCTGGCTGCGCTGGCCGAACACCACGCCGATGCGCGAGGCGAGCGCGCGTCGCTGCTTCGCCGGGTCGAGGCCGCAGACGGTGGCTCCGCCGGAGGAGGGGGTGAGGATGCCGGTCAGCATCTTGATCGTCGTGGACTTGCCCGCGCCGTTGGGGCCGACGTAGCCGACCGCCTCGCCCCGGTCCACGGTGAAGCTCACCGCGTCGACCGCGACCACTTCGGTGCGGCGCCTGCGCAGGAATCCGGCTCGGTGGGAGACGTGGAAGCTGCGGCGGAGCCGGTCCGCCACGATGAGGGCGCTCATGATCCTGTTCCTTGGTAGTGGCGGACGGCGAAGCGCCAGACGAGCCCGGCGACCCCGGCGGCGACGAGCGCGATCAGCGGCGAGCACCAGCCGAGGAACGCCGGTGCGCCAAGGGGATCAGGCCGGTCCAGCAGCGCGAGCGCGGGGTAGTAGGCGATGAACGCGCCCGGGATGACGAAGGCCAGCACCCGCCGCAGCCACGGCGGGTAGACGGTGATCGGGTAAGAGCTGAACATGTTGCTGCCGTAGGTGACCGCGTTGGCCAGCTCGCGCCCGTCCACGATCCAGAAGCAGATCGAGCACGCGACGACCCAGATCGACCCGAAGAGCACCGCGCCGACGAGCGGGGCGGTGATGGCGAGCAGCAGCTTCGGCGCGCTCCACGCTATGTCCGAAGTGGACAGGACGTACACGAGAACTCCCAGCGCGGCGGCGATCCGGCCCACCCGGCGCAGCTGGATGTCGCCGGTGACGACCTGCGCGAGCGTGCTGAGCGGGCGCAGCAGGAGCACGTCCAGCTGCCCGGTCCTGATCAGCCGGGGCAGCTCGTCGAGCTGGCCGACGAAGAGGTCGGCGAGCCCGAACCCCACGCCCGCGATGCCGTACATGATCAGCACCTCGTGCACGGCGAAGCCGCCCAGTTCCGTGGCGCGCCCGAAGAGCACGAGGATGACGATCAGCTCGCCCGCCTGGCCGAGCATCTGCGCGACGAAGTCCAGCAAGAACGATGTGCGGTAGGAGAGCTGGGATCGGAAACGCGAGCCCAGGATGCTGAGGTAGACGCGGTCAGCCACCCTGGATCACCAGCTTCCGCTCAGCCGCGCGCTGGACGAGCTGGCCGATCGCGAGCAGCGCGACCGTCCACACCGCCTGGTGGGCGAGCAGCGGAAGCGGGTCGCCGCGTTCGACGAACACGTCGATCGTGTTCTGCAGCAAGGAGGGGAAGGGCGTCCACCACAGCGCGAGCTGTGCCCAGTCGGGGAAGAACGCCAGCGGCACGGTCAGCCCCGACACGATGCCGCCGAGGATGCCGTACATCGCGGTGATCCCGCGCGCGTCCAACAGCCAGAAAGCGCTGAGGCTCAACAGGAAGCGGATCGCGAAGCTCATCGCGACGGCCAGCACCACGCTGAGCGCGAACAACACCCAGGTCTGTGACCGTTGGGGCCAGCGGAGATCGAACAGCAGTGAGCCGATGAGCATCGGCGGGACGAACCTGATCAGCACGGCGAACCCCGCGCGGCCGAACTCCTCGGCGAGCAGGGCGAACTGGAGGTTCCACGGCCGGGAGAGGTCGATCGCGACGTCTCCGCTGCGGACGCGGTCGGCGAGCTCGTGCCCGCCCCACAGCATGATCACGCCGAGCAGGCCCTGGCCGAGCCACACGTAGCTGGCGATGCTGCCCGCGTCGTAGCCCGCGACCTCCTGGCGGGCGCCGAGCACGCTGAACAGCACCGCGATGCGCATGAGGCCGAAGGCGGAGTTGGTGGTCAGGGCCGCCACAGCGGCCGAGCGGTAGGTGGAGTAGCGGTGGAATCCGGCGACGGCGAGGTGCGGATAGCACCCGATCAACGCACGCACGAAAATCCACGTTAGTCCCGGCCGCAACTCCTTTTTGGACGGTCGAACGAGGGTGGCTTTCGTACGGTGGGGGACCCCCCCACTTCAATCGTCACCCACCACGACGCCGAGCAGCAAGCCACGTTCACGCAGTGGGTGAAACTTCGCTCACCACCACGTCGTGTCCACAGTGGACACTTGTGTACCCAATGTGGCATTTGTTTCACGAGACGTAACAAATGCCACATTGGGTACGCGGCCCTGGCGGCCCTGCGGGAGCTTCACCTCTGCGTCAAAGTCCCGTTTGGTGCGTTGAGCGCGCTGAACGGGTCGTTTGGTGCGTTCAAGTACCTCAACGGGTCGTTTGGTGCGTTCCAGGTTCAGGCTTCGAGGACGATTTTGCCGGTGGCCTGGCCGGTGCTGAGGAGGGTGAGCGCTTCGGCGGCGTTGGCGAGGGGCATGCGGCGGTCGATGTGCGGTGTGAGGGAACCGGAGGCAACCAGGCGCAGGACTTCGGTCAGGGCCTTGGCGAAACCGGCGCCGGGCTTGACGTAGTACATCGAAGCGCGACGGCCACCGGTCAGCCCGACGAGCCGGCGCAGCTGCCACCACGCGAGCCGTCGCACGGTGCCCACGTAAGGCCGCAGCGGGTGCCCGGTGTCGTGCAGCGTGCCTGCGGAGCCGTAGTTCGCCAGCACGCCACCGGGCGCGAGCAAGCTCCACGACTCGTCGAGGCTCTTGCCGCCCACGTGGTCGAACACCGCGTCCACGCCGTTGGGAGCGAGCGCGCGCACCTGCGCCCCGACATCGCCCTTGCGGTAGTCGACGGGCTCGGCGCCGAGCGAACGCAGCAGCTCGTGCTTGCCCACCGAAGCGGTGCCGATGACGCGAGCACCAGCGAGGCGCGCGAGCTGCACGAGCAGGCTCCCGACGCCACCGGCCGCGCCGTGCACGAGGACGGTCTGACCCGCGCGGACCTTGGCGGTCACGTGCAGCATCTCCCACGCGGTGACGCCGTTCATCGCCACGGCGGCGACCATGCCGGGGTCGACGTCCTCGGAGATCGGGACCGCGATCTTGGCGGGGATCACCACCTCGTCGCGCCACGCGCCCGTTCTCGTCAGCGCCACGACGCGCTGATCGGTGCCGACCACCCGGCCGACCAGGTCGTAGCCGGGGACGAAGGGGAACTTCGGCTGGAGCGGGTAGCGCCCGCGCAGCATCTGCACCTCGGCGAAGCTCACGCCGGTGGCCTCGGTGCGCACCAGGAGCCGCCCCTTGCCGGGGCTGGGCTTCGCACCCTCGGTGACGCGCAGCATCTCCGGGCCGCCCTTGCCGGTCAGCACGATCTCCACGGTCGCCTCCTGTGAATGATTGTTACAAGTGTTAGAGCTTCTAACGAAAGCTTGAGCCTGTTAGGGTCCAGTTGTCAAGGGAGGTGGTCGAGGTGGACCGCAGGCAGCGCTACCGCGAGCAGACGCGGGACGAGGCGAAGCGCATCGCGCTGGAGCAGCTGGCCGAGGCCGGGCCGGGCGGGATCTCCGTCAACGCCATCGCCAAGCGCATGGGCGTCACCGGGCCCGCCCTCTACCGGTACTTCGCGAACCGGGACGCGCTGCTCACCGACCTGATCGAGGACGCGTACAACGACCTCGCGGACACGATGCAGGCGGCGGTCGTCCATCGAGCCGGGAGCGCCACGCAGATGCGCGCGCTCGCCACTGCCATGCGCGCGTGGGCGATCGCGCAGCCGCACCGCTACCTGCTGCTCTTCGGAACGCCGGTGCCCGGGTACGAGGCGCCGATCGAAACGCTGGCCGCCGCGCACCGCTCGATGACCGCAGTGCTCGCGACCGTCGGCGAGGACCGGGAGCCCGCGAACCGGCGCTCGACGCTCTACCGCCAGCTCGGCGCGTGGGGCGAGAAGATGCAGACCGGCGAGCTGACGCCCAAGCAGCTCCACTGGGGCATCACCGTGTGGACCCGTCTGCACGGCGTGATCAGCCTGGAGGTCACCGGTCAGTTCACGTTGACCGGCGTCGACCCCGAGCTTGTCTTCAAGGCGGAAGTGGAGTCACTCGTCGCGTGGGGCGAGCGCGGCTAGAACTCGCGATCCCGTGCTGTACAAGGTGATCAGCAGCGGTCGCAGCTCCATGCCCGCGTCGGTCAGCCGGTAGCTCGTGCGCACGGGGAAGCCCGGAAGGCGATCCTTCGCGACGAGCCCCTGGGCGACCAGCTCACCGAGCCGATCGGTCAGCACCTTCGCGGTCAGGGTCGGCAGCCGCGCGCGCAGCTCGCCGAACGAGCACGGGCCGTGCATCAGCTCGCGCAGCACGAGCGTTGCCCACCGGCCGGAGATCGCCGCGAGCGCGACCTCGACCGGGCACGTCGGCTCCGGCTTGTCCGTGCGACCGCGCGCGTCCGGGATCAGCTCCGCGTCGGTTTCCGTTTGGTGACCGTCGAGACGCTTCGCTTCGCTGGTGCCATGAGTACCGACCACATGCCCAGTGTGCGCCTGCCCGAGCAGTTCCGGGAGGCGTTCAACGCAGCTTCGAGTTCCGCCGTCGATGCCCTGTACGAGCCCGACGGGGTGTTCGTCGACGGCCCCGGCACTCCCACGACCGGCCTGGACCGCAAGCGCGCCAACGAGAAGATGCTCGCGCTGGGGGAGCCGATCGAGGTCCGGCCGCGCCACACCTACGTCGCGGGCGACATCGCGCTGCTCATCGTCGACTGGAGCATCGGCGAGGTGCACGGCACGGCGACCGACGTGGCTCGCCGCGGACCGGACGGCGTGTGGCGCTACGTGATCGACAACCCGTTCGGCACGGCCTGACTACTGCTTGGCGATGCCTTCCACGGGCGTGGCGTCCCAGGGCAGCAGGTCGACGCCGAGCCAGGGCATCACACCCGTGCTCTGCAACGCGGCGACCGACAACCACAGCGCCAGCAGGCTGAACAGGGGCAGGACGATCATGTTCTCGACCGTGCCGCCGGTCTTCATCCGCATGATCTTCGGCGGGGCCACCGGGTACCAGGTCTTGCCCGCGATTGGCACCGGCCACAGCATCGGGCAGCCCATCTCGGTGATCGCGTCGCCGATGAAGTGCGCGACGCAGCCGATCGCCACCGCGAGCCCGCACGCGCCCGCCAGCTCCGGCGCGCCGTTCACCCACTGCCAGCACAGCAGCGACAAGCCGGCGGAGGTCAGCGTGATCGTCATCGCGTCGCGCTTCGGGTGCCACTCGTGCAGCAGCCCGCGCACCGCCAAGCCGCAGAAGAAGAACATCACGAACGGCAGCGCGTAGGTGTGGCTCAACTGGATCAGCGCGGTCGTCGCGAGCCCGGCGAGCACCGCGAAGACGATCGTGTGCGTGAAACCGCGGTGACCGCCGTGCCGGTTGGAGTCCTTCTTCGTCCGGGTGCCCCGGTAGATCTTGTGGCTGAGCCAGTTGATCCCCGCCGACATGCTCTTGCTGATCGGCCCGAACGTGCGCGCCACCGTGGAGCTCGGGTGGTCCAGGTCCGGCAGCAGCGCCGCCCCCGTCGCCAGCGCCCCGCCCACCACGATCGCCGGCGCGGTGAACGCTCCGAAGTCGTACGCCGCGCCCAGCACCGCGACCCCGCTCCACGCCGCCAGCCCACTGATGGCGTGCGTCGGCCCCATCGACATCCCGCGCCCCCTGAAGATCGTCCGCTGCGCGAAAGGCTAGGCGATCTTCACCACCCCCAGAACCCCCACCCGCCCCATCCTCACCACCACCCCCACGCCCGCCAACGGCCCATTTGACGCGTTGAACGCACTGAACGGGTCGTTCAGCGTCCCCAACGCACTGAACGGGTCGTTTGGTGCGCTCAACGCACTGAACGGGTCGTTCAGGGCTTCAACGGCGGCCGGGGGTGATGAGGCCGAGCTCGTAGGCGGTGGCGACGGCGGCGGCGCGGTCGTTCACGCCGAGTTTGGCGTAGACGTGCAGCAGGTGCGTCTTCACGGTGGCCTCGCTGATGAACAGCTTGGCGGCGGCGTCGCGGTTGGTCATGCCGCGCGCGATGAGGCCGAGCACCTCCAGTTCGCGCTGGCTCAACGGTTCCTTGGCGGGGGAGCGGACCTGGCTGAGCAGCTTGGTGGCGATCGCGGGCGCCAGCACGGCCTCGCCGCGCGCGGCGGCTTCGACGGCGCGGAACAGCTCGGACTTGGGCGCGTCCTTGAGCAGGTAGCCGGTGGCGCCCGCCTCGATCGCGGGCAGCACGTCGGCATCGGTGTCGTAGGTCGTCAGCACCAGGACCCGCGTCCGCAGCTGCCGCTCGGCGATCGTGCGGATCGCGGTCACGCCGTCGGTGCCGGGCATCCGCAGGTCCATCAGCGCGACGTCGGGGTCCAGTGCGGTGACCAGAGTGACCGCCTCAGCCCCGTCGGCGGCCTCGCCCACCACCTCGAAGCGGGGGTCGCCGGTGAACATGCCGCGCAACCCGTCGCGCACCACCGGGTGGTCGTCGACGATCAGCACCGTGATCAAGGCTGTCCTCCAACGGGAATCGCCGGAACGGTCGCGGAGATCGCGGTGCCGGAGCCGGGTTCGGACTCGATGGCCAGCGTGCCGGAGAGCCCCTCGGCCCGCTGCCGCATCGACGTGAAGCCGAACCCGGAACTGTCCACAGTGGACGAAAAGCCGACGCCGTCGTCCCGCACGTCCAGTGTCACCACGTCCTCCATGTACGACAACGTCAGGCCGACTCGCGAGGCGCGCGCGTGCTTGGCCACGTTGGCCAGCGCCTCCTGGGCTGTGCGCAGCAGCGCCACCTCGACATCGGCGTGCAGCGGGCGCGCGGTCCCGGTCGAGGTGAACTCGGCGGCCACCCCGTTGATCTTCGACCACTGCCGCACGACGTCGCCGAGCGCCTCCGGGAGCCGAGCCGATTCCAGCGCCTCCGGCCGCACGGCGTGCACGGAGCGCCGCGCCTCGCTCAAGCTCTCCCGCGCCAGCGTCGCCGCGTTGTCCAGGTGCCGCCGCTGCTGAGCTGGATCGCCGTCAGCCGCTTGGAGCTGGGTGATGATGCCGGTCAGCCCCTGCGCGATGGTGTCGTGAATCTCGCGCGCCATCCGCTGCCGCTCCTCGGTCACCCCGGCCTCGCGCGCCTGCTCCAGCAATTGGGCCTGCAACCCCGCGTTGACCCGCATCGCGGCTTCGAGCCGCTCGTTGACCTCGGTCAGCTCGTCGATCGCGTCCTGCCGCTTCTGGCTCTCCCCGCCCGCTGCCCACCCCGCGAAGGCCAGCGGAATCGCGACGTTCACCAGCACGATGAACGGCGAGGTCGTCGGGAAGGCGCTCAGCCCGGTCTGCGCGGTGAGCCCGCCGATCGAGGTCACCCCGACCGCGAAGACCGCCCAGTGCGCCGGGAACAACGCGTACGCGTACGGGTAGCCGAGCGCGCCGAAGATCGAGTAGATCGGCGAGGTGGACACCAGCGCGAAGATCGACAGGAGCAGCCCGCCGTAGAACACCAGCCCCAGCACGGGCCGCCCCGCCAGCCAGCCCGTGGTGTTGCGGCGAGGAGAGAAGTCCGGCCGGGTCCGCAGCAGCAGCCCGACCAGCAGCCACAGCGCCGCCACACCGATCAGGGCGAACAGCGCCGGAGCCCGGTCCTGGTGATCGTCGATCAGCGCCCACAGCCCGGTGGACAGGGCGAGCGCGGCGTAGCCGATCACGACCAGCACGGTCCCGCCGTGCCTCGCCCAGAACTCCGCCTTGCCCACCGCGCTCACCTATTCCCAACGAAACAGTGCTGCTGCGACAGATCCCAGCACCACGGCGATCCCGGCCAGCACCATCGCGTGGAACGGCTGGAGGCCGACGCCGGACCAAGTGTCGCGCAGCGCCTGCAACGCCGCCCCCAAGGGCGTGAAGTCACCGATCGTGGCCAGCCACGACGGCATCGCCTCCTTCGGCGTCCACACCCCGCCGAGGAACATGCTGGGGAAGAACAACATCATCCCGGCCGCCGTCGCCGCACGAGTGGTCGGAACGAGGGCGGCCACCAGCAGGCCGACCGAGAACAGCGCGGCGATGCTCAGCAGGAGCGTCCCCGCGAACGCCAAGACGTTGGACGGCAACGGGATGCCGAGCACGAGGTGACCGACGCCGACCACCACCGCCGTGGACACCAGTGCCGTGCCCGCCCCCACGATGATCTGCGCGATCAGTAACATGGCCGGGTGCACCGGGGACGCCCGAAGCCTGCGCAGGACCCCCTTCTCCCGGTAGGCCGCGAGGTAGCTCGGCAGGGTGTTGAAGGACAGCGTCGCCAGCGCGAGCGCCAGCGCGATCGACGCGACGAAGTACGCCGCCTTCAAGCCCTCCAGGTCGGGTGGTCCGCCGCTGCCTTGGAACTGCAGGCCGATGGCCAGCAACAGGAACACCGGCAGCACGAGGGCGAACAACGGCGAGATCTTGTCCCGCAGGAACAACTTCGCCTCGGTCAGGGTGAGCTTGCCCAAGCCGTTCACTTGTCTCCTCCGGTCAGCGTCACGTACGCCTCGTCGAGCGTCGGCTGGTCCAGTCGCAGGTCCGCCACGAGCACGTGCTCCCTGGCGAGCAGGCCGGTCACCTCGTCGGCGAAGCCGCCGGTCCCGGTCACCACGACCTGTTGCCCCGTCCGAACGACCTCGCGCACCCCCGGTAGCCGCGCGAGGGCGTTCTCGTCGAAGGCCGCGACCGGCCGGAACCGCAGCCGCCGCTCCGAGAAGGTGCTGTCGACCAGCCCCGTCGGGGTGTCCAGCGCGACCACCCGGCCCTTGTCGAAGATCGCGACGCGGTCGCACAGCGCCTCCACCTCGTCCATGAAGTGGCTGACCAGCACGACCGTCACCCCCGTCGCGCGCATGTCCGAGATCAACTTCCAGGTTGCCCGCCGCGCCTGCGGGTCGAGTCCGGTGGTCAGCTCGTCCAGGAACGCGACCTTGGGCTTGCCGACCAGGGCCAGCGCGATGAACAGCCGCTGCTTCTGGCCGCCGGAGAGCGCGGAGAAGCGCGCGTTGCGCTTGTCCGCCAACCCCCACTGCTCCAACAGCTCCCGCCAGTCGCGCGGATCGCGGTAGAAGGAGGCGTAGAGATCCAGCGCCTCCCACACCTTGATCAGCTCGGGCAGTTGGGCCTGCTGGAGCTGGACACCGACGACCTGGCGAAGCTCGCGCTCGTCCTTGGCGGGGTCGAGCCCGAGCACGCGGATCGTGCCGGAATCGGGGCGCCGCAAGCCTTCCACGCACTCCACGGCGGTGGTCTTGCCCGCGCCGTTGGGGCCGAGGATGCCGAAGATCTCGCCCTCCTCGACCGAGAAGGAGACATCGCGCAGCGCCACGTGGTCGCCGTAGCGCTTCCCGAGGCCGCTCACTTCGATGATGGACATGCCACTAGCTTGCGGTGCCGCTGAGCTGGGCGAATCGACCGCGCGGCCCCGTTGCCCGACGGTGGCGGCTGACCGCGAATCCACCGTTCGGTTGATGCTCAGCGAGCCAGGACCGTGCGTAGCGGCCGGTCGGCGCGGCGGGGTTCTCGAACACAGCTCCGTCCTCGTCCGCCTCGCCCACGCCCGCGATCCGCGGCGCCCACATCGTGTGCCGCGCGGTGATCAACACGGGCGTGTGTTCCTGCTTCATTCGAACCTCCTCGGTCGCTACGATGGTCCTACGAGTCGGATATCTCTATTGTGTGTATATCTAGATTTGTGGGATATCTCGATTGATCGAAGTACTGGAGCCGGGAGGGTCGATGTCAAGCGGTGCGTCCTCGCGCGCGGAGCTGCTCGCCGAGATGGAGGGGGTCATGCGGGACAACGCCTCCAGAGGGCTGCTCATGCACCAGGCGATAGCCGACCGCTTTGGGCTCGGCGCGACCGACATCAAGTGCCTGGACCTGGCGCGCGACGAGGTGAACCTGACCGCGGGCAAGCTCGCCGAGATCACCGGGCTGAGCACCTCGGCCGTCACCGCGCTGCTCGACCGGCTGGAGAAGGCCGGCTTCATCGAGCGCCGCCGCGACCCGGGCGACCGCAGGCGCGTCTTCGTCGTCTCCACCGGCAGGCGCGAGGCCGAGACCGCGCGGGCGTTCGCGCCGCTGCGCGAGCTGATGCTGCGCGGGCTGGAGGGCTGCGACGAGCGGGAGCTGCGGCTCATCCACGACTTCCTGCGCGGCGTCACCGACGGCGTGACCGAGATGGTCCGCCGCTACCGGGTCGAATCCAGGCCCTAGAAGTCGGCTGGCAGTCGGGGAGCGGCCAGCATCACACTGGCCGGGTCCGGCGGTGGGCGCGCATAGCAGTACGCTTGTCCCGCTTGCACCGTCGCGAGAGGAGCGCTCCGCCGTATGAGCAAGATCAAGGTCCAAGGCACTGTCGTCGAGCTCGACGGCGACGAGATGACCCGGATCATCTGGCAGTTCATCAAGGACAAGCTGGTCCACCCGTACCTCGACGTGAACCTCGAGTACTACGACCTGGGCATGGAGCACCGGGACGCCACGGACGACCAGGTCACCATCGACTCGGCGAACGCCATCAAGCGCCACGGCGTCGGCGTCAAGTGCGCCACCATCACGCCGGACGAGGCGCGGGTCGAGGAGTTCGGCCTGAAGAAGATGTGGCGCAGCCCCAACGGCACCATCCGCAACATCCTGGGCGGCGTCGTCTTCCGCGAGCCCATCATCATCTCCAACATCCCGCGCCTGGTGCCGGGCTGGACGCAGCCGATCATCATCGGCCGCCACGCCCACGGCGACCAGTACAAGGCGACCGACTTCAAGGTCCCCGGCCCGGGCACGCTGACCGTGACCTTCCAGCCCGCCGACGGCTCCGAGCCGATGGAGTTCGAGGTCGCGCAGTACCCGGAGGGCGGCGGTGTCGCCCTGTCGATGTACAACTACCGCAAGTCCATCGAGGACTTCGCGCGCGCGTCGTTCAGCTACGGCCTGCAGCGCAACTACCCGGTCTACATGTCGACCAAGAACACGATCCTCAAGGCCTACGACGGCATGTTCAAGGACGTGTTCCAGGAGGTCTTCGACGCCGAGTTCAAGGCCGACTTCGACGCCAAGGGCCTGACCTACGAGCACCGCCTCATCGACGACATGGTCGCCGCGGCCATGAAGTGGGAGGGCGGCTACGTCTGGGCGTGCAAGAACTACGACGGTGACGTGCAGTCCGACACCGTGGCCCAGGGCTTCGGCTCGCTCGGCCTGATGACCTCCGTGCTGATGACCCCGGACGGCAAGACCGTCGAGGCCGAGGCCGCGCACGGCACGGTGACCCGGCACTACCGCCAGCACCAGGCGGGCAAGCCGACCTCCACCAACCCGATCGCGTCCATCTACGCCTGGACCCGGGGTCTCGCGCACCGCGGCAAGCTGGACAACACCCCCGAGGTGATCGGCTTCGCCAACTCGCTGGAGCGCGTGGTCATCGAGACCGTCGAGAGCGGCAAGATGACCAAGGACCTGGCCCTGCTGATCGGCAAGGACCAGCCGTGGCAGACCACCGAGGAGTTCCTGGCCTCGCTGGATGAGAACCTGCAGAAGAAGATGGCCTGATCCTCTTCTCGCACTCGCACGAGGGCCGTCCCCGGTTCGGGGGCGGCCCTCACGCGTTGTGCGGCCGCTGCCCCCAACGGGTGGAGCTGCCGGGTTCCCCGGGTGCACTTCGCGCGCAGGTCTTCGCAGCTCAGGCAGGGGGCGATATACCAGGAGCAGGTGTCGGGGCCGATCTTGGAGGGACCGTGTTCCTGTTCCTGCGTCCACTTCTGCTCATCGGCGCCGCCGTCGCGGGCTTCATCGTGCTGTCCAACATGGGCGCCGCACCCCAGGCCCCCGAACTCGTCGGCGGCGTGCAGCGCTGTGACTTCAAGGTCACCGCCGACCTGCTCAACGTCAGAACCGGTCCGAGCACCCAGTACCCGGTCGCGGCCAAGCTCCGCAGGGACGCGCTCACGCCGGGCACCGTCGAGCTGGACAACGGCTTCCGCAAGCTCGGCAACGAGCGCTGGGTGGCCGACCAGTTCCTCAGCCCGGACAAGCTCAACACCTGCCGCTGACCTGGGCTCGCGTGACATGGTGAGGCCATGTCCCCCTTCGACGGCACGACTCTGGCGACCTACGTCGCCGCGTGCTTCGCGCTCGTCCTCGTTCCGGGGCCCGCTCAGGCCCTCGTGCTCGTGCGCACCGCGAACGGCGGTCGGCGCGCGGGTGTGCTGACCACGCTCGGCCTCAGCGTCGGCACCCTCGTGCACACGGCCGCCGCCGCGGTCGGGCTCTCCGCGCTGCTCGCCGGTTCCGCCGTCGCGTTCTCCGTCCTCAAGTACCTCGGTGCCGCTTACCTGGTCCACCTGGCTTGGCGCGCGTGGCGCGACGGCGCCCGCCCTCTTTCGACCGCCCCGTCGGAGGTTCCCAGCAGCAAGGTGTTCACCAGCGCCGTGCTCGCCGGGGTGCTCAACCCGAAGACCGCGCTGTTCTTCCTCGCGTTCCTTCCGCAGTTCGTGCACCCGGAGCGCGGGTGGGTGGTGCTCCAGTTCCTCGTGCTCGGCCTCGTCCTCGCGGTCGTCGGTGTGCTGACCGACTGCGTGCTCTCCGTCGCCGCCGGTGCGCTGACCACCCGGCTCAACCGGAACCACCGCTTCCACCAGTGGCGGCAGCGGGTGACCGCGACCGTCTTCCTCGCCCTCGGCGTCCGCCTCGCCCTGACCGAGCAGTCCTGAGCTGGTGACGTGGTCGGCCCCGGTGTGAGAAAATCGCACTATGGCTGATGAGGCGTGGGCTCGCATCGGTGAACGGATTCGCTCCGCGCGGGTCGGTTCCCAGCACACCCAGGACGAGGTGGCGAAGAAGCTCGACATCGACCGCTCCTCGGTGGTGCGACTGGAAGCCGGGCAGCGCAAGATCTCGGCCCTGGAGCTGGCGTCGCTGTCGGAGCTGTTCGACGTTCCCCTGACCTACTTCCTCCGCGAGTCGCCCACCCCGGTGGTCTCCCGCAGGCAACGCCTCGCCGACGACCCGGACGCCGCCGCGCGCACCGTCTGGCGCCTCGACGTCGACCTCGAATCGCACGCCGATGATCTCCAGTTCCTCGCCGAGCTGGGCATGATCGAGCAGATGGCCGTCTCCTTCGACTACCTCGACGCGGACAAGCTCGCCGCCGCCGCGCGCGAACACATCGCGATCCCGCACGGTCCGCTGCCCTCGCTGTCCGAGGTCACCGAGCGGTTCGGGCTCTACCTGCTGGTGGTCGACCGAGACGTCGACGGCGCGTCGTTGTTGCTCGACGAGCCCGTCAACGTTGGAGTCGCCGTCATCGGTGGCCAGGCCGACCCTGGGCGCAGGCGGTTCACCGCTGCCCACGAGTTGGGACATCACCTGCTCGGCGACGCGTACAACTCGGACGTCGGTGGGAGCCACGACGACCGCGAAGCCCTCATCGACGCTTTCGCCCGCGCGTTCTTGTTGCCCGAGGCGGATGTCCGTCTGGAGTGGCGCTCTGTGGGCGATGAGCCCTGGCGTGCTCTGCTGCGGATCGCCGGTCTCTACCGCGTCCCGTGGTCCGTCGCCGTGCAGCGTGCGCGCGAACTGGACCTGATCGACTCCACCGACGCGCGCGTCCTTCGGCCGCGGCGCCCGATGCTGGGCGATTTTCTCGCCGAACTCGGTGTCGCCCCCGAGGAGGACCTCAAGATCGGCGCGACCGGCCCGGCGTGGAAGCGAGCCGTGCTCCAGGCCTACGAGCGTTCGCTGATCACCGGAAACCGAGCCCTCGAACTCCTGCACGGCGCCCTTGTCAGCAAGAGAGACCTGCCATCGTGCGAGGCGGGGCTGCTCGCCTGAACGTGGTGTCGGGGGCCGGGGTTAGGCTCGCGGCGTGCTGACTGTCTCCACGGTGAACGTCAACGGAATCCGCGCGGCCGCGAAGAAGGAGAACGGCCTCGTCGAGTGGCTCGCGGCCACGTCGGCCGAGGTGGTGTGCCTGCAGGAGACCAGGGCCGAGCCGGGGCAGATGCCCGACGAGGTGCGCGAACCGGAGGGCTGGCACGTCGTGCACGCCCACAGCGACCAGAAGGGGCGCAACGGCGTCTCGATCCTCACCAGGCAGCAGCCGGAGGCGGTGCGGATCGGCTTCGGTGCCAAGGAGTTCGACAGCAGCGGGCGCTACATCGAGGTGGACCTGCCGGGGCTGACGGTGGCCAGCCTCTACCTGCCGAGCGGGGACGTGGGCACGCCGCGCCAGGACGAGAAGGAGCGCTTCATGGGGGCGTTCCTGCCCTACCTGGCGAAGCGCAAGCGCGCGGCGAAGCGGCAGAAGCGCGAGGTCGTGGTGTGCGGCGACTGGAACATCGCCCACCGCGAGATCGACCTGAAGAACTGGAAGGGCAACCAGAAGGAGTCCGGCTTCCTGCCCGAGGAGCGCGCGTGGATGGACCGCGTCTTCGGCGAGGCGGGCTACGTGGACGCCTTCCGCAAGGCGCACCCGGAAGGCCCTGGGCCGTACTCGTGGTGGTCGTACCGGGGAAAGGCGTTCGACAACGACTCGGGTTGGCGGATCGATTACCAGATCGCCACGCCGGGATTGGCGGAACGGGTCAAGGAAGCGCGGATCGAACGCGCGGAGACTTATGCGGCGCGCTGGTCCGATCACTCGCCGGTGACCATCACCTACGACTTCCCATAGGCGCTGAGCGGATTCCCGGGCGGCTCTCGGAGAAAGCCGAAAGAGCCACCCGGGAACGAAGTCACGAGTACTTGATCTCCACGCACGGGTAGCCGGGGACGGCGCTGCCCCAGGCCCGGCGCACCTTCCCGCAGATCTTGCCGTTCGGGAACAGCGCGGTGCTGTTGTTCCAGGTGTGCGAGGTCCCGTCGCCGCCCCGCTTCAGGCCGGACCTGTATGAACCTCCCCACGTGTCGAGCTGGAAGACCCAGTCGCCGTGGTGATCGCCGCGATAGGTGACGGTCGCGGAATCGGTGTGCTTGTTGTTGCCGACGACCTTGATGCACACGTCGCCGTTGCACCCGGACGCGGTAGCCGACGCGGTACCTGGCACCGCGATTCCCGCGACCAGAACCGCAGCGAGGGCCGTCATCGCGCCCAGCGGGCGCAAGCGGAATCTGCTCGTCATTCCAGTGTTCCCCTAGAGTCCGTTGACAGAACCGGACAAAACGGTAACAGCGACTTCGCCGCGATTCGTTTGCTCAATGGGGAACGGGCGTGAATGTCCCCTGATTAGGGGTCGACCTCGAAACGGCGCAGGACGTGGCCGTAACCGACGTGCCGGTCGAGCGGGCGGGCGATCACGCACACGCCGGTCGCCACGTCCAGCCGCACCGTGAAGCGCTTGGCCGGTTTGTGCGGGGGCTGCTGCACGTGCCCGCGCGCGCCGTCGAGCAGGGGGCAGCACGGGCAGAGCGGGTCGTAGTCGTCGGTCGGCTGGACCACCGCGTCCAGCATCTTGCGGCCACCGGAGCTGATCATCGCGAGGTGCTTGAACCGTAAAGGCCCCGGCAGGGTCTCCGGGTCCTCGCCGGGCCACGACCAGCCGAAGCCGTCCGCAAGCTCGCGCGGCGCCAGCAGCGAGGGACCGTGATAGCTGTCCCACATCGGCACGCCGAGCCGGGGTTCGAGCATGTCCTCGCTGGGCTCGCGCTCCACCCAGTCGCCCTCCGCCCAGTCCGCCAGCCGCACCGAGCCGTCGCGGGTCAGCTCGATCCGCTGACGGCGGTCCCGGACGTCGTCCCGGAACACGTCCAGCTCGAAGCGCAGCCGCGACCAGCCGCGAGGGGTCTCCCTGGCCAGTCTGCGGAACAGTGCGGTCTCCGTCACACCTCTCGACTCTGCCCCAGCGGCGCCCGCTGAGCGAGGACGACGCACCGGATTGAGCTGAAGTGGTGATCATCGCAGGGAAAAAACCGCTTCCGGCCCAGCGAGAACATCGGTGGTCGAACCTAGGGTGAGAAGGTGAGCGAAACTCAGGGGCACCTGCACGCACCCACCGACGCGGCCGTTCGGCGGGCACTGCGCAGGGCGCGGGACGGCGCCACCCTCGACGTCACCGAGGCCGCCGTGCTGCTCTCGGCGCGCGGCGAGCACCTCGACGAGCTGCTGGCCGCTGCGGGCACCGTGCGCGACGCGCACCTGGCGGCCGAGGGACGCACCGGCGTCGTCACCTACAGCCGCAAGGTGTTCATCCCGCTCACCAGGCTCTGCCGGGACCGCTGCCACTACTGCACCTTCGCCACCGTCCCGCACCGCGTGCCCGCGGCCTTCCTCGAACGTGACGAGGTGCTCGCGATCGCGCGCGAGGGCGCGGCCGCCGGGTGCAAGGAGGCGCTGTTCACACTGGGGGACCGGCCGGAGGAACGCTGGCCGCAGGCCCGCGAGTGGCTCGACGCGCGCGGCTATTCCTCCACTGTGGACTACCTGCGCTCGGTGGCGATCGCGGTGCTGGAGGAGACCGGGTTGCTGCCGCACCTCAACCCCGGAGTGCTGAGCTGGGAGGAGTTCCAGCGCCTCAAGCCGGTCTCGCCCAGCATGGGCATGATGCTGGAGACCACCGCGACGCGGTTGTGGAGCGAGAAGGGCGGCCCGCACTACGGCAGCCCGGACAAGGAGCCCGCCGTCCGGCTCCGGGTGCTCACCGACGCCGGACGCGTCGGAGTTCCCTTCACCACGGGCATTCTCATCGGCATCGGCGAGAACCTGACCGAGCGCGCCGAGTCGCTGCTGGCGATCCGGCGCAGCGCACGCCAGTACGGCCACATCCAGGAAGTCATCGTGCAGAACTTCCGCGCCAAGCCGGACACGGCGATGCGCGGCATGCCGGACGCGGACCTGCACGAGCTGGCCGCGACAGTCGCCGTCGCGCGCCTGCTGCTCAGCCCCGGCGTCAGCGTGCAGGCGCCGCCCAATTTGATCGGCAACGAGCACGAACTGTTGCTGCGCGCGGGAATCGACGACTGGGGCGGCGTTTCACCGATCACCCCGGACCACGTGAACCCGGAGCGCCCGTGGCCCCACATCGACGCGCTCGCGGCACGCACCGAGGCCGCTGGGTTCGCACTCCGCGAACGGCTCACCGTCTACCCGCGCTACGTCAGGGCCGGAGCGCCGTGGATCGACCTGCGCGTGGCCGGACACGTTGCGGCGCTTGCGGAATCCGACGGCCTCGCTCGGGAGGGCGCGATCCCGGTCGGCAGCGACTGGCAGGAGCCCGACGGCGGCCTGGAGTCCAGTGGGCGCACTGATCTGCACGCCAGCATCGACACCGAGGGCCGCGCGCAGGACCGCCGCGCGGACTTCGACAACGTCTACGGCGACTGGAGCGAGCTGCGCTCCGATCTGCCCGTCGTCGCCGCGCCGGAACGCCTCGACGAGGACGTGCGCGCCGGGCTGAAGCTCGCGGAGTCGGATCCCGCCGCCCTGCTCGACGAGGCCAATTCCGTTGCGGCGCTCGCGTTGTTCACCGCCGAGGGCTCCGCACTCGAAGAGCTGGCCAAGCTCGCCGATCAGCTCCGCGCGAGCGTCGTCGGGGACGACATCACCTACGTGGTGAACCGGAACATCAACTTCTCCAACGTCTGCTACGTCGGCTGCCGCTTCTGCGCGTTCGCCCAGCGCGAGCGCGACGCCGACGCCTACCGGCTCTCCGCCGAGGAGGTCGCCGACCGCGCGCAGGAGGCCCACGAGGCGGGCGCGACCGAGGTCTGCATCCAGGGCGGCATCGACCCGAGGCTGCCGGTGACCGGCTACGCGGACCTGGTGCGCGCCATCAAGTCCAGGGTGCCGACGATGCACGTGCACGCCTTCAGCCCCATGGAGATCGTGAGTGGCGCGGCCAAGGCCGGGGTCAGCGTCGAGGAGTGGCTGACCGAGCTGCGCGATGCCGGACTGGACACGATCCCCGGAACGGCGGCGGAGATCCTCGACGACGAGGTCCGCTGGGTGCTGACCAAGGGCAAGCTGCCCGCGAAGACCTGGATCGAGGTCGTCAGCACGGCGCACCGGCTGGGCATCCGCTCCAGCTCCACCATGATGTACGGCCACGTCGACCACCCCGGCCACTGGCTCGGGCACCTGCGCACACTGGCCAGGATCCAGGACGAGACGGGTGGTTTCACCGAGTTCGTGCCGCTGCCGTTCGTGCACCGCAGCGCGCCGATCTACCTCGCCGGACTGGCTCGCCCGGGGCCGACGCTGCGCGACAACCGCGCGGTGCACGCGATGGCCCGGCTCGCGCTGCACGGCCGCATCCCCAACATCCAGTGCTCGTGGGTCAAGCTCGGCGACGAGGGCACCGCGCACATGCTCCGCGGCGGCGCCAACGACCTCGGCGGGACGCTGATGGAGGAGACGATCAGCAGGATGGCCGGCTCGGAGCACGGCTCGGCGCGCACGGTCGAGCAGCTGGAGCGGATCGCGGCCTCGGTCGGGCGGAGGGCGCGGGAGCGTACCACCACCTATCTGCATTCATGATCCAAATGGGGGTGACACGCGCTGAAACCGTGACCGCTACGCTCAGCCGCCGTTACCAACGCGTTGCCTGACACCTCTCCACTCGGTGCGGCGCGTTGGGTAGTTTCTCGGCCGTGTCCTGGTTTCCCCCACAAGGGCGGGAAGCTCCGTCAAGGAGGCACTTGAGTTGCGCAGCCGGATCGCTAGACGTGCAGCGCGTTTGTCCACCGTGCCAGCAGCGGCGCTGGTCAGCGTTCTCGCCTCGACCGAGGCGTCCGCGCAGGGCGCGCAGATGAGCCTCGCCGCGCCCGGTCTCTCCGCGAGCCTGGTGCCGATCACCGCGGTCGGCCTCGGCATCGGTGGCCTGCTGCTGGGCATCGTCCGCCGCAAGAAGACCGTCGCCGTCATCGACCCGGCCAACGAGCGCCGCGAGCCCGAGATGGCGGGAACCGCGGCTCCCCGCTGAGCGCTTCTGCGAGAATCCTTCCCGTGGCAAGCCCGACGCAAACCCAGGACCAGCCCGCTCGCAAGCCGCGCGTGCTCTCCGGCATCCAGCCGACCGCCGACTCGTTCCACCTCGGCAACTACCTGGGCGCGTTGCGGCAGTGGGTCGCCATGCAGGACACCCACGAGGCCTTCTACTGCGTCGTCGACCTGCACGCGATCACCGTCGAGCAGGACCCCAAGAAGCTCCGCCAGCGCACCAGGGTGTCCGCGGCCCAGCTGCTCGCGCTCGGCATCGATCCCGCGCGCTCCACGCTGTTCGTGCAGAGCCACGTGCCCGAGCACGCTCAGCTGGGCTGGGTGATGCAGTGCCTGACCGGCTTCGGCGAGGCCAGCAGGATGACCCAGTTCAAGGACAAGTCCGCGCGCCAGGCCGCCGACCACGTCGGGGTCGGGTTGTTCACCTACCCGATCCTGCAGGCGGCCGACATCCTGGTGTACCGGGCGAACGAGGTGCCGGTCGGTGAGGACCAGCGACAGCACCTGGAGCTGACCAGGGACCTGGCACAGCGGTTCAACTCGCGCTACGGCAAGACCTTCGTGCTGCCGGAGCCGCACATCGTCAAGGACACCGCGAAGATCTACGACCTTCAGGACCCGACCTCGAAGATGAGCAAGTCGGTGCCCGCGGGCGTGGTCGAGCTGCTGGACGAGCCCAAGGTCTCCGCGAAGAAGATCCGCTCCGCCGTGACCGACCTGGAGCGCGAGATCCGCTACGACACCGAGAAGAAGCCCGGGATCAGCAACCTCCTGGTGATCTACTCGGCGCTGACCGGGCGCGCCCTCTCCGCGTTGGAAGCCGACTACGAGGGCAAGGGCTACGGCGATCTCAAGAAGGATCTCGCCGATGTGGTCACCGACTTCGTGACGCCCGTGCGCGAGAAGGTCCGTGGTTATCTCGACGATCCCGCCGAGCTGGACAAGATCTTGCTGGGTGGTGCCCAGCGTGCTCGCGAGGTGGCGTCCAGGACGTTGGAGGCGGCGTACAAGCGGATCGGGTTCCTCCCTCCGGCGGGCTGATCTGCGGCGGTCACCCTGCCGGGGTAACTTCCGGTCGTGGCAGAGGTTGGGGAGCAGACGAAGCAGTCGTGGTTCGAACGCCAGCGGAAACAACGCCGCTGGCTGGACCATCTGGTCCGCTCCGGCGGTCGCTACGTCGACAACTACGGCGATCACTACGCGGCAGCCATCACCTACTTCTCGATCCTCGCGATCGTGCCGCTGCTGATGGTCGCGTTCTCCGTCGCCGGTGTGATCCTCGAAGGCGACGCCGTGCTGCTCGCGCAGCTGAAGTCGGAGATCGTCGCGGCGCTGCCCGGCGGGGCGAACGACTCTGTGGACAAGATCCTCGGCACCGTGCTCGATTCGCGGCAGACCGTGGGGTACATCGGTTTTGTCGTCGCCCTGTACTCCGGCTACAGCTGGATGGTCAGCCTTCGCGACGCGCTGACCGCGCAGTGGGGGCTCGCCCGGCCAGAACTGCCGTTCTTCACGACGCTGCTGAAGGATCTGCTGGCGCTGGTCAGCCTCGGTGTCGCGCTGCTGGTGTCCTTCGGCATCACCGTCGCGGGCAGCGGCATGGCGCAGATAGTGCTCGGGTGGGTCGGCCTCGCTGATCAGGGTTGGGCCCAGGTGTTGATCCGGGCACTGAGCATCGTGCTGTCCCTCGGCGCGAACTGGCTGGTGTTCCTGTGGGTGCTGGCGAAATTGCCTCGCAAGCCGGTCACGTGGCGCAGCGCCATGCGCGGGGCGATCTTCGGCGCTGTCGGCTTCGAGATCCTGAAGCAGGCCGGTGCCCTGTACCTCAGCCAGGTCACCAAGTCCACGACCGGTGCCGTGTTCGGCTCCATCCTCGGTCTGTTCATCTTCGTGAACCTGGTGGCTCGTCTGCTGGTGTTCGCGGCGGCGTGGACGGCGACTTCGCGCGACAACGCGCCGCCTCCGACCGAGAAGAAGACCCCAGCCCCTGCGGTCATCCAGCCGATCGTGGAGGTCCACGACGGCCCCAGCCCGCGCTCCGCTGCCCGACTGGTCGGCGCCGGTGCCGCGGCTGGTTTGCTCGTCGGCAGGCTTTTCAGGTCGCGGCGAACAGGCCGCTGACCTCGCGCGCCAGCACTGCGGCGTCGGCTGGGGCGACCGTGAGGTAGTCGCCTCTTCGCAGCGTCAAGTACCGGCCCGAGTCGTTGTCGTGGAAGCCCACCACGCGTTGTGCCCGCTCCCGGCTGCCTTGTGAAGTCCGCCACGTCGCGCAGAACTGACCCCGCCGGGTGATGCCCTCGCACATCGACACGAGCACGCGTGCGTCCGTGCTCGGCAGCCCGTCGCGGATCAGCGCCTCCGCGATGTCCGTTCCCCTGGCGCTGCGCCCCGCCGCTTCGAAGCTCGCGATCGGCACGCTCACCGAGACCCCGCGCCCCGCAGGCGCTTCCGGCAGCACCGCCACCATGCGTCCGACCGGATCGGCTGAGGGCAGTGACCGCAGCGTGCAGCCGTTGTGCTCCAGCACCGCGAGGACGTCCGTGTCCCCCTCCGAGCTGAGCAGGGCGCGGACCTCGCCGTCCACCCACGCCCGCAGCTCAAGCGCGCGCCGCCCCATCGCCAGCGCGCGCAACCGCTCCTGCACCGCCTCCGGTCGGCACGCGCCGCTCCGCGAGCCCCGCCCAGGTCCGCCGCACCACCTCCGCGCGCTCGGCGTGCGTCGTCCCGGGGGAGGGGACGTCCAGCACCAGCGGCAGCTCGCCCAGGCACGCCGACTCCCACAGCACGTCCAGCTCCACCTCCGACAGCCGCACGTCCACGTTCAGTCCTCCCCGATGACCGGTGGCGCGACGAGGCGTTCGTCGTCGAAGAGATCACTGCCCGGAATCCAGTACTTCCGCTGGTGCTCCGAGTCCTCCGCCTGCTGCGCTCCGCTCGCCGGTTGCAGAAATCCTTGCTGCCCAGGCGTTGCGACCGGCCGTCCCGCGGCCGTTCCTTTGCCCGCTGCCTGCGAACTCGGCGCCCCGCCGCTGTTCCCCGGCCCTGCTGTTCCTCCTGCGCCTCCGCCGAGGCCTCCTCCTGCTCCTGGGCTGCCGCCGACCAGCCCGCCGCCGACCAGTCCGCCACCGCTGCCGCCGCCCAGGCTCCCGCCCGAGTAGCCGCCTCCGCCGCTCGCCCCGGAACCCCCAGCTCCGCCACCCGGCGTGGGGTCCTGGTTCCAGACCAGCTCGCTCCGATCCGGCGGCACGATCGGATTCGGCCCCGGAAACGGGGTGGGCGTCGGCCTCGGGGTCGGCGTCGGGCCGGGCTCAGCGCGGTCATCCGGCCGCGGCGTGGGCACCGACTCACCGCCGCCACCCTGCCCGCCGCCGCTTCCTCCTGAACCCCCACCGCGCACCCTCGGCGGAACCGGCACCGGCCCAGGCGGTCCCGGCGGAGCTGGCGGCGGCGCGACCTCGGTGTTGAACACGATCTTCGGCACCGGCTGCAACGCGGGCATGCTGTCGACCCGCTGCCGCGTGTAGCTCGTGTGCTGCTCCATGATCTCCTGCGCCCGCCGCTCAGCGTTGCGTGCTTCAGCTTCGCGCTTCTGCCAGTCCTGGGTCTGCTTCAGCACGTCCCCGACCGGATTCCCCGTCGGCTGCACCGGTTTCGGCCCCGCGTTCTGCACCGGCGGCACGTTCTTCCGCGCCCAGTCCGAAGTCCCCGCCTGCCCCATCGTGCTGTTGCGCGAGGCAAAACTGGTCAGTCGCAGTCCGTCTGTGTACTGCCGCAACGACTGCATTCCCGCAGTGGCCTTCGTCGCCGCATCGCCCTTCCACACCGATTCGGCCGTGCCGAGCGTTCTGGCGACAGCGTCGACTGCGTTGATGAGGGACTTGTTCATCGACTCCAGGTTTTTCTCCGCCGCATTGCTGCTTTTCGCTCCACCGCCGACGTGAACCCAGTCCCAGATCTGTTTGTGGGCGATACCTTTCCACCGGACGTCGAAGTTCATCGTTCCCCCTCCCTGGCAGCGGTCAGCTTCGGGCAAGCAGCGTCTGCACGGCCATCTCGGCGACTCGCCTCGCTTCGACGCAGAACGGCTCAGGGCTGGTACCGCGCTCCCTCGCTGTAGTGCTGAAGACGTCGAGGTACTGCCCGTCCGCCACGTCGACAACCACCTGGCAGTCGTCTTTGAGCCTCTTGCCCGTCATCTCCAGGGCCGGAAAACCGGCCACAGTGATCTTGTTGCTCGAAGCGAGTCCCCCCTGCCTTTCCGGGGTCAGCCATGCACTGATGTCCTCGTTGACGACCAGGGAAATGAGTGAGCTGAGATTCGGTGGCGGCCCGAAGGAGTTCCCGACACTGCACTGCGGTTCGTCAAGCCTGTTGCCCTTGTCCGGCCTGCGCGTCTTGCTGTACCTGAGCTGCTGCAATTGCTCGTCGGTGAGTACCTGGCAGGGGTCGACCTCTTTGAGGGAGACGTCCTTGGGGCGCGAGCCCAGCGGGCGGGGCGCCACTGAGGTGCTCGGTGTTGCGGCGGTGGAGGAATGCGCGCCGTCGATCTTGTTGCCACCGCATGCCGTCAATGTCGAGAGCAGCGCGAGGGTAGCCAGAAAGGACAGCGATCGCCGAGTCACTTCAGGAGACCTCGCTTCATCAGGGCGGCATTGGTCTGCTCGACCATGTTGTACTGCTTCGCCGCCCCCATCAGGGCGTCGTGGTGAGCTTGATACTCGTTCATCAACTGGGTGAGAACGTTGATCAAGGACAGTGCGTCGTCGCTGAAGTGGTTGTTGAAGCGGCGCGCGGCCTCGACGCTCACTGGATCGCCGAGCCACGGCTCGTGAATCCGCAGCTCTCGACGGGATTTCTCCAGCTCAGTGCGCAGGATTTCGGCCTGCTCGGCGAAGGTCGCCGCGAGCTCGGGGATCATGTGCGGTTCTACGTCGATGACGTGAGCGGGCGGCCCGTCGGGTGGTGGTGCGGGCGCGGGTGGTCGGCGGCCGGAACCGCCGCCGTCGTGCACTGCGACCATTTCGGCTCCCCCCGTATCGGTCACGGCACTTCGATGCTAGCGAGCACGGGATCGCGCGGAGTGCGAGTTCGGGTGAAGACAGGGAAGTGCCCGGCCGATCAGCGGACCGGCCGGGCACGACGTGAGAAAAGGATCAGCGGGCGGCGAGTGCGCGGGCGCGCTTGGCCTTCTTCTTGCGGAGGTAGAGCAGCAGGCCCATCAGGGCGAGCACGCCCGCGACGGCGGTGAGGGGGCCGCCGACGTTGCCGAAGGCGGTGGGCGCGGCGCTGGGGTCGATGCCGTCGGCGGAGCCGTCGGGCTTGGCCTGGCCGGTGGTGCGGACGCCGTTGTCGCCGGGGGCGCGCTCGACGAGCTGGCCGACCGGCTTGACGTCGGGGCGCAGTCCGAAGCCGTAGTCGAGCAGCCGGGCGCCCTGCTGCCACGCCTCGACGGGCTGCTTGGGGGTGAACAGCACGACGGTGACGAGGCGGCGGCCGTTCTTGCTGGCCGCGCCGACGTAGGTGTGCTTGGCGTCGTCGGTGAAGCCGGTCTTGCCGCCGAGCGCGCCGGGGTAGTTGGCGAGCAGCTTGTTGTCGTTGTAGACGTCGACGTCGGGCTTGCCGTTCTGACCGGGGACGACCATCTGGCGGGTCTTCACGGCCTCGGCGAAGTCGGTGTTGCGCATGGCGGCGCGGAAGATCAACGCCATGTCGTAGGCGGAGGTGCTCATCCCGGGCCCGTCGAGGCCGTTGGGCGTCGCGGCCCTGGTGTCGAGCGCGCCGAGGCCGCGGGCGAGGGTGTTCATCTTCTTCAGCCCCTCCTCGACGCCGCCGGGGCCACCGACGGTGCGGGCGAGGGCGTAGGCCGCGTCGTTGCCGGACTTCATCAGCATCGCGCGGACGAGCTGGCGGACGGTGTACTTCCCGCCGGTCACCAGGGGCACGCAGGTGCACTCGCGGCTGGTGTCGTCCTTGGTGGCGGTGATGGTGGTGTCCGGGCTGAGCTCCTGCAGCGCGGTCAGCGCGGTCAGCACCTTGATGGTGGAGGCCGGGCGGTGCCTGCCGTGCGGGTCGTGCGCGGCGAGCACGGCGCCGGTGTCGAGGTCGGCGACGATCCACGAGGCGGCGGCTAGCTGCTTGGGCAGCGCTGGGGCCTTCTCGGGGACCACGTCACCGCACTCGGCGAGGCGCTGGCCGCCGACCGGGCGCTCGGGAACGGGCAGCGGGGCGGGGGCGGTCTTGCCGGGCGGTGGTTGCTCCGATGTGTCCACCGGCGGCGCTGGCACGCTGCGGTAGTTGCACGCGGTGGGCGGGTTCGACTGCGCGAGCGCTGCCGGGGCAGGGGCCGCGGTCAGCAGCGCGCAGACCGAGACCACCAGCGCCGCAACGGGGCGACGAGCGGTGAGACGCACGCAGGCAGGCTAGCCACCCGGCGTCGGCAGCGATAATCGGGATGGCTCTACGCAGTCGAGCGGTCGCGGTGCGTGTCAGGCCCTGGAGCGCCTGGACTGCTTCTTCCGCAGGTAGATGAGCAGACCGGCGACGAGCAGCACCCCGGCTGTCGCGGTGAGCGGACCGCCGAAGTTTCCGAAGGCGGTCGGAGCCGCGCTCGGGTCCATGGCGACCTCGTCGTTGGGATCGCGCACCGCCTGGGCCGTGGTCTCCGGCGCCGCGTTCGCGCCGGGAGCGCGCTCGACGAGCTGGCCGACCGGCTTCACGTCGGCCTTCAGCGCGAAGCCGTAGTCGAGCAGCTTGGCGGCCTGCTGCCAGGTGGCGACCGGCCGGGCCTCCGCGCGCAGCAGCACGGTGACAAGACGGCGGCCCGCCTTCGACGCCATGCCGACGACCGCATTGCCCGCGTTGGCGGTGAAGCCGGTCTTGCCACCGATCGCGCCGGAGTAGTTGGTCAGCAGCTTGTTGTCGTTGGTGACGGTGAACGCCGACTTCGACCCGGTCATCGGGAAGTTCGCGGAACGAGCCCGGGTGATCTCGGCGAAGTTGTCGTTGCGCATGGCAGTGCGGACCATCAGCGCGATGTCGTAGACGGAGCTGCTCATGCCGGGGCCGTCCTGGCCGGAGGCCGTCGCGGCTCTCGTGTCGAGCGCGCCGATCTGCCCGGCGAGCGCGTTCATCTTGCCCAGCGTCGCGTCGGTGCCGCCGAGCTGGCGGGTCAGCGCGCTCACCGCGTCGACGGCGGAGTCCACCAGGAGCATGCCGCGCAGCAGCTGCTTCACGGTGTACTTCCCACCGGCGCCGAGGCCGATCTTGTCGCCGTCCTGCTCCGTGTCTTCTTTGGTCACCGTGACCGTGGCGTTCATGTCCAGCTCCTGGACAGCGGCCAAGGCGGTGAGCACGGTGATCACGGAGGCGGGGCGGTGCCGCGCGTGCGCGTCGTTCGCCGCGAGCACAGCGCCGGTGTCGAGGTCGGCGATGATCCACGAGGCCGCGTTGACCTGGCTCGGGACCGACGGCGCCTTCTCCGGCAGCACGTTGTCGCACTCGCCGAGCCGGGGACCGCCGACGGGTCGCTCCGGCACGGGCAGCGGCGCGGGCGCGGTCTTGCCCGCCTGCGGCTGCTCCGAGGAGTCGACGGGCGGCGGTGGGACGTTCTGGTTCCCGCACGAAGACTGCTGCTGGACCTGGGCGGGGGAGGCCCACGCGGGACTCAGCACGGCCGCTGTCGAGGCCGCGCACACGGAGACCACCAGCGCCGCAGCGAGGCGGTGGGCGGTGAGACGCACGCAAGGCAGGCTAGCCACCCCGCGCCGCCTGCGGTAGGCGAAGCATCGGATACTTCTTTGGTGAAGCTCACCCGCCGTGCCTCGCTGTTCCTGCTCGCTTTCGGGGTGTGGACGTGGCTGATCTGGCCGAACTTCATGCTGAACATCGCCAAGGACGACAGGGCGTTCACGGACAGTGGCGCTCCCACCACGTTCTTCACCGTGCACTTGGTGCTCGTTCTCACGTCTTTGACGCTGGGAACTGTGATCGGCGTCATCGGCTGGCGGGGCTTCCGCGCTGACCGGGCGGCGCGCAAGACCGACTGACACCCCACCACCACACCCCCAGGAGACCCACCGTGGAGTTCCTCCGGCTCGCCCTCGTCTTCCTGCACCTGCTCGGCATGGCCGTACTCGTCGCGATGCTGCTGTTGCAGCGCAGGACGGCCCCGGACGGCCCGCTGAACAAGGGCTGGCTGCACGGAAGCCTGCTCCAGCTGGTCACCGGCCTCGCGCTGGTCGGCATCGCCGAGATGGGCGAGCCGCCGGTCAACCACGCCAAGGTGGGCGTGAAGCTGGTGGTGCTGCTGGTGATCGTCGGCCTGGTCGCCACCAACGTGCGCAAGGAGAAGTTCGCGGGCTGGCTGGTGCCGACGCTGGCCGCGCTGGTGGTGCTCAACACCGGCGTCGCGGTGTTCTGGGTCTAGCGCGGCTCGCGCCAGAAGCTCACCAGCTCCGGGCCGTTCGGCAGGGTGATCTTCCCGTGCACCTCGCAGCCGATCCGCTCGAAGTACCGAACCGAGTCGTGGTTCGAGGTTTCGAAATACAGCGGTAGTCCCTTTGCATCGCAGCGGTTGACCACCGAACGGAGCAACCGGGCGCCGACCCCCTTCCCCGCGCGATCGGGGTCGGCGCCGAGGAACCGGCCGTACCAGTGCGCGTCGTCCGGCCGGGCTTCCTCCAAGCGCTCCAAGCCTTTCAGCACCTCCGACGTGCGCCTGCCGGTGATCGTGGCCAACCGCAGGCGCGACACCAGGTCCCAGTCGAGCGAGGGACCCTCGCCCACGTGCAGGCCCGCGCCCTGGAGCACGCTGTCGCGCTCGGCGACCTCGATGCTGCCCAGCCGGAAGTGCTCGTCCCGCGCGCTGAGCGCGAAGAACCTCGGCAGCTGCCTGCGCCTGCGCGCGGCCCCCGGAACCAGCCACGCCGTGAACGGATCGTCCTGGAACGCCCTGCCGAGGAGGGCGGTGATCCTCGGCAGGTCCGCTCTGGTCGCGGCGCGAACGACGAGTCCCCCTGTGTTGACCATGTTCCACCGATAGCGCCGCGCCGATCGCCGGTCAACCGCGCCGAAAGGAATTCGGTATCAGCGCAAAGGAAAACGGGCCGCCACCGCGAAATGCGGTCACGGCCCGTTTCCGTTGAAGGCGGGTCAGCGGCGGAACAGCAGCGCGCGCTTGACCTCCTGGATCGCCTTGGTGACCTCGATACCGCGAGGGCAGGCGTCCGTGCAGTTGAAGGTCGTGCGGCAGCGCCACACGCCGTCGACGTCGTTGAGGATGTCCAGTCGCTCCTCGGCGGCCTCGTCGCGGCTGTCGAAGATGAACCGGTGCGCGTTGACGATCGCCGCCGGGCCGAAGTACGAGCCCTCGCTCCAGAACACCGGGCACGAGGTCGTGCAGCAGGCGCACAGGATGCACTTGGTGGTGTCGTCGAAGCGCTCGCGGTCCGCGGCGGACTGGATGCGCTCCTTCGAGGGCTCGTTGCCGTAGTTGATGAGGAACGGCTTCACGGCGCGGAAAGCCTCGAAGAACGGCTCCATGTCCACCAGCAGGTCCTTGTGGACCGGCAAGCCCTTGATGGGCTCGATGGTGATCGTGGTCTGCTTGCCCTTCTTCATCAGGTCCTTCACCAGGACCTTGCAGGCGAGCCGGTTGACGCCGTTGATGCGCATGGCGTCGGAGCCGCAGATGCCGTGGGCGCAGGAGCGGCGGAAGGTCAGCGTGCCGTCCAGGTACCACTTCACGTAGTGCAGCAGGTTGAGCACGCGGTCGGTCGGCAGCGCGGGGACGTCGAAGGTCTCCCAGTACGCCTCGCCGTTGTTCTGCTCCGGATTGAGCCGGTAAAGCTTCACCGTGACGACCGTCGAGCCCTCAGGCGCCGGGGGCCGAGCGCCCCGGATTCCGGCTTCCTCAACAGTTGCAGTCATCAGTACTTACGCTCCATCGGCTGGTACCGGGTGATGGTGACCGGCTTGTAGTCCAGGCGGATGTCCGCCGTCAGACCCTCGCCGTGCTTGTAGGCCATGGTGTGACGCAGGAAGTTCACGTCGTCACGGGCCTGGTAGTCCTCGCGCGCGTGCCCACCACGGGACTCCTTGCGGGCCAGCGCGGCCTGCACCAGGATCTCGGCCAGCTCCAGCAGGAAGCCGAGCTCGACGGCCTCCAGCAGGTCGGTGTTGAACCGCTTGCCCTTGTCCTGGATGGAGACCCCGGCGTAGCGCTCCTTGAGCGCCTGCACGTCGGTGAGCGCCTGCTTGAGCGTCTCCTCCGTGCGGTAGACCGAGGCGTTGAGGTCCATCGTGGTCTGCAGCTCACCGCGGATGTCCGCGACGCGCTCACCGCCGTGCGCCGAGCGCATCGACTCCACCATGGACTCCACCAGCGCGGCGGGGGTCTCCGGCAGGTCGGTGTACTCGCGGCCGAGCGCGTACTCGGCGGCGGCGATGCCCGCGCGGCGGCCGAAGACGTTGATGTCCAGCAGCGAGTTGGTGCCGAGGCGGTTGGCGCCGTGCACCGAGACGCACGCGCACTCCCCGGCGGCGTACAGGCCCGGGACGATGTTGTCGTTGTCCCGCAGCACCTCACCGCTGATCTTGGTGGGGATGCCGCCCATGGCGTAGTGCGCGGTCGGGTACACCGGCACCTGCTCGGTCACCGGGTCGATGCCGAGGTAGGTGCGGGAGAACTCGGTGATGTCCGGCAGCTTCGCGTCCAGCACCTCGGCGCCCAGGTGGGTCAGGTCGAGGTAGACGTAGTCCTTGTGCGGACCGGCGCCCCGGCCCTCGCGCACCTCGGTGGCCATCGCGCGGGCGACCATGTCGCGCGGCGCGAGGTCCTTGATCGTCGGCGCGTAGCGCTCCATGAAGCGCTCGCCGTCGGCGTTGCGCAGGATGCCGCCCTCACCGCGAGCGCCCTCGGTGAGCAGGATGCCCAGGCCCGCGAGGCCGGTCGGGTGGAACTGGTAGAACTCCATGTCCTCCAGCGGCAGGCCCTTGCGGAAGATGATGCCCATGCCGTCGCCGGTCAGGGTGTGCGCGTTCGAGGTGGTCTTGAAGACCTTGCCGAAGCCGCCGGTGGCGAACACGACGGCCTTGGCCTGGAACACGTGGATCTCGCCGGTGGCCAGCTCCAGCGCGACCGCTCCGGTGCACACCGGGCCGTTCTCGGTCTCGGTCATGCAGATGTCGAGCACGTAGTACTCGTTGAAGAACTCGATGCCGTGCTTGACGCAGTTCTGGTACAGCGTCTGCAGGATCATGTGGCCGGTCCGGTCCGCCGCGTAGCAGGCCCTGCGCACGGCGGCCTCGCCGTGGTTGCGGGTGTGCCCGCCGAAGCGCCGCTGGTCGATGCGGCCCTCGGGCGTGCGGTTGAACGGCAGGCCCATCTTCTCCAGGTCCAGGACCGCGTCGATGGCCTCCTTCGCCATGATCTCCGCGGCGTCCTGGTCGACCAGGTAGTCACCGCCCTTGACCGTGTCGAAGGTGTGCCACTCCCAGTTGTCCTCCTCCACGTTGGCCAGCGCGGCGCACATGCCGCCCTGCGCCGCGCCCGTGTGGGACCTGGTGGGGTAGAGCTTGGTCAGCACCGCGGTGCGGGCCCGCTGGCCGGACTCGATCGCCGCGCGCATGCCGGCGCCGCCCGCGCCGACGATCACGACGTCGTACTTGTGGAACTGCATCTCTTCTTCTCCCCGTGCCCCGCAGGGCGCGTTTCAGAGGTCTCGTTCGATGAGAGTCTGCCCCGGCCGCAGGCCGAAGTCAGGACTCAGCGAGGTCGTTCCTGGCAAGACGGCGGGGAGACCGCGTACCGGTGTTGTACGCGGGCTTTCCGACGGCGCCGCCAGGGGCGGGCTCGGCCCGGCTATCGCGGACACGGGCTTCTGAAACACGCCCTAGTGCCCGATGTTCGGGTTGAAGGTGAACAGCGTGTAGGTCCCGAGCACGACCGTGAGCACCATCGAGACGGTCAGCAGGACCTTCAGCCAGAAGCGGGTGCCGTCCTTGCGCGCGTAGTCGTTGATGATCGTGCGCAGGCCGTTGCCGCCGTGCAGCGCGGCCAGCCAGAGCATCGTCAGGTCCCAGACCTGCCAGAACGGCGAGGCCCAGCGCCCGGCGACGAACGCGAAGTTGACCTTGTGAACGCCACCGTCGAGGAACAGCATGATGAACAGGTGGCCGAGCACCAGGAAGACCAGCACCATGCCGGAGATCCGCATGAACAACCAGCTCTGCAGCTCGAAGTTGTTCCTGCGGGCGGGCTTGCGCTGCTGGTGGTGGGGGGAGCGCGGGAGGGCCAGGTTGGTAGCCGAGGGCACGGTCATCGTCAGCTACCTCCGAGCAGCATCGAGAGCGCCTTGCTGACCAGGTAGTAGGTGCCCGGGATCATCACGGCCAGCCACAGGACGATGATCGTCCAGAGCATCGGCCGCTGCAGGCGCGGTCCCTTGGACCAGAAGTCGACCAGCATGATCCGCACGCCGTTGAGCGCGTGGAACAGGATCGCCGCGACCAGGCCCAGCTCGAACAGGACGAAGAACGGGGCCTTGTAGAGGGAGATGACCTCGTCGTAGGCGTCGGGGGAGACCCGTACCAGCGCGGTGTCGATCACGTGGACGAAGAGGAAGAAGAACGTGAGCACGCCGGTGATCCGGTGCGCGACCCACGACCACATTCCCAGGTCTCCGCGATAGAGCTTGCCGCCACCCCGGGACTTGGTCCCGGAGCTGGGCGCCCCCGCCGCGGCGGTGGTGCTGGCCATGGTGGACTGGCCTCCAACATCGCTGGTGGATGAAGGCCCGCAGTCCGAGGGGGATACCCGAAACACGGACCCCGGCTCCGGCGTTCGTCACGGAGCCTTCGATTCGGGGAATGCTAGCCCCGGGCGCGCGCGGGTACCCACTTGGCACAGGGCTGTGTGATCGAGCAGACAGGCCGCGTGAGTGCGCTGGGCTGGAAGTTAGCCAAACCTTACTTGACCGGTGTTGCGCCGGACGAGCGGTTTCGAATTCGAAGATCTTGGCGCCCACGTGAATCGAGTTCGCCAATTGTCCAAACGTGTCCGTGCGTTGACCGGGCGTGTTCACCGGTCCCGGCGTCAAACGATTCGGTCACGTCGGCCACTTCGGGGGGCGGCATTCGGTGTACCGGCGGGTACGGTTGCGCGTCCGATATTCCCCGGCAACGCCGCCGCAGGCCGAAGTGTCCGGCCCGCCTCCGCCGTCCGGGTTCGCGCTGCTCAGTTGAGCAGGGAGGAGACACACGCCGTGCGTCGTATGCGTGGCACCGTTCTGGCAGCCGTTGCGGTCAGTACCGCACTCGTGCTCGCCGGATGTGCGAAGGACTCTGGTGCCCCCTCCGGCGGTGGCAACGCTTCCGGCAGCGAGTGCAAGCTCGCGCCCAAGCCGCCTGCCGCCGCGGCCGGGACCACCTCGTCCAAGGCCCCCGAGAAGGCCGACGGCAGTGCCCTCAAGGTGGGCCTCGCCTTCGACATCGGCGGTCGTGGCGACGCGTCCTTCAACGACTCCGCCGCCGCTGGGGTCGACAAGGCGATCGCCGACCTCGGGGTGAAGAAGGAGAACGTCAAGGAGCTCTCCGCGGGCCCGAACGAGGCCGAGAGCGCCAAGCAGACCCGGCTGCGCCAGCTCGCCGCCGACGGCGTGAACCCGATCATCGCGGTCGGCTTCGCCTACGCCGACGCCCTCAAGGCCGTCGCGCCGAGCTTCCCGAACACCAAGTTCGCGATCGTCGACGCCACCGTCGAGGGCGCGACCAACGTGACCCCGCTGGTCTTCGCCGAGGAGCAGGGCTCGTTCCTCTCCGGCGTGATCGCCGCGTACAAGTCGAAGAAGTGCAACGTCGGCTTCGTCGGCGGCGTGGAGACCCCGCTGATCCAGAAGTTCGAGGCGGGCTACTACCAGGGCGCGAAGGCCGCGGCGCCGGACATCAAGATCTCCAAGAAGTACCTGACCCCGGCCGGTGACTTCACAGGCTTCCAGGACCCGGCCAAGGGCAACGCCGCTGCTCAGGGCATGGTCTCCGGCGGCTCGGACGTGCTGTACCACGCCGCTGGCGCCTCCGGTAAGGGCGTGTTCACCGCGGCCAAGGCGGCGGGTGTCTCGGCCATCGGCGTCGACTCCGACCAGTACAACCAGAAGACCGTCGAGCAGGAGAAGGACGTGATCATCTCGTCCATGCTCAAGCGCGTCGACGTCGCGGTCTTCGACTACCTGCTGGCGGTCGCCAAGAACGACCTCTCCAAGATGCCGAAGGTCTTCGACTTCAGCGTCGGCGGCGTGGGCTACTCGACCTCGGGCGGCAAGATCGACGCCGACCTGCAGGCCGTGCTCGAGGGCTACAAGGCCCAGATCGTCTCCGGCCAGATCAAGGTTTCGGACAAGCCGACCAGCTGATCCGGCAGAAGTTCTGATAAGAGCTACGGGCCCGGAGGGGATCGCACCCTCCGGGCCCTATGCTCGCCCACCGCCGAACAACCGGCAGCCGACAACGACGTCGGGCCTTCACCACTGCTACGGAGCTGACACGATGACAACTCCGACCGCCGCCGCCGAGGGTGGTGTCGGCCAGCCAACCGGCGGTGCCTGCGCCGTCCGACTCTCCGGGATCACCAAGCGCTTCCCGGGGGTCATCGCCAACTCCGACGTCCACCTGAGCGTCGCCTCCGGTGAGGTGCACGCCCTGTGCGGGGAGAACGGCGCGGGCAAGTCGACCCTGATGAAGATCCTCTACGGGATGCAGAACCCCGATGAGGGCACCATCGAGGTCAACGGTCACGAGGTGCACTTCAAATCGCCGTCGGACGCCATCCGCGCCGGGATCGGCATGGTGCACCAGCACTTCATGCTCGCCGACAACCTGACGGTGCTGGAGAACGTCGTGCTCGGCGCGGAGTCGCTGCACGGCATCGGCGCCAAGGCGCGCAAGCGGATCGCCGAGCTGTCCGGGCCGACCGGCCTCAACGTCAGCCCCGACCAGGCCGTCGAGGACCTCGGCGTCGCCGACCGGCAGCGGGTGGAGATCCTCAAGGTCCTCTACCGCGGCGCGAAGATCATCATCCTGGACGAGCCCACCGCCGTGCTCGTGCCGCAGGAGGTCGATGAGCTCTTCGACACCCTGCGCGGGATGAAGGAGCAGGGCTACACGTTCCTGTTCATCTCCCACAAGCTCGACGAGGTCCGGGGCATCGCCGACAGCGTGACGGTGATCCGGCGCGGCACCACCGTCGGCACCGCGGACCCGAAGAAGATCAGCTCCCGGCAGCTGGCCGAGATGATGGTCGGCAGCGAGCTGCCCAGCCCGGAGACCCGCGACTCCACGGTCACCGACCGGGAGGTGCTGGTGGTCGACGGCGTGCGCCTGTGCAGCATGGGCGCGGACCGCCCCGTGCTCGACGACATCTCGCTGACCGTCCGCGCCGGTGAGGTGCTGGGCATCGCCGGTGTCGAGGGCAACGGCCAGACCGAGCTGGTCGAGGCGGTCATGGGCATGCGCAAGGCCGACGCCGGGCACATCCGGCTCGGCGAGCTCGACATCACCGGCCTCGGCACGCTCGCCCGCCGCGAGGCCGGGATCGGCTACGTGCCCGAGGACCGGCACAGGCACGGGCTGCTGCTCACCCAGCCGCTGTGGGCCAACCGGATCCTCGGCTACCAGACCCGCAAGCCCACGGCCAAGGGCGCCTGGCTGGACATCGAGGGCGCCAAGGCCGACACCCGCCGCATCGTCGAGGAGTTCGACGTGCGCACCCCGGGCATCGAGGTCGCCGCGGCGGCCCTCTCCGGTGGCAACCAGCAGAAGCTGGTGGTCGGCCGCGAGCTGTCCGGGAACCCGAAGCTGCTGATCGCCTCGCACCCGACCCGCGGTGTGGACGTCGGCGCCCAGGCGGTGATCTGGGACCAGATCCGCGCCGCCCGCGCGGCCGGACTGGCGGTCCTGCTGATCTCCGCCGACCTGGACGAGCTGATCGGCCTGTCCGACACGATCAAGGTGATGCTGCGCGGCCGTCTGGTGGCCGACGCCGACCCGGCCACCGTCACCCCGGAGCAGCTCGGCTCCGCGATGACCGGCGCCGCCGGGGAAGGGGACGAGGAGTGAAGCTCAACCTGCGTTCCGTCGTACTGCCACCGGTGCTGGCCATCGCCTTCGCCGCGCTGCTGTGCGGCCTGGCGCTGCTGGTCTCCGGGGCGAACCCGCTCACCGCCTTCGGCACCATGGTGGCCGAGGTCGGCGAGGGCACGGCGGCGGTCGACATCATCAACGGTGGTGCGACCTACTACCTGATCGCGCTCGCCGTGGCGATCGGCTTCCAGATGAAGCTGTTCAACATCGGCGTCGAGGGCCAGTACCGGATCGCCGCGGTCGTCGCGATGATCGTCGGCGGCGCCGTCACGCTGCCGCCCGGCCTGCACGCGCTGGTGATCATGCTGGTGGCCATCGTCGCGGGCGCGCTCTACGCGGCGATCCCCGCGCTGCTCAAGGCCTACCGCGGGGTCAGCGAGGTGATCTCCACGATCATGCTCAACGCGATCTCGCTGGGCATCGTGGCGTTCCTGCTCAAGCCCGAGATGTTCGGCGTGCTGCGCGCCAACAGCCTCACCACCGGCGAGCTGCCCGAGTCCGCGCACGTGCCCGGCATCTCCTTCGGCGCGGCAGGCACGGTCTTCGGCCTCGGCCTGCTGTCGGTGGTCGCCGGTGTCGGCTACTGGGTGCTGATGAACCGCACCCGCTTCGGCTTCGAGCTGCGCGCCTCCGGTGAGTCCGCCACCGCGGCCACCGCGGGTGGCGTCAACGCCAAGCGCATGATCATCGCGGCGATGCTGCTCTCCGGCGCCGTCGCGGGGCTCACCGCGCTGCCGGAGCTGCTCGGCCGCGACCACACGTTCACCCAGAACTTCCCGCAGGGCTACGGCTTCAGCGGTATCGCGATCGCGCTGCTCGGCCGCAATCACGCGGGCGGCATCGCCTTCGGCGCGCTGCTGTGGGCGTTCCTGGACCGCTCCGCGCTCGCGCTGGACAACATCGGCGTGCCCAAGGAGATCGTCACGATCATGCAGGGCGCGATCGTGCTCTCCGTGGTCGTGGCCTACGAGATCGTCCGCAGGATGCAGCTGGCCGCCGAGCAGCGCAAGGTCGGCCAGCAGCTCGGGACGACCAGCCCCCCTGACGACGCGGCAGCGGGCGGCAAGGACCAACCGGCAGCGACGAGTGCCGGTGGAGGTGCGGCGTGACCACGGTGATCTCCAACCCCGCCGACGGTGGAGCGGTTCCGCCCGCCCCTCGGCAGAGCAGGAAGCTGCCCGGCTGGTCGAAGGGCCTGATCTGGGTCGCCGCGGTGATCGCGGCGCTGTCCGTCGCCTCGTACATGACCGGGGTGGCGCAGCTGACCGCCACCGGCACCATCCAGACCGCGCTGGTGCTGGCCATCCCGATCCTGCTTGCCGCGCTCGGCGGCCTGTGGGCGGAGCGCGCCGGCGTGATCAACATCGGCCTCGAAGGCATGATGATCATGGGCACCTGGGGCGCGGCCTGGGCCGGCTACCAGTGGGGCCCGTGGGTGGCGGTGCTGGCCGCCGCGGCGTTCGGGGCGATCGGCGGCCTGGTGCACGCCGTCGCCACGGTCACCTTCGGCGTCAACCACATCGTCTCCGGTGTGGCGATCAACCTGCTCGGCGCCGGTCTGACGAAGTACCTGTCCACGCTGCTGTTCCAGCCGGTGTCGAACAACCCGCGCGAGTCACCGCCGGTCGAGAAGTTCGACACCTACTCCATGCAGCCGCTCTCGGACTGGCTCGCGGACCTGGAGAACATGCAGCGGGTCGGCCTCTCCGACGTCGCGGGCGTGCTGCGCGGGCTGGTCACCGGGATCTCCCCGCTGACCATGCTGGCGCTGCTGCTGGTCCCGGTCAGCTACCTGGTGCTCTGGCGCAGCCGCTTCGGCCTGCGCCTGCGCTCCTGCGGTGAGAACCCGACCGCCGCCGAGTCGCTCGGCGTCAACGTCTACCTGCACAAGTACTTCGCGGTGATCATCTCCGGCGCCCTCGCGGGCATCGGTGGTGCGGCGCTGCTGCTCACCCCCGGTGTGCACCCCGGCTACCTGGAGGGCCAGACCGGCGGGCGCGGCTACATCGGCCTCGCCGCGATGATCTTCGGCAACTGGCGGCCGACCGGCCTGCTCGGCGGGTCCGCGCTGTTCGGCTACGCCGACGGCCTCCAGCTGCGCAGCGGTGGCTCCACGGTGATGGCGCTGTTCTACGCGGCGGTGCTGGTGCTGTTCGCGGGCGCGGTCGCGCTGGTGTTCATGCGCAAGTACTTCGCCGCGGGCATCACGCTCCTCGGCGCCGCGGTGCTGTACTTCATCTACTGGTCGGTGGACGAGATGCCCAGCCAGCTCTCCACCTACCTGCCGCACATGGTGACCCTGGTGGTCCTCGCGGTGGCCGCGCAGCGCCTGCGCCCACCGGCCGCCAACGGCGATGAGTACAGGCGGGGCAGGGGTCACTAGCTCCAGTTTCGTTCGAAAGCCCGAAAGTGGGTCGTGCGTACCACTTTCGGGCTTTCGTTTGCGAGGATGCCGTAGTGGTCGCCGTCGATTGGGAACGCCTGCGCGCCGCCGCCGTCACCGCGGCGAAGTCCGCCTACTGCCCGTACTCCGGGTTGCAGGTCGGCTCCGCCGCCATCTGTGACGACGGGCGGCTCGTCCAGGGCTGCAATGTGGAGAACGCCTCCTACGGGGTCGGGCTGTGCGCCGAGTGCGCCATGGTCGGCCAGCTCCGCCTCACCGGCGGTGGGAACTTCGTCGCCGTCGCCGTGCGCGACGGGGGCGGGAACCTGCTGATGCCGTGCGGCCGCTGCCGCCAGCTGCTCTTCGAGATGGGCGGGCCGGACTGCCTGCTGGAGACCCCGCGCGGCGTGCTGCCGATGCGGGACGTGCTGCCCGACGCGTTCGGGCCCGACCACCTGCCCGGGAGAGCCAATGGCTGAGGACTTTGCCGCCGTCGACGTGATCAGAGCCAAGCGGGACGGCAAGCGGCTCACCGATCCCCAGATCGACTGGGTGATCGACGCCTACACCAGGGGGGTCGTCGCCGACGAGCAGATGAGCGCGCTGGCCATGGCGATCTTCCTCAACGGCATGGAGTCCGCCGAGACCGCGCGCTGGACCCGCGCCATGGTCAACTCCGGCGAGCGCCTGGCGCTGTCGGTGGACCGTCCCACCGTGGACAAGCACTCCACCGGCGGCGTCGGTGACAAGATCACGCTGCCGCTGGCCCCGCTCGTCGCCGCGTGCGGAGCCGCCGTCCCGCAGCTCTCCGGGCGAGGCCTCGGGCACACCGGCGGCACACTGGACAAGCTGGAATCGATCCCAGGTTGGCGCGCGCAGCTGAGCACCGAGGAGATCGCCGAGCAGCTCAACAAGGTCGGCGCCGTGGTCTGCGCGGCCACCGAAGGGCTCGCGCCCGCCGACCGCAAGCTCTACGCGCTGCGCGATGTCACCGGCACGGTCGAGGCGATCCCGCTGATCGCCAGCTCGATCATGAGCAAGAAGATCGCCGAGGGCGCCGACGCCCTGGTGCTGGACGTGAAGTTCGGCTCCGGCGCGTTCATGAAGTCCGCCGACGACGCCCGCCGCCTCGCCGAAGCGCTGGTCGGCATCGGCGTGGACCACGGCCTCAAGGTCAGCGCGCTGCTCACCGACATGTCCGTCCCGCTCGGCCGCGCTGTCGGCAACGCGCTGGAGGTCGCCGAGTCGGTGGACGTGCTGCGCGGCGGCGGCCCCGCCGACGTCGTCGAGCTGACCGTGGCCCTGGCCAGGGAGATGCTCTCGCTCGCCGGGATCACCACCGACCCCGCCGAGGTCCTCGCCTCCGGCGGCGCCTACGACACGTGGGCGCAGATGATCTCCGCGCAGGGCGGCGACCCGGACGCGGAGCTGCCGCGCGCGAAGCACGTGCACGTCGTCGGAGCTCCGGCGGACGGAGTCCTGGCCACGCTGGACGCCTACGCGGTGGGTGTGGCGGGCTGGCGACTCGGCGCGGGTCGTGCGCGCAAGGAGGACCCGGTGCAGGCGGGCGCGGGCGTGCTCTGCCTGGCCAAGCCCGGCGAAGAGGTGCGCAAGGGCGAACCGCTGCTGGAGCTGCACACCGACACCCCGGACGCCATCCCGGCGGCCTTGAAGGACCTCGAAGGCGGCTACACCGTCGCCGACTCCGCGCCCGAGCGCGGCTCCCTCGTCCTGGACGTCATCAGGGGCTAGTCAAGACGGCAAAGGGGCGCATCCGGCAGAAGTCCGGATGCGCCCCTTTTTCGACGGTTGGTCCTGGGTCAGGCGTCGATCTCCTCGGGGAGGTCGACGTCCTTGTCGTCACGCGACTTGCCGTTCACCTTCTGCTGCCGGGCACGGCGCTGCGGCCGGGGCAGCTGCGCCGGCGGCGGGGGCGGGGTCGGCGCGCCGCCACCGAGGATCAGCTCGGCGAAGGTGGCCATGGCCTCGTCCAGCTGCGCGGCGTTGCGGCGCTCGGTCTCCTCGTTGGCCTTGCGGACCAGGGAGAGCACGGTCTCGTTGGTCGGGCGGTCGCCGACGACGCCGGTCAGCTTGTCCAGGTACTGGCCGGTGGCCTTGCCGAGTTCGTCCAGCTTGGAGCTGAGGTCGCCCTCGACGCCGTCGATCCGGTTGTCCACGCCCTCGATGCGGGTGTTCACGCCGTCGAGGCGCTCGGCCAGCGCGTCGAGCTGGTCGGTGTGGTCCACCGCCGGGCGGGCCAGCACCTCCTCGAAGCGGCCCTGGAGCGCGTCGTGGGTCTCGGCGACCGAGTTCTCCAGCGTGGAGCGGGCCTCGGCGACCGAGCCCTCCAGCGAGACGCGGGCGTCGCTGACGGCGCTCTCCAGCGAGGTGCGGGCCTGGCCGACCTCGGCGCGCAGGCCGTCGGTGTTCTCGGTGAGCGCCCGCTGCAGCGCCTCGCGGGTGCCGTCGAGGTGCTCGTGCACGCCCTCGTCGACCTCGTCGATGCGGCCGCGCAGAACGGTCTCCAGCGCTTCGAGGCGCTCGCGCACCGGGCCGGTCACCAGGCCGGGCACCGCGGCGGTCTTGTCGTCCTGCTTGTCCATGTGCAGGTCGAGGTCGTCGAGGCGCTTGTGGATGTGGGACAGCTTGTCCTCGAGCCCGTCCATCCGGACGTGCACGCCCTCCATGCGACCGGACACGCCGTCCAGGCGCCCGTCGAGCTGGCTGAAGGGGACCGCGAGCTTGTCGACGAGACCGTCGACGGCCCTGCCGAGTCCGGCGATCGCGCCGTCCTGGGCCTCGAGCTTCGCGAGTGCCTCGTCCAGGCGCTCGGCCAGCACGCTGACCTCGGTGCGGTCCGGCAGCTCCGAGATGCGCTTGCGCACCGCGCCGAGGGATTCCAGCGGGGACATCCGGGCGTGGATCTCGTCCAGCGCGTCGAAGATCTGCTGCTGCTCGCTCTCACGGATCTCCGCGGCGCGGGTGAGCATGTTCCGCATCCGGTCGAAGGACATCGTCGAGTGGTTGTTCTCGCTCACGGCTGGTGACCTTCGTCCGATGGGGAGGGGAAGAGGACGGTGGCGAGCGTAGCCAGTCCCCCGATCAGTGGTCCAAGAGACCCCGCCGAGGGATCAGAAGTCCCAGGACGAGTTAGCCCGATCAGGTGACGCCAGGGCAGGCGTGAAGGAGAGGTGAAGAGAATGGCGAGATCGTCGTTCGAGCGCGCGGACCCCGTTCGAGTTACAAATACCCCGACTTTGACTGCGTTCCGTCGCGAAGAGGACCGCGAGGGGGCGCGAAGAGCCAGCCGACCGTGTGGAGTTTCGCACGGCACCACCGGGCCGCCATGATCATAGCGTGAGCGATTTCGGTGCGCGAACCGAGGTTTCGCAGGTGAGGGGTACCGTGTCGCCATGTCAACCCCGGTGACCCTGGAGAGCATTCGCACCGCACCCAAGGTGCTCCTGCACGACCATCTCGACGGCGGCCTCCGCCCGCAGACGGTCATCGACCTGGCCCGCGAGAGCGGCTACGACGCCCTGCCGACCCACGACGCCGAAGAGCTCGGCGTCTGGTTCCGGGACGCGGCCGACTCCGGCTCGCTCGTGCGCTACCTCGAGACCTTCGCGCACACCGTCGGCGTGATGCAGACCCGTGAGGCCCTCGTGCGCGTCGCCGCCGAGGCCGTCGAGGACCTGGCCGCGGACGGCATCGTCTACGCGGAGGTCCGCTACGCCCCCGAGCTGTTCACCGAGCGCGGCCTGAGCCTCGACGAGATCGTGCAGGCCGTCGAAGAGGGCTACCGCCTCGGCGAACGCCGCTGCGCGGAGGCCGGCAAGAAGATCCGCATCGGCACGCTGCTGTGCGCGATGCGCCAGAACGCGCGGTCGCTGGAGATCGCCGAGCTGACCGTCCGCTACCGCGACGCCGGCGTGGTCGGCTTCGACATCGCGGGCCCCGAGGCGGGCTTCCCGCCCACCCGCAACCTCGACGCCTTCGAGTACCTGCGCCAGCAGAACGCGCACTTCACCATCCACGCCGGTGAGGCGTTCGGCCTGCCGTCGATCTGGGAGGCCATCCAGCACTGCGGTGCCGAGCGGCTCGGGCACGGCGTGCGGATCATGGACGACATCAAGGTCGACGAGGACGGCACCGTCCACCTCGGCAGGCTCGCGGGCTACGTCAGGGACCGCCGCATCCCGCTGGAGATGTGCCCCAGCTCCAACGTGCAGACCGGCGCGGCGACCTCGATCGCCCAGCACCCCATCGGACTGCTGGCGAAACTGCGTTTCCGCGTCACGGTGAACACCGACAACAGGCTCATGAGCAACTGCACCGTTTCCGGTGAGTTCGCCGCGCTGCACGAGGCATTCGGATACGACTGGGCCGACATGCAGTGGTTCACGGTGAACGCGATGAAGTCGTCGTTCCTCGGATTCGACGAGCGGCTCGCGCTCATCAACGACGTGATCAAGCCGGGATACGCCGAACTGATCGGCTGATCCCGCAAAGCTGATCCCACAAAGAGAAAGGGCCCCCGCCACATTCGGCGGGGGCCCTTTTTCGTTCTCTGCTCAGTGCTTGCGGAGCCGGTCTTCGAGGTTGCCGACCAACTCCTGCCAGACGCCGACCTCGGCGGTGAACGGCGCGCTCGGCGCGAGCCGCGTGGGGTCGGGCCGCAGCACGAAGGAGACCATCCAGCCCAGCGGCTCCGAGGAGGACAGCGCGTTGGCCACGCGGTCGTCGTCTGCCCACTGCGCCGCGTCGGTCAGCAGCTCGACCGCGAGCTCCAGCTGCGTCGGGTCCATCGACTCCGGGCCCTCGGCCATGTCGTCGGCGACACCGTTGAGCACGTAGACGTTGCTCTGGTGGACCTCGACCTCCAGCTCCCCGCCGGTGGCCTTGGAGAGGACGTCCTCCCAGGTCGAGACCTCGGCGAGCTGGTTGCGCGTCGGGTCGGCCGCCGCGTTGTCGGCCAGGTGGCGGGCCAGCGCGCGGGCCGAGGTGAACACGTCGATCTGCCCGTCGGAGCCGAGGAAGACCGGGCGCTCCTCCTGGTCGTCGACCGGCAGGTAGCAGCGCAGCGTGTAGTACTCGGCCTGGCTGGTGATGATCTTGATCGGGTCGATGCCGACCTCGCCCCAGAAACCGATCGGTTCGTCGGAGTCCTCGTCGGACTCCTCCTCGTCGATCTCCTCGGGCTCGGCCTCCGCCGCCGCCTCTTCGTAGGCCGCGAGCTCCTCCTGCGCGGTGGCCAGCGCCTTCTCGTCCGCCTCCGGCGTGCTGATCAGGGTGTCGATCGCGTCGAGCACCTCGTCCCAGCGCTCGTCGACGACCTTGGCGACCTCGTTCCAGCGCGCCTCGCCCTCGCGGCCGGTGAACGGGAAGGTGCCCTGCTGCAGGACGCTGAACCCGGCGGCGCTGTCCAGCACCTCGTGCACGATCTCCAGATCGCACACGTCCGCGAGCGAGCGCAGGATCGCGACGATGTCGGCCAGGTCGCCGATCGTCCAGGTGTCCGGCTCCTCCGCGACCAGCTCCGGCACGCCGACCAGGTCGTAGCGGTGGTCCTCCTCGGGGACCAGCTCGCCGACGCTCAGCGCGGGCACCACGTGCCAGGCCGGGTGGTCGATGAGGTCGTGCTCGGTCGCGGTGCGGGTGTACGCCGCGAGCTGGGCAGCGTCCGGGAAGGCGTAGAGGTCCTCCTCGTGACCGAGGAACGCCTCCCACTCCTCGCCGTCCTCGCGCCAGCGCGGTGCCCACAGGGTGAGCAGGTCGCCCTTGGGCAGGACGAGCTCGATCGGGACGATGTCCTGCGCCATCCATGCCTCCGGGTCAGCGGACTTCTTCCGGGGCGCAGCCTACGGGGTGGCCAAGATCATGCGGTTCACCGGTCCGACCGCAGCGAGGACACGTCGAAGGTCAACACGTCGTCCTCGTCCACCACATCGGCGGAGTCCGTTGGCGCGTCCGGGAAATCGCCGCTCACCGGCACGTCCTCGGCCACCCGCTCACGCTCCGGGGCGGGCCCCGCGAAGGCCTCGATCGCCGCGGTCAGCTCATCGCCGAGCACGGGTGCCATCGCGTTGTACGCCAGCTGGTTGGCTTGTTCCGCGGCTGCTCGGGCCACTTGGACGATCTCTTCGCCGAGCCTCTGGCCCATGTGGACGGGGTGCGGGTGCAGCCGCAGTCCGACCAGGCGTCCGCGTGCGGTCACCGTGGCTTCCACCAAGCCGTCCGCGCTCGTCGCCGTCGCGCAGACCGTGGCCAGTGTGCGCTCCAGCTCGGCTGCCTTGTCCCTGAGCTGCTCCGCTGAAGCGATCAGTTCCGGTGTGCTCACAACGGCCTCCTCAGCAGCGGCCCGGCTTCGTCGTCGCCCTCGTCCTCCGCGCGCTCGATGCCCAGCGCGACCAGTTCTTCCTGCGCCGTTCTGCCCAGCACTCCGCTGACCGCGTGGTGCAACTGCCCACCCGCGACGCGCTCCGCGCGCCTGGCCAGCGCGAGGATCTCCCTCGCCAGCGCGTCGGTGTTCATCCGCAGGGCGTCCGGGCCGATCCGGACCTCGCGCAGGCCTCCGCCGGGCGACACCTCCACCACGACCTCGCCGTCGCCGGAGGTCGCCCGGCCGGCGACAGGCCCGACGCGGGCGAGGCGTTCTTCGGTGGCCTTGATGCCCGCTGCCGCGCGGGTGACGTCGTCCATGATCAGCTCGCTCTCAACCCGTCGGCCGGTAGAAACCGACGAACGGCATGCCGGAGTTGGTCGTGCGCAACGGCCGGATCTGCACCGGGTCCCCGGCCTCGACCATCTGGCCGTCGCCGATGTACATCGCCACGTGGCCGCGCCACACCACGAGATCGCCCGGCAGCAGCTGTCCCGGCGGCACCGACGCGCCGACCGCCTGCGCCGCCGAGTGCCTCGGCAGGTCGAGCCCGGCGTTGCCGTACGCCCACTTCGTCAATCCGCTGCAGTCCGTGGCCCTCGGCGGGTCCGAGGCCGCCCAGACGTACGGCGTTCCCAATACCGACAGCGCGTTGCGCACCGCCGCCGCTGCCACCGGGTTCGGCGCCTGCACGGTGTGCCCGCCGGGCAGGTTGATGTCGACCCCGGAGCCCGGCTGCGGCGGGATCGCCACCGGCAGGTTCGGCCGCCCGCCTCCGCCACCACCGCCTCCGCCGCTGTGACCGCCTCCACCACCACCTCCGCCACCCGAGCCGCCGCCCGGGCTCTCCGGAGGCGCTGGCGGGGCGATCGGCGAGCCGCCCGCACCCTGGGTCTCGACGACGCCGTTGCCGCCGAGCGGAGTGCCGAGTCCTGTGAGCGCACCAGGATCAGCGGGTTGCAGCGCCCGCAACCGCGCCGCCGCCTCGGTCAGGTGGTCGGAGACCTTCTTCAGCTCCGCCGCCGACTTCTCGACGTAGAGCGCCGACCTGCCGAAGGCCCTGGCGGTCGCTTCGCGCACGGCGTTGGTGTCGCCGCCCTTCTGCGCCGCGATCGCCGCTTCGAAGGCCGGTTTCGCCCAGCCGACGAACTCGTCCAGCAGGCCCTGGATCGCTTTGCGGCCCGTGGTGACCGCGCCAACCGCTCCCGCGACCGTGCCCTGCGCGCTCGCGCAGTTGCCCGACAACCGGTCCAGGCCTCCGTCGAGCGTGGCGACCCTGCCCTGGAACGCGTTGGCCCGGTCCCCGTACCAACCACCCATGGCCGTGCGCACCTGCGCTCCGTGCCGGGACTTCACGTCGGCGATCGCCGTCTTCGCCGAGCCCAGCGACTCCGCCGCCCTGCTCGCGCTCCCCGTGTCCCCGGCCAGCTTCGCCAGGTGCTCGCGCAGTGGCCGGACGAGCGGTTCGATCAATCCTGCGGCGTCCGCCACGCCGTCACCCCTGAGCCTGGGTTCGGCGCATCAGCGCGGCGTGGTCGGCGTCCTGCCGCTGGTAGGCCTTCAACGCCCCCGCGACCGAGCCCGCGAGCCCTGTCAGCCCCGCCGACGCGGCGGCCACCCCGTCCACGGTCGCCTTGGCCGCCTGCTGGAAGGCTTGGCCGACGCCGACCTCCGCGCCGATCCTGCCGAAGGCGTCGGCGGGCAGGGAGGTGATCGGGCCCAGTGTCGCGCTGCCCACCTTGCCGAGCTCGTCGGCCAGCCCCGGCGCAGCCGTCGAGTAACTCGTCAGCGTGGCCGGATCGACCTTGAAACCCTGCTCCACCATGCGACCCAGGCTGCCGCACCCCGTCGCCCGCTGTCCTGGAATGCGCGGGATTCACGCGAGTGAGGGAGCGACACCCGGGATTGTCAGGGGTGTCTGCCAGCATCCGGCCATGGGCTCGACGACAGCTGTTCCCGGGAGCTGGAACCGGATCACCCGCATCCTCACCGTGCGGGCTCCAGCCACCGCGAAGGAGCTGCTGCCACCCGCGACCGACGCGGACGTGCGCGCCGCCGAGCGGGCGATGGGGCGTGCGCTGCCGCAGGAGCTGCACGAGTGGTGGGCGAGCTGCGGCGGTGGCCTGCACCCGGTCCTGCCGCACGGCTACATCCCGTACCGGCCGATCGGGTCGGTCAGCGCGTGGCGGGAGTGGACCAGGCGGCACACGAGCGGCCCCCGGCCCGACGACTCCGCCGGTAGCCCGGGTGCTGGCTGGCACCCCGCGTTCGTCCCGATCGGCACGGACGGCGGCAACTACGACCTCGCCGTCGACCTGCGTCCCGGGCCGCTGCACGGTTGCTTGTTCGCCTTCAGCCACCAGTGGGGCGTCGCGCACCCGCCCGAGTGGCAGGGCCTCACCGCGCTCCTCAGCGGCATCGCCGACGCGCTGGAGACCGACGCGGCGGTCGGCCGCTACCGCCCCGTGACGACGAGAGGAGGAATGCTGATCTGGAAGCTGTGACTGAGGACGACCCGGAGACAGCGTTCGGCGAAGCCGTTGCCAGCGCCAGGTCGTCGGGAAGGGAGATCTCCCCGGAGGGCGTGGCGGCCGTGCGTGCCGTGGCGTACGGGGAAATCACGGTCGAAGAAGCGATCGCTCAGCGCATCGCCGCGCTGACCCGGCCGGAGTGAGGGTCAGGCGGCGGGGACGAGCAGCGCCCAGGACTTCACGGTGCCGTGGCCGGTACCCCAGGGCAGGTGCTCGGCGACGTCGACGAAGTGGCCGCTGACGTCGTTGTTGTTCAGCACGACCTCGACGGTGTCGTCGTTCTCGCCGGAGGTGCGGCCGCACAGGCTGTAGAACCACACGGGCCGGTTGGGCAGCTGGCCCTCGCTCATCAGGCGCTCGGCCACGACGAGGGTCGGCGGGCGCTCGCGGGCGACGTCGGCGAAGCCGCCCTCGATGCCGCCGAAGTCGCGCCAGTCGACGGGACCGGCGAACAGCTCGGTGGGGCGGCCCTCGCCGTCCGCGCCGAGCTGGTGGAACACGGCCTCGGCCAGCGAGTGGTCGGGCTGCTGAATGGCGATGAACACCGGGAGCACGTTGTTCACCCAGTACATCAGCGCGTCGGCGAGCGGGTGGGCCTCGTCGGTGCGCACACCGACGGCCTGGTCCCAGGCGTAGCCCTCCTCCCAGGCAGTGCAGCGCACACCTAAGGGCAGCCGCACGTACGCGCCGTCAGGAGCGTGCTCGGCCTCCTCGACGGCGATCTCCAGGTCGAGGTCGACCAGCGCCACCACGGAGCCGGTGCGCTCGGTGCGCAGGCCGTGCGAGCCGCTGAGCATCGCCGCGATCACTTCGGCGATGCCGCCGGCGTCGAGTTCTTCCACCTTGGACAACCCCTTCGAAGACGATGTGCCCCACGGTCCGCGGACTGTGGGGCACATCGTGGCCGAAGCGGTGGATCAGACTCCCATCGGGTGCCAGACCGTCTTGTGCTCCAGGTACGCGCGCAGCCTGGTGATATCGGGCCTGCGGGTCCAGTCCGGCTCCTTGGCGGAGGCGCGCAGCACCCGCTTGACGGTGCCCGCCGCGGTCCGCTCCAGGTCGGCGCGGATCACCTCGGGAGCACCGCACAGGTCGAGCGCGTTCACGTCCGCGTGCGAGGCCAGCCAGGGGCCGAGCTCAGCGGCGTTGCCGGTGAGCAGGTTCACCACACCACCCGGCAGGTCCGAGGTCGCCATGACCTCCGACAGCGTCACGGCGGGCAGCGGGCGGTGGTGGCTGGACACCACGACGCAGGTGTTGCCGGTCGCGATCACCGGAGCCACCACGCTCACCAGGCCCAACAGCGAGGAGGCCTGTGGGGCGAGCACCGCGACGACGCCGGTGGGCTCGGGCACGGAGAACGAGAAGTACGGCCCCGCGACCGGGTTGGACGCGCCGAGCACGGAGGCGACCTTGTCGGTCCACCCCGCGTACCAGACCCATCGGTCCACGGCAGCGTCCACAATGGACTCCGCCTTCTTCGCGTTCACGTTCTCCGCGGCGCAGACCTCCGCGACGAACTGCTCACGCCTGCCCTCCAGCATCTCCGCGACGCGGTAGAGCACCTGGCCGCGGTTGTACGCGGTCGCGCCGGACCAGCCGGAGAACGCCTTGCGGGCCGCGGCGACCGCGTCCCTGGCGTCCTTGCGCGAGGCGTGCGCGGCGTTGGCGAGGAAGGTGCCCTTGGCGTCGTTGACCGGGTAGACCCTCCCGGACTCCGAGCGCGGGAACTTCCCGCCCACGTACAGCTTGTAGGTCTTGGTCACGCCAATACGCCCGTCAGACATCGAGATACGCCTCCAGTCCCGCGCGGCCGCCCTCACGACCGAAACCGGACTCCTGGTAGCCGCCGAACGGGGCGGTGGGGTCGAACCGGTTGAAGGTGTTGGCCCACACCACACCGGCCCGCAGCTTCTGGGACATCCACAGGATCCTGGAGCCCTTCTCGGTCCAGATGCCCGCGGACAGCCCGTACGGGGTGTTGTTGGCCTTGGCGACGGCCTCGTCCGGGGTGCGGAAGGTCAGCACGGACAGCACCGGGCCGAAGATCTCCTCGCGGGCGATGCGCATGGCCTGGTGCACGTTGGAGAACACCGTCGGCGCGAAGAAGAAACCCTTGTCCGGCAACGGGCACGAGCTCGTCCAGCGGTCGGCGCCCTCGGCCTCGCCGGAGGCGGTCAGCTCGCGGATGCGGGCCAGCTGCTCCTGCGAGTTGATCGCGCCGATGTCGGTGTTCTTGTCCAGCGCGTCACCGATGCGCAGCGTGGAGACGCGGTAGCGCAGCTTCTCCATCACCTCCTCGGCGATGGACTCCTGGACCAGCAGCCGCGAACCGGCGCAGCAGACGTGGCCCTGGTTGAAGAAGATGCCGTTGACGATGCCCTCGACGGCCTGGTCGACGGGCGCGTCGTCGAAGACGATGTTCGCCGCCTTGCCGCCCAGCTCCAGGGTGAGCTTCTTGCCCGTCCCGGCCAGCGAGCGCTGGATCAGCTTGCCGACCTCGGTCGAGCCGGTGAAGGCGATCTTGTCGGTGCCCGCGTGGTTGACGATCTCCGAGCCGACGTCACCGGCGCCGGGCAGGATGTTCACCACGCCCGCTGGCAGACCGGCCTGCTGGCAGATCTCGGCGAAGACCAGCGCGGTCAGCGGCGTGGTCTCGGCGGGCTTGAGCACCACGGTGTTGCCGCAGGCCAGCGCGGGCGCGATCTTCCACGCCAGCATCAGCAGCGGGAAGTTCCACGGGATGACCTGCCCAGCGACGCCGAGCGGCTTCGGGTCCGGCCCGTAGCCCGCGAAGTCGAGCTTGTCGGCCCAGCCCGCGTGGTAGAAGAAGTGCGCCGCGGCCGTCGGCACGTCGACGTCGCGCGACTCCTTGATCGGCTTGCCGTTGTCCAGGCTCTCCAGCACCGCGAGCTCGCGGCCGCGCTCCTGGATCAGCCGGGCGATGCGGAACAGGTACTTGGCCCGCTCGCTGCCGGGCATCCGGCCCCACACCTTGTCGTAGGCGCGGCGGGCGGCCTTGACGGCGCGGTCCACGTCCGCGCTGGAGGCCGTGCTGACCTCGGCCAGCACCTCCTCGGTCGAGGGGTTGACCGTCTTCAGCGGTTCGCCCTCGCCCTCGACGAACTGACCGTCGACGAACATCCGGTAGTTCGGCTTGAGGTTGGCGATGTCCCGCGACTCCGGTGCCGGGGAGTACTCCCAGAGCTGTGTCATCTCAGTCCACCGTCACATAGTCCGGGCCGCTGTAGTGGCCCTCGAGCTGGGTCCGCCGCTGCATCAGCAGATCGTTGAGCAGGCTGGACGCGCCGAAGCGGAAGAGCTTCGGGTCCAGCCACTCCTGACCGGCGACCTCGTGCACGGCGACGAGGTAGCGCATCGCGTCCTTGGTGGCGCGGATGCCACCCGCGGGCTTGACCCCGCGCAGCTGCCCGGTCTGGTTCTTCCAGTCGTGGACGGCCTGCAGCATCAGGTGCGTCACCGGGAGGGTCGCGGCGGGGGAGACCTTGCCGGTCGAGGTCTTGATGAAGTCACCGCCCGCGAGCAGCGACAGCCACGACGCGCGGCGCACGTTGTCGTAGGTCGACAGCTCGCCGGTCTCCAGGATGACCTTGAGGTGCGCGTCGCCGCAGGCCGCCTTGATCGCGACGATCTCGTCGTAGACCTGGCCGTAGCGGCCGGACAGGAACGCGCCCCGGTCGATCACCATGTCGATCTCGGTCGCGCCCGCGTCCACGGCGATCCTGGTGTCCTCCAGCTTGATCGCCAGGGACGAGCGGCCGGAGGGGAACGCGGTCGCCACGCTGGCGACGCCGATGTCGGCGCCCTTCAGCTCGCGCACCGCCGTCTCCACCATGTCCGGGTAGACGCAGATCGCGGCGACCTGCGGCACGTCGGGGCGCTCGGGGTCGGGGCGGCGGGCCTTCGCGCACAGCGAGCTGACCTTGCCCGCGGTGTCGGCGCCCTCGAGGGTGGTCAGGTCGACCATCCTGATGGCGGTGTCGATCGCCCAGAGCTTGGACGCCTTCTTGATGCTGCGCGTGGCGAGCGTCGCGGCGCGTTGCTCCAGTCCGACCTGGTCGACGCCGGGCAGTCCGTGCAGGAACCGACGCAGCGCGGCGTCGTCCCTGGTGGCGTCTGCCAGCTCTGGGGGAAGTCCCGGGATGTGCGGCGGCTGGCGGTTCGCGGGGGTGTCCGCGGACTCGGCAGCCGTCGGCGGTGACGGTGCGGCCATGGCCAGGAGTCTAGGGCGTGGTCATCGGCCGTCCAGCCCGTTGAGCCGGACCTGTGGACAACTCATCCGCCCAGCTCACAGGAGGCGCACCTGGGGACAACCGTGCGCCGAGAGTGCTCTCCGATGGCACTGGTCACATCGGCCCTACCGGCATGAGAGCGTGACCACCGCAGGTCCGGCGATCGCCAATAGGCCATTCGGTGATTCCTTTTCTTAAGTGTTCATCAAGTCGTTGGTGGCTCACGTCGTCGCCGGTTACTGTGGAGTAGCCGGTGTGCCGAGGCAGGCCGGGCTAGACACGAGGGTCCACCGGACGCGCCACCGGTGGACCCTCGATTTAGTTCTCCACCAAGGCATCCGAGCGCGCGGGGAACACCAGGATCGCGTCGAGGTGCTCGGCATCGGGTGTCCGGTCCCACGCCCACGCGCGCATCTGCTCGGGGCTGCGCCTGCCGAAGAACCCGCGCCACAGCTCGAAGGGCTCCGCCTCCACCGTCGCCGCGGGCTCGCCGTCGCCGATCCGCCACTCCGAGCCGTCCGCGCGCACGACCAGCGCCCACGGCTGCTCGTGGTAGTGCCCGACCGCGCCGCCGATGTGCTCCAGCATCGGCCGCCACGCCGCCTCCGGCAGCCGCTCCAGACCGAGCGCCGAGCGCAGGTCGGCCTCGTGCTGGGTGATGTCGTGCACCAGCTGGAGCTGCGCTTTCTTCGAGCGCAGGCCCCGCTCCAGCTTCTCGCTGAAGCCCGCCCACTCCGCGAGGTTCTCCTCGACCGGCCTGTCCAGCCGCTCCCCGACGTGCCGTTCGGTCCACTCGGTGCCCGGAGCGCCGTCGAGCCGCCCGGTCGCGGCGTCGTGCGCGACTCCGCACAGGTGCGCGATCAACGCCCGGACAGTCCATTCCGGACAGGCGGCAACAGCTCGCCCCAGCTGCTCGTCGTCCAGCGTTCGCGCGATGGCGGTGATCCGCTGCCGTGCCCCGCTGTAGATCACGTCGTACATCAGCACCCCTTCTCCGGCTAACGTCTGTGGTCATGGACGTGCTCGTCGTCGAACACCCGCTGGCCAAGGCCCGGCTCACCACCATGCGTGACGCCCGCACCGACAGCGCGGCCTTCCGCGCCGCGCTGCACGAGCTGACCGTCATGCTGATCTACGAGGCCATGCGGGACGCTCCCGTCGCGGAGGAGCGCATCCACACGCCGGTGGCCAGGACGACGGGCTTCCGCCTCGCGAACCCGCCGCTGCTGGTCCCGGTGCTGCGCGCGGGCCTCGGCATGGCCGACCAGGCCCACAAGCTGATCCCGGACGCGCAGATGGGCTTCGTCGGCCTCGCCCGCGACGAGGAGACCCTGCAGCCGACGCCGTACATGGTCTCGCTCCCGGAGAACCTCGCGGGCCGCCCGGTGCTGGTGCTCGACCCGATGCTCGCCACCGGTGGCTCGATGGTGCACACGATCACGCTCCTCACCGATCGCGGCGCCACCGACGTCACCGCCGTGTGCACCCTGGCCGCGCCCGAGGGGATCCGCACCCTGGAAGCGGCCAAGCTGCCGGTGCGCGTGGTCACCGCGAGCGTGGACGAGCGGCTCAACGACTCCGGCTTCATCGTCCCCGGACTCGGCGACGCGGGGGACCGCCAGTACGGCGCGGTCTGACCCCGCCCCTCGGTCGAACCCGGTCATCGCGCGTCCCCCGGCTACTTGAAAAACATATAGCGAATCCGATCTTGGCCCGCCGCCGCGCGCGGGTCAAGGCTGCGCCGATCGAGTGAGCGCGGTGGTCTAGACCTTGACGAGTTGTGGTCTGGACCACATCGTCTGCTGTACACATCCGCGAACAGATTCCGCTCCGCCGCCCTGCACCCCTGGAGCGATCGATCATGTACCGCAAGCGATGGCAGCCGTTGCTCGCGCTCTGCGCGGGCGCCGTCGTCGTGCTCGGGCTCGTGTCCGCCCCCGCGCAGGCCGCGACGACCCCCACGGCGACGTTCACCAAGACCTCCAGCTGGGACGGTGGTTTCACCGGCCTGGTCACGATCACCAACGGCGGCACGACCGCGCTGAACGGGTGGAAGGTCGAGTTCGACCTGCCCGCGGGAACGAGCGTCGGCGCGTACTGGGACACCCTGCTCACCCGTGCGGGCGACCGCTACTCCTTCACCAACCGCGAGTACAACGGAGCCGTGGGCGTCGGCGCCTCGGTTTCCTTCGGCTTCAACGGGATCGGCAACGGCGGCCCGGCGAACTGCCGCCTCAACGGCCAGCCCTGCGAGGGCGGCGCGCCGGACACCGAGGCGCCCAGCGCGCCCGGCGGCCTCACCGTCTCCGGCACGAGCGCCACCACGATCTCCTTGCGCTGGAACGCATCCACTGACAATGTGGGCGTCACGGGCTATGAAGTCTTCCGAGGCGTGGCCTCCGTGGGGAGCACGCCCGACACGACGTTCACCGCGAGCGGGCTGACCCCCGAGACCGACTACGCGTTCACCGTCCGCGCCAAGGACGGAGCCGGGAACGCTTCCGCGCACAGCACTTCCGTGTCCGGACGCACCGGAAAGCCTGGAGCCGAAGGGCGCGTGCGCGTCGGGTACTTCCCGCAGTGGGGCATCTACGAGCGGAAGTTCTTCATCAAGAACCTGGACACCTCCGGCGCGGCGGCGAAACTGACGCACCTCAACTACTCCTTCGCCAACATCCACCCGACGGACCTGACGTGCTTCGCGGTCACCAAGCCGACGAGCTCGAATCCCGCCGACCCCGACCAGGGGACAGGTGCGGGAGATTCCACCGCCGACTACGTCTGGCCCTTCGACGCCGCGCAGAGCGTGGACGGCGTCGGGGACGGCGGCTGGGCGGGAACCGGTCCGCTGAAGGGCAACTTCAACCAGCTGCGCAAGCTGAAGGCCAAGCACCCCAACCTGAAGGTGCTCCTCTCGCTCGGCGGCTGGACGTACTCGAAGTTCTTCTCCGACGCCGCGAAGACCGACGCCTCGCGCAAGAAGCTCGTGTCCTCCTGCATCGACATGTACATCAAGGGAAACCTGCCGAAGCACTACGACATGGGCGGGCCCGCGACCGGGGCGAACATCTTCGACGGCTTCGACCTCGACTGGGAGTGGCCGGGCGCGGAAGGCCACCCTGGCAACCACTTCGGGCCCGATGACAAGGTCAACAACTCGCTGCTGATCGAGGAGTTCCGCCGCCAGCTCGACGCGCTCGGCTCCACCTCCGGCAAGAAGTACCTGCTGACCGCCTTCACCCCGGCTGCTCCAGCGCTGGCCTCCGCGGGCTGGGAGATGGCCAGGGTGGCGAACAGCCTCGACCTGTTCAACTTCCAGGGCTACGACTTCCACGGCGCGGGCAGCGACAACTCGTGGGAGCCCAACCGCACCGGGCACCACGCGAACCTGCACACCGACGTCGACGACCCGTACGCCACGAAGTTCAGCGTCGACGTGGCGTTGAAGATCTACACAGACGCGGGCATCGACCCGAAGAAGCTGGTGCTGGGCGTGCCCTTCTACGGTCGCGGCTGGCAGCAGGTGAGCGACGGCGGGAAGAAGGGGGAGTGGCAGACCGCCAACGGCGCTGCTCCCGGTGACTTCGCCGCGGAGGCGGGAACGCGGGCCTACAAGAACCTCAAGGCCCAGTTCCCGACCGTGCACCACGACGAGCAGGCCGTTGCGGCCTACGCGTTCGCGAACGGGCAGTGGTGGTCCTTCGACGACGCGTGGGTGATCGGCAAGAAGATGGAGTACGTCAAGGCGAAAGGGCTCGGCGGAGCCATGATCTGGTCGCTCGACGGCGATGACGGCACCCTCATGACCGCGCTCGACACCGGGCTGCGATGAGGGTGCGCTAGGCGGGCTGTCCTCAGTGGACAGTCCTGGTGGGGCTCGGGGAACCGTTGGCGGCGGGGTATCCCGAGCCCCTCCGCTATTCCGGCGCCGAGCACCAGCCGCGCGCCTGGGCCCGCAGCACGGTCTCGAAGTTGGCGGTGACGTCGATCCCCGGCGGCATGTGGTCCCTGGACTCCAGCGACACCAGCCCGTGCACCAGCGCCCACGAGGCCAGCGCGATCTCTTCGGCGCGGTAGCCCGCGAAGTGCCCGGAGTCGATCCCGGCGCGCACCATCTCCATCAGCGGCCGCAACGTGCTCACCGCCCGCTGGGTGGCCTCGGTGTCCGGCTCGAAGCCGGGGACCATGGTGGAGAACATGATCGAGTAGAGGTGCGGGTCGGCCCGTGCGCTCTCCCGGTAGGCGATGCCGAGCTGGACCAGGTCCTCGACGGGGTCCCCCGTGCGCTCCACAGTGGACAGTCGCTCGCCGAACCTGCGGAACGCCTCGAGGTAGAGCTCGCGCAGCAGCGCGGGTTTGCCGCCGAAGAGCGAGTACACGGCGGTGGTGGAGGTCCCGACGTCGGCGGCGAGCTTGCGCAGGCTGAGCCCCTCCGGCCCGTGCGTTGACAGGGTCTCCGCCGCGCGGTCGAGCAGGCGGGCGCGGAGCGCGTCGTCGTGAACCTTGGGTCGTGGCACTCCGGCAGGATAGAGGAACACTGTTTTAAAACTTCGGTGCGCCGCGTGACCTGGTGATCAGTGATACCACGGCGGTACCATCCCGCGCATGGCGATGACGCTGCGGTTGAGCGAGGACGAGAATCGGCAACTCGACGAGCTCGCCGCCGCGGAGGGGCGATCGAAGCAGGACGTGGTCCGCCTCGCCCTTGCCGACCGCTGGTCGCGGTTGAACAAGGAGCGTCAGCTGACCGAGGTCCTGGCCCGCGTGATGCCGCGCTACGGTGCCCTGCTCGACCGGCTCGGTCCCACCTGACCGCAAGGTCCGCGCGGCTGGCCAACGAGCCAGTTTATGTTGCCGCACTTGAGAAATCTCCTAGTTCGTCGCTGGATTCAAGTCCTCTATGCACGGCAGCCCGAATGGCCGATCCCGCGTCCACTGTCAGTGACCCCCGATATCGTCAGACAGCCACGTCGACCACGGGAAAAAGGCCGAGTGATCTCCTACCTGGACGCCAGCGACCTGCTGGTGCTGGCAACCGCCGTGACCGGCGGTGACCTCGTCGTGCGCGACGTCGGCCTGCTCGACGCGGCCGCGCACCGGCCGAGGGCGGCCGTGCTCGGCGTCGAGGCGTACGGGACGCTCTGGCTGAAGGCCGCCGCGGTGCTCGACTCCATCGTCTGCACCCGCCCGCTGGTCGAGGGCAACTGGCGGCTGGCGTGGGTGGCCGCCGTCACGCTCTGCGACATCAACGGCTGGTGGATCGATGCCGACGAGGACGACGCGCTGAAGATCGTCCGCGAGGTGGGCAGGGGTGAGTTCGAGGTCGCCGACGTGGCCGCGCGCTTCGAGGGCTGGGCCGTGGCAAAGGGTGAGCTGGGCTGATTTCCCCGGAATGAGCTTGACCTGGAGCGCACTCCAACTTCTACCGTCGTTCCCGTGAGCTACTCGATCGCCGAAGCGGCAGAACGCACAGGGCTGTCCATGGACACCCTCCGCTACTACGAGCGCATCGGGCTGATCGATCCACCGGCGCGCGACTCGGGCGGCAGGCGCAGCTACTCCGAGGACGACCTCGGCTGGGTGGGCTTCCTGTCCTGCCTGCGGATGACCGGGATGCCGATCCGCCTGATGTGCGAGTACGCCAGGCTGCGGCGCTTCGGCACCTCCAGTGCCGGCCCGCGCAAGCAGATCCTGCTGGAGCAGCGCACCTCGGTGCGGGAGCGCATCGCCGAGCTGCAGATGTGCCTGAGCACGCTGGACTACAAGATCGACAACTACGAGATGATCGAGCGCAGGGTTGCCGAGCTGACCCCGCTCGCCCAGGAGGCCACGGCATGAGCAAGCTGCCCACTCGCACGCTCGGCGCGCTGGAGGTGTCCGCACAGGGCCTCGGGTGCATGGGGATGAGCGACTTCTACGGCGACACCGACGACCGCGAGTCGATCGCCACGATCCACCGGGCCATCGAGCTCGGCGTGCGGTTCCTGGACACCGCCGACATCTATGGCCCGCACCGCAACGAGGAGCTGGTCGGTCGCGCCATCGCCGACCGGCGCGACCAGGTCGTGCTGGCCACCAAGTTCGGCATCGTGCGCACCGCCGACCCGCACGAGCGCGGTGTGCGCGGTGACGCCCCCTACGTCCGGCAGTCGGTCGAGGCGTCGCTGAAGCGGCTCGGCGTGGACCACATCGACCTGTACTACCAACACCGAGTGGACCCCAAGACGCCCATTGAGGAGACCGTCGGCGCGATGGCCGAACTGGTCGCCGAGGGCAAGGTCCGCTACCTCGGCCTCTCCGAGGCGAGTGCGGCGACGATCCGGCGCGCGCACGCCGTGCACCCGATCTCCGCGGTGCAGTCCGAGTGGTCGTTGTGGACGCGCGACATCGAGGCCGAGGTCCTTCCGGCCTGCCGTGAGCTGGGTATCGGGATCGTTCCGTACTCGCCGCTCGGTCGCGGTTTCCTCACCGGCCGCTTCACCAAGACCAGCGACTTCGACAGCGGTGACTTCCGCGTCGTCGGTCAGCCCCGCTTCAGCGAGGAGAACCTGGCCAAGAACGCCGCGATCGTCGAAGCGGTGCGCGAACTCGCGTCCGCTCGCGGTGTCACGCCCGGACAGCTCGCGCTGGCGTGGGTGCAGAACCAGGGCGATGACGTGGTGCCGATCCCGGGAACCAAGCGCCGCAAGTACTTGGAGGAGAACGCCGCCTCGGCCGAGATCGAGTTGAGCGCGGACGAGCTGGCGCAGATCGCTTCTGCCGTGCCTGCCGACAGGGTGGCGGGCACGCGCTACGCCGAGAACATGATGGGCCTGCTCAACGGCTGAGTCGGCCAGGTCGCGCGGGCCCTCGTCGAGCCCGCGCGACCTCCTGTGTCAGCCGAGCAGTGCGGAGATCTCCTGGCGCAGCGCCGAAAGCCGCTTCCGGCCGCGCTCGCGGGCCTCGTCCAGTTCGGCCGCGTCGGCGACGGGCTCGACGATCTCCAGGTACGCCTTGACCTTCGGCTCGGTCCCGGACGGCCGGACCAGAACGCGCAGCCCAGCACCCCGCATCGTCAGGACGTCCGCCTTCGGTCGCAGATCCGAGACCGTGACGGCGATCCCGGCCAGCTCCGACGGCGGTTCGGCGCGCAGGCGGGCCATCGTCCTGCCGATCACGCCGAGGTCCTCCACCCGCAGGGAGACCTGGTCGGTCAGGTGCAGGCCGTGGTCGACGGCCAGGTCGTCCAGCGCGTCGAGCAGTGAGCGCCCGGACGCCTTCAACGACGCTGCCAGGTCGCACGCGAGCACCGCCGCGCTGATGCCGTCCTTGTCCCGCACCACATCCGGGTCGACGCAGTGACCGATCGCCTCTTCGTAGGCGTACACCAGTCCGGTGCCGTTCCCGTCACCCGCGCGCACCAGCCACTTGAAGCCGGTCAGCGTCGCGTCGTAGCGGGCGTTGTGCTTCGCCGCCACTGCGCTCAGCAGCTCGGAGGAGACGATCGTGGCCGCTACCAACGGATCCGGGTGCACAGTTCTGTCCAAAGTGGACAGAACGCGCTCGCCGAGCAGTGCCCCGGTCTCATCTCCGCGCAGCATGCGCCAGGAACCGTCGCGCTCCCGAACGCCGAGCGCGCAACGGTCCGCGTCCGGGTCCAGCGCCACGGCCAGGTCAGCGTCCACAGTGGACGCCAGCTCCAGCAGCAGGTCCGCCGCCCCGGGCTCCTCCGGGTTCGGGAAGCTCACCGTGGGGAAGTCCGGGTCCGGCCGCTCCTGTTCCGCGACCAGGTGCACGTCGGTGAAACCCGCGCGCGCCAACACTTCCCGCAGGGTTTCCGCGCCGACACCGTGCAGCGTCGTCGCCGCGATGCGCAGTCCCCGCTCCGAGCTGCGCGTCAAGCTGGCCGCTCTGTCCACATAGGACTGAACGAGGTCCTCGCCGGTCGTCGTCCAGCCCTGCGCGGTCGGCACGACGACCGCCGCGCCGACCTTGGCGATGGCGGCTTCGATCTCCCGATCGGCGGGCGGCACGATCTGCGAGCCCGCGTCCAGGTAGACCTTGTAACCGTTGTCAGCAGGGGGATTGTGCGACGCGGTGACCTGGACGCCGGCCACGGCGTTCAGCTTGCGCACGGCGAAGGCGAGCACCGGTGTCGGCAGCGGACGGGGCAGGACGCGCACGTCGAAGCCCGCCGCGGCGAGCACACCGGCCACATCGCGGTGGAACTCCTCCGAACCGTGCCGCGCGTCGCGTCCGACCACGACGATGCCGCCGGACTTCCCCGAGGCCGCGAGCCACTCGCCGAGCCCCGCCGTCGTGCGCACCACGACAGCGCGGTTCATGCCGTTCGGGCCGGGGCGCACGGGGCCGCGCAGCCCAGCGGTGCCGAAGCTCAAGGGCGCGCGCATCCGGTCGGCCAGCTCGTCGATCGCCTGCTGCTCGCCGACCATGGCCTTGCCGAGCAGCCGCTGCATCCCCTCGCGGTCAGCGGCGTCCAGGTCGTCGGCGATCCAGCGGTACGCGCGGTCCCGCAGCTCCGGGGACAGCGTCACGCCCGGCTCACCAGCTCGTGCAGCAGCGTGCCCATGCGGCTCGCCGCCTCGCGCCCGGCCTCCAGCACCTCTTCGTGGTTCAGCGGCTCACCGGTGATGCCCGCCGCCAGGTTGGTGACCAGCGACAGGCCGAAGACCTCGGCACCGGCGGCGCGCGCGGCGATGGCCTCCAGCACGGTGGACATGCCGACCAGGTCCGCGCCCATCGTGCGCAGCATCCGGATCTCGGCGGGCGTCTCGAAGTGCGGCCCCGGCAGGCCCGCGTAGACGCCCTCCTCCAGGCTCGCGTCGATTTCCCTGGCCACATCGCGCAGGCGGCTGGAGTAGAGGTCGGTCAGATCCACGAACCTGGCCCCGACCAGCGGCGAGGCAGCGGTCAGGTTGAGGTGGTCGCTGATCAGCACGGGCTGGCCGACCTGCATGCCCTGGCGCAGGCCGCCCGCTGCGTTGGTCAGCACCACGGTGGTGCAGCCCGCCGCGGTCGCGGTGCGGACCCCGTGCACCGTCTGCGGGATGCCCTTGCCCTCGTAGTAGTGGGTGCGGCCGAGCATCACCAGCACGCGCTTCTCGCCGACCCGGACGGACCGGATGGTGCCGCCGTGGCCGACGACGCTCGGCGCGGCGAACCCGGGCAGCTCGCCCATGGGGACCTCGGAGACGAGCTCGCCGATCACGTCGGCGGCCGGGCGCCAGCCCGAGCCGAGGATGACGGCGATGTCGTGCCGGTCGGTTCCGGTGCGCTGGGCCAGCGCCGCTGCGGCCGCGGTGGCGGCGCCTTCGGGATCGACGGCAGGGCTGAGTGCGTCCGCGTCGCTGGTGGCGGCGGTCGCGCGGGTCTCGATGCTCACGTCCGGGGAGCTTAATGGCCCGCGTCAGCTGGCGATGGCGAACGTGGGCGCGATCCGGTCGTAGAGGTCGGTCTTGCCCCACTCCTCGGAGTCGGTCGGCACGGTCACCCTGAGCACCCACAGGTCCTTGGCGTTGGGCAGCAGCAGCGCGTAGGTCGTGCGCGCCACCTCGGCCCCCGACGCCCGGCCCCTGCTGTTGGACTTGCCGCTCTTCGGCGAGATCGTGCGGTAGATCAACTCCTGCGAGCGCTCGTAGGAGTTCTGCGCGGTGGCGGGTTGTTGGACGAGGAGGTTGAAGCTGCCCCCGTCGTTCTTCGCGACCGAGGTGAGCTGGTCGACGTAGCGGCCCATCTTGTTGTGCGGGTAGAAGCCCGCGAAGCGCTCCACCGCGACCTCGTTGCGCCCGTCGGTCGAGACGAACCTGAGCAAGGTGCTCGGCATCGAGGAGCTGGGCCGCTGCTCCTGGAAGTCCGTCCAGTTCTTGGGGACGTTGATGCTGAAGCCCCCGCCGGGATCGCCCTTGGCGAGCTGGGCCACGTCGTTGCGCTGCACGAAGGCGGCGAGCGGAGCCGACTGGACCGACGTGATCTCCGGGGACGGCGGCGTCCTGAGCTGCGGGACGACGTCCTGTCCCGCGACCGTCCTGGCCAGGGCGAACCCGCCGCCCGCCGACATCACGAAGAGCACGACGGCCGCCACGATCGCCAGCACCCGCGCACCGCGCTTCTGCGGAGGGGGCGGTGGAGGACCGCTCAGCATGAAGGGCAGCGGACCCGGATCGGCCGCGAGCTCCTTGGCCATCGACTCCTCGACCGCGCGCTGCCGCTCCGACCCGCGCCGCCGGGCCTGCTCGACGATCGGGTTCGGCGCGAAGGACTGCTCGGTGTCGTCGTGCGGGAACAGGCGCGTTCCGGGCTCCGGCAGCAGGGGGTGCAACCGCCGGCGCACCTCGGTCAGCGACATCCGGCCGGCCGGGCTCTTGATCATCAGCCCGCGGATCACCTCGCCGAGCACGCCCTCGTCGCTCGGCGGCGGGATCTCCCCGTGCACGACCTGCGTGACGGTTTCCAGCGGGTCGTCCTCGACGTCGTAGGGCGGAGTGCCCTCCATCGCGGCGAACAGGGTCGCGCCGAGCCCCCACAGGTCCGCGCTCGGCGACGCCGGGTCGCCGGAGGCCACCTCGGGCGCGATGTAGGCGGGGGTGCCCAGCAGCAGCCCCGCGCTGGTCAGGGTCGAGTCGGAGACGCTGCGCGCGATGCCGAAGTCGGTCAGCTTGACCCTGCCGTCCGCCCCGACCAGCACGTTCCCCGGCTTCACGTCGCGGTGGGTGACACCGGCTTCGTGCGCGGCGGCGAGCGCGGCGGCGAGCGCGTTGCCGACCTCGGCGGTCTGCGCGATGTTCAACGGGCCGTGCTTGCGGACCAGCTGCGCCAGGCTCCGCGACGGCAGCAGCTCCATCACCACGAACGGCTCGCCGTCGTGCCGGACCACGTCGAACAGGGTGACCACGTTCGGGTGAGAGAGCACGGCGATGGCCCGCGCTTCCCGCAGCGTCCGCTCCCGCATGGCGTCGGCCTCCTCCGGGGGCATCCCCGGCGGCAGGCGGACCTCCTTGACGGCGACCTGTCTGCGCAGCATCTCGTCGTAGGCGGCCCACACCGTGCCCATGGCGCCGCGTCCGATCACCCGCGTGAGCCGGTAGCGCTCGGCGATCAACCGCTCGCTCGGCTCCTGGGTGCCGGTGTTCTTGTCCTCGTCGGCCGGTGGCACGAACCCCATTCTCCACAACTCGGGCGCCATCACCGGGTTGTGCGACAAGTCAACCGCCGCCGATTACGCATCGTGACCTCGGCCGCGGTCCAGCGAGACCGTTCCGGGGCCGAATACGTGGGGACCCCCCACTTCGAATTATCCCAGAAACCCCCGACGACCAGACCGCGAAAAGCACCGGCAACGCGTGAGTTGTCCACAACGCCACCCCCTGTCCACAGATCGCGACACCCCACTGGAATCCCACCCGGACCCGAAGCAATCTGGTCGAGGAGCACCGACCGAGCACGACGACCAGGGCAGCGGAAAAGGAGGTGAAGCCTGGCCGAGCCCATGCACTGCCAGGGGCCCGCCCCTTCCACCGATCCACGGTGGTGACGCATGATCCGACGTCATGACCGTGGTTATCGGGATCGACTCCTCGACCCAGTCGTCGAAGGCCATCGCCGTCGACGCCGCCTCCGGCCAGGTGCTCGCCGAAGGCCGCGCCGCGCACCCCGACGGCACGGAAGTCCATCCCGACGCGTGGTTGCGGGCCACCCGGCAGGCGGTCGCGGAGGCCACGGCCGGTCTGCCCGAGCCGGTCGCGGCCCTCGCGGTCGCAGGCCAGCAGCACGGGATGGTCACCCTGGACGCGTCGGGTGAGGTCGTCCGTCCCGCGCTGCTGTGGAACGACAACCGCTCAGCGCCGCAGGCCCGTCGACTGACGGACGAGTTCGGCGGGCCCACGCGCTGGGCGGAACGCACCGGATCGGTCCCCGTCGCCAGCTTCACGGTGAGCAAGCTGGCGTGGCTGGCCGAGCACGAGCCCGCCAACGCGGACCGCACGAGCAGGGTCCTGCTGCCGCACGACTGGATCACGTGGCGGCTGGCGGCACCGGGATCGGAGACGGCGACCGATCGCGGTGACGCCTCGGGCACCGGGTACCTCTCGCCCGCGACCGGCGAGTGGTTGCCCGACCTGCTCACCGCCGCCCTCGACGGCCGGACACCCGAGCTGCCCCGGGTGCTCGGCCCGGCGGAGGCGGCGGGGCGGACCGCTGACGGTGCTCTGCTCGGCGCGGGGACCGGCGACAACATGGGCGCGGCCCTGGGGTTGGGGGCCGGACCCGGCGATGTCGTCGTGTCCCTCGGCACCTCGGGCACTGTGTTCGCGGTGGCTGAGCAGCCGACCGCGGAGCCCACCGGAGCCGTCGCGGGATTCTGCGACGCCACGGGCCGGTTCCTGCCGCTGGTCTGCACGCTCAACGCCGCACGCGTGCTCACCGCGACCGCCGCGATGCTGGGGGTCGACCTGGCCGGGCTGGACGAGCTCGCGCTCAGAGCCGAGCCAGGGGCGGGCGGCCTGGTGCTGCTGCCCTACCTGGACGGGGAACGCACGCCGCAGCTGCCCGACGCCAGCGGCACCCTCATCGGGCTCCGGCGCGCCAACATGACGCCGGAGAACCTGGCCAGGGCTGCGGTCGAAGGCATGCTCGGCGGCCTCGTCGACGGCTTGGACGCACTCCGGCGGCAGGGCGTCGAGGCCCGCCGGGTGCTCCTCGTGGGCGGCGCGGCGCGGTCAGCCGCGGTCCGAGCGGTGGCGCCGCTGCTGTTCGGCCTGCCCGTCGAGGTGCCAGAGCCCGCCGAGTACGTGGCGCTGGGCGCGGCGCGGCAGGCCGCGTGGGCACTGTCGGGGGCCGCGGAGCCGCCGACGTGGGCCATCCGGTCCACAGCGTGTGAGCCGGGCGCGCTCGACATCGGTGCGGAGCTGCGCGCGGCCTACGGCGCGGCCCGCGAGCAGGTCTACGGCCACTGACCTGCTGTGAACCGCCGCCTCGCGGCAATGAACAAGCGAGACGGCGGTTCACAGCCCGCGTTGCACCCCCGGACCCGGTTGACCCGGGAGCGAGAGCGACTTAGTTTGTCGATCCAACAAACGAAATGGGGCGACAATGCGAGGCCAGGCCGATCGACCCGTTGACCAGACCGGTCTGCGTCGGCTCAACCTGTCGCGGGTGCTCCGCTCGCTGCGCTCCGACGGACCGCAGTCGCGGGCCCTGCTCGCTCGCCGGACGGGGCTGAACAAGGCCACCACGTCGAGCCTGGTCGCCGAGCTCGAACAGCGGCGCCTCGCCCAGCTCGGCGCGATCGTGGCGGGCGCGGTGGGGCGGCCGAGCCAGCTCGTCGAGCTCAGGCCGCGTGCGGTGTGCGGGGTAGGGCTGGAGATCAACGTCAACTACGCGGCGGTCGCGGTTCTCGACCTCACCGACCAGGTGCTCTTCTCGAAGCGAGTGCCCCTTGACGTCGTGGAGTTGGGCCAGGTCGCGGTGATCGACCTCTTGGCGGAGCTCGCGGCCGACGCCATCGCCGTGATGCGGGAGGCGGGCAATTGGGTCGCGGGGGCCACTGTGGCGGTGCCGGGGCTCGTCGACGTGGAGAACGGCGTCGTCCAGCACGCACCGAACCTGCGCTGGCGAGAAGCATCGGTGGCGGAGCGGCTCGCGAGTCGGCTCGATCTGGCACCGGAAGCGATCTCCGTGGACAACGACGCCAACCTCTCCGCCCTCGCTGAGCACGCGGTCGGTGTGGCGGCTGGGGTCAGCGACCTGCTCTACCTCACGGGCGAGGTCGGCGTGGGCGGTGGTGTGATCGCGGACGGCCGGCTGGTCCGAGGTGCCACGGGGTTCACGGGCGAGGTCGGGCACATGCCACTCAATCCCGCCCCGGCGGAGTGCGGCTGCGGGCGGCGAGGCTGTTGGGAGACCCAGGTCGGCCTCGCCGCCCTGCTGCGAGCTGTGGCGGATCCGGGTGACGAGGTCCGCGACTCCACGCACGACCTCGAACTGCGGTTGCGCGTGATCGCGGCGAGGGCCGCCAAGGGCGACGCGAGGACGCGGACGGCGCTGGCGGAGATCGGCTCAGCGCTCGGGGTCGGTGCCTCGATCCTGGTCAACGTCCTCAACCCCACCGCCGTCGTGCTGGGCGGCTACTTCGCGCTGCTCGGGGAATGGCTTGCCGAGCCCGCGCGGAGGGAACTCGCTGAGCGGGTCATGGCGACCGGCTCCTGCCGTCTCGTGCTGTCGGACCTCGGGTTCACCGCTGCGGTGCGTGGGGGAGCGCATGCCGCCCTGGACCGGGTTTTCGCCGACCCTTCGATCGCCCCAACCGAGATCGTCCCGACCGAAGTCCCACACCTTGGAGGCATCGCGTGAACGACTACACCCCGCGCCCCGAGCACAAGTTCAGCTTCGGCCTGTGGACGGTGGGCTGGCCCGGCAACGACCCGTTCGGCACCGCTACGAGGCCCGCCATGGACGCGGTGCACGCGGTGGAGAAACTGGCGGAGCTGGGCGCGTGGGGAGTCACCTTCCACGACGACGACCTGGTGCCGTTCGGCGCGGATGAGCGCGAGCGGGATCAGCGCGTTCAGGCGTTCCGCAAGGCGTTGGACTCCACGGGCCTCGTGGCGCCGATGGTCACCACGAACCTGTTCACGCACCCCGTCTTCAAGGACGGCGCCTTCACCGCGAACGACCGCGACGTGAGGAGGTTCGCGCTGCGCAAGGTGCTCCGCAACATCGACCTCGCGGCTGAGCTCGGCGCCACCACCTACGTGCTGTGGGGCGGCAGGGAGGGCGCGGAGTCGCCTGCTGCCAAGGACGTGCGTGTCGCGTTGGCGCGCTACGCCGAAGCATTGGACCTGCTCTGCGCGTATGTCAACGAGAAGGGCTACGCCATCCGGTTCGCTTTGGAGCCCAAGCCGAACGAGCCGCGCGGAGACATCCTGCTGCCCACGATCGGCCACGCGCTGGGCTTCATCGGCCAGCTCGCGCACCCTGAGATGGTCGGCGTGAACCCGGAGGTCGGGCACGAGCAGATGGCCGGGCTGTCGATGGTGCACGGGGTGGCCCAGGCGCTCTGGCAGGGCAAGCTGTTCCACATCGACCTCAACGGTCAGAACGGGCCGCGCTTCGACCAGGACCTGCGCTTCGGCAACGGCGACGTGAAGACCGCCTTCTTCCTGGTCGACCTGCTGGAGCACGCGGGCTACGCAGGACCGAGGCACTTCGACTTCAAGCCCGCGCGCACCGAGGACGAGGACGGCGTGTGGGCCTCGGCCGCCGCCTGCATGCGCAACTACCTGATCTTCGCCGAGCGGGCGCGCGCGTTCCGGGCCGATCCGGAGGTGGCGGAGGCGCTGTCGGCCTCGCGCGTCGCCCAGCTGACCGTGCCGACCCTGCTGCCCGGGGAGACCCTCGCCGACCTGCGCGCGGAGGAGTTCGACGCGGACGCCGCGGGTACCCGGGGCATGGGATACGAGCGGTTGGACCAGCTGGCGCTGGAGCACCTGTTCGGCGTCCGATGAAGCGGTAACGAAAAGTAACAAAGGACATAAAGATCGCTGACTCGGATGACCACGGGCGGGTGAGGAGGGCAGACTCGAATCGTCGTCACATGTCGGAGGAGGCAGTCATGCGGGCAGCGAGCCGAGCGATTGTGATCACCCTGCTCGGGGTGTTGGCGCTGCTCGCCGTCTCCCCGGCCGCCTCCGCGCTCCCCGGGCCCGCCCTGGCGCAGCAGCCGACCACCTCGGCACCGCCCGCCGAGCAGCAGCCCGCGTCGCCGGACGACCGCAACCGCGTGACCATCGGCATCATCGCGGTCGTGCTGCTGGGCACCGTGGTGCTCGGCCGCCGTATCCGCAAGCGCGCGCAGAAGGCCTGATCCGGTCCGGGGTCACACAATCGTGCATCTACGCGCGTGGCAATTGCGCGTTATTGCTCGGGCAACTCGCCGGTAACCGTTCTTCGCAGTACGCCAGTACTGTTTTTCTCACGATGTAAACCGGCTTGGAAATCGTTCCGACTTCGTCGACCATGGGCGGGTCATAGCGCGGGAGCGCTATGCCGTGACCGGTTATCCGGATACAGCCAGACCGAAGTCGTGTGTTCCACTCGGCGCAGCCTGGCGACCGGCAACCGCGCCAGGCCACTTCTTGATCACTTATGAAGAGTGCATGGTGCAGGATGGATGCACATGAGCACCGACACCAAGTCCCAGTGCCGCTCCGCCCTGGAGCGTCACGCGGACGCGCTCGTCGAGCTCTCCCGCGCCATCCACGCCGATCCCGAACTGGCCTACCAGGAGCACAGGGCGGCCGCCAGGGTCGCTGACGTCCTGCAGCGCGAGGGCTTCGCCGTCGAACACGGAGCAGGCGGCCTGGAGACGGCGTTCACCGCGACCTACGGCTCCGGCGACCTGGTCGTCTGCCTCTGCGCCGAGTACGACGCGCTCCCCGAGATCGGCCACGCCTGCGGCCACAACATCATCGCGGCGTCCTCCACCGGGGCCGCGCTGGCGCTGGCCGAGGTCGCTGACCAGCTCGGCATCACCGTCAAGCTCGTCGGCACCCCGGCGGAGGAGGTCGGTGGGGGCAAGGTCGCGCTGCTGGAGGCGGGGGTCTTCGACGACGTCGCGCTCGCGATGATGGTCCACCCCTCGCCCGAGGAGACCGTCGCCTGCTCGTCGCTGGCCATCGCCGACATCGAGGTGCGCTACACCGGCCGGACCTCGCACGCCGCCGCCGCCCCGCACCTGGGCCGCAACGCCGCCGACGCGATCACCGTCGCGCAGGTCGCCATCGGCCTGCTGCGCCAGCACCTGGAGCCCGGCCAGATGGTGCACGGCATCGTCACCCACGGCGGCGCGGCCCCCAACATCGTCCCGGCGGACACCGCCGCGGTCTTCTACCTCCGTGCGCTGGACCTCGACTCCCTGAACAGGCTGGAAAAGCGGATCAGGGACTGTTTCCAGGCGGGTTCCGTCGCAACGGGCTGCACTCATGAGGTCACCCACATCTCAGCCATCTACGCCGAGCTGAACCCCGACCGGTGGTTGGCCTCGGCATATCGAAGGTCGATTTCCGAACTGGGCCGGGTACCCGTTGACCTGGAAGCGGAACGGAAACGACAGCTCTGGAGCACTGACATGGGCAACATCACCCGTGCGTTGCCCGGTATTCACCCCACCATCGCCATCGACTGTGGAGACGCGGTCAACCACCAGCCCGAGTTCGCGGCGGCCTGCGCGTCGGCTTCGGCCGACCGCGCGGTGCTCGACGGCGCACTCGCGCTCGCGTGGACCGCCGTCGCCGCCGCGACCGACGCCGAGCAGCGCGCCCGCCTGCTCGCCGGTGTCGCGGACCGTCTCCCCGGTCGGGTCGCCGCAGGCGCGGCGGCAGCAGGAGGTTTCGCGTGACCGTCCTCGACTCCCGTCCCGACTACCCCCGTGGTGGCCCCGGCCTCCCCGGCCAGTCCGACGTGCTGATCACTCCGTCCGGCGCGACCATGTCCGCTGTGGAGGACCTCGGCGCCGGACGCGGACCGGCCTGGCTGGACGCCTGGATGCAGCGCCACGCCCAAGACGTGGTCAGCTGGCGCAGGCACATCCACGCCCACCCCGAGCTCTCCCGGCGCGAGCACGCCACCACGGAGTTCCTCGCCGAGCGGCTGGAGTCCGTCGGGCTCAAGCCCCGCGTCCTGCCGGTCGGCACCGGGCTGATCTGCGACATCGGTTCCGGCCCTCGCTGCGTGGCGCTGCGCGCCGACATCGACGCGCTGCCACTGACCGAGCGCACCGGCAACCCGTTCTCCTCCACCGTGGACGGAGTCATGCACGCGTGCGGGCACGACGCGCACACCACGGTGCTGCTGGGGGCCGCACTCGCGCTCGCGCACGCGCCCGGACTGCCCGGCCGCATCCGGCTGATCTTCCAGCCCGCCGAGGAGGTCATGCCCGGCGGAGCGCTGGACGTGCTCGCCGCCGGTGGGCTCGACGGGGTCGAGCGGATCTTCGGCCTGCACTGCGACCCGCGACTGGAGGTCGGCAGGGTCGGTACCAGGGTCGGCGCGATCACCTCGGCCAGCGACCTGATCGAGCTGCGGCTGACCTCGCCCGGCGGGCACACCTCGCGGCCGCACCTGACCGCCGACCTGGTGCACGCGCTGGGCACGGTGATCACCGGCCTGCCCACGCTGCTCTCCCGCCGCATCGACCCGCGCTCGGGCACCGTCCTGGTGTGGGGCGCGGTCCAGGCGGGCGAGGCGGCCAACGCCATCCCGCAGGAGGGCGTGCTGCGCGGCACCCTGCGCACCGGCAACCGCGACACCTGGGCGGAGCTGGAGCCGCTGGTCCGCGAGCTGATCACCTCGCTGCTCGCCCCGATGGGCGTCGGCTTCGACCTCCAGCACCGCCGAGGCGTGCCGCCCGTGGTCAACGAGCGGGAGAGCACCAGGCTGCTGCGCTCCGGCGTGCTCTCCGCGCTCGGCGAGGACGCGTTGGCCGGCACCGAGCAGTCCTCCGGTGGTGAGGATTTCGGCTGGTACCTGGAGCACGTGGAAGGGTCCTTCGCACGCCTCGGCGTGTGGCCGGGACACGGTCCGCAGCGCGATCTGCACCAGCCGACCTTCGACCTCGACGAGCGGGCGCTGCTCGCGGGCGTTCGGGTGATGGTGCACACCGCCCTCACGGCTTTGGCCTGATCCACCAGGGAAAAGGGGCGGCCGGTTCGAACCGGCCGCCCCTTTCTCATGACCAGGTGCGCCTAGTTGTCCACATCGACCCCACCTGTCCACAGACTGGCCGATCTCGTCTCCGGAGTGCTCGCGGAGGGCGCATGGTCGATGCATGCCGAATCGACCGAACCCCTGGCACTGGGCCTACAGCTACAGCTCGCTGCTGAGCGTCCTCGGGGAACACCAACTCCGCCACGCATTGCGCTACGGCAGGCTCGTCCAGCCCTGGCGCGGAGTCGTCATCCCCCGCGAGCGGATGGGCGACCCCAAGACGATGGCCAGCGCCGCGCTGATCGCCATCGGCCCAGGAGCAGTGCTCTCCGGTTTCACCGCGGCGGCGATGTACGGCTGCTCGGCGGCGGACACGCGCCGGGTGCACGTCACCGTCCCCACCGCTCGACTGCCGCGGAGCAGACCCGGGCTGCTGGTCAGGCACGCCGCGTTCCGGCCGGAGGACGTGGTGGAGCTCGACGACCTACCGGTGCTCGCCCCGGACATCGTCTTCGCCGAGTTGCTGTGCTCCGGCCCCAGACCCACCGCGCTCGCCTGCGCGGACCAGCTGATGCGCACGCTGCCGGAGGAGCTGCGACCGGCCTTTCAGGAGCACCTGCGGGAGCGACTGGACAAGCGGGTGGACCGGCGCGGGGTCGCGGGTGCGCTGGCCATGGTCGAGCTGATCACCGAGCGTGCCGAGACGGCTGAGGAGAGCGCGTTGCGGCTGCTCGCCGTGGACGCCGGTCTGCCGACGCCGGAGGTGCAGCACGAGATCCCCGGAGGGCCCCGCGTTCCACTGGCGTGGCCGGGGCTGGGGATAGCGCTGGGCTACCGAGATCCTGGGCGACATCCGCCCGAGGCAGCGCGGGAGCTGGCCCACGACACCGGACAGGCCCGGCAGCTCACCGAACTGGGCTGGACCTGGGTGTGGGCCGGACCCGCCGATCTGCGCGACCCGACGGCGCTCGCGACCCGGTTGTGGGCCGCCTTCCGCCACCGGGGCTGGGATCAGGTGGGGCCGAGTCCCGCGCACGGGCGGGTGCGCAGGTCGTTGACGTAGTCGTCGGGCGCGCCCGCGGCTTCGGCAGCGTCCGCGACCACGCCGAGGTAGCGGGCCGACGGCAGGCCGCCCTCGTAGGCGTCGAGGACGTACAGCCAGGCCAGCGTCGACCCCTCCAAGGTCTGCACCCGGAGCCGGATCTTCTTGTAGAGGCCCAGCTCCTTGCCCTCCCAGCGGTCGAGGCGGGCCTCGTCCTCCGGGCTGACGTCGTAGAGCACGACGAAGACCTGCGAGTCGGGTTCCTCGACAATGGTGGAGAGCGCGCCCTCCCAGCCCAGGTCCTCACCGCCAAAGGTCAGTCGCCAGCCGACGAGCCAGCCGGTCCCCGACATCGGCGAGTACGGGGCTCGCTGTTTCATCTGGTCCGGTTCCATGTTGGAGCCGTACGCGGCGTAGAGCGGCACGAGAGACAGAGTAGCGACCTCGATCAACGGATGGGACCCGTCGGGCATCTCGGACACCCGGCTCGCACCGTTCGGGTAGCGCGTACGGTTGACGCGCTCGGCGTAGGAGTGCCAGTTGCTCTAGGAGGATTCTTCCGTGACCCGCATCGTGATCATGGGCGGCGGACCTGCCGGGTACGAGGCGGCACTGGTCGCCGCGCCGCACGGGGCCGACGTGACCGTCGTCGAGGACGAGGGCGTCGGCGGTTCGTGCGTGCTCTACGACTGCGTGCCCTCGAAGACCTTCATCGCCTCCTCCGGGGCGCGCGCGGCCTTCCGCGCCGCCGACGAGCTGGGCATCCGCAGCGACGACTCGGAGGTCGGCGTCGAACTGCCGGTCGTCAACGGCCGGGTGCGGGGCCTGGCGCTGGCGCAGTCCGCGGACGTGCGGGCGCGGTTGCAGCGCGAGGGCGTGCGCATCCTCTCCGGCCGGGCCCGCTTCTGCGACGACGCTCCCGGGCTCGCGCAGCACCGGATCGCGGTGGAGATGCTCAACGGCAACTCCGAGGTGCTGCTCGCCGACGTGGTGCTGATCGCCACCGGTGCCAGCCCGCGCGTGCTGCCGGGGGCGAAGCCCGACGGTGAGCGGATCCTGACCTGGCGCCAGATCTACGACCTGCCGGAGCTGCCCGAGCACCTGATCGTGATCGGCTCGGGTGTCACCGGCGCGGAGTTCGCCTCGGCCTACACCGAGATGGGCGTGAAGGTCACCGTGGTCTCCAGCCGGGACCGGGTGCTGCCGCACGAGGATGCCGACGCGGCCGCCGTGCTGGAGGACGTGTTCACCGAGCGCGGCACCGCGATGATCAAGTACGCCCGCGCCGACCGGGTCGAGCGGACCAAGGACGGCGTGCAGGTCTACCTGGCCGACGGGCGGATGGTCGAGGGCAGCCATGCGCTGATGACGGTCGGCTCGGTGCCCAACACCGGCGACATCGGCCTGGAGAGCGTCGGCGTCGAGCTGGGCAAGGGCGGGTTCATCCCGGTCGACCGCGTCTCGCGGACCAACGTCTCCGGTGTCTACGCGGCCGGTGACTGCACCGGACTGATGATGCTCGCCTCGGTCGCGGCGATGCAGGGCCGCATCGCGATGTGGCACGCGCTGGGCGAGGGCGTGCAGCCGATCAAGCTGAAGACCGTGGCCGCCAACGTGTTCACCCACCCCGAGATCGCCACGGTGGGCATCAGCCAGGAGGCGATCGACTCCGGCAAGGTGCCCGCGCGCACGATCATGCTGCCGCTCGCCACCAACGCCAGGGCGAAGATGGAGGGGCTGCGCCGCGGTTTCGTGAAGCTGTTCTGCCGCCCGCAGACCGGTGTGGTGATCGGCGGCGTCGTGGTGGGACCGACGGCCAGCGAGCTGATCCTGCCGATCGCGCTCGCGGTGCAGAACCAGCTGACCGTGGAGCACCTGGCGTTCACGTTCTCGGTGTACCCGTCGCTGTCCGGGACGATCACCGAGGCCGGACGCCGCCTGATGCGGCACGACGACCTGGACTAGGCGCCCGGCCGGAGGCCGTCCTGCCAGTGGTCGAGCCCACGATCCCGGTCACGGTGCCGCCGAGGGTTGGGATGTCCTCACGACCGGCAAACCCTGCGGCCTTGCGGGGTTTGGGGTCGTTGGAGACCGGTGGGGTCGGGGTGTGCGGGTCTTGAAGACCGGTGAACCCTGAGGCTTGCCGGGCATTGCCGGGGATGACCACCTTGCACGTCGTGGCGGCCGATTCGGTTGCCGTGCTTGGTGATGGGTCACAGTCGGCAACGACCGGCGGAGTGTTCGCGTCTTGTGAGTGCACGGGTTCGGCAGGGGGCCGGATTCGTCATCACATTTCCGGGAGTACTTCGTGCGCGTTCGTACCGCGCTCGCGGGCCTTGTCGTGGCCGCGATCGCCGTCTTCCTCCTCGTCCCCTCGGCCTCGGTCGCGGGGGAGTTGATCACCGCCGTGCTGTTCGGCGTGCTCGCGCTCGGGCTCTGCGGTGGGGTCGTCGTGGTCACCTACCGCAGCCGCTCGCAGGGCGACAACTGAAGCAGGGCAAGGAAAAGGGGGCGCCCCGACTTCGGGACGCCCCCTTCGCTGTTTCGGCCGAGTCGGCTCAGTCGCCGTCGGAGGTCCAGTCGAAGGTCTTGGTGACGGCCTTCTTCCAGTTGCGGTACTCCCGGTCGCGGACCTTGTCGTCCATGGCGGGGTCCCACTGCTTGTCCTGGGCCCAGTTCGCCCGGATGTCGTCCTCGGACTCCCAGAACCCGACCGCGAGGCCCGCCGCGTAGGCAGCGCCGAGCGCGGTGGTCTCGTTGACCACCGGGCGGATCACGGGCACACCGAGGATGTCGGCCTGGAACTGCATGAGCGTCTCGTTGACCACCATGCCGCCGTCGACCTTGAGCGAGGTCAGCGGGACACCGGAGTCGGCGTTCATCGCCTCGATCACCTCGCGCGACTGGAAGGCCGTGGCCTCCAGGACCGCGCGGGCGATGTGGCCCTTGTTCACGTAGCGAGTCAGGCCGACGAGCGCACCGCGGGCGTCAGAGCGCCAGTACGGCGCGAACAGCCCGGAGAACGCGGGCACGATGTAGGCGCCGCCGTTGTCCTCGACGGTCTTGGCGAACTCCTCCACCTCGGCGGCGGTGCTGATCAGGCCGAGGTTGTCGCGCAGCCACTGCACCAGCGAACCGGTGACGGCGATCGAGCCCTCCAGCGCGTACACCGGCGCCTTGTCACCGATCTTGTAGCAGACGGTGGTGAGCAGGCCGTTCTCGCTGAGCACCTTCTCCGTGCCGGTGTTGAGCAGCACGAAGTTGCCGGTGCCGTAGGTGTTCTTGGCCTCGCCGGGGGACAGGCACGCCTGGCCGAAGGTGGCGGCCTGCTGGTCGCCGAGGATGCCGGAGATCGGGATGCCGGCCAGCGCGCCGCGCTCGCGGACCTTGCCGTACTCCTCGGAGGAGGAGCGGATCTCCGGGAGCATGGACAGCGGGATGTCCATGTCCTTGGCGATCTCGGCGTCCCAGGACAGCGTGTCCAGGTCCATCAGCAGGGTGCGTGAGGCGTTGGTCGGGTCGGTGGCGTGCACACCGCCGTCGACCCCGCCGGTCATGTTCCACAGCACCCAGGTGTCCATGTTGCCGAAGAGCAGATCGCCCGCCTCGGCCTTGGCCCGCGCGCCCTCGACGTTCTCCAGGATCCAGGCGATCTTCGGGCCGGAGAAGTAGGTGGCCAGCGGCAGGCCGGTCTTGTCGCGGTAGCGCTCCTGGCCGCCGCCGAGCCCGGCAAGGCGGTCGCAGATCTTGTCGGTCCTGGTGTCCTGCCAGACGATCGCGTTGTAGACCGGCTTGCCGGTGGTGCGGTCCCACACCACGGCGGTCTCGCGCTGGTTGGTGATGCCGACCGCGACGACGTCGGCCGTCGTCAGATCGGCCTTGGCGAGCGCGCCCGCGGCGACCCGGCGGGTGTTCTCCCAGATCTCCTCGGCGTTGTGCTCGACCCAGCCGGCCTTCGGGAAGATCTGCTCGTGCTCGACCTGGTCGGAGGACACGACCCGGCCGGAGTGGTTGAAGATCATGCAGCGGGTGGAGGTTGTGCCCTGGTCGATCGCTGCCACGTACTGCGTCATTGCGCTGTCGCCTCTCTGCGTTGACTCCGGGGGACGGTCGGTCGGGTCAGACCAGTGCCATGGCGAGCAGGCCGGCCAGCGCGCCGCCGATGAGCGGGCCGACGACCGGAACCCAGGAGTAGCCCCAGTTCGCCGCGCCCTTGCCCTTGATCGGCAGCACCGCGTACGCGAGGCGCGGGCCGAGGTCGCGGGCCGGGTTGATCGCGTAGCCGGTGGGCCCGCCGAGGGAGTTGCCGATACCGATCACCAGGAAGGCCACGGCGGCGTAGCCGAGCGCGGAGTTGCCGAACTGCGGGACGCCCGCCTCGGAGACCTTCGCGGTCGGGCTGGCCAGCACCCAGAACACCAGCACGAAGGTGCCGATGACCTCGGTGACCACGTTCCACGGCTTGTTGTCGATCGTCGGGCCGGTGGAGAAGATGCCGAGGGTGCTCTCCGGCGCGTCGTGGGCGTCGAACTGGAGCTTGTAGGCCAGCCAGCACAGCGTGGCGCCGAGGAACGCGCCGACCATCTGCGCCGCGAAGTAGATCGGGACCTGCGCCCACTCCACCTTGTCGGCGACGGCGAGGCCGAGCGTCACCGCCGGGTTGAGGTGCGCGCCGCTGGGGGCCGCGATGCTCGCGCCCGCGAAGACGGCGAAGCCCCAGCCGAAGTTGATCAGCAGCCAGCCGCCGTTGTTGCCGAGGGAGTCCTTCAGGGTGACGTTGGCCACCACCCCGGCACCCATGAGGATCAGGATCGCGGTCCCGATCAGTTCCCAGACGAAGATCTCTCCGCCAGTCATCGCAGCCCCTCCGCTGTCGTGCTTGGGTCCACATGCGACAGCGCGACCCACGTCAGGGTGCGGCGGCGCATCCTCGAACTCGGCGGACCGTACTTCCGGAGGAGAGTTCGTGTCCACGCCTTCTTCCTGAACCGAGTGATTCCGTTACCCCGATGACATGGGTGTTCGTCCGATCGGACTGCCGAGTAGCGTGATTGCTGGTCCAATACGCCAGCCGGGCTCAGGGAGGCGATGCCGCGTGGCGAAGCGGGAAGCACGAGGTTCGACCGGCAGGACGACACCTTCGGTGGGTGCGGCCGAGCTCGGCCCCGCCGACCGGGAGCGGAGCTGGCAGCAGCTCGGTTCCGAGCAGTTCGACGTCGTGGTGATCGGCGGCGGCGTGACCGGCGCCGGAGCGGCGCTGGACGCGGCGACCCGGGGTCTGCGGGTCGCCCTCGTCGAGGCGCGCGACCTCGCCTCGGGGACCTCCAGCCGCTCCAGCAAGCTTTTCCATGGCGGATTGCGCTATCTGGAGCAACTGGAGTTCGGCCTCGTCCGTGAGGCGCTGCGGGAGCGCGAGCTGATGCTCACCCGCTTGGCGCCGCACCTGGTGAAGCCGGTCAGTTTCCTCTACCCGTTGACGCACCGGATCTGGGAGCGGCCGTACACCGCCGCCGGTCTGATGCTCTACGACACGATGGGCGGCGCGCGTTCCGTGCCCGGCCAGAAGCACCTCACGCGGGCTGGTGCGCTGCGCATGGTGCCCGCGCTGAAGCGGGACGCGCTGATCGGCGGCATCCGCTACTTCGACGCGCAGGCCGACGACGCGCGCCACACCATGACGGTGGCCCGCACCGCAGCGCACTACGGCGCGGTCGTGCGGACTTCCACGCAGGTGATCGGGATGCTGCGCGAGTCCGACCGGGTCTGCGGCGTGCGCGTGCGCGACGTGGAGACCGGTGAGGAGACCGAGGTCCAGGCGCACGCGGTCATCAACTGCACCGGCGTGTGGACGGACGCGATCCAGAAGCTCTCCGGCAGCCGTGGGCGCTTCCGCGTGCGGGCGAGCAAGGGCGTGCACATCGTGGTCCCGCGCGACCGGATCGTCTCCGAGAGCGGGATGATCCTGCGCACCACCAAGTCCGTGCTGTTCGTGATCCCGTGGCGCAACCACTGGATCGTCGGCACCACCGACACCGACTGGAACCTTGACCTGGCGCACCCGTCGGCGACCAAGCAGGACATCGACTACATCCTGGACCAGGTCAACACGGTGCTCGCGACGCCGCTGACCAAGGACGACATCGAGGGCGTCTACGCGGGTCTGCGACCCCTGCTCTCCGGCGAGAGCGACGACACCTCCAAGCTCTCCCGTGAACACGCGGTCGCGCGCGTGTCCCCGGGTCTGGTGGCCATCGCGGGCGGCAAGTACACGACCTACCGCGTGATGGCCGCCGACGCGATCAACGCCGCGGCGGTGGACCTGCCCGGCCGGATCGCGCCGTCGATCACCGACAAGGTGCCGCTGGTCGGAGCGGACGGCTACCACGCGCTGGTGAACCAGGCCGACCAGCTCGCGACGAAGCACGGCCTGCACCCGTACCGCGTGCGGCACCTGCTGGACCGCTACGGCTCGCTGGTGCACGAGGTGCTGGCCGAGGCGGACGGCAAGCCGGAGCTGCTGCGGCCCGTGCCGGGCGCCCCGGACTACCTCCAGATCGAGGTGGTCTACGCGGCCAGCCACGAGGGCGCGCTGCACCTGGAGGACGTGCTCACCAGGCGCACCAGGATCTCCATCGAGTACCCGCACCGCGGTGTGGAGTGCGCGGAGAAGGTGGCCGAGCTGATGGCGGGCGTGCTCGGCTGGAACGACAAGACGATCAAGCGCGAGGTGGAGGTCTACACCGCGCGCGTCGAGGCTGAGCGGGATTCCCAGACGCAGCCAGACGATCAGGCCGCCGACGCCAAGCGCACGGCGGCACCGGAGGCGCGCCAGCAGATGCTGGAACCGACCTCGAAGTAGGCGAGAAGAAGGGGTGCCTCCGCTCGGAGGCACCCCTTTTCTTCGTTGCTACAGATCGGGATCTGTCAGTTCGGCGAGCAGTTCGTCCAGGTGCTGGGTGAGCCTGCGGACGTCGGCGGGCGAGATGGTGCTCCACGGAACACCGCTCGGCGAGGTGCTGCGCGTCTGGAGGTAGCGCCCGGCCGGGGTGTCGAAGAAGGCGATCACGCGGTCCGCGCGGAGCCGCTTGCCGCGCGACTCCCTTGCCGCTACACCGAACTGGCCGCGATGACCGACTTCACTGACCACAGTGGACAGTGCGTTGGCGTCCTCCGCGCGCACTCCGTACTGGCGCAGTGCGGCTTCGAGCGCCTCGACGGAATTGCCCGCCTGCGCCGCCGCCGCGTCCAGGTCGGAGCTGGGCAGCGTGATCGACCGCCCGGTCCCTGCGGGCAGCGTCGGCAGTACGGACAACGCCGTGCGGGGGAGCCCGAAATCCGCGGTCTGGCGCAGCCGCAACTGAGAACCTTCAAGCACCGCAAGCACTCCGTCGCCGTCCCGGGCCGCGGCGAGCACGCGAACGCTGTGCCCGAGCCAGACCCGGCCGTCGACCTCGCGGTCGGGCAGCGCGAGCACCTCCAGCATCCGCTCCAGTTCGGCGTCCAACCGGATCGGCCTGCCCAGGCCCCGCGCGCCGATGCCGTCCCACACGGCGTGCTCCAGCTCCGCGCGCTCCTGGTGCGTCTTGCCCGGCGAGGGAACCCTGATCACCAGCGGCATCTCCGGCAGGCCCAGGTGGTTCCAGAGGACGTCGAACTCCACCGGGGAGAGCACGACCTCCCTGGAAGGGGCCTCGCCGAAGAGGGTCACGACTCGCCGATCACCGGTGGGGCGACGAGGAAGGAGTCACCGAAGACGTCCTCGGTCTCGACCAGGTAGTCGGCGCGGCGGTGCTCGCGGTCCTCCTCGCGCCGAGCGGAGACCCCGGCCAGCGCGCTGCCGGACTGCACCTGCTCGACGCCGATCACGCTGTGGGTGCTGGGCGGCGGAGCCTGCGGTGTGGGCAGCGAGACCGCGGAGGCCTGCGTGACCACGCCCAACGGCGCCGAAGGCGGAGCGGCGGAAGGCGAAGGGACACCGGGCAGCACGGCGGCGGGCCGCACACCCGGCGGCGGACCGGTGTGCGTGACGGTCGGCGCCACCACGCGCGGGCCGGGCGTGATCTGCTTCGCGGCCTGCGAGCCGGTGACCGGGCGCGCGGGCTGGGCGGCGCCACCACGGCTGCCCGGAGTGCGCTGCGTGGGCAGCGAGCCGCCCTTCGGCTGCGTGACCGGTCGGCCGTGCCCGTGCACGGGGGCGCCTTCGACGCGCGGGTTCATCGGCTCGACGGTGAGCTGCGGCGGCTGGGTGAACTGCCCGAGCGTGCTGACGTTGCTGGTCGTCTTGGTCTGGTAGGCCGACATGACCTCGACGGCTTGGTGGTGCGCCTCCGAGCGCGCGGCCTCCTGGACCTCGTAGTCGGTCTGCCCGCCGAAGAGGTGCACCAGCCCGGTCACGATCGCGCCAGGCTCCTCGGCGCTCACCTTGACCGGCTGCGGCATGTCGGCGCGCGCCTTGCCGATGTGCTCGGCCTGCCGCTCGGCGGACAGGCGCATGACCTCGGCGCCCGCTTTGGCCTCGCGCGCCCACTGCACGAGCGGGTTGAGCTTGCCCTGCGCGGTGTCGGCGGCCCTGCCCTCCCAGGACGAGCCGCCCCTGGCGAGCGCGGTCTTGATGTCGGAGTCGATGTCGTCGAGCGCCTTGGACATCTCCGACCAGCGCCGGATCGAGGCCGCGGACGCGGCGGGGCCGGGCCCGCTGTGCAGCTGCCGGTACAGCTCCTCGTGCGAGTAGCCCAGCCAGCGGTGGTCGGCGTTCATCTCTTCGCCTCCTGCGAGCGCGGAAGTCGGCCTCAGCAGCCGGACTGCTTGCCGTCCATCAGGTCCCGGTTGCCGCTCTCCATGCGCCGGTAGCCGCGTTCGATCTGCTCCAGCGCGCTCACGGCGTTGTTCAGCTGCTGCTGGTAGCCCTCCAGGGCGCCCAGCGCGGCCTCGCCGCTGTCCACGGAGCGGTCGTTGAAGCGCTCGGCGGCCTCGGCGCTGACGGGGTCACCGGCCCACGGGCGGATGCGCAGGTCGGAGCGGGCCTGGCCGACCTCGGGGGTGAGCCGGTCCAGCGCGCGCTGGAAGGCCTTGCGCATGGTCGGGATCGCGGCCTTCTCGACCTTCATCCGCTGCCCGGAACCACCGGAGACCGCCTCGGAGTCGGCCAGCTGGCGGGACAGGTCGCCCTTCGGGGCGTTGGAGAACGGCACGGTGCACTCCCGGTCCCTGCGCGCGGACGTACTTGCCGGGGTCACTGTAGCGACTGTCCGTGATCACGTGGAACGGTTCCCGTGACGAACCCCGGACCGGGCTAGTCGCTCACCGCACCCGGTCACTCACTTTGCGCTGATCAGGGTGCGCACGGCGGCTTGGGCAACCTCCTGAGCGCGGGAGCACATTTGCTCCAGCGACGGTGGGTGAGCACTGCCCGCGTTGCCGAACTGGACGTCCAGGAACTGCCCGGCCGCGACGTCCACGTCGACGTTGCAGAAGCCGGTCTGCGCGGCGGTGCGCACCACGACCGCCGGGAACTCGCCGATCTGGGTCTGGGTCACGTCGGCCTGCGCGGTCTCGTCGAGCCACACCTCCACGCCCTGGATGAGCACAAGGCCGATGCGCACGGAGAGCGCGCGGGTGCTGTCGCGGAAGTCGCAGACCTTGGCCTCGCCCATGTTCGGGTTGGTGCCCGGCTGGGGCGGGCGGTCCATGCCGAGGTCCTTGCGCTGTGCGGCGGTCAGCAGCTTGCACGGGTCGGCGCGGTCGAGCTTGACCTCGCGCGGGCGCGGCGGCAGCGAGATCGGCGCCGTCGTCGGCAGCGGCTCGTCCACCCGGGTCCGCTTCGGCTTCGCGTTGTCCGCAGGAGCCGCCGTGCACCCCGCGACGAGCAGGATCGCGATGAGGACTCCGAGTGCGCGCATGCGGCGTACGGTAGCGACGCCCTACAGGCGCAGCCGCCAGACCACCAGCGGCGCGGGCCGGCCGTCGACCTCGGTCTGCCCGGGGAGCTGGCCGAGCAGGGTGAAGCCGCACTTGAGCGCGACCCGGGCGGAGGCCGTGTTGCCCTCGGCGTGGGCGTAGCGAACCTCCTTGAGGTCCAGCGCCCCGAAACCGAAGCGCAGCGCGGCGCCGATCGCCTCGGTCACGATGCCCCTGCCCCTGACCAGCGGGTGCGTCCAGCACGCCACCTCGGCGGTACCCGCGTCCAGGTCGAGGTTCTTCAGCCCGACCTCGCCGAGCAGTTCGCCCGTCGTGGGTTCCGCGACCGCCCACGAGCATCGCTCGTCATCGGCCCACTCTCGGGTGCGCAGTGCGACGTAGCGCCCGGCGGCCTCCAGGTCGGGCACGCTGTAGTGGTAGATCCAGCGGCGCATCGCCTCGTCGGCGAACGCGCTCACCAGCGCGGGCCGATCGTCCAGGCGGTCGTCGGCGCGCAGTGCTCGCAGGTAGTGGTTGCCCGCGTTGATCTCGATCGGCTCCACGCGCTCAGCCCTCGTCGTTGGAGCGCCGCCGCTCACGGTGCAGGTCGCGGACTTCACGGTGGTGGTTCTGGATCTCGCGCCGCATGTCCTCGTGCATCTCGCGGTGCTTGAGCTGCCTCTTGAGGTGCTTGCGCCGCTGCTTCGCGCGCTCCTCCGGGTTGTTCCAGTGCGGCCCCCAGACGGCGCCGAGGAACAGCGACAGCGCGAGCGGGGCCAGGAAGACCATCCACGTGCCGAGCAGGAAGAACAGCGGGACGACCGCGACCCACGACACCGCCATGACACCTGCGGTGATCCGCTGCGCCTTCGACTGGTTCGGCACTTCCAGTTCGTCACCGGAGTCCTCGACGACGGCGGGAACCGCGGCACGGGGAACGAGGCCGCTGAGGTCGGGGTGCGGCTCCGGCAGGTCGGCGAAGACGGCCAGCAGCTCGCCCTGGGTGCGGGCGGTGGTGACCTTCGCCGTGCGCTCGCCGTACTCGTCGACGTCCAGTCGCCCGGCGGTGAAGTGCTTTCCGAGGGCTTGGACGGCGGCTTCCCGTTCCGTGTCACCGACGCGGAGCAGGGAGGGATCGAGTTCGCTCACAAGAATGAATGGTAGGCGCGTCCACGGGCGCCGGTCAGCCTCCGCCGAACAACAACAGCAACACGACGCCGACCACGACGAGGCCGATCACGAACGAGCTGGAGCCGAAGGTGCCGAGGATGGTGACCACGACGCCGAGCACGATGATCGGCACCGTGACCGCGGCGATCATCCACGTGCTGGGGCCGCGTTTGGCCGGAGGTGGGTGCTCGATCCTCGGCGCGTAGGACACCGGCGGGGGCGGCGGGGTGTGCACGTCCACCGCCCTCGGCACCCCGAACGCGGGGTGCGGAGCGGGCAGATCGGTGAAGAGCCGGATCAGGTCGCCCTGGGTGCGGGCGCCCGCCGCCTGGGTCGCGCGGTCCCCGTACTCCTCCGGGGTCAGCCTGCCCGCGGTCAGGTGCTCGTTGAGCAACCGCTGCGCGTCCGCGCGCTCGACGTCGCCGATCCGGATGTCCGGGGAGGAAGAGTCACCCACCCTGCTGATCGTAAGGGCGGGAGGGACCCGGCCGCAGCATGCGCACCAGTCCGAGCGCGACGAAGAGCATCGAGGACAGCACCCCGACGAGCGCGACGAGCTGGAACAGCCCGCGCGCCGACAGCCCGGTGAGCACCGTCAGCCCGAACGCGCCGACGCAGCCCGTCATGAACACGGCGGCGGAGATCACCAGTGCCTGGATCGGCGGGCTCAGCTGAGCGCTCGCCATGCGCTGCGGCGGCTGCTGGGGGGCGAAGGAGATCGGTGCTGGGCTGCGGTGGTGCCCGGGGAGGTCGGCGAACAGCGGCAGCAGGTCGGCGGCGAACCTCGCGGTACCGGCGAGCGCGGCGCGCTCCCCGTACTCCTCCGAGCTCAGGCGGCCCGCCTCCAGGTGCTCGCCGAGCATCCGTTGCGCTTCCGCCCGCTCGGTGTCGCCGATGCGGGTCTGCGGGTCCAGCGGCTGCGTCATGCGCACGACGCTAGCCAGCGCCGGACCCGGCGCCCCTCGGCCGATCGGCCAGTACCCCTCGTCCGGGTGGTCAGCCCGCGTCGGTGACGAAGCCGTCGCGCAGCTCGGCCAGCTCGTCCAGCTCGTCCTTCGAGCAGACCGCGGGCAGGCCCTCCGGAGTGGTCTCGACCAGGATCACCCAATCCGCGTCCTCGGCGTCGTCCTCGCCGGCCAGCAGCTGCTTGTGCACGGTGCAGGGCGCCCAGCCCTCGCGGAGCAGCTGGTCGGCGACGTCCTCCGCGTCCTCCCTGTCGTTCAGCACGACGAGCAAAGGAGACTCTTCGTCCACAGTGGACTCCCCTGGGTGTGGTCCGGTGTCGAGCAGGCCGCGTGAGTTCAGCGCCTCCCGCAGCGAGGTCGTCGTCGGCACGTGCACGGCGTCGATGCCGAGCGCGGTGGCCGCCTTGACGTTCTCGGCCGCGTCGTCGCAGAACAGCGTCGCAGACGGGGAGTGCTGGAGCACGCGAAGCGCGCGGCGGTAGGACTCGGGGTCCGGCTTCGCCCTGCCGATGCGCGCCGACGAGACCACCGCGTCCACTTCGCGGTCCAGGCCGAGCGAGCGGAGATCGGCTTCCAGACGGCTCGTCGCGTTGGTCAGCAGCGCCACCCTGCACCCGCCCGCGCGGACCCGGCGGACCAGCTCCAGCGCCTCGGGGACGACCTCGCCGGGCCGCATGAACGCGCGCATCGCGGCTCCGGCCCGCGCACTGTCCACAGTGGAGTGATCGGCGGCGAGCCGGTCGCGTGCCGCCGCCCACCACTGCTCGGCGTCGATGCGGCCCACGATCGCGGGGCCCAGCACGTCGGCGGCGAAAGCCGCTGCGGCCAGGCTGTCCCTCGGCAGGCCGTGGGCGTCCTCGATGGGTGCTGTGGGACCGAAATCCCGCAGCACCCCGTCCAGGTCGAGCAGCAGCAGGCTGGGGCGCCCGCTCAGTCCTTCACCTCGCACAGCACGACACCCTGCCCGACGGCGTCGCCGGGAGCGGCGGTGAGTCCGGTGACGGTGCCCGCCTTGTGCGCGGTGACCGGGTTCTCCATCTTCATGGCCTCCAGCACCACGAGCAGTTCGCCCGCCTCCACGTGCTGACCGTCCTCGACGGCGACCTTCACGATGGTGCCCTGCATGGGCGCGGTGACCGCGTCGCCGGAAGCGGCTGCCGTCGCCTTGCCGCCAGAACGCTTGCGGGGCTTGGACTTCACGGCAGCGCCACCGCCGTTGCCGCCGCCGATCGCCAGGTCTCCCGGCAGGGTGACCTCCAGGCGCCGGCCACCGACCTCGACCACGACGCTCTGCCGGGGGATGTCGATGTCCTCGGCCGGAGCCGCGCCGCCGAACGGCTCGATCCTGTTGTCGAACTCCGTCTCGATCCACCGGGTGTGCACGGTGAAGTTCTCGGTGAACGCCGCGTCGCGCAGGATCGCGCGGTGGAACGGCAGCACGGTCGCCATGCCCTCCACGACCATCTCGTCCAACGCGCGGCGCGCCCGCTCGATGGCCTGCTCGCGGGTCTCGCCGGTGACGATCAGCTTGGCCAGCAACGAGTCGAACTGCCCGCCGATCACGCTGCCGGACTCCACGCCCGCGTCGACGCGGACGCCGGGGCCGGAGGGCGCGACGAAGGTGGTGACGGTGCCGGGCGCGGGCAGGAAGTTGCGGCCCGCGTCCTCGCCGTTGATCCGGAACTCGATGGAGTGCCCGCGCGGCGCCGGGTCCTCGGTGAAGCGCAGCTTCTCTCCGGCGGCGATGCGGAACTGCTCGCGCACGAGGTCGATGCCGGTGGTCTCCTCGCTGACCGGGTGCTCCACCTGGAGGCGGGTGTTGACCTCCAGGAAGGAGATCGTGCCGTCGAGGCCGACGAGGAACTCCACCGTGCCCGCGCCGTGGTAGCCCGCCTCAGCGCAGATCGCGCGGGCGGCCTCGTGGATGTCGCGGTGCTGCTCCTCGCTGAGGAACGGCGCAGGGGCCTCCTCGACCAGCTTCTGGTGCCTGCGCTGCAACGAGCAGTCGCGCGTGCCGACCACGATCACGGTGCCGTGCTGGTCGGCGAGCACCTGCGCCTCGACGTGGCGCGGCTTGTCCAGGTAGCGCTCGACGAAGCACTCGCCCCTGCCGAAGGCGGCGACGGCCTCGCGGACCGCGCTGTCGAACAGCTCCGGGATCTCCTCCATGGTGCGGGCGACCTTCAGGCCGCGTCCGCCGCCGCCGAACGCGGCCTTGATCGCGATCGGCAGGCCGTGCTCGGAGGCGAAGGCGGTGATCTCGTCGGGGCCGCTGACCGGCTCCTTGGTCCCGGGCACCAGCGGGGCGCCCGCGCGCATCGCGATGTGCCGCGCGGTGACCTTGTCGCCGAGGTCGCGGATCGCCTGCGGGGTCGGCCCGATCCAGGTCAGGTCCGCGTCGATCACGGCCTGGGCGAAGTCGGCGTTCTCGGAGAGGAAGCCGTAGCCGGGGTGCACGGCGTCGGCGCCCGCGCGCTTGGCGACGTCGAGCAGCTTGTCCACGCTGAGGTAGGACTCGGCGGCGGTGCTCCCGCCCAGCGCGAACGCCTCGTCGGCGAGCCGGGCGAAGGGCGCGTCGCGGTCGGGGTCGGCGTAGACGGCCACGCTGGCCAGTCCCGCGTCCCGGCAGGCCCTGATCACCCGTACCGCGATCTCACCGCGGTTGGCGACGAGCACCTTCGTGATGGCCCTGCCCTGCGTGTCGCTGCGCACTGGCACCGCACCTCCTCGTGACGACGCGTCGGTCAACAGACTCGCGCGTCGGCGAGTCTAGGGTCCAGGTGAGGGGGGCTACTGGAGAGCAACCTCACGTGTCGCGCAGACGTCGTTGCAGTTGCCGTTCCCGGGCGGTAACCATTCAGGCGAAGGGTGGTGTGCGAGAGGTGTCGTCCGCGCCGAAGTCGGTCGTCGTGACCATGTGGGCCAGCGCGGTGGTCACCGTCGCCGCCCTCATCGCCGTCGCCTCCCTCCGAGGAACCCCCGAAGGCGGCACTCCGCCGGGTGCCGGGCCCGCCACCTCCACCACCGCGCCCGCGCCCCAGGGCCAGCTCTACTGCAACACCGGCCCGTGCAAGGTGCTGGCCTCGCAGCGCGTCGAGGGCGACCAGGTGGAGCTGCTGACCGACAAGAACGGCGGCAACGGGCGCATCCGCGTCGGCAGGGACAACGCGCACAGCATCTTCGAGGTCACCATCGGCCAGTACTCGGCGCGGCTGACCCCTCAGTCGCTCAGCTGCGTGCAGGGCCGCCTCGCGGTCTGCCTGGTCTCCGGTGAGGCGGGGGACACCGTCACCGGCGAGCTGTTCGTGCGCGGTCCGGAGTCGTGGGAGCGGGCGCAGTCGGCCTACGTGGCCACGGCGGGCCTGATGAACCTGCACGACGTGGACGGCAACGGGGTCGCCGAGCTGGTCACCGCGCAGAGCTCCTGCGGCAGCGGGGCCACCTACTGCGAGTCGTACTTCCTCGAGGTCTGGTCGACCGAGACGGAGCAGATGGGCTGCACCGCCCCGGTCAGCAGGCTCGACCGGCTTCCCGGCTACCCCTCAGCACTCGCGCCCGCGAAGTCCGCGCTGCGCAAGTGCTGAGGGAGTTCGGACAGGATCACCGCTGCCCTGACCGGCCTGGGTTCCGGCAAGGGTTTCCACGACCTGCACTGGGAGCCCTCGTTCGTCATGAGCATGGACTGCTTCATCTGCGAGCGCGTGGGTGCGGCTGAACCTCGGCTACCCCTGCCCGCGGCGCTCGCCGCGAGCACCGAGGCCCCCGCGATCCGGCTGCTCGCCTGAGCTTCCGGTCAGGCCGGGACGAGCGCGCTGTCGGAGCGCTTGGCGTTGTAGACCTCGTCGTCCAGGGTGCCCTCGCTGCGCGCCACCAGGACCGGGACGACCATCTGGCCCGCCACGTTCGTCGCGGTGCGCATCATGTCCAGGATCGGGTCGATCGCCAGCAGCAGACCGACTCCGGCCAGCGGCAGACCCACGGTGGACAGGGTGAGCGTGAGCATCACCGTGGCGCCGGTGAGCCCGGCGGTCGCGGCCGAGCCGACCACGGACACGAACGCGATCAGCACGTAGTCCCACAGCGACAGCGGGACGCCGAACACCTGGGAGACGAAGATCGCCGCGATGGCCGGGTAGACCGCGGCGCAGCCGTCCATCTTCGTGCTCGCGCCGAAGGGCACCGCGAAGCTCGCGTACTCCTTGGGAACGCCGAGGTTGTCGATGGTGGTGCGCTGCGTCAGCGGGAGCGTGCCGATCGAGGAGCGCGACACGAACGCCAGCTGGATCGCGGGCCAGGCGTTGGCGAAGAACTTCGCCGGGCTGACCTTGCCGACCGTGCGCAGCAGCACCGGGTAGACCACGAACAGCACCACGGCGCACGCAACGTAGACGGCGATGGTGAACGTCGCGAGCGGGCGGAGCACGTCGAAGCCGTACTGCGACGCGGCCTTGCCGATCAGGCCGAGCGTGCCGAGCGGGGCGAGCCGGATGACCCACCACAGCGCCTTCTGCACGACCTCCAGCAGCGAGCGGTTGAACGCGACGAACGGCTCCGCCTTCTCGCCGACCTTGTACGCGGCGATGCCGATCACCACGGCCAGGAAGACGATCTGCAGGACCTTGCCGTTGGAGGTGAACGCGTCCACCGGGTTGCTGGGGATGATCCCCTTGAGGAAGTCCAGCCAGCTGCCCTGCGACTTGGGCTTGTAGTTGGGGTCCGGCGTCAGGCCGACGCCCTGGCCGGGGTTGGTGATCAGCCCGGTCGCGATGCCGACGAGCACCGCGATCAGCGAGGTGATGCCGAACCACAGCAGGGTCTTGCCGGTGAGCCTGGCGACCGTGCCGGGGCCGCCGCTGATGGAGCGGAGGTTGGCGATGCTCACCACGATCGCGGTGAACACCAGCGGCACCACGGCGAGCATGAGCAGCTGCACGAAGGTGCCGCCGATCGTGCTCAGCGCGGTGCCGAGCCAGGGCAGCTCGCCGACCCTGGCGAGCACGCCCAGCGCGATGCCGAGCACGAGGCCTGCGACGATCTGGACCCAGAAGGGGATCTTCTTGAGCACGGGAGGGTTCCTCGGCTTCTTCGAGGGGGAGTGGGTTCGGGGTCGGGGCGGGTCAGCCCGGACAGAGCGAACTCGCCTGCCGTCGCAGATCGACGTGCAGGCGCCTGGTGAGAAGAAGCCGAGGAGTCTTCATTTCGCCCTCAACTAACCATCGGTGGGGCCAGGCGCTTCCCTAGTCCCGCCAAAGTGTGACCACACCCACTCCGACCTGCGCAAGGAGCTTCCGGGTGAGGGGAAGGCTGATGCCGATGACGCTCGACGGGTCGCCGTCCACGCCCTCCACGAACCAACCGCCGAGCCCGTCCAGCGTGAAGCCGCCCGCGACCGCCAGCGGCTCCTGCGTCGCCAGGTAGGCCTCCAGCTCGTCGTCGGTGATGTCGGCGAAGCGGACCGTCGTGGACGCCGAGCCCTTGGCGCGCGCGACCAGCTCGCCGTCGCGGAACAGCGCCACCGCGTGCCCGGTCAGCAGGTCGCCGGAGCCGCCCGCCATGTGCTTCCAGCGCTCGCGCGCCACTTCGGCGGTGCCCGGTTTGCCCACCACCTCCGGCCCGTCGCCGAAGTCCATCAGCAGCATCGAGTCGCAGGCGACGACCACGCTGTCCGGGAACTCGGCCGCGACGGCGCCGAGCACCGCCTCCGCCTTGGCTTCGGCGAGCGCCACCACCAGGTCGGTCGGGGAGGCGTCGCCGAGTGCCGCGGTGACGGCGTCCTCGTCGACTCCGGAGACGCGGACGATCGGGTCGATCCCGGCGGCGCCGAGCACGGCGCGGCGGGCGGGAGAGGCTGAGGCAAGCACGAATCGCACGACCCGCGAGGGTAGCCGCACCGCCCGGCGGGTGCGTCAGGACGTGAAGTGGCGGGTGATGACCAGTTCGGCGATCCGCTCGACCGCCTTGAGCCGCTCGGCGTCCTTCGGCTGCTCTGCGGAGATGCCGCGCGGTGCGTCGAGAGTTCCGTAGACGCCCACGGTGCCCTTGGCCTCGGCAGAGCCCCGCACGCCCGCGGTGAGCATCAGGCTCGACTCGGACGGCCCGCACGACACGGACGGCTTGCCGGAGAGGGAGACCGTCTGCCGGGCCAGGCCCATCGTGCAGGCCTCGTTCAGCGACGAGTCCGCGTCGACGACCAGCTGCACGTCGAGCGTGAAGTCCTTCGGGCGGCCGACGCACGACTTGCCCTTGCTCGCCAGCACGGGCTCCTGCCCCGTCACCTCGCGCAGCGCCGGCCCGAGCAACGCGCACGCGACGTCGGAGGACTCCGCACCGCGCGCGGCGGTCATGTTCGCCTCGATGCCCTTCGGCGCGGCGATTCCCTTGGCGGCACGGCAATCCCCGGGCTCGACGTAGGTCAGCACCTGGCACGCGCGGTCCGACGACTCGTCCGGCGTGCCCTCGGGGAAGCCCAGCTTCGCGGGGCGCGCGGGTGGCGCCGGTGCCTTCCCCGCGAGCTTCAGGCGGATCTTGTTGGCGGCCTCCACCGAGCGCGGGCACTGCTCGGCCGCGAGCCGCATCCGCTGCACCTCGTAGCCCGGTCGCTCCACGGGAGAACGCTCCTGCGTCCACTCGAGCACGCACGTTAGGCCCGAGATCAGTTGTGTCGCTTCGGTTCCCTGGAGCTGGACGAAGGTGGCGCCCTGAGGGTTGGCGCGCGCGTCGCTCACCGGGTCCGTGCCGGTGGTGGCTTCCAGGGACACCTGGCTCGACGAGATTCCCTCGGTCTTGCAGCTGTCGCGGTTGAGCGCCGGCTCCTCCCGCGACGCCTGCTCGCCGAGCGCGCTCGTCAGCAGATCGCAGAGATCCCAGTGCCCCAACGTGTTCTGCATGACCCGGGTCAAGCCCTCGGGCTTCGCCAGCAACCCGGCCGCCGAGGTCGCGGCGGCCCTCGCGCTCGCGCACCCGCTCTCAACGGCCGCATCGCTCGCGCGTGCTTCCAGTTGCACGGAAACCGTTGCGGAGAGCGGGATGTCGACCTTGCACGAGGTGTCGTCGAAGGTGCTCTTCGACGCGTCGATCCGCTGGTAGGCCGTGAGCCCGCCGACCGTGACCGGTGCGGAGCGCTTGCGCCAGCTGTGGTCGAACGCCGTCCCGACCCTCGCGACGATCCGCGACTTCGCGCCGTCCGCCTCGACGGCGCAGCTGTGCGGCTTCACCGAGAACGCTGTTCCCGGCTGCGCCGCGAGCAGCTTGCACGGGTCTATCTGGGTCGACGCCCACATCGCCGGTGTCTCCGGTATCCCGGCCGAGACTCCTTCCGGCGCCGCGGGTTCACCGGCCACGGTGCTCGTGCACCCGGTCAGCGCGAGTAGGGCCAGGGCGAGAACCGCCGCAGAGGACTTAGCCACGGGGGTGAAGATAGGCCCGCCGTGCACCCTGCGGACGCGGTTCGCGCCGCAGGGCCACGATCGGGTTAACGGTCGGATCAGCGCTCTCCGTTGGGCAGCGCGGTCGGTGCGGGCAGCCCGGATCGGGCTTCGGGTGCCGAGTTCCCGTTCGCCGCGGGCAGTCCGCCGACGAGTGGGAGGTTGAAGGCGGTGCGGCTGAGGTCGACAGTGATCTTGGGCAGCTGCGCCGGGGCGGTGATGTACGAGCTGTCGGTGCCGCCGATGATCACCGCGAGCTGGTGGCCCGCCGGGATCACGTGGTCCAGCGCGGAGAGCCGGAACGTCATCGTGTAGCGCTGTCCCGGCCGCAACGGCGCGCTGCTGCTGAGCGAGGAGTGGTTGCTGAGGTCTGCCCAGCCCCGCGCGAGGACTTCGTGATCGACCTGCTTCGTGGTGGTCGCGGTGTCCTTGTAGCAAGCGTTGTCGCCGTCGCGGTTCTCGCCCCAGCACGACTCGGTGTCGAGCGTCCTGATGCCCTCTTCGCTGCTCCGGTAGTCGCGGATCGTGTTGGGGCCGTAGTGGACCAGCGCGGCGGTCAGGTGTGCGGTCGGCGTCGAGGAGGTGGCTGTGACGGTGACCGAACCGGTGCCGGAGAGCCGCAGCTCCTTGCTCAGCGAGCCGGTGGTGAACAGCACGCGCGAAGGCGAGGAAGCGTTGGGCTGCAACGCCCACGAGTACTCGTCGGTCCGGCCGTTGTCGGTCAGCTGCTCGGTCTTCCCTTCAGCGGCAGGCGCTGTGGCGAGCTTGCCGAGCCCCGCCGTGGTTCCCGGCTGCGGGCGCACCGCGGTGAGCTTGCTCGTCGGCGGCCAGACCTTGTCGGTGGTCCACGTGTCAGGAGCGCGCTCCACGTCCGCCATCGGCTCGGTGTCGATCCCGTTGGCAGCGCCCAGGAGCGTGTGGTCGAACCAGCGGTGCAGCGTGCGCACCCACTCCGCCCTGCGGAAGTCGAAGGGGTCGACGTGCCCGGTCTGGCTGAGCCAGATCTTGCGCTTCACCCCGGCCTTCGCCAGCGCGTCCCACCACTGTCCGAAGTGGAGGGTCATGACGTTCATGTCGCCGAGCCCGTGCACGACGAAGACGCTCGCCTTCACCTTGCTCGCGTCCTTGACGTGGTCGCGCTCGGCCCACATCGAGGTGTAGTCACCGTTGGCGTTGGTTCCCTGGTCCAGTGCGGTCTTCGCGTGGGCGCAGTCGGCACGCCCGCCTTCCTCCACGGTCTTCGCGAGCCCGGAAGGACCGCCGCGCCGCAGCGGCACACCGTCGCCGCGGTAGTAGTCGTACCAGGAGCTGATCGCGCCGATCGGCACGATGGTGCGCAGGCCGTCGACTCCCGTCGCCGCGACGCCGTTGGCGATCGTTCCGTCGTAGGACTTGCCGATCATGCCGACCGCGCCCGTCGACCACGTCGCCGAGACTGCCTTGCCGCCGGTCTTGCTGTCGTAGCCCGTTCCCCGGCCGTTGAGCCAGTCCACGACCGCCTTGGCCGACGTCACGTCCGACCGGCCGCCGACGTCGACGCAGCCCTCGGACCTGTTGGTACCGGCCAGGTCCACGAGCACGACGGAGTACCCGCGCGGCACGAAGTAGTTGTCGTAGAACAGCGGGAAACCGACCGGACGACCGCTGGGGTCGTAGGTCTTGAGCTCGGACTCGTTGCCGCGCCCGCAGCACGAGTAGTACGGGCTCGCGTCCATGATCACCGGGACCTTGGTGGCGGTCTTCGGCCGCACGATGTCCGCGGCCACGCGGTCGCGAACGCCGTCCCGGTCTCCGTCCAGGCCGATGTCCACCCACACCGTCTCGCGCACCGCTTCCGCGAGCGAGTGCACGGGTTGGCTGAGCGTCGCGTCACCGACGACAGGGCGCGCCGTCGCGGGCAACGCCAACGTCGACGCTATGAGCGCCAGAAGTCCGACAACAACGCCGATACGGTTGAGCACAGCCACCTCCGCGTGATGAACGGGCACGACGCTATTCACACGCCACGAGACGCGGCAAGCCCGTTCAACATCAGAAATTCACAGCTGATCGTCGGTTCTTCGTCGGCTCAGAAGCGGTGTCCTGAGGCCCGCCACGCGCTAGGGCCGGGGTGGTGCGGGCGCCGCAGCAGCGACCCCCGTTCCGCCCACAACGAGCGCGGTTCCGGCGCGGGCTCAGGCGCTGACTGGCTCGCCAGCGCGGTGATGACAGCCGCGAGGGCCGCCAGCTCCTCGTCGGTCGGCTCGCCCCGGACCACGCGCAGCAGTGGTTCTCCTGTGCTCATGCTCGACCCCGCGAGCGGATCTTCGGTGCTCACAGCGGGATGTTCCCGTGCTTCTTCGGCGGAAGCGTCTCGCGCTTCTCCTTCAACAGGTTCAGCGCGCGAGCGACGTAGCCGCGGGTGTAGGACGGCGGGATCACCGAGTCCACGTAACCGCGCTCGGCGGCCACGTACGGGTTGCACAGGGTGTCCTCGTACTCCTGCTGGAGCTTGGCGCGCAAGGCATCCACGTCCTCGCCGCGCTCCGCCGCCTGCGCGAGCGTCTTGCGGTGCACGATGTTCGCCGCACCGGAGGCACCCATCACCGCGATCTGCGCGGTCGGCCACGCGAGGTTCACGTCCGCACCGAGGTGCTTGGAGCCCATCACGTCGTAGGCGCCGCCGTAGGCCTTGCGGGTGATCACCGTGACCAGCGGGACGGTGGCCTCGGCGTAGGCGTAGATCAGCTTCGCGCCGCGCCGGATGATGCCGTTCCACTCCTGGTCGGTGCCGGGGAGGAAGCCCGGGACGTCCACGAAGGTCAGCACCGGGATGTTGAAGGCGTCGCAGGTGCGCACGAAGCGCGCGGCCTTCTCGCTGGCGTCGATGTCCAGGCAGCCCGCGAACTGGGTCGGCTGGTTGGCCACGACGCCGACGCTCTGCCCGTCCACCCGGCCGAAGCCGATCAGGATGTTCGGCGCGAACAACGGTTGCACCTCAAGGAACTCGCCGTCATCCAGCACGCGGGTGATGACCTCGTGCATGTCGTAGGGCTGGTTCGCCGAGTCCGGGATGAGCGTGTCCAGCTCGCGGTCCTCATCGGTCAGCGCTTCCGCGATCGAGGTCTCCGTCAGGCCGGGCGCGTCGTAGACCGGCGGCTCGGCGAGGTTGTTCGACGGCAGGTAGCTCAGCAGCGCCTTGACGTAGCCGATCGCGTCGTCCTCGTCGGCGCCCATGTAGTGCGCGTTGCCCGACTTGGTGTTGTGCGTCCGCGCCCCGCCGAGGTCCTCGAAGCCGACGTCCTCACCGGTGACGGTCTTGATCACGTCGGGGCCGGTGATGAACATGTGCGAGGTCTTGTCGACCATCACGGTGAAGTCGGTCAGCGCGGGGGAGTACACGTGCCCGCCCGCGCACGGCCCCATGATCAGCGAGATCTGCGGGATCACGCCGGAGGCCTGGGTGTTGCGGCGGAAGATCTCGCCGTAGAGGCCGAGCGAGACAACGCCCTCCTGGATGCGCGCGCCGCCGCCCTCGTTGATGCCCACGATCGGCCTGCCGGTCTTGAGCGCCAGGTCCATCACCTTGACGATCTTCTCGCCGTACACCTCGCCGAGCGAGCCGCCGAAGATCGTCACGTCCTGGCTGAACACGCACACCGGGCGCCCGTCGACCGTGCCGTAGCCGGTGACCACGCCGTCGCCGTAGGGCCGGTTGCGCTCCTGGCCGAAGTTGATCGAGCGGTGCCGCGCCAGCTCGTCCAGCTCGACGAAGGACCCCGGGTCGAGCAGCTTCTCGATCCGCTCGCGGGCCGTCATCTTGCCTTTGGCGTGCTGCTTCTCCACCGCGCGGGCGGACCCGGCGTGCACGGCCTCGTCGTTGCGGCGGTACAGATCGGCGAGCTTGCCCGCGGTGGTGTGCGTGTCCGGCTCCGCGCTCGGTGCCACGCCGATCGGTTCGGTGGCGCTGCTCATGACCGGTGAGCGTATCCACCGATGCCAGAGGTGGTTACCGATGCGTATCCCACGTCACTCCATCAGCTTTCGATCACCCGCGTCTGGAGCGATTCAGGGCCCGCGTGCGTGACCGATCAGCCCTGAGTCCGCTCGTCGAGGATCGCCTGGATCTGCGCCCGCACGCGCGGAAGCTCCTCGCTGGGGACCTTCCACAGGACGTCAAGATCAACTTCGAAGTAGGCGTGCACCGTGCGATTGCGCATGCCGACGATGCTGCGCCACGGCACCCTTGGGTAGGCGGTGTGAACGTCGGGCGACACGTGGTTCGCGGCTTCTCCGATGACGCCGATCCACCTGAGCAGCGCGGCTTGTCGCACCTCGTCGCGGTCCAGGGCCGCGCGCGAGCCAGGGAGGTTCCGCGTGATCGCGTCAGCCGCATCCAGAATGTCGCGCAGACGCTCGTCGGAGTCGCGCTTCACACCGCCACCGCCTCGTTGAGGATGCGCTCGCGCATGCGTTCCTTGATCCCATTGGGCGTGGCGACCTGTGTGAACACGCCGAGCAGCTCTTCGACTCCCAGCGCGAATCCGGTGAGCGCGAAGTAACCGCCGTCGATGTCGACGAGCAGGTCCAGATCGCTGTCGTCGTCCGCCTCGTCTCTGGCGACAGAGCCGAACACCCGGATGTTGCTCACGCCGAACTGGTCGGCGATCTCGTAGATCTCGTCGCGGTGGGCGCGGACTTCGTCCAGGGTGACTCGGCGGCGCGGGGCGTCGGTGACGTCGCTGTCGGGGTCCATGGCTCCTCCTTCCCGCCGTGCACCGCCGATCATCCCAGAAGCGCGGTCAGGCGGGCACGATCCGCATGACGCTCATGGAGATGGGGAAGGCGCAGCGGCTGACGGAGTCGATGCGGAGCCCGGCCTCGGCGAGCAGGGCGGCGAACTCCTCGTGGGTGCGCTCCTTGCCGGTGGTGCACACCATCATGTTGAGGTCGCTCATCACCACGAACGGCTCGTCGGCGAAGTCGGTGGTGCCGGAGGGCATCACCTGCTCGATGATCAACAGCTCGCTGTCGGGGCGCATGGCCCGAGAGCAGCTGCGCAGGATGCGCGCGGCGCTGGCGTCGTCCCAGTCGTGCAGGACGCTCTTGAGCACGTAGGTGTCGTGGCCGGCCGGGACGGACTCGAAGAAGTCGCCCGGCAGGGCCCGGCAGCGGTCGGCGACGGGGGCGAGCACGGGCGCGGACTCGGCCAGGCCCATGGGCAGGTCGTACAGGGTGCCGCTGACGTGCGGGTTCGCGGCGAGCAGGCTCGCGATGAGGGTGCCGTTGCCGCCGCCGACGTCGACGAGGGTCCGGGTGGCGCCCAGGTCGCACGCGGCGACGATCGCGGGGTTCTGCGTCGAGGTGGTCTCGGCCATGGCGCCGTTGAAGTGGGCCTCGGCCTCGGGGTTCTCGGCGAGCCACTCGAACGCCGTGCGCCCGTGCTCCAGCTCGATGCCGGAGCGCCCGGTCCGCACGCTGTCGGCCATGCGGCCCCAGGACTTCCACGTCGGTTCCCCGCCGAAGGTGAGCGCGAGGTTGCGCACGGAGCCGGGCACGCCCTCGCGCAGCACCTCGCCCGCGCCGGTCAGCTCGTAGACGTCCGGTTCCGCCTCCTTGACGAGGCCGACCTGCGTGGCTCCGCGCAGCAGCCGCTTCAGGGACGGCTCGTGCAGGTCGAGGTCGGTGGCGAGCTGCGAGGTGGTGCGAGCGCCGTCGGCGAGGGCGTCGGCGACGCCGAGCCTGGCGACGGTGTGCACGACCTGGGCGGGGCAGAAGGCGAACAGCATGCCCACGACGTACGCGCGGTCGGCGTCCACGCCCAAGCCCGCGATCTGGTCGACGCTCATTCGGGATTCCTCTCCTCGGCGAGGGCCTCGGCGAAAATGTCTCCCACGGCGGTTAAACCCGCTCGCCGAAGGTTGACCCGAACGGGTGTCCACAGTGGACCTTTCGGCCCCCGCGCGGGCGCTCTACCCCGGCGACTACCCTGACCAGGCGTGATAGCCGATCTCGCTGCCCTTCCCTCGGACGCGTTGCGCTCCGAGCTGCTGGCGCCGAACGGGCCGTACACCTCGCTGGAGGTGCTGGAGCGGACCGGATCGACCAACACCGACCTCGCCGCGGCGGCGCGCGCGGGCGCGCCGGACCGCACCGTGCTCATCGCCGAGGAGCAGACGGCAGGCCGCGGCCGCAACACCCGGACGTGGCTCTCACCGGCACGTGCGGGCATCCACGTGTCCGTGCTGCTGCGCCCGGCCGAGGTGCCTGTGGCCCGGTTCGGCTGGCTGATGGTGCTCGGCGGCGTTGTCGTGCGGCGCGTGGTCAGCGGCCTCTGCGGAGTCGACGCGGTGCTGAAGTGGCCGAACGACCTCCTGGTCGGGCCCGGCCGGGCCAAGTGCTGCGGGGTGCTGGCGGAGGCGGTCACCGGCGCGAACGGGCCTGCGGTCGTGCTCGGCATCGGGGTGAACGTGCACCAACGCGCGGATGAACTTCCCGTCGGCCCCGGCGGGCTCCCGCCGACCTCGCTCGCCCTCCAGGGCGCGGAGTGCCTCGAACGCGACCGCATCCTGGTGGAGTTGTTGCGGGAGCTGGACATCGCGGAGCGGCGCTGGCGCGAGCACGGCGGCGACCCGGTGCGCAGCGGGCTGCTCGAGGAGTACCGGCAGGTCTGCGGCACGCTGGGCCAGCGCGTCCGCGTCGAGCTGCCGGGCGGCGGTGGCGGCACCCGCTTCCTGCACGGCGTCGCCGAGGACGTCGACGACGACGGCAGACTGGTCGTGCGCGCCGCCGACGGCTCGACGCAACCGATCTCCGCCGGTGACGTCATCCATTTGCGCCCGGCCACCCATCCCGAGTGAGCCACCGGGGCCGGTACCGTGTGGCCGTCGCACACCCCAGGAGGAGCCCGTGGCTTACCCGGACGATCTGCTTTCCGAGGACGAGCAGGTCGTGGTGCACAAGCACCCGCACTGGAAGATGCTGATCTTCCCCGTGTTCGTCCTGCTCGTCGTCGTCGGCGGGGGCATCTACCTCGCCACGCTGGTGCAGCAGACCGAGTGGGCGATGATCGGCCAGATCGCGATCGCGGTCGTCGGCGGCATCCTGCTCATCTGGTTGGTGCTAGCCCCCTTCGTCCGCTGGCGCACCACGCACTTCGTCGTGACCACGCACCGGCTGATGGTCCAGGAGGGCGTGCTGAAGCGGACCGGGATCGACATCCCGATGTCGCGCATCAACAGCGTGCGCTCGGTGCGCGGGCTGACCGACCGGCTGCTGGGCTGCGGCACGCTGATCGTCGAGTCCGCCTCCGACGAGCCGCTGGAGTTCGACGACATCCCCAGGGTCGAGTACGTCCGCACGATGCTCTACCGCGAGACCAACGACGATCCGAACGACGACTACGTGCGCAAGCAGGGCCGCTGAGTGGGGGCGCGTGAGGTCGGTCTGCCGACCCGGTCCGTCCCGCTGGAGTCCTACTACCCGCAGCGGGTGACGATCTGGGAGGTCGGCGCGCGCGACGGCCTGCAGAACGAGAAGTCGATCGTGCCGGTCGCGACCAAGCTGGAGTTCCTCGGCCGCCTGGCCGACGCGGGGCTGACCACCTTGGAGGCGACCAGTTTCGTGCACCCGAAGTGGGTGCCGCAGCTGGCCGACGCCGAGGAGCTGCTCGCGGGCCTCGACCGCCGTCCCGGCGTCGACTACCCGGTGCTGGTGCCCAACGAGCGCGGCCTGGAGCGCGCGCTCGACTCGGGCGTCGGCCACATCGCGATCTTCGCCAGCGCCACCGAGAGCTTCGCCAAGCGCAACCTCAACCGCACCCTCGACGAGCAGTTCGAGATGTTCGAGCCGGTCGTCACCAGGGCGCTGGCCGAGGGCGTGCGCGTGCGCGGCTACATCTCGATGTGCTTCGGCGACCAGTGGGAGGGCGACGTCGAGCCGGAGCAGGTGCACCGGGTCGGCGAGCGGCTGCTGAACATGGGCTGCTGGCAGATCTCCCTCGGGGACACCATCGGCGTCGCCACGCCGGGGCTGGTCGAGGACGTCATCGCGGGCTTCGACGAGATCGACCGGCTCGCCGTGCACTTCCACGACACCTACGGCCAGGCGCTGGCCAACACGCTGACCGCGCTGCGCTGTGGAGTGTCCACAGTGGACTCCTCGGCCGGTGGTCTCGGCGGCTGCCCCTACGCGGAGTCGGCGACCGGCAACCTCGCCACCGAGGACCTGGTGTGGGCGCTGGACGGGATGGGCGTCGAACACGGCGTCGACCTCGACGCGCTCGCGAAGACCAGCGCGTGGATGGCGGAGCAGCTCGGCCGCCCGAGCCCGTCGCGGGTGGTCCAGGCGCTCACGGGATGAGCGAGTGGGTCGCGCCGCCCCCGGTGCTGCACTGGGCGGAGTCCTACCCCGTGCTGACGTGGCAGGCCGACCGCCCGTGGCTGGCGATCTCCTCCGGGGTGCACGGCGGCGGCATCGGTGAGCGCTCGTGGGTCGTCAACGCGACCGTCGGCACGAACTACGACCGCGACGACCCCGGCGTGCACGTCGCCGAACTCGCTGCGGCGTCAGGGCTTTCCGGTGCCGGCACGGGTTTGCTGACCGCCGTCGACGTCCGCTTGGCCGTCACCAACTCCGACAACGGCGTCGTGGCTTCCGCGACCACCGGCGTCGGCCTGCACCCCACGTGGGCCGCCGCCAGAACGTCCACTGTGGATGTTTCTCCTGGCACCATCAACGTCGTGTGCTGGCTCCCGGTCCGGATGTCCGAGGCGGCTTTGGTGAACGCGGTCGCCACGGTCGCGGAGGCCAAGGCACAGGCGCTGCGCGAAGCTCAGATCCCCGGAACCGGGACCGTGACCGACGCGGTCGTGCTGCTGTGCCCCACGACCGGGCAGGCCGAGGAGTACGGCGGCCCGCGCTCGCGGATCGGTTCGGCCATGGCCCGCGCCGTGCATGCGTCGATCGAGGAGGGCCTGCGCGTGAAGTTCCCGCGCTACGAGCCCTGGACCGCTCCCTGACCCCACTCGGGGAAGTCCTCCGGCGCGGTGAACCACGCGATGTCGCCAATGTTGAGCCGGTGGTTTCGCGCAGCCATGTCGGCGGCTTCGGCCTCGATGCGCGCGGCCGAGTCCTCCGCGTTGGTCAGCCAAGGCTTGAAACCGCCGTCGATGTCGCCGGGAATCATCACGCCGTCGCGGACAAGCTGTGCGGCGGCAGCGGCGGCCCGCACGAACAGGGCGTTCACGTCGATGCCGTCTTCAGCGTCCTCGCGGAAGTAGCCGACGATGTCGAGCAGCGTCATCCAGTCGTATTCGAACGACGCGGCCACGTACTCCTTGAGGTCGTCGTAACTCACGATCCGCCGTCCTGTTCCTCCTGGTCCAGATGGACCTTGAGCAGTGTCCTCTTGGCCTTGTACGGAACGCGATCGTGGTGCCGTCCGGGAACTTGGAGAACTCGCCTCCGTACTGCGTGGCGGGCCTCGACTCCGCCCCGGCCTTGAGCGCGGTGAACATCTCGCGTAGCTCCTCGAAGGTATCCAGGAGCCGGATCGGCATCCGCTTTCTTCCTTTCGGCGCGCGGCCGATGTCCACACCGCCAGAGAGCACGTGCTCCTTCGCGGTCTTGCCCTTCCACCGTCCCGGCAGGACGACCGCCGCTGCGACTGCTGGCACGGCCGCAGGTGAGAAGGACCGAGTGCCCGGTAGCCAGCTCGTGCGCGGCGATCACGCGCGAGCGAGCGGTGCGCACGACGTCGGCCGCCGCTCGGACGCGGTCGCCGACCTCACCCTGAGACACGGTGACAGTCAACGTCGGGCGGAAAGGCCGTGGGTGCGACGGCGGGGTGCACCGCACAGGTGAGAGCTGGTGTTACACCTTCTCGCATCAGATGGTGAGGGGTGTCATACGCCGTGGTCTGAGCCTGGCCGTTAATCTGCGGGTGTGAGCCAGACCTCCGAAGACCCGCGTGCGGGGTCGAGCATTGACACCGCCGAAGCTGGGGCCGATCTTCCCGTCGACCACCTCGCCGAGGTGCACGACCGCGTCGCGGCGGGCGGGGCGGAGAAGTACCACAAGGCCAACGCCGCCAAGGGCAAGCTCTTCGCGCGCGAGCGGGTCGATCGCCTGGTCGACCCCGGCAGTTTCGTCGAGGACGGGCTGTTCGCGAACGCGCTGGCCGACGGGCTCCCGGCGGACGGCGTGATCACGGGGACGGCGACCATCGACGGGCGGCCGGTCTGCCTGATGGCCAACGACTCCACGGTCAAGGCGGGGTCGTGGGGCGCGCGCACCGTCGAGAAGATCATCCGGATCATCGAGGTGGCGTACTCGACGAGCGTGCCGATGGTCTACCTGGTCGACTCGGCCGGAGCGCGGATCACCGACCAGGTCGACTTGTTCCCGGGCAGGCGCGGCGCAGGCAAGATCTTCCACAACCAGGTCCGCGCCTCGGGCTCGATCCCGCAGGTCTGCGCGCTGTTCGGGCCGAGCGCGGCGGGCGGGGCCTACATCCCCGCGTTCTGCGACGTGGTGATCATGGTCGAGGGCAACGCCTCGATGTACCTGGGCTCCGACCGCATGGTCGAGATGGTCACCGGGGAGAAGACCACCCTGGAGGAGATGGGCGGCGCCGCCGTGCACTGCACCACCTCCGGCGTCGGGCACTTCCTGGCCAAGACCGAGGACGACGCGCTGGAGACGGTCCGCTCCTACCTGTCCTACCTGCCGTCGAACTGGCAGGGTGAGCCGCCGCTCGCCGCGCCCGCCGAGCCCGGCAAGGGCGACCTGCGCAAGCTCGTCCCGGAGAGCGAGCGGCAGGCCTTCGACATGCGCCGCTACATCAAGGCGTTGCTGGACGACGGCTCGTTCTTCGAGATCCACGCGCTGTGGGCGAAGGAGCTGACGGTCGGCTTCGGCAGGCTCGACGGCCGCGTGGTCGGGGTCGTGGCGAACAACTCGATGTTCAAGGGCGGCGTGCTCTTCGTCGACTCCGCCGACAAGGCCAGCCGGTTCATCCAGCTCTGCGACGCCTTCAACGTGCCGCTGCTGTTCCTCTCCGACGTGCCGGGCTTCATGGTCGGCACCGCCGTGGAGAAGCAGGGCATCATCCGGCACGGCGCGAAGATGATCACGGCCGTCTCCGAGGCCACCGTGCCGAAGATGTGCGTGGTGGTGCGCAAGGCCTACGGCGCGGGCCTCTACGCGATGGCCGGGCCGGGCTTCGAGCCGGACGCCACGATCGCGCTGCCCACCGCCAAGATCGCGGTGATGGGCGCGGAGGCCGCCGTGAACGCGGTCTACGCCAACAAGATCGCGGCCATCGGGGACGAGGCGGAGCGCGCGGCGTTCGTCCAGGCCAAGCGCGCGGAGTACGAGCAGGACATCGACATCCTGCGCCTGGCCAGCGAGCTGGTGATCGACACCATCACCCAGCCCGAGGACCTGCGCGCGGAGCTGATCCGGCGCTATCGGGCCGCGTCGACCAAGGACCGCCACTTCTCCCGTCGCCGCCACGGGGTCACCCCCGTCTGAGCCGCATCACCGCGCCCGCCGCTACCCGGTAGCGGCGGGCGCGGTGACTTTCAGCGGGGCTTCGCGCAGCTCTGCCCGATGTACACGGCCCCCGTGGTCCACGGTTCGGCTCCGAGGTGCGTCGTGCCGGGGCCGACGCAGAGGATGTAGTTCGAGGCGATCAGTTTCTTGACCTCGATCTTGACCCAGCCGGAACCGCAGTGCCCGTAGTACGACCAATCGGCCCAGTTGGTGTAGTAACCGCAAGGGAATTTGGCGCCCTGAGCCTCGCCTGCGGCTGCCGAGGCGGTGTTGGCCAGGCCGAGCGCCGCAATGGCCGCGACGGCCGCGAGCGCAGCCGAAAAGCGCCTTCTCATGTTCATCCTCGTTTCACTGTTGGTGGCGGGATGCCCGAGAACGTAGGCGCGAGGAGTGCGGTGATCCGCCCGTGTGGCGCTAATTGGTGACAGGGGACAGCAGTTCCAGCGCGCGGTCGTGCAGGCGCGCGTTCGAGGTCAGCACGCTTCCCCTGGTGTAGTCCGCGGAGCCGTCCAGTGCGCTGAACCGCCCGCCCGCCTCCTCGACCAGGACCTGGACCGAAGCGACGTCCCACGGGTTCACGATCGCTTCGGCGGCGAGGTCCAGCGCGCCCTCCGCGACCAGGCAGTGCTGCCAGAAGTCGCCGAACGCGCGGGTCTCCCAGCACGCGTCGGCCAGGCGCAGGTAGGCCTCGCGCGAGTGGAACTCCACCCAGGAACCGAGGTGCGTGGTCGACAGGTAGGCGTCGGCGATGTCCTCCACCCCGGACACCGAGATCTGGCGCTGCGAGCCGTCCGGGTCGGAGGTCCACGCGCCCGTGCCCCGCGCCGCCCACCACCGGCGGCCCAGCGCGGGGGCGCTCACCACGCCCAGCTCCGGGGTGCCGTCGACGACCAGTGCGATCAGCGTCGCCCAGGCGGGTACTCCGCGGAGGAAGTTCTTCGTGCCGTCGATGGGGTCGAGCACCCACGCGCGGCCCGCTTCCGCCGTGCCGCCGCGCTCCTCGCCCGCGACGGCGTCGCCGGGCCGGGCCTCGGCGAGCAGCTCGCGGACCGCGTCCTCGACGGCCAGGTCGGCGTCGGTGACGGGGGTGCGGTCTGGTTTGCGGTCGACCTTGAGGTCCCTGGCGAGGAAGCGCCGCGAGGTGATGGCGTCGGCGGCGTCGGCGAGGCGGAGCGCAAGATCGAGATCAGCCGTGAGGTCCACGCGGATGAGCCTAGGCTGGCACCGTGAGCGTCGTGCTGCTGGCCGAGGACGATCCGGCCATCGCTGAACCCCTCTCCCGCGCGCTCAGCCGGGAGGGCTACTCGGTGCAGGTCGTCTCCGAGGGCCCGGCCGCCCTGGCTGCCGCGGTCAACGGAGGGGTGGACCTGCTGGTGCTCGACCTGGGCCTGCCAGGGCTGGACGGTCTGGAGGTCTGCCGCCGCCTGCGCGCGGCCGGGCGGGGCATACCCGTGCTGATGCTCACCGCGCGCGTGGACGAGGTGGACTTCGTGGTCGGCCTCGACGCGGGCGCCGACGACTACGTCGCCAAACCGTTCCGGCTGGCCGAGCTGATGGCCCGCATCCGCGCGTTGCTGCGCCGCCGCGCGCACAGCAGCCTGGAGGCCAACGGCGTGCGCATCGACTTCGCGGCGCGCCGCGTGCAGGTCGACGGCCGCGAGGTGCAGCTGGCCAACAAGGAGTTCGAGCTGCTGCGGGTGCTGATGGAGCGCGCGGGCCAGGTGGTCAGCCGTGACGACATCCTCGAAGAGGTGTGGAACGACCCGGAGCTGCGCGGCAGCAAGACGCTGGACATGCACATCTCGTGGCTGCGCAGGAAGATCGGCGACGCCCACGCGGGCACGGCCGAGCGCCGCATCGCGACCGTGCGCGGGGTCGGCTTCCGCTTCAACGCCGACTGATTCCCCTTACCTGCGAGGTAATTGCCGCGCGGCGGGCGGTGAACGACGCTTCCGGCATGGCTGCTGAGAAGAAGAACTTCACCGTCGATTTCTGGGCCGACTTCTGGAAGGACCCGTTCGCCGCGCCGAGCGGGGACAGCGTGCTCTCCGACGACATCGTCGGGTACTGGCCGGGCGACCCCGAGCCGGTGCGCGGGCTGCCCGCCTACCTCGCGCGGATCGCCCGGCTGCTCACCGAGGTCCCGACGCTGCGCCTGGAGCTGCTGTCGCACGCGAGCACGGGCGACGCGATCTTCCTGCACTACCTCGCGCGCGGCACCGGCGTGGACGGGCCGTTCGAGTTCCAGGGCATGGACCGGGTGGTCGTGCGCGACGGGCTCGTGGTCGAGAACCTGGTCCGCTACGACGAGACGGCTCTGCGGCGGGCCGCCGGCCTGGCCTGATAAACAGGCGCATGCGTCGCCGAATCCTCCGTGCCATCCTGCTCGCCGTCCTGGTCACGGGGTTCGCGCTGGGCATCCCGCTCGGCTACAGCGCGCTCCAGGTCGTGGAGGACGTCACCCGCAAGGACCTCTCCACCAGGGCGAGGCAGATCGCCACGATCCTGGACGACCAGCTGGCCAGGGGCGCCAAGATCGACCTCAACGAGGTCCAGCTGGTGCCGCCGGGCGGAGAGCTGGTCGTGCGGATGCCGGGGGAGGCCGATCGGCGGCTCGGCCCGGCCCTCGTCGCCGAGGACACGCTCACCGAGCGGCAGCCGATCGTGCGCCAGGGCGAGGTCCTGCTGACCATCCCGGACGCGAACCTGCGCCGCGACCAGCTGGAGATGGCCGGGCTGGTGATGCTGCTGGTGGTGCTCTCCATGGGCATCGGAACGGCGGTCGCCACGGTCACCGCGCGCCGCCTCGCCGACCCGCTGCGGCACGTCGCCAACCGCGCGGCCCGGCTCGGCGCGGGCGACTTCCGGCCCGACCGCCGTCGCTACGAGGTGCCCGAGCTGGACCGCCTCGCCGAGGCGCTGGACACCTCGGCCTCCGCGCTCGCCGAGCTGATGCAGCGCGAGCGCGAGCTGATCGGCGACGTCTCGCACCAGCTGCGCAGCCGCCTCACCGCGATGCGGCTGCGCCTGGAAGCCCTTGCCATGCACCCGGAAGAGGCCACCTCCAGCGAGGCCACCGCCGCGCTGGAGCAGGTCGACCACCTGGTCACCGTGCTGGAGGAGCTGCTCGCCGCCGCGCACCGGGCCCGCTCCGTCGGCGCCGAGCCGGTCGACCTCGCCGTGGAGCTGCCCGCGATCGCGGCGGAGTGGCGGGAACCGCTGCGCAAGGACGGCAGGGCGCTGCGGATCAGGGTCACCTCCGGGCTGCTCGCCAGGGCCACGCCGTCACGGCTGCGCGAAGCCGTCGGAGTGCTCCTGGACAACGCGCGGATGCACGGCGACGGCACGGTGACGATCTCCGCGAAGCACGGGGACGGCATGGTGACCGTGGAGATCACCGACGGTGGAGCGGGCGTGCCCGACGAGCTGGTCGCCCACGTCTTCGACCGCGGGGTCTCCGGTTCCGGCTCGACCGGGGTCGGGCTCGCACTGGCCCGCGCGCTGGTGGAGGCCGACGGCGGGCGGCTGGACCTGTCCTCCACGCGCCGCGCCACCTTCGTGATCTTCCTGCCGGTTCCGCGCGCGGACGACGTGCTCGGCCTGCCGTGGCCCGCGGAGACGCCGCGCTAGAACCCGCTCAGGAGTGGCCGAACTCCTCGTCGGCGTCGTTCTCGCCGTTGCGGCCGACCGAACCCGCCCTGGAGCGAGGGCGCGCGTTCTCCTCGGGGAAGACGAACTTCCGGAACGCCCACCAGCGGAACACCATGCCGACCAGCACTCCGCCGATCTGGCCGATGAAGAAGTCACCCAGCTCCTGCTGCGTCAGTGAGACGTCGGGGACCCGCAGGTCCAGCACGTAGCGGGAGAAGAACAGCGGGAACGCGTAGATACCGACGCCGATGCCGCTGACCAGGAAGTACAGGGCGGCCTCGTGCCGCTTCTCCCGGCCACCGCGCTGGCGGAAGGACCACTCGCGGTTGAGCACGTAGGACACGATCGTCGCGACCAGCACCGCGATCACCTTCGAGGTGACCGGGCGGTCGTGCAGGATCGTCAGCTTCAGGCCGTAGAAGATGGCCGTGTCGATGATGAACGTGGTTCCGCCGACGAAGCCGAACTTGAGCAGCTCGCGGTGCTTGAGCATCAGCTCGCGCACGGGCTTGGGGAACTTGCCGACGACCGTGTGGATCAGGGACACCCGCGCGAGTCTACGTACGCGGAACTCACTCGGATGCCGAGCGCGCCCGAGCGTCCGCTTTGAGCAGTTTCTCCGCGTCGCGCACGACCCTGGCGCCCTCGTCCGGGAAGACGTACTTCCGGAACGCCCACCACCGGAAGACCATGGCGAGCACGGTGCCCAGCAGCATGCCGCTGGCGAAGTCGGCCAGCTCCTGGGTGAGGGCGCTGACGTGCGGCTCCTCCAGCATCAGCCAGTAGCGGGAGGCGTAGAGCGGGGCCGAGTTGATCAGCACGCCGACGCCGCTGATCAGGAAGTACAGCGCGGCCTCGTGGTGGCGCTCGCGGCCGCCCCTGGTGCGGAAGGACCACTCGCGGTTGAGCACGTAGCCGACGATGGTGGCCACGATCACCGCGACCGCCAGGGCGCTGACCGGCTTGGGCTCCAGGATCGTCCACTTCAGCCCGTAGAAGACGACGGTGTTCACCACGAAGGTGATGGAGCCGACGACCGCGAACCTCAACAGCTCCTGGTGCTTGATCACCAGATCGCGGTAGGGCTGGGGCAGGCGGAGCGAGAAAGCGTCCAGTGCGGCCACCGGCGCAGTCTACGAAGCGGCGTTCACCCATCCGGACGCGCCCCCTCGGCGAAGGGGGACCTGGCGCCGGAGCGGCGCGGATGTGACACTTGTGCCAACTATTCAGCAAGGGGTGTCACATGCCTGACTACCGGCTCGATGCCGAGCAGGAAGATTTCCGCAAGACCGTCGCGGATTTCGCCAGCACCGTGGTGGCGCCACAAGCGCACGCCAGCGACGCCGCTGGGACCTTCCCCTACGACGTCGTCCGCCAGATGGGGGAGATGGGCCTGTTCGGCCTGCCCTTCCCCGAGGAGTACGGGGGCATGGACGGCGACTACTTCGCGCTCTGCCTGGCACTGGAGGAGCTGGCCCGCGCCGACTCCTCGGTGGCCATCACGCTGGAGGCCGGGGTGTCGCTGGGCGCGATGCCGGTCTACCGCTACGGCACCGACGAGCAGAAGCAGCGCTGGCTGCCCGACCTGGTCGCCGGGCGCAAGCTCGCCGCGTTCGGCCTCACCGAGCCCGGCAGCGGCTCCGACGCCGCCGCGCTGCGCAGCACCGCGCGGCTGGACGGCGGCGAGTGGGTGCTCAACGGCACGAAGTGCTTCATCACCAACTCCGGCACCGACATCACCTCGATGATCACCGTTGCCGCGCGCACCGGGGAGAAGGAGATCTCCTCGATCATCGTGCCCGCGGGGACTCCGGGGCTGACCGTGGCACCGAAGTACCAGAAGGTCGGCTGGCGCGCCTCCGACACCCGCGAGCTGTCCTTCGACGACCTGCGCGTGCCCGAGGAGAACCTGCTCGGCCAGCGCGGACGGGGTTTCGCCCAGTTCCTGTCCACTTTGGACGAAGGACGGGTGGCGATCGCCGCGCTCAGCGTCGGCCTGGCCCAGGGCTGCCTCGACGAGTGCGTGCGCTACGCCGCCGAGCGCACCGCCTTCGGCCACAACATCGGCCACTACCAGGCGATCCAGTTCAAGATCGCCGACATGGAGATGCGCACTCACGTGGCGCGCCTGGCCTGGTACGACGCCGCGGCCCGGCTGGTGGCGGGTCAGCCGTTCAAGAAGCAGGCCGCCATCGCCAAGCTCTACGCCTCCACCATCGCGGTGGACAACGCCCGCGACGCCACGCAGATCTTCGGCGGCTACGGGTTCATGGACGAGTACCCGGTGGCGCGGCACTGGCGCGACGCCAAGATCCTGGAGATCGGCGAGGGCACCAGCGAGGTGCAGCGCATGGTCATCGCCCGCGAGCTCGGCGTCCGCTGACGCGAGGGGAGGGAGCCGTTCGGGGCGGCTCCCTCCACCGTGACGTCAGACGTCGATCGTCCCGCTGCACCGGGGATCGGAACCCCAGTCGTCGAAGACGAAGCTGAACCTGTACTCGATGGCGGCGCCGCCGGGCGGGCGCTTGATGTCGCCCAGACTGCGCCAGGCACCGTCCTGGAAGCCCTTGGCCGTGGACACCTTGTGCTTGCCGTGCCACACGGTGACGTTGGCCTTGTTCCGCTTGCCCACGCTCGATTTTTCGATGGAGTACGAGAAGACGGTGTAGCCGTTGTTCTCGTACCCCTCCAGCTTCCCGGTGAACTGGGCGGCTGAGCACTCGGCGGGCACGTACCTCGCGGCGTGCGCGGTGCCGCCCGCGACGACGAGGCTCGTCGCCACGAGCGCGGCGGTCACGCCATGCGCGATCTTCACAGCGGTCCTCCTGGTGCTGCTGGGTGATGGTCCGATCACGCAGCGTAGGAAGCCCCGCTGGCATTCCGCTGACACCCGAAGCCGCGCGTTCCCGGGTGAATCTCCAGGTCAGCGCCCCGCGCCAGGGCGACTACTGCTTTCGCCTCCCCTTCACACCCCGCTAGGCGGTCGTGGTGGTGGGCTTGGGCGTGGTGGTCGTGGGGCGGGGCGGCGTGGTCGTCGTGGGTGCCGGTGCGGTGGTGGGGGTGCGCTCCGGGGTGGGGGCTCCGGGGACGCGGAGGCCGCCCGGCACGGGGGGAACGCTGTTGATGTCGGGGCTGAGGCCGGGGACGCCGACCTTGTGCTCCGGCAGGTCGACCGGGACCGACAGCGCCTTCGACGCGGAGCCGAGGCTGGCGCGCAGCTGCACGGTGCCCTTGTCGGCGCCGAGGGAGAGCAGCCACAGCTGCACCGTGTACTGGCTGCCCGGGTTCACGGTCTTCTCGCAGTGCAGCGTGGTGCCCTGACCGGTGCACGGGGCCGGCCACCCGATGCCGACGAAGCCCGGGGGGATCACGATGTCGACGTTCATCTTGCCGCGCTGCGAGCCGCGGTTGGTGGCCACGACGTCGAGTCGCGCGGGCCAGCGGCCGATGTAGCGCACCCGCGCGGACAGGTCGATGGCGTCGTTCGGCTTCACCTCGACGGGCACGGTCGGGATGTTCACGTTGGGCAGCGCGCCCGCGTTGATGGTGCCGGTGATCGAGCCGGGCTTGGCATCGGGCGAGGCGTAGAGCTTGAACCGGAACGTCGCGGTGTCACCGGGCGCGATGCCGCCGGGGCTGGTGCACGTCGCGCTGGCGCACTCGATCACCGAGCGCGAGCCTGTCTGGGTCGGCGCGAAGCGCGGCGCGGGTTTGCCGACGGTGACACCGGGCGGCAGGTTCAGCTTCACGGTGACGGGGTCGGAGGGCTTCTCGCCGTTGTTGGCGACGGTGATGCCCATCTCCTGCGGCGGCCCACCCGGGACCAGTGGCCCCTGCGGCGCGGCCACGGACGGCACGAGCCTGGCGGGCTGCGGCTCCGGTGGTGGCGGCGGGGTCGGAGCGGGCGTCGGTGACGGCGAGGGTGGCGGCGTCGGAGCCGGTGACTGCGCGGGCGGGACCGGCGGCGGCGGTGGAACCGGCGGTGCGGGCGGCGGGGGCTTCGGCGGTGGGGCCTGCGTCGTGGCCTGCGCGGTGATCTTCGGCGGCTCCTGGCCCTGGTCGGCGGTCATGCCGACCGCGATGGCCGCGCCGAGCGCGACGGCGGAGACCGCGCTGCCGACGACCTGCCTCGGCAGAGCGCTGGCCGCGCCGCCGACGCCGCCCCCAGCGCCGCTTCCGGCTCCTGCGGCGGCTCCGGCCATGGCCAGCCCGGCAGCGGCTGCCTTCGCCGAACCGGCTCCCGCGGCGGCGAGGTACGCGGTGACCGCGCCCCCGAGCACGAGCGGGGCGATGACCAGGCGCAGCGCGCCGTTGACCTCGCCGAGCTCGGCGGCGAGGACGCGGCAGCGGTCGCAGTTGTCGAGGTGCTGCTCGACCTGCGCGGTCTCCCTGCGCGAGAGGCCGTCGCGGGTCCACGCGCCGAGCCGGTCGATCGTGGCGCGGCAGTGCTCCTCGGTCCCGGCGCCGACGTGCACCTGGAGGTAGGCCTGGCGCAGGCCCTCGCGCGCCCGGTAGGCGAGCGCGGACACCCCGTTCGGGGTCAGCCCCAGGATGGGTGCGACCTCGGCGGGGGACTGTCCCTCGATCTCGGTATGCCAGAGCACGGCCTGCCACCGCTCGGGGAGCTTGGCAAATGCCTTGGCCGCGAGCGAGCGGTCCAGCCCGGCGACGGCGGTGTCGGTGAAGGGCACCACGACGGCCGCGGCGTCGGCGACGCCGGAGATGTCGTCGGAGAACTCGACCTTCCGGTCCCTGCGGGTCTTGTCGTAGGCGGTGTGCCTGAGCGCGGTGAGCAAGTAAGCGCGGAACGCCGCGTCGGGTCCGCGACCGCCCCTGAGCGTGTCGAGGACCTTGGCAAAAGCCTCTGACACCAAGTCATCCGCTTCGGCCGTCGAGCGCGCGAGTTGCCGCGCGAGGTTGTAAGCGGCCGCGACGTGCCGTTCGTAGAGCTGCCCGTACGCCTCGGTCGACCCGTTGCGGACGTCGATGATCAGCTCGGCGTCACCCCGGCCCGGTGTGTCCCCCTGCACGCTCGCCACACTTGCCCTCTCGTTGGGGCGACCGGTCTGATGACCCCCGGTCGTCCGTTGTGCTCGCTCAGTGTGACGGAGCGAGCCCGGAAACGTCACGCCGAACGGCGTCACGAGTTCTCCAGAGCTGCGTCGTAGTTGTCGACAGCGATCGAGGTCGGGAAGGGACGCCACGGTGGGTGCGCGCGAATTCACGCCACGGGTGGACCGTGAGCGTGACGACGGCGCGATCCACACGCTCCGTACACGGTGGCGAGAGGCGAGCCTCGCCGCCGGATGGCCGTTCCCGAGCGACTGGGCGTTGGCCGAGGTCGAGGAGGTCTGCCGGGCGTTCGTGATGCACGGCGAGACCGCGCCCGCGCTCAACCGCCTCGCCAGGTCCCGCGCGCAGACCGGGGCCGGGCTGGCCGAGAGCCTCCAGGACCTCGCCGCGCTGCACGCCGTGCTGACCACCCCGCCCGGCCAGGACGGGGTTCCCACCGCCGTCGACCCGGACGCCCTGCCCGTGGACATGCTCCGCGACTTCGCGCTGGCCTGGGCCGACGTGCTCTCGCACCAGGTCGGCGAGCGCGAGGCGGAGGACGGGCTCACCGGGCTCGCCACCACGGCCTACCTGCGGACACGGCTGCGCGAGGTCTACCGCGAGGCGCGCTCGCGGGAGCAGCGCTGCGGGGACGAGTTCTGCCTGGTGCTCATCGCCCCGGACCTGTCGAAGGCGACCGGCTGGTCGCGGCTGGTGGTGATGGTGCTCATCGCCGAGGTGATCCGCCTGGTCTTCGACTCGGGGGAGACCCTGGCCGCCGTCGGCCCCTCGGTGGCGGCGGTGCTGGTCCGCCGCGACGACAGGCTGCGCAGGCGCATCGCCGCGACCGCGTGGCTGGTCAGGCGCCGCCTGGCCGTGGACCCGGACCTCGACGACACCGGACCCGTGCGGGTGTGGCAGGAGCGGCTGCCCGCGACCCCGGAGGCGGCAGGCGATCTCATCACCCACCTCGCGCGCACGTGATCCTGCCTGCGTGATGCGGGCTGACCAGTGGCTATCCAGTAATGTCCACGCACCGTGGACTCCCGCACCGGCACCCCCGTCGTCGGCATGGTTGGCGGCGGCCAACTGGCCAGAATGACCCACCAGGCCGCCATCGCCCTCGGCCAGTCACTGCACGTGCTCGCCGTCTCACCGGAGGACCCCGCCGCGCTGGTCGCGCCGTCGGTCACGCTCGGCCAGCACACCGACCTGGACGCGCTGCGCGCCTTCGCCAAGTCCTGCGACGTGCTCACCTTCGACCACGAGCACGTTCCCGGCGAGCACCTGCGCGTGCTGGTCGAGGAGGGCGTGAAGGTGCACCCCGGGCCGGCCGCGCTGCTGCACGCGCAGGACAAGCTCGTGATGCGCACCAGGCTCGCGGAGCTCGGTCTGCCGGTGCCGCCGTTCGCCCCCGTCGCGGAGGTCGCGGACGTGCTGAGCTTCGGCGGCGAGCACGGGTGGCCGTGCGTGCTGAAGGCTGTCCGCGGCGGCTACGACGGCAAGGGCGTGTGGATGTTGAACACGCCCAGCAGCGCCGAAAGGGTGATTCCTGAGCTGCTCGCCGCCGGAACGCCGCTCATGGTCGAGCAGTGCGTGCCGATGCGGCGCGAGTTGGCCGCGCTCGTCGCCCGCTCACCGTTCGGACAGGGCGGCGCGTGGCCGGTCGTGGAGACCGTGCAGCGCGACGGCATCTGCGTCGAAGTCCTCGCGCCCGCGCCCGACCTCCCCGAGGAGTCCGCGCTCGCCGCGCAGGAGCTGGCGCTGCGCGTGGCCGACGAACTCGGCGTCGTCGGCCTGCTCGCGGTGGAGCTGTTCGAGACCGCTGACGGTGTCGTGGTCAACGAGCTGGCGATGCGCCCGCACAACTCCGGCCACTGGACCATCGAGGGCTCGCGCACCTCGCAGTTCGAGCAGCACGTCCGCGCTGTCCTGGACTACCCGCTCGGCGTCACCGACACTGCCGCTCCGGCCGTGGTCATGGCGAATGTCCTTGGTGCGCCTGAACTTCCGGGCATGACCGTGGACGAGCGACTGCACCACCTGTACGCCAGGTTCCCCGACGCGCACGTGCACCTCTACGGCAAGGCGGAGCGCCCTGGGCGCAAGGTCGGGCACGTGACCGTGCTCGGCACCGACATGGCGGAGGTCCGGCGCAGGGCCGGGCTCTCCGCGCACTGGCTCTCGCACGCCGAGTGGCCGGACGGTTACGACATTCACGGCGCAGGCATCCACGGCGCAGACATTCACGGAGGCAGCTAGATGGCAGGCACACCGCTCGTCGGCGTGATCATGGGCAGTGACTCGGACTGGCCGGTGATGCAGGCCGCGGCCGAGGCGCTGACCGAGTTCGACGTGCCGCACGAGGTGAGCGTCATCTCCGCGCACCGCACGCCGCAGCGGATGCTCGACTACGCCGCGACCGCCGTCGACCGGGGCCTGCGCGTGATCATCGCGGGCGCCGGTGGGGCCGCGCACCTGCCGGGCATGGTCGCGTCGGCGACGGTGCTGCCGGTCATCGGCGTGCCGGTGCCGCTGAAGTACCTGGACGGCATGGACTCGCTGCTGTCGATCGTGCAGATGCCCGCGGGTGTCCCGGTCGCCACCGTCTCGGTCGGCGGCGCGCGCAACGCCGGACTGCTCGCGGTGCGCACGCTCGCGGCTGGCTCCGACGACCTCGCCGACGACCTGCGCGCCCGGATGGCGCAGTTCCAGGCGGATCTGGAGCGGCTCGTCCTGGACAAGGACAAGGCGTTGCGCGAGCGGATCGGCCACTGAGAGCACTCCGCGTCCAAGGACCTGAAGTGTGAGAGTGACTCACTTCTCGGTGAGTCCTGCTTTCTCTTCCTGGGTGCACAAATTTCCGCAGGTGGAGCAGGGTGGCGCCGGACCGTCACCCTGCTCTCCGTCGGAGTTCTGAGCCTCGGCGCGGTTCCGGCGACGCGAACCTGAAGCCGGAGACGGCCAAGCGGCAGCTGGTGTTCACGGGCTCGCAGAACCCGCTTAACGCCTGTTGAGGCGGGCAGGGACTGATGCTGGTCCGTAGGTGACGAAGTTCGACCTGTACGGGATGTCTTTGGCCCCCACGGTGAGGTCCAGGTCCGGGAACCGGCCGAACAACCCCGACAGCGCGATGCGTCCTTCAAGGCGCGCGAGTGGCGCTCCGGCGCAGAAGTGCGGTCCGTAGGCGAACGAGAGGTGCGGGCTGGGCTGTCTCGTGATGTCGAACTCACCCGCCGTTGGGCCGTACTGGTTCGGATCCGTTCCCGCGCCGCCGAGGCACACCAGCAGCGCTTCGCCTCTCGGGATGTCCACGCCGCAAACTGTGGTTTCCCGCAAGGAAAAACGGAACGGGTTCGCTTGCACGGGCGAACTCACCCGAAGGCTCTCTTCGACAACCTTGGACCACAGTCCGTCCCGCGCCGCGAGCGCCAACTGGTCGCGGTGTGTGCACAGGCTGACGATCGAGTTCGCCAGCGCGTGCGCGGTGGTTTCGTGCCCTGCCAACAACGTCAGGCACAACAGGTCGACCAGCTCCGTGTGACTGAGCCTGTCCTCGCCGCGGCGCGCGTGCACGAGTGCGCTTGTCAGGTCGTCGCCGGGCTCCGCGCGCTTCTGGTCGACCAGATCGCCGAGGTACTCGTGCAGTCGACTGCGCGCGATGTGCACTGCCTCCGGAGTGCTGGTGTGGCTGAGCACCGTTGTCGCGCGCTGTCGCAGGAGTGCGTGCGCGGACTCCGGGACGCCGTACAGCTCGCAGATCACGCGCATCGGCACCTGTTCGGTGAACGCGGGCACCAGGTCGATCTCGTCGCCACCCGCCTCGGCGGAGTCCAGCAGTGTCGTGACGATCTCTCTGACTCGCTCCGCCAGCGCGGCGACCATGCGCGGGGAGAACGCGTCACCGAAGTAGTCGCGCAGCCTGCGGTGATCGGTGCCGTCTGTGGTGTTGATGTGGTTGCCGTGGAGGAACGTGCGCAGCGGCCAGTCCTCGGCGATCGTCCCGTCGTGCAAGGCGGGCCAATGTTTCTTGTCCTTGCCGAAGACCCTGTTGTCGTTGCCCAGTACCTCCTTGACCGCTTCGTGGCTCAGCACAGCCCAGACCACCACGCTGCCCGGAAGCTCCACCGGCACGACTGGAGCGATTCCACGCAACCGTGCCAATGCTTCAGGCACTGTCTCGTCAGTGGCGAGGAAGGGGACCGGATATGGCCTCGGCCTCACGGTGGCCTCCCAGAGGAGCTAGCAGAACGGCAGGAAAGCAGCGTTCTGCGTGAGCCGCGCTGATGCCAGCTCGCGCGCGCGCTCGCGCCGCAACCCGTAACTAAGGGGGACAAAACCGAAACTCGCGGCTGCGTGGTGCAGTCTGGACCCATGCGGTTCCACGACTGGATCGTCGAAGACGCGGAGGGTTGGACGGAGCTGAGCAACAGCATCGCTCCGATGGACCACCGCTTCCGCGCGCGTGAAAACTGGTACGCGGGTCTGACCGCGCAGGAGTCCGACACCTACAGCCTCTTGCGCTGGGACCAGTGCAGCGAGCGCATGGCCTACCGCACTCCGGCCCACGTGCGTCGTGTCCCTGACGCCGACCACTACTGGATCGTCGTGCCGCAGCGCGGCGTCTACTCGATGTGGCACGACGGCAACCCCACGCGCGTCGCTCCCGGCTCCGTGTCCATCAACGGGCTCGACGAGCCGTTCCACATGCACGTGCCCGTGTCGCAGGCCTACGCACTGCGTGTGCCGAAGAACGAGATCGACCACCGCGTGAAGACGTCAGCGCGGATGCGAATGCTGCTCGACGCGCGCACCGGCATCGGCCGCGTCACCCAAGACATGATTCGCAGCCTGCACGCGGAGCGCGACCGGCTTACCGCGCAGGAGTTCAACGCCGTCTGCGACCGCATCTGCGAGCTGCTGTGCATGATGGCCACCGGCGACACCTCCACCCAGCCCAGCCACCTCGCCGAAACCGCCGAGGTCGTCCGCCGCTACGTCCGTTCGTACATCGGTGACGCGGACCTGCCCTCCGCCGCGCGGGCCCTCGGCTGGTCACCGCGGCAGGTGCGCTCCATCCTCCACCGCAGCGGGACCACGTTCCGCGAGCTGCGCCAGGAGGAGGCTTTCCGCGCCGCGCGCGACATGCTCGCCGACCCCGCTCGCAGAGCCCTCACCATCGGCGAGATCGCGCGGTGCACCGGGCTGACTCCGACGTGGTTCTCCACCGCCTTCAAAGCGCGCTACGGCGAAACCCCGCGCGACTTCCGCCACCGTCGCCTCTCCGGCGGTTAGACGAGCATCTGCGAGCGCAACTTCGGTGCCACAGCAGCGATGCGTTCGTAGTCGGCGTCCTTGTGCATCAGGACCACGTCGTGCCGGAGCGCGACGGACGCGATGAGGCAGTCGACCATGGACCGCACGGTGTGACCGCTTCGGCGAACTGCGCGGTACAGGTCAGAAGCTTGGTGGAAGTCGATGGCCGGATCAATGTCCAGTTGCACCAAGGAGTTCATGATCTGCTCGACCCTGGCCAGCGCGGCAGGTGCGGCGCCGCCGCGCAGTTCCATCACGACCGGCTGTGTCGTAGCGATGACGTCGGGTTGCTGGATCAGTCGCTCCATCGTGGCGGAGGCCGACGAGTCCCGGCCCCTGAACCAGTCGATCCAGGCGGAGCTGTCGATCAGACAGAGTGCCACTTGTGCTCCGGGTCGTCGTCGCGCATCTCGTCGAGGTCGCCGTCCCAGCCGATACCGCGCAGGGACAGCAAGTCCTCGGTGGTGACCTTCGTGCCGACGAGCCGGCGCAGCGCGAGATCCACGGCCTCCCGCTTGGTGCCCAGCCCGTACCGCCGCATCACCTCGGCGACGAGGTCGTCATCGATGTCGATGTTTGTGCGCGCCATACACCAACGATACACCTCACGGGTGGTAGGTGTTGAACGCGACGAGGAGTTCTTCCTGACGCCGCAACGCTTCCGGGGCCTGGTCGGCGCGGCGCGCGGCCACTCCGGCGGCCATCGCCTGAGCGAGTCCCACGAGCGCGGTCACCGAGCGGAGCAGACCGGCGCCCGCGGTGTCGGCGAAGAAGACGGAGTCGGCCATGTCGGCCAAGGGCGACGCGGCGGTGTCGGTGAGCGCGATCGTGGTGGCACCGGCGGTCTTCGCCTGGCGCACAGCGCGCACGGTGTCTGCGGCGTAGCGGTGCAGCGACACGGCGACGAGAACGTCGGTGGACTCCAAGCGGCGCAACCGGTCCGTGAGGGTGCCGGGGCCGGGGATCACCAGGGAGACGTCGTCGAGGACCAGGTCCAGCAGGTAGGCCAAGAGGTAGGCCACGGAGTGCGACTTGCGCAGCCCCATCACGTGCACCCGTCGCGCTCCGGCCAGGGCACCGACGGCCCGGCGCCACGCGTCCGGGTCGACCCTGGCCAGGGTGCGGGTGAGGTTCTGCTTGTCCAGCTCGACGGCCTTGCTGAGCAGCTCGTCCGGCGCGTCGGCGAGCGAGCCGAGCCTGCGCACCAGCTGCGCCTGGCCGGAGAGGTGCTCGCGGCAGAGCTTCACCAGCGCGGGGTAACCGGACAGGCCGCACCGCTGGGCGAAGCGGACCACGGTCGCCTCGTTCACGCCGACGTCGCGGGCCAACTCGCTGACGGTCTTGAAGGCGATGCCCTCGGGATCGGTCAGCACGCGCTCGGCCAGCGTCCGCTGGGAGGGCGTGAACCCGGAGGACTCGCTCCGCAGCAGCTCGCTCAGCTCGGCGAAGGACGCGGGCGCGTCGCTCATCGGGCTCGCCGCCTCAAGCTGAAGATCACCCAGTGCTCCCTCCGGTGAGGTCGTCGACGGCTTCGGCGAGCCGGTTGAGCGCGTCGGCGATCCACGGCAGCGCCACCGGGTCGGCGCTGTGCAGGGCTTCCCAGCGCTGCACGTCGTTGGCCCCGTAGAGCAGGCTCGTCGCCATCCGGAAGCGCAGTGCCCTCGGATCATCGCCGAACGCCTCGCCGCAGAGCACACCGACCCGGTACTTCGTCAGCAGCACCTCGGCCAAGTCCATCCCCGAACGCAGGGCGAACCGCTCCCTGGCGGGCTCCAGGTCAGGGTAGAGGTAGAAACCGCCACCCGGCGCCCGGCACGAGGCCCCCGCCGCGACGAGCAGCCGGTGCGCCTCGGTGACGACCTCGCGGTGCAGCTCGCGGCCCGCGCGGACGTACTCGCGCACCTCCGCGGGCTCGTCGAGCAGGTACCCGGCCGCGGTCTGCACGGGCATCGCCGGGTTCGACCACACCTCGCTGGCCACGCCGACCAGGCGCTCGCGCAGCTGCGCGCCCTCCCGGGTCGCCGGGATGCGGCAGAAGCCCAGCCGCCAGCCGCCCAGCGCGGTCGCCTTGCTCAGTCCGGTGGTGATGATCGTGCGCTCCGGGAACACCGTCGCCGGGCTCAGCACGGAGTCCGGGTCGTGCGCCAGGTCGCGGTAGATCTCGTCGGAGATCACCACCAGCCCGTAGCGCTCGGCGACCGCGCAGACCTGGCGCACCAGCTCGGCGCCGGGGGTGGTGCCGGTCGGGTTGTCCGGCGAGGTCAGCACCAGGACGCCGGGCCGCTGGCCCTTCCACCGCGCCTCCAGCAGCGAGTTCTCCAGCGCTTCCGGATCGGGCACGCCGCCTGTGTGACCGGGCACGTCGACCCAGATCACCTCCTTCCCCGCGAGCGCGGCCTGCGCGGCGTAGCTCACCCAGCTCGGGCGCGGCAGCACGATGTCGCCGGGCAGCACGGTGAGCAGCGCGTACAGCAGCGGCTTGCTACCGGGTCCCGCGACGATCTGATCCGGCTCGGTCGGCACACCCCTGCGGCTGAGGTAGCCCGCCGCCGCGGCGCGCACGGCCTCGGTGCCCGCGGTGGGGCCGTAGGAGTTCTCGGTGGCCGCGGCCGACAGCGCGGCGGCGACCTCGGGGAGCACCGGCAACCCGGCCTCCCCGAACGCGAGGTGGACCACCGACTCGCCGGTGGCCTGGATGGCGCGGATGCGTTCGTTCGCGGCGAGCGTCGCCGACTGCGGGAGGCCCGTGCGGGGCGGCGCGCCCTGGTAGCTGAGCATGCGGACGAGGCTACAAGCAGAAATGCAAGAAGCAAGGACTTTGCAAATCTGTTTGCAGGATGTCGTCGCTTCGGAGGACTGGCGGCGGGCGGCTAGCATCCACGACAGGACCTGCTACTCGGAGGTAACAACGTGGACGCGAGCTTCGGCACCTACCAACTGGCCGAGGAGCACGACGCCCTGCGCGACGCGGTGCGCGCGTTGGCGGAGAAGGAGATCGCCCCGCACGCGGCCGAGGTCGACGAGCAGGAGCGGTTCCCGAGCGAGGCCCGCGACGCGCTGGTCAAGGCCGGTTTCGCCGCGGTGCACGTGCCGGAGGCCTACGGCGGCGAGGGCGCCGACTCCGTCGCGACCTGCATCGTCATCGAGGAGGTCGCCCGCGTCTGCGGCTCCTCCTCGCTGATCCCGGCCGTCAACAAGCTCGGCACCATGCCGATCCTGCTCTCCGGCTCCGAGGAGCTGAAGCGGCAGGTCATGCCGTCCATCGCCAGCGGCGAGTCCATGGCCTCCTACGCGCTGTCCGAGCGCGAGGCGGGCTCCGACACCGCGTCGATGCGCACCCGCGCGCGGCTGGAGGGCGACACCTGGGTGCTCAACGGCACCAAGTGCTGGATCACCAACGCGGGCATCTCCGACTGGTACACCGTCATGGCGGTCACCGACCCGAACGCGGAGAAGAAGTCCAACGGCATCTCCGCCTTCGTCGTGCACAAGGACGACCCCGGCTTCGAGGTCGGCCCGAAGGAGAAGAAGCTCGGCATCAAGGGCTCGCCCACGCGCGAGATCTACTTCTCCGACTGCGCGATCCCCGCCGATCGCATCATCGGCGAGCCCGGCACCGGCCTCAAGACCGCGCTGCGCACGCTCGACCACACCCGCCCCACCATCGGCGCGCAGGCCGTCGGCATCGCGCAGGGCGCGCTCGACGCGGCCATCGCCTACGTCAAGGACCGCAAGCAGTTCGGCAAGGCCATCGCGGAGTTCCAGGGCGTGCAGTTCATGCTCGCCGACATGGCCATGAAGATCGAGGCCGCACGGCACATGGTCTACGTCGCCGCCGCCAAGGCCGAGCGCGGCGAGCCCAACCTGGGCTTCATCACCGCCGCCGCCAAGTGCTACGCCTCCGACGTGGCCATGGAGGTCACCACCGACGCCGTCCAGCTCTTCGGCGGCGCCGGCTACACCCGCGACTTCCCGGTCGAGCGCATGATGCGCGACGCCAAGATCACCCAGATCTACGAGGGCACCAACCAGGTCCAGCGGGTTGTCATGTCCCGCGCGCTGCTGAAGTGAGGTAGCGCTTCGGCGAGGCCCCGGTTCCCGCGACCGGGGCCTTCGTCGTCCTGGGCTGGGCACATTCAGGATGTGATTGAACGCTTGATCATCTTCACGTCGGCTTTAGTTCAAATTTGTACGGTCTCGGGGAGGATCTAGGGAAGGAACCACTGTGGGAAAGCTCGTGCACGCCCTGCGGGACGTGGTGCTGCTGCTGGCCAGGCTCGGCATCGGCATCGTGTTCATCGCGCACGGAGTCTCCAAGTTCAGCGCCATCGACGGCACTGCCGCCGGCTTCGGCAAGATGGGCATCCCCATGCCGACCCTGTCGGCCTACTTCGCCGCCACCGTGGAGACCTTCGGCGGCGCCGCCCTGGTCGTCGGCGCGCTGCTGCCGGTCGCGGGCGTGCTGCTCGCCGTGGTGATGGTCGGCGCGGGCATCTTCGTCCACTTCAAGAACGGCTTCTTCGCGCCCGGCGGCTACGAGTTCGTGATGACGCTCGCGCTCGCGGCGCTGGCCCTCGGCTTCAGCGGCGGCGGGAAGTTCTCCGTCGACGCGGTGCTCGGCGCGCGCAAGGGACACCCCGTCGCCGTGTGACCCTCGCCGCTGTCCGTTGTGCCGGGCGGTCACTCTCCGCCCGGCACAAGGCTTTCCGCCGCTAGGCGCCCACGCATCGCACGCGCGCTCGCGCTTACGCGAACGGCTCCTTTGACGCGTTGAGCGCACTGAACGGGTCGTTCAGTGCGCTCAACTCCCTGAACGGGTCGTTCAGTGCGTTTGAAGGACCTGAATGAGTCATTGGGGGAGTTGAGGTACCTCAATGAGTCATTCAGCGCGTTCGGTGGGGCTAGGGGGTGGTGAGGTCGACGGTGATGCGTTCGGTGCGGCGGCGGTCGGCGAGCTTGGTGGGGTCGGGGTTGGTGCACTGCACGAGCGCTCCGCCCGCCGCGATCACCGCGACCAGTCCGTCCACAATGGACTCGGGTGAGTGCCAGTCGAGGTCGGAGAGCACGCGGTCGCCCGCGGAGATGCCCTGCTCCGAAGCGCGGGCGCGGGCCAGCGCCACCAGGGCGTCCACGCTCAGCTCGTTCAGCGCGGGCTGCTCGCCGGGAACCACGGCGTAGGAGCGGAAGAAGTCCCCGTGCACGCGGATCTCGCCGATGTAGTCGACGGTGCCGGGCTCTGGCGAGCGGATACCGCGGCCGAGTGGGTCGAGCGCCACCGCGGCGACGGTCTCGGCCTCCACCTCGAACCCTTGCGGCACAAAGGCGACCTCGAAGTCACCGGCGGCGGGATCGGTCACCACCGACGCGCCCGCCCACCACGAGCCGAGCAGCACGCCGACGGTCTGCCAGTGCGCGGGCAGGGCGACGAGCACCCGGGCCCCGGGCTCCAGGAACACCTCGTCGCGCAGCCAGTTCGCCGTCTTCGCCGCCCAGTTCGCCACCGTCGCCCGCGACAGCTCGATGCGCGTGCCGTCGGCGTCGTCGTAGTGGCTGACCAGGGGCTTGGCCGAGTCGGCCATCAACGGGGCGAACAGGGCTTCGGTGACGTTCATCAGCTCGTCGTCTCCACTCGTCGCGAGGTCAGTACACGCAGGGGATGCCGTCCGCGGTGATCGGCTCCTCGCTGGTGTTCGGCTGCTGGGCCGGCGCGCGGGAGGCACCGCCGTCAAGTCTGAGCGGACCGCGCCCGGCCATCTTCGGCGGGGTACCACCGACGAGGCCGCTCACCCACGCCCGGACCGCGGACTTGTCGACGGCCACGATGCTCTGGCCGCGATCGTTGCGCGCGTTGATGTTCACCACCGGGATGGTGCGGAACTCGAAGCTGCCACCGGCCAGCCCCTGGAACTGCCGCACCAGGGTCAGCGGCTCCCAGCCCTCGTCGAAGACCAGCGACTTGCGCGCGGCCTCGAACAGCGCGGACAGCTTCGCCGGGTCGGTGAGCGTGCCGCTGGAGAGCATCTTCTTCACCACGGCGGCCATGAACACCTGCTGCCGCACGACCCGGTCGATGTCCCCGCGCGGCAGGCCGGAGCGCTGCCGGACGAACGCCAGCGCGTCCCCGCCGGAGATCGACTGCCTTCCCCTGCGGAAGTCCGCGCCGGAGTCCGGGTCGCTGGTGGACTGCCGCAGGCACACCTCCACCCCGCCGAGCGCCTCGGTCAGCAGGTAGAAGCCATACAGGTTGATCTCCGCGTAGTGGTCGATGCGCAGGCCGGTCAGCTCCTGCACCGCGCGGCCGAGCGAGAGCCTGCCCGCCTGGTCGGACTCGCGCTCGCGGCGGCCCCGGTCGGTGACGCCCTGGGCGGCGAGCTCGGTGAGCCGCCGGTTCTTGCCGAGCACGTACGCGGCGTTGATCTTGGCGTCCTCGAAGCCCGGCACCGCGACGTAGGTGTCCCTGGGGATGGAGATCGCCGTGGCTTTGCCGCCGTTGTCCGGGATGCGCAGCACGATGATCGTGTCGGTGTTGAGGCTGGCGTTGGCCTCGGTGCGCAGCTTCCGCAGCACGCTCGGCGGCAGCTCGTTGCCCTGCGCGTCGGTGCGGCTGTCGCTGCCGACCAGCAGGATGTCCGTCGCGCCGTCGCGGGCGGGCGGCGCGCCCGGCTGGCTGCCGAGCTGGTTGACCACGTCGGTCGTGCTGACGTTGTTCTGGAAGCGCTCCAGTGTCGCCCAGCTCACCCCGCTGACCGTGAGCGCGGCGACGGACAACAGGGCGGTGAGGACCCGGACCGCGTTGACCGCGATCCGTTTCCCCTTGCCCCGCTTGGGTTCTGCGGGTGAGGCGGGAGCGCTCGACGGCTGGTCGACGTCCGAGGGGTCCAGCGGCACGAACTTCTCGGGCTGCTCGGAGGCCTCATCGTCCTCGTTCGGGCGCGGCCGGTCCGGCACGTGCTCCTCCTAGCGGAAGTGGCGGGGCGACAAGGAAAAGCGGCTGCTCCGCCGGGACCGAACGCCCGCGGGAGCCGCTACCCCAAGGCTAGCCAGCTCCACGCAGGTCACCGTACTTCGTAGTCCACTCGTTCGTGCCCTTTAGTTGATGCAGGGGATGCCGTCGGGCGTGGTTTCGGTCTGCTGGCCCTGGTTCGGCGCCGCCGGACGGAGCCCGTTCAGCTCCAGCAGCGGCTGCCCGGCCACGTTGTTCTTCTTGCCGGGCCCCGAGTAGTCCTTGCCGATGAACAACCGCACGGTCCCCGCGGGGATCATCCGGTCCTTGTCCTCCTCCAGGACCGCGCCGCCGCCGAGCGCCTCGACGACCTTCTTGCCGAAGTCCTGCTGGCCCCTGGAGTAGCGCACGACGGTCTTCGCCCTCGAAACGGCGTTGTCGACGTTGCCCTTGGTGAAACCCTTGGCCACCAAGGCGTCCAGCACGTCGTTGGCCAGCCCGGAGGCACCCGTGGCGTTGCGCACCTCGACGGTGATCGACTTGTTGTCGGTCGCGGCGCCACCGCCCGCGGGCGGCGTCGTCGAGGGAGCGGGCGGCTGCTCCTTGGTCTGGTTGGCCACGAAGTCCTTGACCTGCTTCGGATCGACCTTGAGCGCGTCGCCGTCGCCGGTCTTGATGTCGCCCTCGATCGGGATGGTCTTGAACTCCACCCCGCCCGCCATCACGGTCTGCATCTGCTGGGCGAACTGGAGCAGGTCCATGTTCTTGTCCACCACCACGGACTTCTTCACCGCGGTGACCAGCCCGGTCAGCTTGCCCGGATCGGTCAGCGTGCCCGCCGAGGTGACCTTCTTCGCCATCGACTTGAGGAAGGTCTGCTGGCGCACGATCCGGTCGAGGTCGCTGGGCAGGCCGTGCCGCTGCCGGACGAAGGCCAGCGCCTGCGCGCCCTCGATGGTCTGCACGCCCTTGGGGAAGTTCGCCCCGGACATGTTGTCCTTGGTCGCGGCCTTGAGGCAGACCTCGACTCCACCGATCGCCTTGGTGATCTCGTAGAAGCTGGCCAGGTTCACCTCGGCGTAGTGCTCGATGGTGACCCCGGTGAGCGTGCCGACCGTGTCCAGCATGCCCTTGCGCCCCGCCGAGGTGGACTCCTGCTCGACCTGCTGCTTGTTCTTGCCCGCGGCGCGCAGCTTCTTCGCGGCGGCGTTCTTGTTGAACGAGTACGCGGCGTTGATCTTGTGTTTGCCGAAGCCGCCCGCGATCTCCACGTAGGAGTCGCGCGGCAGCGAGATGCCGACCGGCTTCCCGTCAACCGGGATGTGCACCAGGATCATCGAGTCCGTCGTGCCACCACCGGCGTCGCTGTCCCCGGCGTGCAGCTCGCGCAGCACCTCGGCGGGCAGTTCGTTGCCCTGCGCGTCGGTGCGGCTGTCCAACCCGACCATCAGGATGTCGAGCGCGCCGTCCAGCGGCTTCGGACCCTTCTGGGCCTCGGTGACGTCGTCGGTGGTGAAGTCGTTGAGCGTGCCCCACGCGTAGCCGGTGACGCACAACACGATGACGGAGACCATCGCGGCGACAGTCTTGCCCGGGTGCAGCCTGCGCTTGGAAGCGGAGGACGCGCTCGCCGGAGCTGCCGCGGCCGTGCGCTTGGTGGTCCGTTCGCCGGGCTCCCTCGGGGACTCCGAGCGCACACGCGCGGTCTTGCGCGCGGGCGGTGGACCCTGCGGCACGACACGGGCGTCGCGCGGACGCCCGCCGGGCTGACCGCCCTGGCGGGGGTTCTCCCGCTGGTTCTGGCGAGGAGGCTGGCGACGCGGCGGCTCACCGGGCGGGGTCCGGTCACCGGGAGGGGGAACGGCTCGTCCACGGCCACCACCAGAGCCAGGGGACTGCGATCGTCCCTGCTGGCCGGGTGTGGGCCTGCCGGGCTGGTTCCTCGGAACCCCGCGCCTCGGATTGCCCCCGGGTCGCATCGGCCGGTCGTCCACTCTCACTCCTCCCCGTCACTCGAACAGCTCGCGTCACGCCACTGTGACCTCCCAGGCTAACGGCGTGCTGTCGCCTGGCCGGGCGACTCCCCGGTCTTGGGAGGACGTACCGCCCTTCCATCGGGTTGCTTCGAGAAGTCCGTACCCCTGTTCAGGCCCGTGGCAGACTTCGCGGCAGCGGGTACACCCAATGGGGGACTGGAGAGTGGAGACGATGCGCGTACTGGTCACCGGGGGCGCCGGGTTCATCGGGTCGAACTACGTGCGCAAGGTGCTGACCGGCGCGTACCCGGCCTTCGCCGAGGCCGAGGTCGTGGTGCTGGACAAGCTCACCTACGCCGGGAACGAGGCCAACCTCGACCCCGTCGCGAGCCACCCGCGCTACCGCTTCGTCAAGGGCGACATCAGCGACGCCGGGCTCGTGAGCGAGGTCATGTCCGGTGTGTCGACCGTGGTGCACTTCGCCGCCGAGTCGCACGTCGACCGCTCGATCCACGGTGCGTCCGACTTCGTGCTGACCAACGTGCTCGGCACGCAGACGCTGCTCCAGGCCGCTCTTGAGTCGGGCGTGTCGAAGTTCGTGCACGTGTCCACCGACGAGGTCTACGGCTCCATCGAGACCGGTTCGTGGACCGAGGACCACATCTTGGAGCCGAACTCGCCGTACTCCGCGGCGAAGGCGTCCTCCGACCTGCTGGCCCGCTCGTACTTCCGCACGCACGAGCTGCCGGTGTGCATCACGCGCTGCTCGAACAACTACGGGCCGTACCACTTCCCGGAGAAGGTCATCCCGCTGTTCGTGACCAACCTGCTCGACGGGCTCAAGGTGCCGCTGTACGGCGACGGCCTCAACGTGCGCGACTGGCTGCACGTCGACGACCACTGCCGGGGCATCCAGCTCGTCGCCGAGGGCGGCAGGGCCGGGGAGATCTACAACATCGGCGGCGGCACCGAGCTGACCAACCGCGCGCTGACCGAGATGCTGGTGGCCGCGACCGGCAGGGACTGGTCGATGGTGGAGCCGGTCGCGGACCGCCTCGGCCACGACCGCCGCTACTCGGTGGACTGCACCAAGATCACCAACGAGCTGGGCTACGCGCCGCAGGTGCCGTTCGAGCAGGGCCTCGCCGACGTCGTCGCCTGGTACCGCGACAACCGGTCCTGGTGGGAGCCCTTGAAGGCGCGCGCTGCCCTCTAGGGTGGCGGCGTGACCGACTTCGCTCTCCTCGTCCCCGGCGGTCGCGGCCAGCTCGGCGCGGACATCTCCGCACTGGCTGAGGCCGCGGGTGCCGGGTTCGTGCACGCGCCTGGCTCCGCCGAACTGGACATCACCGACGGTGAGGCGGTCGCCGACGCGGTCAGCTCGCTCGCCACCACGGCGCGCGACGCGGGTCTGCGGCCCGTGGTGATCAACGCGGCTGCTTACACCGCCGTGGACGCCGCGGAGACCGATGAGGCCCGTGCGCTCGAAGTGAACGGGGACGGCCCGCGCAACCTTGCAGCCGCGTGCGCCGAACATCGCGTGCGGCTGCTTCACGTGTCCACGGACTACGTGTTCCCCGGCGACGCCACGAGCCCCTACGAGCCCAGCGACACGACCGACCCGCGCACCGCCTACGGCCGCACGAAGCTCGCGGGGGAGCGCGCGGTGCTCGACTCGGGCGCTGAGGCGTGGGTCGTGCGCACGGCATGGGTCTACGGCGCGGTTGGCGGCAACTTCGTGAAGACGATGGCGAAGTTGGAGGCCCAGCGCGACAAGCTCACCGTTGTCGGTGACCAGGTGGGTTGTCCGACGTGGTCGGCCGATCTCGCCCGTGGCCTGTTGGAGCTGGCCGCGCGCACGGAGGGCCCGAAGCAGCGCGTCTTGCACGCGGCGGGCGGTGGCGAGACCAGTTGGTACGGCTTCGCGCGCGCTGTCTTTGAAGAGCTGGGCGCGGACCCCACGCGCATTTCTCCGTGCACTACAGCGGACTTCCCGCGCCCCGCGCCCAGGCCCGCGTACTCGGTGCTGTCGCAGCGCGCGTGGCAGGAGGCTGGACTGAGCCCGCTGCGCCCGTGGCGTGAAGCACTGGCCGCTGCGTTCGCGCAGCACGGGGAAGCGCTGCGATCCTGATCACGTACTGACAGCGACACCGGGGAGCGCGCGCATGGCGAAGTGGGGCAAGCAGCCCGAGGCGGAGTCCACGTCGAAGCCCAAGCGGCGCAAAGCGGGCTGGACCAAGCTGACCGGCACACTGCTGATGGTCGTGGTGGTAGGCGCGTTGGGGTACCTGCTGGCCAACACCGCCCTTACCGCGAACCGTCTGCCCAACCCGGGCGCGAGCGACCTGCGCGGCACCGCCGTCACGCAGTCCTGCGCGGATGTAGGACCGGTCAGCTCCAACGGCTTCGGGAAGTACGCACGGTGCACCGCGGAGGTGTCGTGGGAGAACGGCACCCGCGAGACCCGTGAGTTCGACGGTGGCGAACTGACCGCGAAGGACATCGGGCAGTCCGTGCGCGTTGTTCGCGTGACCACACCGCCGTACTCGTGGTTGCCCGCGCCGGAGTCTTATCAGCGCGACGGCGGCGACCGTGCGGGCGAGTGGACCGCGACGCTGATCTACGTGATCGTCGGTGGCGTGATCCTGGTGAGCGGCGCCGCGGTGCTCGGCGGACTGCTCTCCCTCATCCGAGGCCTCTTCGCCCGCTCCACCTGACCCGCCGAAGTTCCACAGTCTTCAAGTACGACAAACCCCCCAAACGATCATCGTTAACCACGGCAAACCCCGCGAGGGTTGGGGGCGGTCAACGATGATCGACTCGGGGGTTGGGGGGTCTTGAAGACTGGGGAACCCGGGTGGCGCTTCAGGTGGTCGGCGGGAAGGTGCCCGCGCGGCCCAGGAGCGCGGGAACTTCGCGGCCCAAGCGCTCGGAGAGCCACGCGGAGATCTCCAGCACCGCGTTGATGTCCACGCCGGTGCGCACACCCATCCGGTCCAGCGCGTACAGCACGTCCTCGGTGGCGATGTTGCCGTGCGGCGACGGCGTGTACGGGCACCCGCCGATCCCGCCGACAGTCACGTCGAGGGTCGTCACACCGCAGTCCAGCGCCGCGAGCGCGTTCGCGTACCCGGTGTTGCGGGTGTTGTGGAAGTGACCGCGCAGCGGCACCCCGTGCGCCACCGCGCGCACTCCGGTGGCGAGCGCGCGCACCTGGTCGGGAGTGCCGACGCCGATGGTGTCGGCCAGGCAGATCTCGTCGGGGCGGGCCTCGGCGATGCGCCGGGCGATGCCGATGACCTCCTCCGTCGGGACCTCGCCGCTGAACGGGCAGCCGAAGGCCGTCGCGATGGTCACCGTCGTGCGGACGCCGGTGCTCACCGCCTCGGCCGCGATCTCCGTCCAGGCCCGCAGCGCGTCCTCGACGCCGATGCCCAGGTTGCGCCTGCTGAACTCCTCGGTGGTGGACACGACCACGTTGATCTCGTCGACCCCGGCGGCCAGCGCGCGGTAGAGGCCCTTGCGGTCGAGCACCAGTCCGGCGTAGGAAACCCCGGGGACCCTCGGGACCGACGCCATCACGTCCTCGGCGTCGGCCAGCTGGGGGACCCGCTCGGGGTTGCCGAAGCTGACGGCCTCGATCCTCCGGAGCCCGGCGGACACGCAGCACTCGATGAGCTCGATCTTGTCGACGGTGGTGAGCGGGCGCGACTCGTTCCGCAGGCCGTCCCTGGGCCCGACCTCGATCAACTCCACGCTGCGCATCGACCCGCCCTTGTATACAACTTCCTGGCTGGTTGAAGGATTGATTTCCGCAGACAGTTGTGTCAAGCCGAATTGGACTCTAATTTGCATACAAAAGATCGGTAGGCTGGGGACCGACCGCGTCGACGACGGTGGTGACTGAAGTGGCTCTGGCGGCCGAGAAGGCCTACGAGGTCGTGCGCACGGCGATCCTGGACGGCAGCTACCCGCCCGGTGAACGGCTCGGCGAGGTCGAGCTGGCCGAGGCGCTGGGGATCAGCCGCACCCCGATCCGGGAGGCGCTGCGCAGGCTGGAGGTCGAAGGCCTGGTCGAGGTGCTGCCGCACCGGGGCGCCCGGGTGACCAGCTGGTCGCACGAGGACCTCGACGAGATCTACGAGCTGCGCATCCTGCTGGAGTCCTTCGCGGCGGCACGGGCCGCCTCGCGGATCTCCGACGGCGAGCTGGGCAGGATGGACGAGCTGCGGCAGGACATGGCGCGCGCCGTACACTCCGGCGACGTGGAGCGGATCGCCGCGTGCAACGCCGAGTTCCACGGCATCATCCGGCGCGCCGCCTCCAGCACGCGGCTCGTCACGATGCTCAACGCCGTGATCCAACTGCCCCTTGTGCTCCAGACCTTTCACCGATACACCCATGAGGACCTCCAGCGCAGCGTCGCCCACCACAGCGAGCTGGTGCACGCGTTCAGAGCGAGGGACCCGGCATGGGCGGAGTCGGTGATGCGTTCTCATGTGCTGGCGGCGCGGCGGGTGCTCGCGGGCCGGTCGAGGGATGAGGAGTAGACACGCCATGGGGTACCGCCTCGGCGTCGACGTCGGTGGCACCTTCACCGACGTGCTGCTGGTCGACCAGGTCACCGGCCGCACGTTCCGCGTCAAGACTCCCTCCACCCCCGACAACGCCGGGCTCGGCGTGCGCAGGGGCATCGCGCTGGTCTGCGAGCAGGCCGGGATCGCCCCCGGCGAGGTCAGCCGGGTGGTGCACGGCACGACCCTGGCCACCAACTTGATCTTGCAAGGCAAGGGCGCGCGCGTCGGCCTGGTGACCACCCACGGCTTCCGCAGGATGTTGCAGATCGCCCGCTCCTACCTGCCGGGCCCGCTCGCGGGCTGGGTGCAGTGGCCGAAGCCGGAACCGTTGGCGCGCATGGAGAACACCATCGAGGTCGCCGAGCGCGTCGACCCCGAGGGGCGCGTGGTGCGTCCGCTGGACGTGCAGGGCGCGCGGGAGGCGCTGCGCGGGCTGCGCGGCTCCGGCATCGAGGCGCTGACCATCTCGCTGCTCAACTCCTACGCCAACGACGTGCACGAACGGGTGCTCGCCGAGATCGCCGCCGAGGAACTGCCCGGCCTGCCGATCTCCTTGTCCGCCAGCGTGATCGCCGAACCCAAGGAGTACGAGCGCGCGCTCGCGGCCGTCGCCGACAGCTACGTCCGGCCCTCGGTCTCCCGTTACCTCGCCGACCTCGGTGAGGTGCTCGACGGGGCCGGGATCACCGCGCCGCTGTCGATCCTGCGCGGCGACGGCGTGCAGACCATGCCCGACCGCGCCGCGGACCACCCGCTCGGCCTGCTGCTGTCCGGCCCGGTCGGTGGGGTCGCCGGGGCGAGCTGGTTCGCCGAACAGCTGGGGCTGCGCGACTTCCTGACCTTCGACATGGGCGGCACCTCCACCGACATCACGTTGGTCCGCGACGGGCGGCCCCGGCTCGCCAAGCAGGCCATCGTCGGCAAGCTGGAGGTTCGCACCAGCAGCGTCGACGTGCGCAGCGTGGGTGCGGGCGGCGGCTCGATCGCCCTCGTCGACGAGCAGGGTGAGCTCGTGGTCGGTCCCGAGTCCGCCGGAGCGCGCCCCGGGCCGGTCGCCTACGGCCTCGGCGGCGACGAGCCCACGGTCACCGACGCGAACGTGCTGCTCGGCCACCTGCCCGGCAAGCTCGCGGGCGGAGAGATCATGCTCGACCGCGCCGCGGCTCGCCGGGCGTTGAAGGGGCTCGCGCACGACCTCGGCATCTCGCGTTCCTTCGAGGCCGCCGAACAGGTCGTCGAGACCGTCAACGAGAACATGGCCGCCGCGCTGCGCCTGGTCAGCGTGCGCCAGGGCGCCGAGCCCAAAGACTTCGCGCTGCTCGCCTACGGTGGCGCGGGACCGTTGCACGCCAACGCGATCGGTGTGCTGACCGGCAGCTGGCCGGTGATCGTCCCGCCCGCTCCCGGGGTGCTGTGCGCGCACGGCGACGCGACCGCGGGCCTGCGCGACGAGGACTCCGCACTCGTTCGCCGTCCCCTCGATGCAATCGATAACAGTGAGTTCAGGGCGTTGGTGGACGACCTGGAGAAGTCCGTGTGCCACCGCTTGGAGGACCTCGGCGTCACGCGCGCCGAGCAGACCCTGTGCCGCTCGGCCGTGCTCCGCTCGGAGGGCCGGGAGTTCTCCGTCCACCTCACCGATGCCGTGCTCGCGTCAGCCGATCCCCTTGGCGCGCTTGGCTTCCCATCGTCCGCGTCGGCTTCCGCCGAGTTGGTGCGCATCGACCTCGTCGCCCAGGGACCGCGCCTGCTCGTCGCACCCACCGCGCTGCCGCCCGGCGAGGAGGTCCCCGTGACCGCTCTCGTCGCGCACACCGAGATCTGGCACGGCGGGCGCCCCGTGGACGCGCGTATCTACGACCGGGCGAAACTGTTGGCGGGCAACGTGATCGTCGGCCCCGCGATCATCGTGGAGATGGACTCCACCACCCTCGTCCTCCCCGAGCACTCCGCCACCGTCCACCCCACCGGCTGCCTCCTCCTCCGCCCCCTCACCTAAGTACGGCCCGCGCCGGGGAATCGGCGGGCGAGGGTGGCTTTCGTACGCCTGGGGATCCCCCCCCACTTCAAGTGTCGCTCGGATTCGCGTGGTGGGGCGAGCGGTGGTGGTGGGGTGGGTGGAAATCGTGTCACCGCGCCGGAGCGTCCACAGTGGACAGGTGTGTACCCAATGTGGCATTTGTTACGTCAGACGCAACAAATGCCACATTGGGTACACAAGAAGTGGGGTCAGGGGGCGGCGCGGTGGTAGGCGGAGACGGTGAGTTCGGCGCAGCGGCGCCAGGTGAACTCGGCGGCGCGGGTGCGGCGGGCGGCGAGGGTGGCGGCGTCTGCGGAGGACTTGACGACGGTCTCCAGGGCGTCGGTCAACGCCTCGACATCGCCGACGGGGACGTGCATCGCTTGTCCACCAGCGACCTCGCGCAGTGACGGCACATCGGAGCACACGACGGGCACACCGCACGCGAGCGCTTCGAGCACGGGCAGGCCGAAGCCCTCATCGCGCGACGGCAGCACCAGAGCGGACGCCCCGGCCACCACGCGGCGCAGATCCAGCTCGGACAGGTAGCCGGTGCGGATCACGTCACCGTCCACGCGCGCGGGACCGGGCCCGGCGAGCACGAGCGGCGGCAGAGCGGCACTGGCCCCGTGCGCCTTCAACAGGTTCGGCAAGCCCTTGCGGGGGTTCTCCGCGCCGACGTAGAGCACGTAGCTCTCCGGCAGCTTCAGGCGTCGGCGCAGCGGAAGGCTCGGGGCCTGAGCGACGAACCACGCGGGGTCGACGCCGAGCGGGGTCACGACGATCTTGTCAGTGGGCACGCGGAGCCGTTCGTGCACGACGTCGGCGACGGCCCGGGTCGGCGTGACGATCACGGCGGCGCGCTTGGCGGAGACGCGGACCAGCTCGGGCAGGTCACTCTCCACCTGGGACAGTTCGTCGGCCGCGTCGAGGAACGCGAGGTCGTGGATCGTCAGCACCCCGCCAGCCCGCAGTGACGGCGGGAGCACGAAATTGGTGCCGTGCACGACATCGGTGGTCCCGGCGAACAGCTCGATCGGCGGCAGCGAGGACTTCAGCCAACACGCGCGCAGCGCCCGCGCGGGCACCGGCAGACCGCGAGCCTTCACACCGTGCGGCACGACAGCGCGCAGCAGCCGCCAGCCGCGCGTGGTGAAGGCCACCGCGCGGACCTGGACCTCGGCCATCGACGCGAGTTCCTCGGCCAGCGCGGAGGTGTAGCGGCCGACACCCGTGCGGTCGCCCAACAACGGGTTTCCGTCCAGCAGGACCCGCAACTCAGCCATCAACGGCCCCGCAATCTCTCGCGCACCAGTCGGCGCAGGCGCCCGGAAGCGCGCTTGGCGACCTCAGCGGCTCCACCGGCTTCGAGGTATTCCTTCACCAGCGTGACGTCCCTGCGCACGCGCTGCGCCACCCCGACCGGCAGCACGGCGGGCGCCGGAGCACCCGTCCTGCGGTCGGCGGCGGGAAGCGGGTTGCGGCAGAACTCCACCAGCGGAGCCAGAACCTGTTCCCAGGTGAACCGCTCGCGCACCACGGCGATGTTCTCCGAGCACCGCGCGGCGAACTCCGCGTCGTAGAGCACCTTCTCCAGCGCGTCGGCCAGCGCCTGCGGGTCCTCGGCCGGGACGACGATGCCGAGCCCTTCGGTGCGCACCATGTCGGCGAACGCGTCGCCGTCGGTGGTGATGATCGGCAGCCCGGCCCACAGGTAGTCCAGCGTCCTGGTGCGGAACGCGAAGGTCGTCTCCACGTGCTCGTAGTGCGTGGTGACGCCGCAGTTCGCGTCCAGCAGCCAGTTCTGCCGCTCGTCGTAGGGCACCCAGCCCTCGTTGAAGAACACGTGGCGCCCCACGATGTCCAGCTGCTCAGCGAGCCGCCGGGTCTGGGTGGCCATGTCCATCTCGGGCACGTCCGGGTTCGGGTGGCGCATGCCGAGGAAGCAGAGCTTCACGTCGTCTCGCTTGTGCCGCAAGCGATCCACCGCGTTCACCAGCGTCAGCGGGTCGAACCAGGAGTAGACGCCACCGGCCCACAGGATGACCTTGTCGTACTCGCCGATACCGTCCACAGTGGACCGTAGTCCGGGGCCGGTGCGCTCGGCGGGCTTGGCGGGCAGGCCGAACGGCGACACGGCGAGCAGTGAGCGCACGGTCGGGTCGGCGTCGTAGAGCATCGGCGTGAGCCGCCCGATCGCGCCGAGGTGGCCCAGCCACAGGTGCCGCTGCCGCTCCGAGGCGCACAGGAAGAAGTCGCCGCGCTCCAACTGGTTGCTCAGCACGGTGGTGACCACGTCGACCACGTGCGCGCGCTGGCCCGCGTCGAGGTCCTTGCCCTGCTCCAACTGCTCAAGGTGCATCGGGTCGTAGACGTCGCAGACCAGGACCTGCTCGGAGGTCTTGAGCCACGGCAGCATCTCCAACACGTGGCCCTGCAGCACGATCACGTCCGCCCACGGCGTCTGCTGGTGCATCTTCGCCGGGGGGATGTAGCGCACCGGGAACGGCGCTTCCGGCGGCTGGCAGTGCTTGTTCAGCGTGACCAGGCGGACCTCGTGCTCGCGGCCGAGCACCTCCGCCATGTTCCACGCGCGGATCGCCGGACCGGCCATCTTCTTCGAGATCGAGTCGGCGGTGATCACCATGATCTTGCGCGGACGGCCGTAGATCTCGTCGACGCCAAGGGTTTCCACCAGCGCGTCGTGCGCGAGCAGGTACGGGATCTCTGGCGACGCGCGCTCCATCGCGTTGCGCATCAACGGGAGCAGGTCCCGGTCGGAGCGCCGCCGCGCGGCCTGCTCGACCTCGCGGGAGGCCTTGAGCGACGGCATCATCTCGACGAACCGGTCGATCGCCAGCACTCCGGCGAGGGTGATCCTGGGGACCTCCACCGGAGCCGTCAGGTCGGCGCCGTCGGGCTTGCGGGTGATCTCCAGCTGCTCCGGGTCGACACCGCCGCGCGCGGTCGCCCTGCGCACGGTCAGCGCGAGCGCGGCGGGCAGCGCCTTCGCCAGCGTCTCGTCCTCGACGTTCTTGTAGAGCGCCGCGAGAGCGTTGCGCTCCAACAGGTACGCCTCGCGCGAATTGTCCACAGTGGACATCGAGGCGTGGTGCCGGTGGTAGGCGATGCAGCGCGGCTCGAAGCGGACGCGCCAGCCGCGCAGGTTCATCCGCCAGCCGAGGTCCACGTCCTCGTAGAACATGAAGAAGCGCTCGTCGAAGCCGCCCAGCTCGCGGAAGACCTCCGCGCGCACGAACAGCGAGGAGCCGGTGCCGAAGAGCACGTCCTTGGCGGCGTCGTGGCTGCCGTCATCGGGCTGGCCGCCGTGCAGCTTGTAGCCCGCGCCGTACCAGGCCAGCCCGCCGTCGACGAAGTCGATCTTCTTGCCGTCCCAGTCGAGCACCTTGCCAGCGACCGCGCCGATCGTGCGGTCCGCCGCCAGCACCGCGACCGCCGCGCGCGCCCAGTTCCGGTGCGGGCGGGCGTCGTTGTTCAGGAATGCCAGCACCTGGCCCTTGGCGTGCTGGACGCCGAGGTTGCAGCCGCCCGCGAAGCCCAGGTTGGCCGGGGCCTGCACCAGTCGCACGCCGGGCTCGGCGCGCAGCCGCTCGGCGGAGCCGTCACCCGAGGCGTTGTCGACGCAGATGATTTCCAGCTGGTCGCTCGGGTAGTCCAGGTCCGTGCGCAGCGCGCGCAGGCAGGTGAGGGTGTCCTCGACTCCGCGGTAGTTGACCACCACCACGGAGACCACCGCTGACCCGCTTGCGGGGTCGAGCACGGATACAGGCGTTGTCCCCACTCGTCCTGCTCCTTCCCGCCGTGTTCGTGAGGGCATAAGCCTGCCCTATCCGGCGTTGATCACTATTGGGAGCCGGGTGCAACGCCACGTGATCTGGCGCTCACCGTATGGTGACCTGCGCACCCAGGTAGGGAGGCAGTGATGGGCCAGCTTCGGATCCGGCCGCTGCACGAGCTGTCGGATGACCAGTTCGATGTCGTCCAGGACATCTTTGAGCAGGCATATCCCGACTGGCTGCGGTTGTCCATCGACGAGCTCGACGGCGGGAAGGGCTCCGATCGGATCGCCGTCGCCGGCATGTTCGACGAGGAGCCGGTTGGCTTCGCGGCCGTCCGCGTGCTCCCCCGATCGGGTTGGACTTTCCTCAGGTACTTCGCGATCGCCGCCGACCGCAGGCGCGAGGGCCTCGGCCGCCGGATGTGGACCGAGCTGACCGAGTACCTCGCGGTCAACGTCGCCCCGCGCCGCCTGTTGTGGGAGGCGCAGCTGCCCGAGCGCGCCGCTCCGGGCTCGCCGCAGCACGACGCGCGCAGCACCGCGCTGGCCTTCTACGAGTCCATCGGCGGCGAGGTGCTGCCGGTGCACGACTACGTGATGCCGACGACCCTCGGGCTGCCCGCCGAGCCGATGCTGCTGATGGCACTCGACCCGACCAGCCCGGTCAAGGACCCGAACGGCCTGGTCAAGGCGCTGCTGTCGGAGCACTACGGCGTCGAGCGCTACGAAGTGTGACCCGCCCAGCGGGCCCACACCTCGCGTCGCCGCGCGGAGTCGGCGAAGCGCCGCGTTCTCGGTAGGCGGACCAGCACCTCGCCGAGCACGCGCAACCGCAGCCGGACGGAGAAGTTCAGCGCGTCCGGCCTTGACCTGCGCAGCGGCAGCACGAAGGTCAAGGCCGCGAACTTGGCGAGCTGCCGCAACGCGGTGCCGGTCGGAGCGCAGCGCAGCAGCATGAGCAGGCGGTTGCGCTCGTTCCACAGGTGGAAGCTCCGCGATCCGGGCTGCGTGCTCACACCGTGCAGGTGGAGTGCGCGCGCGCTCGGAGCCGGGACGATCTCGTGTCCGTCGAGCCGGAGCCGCCACGCCGTGTCGGTGTCCTCGTAGTAGCAGAAGAAGCTCGCCGGAACGCCGCCGATCGCGCGGAGGACTCGCGTTCGCAGCAGCACCGCTCCGCCGCAGAACCCAAAGACTTCTTCGGTTTCGCGATCGATGTCGGCGCCGTGGCCGTCGTGGGTCAGCCGCACGCCGGTCGACTGCACCGCGCCGTTCGGGGTGAGCAGGACCGAACTGGCAGCCGCCGCGCGAGGGCTCGCGTCGAGCGCGCTTTCAAGTGCTTCCAACCATCCTGGCTCCGGCTCGGCGTCATCGTTGAGCCAGGCCACGAACTCCGTGCGCACGCGGGGCAGCGCCGCCGCGATCCCGCCCGCGTAACCGACGTTCTTGTTGAGCCGCAATACTTCCACGCCGTGCAGCAGCTCGGCGGTGCCGTCGTCGGAGGCGTTGTCCACCACGAGTGTCCTGTGTGGACGATCCTGGGCGCTGAGGGCGTCAAGGCACGCCTCGATGTGCTCGCGCCCCCGCCACGTCACGACGACCACCGTGCTCCGCACACCGCCCACCCTGGGAAAGTACCCGCATGCCGGAGTTGGTTGTGGTGGCGGAGCAGTTGCTGGCGCCCGTGCCTGGCGGGACCGCGCGGTACACCAGGGAGCTGGTGCGCGCGCTCGCGGCGACCGCGCCCGAGAACTGGGAGGTCAGCACCGTCGTCGCGCGGCACGCCGATCCGGGCTCGGCGATCGTCCCCGGCGCCAACGGACCGCGCGTGCTCAGCCTGCCCAGACGCGCGCTGACGGCAGCGTGGGAGCAGGGGCTGCCGTTGTGGCCGGGCGGCGACTCCGTGCACGCACCGACCCCTCTGGCGCCCCCGCGCGCGAAACGCGGGCGGAGTCTCGTCGTGACCGTGCACGACACCGTGCCGTGGACCCACCCCGAGACGCTGACCAGGCGTGGAGCGAGCTGGCACCAGCGCATGATCACGCGAGCCGTTTCGCGCGCTGATGCCATCGTCGTCCCGACCGCCGCTGTCGCCGCCGACCTCCGTCGCCACGCGCCCGGCCCGGTGGACGTCCAAGTGATCGGCGAAGGCGTTCCGGCGAGCCTGAGTGCGCCGACCGAAACGACTCGGGAAGCCGTTGTGCGGCGCCTCGATGTGCCGCGCCGATACCTGTTGGCGGTGGGCACCGTGGAGCCGCGCAAGGGCCTCGACGTGCTGATCAAGGCTTTGGCCGATGTCGAGGACGTGCCGCTGCTCGTCGTCGGCGCGCAAGGGTGGGGCGGCGTCGACCTGACCGCGCTCGCGCGCGCGGCGGGGCTGGATTCTGGGCGGGTGCGGCACTTCGGCGCGGTGACCGACGCGGATCTTGGAGTGCTGCTGCACGGGGCATCCGCCCTCGTTGCTCCGAGCCAGGCCGAAGGGTTCGGGCTGCCCGTGCTCGAAGCCATGGCCGCAGGGGTTCCCGTGGTCCACTCCGACGCGCCCGCGCTGGTCGAAGTGGCTGGCGGAGCCGGGATCTCCGTGCCCCGGAACGACTCCGCCGCGCTGGCCCGCGCCGTGCGAACCGTGCTGACCGACTCGGCCCGTGCCGCGGAGATGATCGAGGCGGGACGGCTCCGCGCGCAGGACCACAGCTGGGAAAGAGCGGCGCAGTTGGCTTGGCAAGTGCACCAACGGTGCTACGCGGCGGCGCGCGCGAAGATCACCTGATCAGGTCTTTGATCGTCTTCCCGTGCTCCCCGCCGTATCCGAATCCCCGAATGCCGACGTGTGCGAGCGCGCACGGGATTAGGCTACCCGGGTGGTGTTCCCCGATCCCCGCGTGCTCATCGACGCCACTTCCGTGCCCGCCGACCGCGGCGGGGTCGGCCGCTACGTCGACGCGCTCGTCGCCGCACTGGACGCTGACGGCTCCCTGATCACCGTCGTTTGCCAGCCGCGCGACGCCGAGCTGTACGGCAAGCTCGCACCGAACGCTCGCGTCGTCGTCGCCACCGAGACCGTCGCGACCAGGACCTCGCGGCTCACGTGGGAGCAGGCGACGCTGCCCGGGCTCGTCCGCAGGCTCAACGTGCAGGTCGTCCACTCGCCGCACTACACGGCTCCGCTGGCCAACCCCGTCGCGTCCGTCGTCACGCTGCACGACGCCACGTTCTTCACCGACGTGACACTGCACTCCTCCGTGAAGGCCCGCTTCTTCCGCGCCTGGACCAGGACCTCGCTGCGCCGCGCCGCCGTCTGCGTCGTGCCCAGCCGCGCCACCGCCTCCGAGCTGGTCCGCGTCGCCGGAGCCGACCCGCGCGCGCTGCACATCGCCCCGCACGGCGTCGAGCTCGACCGCTTCCACCCGCCCGCGCCGGAGGAGGTGCAGCGCGTCCGCGACGACCTCTCGCTGCGCGACTCCGAGTACGTCGCCTTCCTCGGCACCCTCGAACCGCGCAAGAACGTTCCCGCGCTCATCCGCGGCTTCGCCCGAGCTTGTCGCGGTCGCTCGAACCCGCCCGCGCTCGTGCTCGCCGGTCAGCCCGGGTGGGACAGCCAGGTCGAGCGCGCCCTGGACTCCGTCCCGCACCGCCTGCGCGTGATCCGCTCCGGCTACCTGCCCTTCGACAACCTCGCCGGATTCCTCGGCGGCGCCCAGCTCGTCTGCTACCCCAGCCTCGGCGAGGGCTTCGGCCTGCCCATGCTCGAAGCCATGGCGTGCGGGGCGTCCGTGCTCACCACGCGCCGCCTCAGCCTCCCCGAGGTCGGCGGCGACGCCGTCGCCTACTGCGGCGTGGGCGCCGGAGACATCGCCGCCGCCCTCTCCGACCTCTTCGACGACCCCGAACGCCGCGCTTCGCTGTCCGCCGCCGCCCAGCTCCGCGCCAAGGAGTTCACCTGGGCCGCCAGCGCCGCCAAACACCGCGACGCCTACGCCCGAGCCGCCGTGATCCACCGCCGAGGCCGCTAACCCCGCTTCCTCAGATCTCCTCAGAAGCCCTGAACGACCCGTTCAGTGCGTTGAGCGCACTAAACGACCCGTTCAGCGCCCTCAACGCACCAAACGAGGCTTTCGCGTACCCCGGAGCCGCGCGTGGGTCTTACGCGCTGAATGACTCATTGAGGTACTTGAGCGCCCTCAATGACTCATTCAGCACGCTCAACCACACAAACGCGGCATTGGCGCGCACCCACGCTCCCGCGCGCTCGCCACCGACCGCTCCGCACGTCCGCGCTCCGGCCCTGCCACCGCCGCACTCCGCCCCCGTTGGGTACGTAACCAATGCGGCATTGGTTACCTCTGGCGAAACAAATGCCACATTGGGTACACAAAAGTCCACTGTGGACAGTGGGTGGTGGGGTGAGAGGGATTCCGCCCAGGGGGTGCCAGTGGTTGGCGTGCGTCGGCGTTCGGAGCGATGCTGGAATCGGGGGGATCCCCGGGCGTACGAAAGCCACCCTCGTCCGCGCGGAGTGCGGCTGTGAGCACCGCGAACGTGGGGTGAGTGCTCGGGTGCGGGCTGGGCGGAGCCGCTCGGGTGTGCCGATGTCGGCGGCAGGCGGCTGAGCGGCAGGCTGCTGAGAGCTGGGGCGCTGAGCGCGGGTCGGGCCTTGGGAGCGGTCGAAGTGCGGCTCGCGCGGAGGTGCAGAATGTGACCCCGTGACCCGCGAACCCAAGTCCTACGGTGACGAGCTCGGCGTGATCACGGTGACGTACTCGCCGGGGGAGACCCTCGGCAGATTCCTGGACACGCTGGCCAAGGCGACCAGCCGCGACGTGCGCGTGGTGCTCGCGGACAACGGCTCAACGGACGGGGTGCCGGAGGCGGCGGCCGCCGAGCGGGCGAACGTCGAGTTCCTGCCGACGGGCGGCAACCTGGGCTACGGCGGTGGCGCGAACCGAGGGGTGGCGGCGCTGCCGGACTCGGTGGGCTGGGTCGTAGTGGCCAACCCGGACCTGGAGTGGGGCGACGGTTCGCTGGACGAGCTGCTCCAGGCGGCGCAGCGGTGGCCAAGGGGCGGCGCGTTCGGGCCGCTGATCCGCGAGCCCGACGGCGAGGTGTACCCGTCGGCGCGGCTGCTGCCTGAGCTGGGACGGGGCATCGGCCACGCCCTCTTCGGCAAGGTCTGGGCGGGCAACCCCTGGACCAGGCAGTACCGCCAGGAGGACAAGGCCGTTCGCGAGCGCGTCGCGGGATGGCTGTCGGGCTCGTGCGTGCTGATGCGGCGCGAGGCCTTCGACTCGGTCGCCGGGTTCGACCCGCGCTACTTCATGTTCTTCGAGGACGTCGACCTCGGAGACCGGCTGACCCGCAAGGGCTGGCAGAACGTCTACGTGCCCTCCGCCGAGGTCGTGCACATCGGCGGGGTCTCCACGGCGAAGGTCAAGCCGAAGATGCTGGCGGCGCACCACGACAGCGCCTACCGCTACCTCGCCGACCGCCACCCCGGCCCGCTCTGGGCGCCCGTCCGCCTCGCGATCAAAGCGGGCCTGGCACTGCGCCTGAAGCTGGAGGTCCGCGGCGCGCGCTAGGACCAGTTCTGCTGCTGCGGATGGGGATCGGTCCGCTGCTGGGGCGGGTACGGGTGCTGCTGCTGCGGCGGCACCTGCTGCTGGGGGTTCTGCGGCAGCTGCTGCGTCGGCTGGTTCTGCGGCATCCGCTGCGTCTGGCCCTGCTGCTGCCCCTGGCGCGGCTGCTGGAACTGCTCGGTGCGGTGCTGGGGGTGCTGTTGCTGCGGGTAGCGCACGGGCCGCCCGCCCTGGGGCAGCACCATCGTCGACTCCGGGTCGGAGCCGCGCGGATCGTTGGCCGCGATCACGATGCGCGGGATCTGCACCGTGTTCGCCGCGTCCATCGGGGAGGTGGCGTCGTCGGGCGTGACGACGAAGGAGCCTCGTGCCCTGGCGCGCGCCAGCAGCTCCTCGGCGCGTTCGCGGGGGTCCATTTCGCTGACCTCTCCTACCGCCGGGTCCTGGTGGGCCTCAACCTATCGTGCTCGGCATCTGCCAGAGTATTCGTTCGCCGGGCATCCGTCAGCCACCCAAGGAGCGAGAAGCATGAGCGTTGACGCCGTCCTGCTCGTCGGCGGAAAGGGCACCCGGCTGCGGCCGTTGACGCTCTCCGCACCCAAGCCGATGCTGCCGACCGCAGGTGTGCCGTTCCTCACGCACATGCTCTCCCGCATCCGCGCGGCCGGGATCACCCACGTCGTCCTGGGCACCTCGTACAAGGCGGAGGTCTTCGAGGAGCACTTCGGCGACGGCTCCCACCTGGGCCTGGAGCTGGAGTACGTGGTCGAGGAGGTCCCGCTCGGCACCGGCGGCGGCATCCGCAACGTCGCCGACCGGCTGCGCGGGGACACCGCGATGATCTTCAACGGGGACATCCTGTCCGGGGTGGACCTCGGCGCCGTGCTGAACACCCACCGCGAAGCCGATGCGGACGTGACCCTGCACCTGGTAAAGGTCGAGGACCCGCGCCGGTTCGGTTGCGTCCCGACCGACGCGGACGGCCGGGTGACGGCGTTCCTGGAGAAGACCGACAACCCGCCGACCGATCAGATCAACGCGGGTTGCTACGTGTTCCGCCGATCGGTGCTCGAATCCATCCCCGCGGGGCGCGAGGTTTCCGTTGAACGCGAAACATTCCCGGGGCTGCTCGCCGCCGGAGCGCGGGTGCAGGGGCACGTCGACGCCTCCTACTGGCTCGACCTCGGCACTCCCGCCGCGTTCGTGCAGGGCTCGGCCGACCTCGCGCGCGGCATCGCCCCGTCGGCCGCGTTGCCCAAGCCTGCCGGTGAGGCGATCGTGCTCGACGGCGCTGTGCTGCGCGAAGGTGCCACGGTCACCGGCGGTTCGACGATCGGCGCCGGTTGCCAGCTCGGCGTGGACGCGCGCGTTGACGGCGCTGTGGTCTTCGAGGGCGCGGTGATCGGCGCGGGTGCCGTGGTGGAGCGGTCCGTCATCGGCGCGCACGCGCGCATCGGTGACGGCGCGGTCGTTCGGGACGCGGTGATCGGCGACGGCGCCGTGGTCGGCGCGAACTGCGAACTGCGCGACGGCGTCCGCCTGTGGCCCGGAGTGCAGCTCCCCGACGGCGGCCTCCGCTTCTCCGCCGACTCCTGACCCCACCCGCCAATGCCGCGTTTGTGTGGTTGAGCGTGCTGAATGACTCATTGAGGGCGCTCAAGTACCTCAATGAGTCATTCAGCGCGTAAGACCCACGCGCGGCTCCGGGCTACGCGAAAGCCCCGTTTGGTGCGTTGAGGGCGCTGAACGGGTCGTTTAGTGCGCTCAACGCACCAAACGGGTCGTTCAGGGCTTAAGGGTGTTGAGGGTGGTGAAGTTGGTGCGGTACTGGTCGTGGAGGGGCGCGGAGTGCAGGCGCAGCAACGCCTCGTCGTTCTCGTGCAGGGCGCCGTTGGTGTAGTTGTGGCTGCCGGTGAAGACCCACTTGCTGTGCTTCTGCCCGGCGTAGGTGCCTTCGATGAGCATGTACTTCGAGTGCACGATGAAGTCGCCGGGGATCTTCTTCGCGGTGATGCGGGGGTGGTTCTTCAGATGAGCCGCGCTGCCCGCGTCGAGCTTGGTGTAGACGACTTCGACGCGGCACTTCTTGTCCGCCAGCGAGCGGAGTTTCGCGGCGATGCCGTCGCGGGTGAAGCTCCACATCGCCACGCGGATGATGGTGCCGCCCGCGCAGTCCACGTTGCCGAGCACGTTGGTGATGGTGTCGGAGCCCGCACGCGGGAAGAAGTAGGTCTTTGCGTTGCCGCTGAGGTCTGAGCGGAAGTAGTCGTTGTTCTTCTTCTGCGCCACCAGATCCGTGAAGTAGCGCAGATACGAGTTGTAGAGCCCGGTGTTCCCGGCGAGGGTCACCGCGTTGTTCCACATCTTCGTCGCGTTGCCCGGAGTGAGGTTCGCGGAGCCCTGCATCACGACGTTCTTCGAGCCCGAAGTGTCGGAGAACAGGAAGAACTTGTTGTGCATGATCGGTGTGCCGGCGTTGCCGATGCACGCGCGCCCCTTGGTGCACACGACAGCCCACGAGGGCATCGAGCGGTCGGTGCCGAGCTTCTTCACGAGGTCGACGGCGGCGGGCTTCGCGGAGTGCGTGCTGTCGAGCACCACGCGAACCTTCACACCACGGTCCCGCGCGGCAACGAGTTCGCCGAGAACCCCGGCGTCGTTGAAGTGGTAGATCGCGATGGAGACGGTCGAGCCCACGGCGGCGCCCTTGATCAGGGACCGCAGGTGGTCGACGATGACGCGCTGCTGCCCCGGAGTGCGCGGATCGTTGAACACCGCGCCGTCCCGCACTGCGGCGTCAGCGGGCAGGGTGATCGAGCCGGCCGCGACCAATCCGACGACCAGCGCTCGTAGTGAACGTCGCATCGCACGACTCTCCTCGCGCCCGCGTCATTCGTCAACCTTCCTTACAAACTCTCCGGGTAGCGTGCTGCGCGTGCGTGCGGCGAGTGCGGTCGAGACGGAGTGGGTGCCGGGGTTCGAGGTCGACCCCGTCGCACTGCTGCGCCCGCACCGGCGCGGCCACGCGGACCCGGCCTGGAAGCTCGACGCGCGCGGAACTGTTTGGCGTGCCTGCACAACACCCCTCGGCACGGCGACCCTCGCGGTCAGGCGCGGGGCCGCGCACGTGCGGGCGCGCGCGTGGGGGCCGGGCGCGGAGTGGGTGATCGACGGCCTGCCCGACCTGCTCGGCGCCTCCGACGACGACAGCGGTTTCATCGCGCACCACCCGGTCATCGTCGAAGCCCGAACGCTGCGCCCGGACCTGCGCCTGGGCTCGACGCGACGCGTGTGGGACGCCCTGCTGCCCGCGATCCTGGAGCAGAAGGTGACCGGCAAGGAGGCGTGGCGGACCTGGCGCGAGCTGTGCGCGCGCTTCGGCGAGCCGGCTCCCGGCCCCACACCCGAGCCCATGTTCGCGCCGCCGACGCCGGAGCGCGTGCGCGCGATCCCGGACTGGGAGTGGCACCGCGCCGGACTGGACGGAGCTCGTCGGCGCGCGCTGCTGGCCGCCGCGTCGGTCGCGGACCGGCTCGAAAGCGCGGCGGAACTCCGTGGTGTGCAAGGAAGAGACTTGCTCCGCCGCATCCCGGGGATCGGGGTGTGGACGGCCGCCGAGGTCGCTCAGCGAGCCTGGGGCGACCCGGACGCGGTGAGCTTCGGCGACTTCCATCTCGCGAAGATCGTCGGCTGGGCCCTGCTGGGACACGACATCGACGACGCGCGCCTGCACGAACTGCTGAAACCCTATGCGCCGCAACGGCAGCGGGCGATCCGCTACCTGGAGGGGGCCGGAGTGCGGCGACCGAGGTTCGGGCCGAGGTACTCCCCGCGCGACTACCGCGCGTTCTGAAGCTCGCGGAACGTGCGCTCGCGGATCTCGGCCACCACCGGCGAGCCCGTGAAAGCGCGGGAAACCGAAGTCAGCCAGGCTGTTTCTGACTCCACGCAAGGATCTTCCGCCGGAGCGCAGCGGCGCGAAGAGCCCCACTGGTGCCCGGCGTCGTGCGACACCAGCGCGGCGGCGAGCGACGAAGCCTCCACCAGCACGGCCAGCTCCCGGGAATCGGCGCCCGGAGCCGCCTCGCCCACCCAGCTGCCGATCTCCGGCGGCACGTACGGGCGCAGCGCGAGATCGCCGTCCCTGATCTCGATGATCCTGCGGTACAGGGCGAACTCCACGTTGCGCGGAAGCCTGCTCCGCGAGGTCAGCGCGATGCGGGGGAGCGCGCCGGTCAGCTCCGTCCACAGTGGACCGAGCGCGTGATAGCCCCGATAGGCGCTCACGCGGCGCAACACCTTGTCCCACCACGTCATCGTCGAGCCGACCAGCCACAGCAGCACCGACAGCACGCCGAGCACGCGGTCCACCGGCACGCGCCACGAGGGGGAGAGGTCGAAACCCAGCATCAGCAACGGTTGCAGCGAGGACCACGCGCCCCACAGCGCGCTGCACACCGCCGCCGCCATGATCGTCATCAGGCCGGAGCGGAACAGGCCGGGCTCGCACTGCCGCGCGTAGCGGCTGATCACGTGAACGAACACCGCGATGCAACCGGTGGCGTAAAACAGGAAAACCAGGCCGTAGGCGATCAGCGCGGGGTTGGACACGGCGGCGGCGAAGATGTTCGTCGAGAAGTCCTTGCCGGAGAAGGACATCAGAAAAGCCAGGATCGCCCACGTCGTGAAGAGCAGCGTGGGCAGGACACGCGGTGGGTGCTCGGCGCGAGGCGAGTACGCGATGCCGACGATGTGGTAGACCGCGAGCAGCTGAGCGAAGTTCCCCAGCAGGCGCGCGGTGTTGGGCATCGGCTGCACGAGCACGATCAGCCGCTCGACCTCCGGGGACAGCACCACCAGGCTCACCGCGAGCCACATCAGGAACAGCAGCAGGTGGCGCAGGCCGGGCGCGGTCGCGCGGTCGCGGGTCACCACCAGCTTGCGCACCACGACGGACACGATGAGCGCGCAGGTCGGCAGGTGGAACTCGATCATCCCTCGCGCCGCCCCTCGAAGATCGACTCCAAGCCGCCGAGGCCCGGGAACCGGTGCCGCGCGCGGCGAGCGCGGTGCAGCACGAGCGAGGCGAACAGCTCGGCCTCCTGCTCCTTCTCCTCGCTGTAGGAGGTCCTGCCGAGCACCCGCCGCACCAGCTCGGGGGAGAGGTTGGGCGTCAGCGCCGCCGAGATGGCGTCGTCCACCACCTCGTCGCCGACGTGCCCGCACAGCAGGTGACCGAGCTCGTGCACGAGGATGTGCTCTTGGTGCAGGGCGCTCGTGTCAGCCGCGTAGAAGATGTAGTCGGCACGGTCGGTCGCCGCGAGCACCCCGCACGGTGTGGCGGGCCGCGACGGCAGCTCGACCAGCTCGATCGGCCGTCCCCGTTGCGCGGCAAGGGTTTCCACGAAAACCCCGATGTCGAACGGATCGGGCAGCACCAGCTCGCCGACGATGCGCCTGCACCGGCGCCACAGCGCGAATCTCCTCGACCGCATGCGGAACTCAGCCCTCCCCCTGGCTCAGGTGCCGCGCTGGGCCTCCCTGCGCTCGATAGCATCGATGATGTCGTTCACCGTGCCAAGGCCTTCTTCCGAGAGGTTGACAGCGCGCAGCGCCATCCGCCGCACCTCGCTGTTGCGCAAGGCTCCGAGCAGGTCGAGTTCCCTGGCGATCTCCGCACCCCGCTCGTCGTCGAAGAAGTAGGCGGGCGGCACCTGGAAGAACTCGGCCAGCGCCTCCAGGTGGCGCTTGGTCGGGTTGTCCCGCCGCCCCGTGCGCAGCTGCCACAGGTAGGTCGCGGAGAAGGACTCGCCGGTGGCCTCCCGGCACGCCTTCGCCACCTCCTCGTGGCTGTGCTGATCGCCGTTCGGCCGTCGGACCACGCGGAACAGGTGGTCGATCTTCTCGGCCAGCACACCGTCCGCCGTGCTCTCCGCCGCCGCGTCCTCCGCCATCGATCCCTCCCCGAGTCCATGAGCCCAGATGGATGAAGATGCTACAGCCATTCGTCTCCGTTGACACGTGTCATAAGCTGAGATGGATGGGTCGGGGGATCAAGGAAATCTGAGTTTAGGGGGATCTACCGTGAAGAAGCTTGTTCTTGGTGCTGTTCTTGGAACCACTGTCCTTGGCGCGCTTGCGTTCTCGGCCGCACCCGCGATCGCGGCGCCCGCCGCCCAGCAGGGCCCGAGCATCGCGGAGACGCGGCTCTTCGACGGCCGTCAGATCGGCAGCACGCCGGGCCTGGCGATCGAGGGCGCGCTGAACTCGGCGTACAACCGCGCGTCGTGGGCCGGGTTCTCGCGCTCGCAGTGCTCGGTCGTGCGCACCCAGTACTTCCCGGTCAGCGGGGGCTACGACGGCTCAGCCGTGATCAGCTGCACGCGCCCGGGGGCCGCCAAGGCGGCGAAGTCGGACGTCGCGGTCGAGGAGACGCAGACCTTCCACGCGAGCAACTACGGCTCGGACAAGAAGCGGGCGATCAACGGCGCGCTCGAGACCGCGCGCAGGCACGCTGCGATCTCGGGGTACATCCCCACCGCGCAGTGCGTGACCGTGCACACCGACTCGTCGCAGATCAGCGTCGGGTTCTGGCACGCCAACGTCGTGATCAGCTGCACTCGCTGATCTCGGGGTAGGGGGGAACGGGGCCACGCGACCACCCCAGGGGCGCGTGGCCCCACTACCTCGGGTCAGCGCATCGCGAGCGCGCGGCGCACCAGGTCGGGGATCGAGTCCACATCGGACGGGAGCTCGTCCACCGGCCACCACTGGAGGTCCACCGACTCCTCGCTGCGAACCGGTTTCGCGCCAACGGGAGCGCGCACCACGAAGCGCACGTCCAGGTGCCGCGTCGGCACGCCGAGCGAGCAGGTGATCGGATGCACCTCGATGTGCACGGGGCGCGGATCGATCGTCAGGCCACGGATTCCGGACTCCTCGGTGGCCTCGCGCAGCGCCGCCGCGACGAGCGTGTCGTCCTCCGGCTCGCAGTGACCGCCGAGCTGGACCCAACGGCCGACGCGCGGGTGCAGCGTCAGCAGCACGTGCTCCGAGGTCGCGTCCAGCACGACCGCGGACGCCGTGATGTGCCCTGGGGCGCAAGCGCGTTCGCACGCGTCGGGGCGCGCCGCCAGGAAGGCGAGGATCGCGTGCTTGACCGACTGCTGCGCGTGATCCGCCGGCTCCCAGTCGGTCAACCGCCGGACGACGTCCGCGTGCAGCGTGCTCACAGTTCGACCAGTCCTTCCGCGAGCTCGCGCGGCGGGCGCGGGCTCGGATCGCCGTCCAACGGGTGCCCGACCGCGACGCCGCCCAGCGGCTCCCAGGTCGAAGGCAGGTCCAGCACGCCCCGCACCACGTCGGGGCAGAAGATCGTCGAGGAGACCCAGCAGGAGCCCAGGTTCTCCGCCGCCAGGGCCACGAGCAGGCCCTGCACGGCGGCTCCACCGGCGACGGTGAACATCGTCCGCTCGGCCTCGGACCTGAGCGCGTCCGGATAGGTGTGAGCACCTTCACGGAGGAGGAACGGCAGCACGATCTCCGGTGCCTCGTAAAGGATTCGACCTCGTCCCACACGGCGGTCGATGCGCTCGGGAGTCATCCCGTCGCCGGTCAGATCTGTGCGCCAGGCCTCGGTCATCGCGTCCAGCAGCTTCGACCGCAGCGCGCGATCACGCACCCACACGAAACGCACGGGCCGGGTGTGGTGCGGCGCGGGCGCGGTCAGCGCGGCGGCAACAGCCCTGCGCACAGCGCCGGCGTCGACCGGGCGGTCGTGGTCGTAGAAGCGCACGGAGCGCCGCGTCAGCACGGCCTCGCGGCGGCCCTGCGCGATGGCCAGATCGGTGCCGAGCCGGAACAGGTCCTCTTCCAACGGCCGCAACAGGTCCCGCGCCGTCGTCCCATCGTCCACATAGGACATTCCGCGCACCACGGCGACCGGGGTCCCGCCGAGCTTGCCCTTGACCAGGTCACCTGCCGCCGCCAGCTCGTCGGCGATGGCGATCATGGTCACCGCCAGCTCGTTGCCCTGCGCGTCGACCTTGCCCTGGTAGCCGTGGATCACCGGCAGTCCGGCCGAGCCGATCGCGACGTCGGTCTGGCCGATCCGCCAGGTCCTGCCCATCGTGTCGGTGATCACCACGGCCACCTCGACGCCGAGCTTCTCCCTGACGCCCGCGCGCAGTGCGGCGGCCGAGGCGTCGGGATCTTCGGGCAGCAGCGCGATCTCGTCGCCCGCGACGTTGGAGGCGTCCACCCCGGCCGCCGCCTGGATGATGCCGAGGCGGTTGCGGGTGATCAGCGTGTTGCGGAACTGGGCGACGACGGCGTCGGACTCCGCGCGCACCAGCTCCCTGCGCAGCCGCTCCCTGCCCTCCTTGTCCGCGGGCGCCGAGACCAGTCGTCCCTCCACTTTGGACACGATCTTGCTCGTCACCACGAGCACGTCCCCGTCGCGCAGCCACGGCGCCGCCGAGGTGATCGCGCCGAGCAGGTCATCGCCCGGGCGGAACTCCGGAAGCCCTTCGACCGCAAGCACTTCGACCTTCGGCGAAGCGTGGTCGGCGGGGGCGGTGGTTTCGGTCACGCTGAGACTCCCGCGAGAGAGAACGCCTCGGCCACCATCGCCGAGGTGGCGTCGACATCGGTCATGAGCATCGGCGCGGACACCACCCGCACGCCGGGGACGTCCGCGCTGTCGCCGGTGTGCACCAGCCAGCCGTCCAGCAGCCCGTCGGCCGAGGCCGTGCGGGAGCCGTAGTGCCTGCCGACCGCCTGCGCGCTGGTCTCCACGCCGATCGCGGTCAGGCACGCGTCCGCCATGCCCCGCAGCGGCTTGCCGTCGATGATGGGCGAGATCCCGATCACCGGCGCCTTGCCCTCGCGCAGCGCCGCCCTGATGCCGGGCACCGCCAGCACCGTGCCGACGCTGACCACCGGGTTCGACGGGGCCAGCAGCACCACGTCGGCCTCGGCGATGGCGTCCAGCACGCCGGGAGCGGGCTTGGCCTCCTCCGCGCCGACCGCGACGATCGCGTGCGCGGGCAGTGAGGCGCGGTGGCGCACCCACCACTCCTGGAAGTGCACGGCGCGGCGCTCGCCGGAGTCCGGGTCGTCGATGGCCACGTGCGTCTCGACGCGGTCGTCGCTGGCGGGCAGCAGGGTCACGCCGGGCTGCCACCGGTCGCACAGCGCGGCAGTCACCTCGGAGAGGGGGAAGCCCGCGCGCAGCATCCTGGACCGGACCAGGTGCGTGGCGATGTCCCGGTCGCCCAGCCCGAACCACGTCGGGTCGGCGCCGTAGGCCGCCAGCTCCTCCTTGACCGTCCAGCTCTCCCCGGCCCTGCCCCACCCGCGCTCGGAGTCGATCCCGCCGCCCAGGGTGTACATGCAGGTGTCCAGGTCAGGACAGATCCGCAGCCCGTGCATCCAGACGTCGTCGCCGGTGTTCACCAGCGCCGTGATCCGGTGGGGGGACTCGCCCGGCCCGGCGGTGACACCGACTGCGGGCATGCCGAGCGCGGCCTTCACCCCCAGCAGGAACCGGGCTCCGCCAACACCGCCGACCAGCACAACGACCTTCACGAAGGGCCATCCTCGCACGCGTGGTCCTGGCGCCGGGCTCAGCGCCAGAACATGAACAGGTACTGCCCCACGAGCGCGGCGAAGGCGTTCCCGCCGACGAGCCCGAACAGGGCCTGGGACACGCTGTGGAACGCCGCGCCGATCGGCGGAATTCCGATCAGCACCGCGAACAGCACCAGCGGCGCCCACTGGCGGGCCTTGGCGCCCATCTCCTGCCAGCGGTAGGGCAGGTAGGGCTCGATCGCGCCGTACCCGTCGAGGCCCGGCACCGGCAGGATGTTCAGCACGAAGGCCATGACCTGGAGCAGCGCCAGGTAGGACAGCCCGGCGGCCAGTCCCGGTGCCGGTTGGGTGATCGCGACGGCGAGTGCGAGAACGATTCCGAGAACGAGGTTTGCCAGCGGCCCGGCAAGGGAAACAGCGGACTCAGCCCGCTTGTCGCGCAGTGCGTGCCGGTTGATCCAGACCGCGCCGCCCGGCAGCGGGATGCCGCCGATCGCCAGGAAGAGCAACGGGAGCAGCAGGCTGAGCACTGGATCGGTGTAGCGGCGGGGATCCAGGGTCAGGTAGCCCTTGAACACCACCGAGTGGTCGCCCCCGCGGTAGGCGAAGAACGCGTGCCCGAACTCGTGCAGGCACAAAGAAGCCGTCCACCCCCCAAGAACTGTGAGCACGATGCCGATGGTCATGACGACCTCGGTGTCCACAGTAGACAGGAAGCAGCCGACAGCAGTGATCGCCAGGATGAGCAGGAACAGGGGGCTCGGTCGTACCGCTTGTCGGATCACGCGGCCAGTCTGCCCGTGCCCGCGTGGGCGTATCCAGCCGCATGGGGGGTCCCCCGTCGTGTGTACTTGGCTTGACCCCCTTGCATCACACGGGTGTAATCACATTGGTGTCATTCGCCGGGAGAGAGGGCGAATGGGTCCGCCAACCGGGGAGCGGAAGGCGAGGAGGCGGACGTGATGAAGGACGAAGGAAACCGCGTGGGACCGCGGGGGGAAGCCGCGCCCACGGGACTCGGGGTCATCGCCGACCTGTTCGAGAGCGACGATGACGAGTTCGACTGGCAGGAAGAAGCGCTGTGCGCGCAAACGGACCCGGAGGCGTTCTTCCCCGAGAAGGGCGGTTCCACCCGTGAGGCCAAGCGCATCTGCGGCGGCTGCGCCGTCCGGTCGGAATGCCTCGAATACGCACTCGCGCACGACGAACGCTTCGGGATTTGGGGCGGTTTGTCCGAGCGCGAGCGGCGCAAGCTGAAGAAGCGGCCGGAGGACGTGCTCCTGATGGACGGCGGCCTCGCCGTCGAACAGGTGGACGGGCTGACCGCCTGAGTGCCGGACCGTGCTGACGCCGTAACGTGACCCCGTAAGCGCTCGGGGTCACGTTCGGCAGCGGGAGGCCATGCGGTGGCGGGGTTGTCGCACGTCGATCGCGGGACTCCGCTGTTGCGGACCGCGCCGGTGCTGGCCGTCCTGGTCTGCCACGACGCCGATCCCTGGCTCCAGGACGCCCTCGCGGCGCTGCGCGGGCTCACCCTGCGGCCACGGCACATCCTGGCCGTGGACACCGGTTCCGTCGACGGCACAGCGGAAACGCTGCGCGCCGCGTGCACCGGCGTCGACAAGACCCTCGACGGAGTCCTTACCCTGCCGAGGGAAACCGGATTCGGCGCGGCCACCGCCGCCGCCGTGACCGCCGCGCTCCAGCGCTGGGGCGATCCCGGCCAGTGGATCTGGCTGCTGCACGACGACTGCGCGCCCGAACCCGACTGCCTCGCGGCGCTGTTGACGGTCGCCGAGGTGTCCCCGTCCGCCGCCGTGCTGGGCCCGCTCTGTCTGGAGTGGACGGACCCCAGGCTGGTGGTCGAAGCGGGCGTCTCCACCGACTCCTCCGGGCACCGGCAGACCGGACTCGGGCCGGACGAGCTGGACTGGGGCCGCTACGGCGAGCCGGGGACGGTCGGCGTCTGGATCGAGCAGAACACCGAGGCGCTCGCGGTGTCCTCGGCCGGAGCGCTGGTGCGGCGCGAGGTCTGGCAGAAGCTGCGCGGCTTCGACGAGGCGTTGCCACTGTTCGGCGACGACATCGATTTCGGCTGGCGGGCAAACCTCGCCGGGTACGTGGTGATCGTCGTGCCCGCCGCGCGAATCCGGCACGCCGCCGCCGCGTCGAAGGGCAAACGTTCGCTCGACGCACTCGACCGGAATTCCGGACTGTCTCGCGGTTTCCTCGCAATGCGGGCGCGGCGAGAACACGGTCTGCGCACGGTTCTGGTCAACGGAACGCTGTTGTCGTTCGTGCTCGGGCTGCCCCGGCTGGCGATTCTCGGACTGCTGCGCGGAATCGGATTCGCCTTGCTGCGCCGGTTTTCCGAGGCGCACGCGGAACTGAGCGCGACCGTTCGCCTGCTCGGCGGGCGAACCGGACTCCTGGCCGCTCGACATGATCGACGTTTTCACCGGGATCCCGAGGCGCGCGATGTTCGCGGACTGTTCACCTCGCGGCTGACCAGGCTGCGCAACGCATTCCGCGGCGGATTGATCCACTTCCTGCGCAGCAGGCTCCGCGCCGATGCCGCGCTCGGCAGGTTGCCCGCGAGGGCGGACCGCCTGCCGAACTGGACGCCCTCGGCCCAGGTCGGTCCGCCCGCGCTCCCGGCGGGCGCGCTCGGGCGTGGTGCGCGGCCGAAACGGCAGGCAGCGGGGCTCCGCCGCCCGGCGCGCGCCGTCGTCGTCGAGGTCTCCGAGCCCGCCGCTTTCCGGCCCAGCCCCCGGCCGCGCGCGTCGGTCGAGGCTCCTGCGCCTGAGCTGGTGGTGGTCGAGGTCGACCGCGCGCGCGTCGTCCGCGAGCTGCTGCTGTCCCCGGCCGTCCTGCTCGTCGCCGTGTTGGCCCTGCTCGCCTGTGCGATCCACTCGGCCCGTTTGGGCGGAGTTCTCTCCGGCGGCGCGCTGCTCCCGATCGGCGACCTCGGGCAGACGTGGTCGGAGTACCTGGCGAGCTGGCACGGAGTCGGCGGCGGCACCACGGCTTCGGCAACCCCGGCGCTCGCGGTGCTGGGCTCGCTCGGCGCTCTGCTCGGAGGGCCTCCGGTCGCGGTGGCGGTGCTGCTGCTCGGCGATCTTCCGCTGTCCGGCCTCGCCGGGTACCTCGCGACACGGCGGCTCCGCGTGGCGCGGTGGGTTCGTGCCGTCGCCGCCGCTGCCTACGCGCTGCTTCCCGCCGCGACCGCCGCCACGGCGCAGGGCAGGCTCGATGTCGTTGTGGTGCACGTGTTCCTGCCGCTCGTGCTCGCGGGCGTGGTGGGTGCTGTCCGGCCCGCCCCGGGCTCCTGGCTGTCGCGGGCCTCGGGCACCGCGCTCGGCATCGCGGTGATCGGCGCGTTCTCGCCACTGACCCACGTGCTGGTGCTCGTCGTGGCTGTGATCGCGTTCGTGCTCCTGGGCGGGCGCGTGATCACGTTGGCGGCGATCGTTTTGCTGCCCTTGGGGTTGTTGCTGCCATGGCCCGTCGTGGTCGTGCAGCACCCCGAAATGCTGCTGCCCGGAGGCCCGTCCGCGTCCGCGCTCTCCCTCGCTGCGCTGAGCCCCGGTGGTCCCGGCGCGACGCCGTGGGTCGGCTTCGCGGTCCTCGCGGCGGTGCTGCTCGCCGTCGTTGTGTGCCCGCGCCGCGAGGTGCTGCCAGGCGTCGGGCTCGCGGTGCTCGGCGCTGTCGTTGTGGCGGTGGTTCCCGGGTTCGCGGGTGCTCCGCTGCTTCTCGTCGGCTGTGGGCTGCTGTGGATCGTCCTGACGGCGGTGGCTCACGGAGCGCGTCCGCTGGCTTTCGTCGCGCCCGTCCTTCTGCTCTGGCTCACCGTGGGCGCGCTCGTCGTAGGGCGCGAGGGACCGTTGCGCGCTGGGGAGGAGGCGGTGCTCGGCAAGACCCAGGCCGCTGAGCTGGCCGCGACCTCCTCCTGGCAGTTGATCGTCGACGAGCGGCCGTCGTTGGTGCTGGGCCGCTCACCGCGCTTCGGCGATGCGGAGCTTCGGCCGCGCACCCCCGCGATGGCTGCGGGCTTCACGAGCTTCGACCAGCCAGCGGTGCGCGCGGCGGTGTCTCGCGCGGCGGCGGCCGGAGTGCGGTTCGTCGTCCTGCCCGACTCGGAGACGTCGAACCGCGTCCAGGCGTTCGCGGCCGACCTCGTCGCGACCGTTCCGGCGCGCTCCGACGGCAGGCCCGTGCTCCGCCTGCTCCGCGTGCAACCGCCCGCCGTCCTGCTGCCCGCCGACGTCGGAGTGCTCGCGCGCTCCACCTCGCCGCCCCCGTCGGAGCTGGCTGGCGCGGTCCCCGTGCCCGGCGAACCCCCGTCGGTCGCCGTGCGCGTTTCGCGAGGCGCCGAGGCGCGGCTGCTCGTCCTCGCCGCCGTGGACGAGCCCGGCTGGCGCGCTTCGATCGACGGCGAACCCGCCAACCTCACCCGCGCGTGGGGCGGTCAGGTCGCGCTCACGCTCCCCGGCCGCGAGGTCGAGGTCCGCGTGGAGGTCGCCACCGGTTCACGGGACGTCCTGCTCCTCGTCCAGGCCTTCGCCGCCCTCTTCGCCCTCCTCACCGCCCTCCCCACCCGCCGCCCTTGAGCGCTGAACGACCCGTTCACTGCGTTGAGCGCCCTGAACGGGTCGTTTGGTGCGCTCAACTCCCTGAACGGGTCGTTTGGTGCGTTGAAGTACCCAAACGACCCGTTCAGGGCTTAAGCGAGGGAGAAAGACGCGGAGTGATCTTGGTCGCGTCTGCGGTGTGGGGTGGATGCCTAGGTGGTCACTCGCCGTCGACGATGTCGGGGTCGAGGCCGAGGTAGCTGGCCACCTGCTCGATCAGCAGGTCGTGGACGAGGTCGGAGAGGTCGGCGCCGTCGCGCGCGCGGGCTTCGAGCGGGCGGCGGTAGAGCACGATCCGGGCCCTGGTCGGCACGCCCCGGCTGTCCACCCCGGCGGGCACCAGGCGGGCCAGCGGGACGCTGCCGTCCTCCACCACGTCCTCGCCCCAGGAGAGCTCGTCGGGAGCGGATCCGAGCACTTCGGGGACGTCGTCGACGGCCACGTCCAGCTCGGTCAGCTCGGTGCGCCAGCGGGCCTCGATGGGCTCGAGGGCCTCCAGCACGACGGCGTCGAAGCGCTCCGAGCGGCTGCGCGCCGCGGGGAGGTTGGCGGGGTAGAGCTGTCCCCGCAGTCCTCGGCCGTGCCGGTCCCGCCTGCGCGGGTTCCTTCGCTGTGCCCCGTGAGCCGTCACCACGGCCCGCAGAGTACGCCGGTCGGCCGCAGCACCGTGTGTCATCAGCGTGCCTGACGACGCCACGCCCCGTGAAGCGCTATCGTCCCCATCGTGCGCAGCGTGAGGCAATGCTCGCGGACCGGGTGTGTCAACCCGGCTGTTGCCACGCTCACCTATGCCTACACCGACTCCACCGCTGTGGTCGGGCCCCTCGCCACCTACGCCGAACCGCACAGCTACGACCTGTGCGAAGTGCACGCGATGCGCCTGACCGTCCCCCGCGGCTGGGAGGTCGTGCGGCACGAGGGCGAGTTCACCGTCCCGCAGCCCTCCGTCGACGATCTCACCGCGCTGGCCGAGGCCGTGCGCGAGGCGGGCAGGGCCGACCGCCCGGTCGACCGCCCGGAGATCTCGGTGGGCACCGGACGCCGTGGCCACCTCCGGGTCCTGCCCGATCCCAACGACGACCGATAGGGCACCGCGACCGCCGAGTGCCGAGTGGCCGGGGGAGCCTCAACCGCTCGCCGGTAGGCTGCTGCCGTCAGTTCGTTGACGGAAATCCTCCCGTAGCCGACCAGTTGGAGATGGCGTGCGCGACCTGTCCGGCATCGTGAAGGCATACGACATCCGCGGGGTGGTGGGAGAGCAGATCGACGTCGACGTCGTTCGCGAGCTCGGCGCCGCCTTCGCCCGCTTCGTCGGCGGGCCGGCGGTGGTGATCGGCTACGACATGCGCGACTCCTCGCCGTCGCTGTCGGCCGCCTTCGCCGAGGGCGTCACCGGCCAGGGCGTCGACGTGGTCGACATCGGCCTGGCCAGCACCGACATGCTCTACTTCGCCTCGGGGCGGCTGGAGCTGCCCGGCGCGATGTTCACCGCGAGCCACAACCCGGCGAAGTACAACGGGATCAAGCTCTGCCGCGCGGGCGCCTCGCCGGTCGGCCAGGACAGCGGCCTGTCGGAGATCCGGCAGATGGTCGAGGACGGCGTCCCCGGCTTCCTCGGCGCCAAGGGCAGCGTGTCCAAGCGCGACATGCTCGACGGCTACGCGGAGTTCCTCGGCACGCTGGTCGACCTCTCCGGCATCCGCCCGCTGAAGATCGTGGTGGACGCGGGCAACGGCATGGGCGGCTACACCGTGCCCAGGGTCTTCGACGGCCTGCCGATCGAGGTCGTGCCGATGTACTTCGAGCTGGACGGGAACTTCCCCAACCACGAGGCCAACCCGCTGGACCCGAAGAACATCGTCGACCTGCAGGCGAAGGTCCGCGAGGTCGGCGCCGACGCGGGGGTCGCCTTCGACGGCGACGCCGACCGCTGCTTCGTGGTGGACGCCGACGGCGCCCCGGTCTCGCCGAGCGCGATCACCGCGCTGGTCGCCGTGCGCGAGCTGGCCAAGGACCCCGGCGGCACGATCATCCACAACCTGATCACCTCCAAGGGCGTTCCGGAGATCGTCACCGAGCACGGTGGCAAGGCTGTGCGCACCCGCGTCGGGCACTCCTTCATCAAGCAGACGATGGCCGAGACCGGCGCGATCTTCGGCGGCGAGCACTCGGCGCACTACTACTTCCGCGACTTCTGGCGGGCCGACTCCGGCATGCTGGCCGCGCTGCACGTGCTGGCCGCGCTCGGCGAGATCGACGGGCCGCTGTCGGAGCTGATGGCCCAGTACTCCCGCTACTCGGCCTCCGGGGAGATCAACTCCACGGTCGCCGACCAGGCGGGCCGGATGGACGCCGTGCGCGAGGCGTTCGCGGGTGACGGCGTGGAGATCGACGAGCTGGACGGCCTGACCGTCGACCTGGGCGAGGGCTCCTGGTTCAACCTGCGGGCGTCCAACACCGAGCCGCTGCTGCGGCTGAACATCGAGGCCCCGACCGAGGAGGCCGTCGCCGCGCTGCGCGACCGCGTCCTCGCGATCGTCCGAGCCTGAAGCCGCTGGAGGAGACGAGAACATGGCCGTACAGCTCGACGCCCAGCTGCTGGAGATCCTGGCGTGCCCCGGCGATGACCACGGAGCCCTGGCGACCGGAACCCCGGACGACGCCGAGGCCGACTACCTGACCTGCACCGTGTGCGCCCGGCGCTACCCGGTGCGCGACGGTATCCCGGTGCTGTTGCTCGAGGAGGCCGAGGGCGGCCCCGAGGACTCGGCGAAGGCGTGACGGTGTTGCTCGACGACACGCTGCTGGACGACCCGCGCCGGCTCCAGGACGCCGACGGCGGCGGGCTGCTGCGCGCCGCCGCGATGGCGGGCGCCCAGGTCCGGGCCACCGAGGAGGCCGCGATCGAGGGCGGCATCGAACGGCTGGTCGGCCGTGACCGGCCACGCGCCCTCGTGCTGCTCACCAGGCCGGGGGTCGGGCCCGCGAGCGCCCAGCTGCTGGCCGCGCTGCTCGGCCCGGCCTGCCCGGTGCCGGTGGTGCTCTCCGACGTGGTGCCCGGCTGGGTCGGCGCGCTGGACGTGGTGATCGCGCACACCGACGACCCCGGTGACCGCGTGCTCGCCGAGTCCGTCGAGCTCGCGACCAGGCGCGGTGCCCGCATGGTCATCACCGCCCCGGAGAGCGGCCCGGTCGCCCAGGCCGCCGCGGGGCGGGCGCTGCTGCTGCCGCCCCGCATCCCGGTCCCGGGGGCGCTGAGCTTCGCCAGGGTGCTGGCCGCCGGGCTGATCACCCTCTCCACCCTCGGCCTGCTGCGCGCGGACCTGCCCGCACTGGCCGACGAGCTCGACCGCGAGGCCGAGCGCGACCACCCGATGCACGAGTCCTTCGTGAACCCGGCGAAGTCACTCGCGCTGCGGCTGGCCGACCGGACCCCGCTGCTGTGGGGACTGGACCACGCGGCCACCGCGGTCGCGGCGCACGGGGCGCTCGCGCTGGCCTCCTTCTCCGGGGTCGTCGCGGACGTCGCGGGCTACCCGCAGGCCGTGATCAGGCCCGCGCTGCACCGCGCGGCGGTCAGCGCGACCAGCCAGGCCGACATCTTCGCCGACCCGGACGACGACGAGGGCGTTCCGCCGCGCGTGCTGCTGCTGGCCGTCTCGCAGGGGCCGGTCGCCGACGCCGCGCGCATGGCGGCCTCGGAGTCGCTGCGCGGGGCCGACGTGATCGCACCCGCCGAGGAGGTCACCGGGGACGAGGCGCTGCGGGCCGCGCTGCTCGCGGTGCGCTTCGACCTCGCCGCCCTCTACCTTGGTCTCGCTGCCGGACGCCTCGGCGGCCCTGGGATCGTGTCCCCGGCCGCGCTCTGAGAGTCTGGTCTCGGTCGAGGTAGGGAGCGAGAGGAAGAGTGGATCTACTGCGCAACGCGGTGCGCCCGTACGCGTGGGGCTCGCGCACCGTGATCGCGGACCTCCTCGGTCGGCCGGTACCCGCTCCTCACCCGGAGGCCGAGCTCTGGATGGGCGCCCACCCCGGCGACCCGTCCTGGCTGGTCGGCCCGGACGGCTCCGAGGTGTCGCTGCTGGAGGCCGTCAACGCCGACCCCGCCGGGCAGCTCGGCGAGGGCTGCCTGAACCGCTGGAGCGGCCGGCTGCCGTTCCTGATGAAGGTGCTCGCGGCCGAGGAGCCGCTGAGCCTCCAGGCCCACCCCTCCGCCGAGCAGGCCGCTGAGGGCTTCGAGCGCGAGGAGCGCGCGGGCGTCGCGCGCGACGCGGCCAACCGCAACTACCCCGACCCCACGGCCAAGCCCGAGCTGGTGTGCGCGCTGTCGCAGTTCCACGCGCTCGCCGGGTTCCGCGAGGCCGAGCGGACCGTGCGCTTGCTCGCCGCGCTGGACGTGCCGGAGCTGCGCGGCCACGCACAGCTGCTGGCCGCCGATCCGACCGAGAACGGTCTGCGGTTCCTGTTCACCACGTGGATCACGTTGCCGCAGACCGCGCTGGACGTGCTGCTGCCGCCGGTGCTCGACGCCTGCGTGCGGCACGTCCGCGAGCACGGCGAGTTCGCGTTGGAGTGCCGGACGATCCTGGAGCTGGGGGAGCGCCACTCCGGCGACGCGGGCGTGCTGTGCGCGCTGCTGATGAACCGGCTGGTGCTCGAACCCGGTGAGGCGATCTACCTGCCCGCGGGCAACCTGCACGCCTACCTCCAGGGCAGCGCCGTGGAGATCCTGGCCAACTCCGACAACATCCTCCGCGGCGGGCTCACCCCGAAGCACGTGGACGTGCCGGAACTGTTGCGGGTGCTGGACTTCTCGTGCGGGGACATGCCGGTGCTGCGCGGAGAGCAGGCGCAGCCGCACCTGACCGTCTACCGCACACCAGCCGCCGAGTTCGAACTGTCGCGCCTGGACTGGCCCGCTGGAGCGCCCAATGGCGACGTTCCCCTTGGCGGAGAAGGACCGCAGATCGTGATCTGCGTCGAGGGCTCGGTGCGCCTGCACACCCACGACGGCGACGAGCTTGTGCTGGAGCGGGGCGAGTCGGCGTGGCTGTCGGCCAGCGACGGCAAGGCCCACATCGGCCCGGCCGGGGCCACCGCGGCACGTGTCTTCCGCGCCACTTCAGGGGAACACTGATCCGGCCAACGGCGCATGGCCTAAGGTCAGCCCGACAATTCGGACCCACGACAGGGAGCAGAAGTGGCTGCTGGGGGCGGAACCAAGGCGATCGTGGCCGCACTGCTGGCGAACGCGGGCATCGCGGTGTCGAAGTTCGTCGGGTTCTTCATCACGGGCTCGTCGTCGATGCTCGCCGAGGCGGTGCACTCGGTCGCGGACACCTCGAACCAGGGCCTGCTGCTGGTCGGCCAGAAGACCGCGCGCCGCGAGGCGACCAAGGAGCACCCGTTCGGCTACGGCCGTGACCGGTACTTCTATTCCTTCGTCGTGGCGCTGCTGCTGTTCACGCTGGGCTCGGTCTTCGCGCTCTACGAGGGCATCCACAAGCTGGAGGCACCGGAGGCGCTGAACTCGCCGATGGTCGCGGTGGTCATCCTGGTGGTCGCGATCGTCCTGGAGACCTTCAGCTTCCGCACCGCGATCGTGGAGTCCCGCGCCATCAAGGGCGAGGCCACCTGGTGGGAGTTCATCCGCAGGGCCAAGACCCCCGAGCTGCCCGTGGTGCTGCTGGAGGACGCGGGCGCGCTGTTCGGCCTCTTCCTCGCGCTCGGCGGCGTCGGCCTGACCTACGTCACCGGCAACCCGGTGTGGGACGCGATCGGCACCATCTGCATCGGCGTGCTGCTGGGCGTCATCGCGGTGATCCTGATCGGCGAGACCAAGAGCCTGCTGATCGGTGAGGGCGCCAACCCCGACGTGCTCAAGGTGATCATGGAGGAGCTGCAGGCGGGCAAGGTCGACCGCGTGCTGCACATCCGCACCCAGTACGTCGGCCCGGACGAGCTGCTGATCGCCGCGAAGATCTCGCTGATCGGCACCAGGAGCATCGACGACGTCGCCGACGCCATCAACGACGCCGAGCACCGCGTGCGGGCCAAGGTTCCCGAGGCCCGGCTGATCTACCTGGAGCCCGACATCGACCGCTCGGCGGCGGCGCAGAACGGCAAGTGAAGATCTTTTCCTAAGCCTTCCCTAAATCTTCACCCGAATCAGCTATGAGGCCTTGACCCCTCAGTACAGTGTGCCCGCACATCGCGGGTGTCTGTCGAGGGACGCCCACGTCGAGGGGTCAAGGAGGACCGGCGTGTCTGGTCTGTGGCGCAAGAAAACCATCGAACAGTCCATTGCGGACACCGATGAGCCGGAGACGCGGCTACGCAAGGACCTCAGCGCCTGGGACCTCACGGTCTTCGGTGTCGCGGTGGTCATCGGCGCCGGCATCTTCACGCTCGCCGCGAGCACCGCGGGCAACCTGACCGGTCCGTCGGTCACGGTGTCCTTCGTGCTCGCCGCGATCGCCTGCGGTCTCGCCGCGGTCTGCTACGCGGAGTTCGCGTCGACGGTGCCGGTCGCCGGTAGCGCGTACACGTACTCGTACGCGACCTTCGGCGAGTTCATCGCGTGGATCCTGGGCTGGGACCTGATCCTGGAGTTCGCGCTCGCGGCAGCGGTCGTCGGCAAGGGCTGGTCCAGCTACCTCCAGACGGTGATGGGCTCCTTCGGCCTGAACACCTCGACCACCGTGTCGATCGCCGGTCTCGACTTCGACTGGGGCGCGGTGCTGATCGTGGTGGCGCTCAGCGTGCTGCTCGCTCTCGGCACCAAGATGTCCTCGCGGGTCAGCCAGGTCATCACCGCCATCAAGGTGTTCGTGGTGCTGCTGGTGATCGCCGTCGGCATCGGCTACATCAACACCGACAACTACTCGCCGTTCATCCCGCCCGCCGCCGAGGCCTCGGCCTCCGGTCACGGTGGTCTTGAGCAGTCGCTGTTCTCGCTGATCTCCGGTGTGGAGACCTCGCAGTTCGGCGTCTACGGCATGCTCGCCGGTGCCGCGCTGGTGTTCTTCGCCTTCATCGGCTTCGACATCGTCGCCACCACCGCCGAGGAGACCAAGAACCCGCAGCGCAACGTCCCGCGCGGCATCCTGGGCTCGCTGGCCATCGTCACCGTGCTCTACGTGGCGGTCTCGCTGGTGATCACCGGCATCCGGCCGTACACCGAGCTGAAGAACAAGGTCGGCCCGAACGGCGAGACGGTGCGCGCGAACCTGGCGACGGCCTTCTCCGACGCGGGCATCAACTGGCTCGGGATCAACTGGTCGCAGATCATCGCGGTCGGTGCCCTCGCCGGTCTGACCACGGTGGTCATGGTGCTGCTGCTGGGCCAGAGCCGGGTGCTGTTCGCGATGTCCCGCGACGGCCTCATCCCGCGCGGCCTCGCCGTCACCGGCAACCGGGGCACCCCGGTCCGCGCGACCGTCCTGGTCGGCATCGTCGTCGCGATCGCGGCGGGCTTCTTCCCGACCGGCACCCTCGAAGAGATGGTCAACGTCGGGACGCTGTTCGCGTTCGTGCTGGTCTCCGCCGGTGTGCTGGTGCTGCGCAAGACCCACCCGCACCTGCCGCGCGGCTTCCGCGCCCCGATGGTCCCGCTGGTGCCGATCCTGGCGATCCTCGCCTGCCTGTGGCTGATGCTGAACCTCACGGCGCTGACCTGGGTCCGGTTCCTGATCTGGATGGTGCTCGGCGTCGTCGTGTACTTCGCCTACGGCGCGCGCCACTCGGTGCTGCGCTCGCGCGAGGTCCAGCTCGGCGAGGGCGGTTCCGTCAAGGCGGAGTCCTCGGAGAAGTCCGACGCGAAGGACTGAGTCGGGACTGAACGACCGGCCGGGGCCGTCCACGTAATCTGCGTGGGCGGCCCCGGCCGTCTTGTTCATCGATCCCACGAGGAGCTCCGATGTTCGAATCCGTTCTCGTCGCCAACCGCGGTGAGATCGCCCGACGGGTCCTGCGCACCGCACGCGGGCTCGGTATCAGGACCATCGCCGTCCACTCCGACGTCGATGCGAACCTGCCCTTCGTCCGCGAGGCCGACGAGGCGGTGCTGCTCGGTGGCGCCGCGATCGGCGAGTCCTACCGCAACGCGGAGAAGGTCCTTGAGGCCGCGCGCTCCACCGGCGCCGAGGCCGTGCACCCCGGCTACGGCTTCCTGTCGGAGAACACCGACTTCGCCCGCGCCGTGCAGGAGGCGGGGATCGCCTGGGTCGGCCCCGGGGCCGCCGCGATCTCCGCGATGGGCGACAAGGTCGCCGCGCGCGCCGCCATGGCCGCCGCCGGTGTCCCGGTCGCCCCCGGCTCCGCCGACGCTGTGTCCACAGTGGACGAAGCCGTCACCGAGGCCGAGCGCGTCGGCTACCCGGTGATGATCAAGGCTTCGGCCGGTGGTGGCGGCATGGGCATGGCCACCGCCGCCGACGTGGACGCCCTGCGCGCGGAGTTCGAGAAGGTCACCGCCTTCGCCGAGCGCACCTTCGGCGACGGCCGCGTCTTCGTGGAGCGCTTCTTCCCGAGCGTGCGCCACGTCGAGGTCCAGGTCCTCGGGCTCAACGACGGCCGCGTCATCGCGCTGGGCGAGCGGGACTGCTCCGTCCAGCGCCGCAACCAGAAGGTGGCCGAGGAGACCCCGTCGCCCGCCGTGGACGCCGCGCTGCGCGCCGCCATGTGCGCCGCCGCCGTCCGTGCCGCCGAGGCCGTGGACTACCGCAACGCGGGCACGGTGGAGTTCCTGCTCGACCCCGCCACCAAGGAGTTCTTCTTCCTGGAGATGAACACCCGCCTCCAGGTGGAGCACCCGATCACCGAAGCGATCTTCGGCGTGGACCTCGTCGAGGAGCAGCTGCGCGTGGCCGCGGGCATGGAGCCCGGCTTCGACGTGGACGCGCTGAGGTCCACCGGGCACGCGATCGAGCTGCGGATCAACGCCGAGGACTCCAAGCGCTTCTTCCCCGGCCCCGGCGCGATCACCGAGTGGGTCGAGCCCGAGGGCGAGGGCGTGCGCGTGGACTCCGGCTACGGCCCGGACACCGTGGTGACGCCGAACTACGACTCGCTGATGGCCAAGCTCGTGCTGATCGGCGCCGACCGCGCGGACGCGCTGGAGAAGGCGCGGAAGGCCGTGGCGGACTTCACGATCGTCGGTCCGAAGTCCAACCTGGCCTTCCACGCCGAACTGCTGGAGAACCCCGAGTTCCTCAGCGGGAACTACGACACCGGCATCATCGGCCGCATGCGCGCCAAGCCGAAGAAGTGATCACGCGTCGAGGCGGGCCAGCTCCTCCTCGCTGAGGACGAGGTGGACCGCCTCGACCGAGGAGCGGACGGTCTCCGGGCGCGAGGACCCGGGGATCGGGATCACCCGCTCCGACTTCGCCAGCTCCCACGCCAGGCAGACCTGCTGCGCGCTGACCCCGCGCTCGGCGGCGATCTCGGCGAAGGCCGCGTGCCGCGAGCCGAGGTCGGCCGCCCCGCCCATGCCGCCCAGCGGGCTCCACGGCAGGAACGCGATGCCCAGCTCGTCGCACAGCTGAAGCTCCGGCAGCGAGGACCGGAAGCGCGGCGAGAACTCGTTCTGCACGCTGGCCAGCCGTCCGCCGAGGATCTTGTCGGCCGAGCGGATCTCGTCGGGGTTGAAGTTCGACACCCCGGCCAGCTGGATCTTGCCCTCGTCGAGCAGGTCCGCCAGCGCGCTCACGGACTCCTCGATCGGCACCTTCGGGTCCGGCCGGTGCAGCTGGTAGAGGCCGATCGCCTCGACGCCGAGCCTGCGCAGCGAGCCCTCGCACGCCCGCTTCAGGTACGCCGGGCTGCCGTCCAGGTCGAAGCCGTCGTCGGGCGTGCGCGTGTGCCCGCCCTTGGTGGCGACCAGGACGTCGTCGCGGCCCCTCACCGCTTCCGCGATCAGTTCCTCGTTGTGCCCGAACTCCGCCGTCGTCACCGCGTACGCGTCGGCGGTGTCGATGAAGGTGATCCCCGCGTCCAGCGCGGCGTGCACGGTCGCGATCGCCTGCTCCCGCGTCGGCATCGCCTTGCCGGAGGGCGGCATCGACAGCGGCATGCCGCCGAGACCGATCGCGGAGACGGAGATCGTGCCGATCCTGCGCTGCTGCAATGTCACTCCTCGTCCAGCATGGTCAACTCTTCTTCGGTCAGCCGCAGGTGCGCCGCGGCGGCCGAGTCGCGGATGGTCGTCGGCCTGCGCGAGCCCGGGATCGGGATCACCACGGGCGACTGCGCCAGCTCCCACGCCAGGCAGACCCGCTGCGGGCTGACCCGGTGCGCCTTCGCGACCTCGGCGAAGGCACCGCCGATCCGGCTCGCCGCACCGACTCCGCCCAGCGGGCTGTACGGCAGGAACGCGATGCCCAGCTCGTCGCACAGCTCCAGCTCCGGTCGCGACGAGCGCACGCGCGGCGAGAACTCGTTCTGCACGCTGGCCAGTCGTCCGCCGAGCGCCTCGTTGGCTTCCCGGATCTGCGCGGTGTCCACATTGGACATTCCGACCAGCTGGACCTTGCCCGCGTCGAGCAGGTCGCCCAGCGCTCCCGCCGATTCGCTCAGCGGCACCGCCGGATCGGGCCCGTGCAGCTGGTAGAGCCCGATCGCCTCGACGCCGAGCCGCCGCAGCGACGCGTCGCAGGCCTTGCGCAGGTACTCCGGCGATCCGTTGCGCCCCCAGCCGCCGTGCTCCCGCGTGCTCCCGGCCTTCGTCGCGATCAGCACGTCCTCGCGCCCCGCGACGGCCTCCGCCACCAGTTCCTCGCCGTGGCCGAAGTCGGTGTGGTCGATGCAGTACGCGTCCGCCGTGTCGATCAGCGTCACCCCGGCTTCCAGCGCGGCGCGGATCGTCGCCAGCGCCGTCTGCCTGCCGGGGCGGCCGGAGTCCGACAGCGGCCACTCGCCGAGGCCGATCGCGCTCACGGGGACGCCGCCGATGGTCCTGTGCATGCGGACAGCCTGAACCAGTGAGAGTTGGAGTGCCAACCAAGTACGTTGGCGGACATGAAATCCGTTCTCTGCCTCGACGTCGGCTCGACGTGGACGAAGGGCGCGCTGATCGGCCACGACGGGAGCCTGCTCGGCACCGCTCAGCACCGCACCACGCCACCCGAGGTGATGAACGGCATCGCGGCCGTCGCGGAGGCCGTCGGCGGTGATCTCTCGGGGGCCCTGGTCTGCTCTTCCGCGGGCGGCGGGCTGCGGCTGGCGGTCGTCGGCCAGGAACGCATGGTCAGCGCGGAGGCCGGCTACCGCGTCGCTCTGTCAGCCGGCGCGAAGGTCGTGCACGTCGCCGCCGGAGAGCTCGACGGCGCCGGAGTGCGCGCGCTCCGCGAGAGCAGCCCCGACGTGGTGCTGCTCGTCGGCGGCACGGACGGCGGCGAGACCCGCGTGCTGTTGCACAACGCGCACCGCATCGCCGCGAACCGCCTGCGCTGCCCCGTCGTCCTCGCCGGGAACGCTCACGCCGGGCAGGAGGCCCTCGCCACCCTGCACTCCACCAAGCGCACCGTCGTTCCCACCGACAACGTCCTGCCCGATGTGGGCGAACTCGCTCCCGGTCCGGCGCGGCGCGCGATCCGCGAGGTGTTCCTCCAGCACGTGATCGGCGGCAAGGGGCTCTCGCGCGGGCCTCGCTTCCGCCGCATGGTCCGCGCCGTGACCCCGGACGCCGTGCTGCGCGGTGTTTCCCGGCTCGCCGCCACCCTCGCTTCTGGTGAGGACAGCTCCGGCGCCGTGCTCGTGGTCGACGTCGGCGGTGCCACCAGCGACGTGTACTCCGCAGTGTCCACTGTGGACGACGACACGCCGCGCCGGACCGTCGAACTGCCCGCCGACCGCCGCACCGTGGAGGGCGACCTCGGCATGCGGTGGTCCGCCCCCGGCGTGGTCGTCGAGGCCGCCGCCGAGCGCTTGCTGGCCCCCGGCGAGGAGGCCGCCCTGACGTCGGCCGCTCTGGACCGCGCCGCCGACGTCGGCTGGATTCCCGAAGCGCCACAAGACGTTTCGGTCGACGCCCGGATCGCTTCGCTGGCCGCCGTGGTGGCGCTGCGCCGGCACATGAGGCTCGTGGAAGGACGCATGGGCCCGAAGGGCGCCGGGCTCCTCGTGCTCTCCGGCGGTGTCTTCCGGCACGCGTCTCCGTCCACATTGGACACCGTGCGCGAGGTGCTCTCCGAGGACTCCGTGCTGCGCCCCATCCTCCGCCACGCCCGCGTCACCGTGGACACCGACTACGTCCTCGCCCCCGCGGGCCTGCTCTCCGACACCGGCCACCCCCAGGCCGCCGACCACCTCCTCCGCACACGCCTCATAAGCCCTGAATGACTCATTCAGGTACTTGAGCGCCCCCAATGACCCTTTCAGGACCCTCAACTCCCCCAACGGCCCTTTCAGGTACTTCAGCGCACCAAACGACCCGTTCAGGGCTCCCAACGCACCAAACGACCCGTTCAGCTCCTTCAACGCGTCAAACGGGCCGTTGGCGGTGCCCCGAACGTGCTGAACGAGTCATTCAGGGGGTTTCCAGGCCGGCGGCGATGGCGACGGCGCGGTCCCACTCCGGGTCGGGCTGGTATTCGTTGTGGCCCAACACTCCTGGAGCCCAGCGCAGGTTCGGGAACGGCCCCCGCATCGGGTCGGGCAGCCAGTGGTCGTTGCCGAGCACCAGCGCTCCGGTCGGCCCGGTGACGGCGGGGGAGAGCGGTCCCTCCGAGCCGTCCGGGCGGAAACCGACGCCGAGCAGGCGCCCGTCGTAGACCTGCCGCGACCACGTGGTGACCGGCCCGCCGAGCGTGTCGGTGCCCCGGCACAGAGACCGCCACCGCGGCCCGAGCATGCCGGCGAGCGTCGCCAGCGACGAGTGCGGCACGACGGCGGGGAACGCTCGGGGATAGGCCCACTGCAACTGCGAACCCGCCGTGACAAGGCCGACCCGCTCGCGGTCGTGCTCCGGCAGCGAGTCGACCAGCCACGCCGCCGCGACGGCCGCCATCAGGCTGCCCTGGCTGTGCCCGACGAGCACGACCCTGGTGTTGGGCTCGGCGAGGTGCTCGGCGGCGCGCGCGACGATCTCGGGGACGACCTTGAGCTTGTAGCAGGGCGGCACCGTGGGGTGCGCCTCACGCGGCCAGAACGACGCGAGATCGGCGAGGATGCCCAGCTTCCTCGCCCGGTCGGGGTGCTGGGAAGCCTGGTAGACCACGAAGAGGAAGCCACCGGCGAGCCCGGCCAGCGTCGCGACACCGAGCCCGGGCAGCCCCGAGGCCCACCCCGGAACGGGGATGCCCAGCGCGCGGAAGAAGCCGCCGAAAACGGCTCCGGCGGTGAGTAAACCGGCAGCGGCGATGAGCAGCCGGTGGTAGTTGCGCCGCTGCCACGCGGCCTGCCGCCACCTCCGCGCGGCGCGCTTGGCGTCCTCGGGGCGGTCCTTGTGCAGCAACGCGATCTCGGGCGGCGCGTAGTTCCCGCGCTTCTCCGCGATCGAGCGCGACAGCAGCCACAGCGGCACGACGACCGCGAGCACGATCAGGCTGATCGCCGCGAACAGGCCCCACAGCAAGGTGATCCACTGGTAGCCCAGCGGCAGCGCGAGCTTGTCGTAGCCGAGCGAACTGCGCACGGTGATCGCCATCCCCGCGCCGAAGCCGCCGCCGAGCAGTGCGGCCAGCGCCAGCATCGGCGCGGCCATCCACCCACCGGCCCACGGACGCAGCTCGCGCGGCTGCTTCGCCCACTCCGACCGCGCCATCAGGGCCGCCGGGGCGAGCACCACGGCGACGACCACCGCGATCAGCGCCAACAGCGATCCCAGCAGCTCGACCGTCGGGTCGGCGCCGACGAGCTTGCCCGCGGGCAGCTCGACCAGCACCGCGGTCGCGATCAGCAGCACCGCCGAAGCGATCATCAGCAACCGCCGCGGCCCCGTGCCCAGCGCGGAGCGCAGCCAGCGTCCCGGCCCTTCCGGGTGCGCCCCGGTCGGGTCGTCGAGGAAGAACACGCCGAGCGCCGAGACCGCGATCAGCGCCACCGCGGCCGTCCACAGCACGCCGACGCCCGCGCTCACCGGACCCATCGGACCGCCCAGGAGCAGCAGCGACGCCACCGCCAGCGCGGCCGTCACGTGCAGCGCGCGCAGCGCGGGGGTGTCCGGATCGGCCTCGACCCCACCACCGGGCAGGGTCGGCATCCGGCGACCGGGAGCGTCGCCCAGCTCGTGCTTGATCGTCACCGTCCAGTCCACAGTGGACAGACGGTGCATGGCGATCACGACGAGCAGCACCGGGACCAGGCCGATCAGCCCGCGCACTCCGGGCAGCTCCCGCACCCATCTCGGCACGGTCGATGTCAGGCACGCCGCGTCCGGAGCGAGGCACTGCGCGGCGATCAGATCGGCGGAGACGACTGTGAGTTGCCCCACCAGCAGCATGGTCAGCAGCAACGCGGCCAGCCGCAGCAGCGCGCGCAGGAAAGTGCCCAGCGCGTGCGCGAGGCGCTTGCCCTCCGGGATGGGCGGCAGCATCCAGTGCGCGACGTTGGCCAGCGAGAACGGGAACAACAGCGCCCAGCTGGCCTTGGCGAGCCCGCCGGAGGTCATCGCGGACCAGACGTAGCCCTCGATCACCCTCGGCACCGGCCGCCCGCCCGCGTGCAGGGAGGGGGCCGGAGCCGGTCTGCGCATGCGATCCGCCGGTCGCACGATCCGCCCGAGCTTGTCGCCGGCCACGGTCGCCGTCGCCACCGCACCGGTCACCGACTCCGGTGTGGCGCCTGCGATTCCCGGTACCCGCAGCTCGACGACCCGGGTGTCCGGTCCTGGGAGCAGCACGTGTCGTCCCCTTCCCCTCGCCGACCCATGGTGACCGGCAGGCGCTCGCCGTGGTGAGCCCTTGTCGAGGTCGTGTCCCCTTCGTGCATCCTGCGACATCGGGAACGTGAATCCCGTTACGTGAGGTGCTCGGCGTGGCTAACGGTAGGGTCTCGACTGAACATCCCACCTGGACGGAGCGATCATGACCGCCGAAAGGCTGCAGACCCGTAACGGCATCGACTTCGCCGTCGCCGACCTTTCGCTGGCCGAGTTCGGCCGCAAGGAGATCCGCCTCGCCGAGCACGAGATGCCCGGTCTCATGGCGCTCCGCCGGGAGTACGCCGACGTGTTCCCGCTGCGCGGCGCCCGCATCTCCGGCTCGCTGCACATGACGGTGCAGACCGCCGTGCTGATCGAGACGCTGGTCGCGCTCGGCGCCGAGGTCCGCTGGGCCTCCTGCAACATCTTCTCCACCCAGGACCACGCGGCCGCGGCCACCGCGGTCGGCCCGTACGGCACCGAGGAGGAGCCGAAGGGCGTTCCGGTGTTCGCCTGGAAGGGCGAGACGCTGGAGGAGTACTGGTGGTGCACCGAGCAGATGCTGACCTGGCCGGACGGCAAGCTGCCCAACATGCTGCTGGACGACGGCGGTGACGCGACGCTGCTGGTGCACAAGGGCACCGAGTACGAGAAGGCGGGCGTCGTCCCGTCCGCCGAGGACGGCGACCCCGAGGAGTGGCAGGTCATCCTCGGCGTGCTCAAGGAGTCGCTGAACTCCTCATCGGACAAGTGGACCAAGATCGGCGCCGAGATCCGCGGCGTCACCGAGGAGACCACCACCGGCGTGCTGCGGCTGTACCAGCTGGCCGCCGCGGGTGAGCTGCTCTTCCCGGCGATCAACGTCAACGACTCGGTCACCAAGTCGAAGTTCGACAACCGCTACGGCTGCCGCCACTCGCTGATCGACGGCATCAACCGCGCCACCGACGTCCTCATCGGCGGCAAGGTCGCGCTCGTCGCGGGCTACGGCGACGTGGGCAAGGGCTGTGCGGAGTCGCTGCGCGGCCAGGGCGCTCGCGTGATCATCGCCGAGATCGACCCGATCTGCGCGCTCCAGGCGCTGATGGACGGCTACCAGGTCGGCACCATCGACGAGCTGGTCGACCAGGCCGACATCATCGTCACCTCCACCGGCAACAAGGACGTGCTCTCCGTCGACCACATGTCGCGGATGAAGCACCAGGCGATCGTCGGCAACATCGGCCACTTCGACAACGAGATCGACATGGCCGGCCTCGCCCGCTACCCGGGCATCGTCCGCAACAACATCAAGCCCCAGGTCGACGAGTGGGTCTTCCCGTCGGGCCGCACCATCATCGTGCTCTCCGAGGGCCGCCTGCTGAACCTGGGCAACGCCACCGGGCACCCGAGCTTCGTGATGTCCAACTCCTTCTCCAACCAGGTGATCGCGCAGATCGAGCTGTTCACCAAGGCCGAGGAGTACGACAAGGAGGTCTTCCGCCTCCCGAAGAAGCTCGACGAGAAGGTCGCGCGCATCCACGTGGAGGCGCTGGGCGGCGTGCTCACCAAGCTCACCAAGGAGCAGGCCGAGTACATCGACGTCGACGTCGAGGGCCCGTACAAGCCGGACCACTACCGCTACTGATCACCGATCACCAGCGGTCCACGGCGGCCCGTCTCCCACGCGGAGGCGGGCCGCCGCCGTCCCACTTCTGCTACACTCGCTGTGCGGGCCTGGCCTACTGACGTAGGTACTGGGCCCGCCTTCATTTGGGCCCGCCTTCATTTGGCCCCGCCGTTATTTCTCCAGCACGATCGGCCCCTTCTCATCCAGCGGCCACAGGTGCTCCTCGTAGAGCGCGTGCCGCTCCGGGTACCGGGGATTGGCGACCAGCTGCTGGAACGCCGAGTACGCGACGAGGTCGGCGATCTGGATCATCTGGTGCGACAGCGACGGCTGGAACATGGGGTCCTCGATCAGCGCGGGCAGGCCGTCCCTGCTCTCGTGGAAGCTTCGGTGCACCCGGCGGTACACCGGGTCGGTCCCGTCGCCGTCGACGATGACCACGTGGGGCTGCGCGTTCCCGGAGACCAGTTCGCCGAACCGGTGTTGGACGCAGCGGTGGTACGCCTTCTCCCGGTCGGTCGTGCGCACGGCGATGGTCGTCAGTTCCAGGCCTGGCAGCGCCGCGATGGTGTCGAGAGCCAGCTTGAACAGCCGCAACCGCTCCTCGCCGGAGAGGTCGGGGTGGTTGTGCCCCCGTGGCCGCCCGCGCCCGCCGAGGAACTTCACGCCGTGCAGTTCGTAGCTGGTGGGGATGTTGATCGTCTGCTCCAGCATGCGCCGGAACACCAGCCAGGGCCGCCGCACCTGTATCCAGCTGGTCGGGCAGATCGTGAGGAACGAGAAGAGCATCAGCCCGCCGGGGGCCAGTTGCCGGTCGACGGTTCCTGAGTCGTCGACGTAGACGAGTCGCATGAGGTGAGATGTTAGGGCCGGGCACCGACATGCTGACCTGCGGATATGCGTCCTCGTGGGCGCTCGCTGATCCAGTTTGCGTTGGTGGCAAAGGAAAAGCAGATGAACGCCAGGTCGGGCCCGTGAATGCCTTGCGGGGTCCGCAAAGTCAAGACCTGCACATATGACTAGACAAGGTCCCTGATGGGCGGTGTCGGCCGACCGGTGTAGGGCGCGGCCGGGCGGCTCAGCCCGGGTTGTGCCCGTTGGACGCCGACAGCTCGCCCGCCGGGGTGAACTCCTCCTCGAACGCGGGGCTGAACGCGACGTCCTGCCCGCACAGGCGCGCGAAGACCTCGTCCATCGAGGCGATCTCGTGGATGCGCTCCGGGTGCCGGTAGGCCCACCACACCCGCGCCGTGCGCACGTCGGTGAAGGCGGTGGAGCGCAGGTGCGCCATCTCCTCCTTGTCGATCTTGCGGCGGAGCTCGCCGATCGCCTCGGCCCTGCGCAGGCGCTCGTACTCGTCGGTGGCCTCGACGTGCGCCTGGCTCGCGCTGAGGGTGACCTCGCCGACGACGGCGACCAGCTCGTCGAACTCGTGCCGCACGCCGAGCCGCCGGTTGGCCTCGGCCTGCACCGCCTCGACCTGGGTGACCAGCGCGCAGCGGGCGACGACGGCGACCAGCTCGGCGGCACCGGCGCGCACGACCTCCTCCGGCCGGGAGTGCCGCAGGTGCTGGCCGGGCAGGGATTCCCACCGCAGGGTGAAGCTCGCGTCGAACCACGTTCCCGGCACGAAGCTGGGCAGCCTGGTGGCCAGGGTCGTCACGTTCGGCTGAGCCGGTGGGCGCATCGACTGCTGCGGGAACGGGTTCGGCTTGGCGGCGGGGACCGCGGGCGTGGCGGGCGCGGGCGCGGCGGGCTTGTCGGGCGTCGCGGGCTTCGGGGCGGTCGCGCCGGCCAGCGCGGCTGTCCTGGCCTGGACCAGGAAATCCGAGCCGTACCGGCGGCGGGCGCGGAACAGGGCCCAGCGTTCGGACAGTCGCATCGTCGTCGTGCTCCGTAGGTCGGCGATCCGGGTCGGCGATCGCGGTCGGCGGCACCCACTGTCCTGGAACTCGGCCGTCGGCAGTACCTCCGACCAGGCGTTCGCCCAGTGCGGGCCGATCGGCGATCCTGCCGCACGCCCCCGACAGGACGACAGCCGCTCGGCCGAACGCACCCGTTGCCGCTGGTGGAGCCCGTGGACCCGCTAGCGTGTGCGCCCATGGGGCGGTTGATCGTCATCGAGGGCCTTGACGGCTCCGGCAAGCGCACGCTGACCGACGCGCTGACCAAGGAGCTGGCCGACCGCGGTCTGACCGCGACGCGCTGGGCCTTCCCGCGCTACGGCGAGAGCGTGCACGCCGACCTGATCACCGACGCCATGCACAAGCGCCTCGGGCCGCTCGTGGACACGGTGTACGGCATGGCCGTGCTCTACGCGCTCGACCGCCAGGGCGCCGCCGCGGGCATCCGCGCGGACCTGGAGCGCTTTGACGTGGTGCTCGTTGACCGCTACCTCGCCTCCAACGCGGCGTACTGCGCGGCGCGGCTGCACGAGGACGCCCACGGCGACATGGTGCGCTGGGTGCGCGACGTGGAGCTGGGTCGTTTCGAGCTGCCGGTGCCGGACGCGCACCTGCTGCTGCGCGTGCCGGTCGAGGTCGCCGCCGCTCGCACCGCCCACCGCGCGGACACCGAAGCCGGACGCGAACGCGACTCGTACGAGACCGACGGCGGTCTCCAGGCGCGCTGCTCCGAGGTCTACGAGCAGTTGGCCGAGCAGAACTGGGTCAGCCCGTGGCACGTCGTCGACGGCTCCGGCCCGGTCGACGCCGTCGCGCTCGTGGACCGAATCCTCGGCTGAGCTGGTGCGGGTCGTTCGACCCTCACCCCAGATCACGGATCGGTTCCGGGCGTGAACAAACCCCGATCGTGACCGTTCACCTCGTGAGGGACCTCGCGGACGGTCTCAAGTCGATCACCGTGCGGTGCCGGATTCGCTGGTGGGCGGCCGTGCGGTGGTCAAGATCGCTAACGTCTGACGCGCCCCGCCCGGACCTTCCCGGAGGCGGCTGGACCAGGTGCGACCGACCCGCTCCCCGGTCTCGGTTTGACAAAGTTGACTGGAGTTGGTCGCGAATCAGTAACGTCTAGAGGGATCACACCGCTGTACCGGTGAACGGCAGCGGCGCCGTGGGGGCGAGGAGGCTGGCAATGGTCCAGATCGACAGGCAGCACATGGGGCTCGGCGCACCGGTGGCGCCCGCGAACCAGAATGGTCACCGGGCGGTTCGAGGGCGTCCGGCGGGCAGTGCGAACATGTGGCCCATGAAGGCACGCGTACTGGTGGTGGACGACGACCCGGCGCTGGCGGAGATGCTCACGATCGTGCTCCGCGGCGAGGGCTTCGACACCGCGGTGGTGGGCGACGGCACCCGCGCGCTCCCCGCGCTCAGGGAGCTCAAGCCGGACCTCGTCCTGCTCGACCTGATGCTCCCCGGCATGAACGGGATCGACGTCTGCAAGGCGATCCGGTCCGAGTCCGGGGTCCCCATCGTCATGCTCACGGCCAAGAGCGACACCGTGGACGTGGTCCTGGGTCTGGAGTCCGGCGCCGACGACTACGTCGTCAAGCCGTTCAAGCCCAAGGAGCTCATCGCCCGCATCCGCGCCCGGCTGCGCCGCACGGAGTCCGAGCCCGCCGAGATGCTCGGCATCGGCGATCTGACCATCGACGTCCCCGGCCACGAGGTCACCAGGGACGGCGTGGCGATCCAGCTGACCCCGCTGGAGTTCGACCTGCTGGTCGCGCTCGCCCGCAAGCCGCGCCAGGTGTTCACCCGCGAGGTGCTGCTGGAGCAGGTGTGGGGCTACCGCCACGCGGCGGACACGCGGCTGGTCAACGTGCACGTGCAGCGGCTGCGGTCCAAGGTCGAGCGCGACCCGGAGCACCCCGAGGTGGTGCTGACGGTGCGCGGCGTCGGGTACAAGGCCGGTCCTCCGTGACCGTTGTGTCTCGAACCGTCCCCGGCGGACGGTGGGGATGAGGCCGGGCGCCCAGCAGGCACGCACGCTCGCGCACCGGGGCAGGAGCCTCGGTGCCGATCTGCGGCGCCGCTGGGCGGGCCTCGGCGCCCTGTGGCGCCGCTCGCTCCAGCTCAGGATCGTTGTCAGCACGCTGGCGCTGTCCTCGTCGGTGGTGTTCGTGCTGGGCATGGTGCTCCAGACGCAGATCACCACGAAGCTGATCTCGGAGAAGGACCGCGCGGCCTACGTGCAGACCGAGATCAGCGTGAAGAAGGTCGAGCGCGAGCTGCTCGGCGTCGACCCGGTCTCGGAGAACCTGCAGAGCAAGTTCGCCAGCGCCCTCGCGACGCTGACCGCAGCGCCCGGGGTGCACGAGGCCGCGACCAACCACACCGAGGCCGGCGCGTTCACACCCGTGCTGATCGACGGCAGGGCAGCGGACCCGGTCACGACCAACTCCTCCAGCGTCGGGCCCTTCCACGAGGTGCCCGCCGAGCTGCGCAAGATGGTCGAGAGCGGTGACTGGGCCAGCCAGAACACCACGGTCACCAGGGAGTCCGGCCGCACCCCGATCTACGTCATCGGGGCCCCGGTGCGCAGCGCGGGCCGCGCGGTCCAGCTCTACCTGATCTTCCCGCTCACCGCGGAGCAGCGCACCGTCGACGTCGTGCAGAGCACGCTGTTCGTCGGCGGGCTGGTGCTGCTGTTGCTGCTGGCCGGGATCGCCAACCTGGTGACGCGCCAGGTCGTGCACCCGGTCCGCCAGGCCGCCGAGATCGCCGAGCGCTTCGCCGACGGCAACCTGGAAGAACGCATGTCGGCGGTGGGTGAGGACGACGTCGCCCGGCTCGCCGAGTCGTTCAACGAGATGGCCGGCAGCATCCAGAACCAGATCCAGCAGCTGGAGGAGTTCGGCACCCTCCAGCGCCGGTTCACCTCCGACGTCTCGCACGAGCTGCGCACCCCGCTGACCACCGTGCGGATGGCCGCCGACGTGCTGCACGCCTCCCGCGAGCAGTTCCCCGCCGGGCTGGCCCGCTCCACCGAGCTGCTGGTCAACGAGCTCGACCGGTTCGAGGTGCTGCTCGCCGACCTGCTGGAGATCAGCAGGCTGGACGCGGGTGTCGCCGACCTGTCCGTGGAGAGCGTGGACGTGCGCTCGCTCGTGGACCGCTCGATGGCCGCGGTCCGGGTGATCGCGCACAACGCCGGTGCCGAGGTCGACCTGCGCATGCCCGAGACCGAGGTGGTCGCGGACATCGACTTCCGGCGGGTGGAGCGCATCCTGCGCAACCTGCTGGCCAACGCGGTCGACCACAGCGAGGGCCGCCCGGTGGAGGTGCGGGTGGCCGAGGACGCGGAGGCGGTCGCGGTGACCGTGCGGGACCACGGCGTCGGCCTGCGCCCGGGCCAGGAGGAGCTGGTCTTCACCCGCTTCTGGCGCGCCGACCCCTCGCGCAACCGGCAGACCGGCGGCACCGGGCTCGGGCTGGCCATCAGCCTGGAGGACGCGCGCCTGCACGGCGGCTGGCTGGACGCCTGGGGCGAGGTCGGCCTCGGTGCCTGCTTCCGGCTGACCCTGCCGAAGCGCCCCGGCATCGAGCTGACCGGCAGCCCGCTTCCGCTGAACCCCAGCGGCAAGGCCGCTCTGCCGCCGCTGACACCCACGCCGTCCGCACCCGCCGAACCGCAGGAGCAGCTGCGGTGGCAGACCGTCGGCGCGGGATCGCAGCGCCAGGAGGATGAGCTGTGAGGCGGTTCCCCAGGCGCGTGCTCGCCCTGTGCCTTGCCCTGGTCACCGCGCTGCTGGTGAGCGCTTGCGCCTCCATCCCCGAATCCGGGGCGCCCAAGAAGCTGCGTCCCGGCGGCGGGACCGGTCAGGGCAGTGAGGCGGCCCAGCCCGAGCGCGGGCTCACCCCGCTGGGCCTGGTCCGCAACTTCGTCAAGGCATCGGCCGACTCCGAGCAGCTGCACGCCGCCGCCCGGCTCTACCTCACCGAGCAGGCCAGCCGGTCCTGGGACGACCGCAGCCTGCACCGGGTGATCGCCGACGACTTCGACACCATTCCGCGCCAGGTCCTCGGCCCGAACGGCGAGCCGAAGCCGAACGAGCAGATCGTCGTGCTGCGCGGCACCCAGTTCGGCCGCGTGGACTTCGACGCCTCCTTCGTGCCGGAGACCAAGAGCATCGAGACCGAGCTGCGCGTCGAGAAGCAGGCGAACGGGGACTGGCGCATCGCCGACCCGCCGCAGGGCGTCGTCGTCACGTTCGCCAACTTCAAGGAGAACTACAAGCAGGTCAGGGTCTACTTCTCCGACCCCAACCACCGCACGGTCGTCCCGGACCTGCGGTACGTGCCGATGCGCCCGGCGCGCGCGGTCCCGGACAAGGTGCTCGACGCGCTGCTGCTCGGACCGTCAGCGGCCCTGCGCGGCTCGGTCACCAGCGTGATCCCGCAGAACACCGCCCTCGCCAGCAACGTCAGCGAGAGCGCCGACGGGGCACTCCAGGTGAACCTCGGCAAGCTCGGGGACAAGACCACGCCGGACCGGCGGGTGATCGCCGCCCAGGTGGTGCTGTCCCTGCGCCAGGTCACCAACAGCCGGATCAAGCTGTTCGCCGACGGCCAGCCGCTGGTGCAGGACAAGCTGGAGTGGCGGCCCGCCGACGTCGCGACCTTCGAGGCGCACCTCGGCCCCAGCCCCGAGCTGGCGGGCATGTACGTCATGGGCGGCAAGCTGCGCTCGCTCAAGGACGAGTCCCTCGTCGCGGCCGCGGGCGAGCTCGGCGTGGTCTCCGCCGCGCAGTCCAAGCAGGGCGACCTGCTGGCCGTCGTCGCGCGCCAGGGCGGTGGCGTCCAGCTGCGCGTCGGCCCGACCAACGGACCGCTGCGCGAGGTGTCGCTGCGCCAGTCCTCGACGCTGACCCGGCCGACGTGGATGCCCGACGCGCCGGAGATGTGGACCGTGCTCGACCAGAGCACCGTTGTCCGCGTCGTCGACTCCACCGGCAGGGGCACGTGGAGCTCCGCCAGGGTCAACGCGGACGAGCTGACCCGCTTCGGCGCGATCACCGAACTGCGGCTGTCCAGGGACGGCCTGCGCGTGGCCGCGATCGCCGGGGGCCGCCTGGTCGTCGGCACCGTCGCGGAGCAGGGCGGGGAGCGCAGCGTGCGCGCGGCGCAGGTGCTGGGCTTCAACCGGCTCAGCAACCCGGTCGCGGTGGAGTGGCCGCTGCCGGACGCGCTGATCGTCGCGACCACCAACCCCACCACGCCGGTCGCCAAGATCGGGGTGGACGGGCTGGTCGTCGAGCCCTACCTCAGCTCCAACCTCACGCCGCCGGTGCACGCCATCGCCGCCGCTCCGAGCCGCCCGGTGGTGGTCTCCGACAGCGGCGGCCTGTGGAAGGTCACCGAGTCCAGCGAGGTCTGGCAGCCGCTGTCGTTCAACCCCGGTCCCAACGCGGTGCCGTTCTACCCGGGCTGAACACCACCCGGGTGGCCTAGTCAGCTTCGCCCGACCCGCGCCGATAAGGAGGGGGAACCCACCCCCTGCTCGTTTCCCCCGCGCGGGTAGCGCCTCGCACCGGACGCGTGAAACGAACTCCACCCACGGTATCCGTTCCCCTCGACGCCCCCGGCTCACGGCGGCACAGTGGGAACGTGGTCCCCGCACTGCTCGACCTGCTCGTCCCCGCCCACTGCGTCTGCGGCGCACCGGGCGGTGACCTGTGCCGCCCGTGCCGCGCCGAGCTGTCCAGGCCGCGCCGGGTGCACCGCCCCGCGCTCGCCGCGGGACCACCGGTCCACGCCCTCGGTGCTCATGCCGGGGTCGCCCGAGAGGCCGTGCTGGCCGCCAAACTGGGCGGCCGGCGCGACCTCGCCCGGCCACTCGGCTCGTGCCTCGCCACCGCGCTGCCCCAGCTGCTCGCCCCGGTGCTCCCGCCGCGGCAAGGCCCCGCCGTCCACCCAGCCCTCTGGTTGGTGCCCGTGCCCTCGCTCGCCGCCACCGCCCGCCGCCGAGGCGGGCAGCACATGCGCCACATCGCCCGGCACTGCGCCCACGCGCTGCGCGCCTGCGGTCGCCCCGCCGTGCTCGCGCCCGCGCTCCGGCTCGCCAGGGGCGCGGGAGACGCTGTCGGGCTGAGCGCGGCCGCCCGCGCCGCGAACCTCGCGGGCCGCGTGCTGACCCGTCGCGACGCCCTGCCACCGCGCGCTGCTCCGGTCGTGTTGCTCGACGACGTCGTCACCACCGGAGCGACGCTGTCCGCGTGCTCGGCGGCGCTCACCGGGGCCGGTTCCCCGCCCTCGCTGGCGCTCGTGCTGACCGAGGCGGGACGCCATGACCCGACCTGAGATTTCCCTGGGATTTCGCCCTCGCAGGAACCCCTCGGGGTTGACCGCGCGTTGGCCGGGTATGAGGCATCGGGTGATCCCGAACGAGCTACCGAGCGCGCTGACCACAGCGTGTGTTCGGCTGCTGCGAAAGGGTGAAGACACGCGCCGATGGCCCGAGCTACCTGCGATCTTGTGCGCGGGGGTCGTCAGGGGCTCGACCTCTGTTTGGTTGCGGAAAGTAACTGCACTCGGCGCATTGACATCCCCCGTCCTGGGGGGTGTTGTGACCGAACAAGCCGGGATAGCGTGCTCGGCTATCAGCAACTCCGGGCGTTGTTTGGAGGCGAATTCCGACGACTGAAGGCGCGCCGGAGGCCGGCTGAGACCCCCTCCGCAGGAGCGCCGCAGCGATACCTTTGCTGATACACCGCGCATGACGCGATGGGAGGTCCGTGTATGGACATCGTCGTTAAGGGCCGCAATGTCGAGGTGCCCGATCACTACCGAGTGCACGTCGCCGACAAGCTGGCCCGGTTGGAGCGCTACGACCGCAAGGTCGTCCGCTTCGATGTCGAGCTTTTTCACGAGCCTAACCGCAGGCAGATGAAGAACTGCCAGCGGGTCGAGATCACCGGCAAGGGGCGAGGCCCCGTCGTCCGCGCCGAAGCGTGCGCCGGCGATTTCTACGCGGCGCTCGACGTCGCGGTCAACAAGCTGGAAGCCAGGCTCCGCAGGGCACACGACCGCCGTCGGGTGCACCGAGGACGGCACGCTCCGACGTCCGTCGCGCAGGCCACCGCGGCCAGCGCCGCCCAGCTGCTCAACGACTACGACACCTCGTCCATGCAGGCCCAGCGCGGCCGCACCGCAGTCCTCGAGACCACCTCCTACGCCGCGGAGCCCCAGCTCGCCGAAGTCCCCGAACAGCAGCGGTGGGACGACGGCGTCGAGGAGAAGCTCCCCGGCCGGGTCGTGCGGGAGAAGGAGCACCCCGCCAAGCCCATGACCGTCGACCAGGCCCTCTACGAGATGGAGCTCGTCGGCCACGACTTCTACCTCTTCCACTGCGCCGACTCCGGACGACCGACGGTCGTGTACCGGCGCAAGGGCTTCGACTACGGCGTCATCAGGCTCGCCTAGTTCGGACTGGGTGAACGGCCGGCGGCCCTCGTGCGACCCAAGCGCACGGGGGCCGCCGGCCGTGTTTCGTCCGTTTCCGCCCCGCTTCTTCTTCACGAGGGGTCATCTCTTCGCGGAGGCGGGCCCGGCGCCTCTACGATGGGTGGCTGAAGGCGTCCATGTCGGGCGCAACCGATCAGGTAGTGAGGTCGACCCCGCATGGTCCTGTCGCGACTGCTCCGCACCGGCGAGAACAAGATCGTCAAGCGTCTGCGTGCCATTGCGACGCACGTGAACTCCATCGAGGACGACTACGTCGATCTCTCCGACGGCGAGCTGCGCGCCAAGACGGAGGAGTTCCGCAAGCGCTTCGCGGACGGCGAGGACCTCGACGACCTGCTGCCCGAGGCCTTCGCCGTGGTCCGCGAGGCCGCCAAGCGCGTGCTCGGCCAGCGCCACTACGACGTGCAGCTGATGGGCGGCGCCGCGCTGCACCTCGGCCAGATCGCGGAGATGAAGACCGGTGAGGGCAAGACCCTGACCTGTGTGCTCCCGTGCTACCTCAACGCGCTCACCGGCGAGGGCGTGCACGTGGTCACGGTGAACGACTACCTGGTCAAGCGCGACGCCGACGAGATGGGCCAGGTCCACCGCTTCCTCGGCCTCAAGGTCGGCGTGATCCTGTCGTCGATGACGCCGGAGGAGCGCCGCGAGGCCTACAACGCCGACATCACCTACGGCACGAACAACGAGATGGGCTTCGACTACCTGCGCGACAACATGGCGTGGAGCCTCGACGAGTGCGTGCAGCGCGGCCACAACTTCGCCGTGGTCGACGAGGTGGACTCGATCCTCATCGACGAGGCGCGCACCCCGCTGATCATCTCCGGCCCCGCCGACCAGTCCTCGCGCTGGTACCAGGAGTTCGCGCGGCTGTCGCCGATGCTGAAGAAGGACGTCCACTACGAGGTCGACGAGCGCAAGCGCACCGTCGGCGTCACCGAGGAGGGCGTCGCGCTGGTCGAGGACCAGCTCGGCATCGAGAACCTCTACGAGGCCGCCAACACCCCGCTCGTCGGCTACCTGAACAACGCCATCAAGGCCAAGGAGTTGTTCAAGAAGGACAAGGACTACATCGTCCGCCAGGGCGAGGTCATGATCGTCGACGAGTTCACCGGCCGCGTGCTCGCCGGTCGCCGCTACAACGAGGGCATGCACCAGGCGATCGAGGCCAAGGAGGGCGTGGAGATCAAGGCCGAGAACCAGACGCTGGCCACGATCACGCTGCAGAACTACTTCCGGCTCTACAACCGCCTGTCCGGGATGACCGGTACCGCCGAGACCGAGGCGGCCGAGCTGCACCAGATCTACAAGCTGGGCGTGGTGCCGATCCCGACCAACCGGCCGATGGTCCGCAAGGACCACCCCGACCTGATCTACAAGTCGGAGGAGGCCAAGTTCGAGGCCGTCGCCGACGACATCGCCGAGCGGCACGGCTACGGCCAGCCGGTGCTGATCGGCACCACCAGCGTCGAGCGCTCCGAGTACCTGTCGAAGCTTCTGGTCAAGCGCGGTATCCCGCACGAGGTGCTCAACGCCAAGCACCACGAGCGCGAGGCGCTGATCATCGCGATGGCCGGCCGCAAGGGCGGCGTCACCGTGGCCACCAACATGGCCGGTCGCGGTACCGACATCAAGCTGGGCGGCAACCCGGAGTTCCTCGCCGAGGAGGAGCTGCGCAAGCGCGAGTCCGAGCTGGGCAGGCGCGAGGCGCAGCTGCGCAAGCACTTCATGCAGAATCAGCCGCGCGGTGTCACCGAGGCCGGGGCCGACTGGGAGGCCGCCCGCGCCAAGCTGCACGCGGACTTCCACGAGGAGGTGCTGGCCGAGGTCAAGGCCGGTATCGCCGCGGAGGCCGAGGAGGTCCGCGACGCCGGTGGTCTGTACGTGCTGGGCACCGAGCGGCACGAGTCCCGCCGCATCGACAACCAGCTGCGCGGCCGCTCCGGCCGTCAGGGCGACCCGGGTGAGTCGCGGTTCTACCTCTCGCTGGGCGATGAGCTGATGCGCCGCTTCAACGCCGCCATGGTCGAGGCCGTGATGACCCGCCTGCGCGTGCCGGACGACGTGCCGATCGAGCACAAGATGGTCACCCGCGCGATCCGCAGCGCCCAGACCCAGGTCGAGCAGCAGAACTTCGAGATCCGCAAGAACGTCCTCAAGTACGACGAGGTGATGAACCTCCAGCGCAAGGTGATCTACGCCGAGCGCCGTCGCGTGCTGGAGGGCGAGGACCTGCGCGAGCAGGTCGAGCACATGATCCGCGACGTCGTCACCGCTTACGTGCGGGGCGCGACCTCCGACGGCTACGCCGAGGACTGGGACCTCGAACAGCTGTGGACCGCGCTCAAGACCCTCTACCCGGTCGGCCTCAACTGGAAGACCGTCATCGAGGAGACCGACGACCTCACGCCGGAGCGCCTGCTGGAGCTGTTGCTCGACGACGGCCAGGCCGCCTACGGCAACCGCGAGGCCGAGATCGACGGGCTCGCCGGTGAGGGCGCCATGCGCGAGCTGGAGCGCCGCGTCGTGCTGTCGGTGCTGGACCGCAAGTGGCGCGAGCACCTCTACGAGATGGACTACCTCAAGGAGGGCATCGGCCTGCGGGCGATGGCCCAGCGCGACCCGCTGATCGAGTACCAGCGGGAGGGTTTCGACATGTTCAACGCCATGCTCGACGCCCTCAAGGAGGAGTCGGTCGGCTTCCTGTTCAACCTCCAGGTGGAGGTGCCGGACCAGCCGGAGCAGCCCGCTCCGACCCCGGATATGGAGGCCACCACCGTCATCCCGCGCATCGAGGAGGAGATCCCGCCCGCGCTGCGCGGCAAGGGCCTGGACGGTCAGTCGCCGCAGAACCTGATGTTCTCCGGCCCGTCCGAGGACGGCGGCGTCTCCAGCCACGGCGACGCGAACGACGCCGACGGCGACGGCGCCACCCGCCGCGAGCGCCGCGCCGCCGAGCGCGCCGCCAAGAAGGAGAAGAAGCGCCCGCGCCGCTGACCCTCTGGCGCCCCCGCGCTCCGCACCACCCCACGACGCCCGCCCTCCTCCCGGAAGGCGGGCGTCGTCGTGCGCGGGCTGAGCTGGATTGGGCTGGGCTGGGTCAGAGGATGGTGAAGGTGGTGCAGAGCCAGCCGCGGTCGGTGCACTCGATGCGCGCGACGACCGCACGGACGCGCGGGCCGGCGGTGATGGTGCCGTTGGCCTCGATGACGCCCTCGGCGGGCTCGCACACGTGGACCGTGCGCAGGCGGTGGGTGTGGCCCGGCCGCGAGTCGCGGAGTTCGGCGACGAGGCGGCGGTGCACCGGCTCGGCCAGCCTGGTGTGCAGGAGCTGGCGCAGCGGGCGGCGACCGTCGAGCGCTTCCAGGATCATCGAGATGAGGTGACCTGCCGACGTGCGCGTTCGCTGTCGGCGCGCGCGGACCGGGTCTTGGCCGTCGATCCGGCGCTTCCCCAGGTCCAGCCGCAGCATCAGCTGGTCCAGCGCCGCGGTGGGCGGTTCGGTCGGCTCCTCCGCTTCGGGCTCGGCCAGGTACGCGGGCAATCGCATGACGACGGCCATTTCTTCCCCCAGTTGCTGTGTCCCCACAGCGAAAGAGGGCTGGGCGAGTCGATCCGGTCAGTTCTCGCCGCAACGGGTGAAGCGCGCGCCGATGGGCCGGCGCGCGGAAATCCCTTGTGCGTCACCGGGATGTTCTAGGGTCCGAGGATGGAACTGGCTGGTCTTGTCGTGGACTACGGGGGCGTGCTCACCGACTGGGGGCCGGAGCCCGGAGACGAACCGCCGCTGCTCGACGTGCTCCGCCAGGCGCGGCGGCACGGTCTGCGCACCGCGCTGCTGTCCAACGCGGACGGCCCCGGCCCGGCGCCGGACAGCGCGTTCGGGTCGCTGTTCGACGTGATGGTGCTCTCCGGCGAGGTCGGCATCGCCAAGCCCGACGAGCGGATCTACCGGCTCGTGGCGCAGCGCCTCGACATCGAGACCGAGCGCTGCGTGTTCGTCGACGACCTCGCGGGCAACGTGCGCGGGGCGGTCGCGACGGGGATGGTCGGCGTCCACCACACCTCGGTCCCGGCCACGATCACCGAACTCGAAGCCCTCTTCGACGTGCGGCTGGCCTAGGCCCTGTCCTGCAAGTCATCAGGTTTGCCGGTCTTCAAGACCACCCAACCCCCACCCCAGCCGTCTTCAACGACGGCAAACCCCGCAACACCGCAGGGTTTGCGGCGGTTAGCGATGATCAACAGCGGGGTTTGCTGGTCTTGAAGACACCCCAACCCCCGGCGACACCGTGACCGGAATACACAGCTCAACCACTTGCAGGACAGGTGCTAGTGTCCTGAGTCGGGAGTTGTAGTCATATGTAGTGTGGAGTGATGGCGCG